>NZ_JBWWVS010000001.1:0-1180840 GCF_056675615.1 Xanthomonas sp. NCPPB 2864
CTAGGGGTGGACGGCGCAGGACCGGCGATGCGGCACATCGCATCGCTGGTTTGTTTGTCGGTGTCGTCAAGCGGTTGCTAGCGCTGTCGCATCACCATTGCGCGAGGCTGCGCAATGGAGCGACTGGCGCACCCGGGTCCCTGGGGAGAGACCTGGCGTGCTTGGCGGCGGATCCGGGTCGGGAGCCCGGGTCCGCCTTTTTTTGCGTGGCATCGGCTGCATGGCGTTGCCGGTCTGCGCAATGCCGGCAAGCAGCGCCCACCTGCTGCGCTGACTCAGTCTGGCCCGGCGCTACCGAGTGGTGGTCAGGCCAGCGGGATGCGTACCGAAAAGCAGGTGCCGCCGCCCGGGCGTGGGCGCACATCCACTTCGCAGCCCAGGGTCTCGGCGGTGCGGTGCACGATCCACAGGCCGATGCCCAGCCCGTCGCTGCGCGGGTCGGCCTGGCGGAAGGCCTGGAACACCTGTTCGGGGTGGTCCAGGTTCAGGCCGATGCCGCTGTCGATGATTTCCACCACCGCGTGGCCGGGGCGACGCCGGACGCCGACCAGCACGCGTCCACGTTCGGTGTACTTGACCGCGTTGCCGATCAGATTGCCGAGCAAGGTGGTCAGCAGCGTGGGATGGCTGCGCACGCGTAGCGAGGTGGGCACGTGGCGCAAGGCCAGGCACTTGTCGATCGCCGGTTGCCGCCACACACCCAGCACCGAATGCAGCACATCTTCCAGCGCCAGCGGCTGCAGATCCGGCGTGGCGGTCTCGCTGGCGGCCGCCAGGGTGGCCAGCTCGTCGAGGTTGCGCGCCACCAGATTGATCGCATCGCGCGCGGTGACCAGGGTCGGCACCGAATCGACATTGGCATGCCGGCGCATCTTGTCGATGGCGTAGGCGGCGGTGCGCAGCGGGGTCTTCAGGTCGTGCCCGGCGATGGCCATCAGGCGACTGCGGTAGCGGTCGGATTCTTCGGCCACCTGCAGCGCGCGGCGCAGTTCCAGCTGTGCCATGGTCTGGCGTGCGAGTGCGCGCAGCGCATCGACCTGTTCGGCACTGAGCTGGCGCGGCTGGCGGTCGAGCACGCAAACCGTGCCCAGCGGCAGACCTTCGCTGGTCTTGAGCACGGCGCCGGCATAGAAATGCAACGGCGCCTCGCCGGTCACCAACGGATTGCGCGCGAAGCGGACGTCCTCGCGGGTGTCCGGCACCACCAGCACGTCGCTGTCGAGCAGCGCATGCGCGCACATCGACTTGAATAGCGGCGTCTCGCGCTCGCCCATGCCGCGTTCGCTCTTGAACCACTGCCGCTCGGCATCCACCAGGCTGATCAGCGCGATCGGCGTCTGGCAGATGATCGAGGCCAGCCTGGTGATGTCTTCGAAGGCGGCCTCGCGCGGCGTGTCGAGGATGCCGTAACTGCGCAGCGCCTGAAGGCGCAATGCCTCGCTCGGCGGCTTGGCAGCACAGGGAAGGGGCTCGGCCGCTGGGTCGGACAGGACGGTGCTCATGCGCGCGCAGGTGGATGGATGACGTATAAGCATAGGGCATGCCAGGGCCTGCCATGTGCGCGCTGTCACGTCCACTGCTGGAACTGTGACTACCGACCTCGACAACGGCCGTGCATCGACCCTTCAGGACTTCGTCTGTACTCGCGTCTGCGCGCCTGCAGGGTGCCTGATCGTCAGATTCCGCCACTGCTCAGTCTGGCGGGCAAGGCGGCCGTTGCCGACGGGTGCGACATGCGGTCGCGCACCGGCCGCCACCATCGCCCCTGCGGCATGCGGCGGCTTACACTCGCGCAATGCCTTCGCTCCGCCGCCACCCTTGCCTGCACTTGCTTGCCTGTCTGGCGGTGCTGCTGATGCTGGTGGCGCCGCTGGTCAGCCGTTGGAGCCAGGCGCAGTCGCCCGAGCCGATGTGCATGAGCGGGCCGGCGCTGGACGCGGGCGGGTCGCTGCATGCGGACCAGGCCCTGCCGGCGCAGACGGCCGCGCACCATCACGCCGCCGCTGCATCGCCCGCCAAGCCGGACACCGGCCAACACGCAGGCGCGCATGGTGAAGCCTGCGATTACTGCGTGCTGGCCGCGCGCCTGCTGCCGTGGCTGGCGTTGCTGGTGCTGTGCCTGCTGCAAGCGCGGCCGGCGCCGGCGCCGGTGCACAGGCAGGCGCGCGCAACATCGACGGTGCGCTGGGCCGCACTCGGGGCACGTGGGCCGCCGCTGCACGCGTGAGTCTGGCCCCATCGCGGGCGTCCGCTGCGTTGTAGCGATTGCGTGCCCGACCTTCCGGCGCGCCCGCACGCAGTTGCATGGACGACCTGCTCTCCTGACGTGATGCCTGTGCCCGCCGTGTTGCCGCGGCGCACGGCGGTGTTGCCGTGCCGGCACGGCGAAGGGTTGGTCATGCGGTTGCGATTATTGAAAACGCTGTGGTACGCGCCATCGTTGGCGCTGGTGTGGGGGCCTGCCTGCACTGTGCAGGCGCAGGATGCGGCATTGACCCTGGGCAAGGTGCAGGTGAGCGCGCAGACCCAGCGCAGCCCGAGCACGGCACGCGTGCTGAGTTCGGTGGATGTGATCGGTGGCGAGCTGCTGCACGATCAACACGTGGACTACAGCTGGGAGCTGTTGATGCGTGCGCCGGGCGTGCAGGTCACCCAGTTCCGCATGGGCACCGATGCGGGGCGGTTCTCGTTCCGTGGTTTCAATGGCGAGGGGCGCATCAATGCGGTGAAGCTGCTGATCGACGGCATCCCCAGCAACGACAATGCCGGCGGCATGCCATATCTGGATGCGGTGTTTGCGCAGGACATCAGCGCGATCGAGATCGTGCGCGGCACCAACGATGCACGCTACGGTCTGCATGCGATCGCCGGCAGCGTGGATGTGCTGACCCGTACCGGCGGCAACGATGGCCGCCTGAGCGTGACGGCGGGCAGTTTCGGTGCGCGCGAGGTGCAGTTGGGCAAGGGCTTCGAACATGGCGCATGGAGCCAGAACTATGTGTTGGCCTGGCGCGATTCCGATGGTTATCGCGAGCACGCCGACGCGCGCAAACGCAGTGTGGCCGGCAAGTGGTTCTATACCGACCCCGATGGCGGCTTCCGTGCCGGGCTCACCACGCGTTACTACGACAATCACGCGCTGGAAGCCGGTTATCTGGATGCGGCCAGCGCACGCGCGGCGCCAGGCAGTTCGCCGGCGTATGCGCAGGACGATCGCAGCGAACGCCAGCTGCGGCAGACCGCGTTGCACGCGGACGGCACGCTGGGCGCCGCTGCGCAGTGGAGCGCCAAGGCCTACCAGAACGATTACCGCAATCGGCGCTGGGTACGCTTTTCCGCAGCCGGCCTGCAGCAGGAACGCGATACCGATGAAACCCATCGCGGCCTGCTGTTGCGCGGCAACTGGCAGCCGGATTGCGGCGCGCTGGCGGCCAATCTGGAAGCCGGCGTGGATGCGCAGTGGCAGGACAACCAGTCGCAGCGCTACCGCACCGTGGCACGGGTGCGCGGCGCGCAATTGCGCGATTGGGATTACGACCTGCGCACGCGCGGGGCCTACGTACAGGCGGTGCTGACCCCGGTCGAGCGGCTGCAGCTGGTGCCGGGCTATCGCATCGACCGTGTCGATGGGCAGCTGCACGATGTGCGTGCCGGCATTTACGCACCGACGTACGACTACGGCACCATCAAGCAGCCCAAGTTCAGTGCCAGCTACCGGCTGGCCGGGCAAAGCAGCGTGTACGCGAACTGGGGGCGCAGCTTCCAGATCGGCAGCGGCGATGGCGCGTATCGGCGCCAGCCGGCAAATCTCGGCCCGTCGATCAACGACGGCTGGGAGGCCGGTTTCAAGTTCGCGCCATCGGCGCTGATGGACGGCCGCCTGGCGTATTGGGAGCAACGCGCTTCCGGCGAAGTCGCCACCATCCTGGGCGTCAATGGCGTGCCCGGTGTCGGCGATGTGGCCAATGTCGGGCGCACGCTGCGGCGCGGCTGGGATGCGCAACTGAACCTGCAGCCGGCCGAGCACTGGCGGGCCTGGATGTCGTATTCGCGGCAGAAGGCCAGCATTGCCACGCCGGACCCGAGTGCGCCGACCACGCGCGGCAAGGAGATCGAAAACGTGCCGCACTGGCTGGCCACCGCCGGGCTGGAATGGCAGCTCACCGCGGCGGTGCAGCTGAGCGCCTGGGGCAATGCGCAAGGCGATTATTATCTGGAGCGCAGCAATACGCTGGGGCGCACCGGTGGTTACGCCCTGCTCAATCTGGGCGCGCGCTGGAATCTGGACGCACGCAACGCGCTCAGCCTGCAGCTGCGCAATGTCACCGATCGCGCGTACGTGTATGCGTGGTACGACACCGGTAGTTCCGGCTATTCGCCGGGCGATGGACGTGCGTTGTCGCTGTCCTGGGACTGGAGCTTCTGATGCGCGCAATCATGGGCGATGGCCGCGTCACCGATCCGCGCCGGGATGGCCGCTGGCGCTTTTATCGCGCGGTGTGGCGCTGGCACTTCTATGCCGGTTTGCTGGTGCTGCCCTTCATCGTCTGGCTGGCGCTGACAGGTGCGGCGTTCCTGTACCAGGATACGATCGACCGCAGCGTGCACCATGGCTTGAAGGTCGTGCCGGTGGGCGAGCGGCGGGTGTCGGCGCAACGCCTGGTCGATGCGGCGCAGCGCAGGGTCGGCGGCAGCTTGTTTCGTTACACCACGCCCGCACGCGCCGATGCCAGTGCCGAGATTGGGCTGGTCGACACGCACGCTGTGCGGCAGGTGGTGTATGTCGACCCGTATCGCGCACGCGTGCTCGGCGTGCTGCCCGAGCACGGCACCCTGGCCTGGACGATCCGCCGGCTGCACAGTCTCGAGTTGATCGGGCCGTTTGCGCGCGGCTTGATCGAAATGGCGGCGGGCTGGGCGATCGTGCTGGTGCTGACTGGTGTGTATCTGTGGTGGCCGCGTGGGCGCCGCGGCGGGGTGGTCAGCGTGCGCGGCACGCCGGGGCAGCGGCTGTTCTGGCGCGATCTGCATGCGGTCACCGGTGCCGGCGTCGGTGCGGTATTGCTGTTCCTGGCGCTGACCGGGATGCCGTGGTCGTGGCTGTGGGGCGCGCAGGTCAATCGCTGGGTCAATGGGCAGGACTTCGGATATCCGGCCGGTGTGCGGGTGCAGCTGCCGATGTCGCAACAGCGCTTGTCCGAGACGACCGATCCGGCGTGGTCGTTGCGGCAGGCGCGTGTGCCGGAGTCAGCGGTGCCTGGGCGTGGAGCCGCGGGGGGGGATGAGGGTCTGCATGACGGGCGGGTGGGTGTGACGCTGTCGGGTGCGGAACATTCGGAACATTCGGAACACGCGGAACACGCGGAACAGCCAAGCCGGTCAGAACATGCGGTGCAGTCGGAACATGCCGCACACGGCGGCACCGGCAACGTCGCTGCGCCCGGTCACGGTGCCATCGGGCTGGATGCGGCGATGGCGCGGTTCGATGCGCTCGGCATCGTGCCGGGCTACAGCGTCTCGCCACCGCGTGGCGCCACCGGGGTGTATACCGCCTCGGTCTATCCGGCCGACCTGCAGCGCCAGCGCGTGATCCATCTGGATCAGTACAGCGGTGCGGTGCTGCTGGACATGCGCTACCGCGATTACGGGCCACTGGCGCGCGCGCTGGAATGGGGCATCAACGTGCATCTGGGCCAGCAATACGGCACTGCCAATCAGGTGATCCTGTTGCTGGCCTGCGCGGCGATCGTGCTGCTGTGCGTGAGCGCGGCGGTGATGTGGTGGAAGCGTCGCCCGGTCGGCGGCCTGGGCGTGCCGCCGTTGCCGGCCGATCCGCGCACGCTGCGCGGTCTGCTGGCGCTGCTGGTGATCTGCGGGCTGATCTTCCCGCTGGTCGGGGTGTCGTTGTTGCTGATGTGGCTGTTCGACCGCTACTGGATGCAGCGCAGTCAGGCACGTGTTCCCGCGGCATGAGTACGTGCGCGTCACCTCAATGCGCTGCGGACGCGCCGAGTCAGGGATGCGCTTGGCGGTGTGCCCACCGGCAAACTCGACGCGTAGTGGTGCAGGCAAGCTTCGTAACGAGCGCGCGCTGCGCCGCGCTCAGATGTCCTCGTGGATGCCGCATTCGCGCTTCAACCCGAAGAAGCGCGTGTCCTCCTCGCGCATGCCCGGTTCCCAGCGGCGTGTGGTGTGGAAGTCGCCGATGGACACGTAGCCTTGTTCCCATAGCGGGTGGTAGGGCAGGTCGTGCGCCTGCAGGTATTGCCACACGTCGCGGTCGGTCCAGTCGGCGATCGGGCTGACCTTGTAGCGCTCACCGCGCTTCTGCACGATCGGCGTCTGCGCGCGGCCACCGGACTGGCTGCGGCGCAGGCCGGTGAACCAGGTGCCTACGTTGAGCTCGTCCAATGCGCGGCGCATCGGCTCGACCTTGCGCAGGTTGTTGTACTGGTCGATGCCGACCATGCCCTGTTCCCACAGGCGGCCGTGGCGCGCCTCCATCCAGGCGCGGCTGACCAGCGGGCGGTAGACCTTGAGGTTGAGCTTGAGCCGGTCGGCCAGCGCGTCGGCAAACCGGTAGGTTTCCGGGAACAGGTAACCGGTATCGATCAGGATCACCGGAATGTCCGGGCGCTGCTGGGTGAGCAGATGCAGCGTGACCGCCGACTGCGCGCCGAAGCTGGACGACAGTGCCGCCTCCTGCGGGCCGTGTTGCAGTGCCCAGGCCACGCGCTCGTCGGCGCGCAGGCCTTCCAGCTGCGCGTTGAGCGCGTCCAGGTCGTCCAGCGCGGACGCAGTGATCGATGCAGCGGGCAGCGCGGTCATGCGAGCAATTCCAGGTCGAGGTGACGGTGTGTGGGGTAGGGCGGCAGCGCGATCAGGCCGCTGCGATGCAGGAAATCGCCGAAGCCTTCGTCGCCGGCCTGATCGCGTTCTGCCGCATAGCGCGCCAGCAGCGGTTCCAGTGCGGCGAGAATGTCCGCTTCGGTGATGTTTTCGCGGTACAGCGTGTTCAGGCGCTGGCCGCGGCGGTCGCCGCCCAGCATCAGGTTGTAGCGGCCGGGCGCCTTGCCCACCAACGCGATCTCGGCCAGATACGGGCGCGAGCAGCCATTCGGGCAGCCGGACAGGCGCAGCACGATCGGGGTGTCGGCCAGCCCGTGTTGCTCCAGCACCGGCTGCAGGGCCGCGCTGAAGTCGGGCAGGTAGCGTTCGGCCTCGGCCATCGCCAGCCCGCAGGTCGGCAGCGACACGCAGGCCATTGCGCCGCGTGCCAGCGCGGTGGGCGCGCGATTGCCGGCATCCAGGCCGTACTGCGCGACCAGGGCATCGACGCGCGCTCGCTCGCTGGCCAGCACGCCGGCGATGACCAGGTTCTGGTTGGGTGTCATGCGGAACTGGCCGACGTTCAATTGCGCAATCGCGCGCAGGCCGCTTAGATGCGCAGCGGTGTCGGTATCGGCGATGCGCCCGGCAGGCAGGGCCAGGGTCAGATGCGACAGACCATCGTCGCCCTCGACCCAACCGTAGCGATCGCCGTTGTGCTCGAACGCGAACTGCCTGGCGGGTTGCAACGCAAAGCCGGCACGGCGTTCGATCTCGGCCACGATGGTGTCCAGGCCGTGATCGTCGATGGTGTACTTGAAGCGCGCGCGCTTGCGCACCGCACGGTTGCCGAAGTCGCGCTGGGTGGTGACCACGGCGGTGGCCACCTCCAGCAACTGATCGCGGGTGACGAACCCGACGACATTGGCCACACGCGGCCAGGTTTCCGCATCGCCATGGCTGGCGCCCATGCCGCCGCCGATGCTGACGTTATAGCCCAGCAACTCGCCGTCGTGCAGGATCGCGATGAAGCCCAGGTCGTTGGCGAACACGTCCACATCGTTGAGCGGCGGCGCGGCGAAACCGATCTTGAACTTGCGCGGCAGATAACGGTCGCCGTAGATCGGCTCTTCTTCGTTGCCGGAGCCGGACACGCGCTCTTCGTCCAGCCAGATCTCGTAATACGCACGGGTGTTGGGCAACAGATGCTCGGACACCCGCGCGGCATCGGCATACAACGTGGCATGCGCCTGCGACAGCAGCGGATTGGCGGCGACCTGCACATTGCGATTGACATCGCCGCAGGCGGCCAGCGTATCGATCAAGGTGGCATTGATCGCCTGCATGGTCGCCTTGAGCTCGCGCTTGATCACGCCATGGAACTGGAACGCCTGGCGCGTGGTGATGCGCAGCGAATGATTGGCGTACCGCGTGGCGATGCCATCCAGCGCCAGCCACTGCGTGGGCGAGATCACCCCACCCGGCGTACGGGTGCGGATCATGAACTGGTACGCCGGTTCGAGCTTCTGCCGACGCCGCTCATCGCGGATGTCGCGATCGTCCTGCTGGTAGCTGCCGTGGTACTTGATCAGAGTCTGATCATCCTCGCGCAACGCACCGGTCACCGCATCGGCCAGGCTCTGTTCCAGCGACCCGCGCAGACGGCGACTTTCGGATTTGATGTCTTCGACGGAGTGGCTCATGACGGGATTCGGCATTCGTGATTGGGGATTGGCAAAAACAAAAAAGCAGCAGCACGACAACAACCAGACCCGGGGAACCCGCAGTTACGAATCCCCAATCCCCAATCCCGATTCCCGGCACTAATAGACATCACGCGCATACCGCCCCTCCACCTGCAGACGGGTGAGATACGCCGCGGCGGCTTCTGCATCCACGGCGCCGTGGGTGGCGACGATGTCGAGCAGGGCGGCGTGCACGTCCTTGCCCATGCCGATGGCGCCGCACACGTACAGATGCGCACCGCCTTGCAGCCAGGCGTAGACCTCGGCGCCGCGTGCGCGCAGGCGATGTTGCACGTAGATCTTTTCGGCCTGGTCGCGCGAGAACGCGACTTCCAGCGCGTGCAGTTCGCCGCGTTGCAAGGCCTGTTGCCATTCGGCCTGATACAGGAAATCGGTATTGAAATGCTGCGCGCCGAAGAACAGCCAGTTGCGGCCCTTGGCGCCGGTTTCGGCGCGTTCCTGGACGAAGCCGCGGAACGGCGCCACGCCGGTGCCCGGGCCGATCATCAGGATGTCGCGATCGGTATCGGCCGGCAGCCGGAAGCGCGCATTCGGCTCGATGTAGACCGGTGCGGTATCGCCTTCGCGCAATGCGGCCAGAAAGCCGCTGGCCGAGCCCAGATGCGCATGCCCGTGCGCCTGGTAGGTGAGTTCGTCCACCACCAGGTGCACTTCCTCGTCCACGCGCTTGCGGCTGGAGGCGATCGAGTACAGGCGCGGGGTGAGCGGGCGCAGCGCGGCCAGCAGGCCTGCATGGTCCCAATCCGCCGGCCAGCGTCGCAGCACGTCGATCAACTGGTGATCGGCAAGCAATGACGCCAGGCCGGCGGTCTGGGTCGGGGCGAGCAGCGCTTGCAGCTCGTCGGCGCGCGCACGCTCGGCATGGGCGGCCAGCAGCGGCCGCGACAGCTTGGTCAATTCGCGCCGGGTGGCCAGCCACTCGTGCAGGGCCAGAGTCTCTTCGCCGACGGTGACCGCGGCATGACCGTCCAGGCGCAGCGTTTCGAGCACCGCATCGACCAGCGCAGGCGGATTGCGATGGCGGATGCCCAGCGCATCGCCGGGCTCGTAGCTCAGCCCGCTGCCTTCCAGCGAAAATTCCAGATGGCGCACGCGCTTGCTCGGCAAGGCGTAGACGCGGAACTGCGGGCCCTTGAAGTCGCGCCCGCTGACGATCTGGTTGGCCAGCACTTCGGCGGGGAAGGGCTGCTGATGCGACCACACCGGTGCGGCTGCACTGCTGCGCAACGGCGTGATGGTGGCCGATGGCGGGCCGCTCCTGAGCTGCTCGCGTGCATGCTTGAGCGCCTGCGTGCGCCAGGGTGCAGCGACGCTGTCGATATCCAGATCGGCTTCGCCGCGTGGCTGCACGCGGCTGCCGCCAAGTTCGGCCAGGCGATCGTCGATGCCGCGTGCGATGCCGCAGAAATCGGCGTAACTGGAGTCGCCCAGGCCGAGCACCGCGTACTTGAGCTCGGGCAGCTTGGGCGCGCGGCGGCTGGCCAGGAATTCCACCAGCCCGATCGCGTCGTCCGGCGGGTCGCCTTCGCCCTGGGTGCTGATGACCACGTAGAGCAGTCGCTCGCTTGCCAGCTCGCGGGTGGGGTACTGATCGGCACGCAGCAGACGCACGCTCAGGCCGGCGGCCTCGGCCTCAGCTGCCAGCTGCTCGGCCTCCCGGCGTGCATTGCCGGTCTGGCTGCCGTACAGCACGGTCAGGCGCTGGCTTTCCTGTGCCGGCGCGTGCGGCTGGCCGCCTGGCAACACCGCCAGCGAGCGCGGCGGCTGGCCTTGTGCCAGCCCGGCGGTGTAGCCGGACAGCCACCACAGCGATGCGGCATCCAGGCCGTCGACCAACCGTTCCAGCAGCGCCTTGCGCTCGTCGGGCAAGGGGCTGGGCGGAAGCGCGGAACTGGCGGCGGTCATTCGGATCCAGGGCGGTTGATGAGACCAGCGATGTTAGGGAAGCGTTGCCGTGGCCAGAAAGGATGAGCCGTTATCGCGTTATGCCGGCCGCTTATTTGGGTGTGGGCGGCCCGCGCCACACACTGCGGCGCCTTGCCCTACCATCGGCTGGTCTGCCCGCCGACGCCCACGACACCTTGATGACTCTGCTGCCCCTGTCACACCTGGATCGGCTCGAGGCCGAAAGCATCCACATCCTGCGCGAGGTCGCCGCCGAATTCCGGGCCCCGGTGATGCTGTATTCGGTGGGCAAGGACAGCTCGGTGCTGCTGCATCTGCTGCTCAAGGCGTTCGCGCCGTCGCCGCCACCGATCCCGCTGCTGCATGTGGACACGCGCTGGAAGTTCGGCGAGATGATCGCCTTCCGCGACCGCCGCGCGGCCGAGACCGGCGTGGACCTGCGCGTGCACATCAACCCCGACGGCATCGCCCAGGACGTCGGCCCGATCAGCCACGGCGCGGCGGTGCATACCGACATCATGAAGACCCAGGGCCTGAAGCAGGCGCTGGAGCAGGGCGGCTTCGACGCGGCGATCGGCGGGGCGCGCCGCGACGAGGAGAAATCGCGCGCCAAGGAGCGCGTGTTCTCGTTCCGCAACGCGCGTCATCGCTGGGACCCCAAGAACCAGCGCCCGGAATTGTGGAATCTGTACAACGCGCGCACCAAACCCGGCGAAAGCGTGCGCGTGTTTCCGCTGTCCAACTGGACCGAGCTGGATATCTGGCTGTACATCTACCGCGAACGGATACCGGTGGTGCCGCTGTATTTCGCCGCGCCGCGCCCGGTGGTGCAGCGCGACGGTGCCTGGATCATGGTCGACGACCACCGCCTGCCATTGCACGACGGCGAGACGCCGCAACTGCGCTCGGTGCGCTTCCGCACGCTGGGCTGCTATCCGCTCACCGGCGCGATCGAATCGACTGCAGACACGCTGGAAGCGGTGATCGCCGAAATGCTGGTCAGCACCAGCTCCGAACGCCAGGGCCGCATGATCGATCATGCGCCAGGCGCGTCGATGGAGCAGAAGAAGCTTGAGGGGTATTTTTGATGGGCAGGGAATCGGGATTCGGGATTGGGGATTCGCAACAGCGGTTCGCCGTGGACGGAGCGGAGGAAGCAGCTGCCTTTGCCAATCCCCAATCCCCACTCCCCAATCCCGGCGCCATCAGCGCCTACCTGCATCAACACGAAGCCAAGCCGCTGCTGCGCTTCATCACCTGCGGCAGCGTGGACGATGGCAAGAGCACCTTGATCGGGCGCCTGCTGTACGACAGCAAGCGGCTGTTCGACGATCAGCTTGCCGCGCTGGAAAGCGATAGCCGGCGGCATGGCACGCAGGGCGAGGGTATCGACTATGCATTGTTGATGGACGGGCTGGCCGCCGAGCGCGAGCAGGGCATCACCATCGATGTGGCGTACCGCTACTTCGATACCGACCAGCGCAAGTTCATCGTCGCCGACTGCCCCGGGCATGAGCAGTACACGCGCAACATGGCCACCGGCGCATCCACTGCCGATGTCGCGGTGGTGCTGGTGGACGCGCGCAAGGGCTTGCTGGCGCAGACGCGCCGGCACAGTTACATCGTGTCGTTGCTGGGCATCGGACATGTGGTGCTGGCGGTCAACAAGATGGACCTGGTGGACTACGACGCGCAGGTCTACGCCGACATCGCCGAGGGCTACCGCGCGCTGGCCGCGCAGCTGGGCATCGCCGATGTGCAGTGCATTCCGCTGTCGGCTCTGGCTGGCGAAAATCTGTCCAGCCCATCGACGCGGATGCCGTGGTACCGCGGCCCGCATCTGCTGCAGCATCTCGACACCGTGCACGTGGAGACGCCGGAAGCCGGCAGCGGCTTCCGGTTGCCGGTGCAGTGGGTCAATCGCCCCCATCAGCACTTCCGCGGCTACGCCGGCACCATCGCGGCCGGGCAGGTGCGGGTGGGCGATGCCGTGGTGGTGGTGCCGTCCGGGCGCCGCACGCAGGTGGCATCGGTGCTGGATGCCAACGGCGAGGTGGACAGCGCACGCGCCGGCCAGGCGGTCACGCTGACCTTGCGCGACGAGATCGATATCAGCCGCGGCGACATCATTGCCGCCGTCGACGACCCACCGGAAGTGGCCGACCAGTTCGCCGCGCATCTGCTGTGGATGGACGATGCGGCCTTGCTGCCGGGGCGCCCGTACTGGCTGAAGATCGGCACGCGCACGGTTACCGCGAGCATCAGCGAGATCAAGCACAAGGTCGATGTGAACACGCAGGAGCGGTTGGCCGCCAAGCGGCTGGAGCTCAATGAGGTGGGCTACTGCAATCTGGCGCTGGACGAACCGATCGCGTTCTCGCCGTACGCGCGCAACCGCGTGCTGGGTGGCTTCATCCTGATCGACCGGCAGAGCAATGCCACCGTGGCCGCCGGCACGCTGGAGTTCGCGCTACGTCGTGCCGGCAACGTGCATTGGCAGCATCTGGATGTGGACCGCGCCGCGCGCGCGCGTATCAAGGGCCAGACTCCGCGCGTGCTGTGGTTCACCGGCCTGTCGGGCGCAGGCAAGTCCACCGTCGCCAACCTGGTCGACAAGCGCCTGCATGCGCTGGGCTATCACACCTTCATCCTGGATGGCGACAACGTGCGCCACGGGCTCAACCGCGATCTGGGCTTCACCGACGAAGACCGTGTGGAAAACATCCGCCGCGTGGCCGAGGTGGCGCGGTTGATGGCCGATGCCGGCCTGATCGTGCTGGTGAGCTTCATCTCGCCGTTCCGCGCCGAGCGGCAGCTGGCGCGCGAGCGCTTCGATGCCGGGGAGTTCGTCGAGGTGTTCGTGGACGTGCCGCTGGCGGTTGCCGAAGCGCGCGATGTGAAGGGGCTGTACCGCAAGGCGCGGGCCGGGCAGATTCCCAATTTCACCGGCATCGATTCGCCCTACGAGGCTCCGGAGGCGCCGGAGGTCCATCTTCACGCCGATGGTGAGAACGTAGAGGCGCTGGCGCGTCATGTGCTCGAGTTTCTCGGGCTGGAACGCTGAGCGGGGCTGACAGGACATAGCGGCAGGCGTCAGGTGGGTGTGGGCAACGCGACGCCGCAATGCATGAATGCGTACATGCAGCGGCCGAGCGGTGGCCGCGTCCGTCCGGCAGCCACGCCGCCGTGTCGGTGGCTGCGCTGACCAGCGCATCGCGCCGACGACAGCAAGGGTCTTTGGTCATGGTGCAAAGCACGCCCTTTCTGTCAACTCCATGGCGGCTAGGTCGTTAAACTTTCGACGTACCCCGCCAGGATGTTCTGATGCTTGTTCGACCCAGCGCGCGTTTCGGCGCAGCGCTCTTGTTGGCCGTTGCGCTGGCCGGTTGTAGCCGTGAGGCCGCCGCGCCGGCCGCCGCCAAACCCATCCCGGTCTCTGTGCAGGCGGTGACCACCCAGCCCTGGAACTCGACCGTGCAGTCGATCGCCACCGTGCGTGCGCGCGAATCGGTGGCGCTGACCGCGGCGGTGAGCGATGTGGTGGAGCAGGTCAATTTCGACAGCGGCGACGAGGTCAAGGCCGGGCAGCTGCTGCTGCGGCTGCGCGGCAATTCGCAGCAGGCGGCACTGACGGCCGCGCAGGCCACCTTCGAGGAAACCGATCAGCTGTACCGGCGCCAGTTGAGTCTGGTTGGCCAGCAACTGGTGGCCAAATCCACTGTCGATACGCAACGCGCGCTGCGCGATGCGGCGCAGGCACGCGTGCAGCAGATGCGCGCGGAGATCACCGACCGCGAGGTGCGCGCGCCGTTCTCCGGTGTGCTCGGCATCCGCCAGATCAGCCCGGGCTCGTTGATCACCTCCAGCACGGTGATCGCCACGCTGGACGATGTGGCGCGCATGTACGTGGACTTCCAGGTGCCCGAGTCGCAGTTCGGCCTGGTGCAGCTCGGCAATACCGTCAATGGCACCGCGGCGGCGTATCCGGGCGAGCAGTTCGAAGGCGTGGTGGCGGCGATCGATTCGCGTATCGACGAGACCACCCGCTCGGTGACGGTGCGGGCCGACTTCCCCAACGGCGACCGCCGCCTGCGCCCGGGCATGTTGCTGGATGTGCGCCTGTTCCAGCCGGCGCGGCAGGCGGTGGTGATCCCGGAGATTGCGGTGGTGCAGGTGGGGCGCGAGTCCTACGTGTTCCGGGTCAAGCCCGACAGCAGCGTGGAGCGCGCCGACGTGCGCCTGGGCGAGCGCCGCGACGGCAAGGTGGAAATTCTCGACGGGGTCAAGGCCGGTGAGCGCATCGTGGTCGACGGCACCGGCAAGTTGCGTCCGGGCCTGAAGGTGGTCGATCAGGCCGCGCCTGCATCTGCAGCGGCGCGCCCGCAGGCAGCACGATGAAACTCTCCGACCTGTCCATTACCCGCCCGGTGATGGCGGTGGTGATGAGCCTGCTCCTGATCGTGCTGGGAGTGATGTCGTTCACCCGGCTGACCTTGCGCGAGTTGCCGGCGATCGACCCGCCGATCGTGTCGGTGGACGTGGAATACACCGGCGCGTCGGCGGCGGTGGTTGAAAGCCGCATCACCCAGGTGCTGGAAGACGCGCTGGCCGGCATCGAAGGCATCGAGACCATCGAGGCGCGCAGCCGCAACGGCTCTTCCGATATCAGTATCGAATTCGTGCAGTCGCGCGATGTGGAAGCGGCCGCCAACGACGTACGCGATGCGGTCAGCCGCGTCTCCGACCGCATGCCCGACCAGGCGCGCCCGCCGGAGATTTCCAAGGTCGAGGCCGACGCCGACCCCATCCTGTGGCTCAACATGAGCTCCAGCACGATGGACACGCTGCAGCTGTCCGACTACGCCGAGCGCTATGTGGTGGACCGCTTCTCCAGCCTGGACGGCGTGGCGCAGGTGCGTATCGGCGGGCGCCAGCGCTATGCGATGCGGATCTGGCTGGACCGCGATCAACTGGCCGCGCGCGAACTGACCGTGGCCGACGTGGAAGCGGCGCTGCAGAACGAGAACGTGGAACTGCCGGCCGGCAGCATCGAATCGGCGCAGCGCGATTTCACCTTGCGCGTGGAGCGCAGTTATCTCAAGCCCGAGGACTTCGCCAAGCTGCCGCTCAGCAAGGGCGAGGGCGGCTATGTGGTGCGCCTGGGCGACGTGGCCAGGGTCGAGCTGACCTCGGCCGAGCGCCGCGCCTACTTCCAGAGCAACGGCGTGCCCAATGTGGGCCTGGGCATCGTGCGCAACTCCACCGCCAACGCGCTGGACGTTGCACGCGAGGCGCGCGCGCAGGCCGAGGAAGTGCAGAAATCGCTGCCGCAGGGCACCAACATCTTCGTTGCCTTCGACACCACGACCTTCATCGATGCGGCGGTTGAGCGCGTGTATCACACGCTGATCGAAGCGGTGGTGCTGGTGCTGGTGGTGATCTGGGTGTTTCTGGGCAGCGCACGCGCGGCGCTGATTCCTGCGGTGACGGTGCCGGTGTGTCTGATCGCCGCATTCATCGCGCTGTACGCGTTCGATTTTTCGATCAACCTGCTGACCTTGCTCGCGCTGGTGCTGTGTATCGGTCTGGTGGTGGACGATGCCATCGTGGTGGTGGAGAACATCCAGCGCCGCATCGATCTGGGCGAGCCGCCCTTGGTGGCGGCCAAGCGCGGCACCGGCCAGGTCGCCTTCGCGGTGATTGCCACCACCGCGGTGCTGGTGGCGGTGTTCCTGCCGGTGGGCTTTCTGGAAGGCAATACCGGGCGCCTGTTCCGCGAGCTGGCGGTGGCATTGGCCGCGGCGGTGGCGATCTCGGCTTTTGTGGCGCTGACGCTGACGCCGATGATGTCGTCCAAGCTGTTGCGCTCGCACGGCCAGGCCAGGCCCAACCGCTTCCATCGCTGGTTCGATGGCCGCATGCAGGCAGTGTCCGGGGCGTACGGGCGCTCGCTGGAGCGGCATGTGCATCGTACCTGGATCTTCGCGCTGCTGATGCTGTTGGCACTCGGCGCCAGCGCGTGGTTGATGGGCCGGATTCCCTCCGAGCTGGCGCCGGCCGAAGACCGCGGCAACTTCCAGATCATGATCGACGGGCCCGAAGGCGCCGGCTTCGATTACACCGTGGGGCAGATGCATCAGGTCGAGGCGATCCTTGGCCCTTACGTGGGCCCGGACAAGCCCATCGTGCGGGCCAACCCGCGCGTGCCCGGCGGCTTCGGCAGCAGCGAGGAAATGCACACCGGCCGGGTCAGCGTGTTCCTGCAGGACTGGGAAAAACGCACGCGCCCGACCACCGAGGTGGCCGACGAACTGCAGCAGAAGCTCAATGTGCTCAGCGGCGTGCGTGCGCGCACGCAGGTGAGCGGCGGCCTGGTGCGCAGCCGTGGCCAGCCGTTCCAGCTGGTGCTGGGCGGGCCGGATTATGCGGAGATCGCGCAGTGGCGCGATCGCATCCTGCAGCGCATGGAAGCCAATCCCGGCCTGGTCGGCCCGGACTCGGACTACAAGGAAACCCGCCCGCAGATGCGCGTCAACATCGACCGCCTGCGTGCGGCCGATCTGGGCGTGCCGGTCACCGCGATCGGTGGCGCGCTGGAGGCGATGATGGGCTCGCGCCGCGTGACCACGTTCGTGGACAACGGTGAGGAATACGACGTGATGCTGCAGGCCGGCCGCGAAGGCCGCATGGCGCCGGAAGACCTCACCGCCATCCGCGTGCGTTCCACACGTGGCGAGCTGATTCCGCTGTCCAACCTGGTCACGCTCAGCGAAGTGGCCGAAGCCGGCACCCTGAATCGCTTCAACCGCCTGCGTGCGATCACCATCAGTGCCGGCCTGGCGCCGGGCTATCCGCTCGGCGAGGCGATCGCCTGGGCGCAGCAGACCGCACGCGAGGAATTGCCCGAGTATGCGCAGGTGGACTGGAAGGGCGAATCGCGCGAATACCAGCAGTCCGGCAGTGCGGTGCTGCTGACCTTCGGCATGGCCTTGCTGGTGGTGTATCTGGTGCTGGCCGCGCAGTTCGAAAGCTTCGCCCATCCGCTGGTGATCATGCTCACGGTGCCGTTGGCGGTGCTGGGCGCGCTGGTCGGGTTGTGGGTCACCGGTGGCACGCTCAACCTGTTCAGTCAGATCGGCATCGTGATGCTGGTGGGGCTGGCGGCCAAGAACGGCATCCTGATCGTGGAGTTCGCCAATCAGTTGCGCGACGAAGGCCGCAGCGTGCATGAGGCGATCGTGGAATCGGCATCGGTGCGCCTGCGTCCGATCCTGATGACCTCGATCGCCACCGTGGTCGGCGCGATTCCGCTGGTGGTGGCCGGCGGGCCCGGCTCGGCCAGCCGCGCCACGATCGGCGTGGTGGTGATCTTCGGCGTGTCGCTGTCCACCTTGCTGTCGCTGTACGTGGTGCCTGCGTTCTACAGCCTGATTGCGCCATTCACCAAGTCGCCCGAAGCGGTGGCGCGCGAGCTGGAAACCCTGGAGGCGCAGACGCCGTCGGTAGGCGGTCACGCCTGAGCGATACCGGCAGCGGCATGCTGCTGCCGGTTGTCGATGAGCGGGGATGCTGCGGCATCGGCGTTGATCGCAGCGTTTGCATCTGGCCGCATCGCAAACAAAACCCAAACATCGGGGCGCAGGCTGTGTCCATCGAGCGCGGCAGCGCCAGGCCAGCGCGATCGATGCGACGCCGCAGCGCGGCCGGTTGCCTTTGCGGGCGGCGCGCTCACCGCATCGGTCGTGCAATGACTAAGGTCACATGACAGTCATGCCCGGCTGTGGTCGACTCCCGCAGTTGCCCTGACCGGAATCGCCAATGCGTCGTCTTGCCTGCCTGCTTGCTCCCTCCCTCCTTGCGCTGTGCTGCGGCACCGCGCTGGCGCAGTCCTCCGGCGAGCCGGTGCCCAATGGCCGCCTGCCGACCTGGGCAGTGCCCGAGCGCTACAGCCTGTCGTTCAAGATCGATCCGGACCAGAGCGAGTTCAGCGGCCGCACCAGCATCCGCGTGCAGCTCAAGCAGGCCTCCGATCACCTCTGGCTGCACGGCAAGGAGCTGAAGGTCAGCAAGGTCACGGTCAAGCCGGTCAAGGGCAAGGCGCTGACGGCACGCTACGTGCAAGCCGATGCGCAGGCCGGTGTGGTGCGCCTGGATTTCGGCCGCACGCTGCAGCCGCAGACGCTCACCGTGGACATCGTCTACAGCGCGCCGCTCAATCAGCAGCTGCAGGGCCTGTATCAGGTGAAGTACCAGGGCCAGGCCTATGCGATGACGCAGATGGAGCCAATCAGCGCGCGCTACGCGTTCCCCGGTTTCGACGAACCCGCGTTCAAGACTCCGTTCGACCTCAGCCTGACCGTGCCCACCGACGACCAGGCGCTGGCCAACACCATCGCCACCTCGACCAAGCCGGCCGGCAAGGGCTGGAAGACGGTGACCTTCGCTCCGACCGTGCCGCTGCCGACCTATCTGGTCGCCTACGCCGCCGGCCCCTGGGACGTGGTGGACGTGCCGGCCATGCCGGCCACCCCGCAGCGCCCCAACCCGACCCCGCTGCGCGGCATCGCCGCCAAGGGCCAGGGCCCGCGTATCACCCCGGCGCTGGACCAGACCCCGGCGATCATCGCCGCGCTGGAGGACTATTACGCCTTCGGCTATCCGTTCGACAAGCTCGATCTGGTCGCCGCGCCGGACTTCAGCGCCGGTGCGATGGAAAACCCCGGGTTCGTTACCTTCCGCGACTGGCTGTTGTTGCTGGACAAGGACTCGCCGGCCGAGAACGTGCAGCGCTCCTTCAACACCAATGCGCATGAGCTGGCCCACCAGTGGACCGGCGACGCCGTCACCATGGAGTGGTGGGACGACCTGTGGTTGAACGAGGCGTTCGCCACCTGGATGCAGCAGAAGATCACCATGCAGCTGCACCCGGAATACCGCGCCAATCTGGACCGCATCGGCGGCGCGCAGCATGCGATGGACAACGACAGCCTGGTCAGCGCGCGCAAGATCCGCCAGCCGATCACCGGCAACGGCGATATCGAGACCGCCTTCGACGGCATCACCTACCAGAAGGGTGCGGCGGTGCTGGCGATGTTCGAGGCTTTCGTCGGCGAAGACGTGTTCCGCCAGGGCATGCGCGCCTACATCGCCAAGCACAAGTTCGGCAGCGCCACCGCCGACGATCTGGTCGATGCGATCGCCGATGCCGCCGGCAAGGGCGAGGAGTTCAAGGCCGCCTTCCGCAGCTTCCTCAATCAGCCGGGCGTGCCGTATCTGCAGACCCAGCTCGCCCGCGAAGGCGGCAAGACCGTGGTCAAGCTGCAGCAGCAACGCTATCTGCCGCTGGGTTCCACCGGCTCCACCGCGCAACAATGGGGCGTGCCGGTGTGCGTCAAGTACGGCAAGGGCAAGAACCAGGTCGGCACTGCCTGCCAGATGCTCACCGACGGCAGTGGCAGCATCGTGCTGGATGGCGCCGGCAAGAACACCTGGGTGTTCCCGAACGCGCGTGGCGCAGGCTACTACCGTTTCAGCCTGCCCAAGAAGCAGCTGGCTGAACTGGGCAAGCAGGTCGGCCAGCTCGACGACAACGAACAGCTGGCCTATGCCGATGCGATCGATGCGGCCTACCGCCACGGCGATACCGACGGCGACGCCGTGCTGGCAGCGCTCAAGCAGTTGGCGCCGTCCGAATCGGCCGATGTGTCCACCGCGCTGCTGAACCGCTTCGTGTGGATCTGGCGTTACCAGGCCACCAGCCAGGCCCAGCGCGACGTACTGCGCAAGGCCGCCGAACAGGCGTATCTGCCGCGTCTGCGTCAGCTGGGTTACACGCGGCGTAGCGGCGAGTCGATCGACGACACCAGCCTGCGCTCGGCGCTGGCCGGGCTGTTCGCGCTGCGCCTGCAGAATGCGGAGGTGCGCAAGGCACTGCTGGCGCAGGGCGATGCGGTCCTGGCCGGCGGCAATGGTGCACTGGACTTCTCCAAAGCCAATCCGGATCTGCTTGGCACCGCACTGGCAGTGACCGCGCAGGAGCGCGGCGCACCGGCGGTGCAGAGCCTGATCGATGCACTGCGCACGCATGCCGACCCGGCGCAGCGCAACGCCATGATCGCCGCCCTGGGCACACTGCAGGAACCGGCGCTGCTCAAGCAGGCGCGTGATTTCGCGCTGACCGATGCGATCAAGGTGGGCGAGATGAAGAGCCTGCTGATGCGTGGTCACAGTTACGAGACCTCGCACGCGTCGATGTGGCCGTGGTTCACTGCCAACTTCGACCGTATCGTGCAGCGCAGTGGTTCGTTCGACGGCGGCGGATTGCCGGCGCTGGGCGCGTCCGGCGGTTGCAGCGTGGAAGAAGCCGACCGCCTGGATGCGTTCTTCAAGCCGCGCCTGGCCACGCTCAGCGGCGCCGACCGCGGTATGGCGCAGACCGGCGAGACCATCCGCCTGTGCGCCGCGCTCAAGCAGGCGCAAACCACCAAGCGCTGAGCCGCGGCCTGCGGCCCGGGTGCGCGGTATCGGCAGTGGCGATACCGCGCATATCGGAGCAGCTGACAAGACGACAGCGTGCACCGCCAGGCGCGCGCCCACTGTCCGGAATCGGCATGTGCCATGCGCACATTGCCGGACTGGGCGCGCCGTCCGCAACCATCTGGCGCCTGCTCGCCAGGTGTCATCAGCCATTACAGGGCCGAAGCGATGGACGAATCACTGACACTGCTTGGAGACGGTTTCGTGCTGCGTCGCTGGCGCCAGGACGACCTGGACGCCTTGCTGCGGCATGCCAACGACCCGCTGGTGCCGCGTGGATTGAGCGAGCGTTTCCCGCATCCGTATACGCGCGCCGATGGCGAGGCCTTCCTGGCCGGACGCGTGGTCGACCTGCAGCATCCAGTGCTGGCCATCGAGATCGACGGCCAGGCCTGCGGCACGATCGCAGTGCGTCCGGGGCAGGGCGAGCGACGCTTTTCGGCCGAGCTGGGCTACTGGATCGGCAGTGCGTACTGGGGTCGTGGCTGGATGACGCGCATCGTGGGCGCGTACGTGCCCTGGGCAATGCAGACCTTGCCGCTCTATCGCGTCCAGGCCACCGTGCTCGACACCAACCCGGCATCGGCCAGGGTGCTGCTGCGCAACGGCTTCGTCGAAGAAGGCTGCAGCCGCTGCGCGATCATGCGGCCGGATGGGCTGCACGATTTGCGCGTGTTCGCGCGGGTGGAGTTGCCGGCCGATCTGGACTGATCCTGGCCACGTGCGCTGGCGAACGCGTGGGCCAGGCGCATTTGCACGCGGCGGGTTGGCGCAGATCCGTCACCGGCATCGGCACCGATCCCGCGTGTCCTGCATAGCGTCAACGTCAACCTAAGTCCCTGTGTTGCAGGGCCTCGAAAGCAGCGCCTCGGCTACCTCGTATACGGCTCGTTGCGCCAGTGGCTTACCATCGTCGCCAATGCGTCTGCACCGCCGGCTATGCCGGCCTGCAGGATGACGAACACCGCTGGTGGCGGAAGGGGCGATACGGTCCCCGCAGCCGGCAAGTAACACGAACCCTGGATACGACGATGACACAGCATGATGGACGCGGCGGACGACCGCCGCGCGATGGCAGCAGTTCCGGCGCCTCGCACAATCCCTGGGGCCGCGCCGCGCCGCGTACACCGGCAGCGCGCCCGCCGGCACGACAGGCGCCAACGGCGTACACGCCTGCTGCTGCGCAGTCCGCGGCTTCGTCGTCCGGCGGCAATGCGCGCGAGCTGCGGCTGTACGGCATCAACGCAGTGCAGGCCGTGTTCAAGGCGCGCCCGGAGGCGGTGCGCAAGCTGTACCTGAGCGAGGCGCGCATCCCGCAGTTCAAGGCCTTGCTGGCCTGGTGCGTGGCCCAGCGCATCGGTTACCGCGTGGTCGAGGAAGCCGATCTCAGCAAGCTCGCTGCCAGCACCCACCACGAGGGTGTGGTGGCCGATGTGCTGCGCGTCGCCCCGCAGCCGTTGCAGGACTGGCTGGCTGCGTTGCCGCAGGGGCCAGTGCTGGCGCTGTGGCTGGATGGCGTGGGCAACCCGCACAACTTCGGCGCGATCCTGCGCTCGTCCGCGCACTTCGGGGTGGCCGGTCTGCTGCTGCCTGCCGGCTCCACGCTGGGTCTGTCCGGCGCAGCCGCGCGCGTGGCCGAGGGTGGCGCCGAAGCGGTGCCGCTGGTGCAGCTGCCCGACACCGCAATGGCGATGGCGCAGCTGCGTCAGGCCGGTTTCGCAGTGGCGGCCACCCTGGTGGAGGGCGGCCAGGACGTGTTCGCCGCCGCGCTGCCGCAACGGCTGGTGTATGTGATGGGCGCGGAGAGCGAGGGCATGGACCGCCAGTTCGCGCGCGATTGCGACCTGCAGTTGTCGATCCGCGGCAGCGGCAAGGTCGAAAGCCTCAACGTGGCCTCGGCCACCGCCGTGTTCCAGGCCGCCTGGCGTGCCCGTGCGTTGGGTGGAGAGTCGTGATGCGCCTGTGTGCCGGTCTGCTTGCCGCCGCTTGTGCGTTGGGCGTCAGCGCGCATGCCGCAGCGGCCTCCACGCCTGCCGCACCGCCGCAGGTGCGCACTGATCACGGCCTGGTGCGCGGGCAGTGGCAGGACGACGGCAGTGCGGTGTTTCGCGCGATTCCGTTTGCCGCGCCGCCGCTGGGCGCGCTGCGTTGGCAGCCGCCGCAACCGGCTGCTGCCTGGTCGGACGTGCGCGATGCGACCCAGGCCGCCACCCCGTGCGTGCAACCGGCGCTGGGCTGGAACGACGCCATGGCCAGACGCGGTACGGAAGATTGTCTTTACGTCGAGGTGCAGACGCCCACGCTGCAGCCGGCCAAGCCGCTGCCGGTGTTCGTCTGGATCCACGGCGGCGCCAATGTGGCCGGTGGCGCCGATGGCCATCTGCCGACCAACCTGGTCGCACAGGACATGCTGGTGGTGACGCTGCAGTACCGGCTCGGTGCGCTCGGCTTCCTGTCGCTGCCGGAACTGCGCGATGGCGACCATCAAGCCGCCGGCAACTACGCCTTGCTCGACCAGATCGCCGCGCTGCAGTGGGTGCGCGACAACATCGCGCAGTTCGGTGGCGACCCTGCGCGGGTCACCATCGCCGGGCAGTCGGCCGGTGGCCAGGATGTGGGCTTGCTGATGCTCAGCCCGTTGGCACGTGGTCTGTTTTCGGCGGCGATCGAGCAAAGCGGCACCGCCGGGTTCGGATTGCCGGCGCGTTCGCTGGAAGACAATCGCGCCCTGGGCGTGGAGATCGCCAAGCGTGCAGGTATCGATGACCCCACCACGCGTCTGGCGCAACTGCGCGCGCTGCCGGTGGAGCAGCTGATCAAGGCCGGGCAGGGTGTCGACGTGCCGGCACTGGATGACGATGGCTACATCTGGCTGCAGGCGATCGTCGATGGGCGCGTGCTGCCGCGTGCGCCGGCCGCGTTGCTGGCCGACGGTGCACAGGCCAAGGTGCCGCTGTTGATCGGCTATGTGGTGCAGGAGCTGGAATACGGCGGCAAACAGGGTGCACAGGCGCGGCTGCGTCGCGACTATCCGGCGCAGGCCGATGCCGTGCTGCAGGCGCAACGCACGCATGCGGCGCAGCGTGCCGCACGGCAGGGCGACGCAGCGATGCAGCTGTCCACCGATCTGACCTTCCGTTGCCCGGCAGTGACCGTGGCCCAGCATCAGGCCGCGCTCGGCGTGCCGGTGTGGCATTACGTGTTCGATACCGCCGCACCGGGCGGGCGGGTCACGCATAGCGCCGAGCTGCCGTTCCTGTTCAAGGGTCTGCCGATCGGCCAGCCGCCGGTGAGTCTGCAGCGCTATTGGGCCGCGTTCGTGCAGCGTGGCAATCCCAACACCAAGGGCTTGCCGGCCTGGCCGGCATTTGCGCCCAAGCATGCGGCATTGCAGTTCGCCGCCAGTGGCGTGCGCCCGCTTAAGGATGCACGCCCGGCGGTGTGCGCAGGCGTGGACCTGCCGTAATCGATCGCGCGTACCGCCACGGTACGCGCGCTTGACTCAATTCGACTTGGCTCAACTCAGCGGACGCAGCCCGTCCGCCGAGCTTATTTTTTTTGCAGTCGCACGGCGGCGCCGCCGTTTGCAGCCAATGGCAGCTGCAGGCTGTCGTTGGAGGTGAGTTTGCGCGTATCGATACGCACCTCCGTCGGGGCCGCGCCGTCGGCATAGATGGTGGCGGTCCAGCTGCCCTTGCCCAGGAATGCCAGCGGCAAGGTCAGCGTGCGCGCCTGCTCGTTGGTCATCGCGCCCACGTACCAGTCCTTGCCGCTGCGCCGCGCCAGCGCGATGTGCTCGCCGATGGCGCCATCGAGTGCGCGCGTCTCATCCCAGCTCGCCGGCACATCGCGCAGGAACTGCGCTGCCGGTACGTTTTCGTATTGTTCCGGGCTGTCGGCGACCACCGCGAACGGGCTTTCGTAGACCACATACATCGCCAGTTGCTGCGCACGCGTGGTCATCACCTGCGGCGCGATGTGCTGCATCTTGAACTCGGCCGGACGCACATTGCGGAAGCCACCCGGTGTGTAATCCATCGGCCCGAGCAACATGCGCGTGAACGGCAGCGTGAGGTTGTGGGTGGCGGTGATGCGGGTGGTCCACTTGTTGTACTCGGCGCCGAGCACGCCTTCCTGCGTGAGGTAGTTGGGATAGGTGCGGGTCAGGCCGGTCGGGTGATAGGCGCCATGCAGATCCACCAGCAGTTTGTGCTCGGCGGCCTTGGCTAGCAGGCGGTGATAGAAATCCACCATCTGCTGGTCGTCGCGGTCCATAAAGTCGACCTTGATGCCCTTGATGCCGAGTTGCTGATACCAGGCGAGTGCTTCGTCCATGTGCGCATCCAGCGCGCGCCAATGCGCCCATAGCCACAGCCCGACATCGCGCTGCCGTGCGTAGGCCACCAGACCCGGCAGGTCGAGCTGCTCCACCGGGCGGCGGATATCGGCATCGACGTTGTACTGGCCATCGCCGGTGCTGCCGAAATACCAGCCATCGTCGATCAGCATGTATTGCAGTTTCAATTGCTGCGCGTGATCGATGTAGCGCTCAATCGTGGCGGTATTCATGCCCGGCTGTGCCACGCCGCTGGCCAGTGAGCCGGACCACCAATCCCATGCCGATTTGCCCGCGCGCACCCAGCTCGCATCGAAGGCCGGCGGTGGGTTGAGTGCGGAAATCAGATTGGATTCAATCAGGCTGGCCGGGCTGTCGCCCAGCATGATCACCCGCCACGGCGTGGCGAAATCGCGGCCCTTGGCATCAAGGCTGACGGCCAGCGTGGGGTCGTCCAGGCGTGGCGATAATTTCGCCGACACGCCCAGGCTGCCATCCTCGCGGCCGCTGAGATACAGGCCGGCATAATCGCGCAGGTTCGCCTCGGCAATTGCCAGCGTGGTGCCGCTGGCATCGGTCTGGCACACCAGCGGCAACTCGAGCAGATTGTGCGGGCGCAACCTGGATGCGGCGATCGCATCGTATTCGCCCTCATGGCTGGTGCCGAAGCGGCCCAGGTTCAAGCTCCAGCATGCGTAATCGCTGGGGAATGCAAAGCTGGTGAGCTCATTGCGAATCCGCACCTCACCGGCGTCGGGCAGCACATAACGCAGCGCAACGCCATCGTCGTAGGCGCGCAATTCCACTGTCAGGCGTCGCTGTTTGGGGTCTGACAACTGCACGCGCAATTGGCGGTAGTGATCGCGTGCCTGACGCGTCTTGCCCACGGCCAGGGCGAAGCGGCTGTCATGTGTTTCGGTGGTGCTGCCCTGCAACGTCATCGCCTTGCCGAGCGTGTCGGCAAGGCCCAGATCCAGTCCGAGCGGAGCGTCGTCGAGCACGACTTTGTTGCGATACAGCACGCGATAGCTCGGCACGCCGCCCGCGCGCAACGAGAATTCCACCTGCGTACGTGTGTCGGGTGACTGCACCTGCAAACGCTGCGCAGCTGCAGGCAGCGCGATCGAACACAGCAGCGCGCACGCCGCCGGTAATGCGGACTGGATCAGGTTTCGCATGGGTCCCTCCTCCTGGGAGCGCCAACCCTAACGCAGAACGGTTGTCGTCGATATCCACCTGGGGTAACGTTACCTCGCACCATGGCCGCTGAAACAGGGGCGGCAGCCACGGGCGGCATCACGACAGATGCAATGACAAGGCGACGACGCGTCGCCTTGGCGGTTGCGTCCAGGTGGTGTGCACCGTTGCTTGGCAGTAGAGCTTGGGAGAGGCCTCTAATGCTGATGGTTCGCAAGGCGTTCCGCCGTGGAGCGCTGTGGTTGTTGTGTGCTTGCATCGCCTGGACTGCAGTGGAGGCTGCACCCGCCGATGCCGATCCGCCCGGTCCCTACGACGTGCGCGTGCTCGCGGGCGGTCTCGGGCTGAGCAAGAAGCTCGCTGCCGGAACCTCACTGCTGGCCGCCGATGCGGATTGGAGCGTGTCCGCCTGGGTGCGGCCCTCCAGCGGAACCACCGGCCCGGCCTTGATTGCCGGGCTCGGTGATCCGCAGGCGGCTGGCCGTTTCTTCGTCATCGACAACGGCCTGCTGGGCTTCGCCCAAGGCGCCGAGCATGTGCTGCGCAGCAAGCAGCCGCTGCGCGCCGGCGTCTGGACGCAGGTTGCCGCAATTGCGCAGGGCACGCGCCTGAGCCTGTATGCCAATGGCCGCCAGGTGGCCAGCGGCAACGTGCAGCAAACCGCAGTCGCGCCCACGCTGGTGTTCGGTCCGCGCCAGCAGCCGGCGGCGTATACGCAGCACTTCGGCGGCGAGATTGCAGGCTTCACCGCGCAGGCCGGTGCCTTGGATGCTGCAACCATCGCACGGCTTGCCGGACAGACACCGGATCCTGCGCTGCAGCGCTTCGAAGACGCATCGCCCGGCTGGCGTGTGCAGGTCAAGCAGATGGCAGGGCAACTCGCACCGCAAGCGGCGGCGACCCTGCCGCGGAGTGCTGCGCCCTTCCCGGCGCCGGTCGCCAGGCCGGTGTCGGAAGCGCCTGCGCTGCAGCCGCTGGATGCCGCCGCATGGCGGCTCGGTGCATGGCAACTCGCTGCGGCACCAGAGCTCGGTCAGGCCAGCGGTGCGACGCTGTCGCGTAGCGATTACGCTGCCGGCAAGACCCGCTGGCGCGCCGCGACCGTGCCGGGCACGGTACTCACCACGCTGGTCGATCGTGGCGTGTATCCGGATCCGGATATCGGCCTCAACAACATGGCGATTCCCGAATCGCTGAGCCGGCAGGATTGGTGGTACCGCAGCAGTTTCGATCTGCCTGCAGCACTGCAAGGCAAGCGATTGGAGCTGTTGTTCAACGGTATCAACTACGCCGGCGAGATCTGGGTCAATGGCACCCAGGTCGGCCGCACCCGCGGCGCATTCGCACGCGGTCGCTTCGATGTCAGCAAGCAGCTCAAGCCGGGCAGGAACGTCGTCGCGGTACGGGTGTCGCCACCACCGCATCCCGGCATCGCGCACGAACAGTCGATGACGGCCGGTGTCGGCGAAAATGGCGGCATGCAGGCGTTGGACGGGCCGACCTTCATCGCCAGCGAAGGCTGGGACTGGATTCCGGCGGTGCGCGATCGCAATGCCGGTCTGTGGCAGGACGTGCAGCTGCATGCCACCGGTCCAGTGGCGCTCGGTGATACGCAAGTGATCACCGCGAAGCTGGCACCGGATCATCACCGCGCGGAACTCGAAATCAACGTGCCATTGCGCAACGACACTGCCGCAGCAGTGCAGGGCACGTTGCAGTTGGCCTTCGGCGATGTACGCATCCAGCGCGACGTCACGGTGCCGGCCGGTGGCAGCACGCTCAAGCTCACTGCTGCGGATACGCCGCAGTTGGTCGTCGCCAATCCGCGTCTGTGGTGGCCAAACGGTTATGGCGAGCCTGCGCTGTATACCTTGCAGGTCAGCGTCGAAGTGGCCGGTACGCCGTCGGACGCGCAGCAGCTGCGCTTCGGCATTCGTCAGGTGACCTACGAACTGTCGTTGTTCGACGACGATGGCGCGCTGCGCCGCGTCCTGGTCGATCTCAATCAGGCCCGGCAACGCGGCGAGCGCATCGTCGACGTGCGGCATGCAGCGATCCGTTCGGTACCCGGCGGCAATGCGCAATCCCTGTATCCCGGCGCCTTGTCCTCGCCGGCGGTGCAGCAGCTCGACGACAGCAGCCTGGCCCCGCATCTGGCACTGCGCATCAATGGTGTGCGTATTGCGGTCAAGGGCGGCAACTGGGGCATGGACGACTGGCGCAAGCGGGTCTCGCGCGAGCGTCTGGAGCCGTACTTCCGCCTGCAGCGCGATGCGCATTTCAATGTGGTGCGCAACTGGGTGGGGCAGAACACCGAAGCCAGCTTCTTCGAACTGGCCGACGAATACGGCATGCTGGTGCTCAACGACTTCTGGCAATCCACCCAGAACTACAACATGGAGCCGGCCGACGCGGCGCTGTTCCTGGACAACGCCGCCGAGGTGATCAAGCGCTTCCGCAATCATCCTTCCATCGTGCTGTGGTTCGGGCGCAACGAAGGCGTGCCGGCGCCGATCCTCAACGAAGGCCTGGACCAGCTGGTGGCCGAACTCGATGGCACGCGCTGGTATACCGGCAGCTCCAACGAGATCAATCTGCAGGGCAGCGGCCCGTACAACTACCGCGAGCCGGTGGCGTATTTCAACAAGCTGGCGCAGGGCTTTTCGGTGGAGGTGGGCACGCCCTCGTTCTCCACCCTGGAGTCGTTCCAGGCATCGGTACCTGCGGCGCAGGACCAGTGGCCGATCGGCGATGTCTGGGCGTATCACGACTGGCACCAGTCCGGTAACGGCGACACCGCCAGCTTCATGCGCTCGCTGACCGACAAGCTCGGCGCGCCGACCAGCCTGGCCGACTTCGAACGCAAGGCGCAGCTGCTCAACTACGAAACGCATCGCGCCATCTTCGAAGGCTTCAACGCGCAGCTGTGGAGCAAGAACAGCGGGCGGCTGCTATGGATGAGCCATCCGGCCTGGCCCAGCAACATGTGGCAGATCTACAGCCACGACTACGACACCCACGCGGCGTACTACGGCGTGCGCAATGCGGCAGAGATGCTGCATGTGCAGATGAACCTGCCCGGCCACGAGGTGGTGGTGGTCAACAATGCGGCCGAGCCGGTGAGCGGCCTGCGCGTGCGCGCAGACGTCTATGCCGCCGACGGAAAGTTGCTGCAGCAGCGCGAGCAAGCGCTGGAGGCCGCGGCAGTTGCGGTGTCGGCACCGGTGCTGCAACTGGCGCCGTTGCTCAAGGATACCAATGGCCTTGGCTTTGTGCGGCTGCAATTGCTCGATCGCGACGCGGTCGTGCGTTCGCGCAATTTCTACTGGGTGGCGCGCGATGCGGCGGCCATGCGTGGCCTGGATGCGCTGGTGGCAGTGCCGGTGCAGCTCAGCACGCAGCTGCAGGAGGGCGCGGAACCGGTGCTGCGCGCTAGCGTACGCAATGCCTCGCAGCAGGTTGCGCTCAACACCAAGCTGACCCTGGTGGATGCGCAAGGCCAACGCATCCTGCCGGCGTACTACAGCGACAACTACCTCAGCCTGGTGCCGGGCGAGCAGCGCGAGATCGAGATCCGCGGCCCGTCCGCGGCGAGCTTGCGCACTGCCACGCTGCAGGTGCGCGGCTGGAATGTCGAACCATCAACAGGCGTTGCCAACGGGCCTCCGTAGCGGCGCCAGCGCGTTGCCGCGCCGTGCCCCCGCACGGCGTTCGCACTGACGCGCCGATTGCGCGTCAGCCAATACCGCATTGCCGTTGCTGCAATGCCATTCGAAACGGTCGTGGATTGTCGTCATCCCTGGGAGGGGACCATGAACAAGCTGCATTCGAACACCCGCCACACCCCACTGGCCGCCGCACTCGCGGCTGCACTTACCCTGCTTGCCGGCAGCGCAGGCGCACAGGACGCCGGCAATGCCGCCGGGGTCACCGACCTGGACAAGGTCATGGTCAAGGGCGTGCGCGGCGCGCAGGCAGAGGCTATCGAGAACAAGCGCACCGCCGCGCAGATCATCGACTCGATCTCTGCCGAAGACATCGGCAAGTTGCCCGACGTCACCATCACCGATTCGCTGCAACGCGTGCCCGGCGTGCAGATCCGGCGTTCGGCCGGCGAGGGCTCGCAGCTCAATATCCGCGGCATGCCGCAGGTGCAGACCACCATGAACGGCGAGTTGTACCTGAGTGCCGGTGGCGGCGACCAATACGGCCAGCCGAACATCGGCCGCGCACAGCCGGATTTCGTCGATATCCCGCCGACGCTGTTCAGTGGCGTGGACGTGATCAAGTCGCCGACCGCCGCCGATCTGGATGGCGGCATCAGCGGTACCGTCTCGCTGAAGACGCGGCGCCCGTTCGACCTGCCGGAAGGCTGGACCTTCAGCGGCCAGGCCGAAGGCTCCTACGGCGACCGCGTGCAGGAACTCAACGAGCTGTACTCGGGGCTGGCCAGCTTCCGCACCGAGCGCTGGGGCGCGTTGCTGGCCGTGTCGTACTCCGACGCCACGCTGGAGAACAAGCACCCCAGCGTGTATTCCAACGGCGCGCAGAAATCCACCGAGCAGAATGTGGGCTTCGATTTCAACGGCGACGGGCGCATCGGCAGCAACACCGACCCCAGCAATCTGCCGCGCGATTACTTCTACAACTGGGTCGCCACCGAACTGGACAACCGCAGCACCGATCGCCAGCGCACCGGCATCAACGGCTCGTTCCAGTTCAACATCAACGATTCGTGGACGGTGTTGGCCGATGCGGCCTACACCAAGCTCGAAGACCAGGACACCTCGGTGGCCGCGCAGCTGCACACCGGCTGGGCCACCAACCAGTTGCAGCCCGGGTCGGTGGTCGATTCCAACGGCGTGCTGGAATACGGCCAGTTCCGCTACAACCGCTTCCAGGCCCACTCGATGGCCGGCGTTGCCGACTCGGACGCGCTCAACACCAATCTGGAGTTGCGCTTCGACGATGGTGGCCCTTTGCGTGCCTCGTTCCGCTGGGTGCATGGCGATGCACAGCGCACCTACGACGAAGCGCGTGCCGATGCGGTGGTGACGCGTGGCGACCAGATCACGCGCGCCGGCGGCGTCACGCAGTGGGCGAACGCCAACGGCTTGCCGACAGTGGATGCCTCGGTGGATTTCCGTGGCACCTATCCGGCGGTCAACCTCGGCACCGACGTGTCCAACCCGGACAACTGGCAGCTGATGTCGACCTGGGCGCAGGGCAACAAGATCGAAGCGACGATGGACGCGTTCCGCGCCGATGGCACCTTCGAGTTCGACGAGGGCGTGGTGCGCGGCTTCCAGTTCGGCATCCGCTACGGCGAGCGCGAGGTCAAGCTGGATACCTATCGCTATCTGTCGCCGGTATCGACCAGCTGCGCCGACCCGAACCGCTCGCTGTATTACTTCAAGGATCCGCTGATCGTGGACACCTGCAGCGGCGTGTCCGAAGCGCGCCTGCTGCCGTTCAATTCGATTCCCGGTTACTGGGCGTATTTCAACGACTTCGATCCGCTCAGGGTCACCGGCCTGGGCAGCCAGGGCCTGCCGGCGATCAACCCGCAGGTCATGAAGGACCCGGTGGGCTATCTCAACAGCCTGTACCCCGGCAACGTGGCCTACCAACAGGCCGCCGACTCCTACAAGGTCACCGAAAAGAGCACCGCGGCGTATTTTCTGGCCAATCTGGAAGGCGGTACCGGCAGCGCGGTCCCGTGGACGGCCAACATCGGCGCGCGCATCGTGCAGACCAAGCTGGCGATCGACCAGTACCTGAGCAGCGGCAATGTGTTCATCGGCAATGTCGAATGGAACGGCGTCAGCCCGGCGATCGGTACCAATCGATTGAATCGCCAGTACACCGACGTGCTGCCCACCGCCAACCTGTCGCTGGACATCACCGACGCGCAGAAGCTGCGCTTTGCCTACAACAAGGCCGTGGCGCGCCAGGATCTGCCCGATCTCGGGCGCGGGTTGGTGAGCTTCTATGCGGTCAATGGCACGCCACCGCGCAACCCCGCGTTGCCTTCGGATGCGGTGCTGTTCCTCAATGGCCGCTCCGGCAATCCGGATCTCGATCCGTATCGCGCCACCAACTACAACGCCTCGTGGGAATGGTATTTCTCCGATGCATCGTTGGTCAGCGTGGGTGCGTTCCTGATCGATGTGAAGTCGTTCCCCACCACGGTGACCAATATCGAGCTGTTGCCCGACGCCGATGGCGTGGCGCGGCTGGGTGGCCCGGTGGAGCGCATCGTCAACGGCGGTGGCGGCAAGATCAAGGGCTTTGAAGTGGGGTATCAGCAAGCCTTCGACTTCCTGCCCGGCTGGTTGAGCGGCTTCGGTACCAACATCAACTACACCTTCTCCGACGCCGACACCGACAACACCGATATCGACGGCAACACCTTGCCGATCGGCGACAACTCCAAGCATCAGGCCAACGCGGTGCTGTGGTACCAGAAGGACAAGCTGCAGGCGCGTGTTGCCTACAACTGGCGCAGCAAGCGCTTCAGTCAGGTCAACAGCGGTGCCTGGGGCGACGAGCTGGCGATCTGGAACGACGACGTTGGCTACCTCGATGCGTCCTTCAGCTACGACGTCAACGATCACCTGACCCTGTACGCCCAGGCGACCAATCTGACCGGCGAAAGCGAGCGGCGCTACGCGCAGTGGACCAACCACTACTACGACCAGAACATCTTCGAGCGTCGTTACTACGCGGGCTTGCGTCTGCGCTTCTGATCCGGCTGCACCGTTGTGCGACCCAGCGCACCCCCGCGCTGGGTCGCGCATGTTTCGCTGTTGTCGCTCTCCAAGCGGTCATTGCGCTTTCTTCCCGTCGCCGCCGAGTGCGGCGCTGCAGTACGCCTGACGGCAACGTCGGGCACCCTCCCATTCGGCCGCATCGTCGGGAAGCGATGTGGCCGTTTTTTTGAGCGTGACGCCGCAGGCGTTGCACGGTGCCGATCGATGCGGCGCTTACCGCACCGGTGGCCCGGCCGTCGAGCCGCGCTTGACCACGGTGTACTTCATCACCTGATGCACGCCCTGCGCGGGATCGCCCTTGCGTCGCTGGCGGATCGCATCGGCCAGCAGCGACACCGCCGCGCGGCCCATCGCGGTGACCGGTTGATGCACGGTGGTGAGCTCGGGCCAGATGGTGGTGGCGACCGGGGTGTCGTCGAAGCCGGCGACCGATACATCCTCGGGTACGCGCAAGCCCAGTCCGTGTGCGACCGCAACGGCGGCTGCCGCCATATCGTCGTTGCTGCAGAACAGGGCGGTGGGCGGTTGCGCCTGTGCGAGCAGGCTGCGCGCGGCGAGCAGGCCGGAGTGATAGGTGAACAGACCGTCTGCCATCAACTCTTCGGCCACAGGCAGGCCGGCAGCCTGCAGGCTGTCGAGATAGCCGTTGGCACGTAATGCACTGGGCGTGTGCTTGGGGTCGCCCTTGATCAAGGCGATGCGGCGATGGCCCAGTTCGATCAGGTGATCGACGATGGCGCGCGCGGCCTGGTAATCGTCGATGCGCACCGAGCTGATTTGCGCCATCGGTGCGCCGCTCGCCACCGCCACGACCGGGATGCCGCGTGCATCGAGTTCGGCGATGGTCTGGCGCGAATCGCATAGCGGGGGCGGCAGGATCACGCCGTCCACGCCGGCCGCCAGCAAGCGCTCGGTGGCGGCACGCTGGCTGCGGATGGCGCCGCATTTTTCCACCAGCACCTGGCTGCCATTGAGGCTGCTCTGTTCGAGCAGCCCGAGCATGAATTGGTTGAGGTAGGCCGCGCTGGGATTGCTGTACAGCACGCCGATGCGCAACAGGCCGCTGGTGCGCAACGAACGGCCGGCCAGGTTGGGGCGATACCCCAATGCCTGGACCGAGGCTTCCACACGCACGCGCATCTCCTCGCCGACATGCGGGTGGCGGTTGATGACGCGCGAAGCGGTCATCGGCGAGACCCCGGCGTGCTTGGCGACATCCAGCAGGGTTGCCGCGTTGTTCGCACTGCGTTGGCGCTTGGCCGCCATTGTGTGTGCTCGTCCTGGAGTGGAAGCAAAAGGCAGGTGGCGTGCTTGAGGCCTGCAGCGACCAGGACGTGCCTGGCCGCTGGCAATCGTCGCTGCGATGTCGGTATCGGCACAGATCACGCGCAGCGTGCGCGTGCCCTGTGCCGCGCGCACTCAACCGAGGTGCGCCCGCGACGTCTGCAAATGCAGTTATTCGCTCGGCGGCTGCACGCTTTTTGCGCGGCTGCCGAAATCGCCATCGGCTTCGGCCGCCAGGTACGCAAACACCGTGTAGGCCGCGACGTTTTGCGCAAGCGCCTTGGGGTCGATCTTGTCCAGCGTGTCGTCGGCGGTGTGGTGCAGATCGAAGTAGTCGGTGCCGTCCTGGGCCAGCCATGCCCAGGCGCCACCCTTGGCGGAAATCGGCCCGACATCCGGGCCGGGGCCGCCCTTGCTCGGTTCATACGCGATGCCCAACGGCGCGAGTACCTCGGCAATCTGTCTGGTCGCTGCGCGCGACGCGTCCGGTGCCGCCGAGCCGGTGTTGAACGCATAGATGCGCCCGGCACCGAAGTCGCTCTCCGCGCCGATCTGATGCAGCGCCATGTCCTTGGCATCCTTGCCGTGCGCGGCCGCATACGCCTTGCCGCCGTACAGGCCTTGCTCCTCGTTGGCGAAGGCCACCACGCGGATGCTGCGCTTGGGCGCCTGCTTGAGTTGGCCGATCAGGTGGCCCGCGGCCATGGTGATCGCCACGCCGGCACCATCGTCGATCGCGCCGGTGCCCAGATCCCACGAATCCAGATGCCCGCCGATCACCACCACTTCCTTCGGCTTGCTGCGTCCGGTGATTTCGCCGATCACGTTGTAGGAGGTCGCGGTGCCGTCCCAGCCGCAATCCAGCGCCAGCCGCACACGCGTGCTGCCCAGCGCGGTCAGGCGCGCGAGCTGGTTGGCATCTGGCACCGACAAGGCCGCTGCCGGCACCGGCGTCACGCCTTCATCGAAACGTGTGATGCCGGTATGCGGCACGCGGTGCGAGTCGGTGCCGGCCGAGCGCATCACGAAGCCGATCGCGCCCTTGCGGATCGCTTCCGACGGACCCTTGCTGCGCACCGCGCCGCCATTGCCGTAATCCTTGCCGTCGCGCGCCTTGGTCATCTGGTAATCGACGAACGCGATCTTGCCGGCCAGCGAGCCGGCCGGTGCGGCCTGCAGCGCGGCCAGGTTTTCGAAGCGCACCACCTCGCCTTCGACGGTGCCGCCCGGGCTGCCGCCCAGTGCGGTGATATGCAAAGGCTGCGCATGCGCGCCGATCACCGCCGCCTGTTCGCTGCGCCGCTGCCATTTGGGAAAGCTCACCGGCTCGGTCCACACCTTGTCGAAGCCCAGCGACTGGAACTTGGCCTTGGCCCAGGCCACCGCGCGCGGATCGGCCTCGCCACCGGCAATGCGGGGGCCCACTTCGGTGGTCAACGATTCCACCACCGCAAAGCCGGTGGTGTCGGCCAGCGCCTGCTCGCGCAGCTGCGCGGCGGTGCGCAGCGCGCCATCGGCGATGGTGGTCTGTGCGGCAAGCGCGGGTGTGCAGGCGAGTAGGGCAGAGATGGCAACAGCGAGGCGACGCATGCAGGGCGGCTCCAACGACAAGGGGACCCCGAGCTTATCAGCGCGAGGTCCCCCGTCTGCGTGCGAAAGGTCATCCTCCTGCGCGAAGTTGCGCAGCGGATGTGTCCGCTTACGGCACGCCCGGTGTCTTCAGTGTGTCGTTCTTCAACGAATCGCGGATCTCGCGCAGCAACAGCACTTCTTCGCTCGGGCCCTTGGGAGCATCCGGCTTGCGGTGGGTCAGGCGGTTGATCAGCTTGACCACCATAAAGATCGCAAAGGCGATGATCACGAACTGCACGACGGTGTTGATGAAATCGCCGTAGCCGATCGCCACTGCCGGAATTTCCTTGCCGGTGGCATCGACGCCGGCTGGCTTGAGCACCCAGGCCAGGCGCGAGAAATCCACATTGCCGATGGCCCAGCCGATCGGCGGCATGATGATCTTTTCCACCAGTGCAGTGACGATCTTGCCGAACGCTGCACCGATGACCACACCGACCGCCAGGTCGATGACATTGCCACGCATCGCGAATTGCTTGAATTCGCTGACCATTCCCATAGCGCACTCCAGATGCGGTCGCGGACCAACTGCCGCAGGGTGATCGTAGCGGGCCGCGTGTCAGCCCGCGATGATGCCGTGGCGCTCGGCAACGTTTTCCAGGCGCGCACTGAACTGATCGCCGGGCAGCAGCGGGCCGACACCGGCCGGCGTGCCCATGAAGATCAGGTCGCCCGCGCGCAATGCATAGAGTTTGGAGAGCTCATGCAAAATCTCCGGCACGTTCCAGATCATCTGATCCAGCAACGACTGCTGGCGCACCTGGCCGTTGACCTCCAGCGACAGGTTCAAGGCCTCCAGCGCACCCACTTCGCTGGCATGCACCAGCTCGCTGATCGGCGCGGAGTGGTCGAAGCCCTTGGCGATGTCCCACGGCAGGCCCTTGGCCTTGGCCGCTGCCTGCAGATCGCGTCGGGTCAGGTCCAGGCCCACGCCGTAGCCGTAGATCAGCGCCTCTGCCTGCTCCACCGGCAACTCGCCGGCCGGCGCATCGCTGCCCAGTGCCACCACCAGCTCCACTTCGTGGTGCAGTTCCTTGGTGCCGGGCGGGTACGGAATGTGGTCGCCGTGGCCGACCACGATCGCATCGGCAGGCTTCATGAAAAAGGTCGGCTGACCACGCTCGGCCTTGGAGGCAGGCGCAGTGGCGCCCATCTCGCGCGCGTGATCGGCAAAGTTGCGGCCGACGCAGTAGATGCGGTGCACCGGAAAGTTGCCGCCACCAACCACCGGAATGCGCGGAACATCGGCGGCGGGAATCACATCGTGGGTCATGCACGCATCCTTGGGGAACGGAGCACGTGAGTCTAGCCGTTTGGCTGTGCATGACGGAACCGTCACGCTGCAGCGTGCAGTGCGGCGCAACGTCTGGCTGGCAGGTTTGCGATCACGGCTTGCATCGGCGCACGCAAACTCGCGCAGACCGGTCAATACCTGCGCGACTGATTCGGGATTGGATGCTAACCGCGCTGGAGGCGGTGGACTGGTGCCTCAGTGCGACAACGGCAGCGCAGGCTTGCGCACCACGCGGTATTCGGCCTCGACCACGCGGGTTTGCTGCGGCGTGCGACGGTTCGATTTGCTCAGCAGCTTCCAGGCAATGCCGCCCAGGATCATCGCCGCGCCCACGAACACGCTGAAGAAAATCAGCACCGCAAGGATGACCAGACCAGCCAGGCCGGCGGCCACGCGCACCAACGGGTGCCGCGGCTTGCGCGGGGCAAACAGGTGGTGGAGGTTACCGAGTTGGAATATGCGTGCAGGCATGGCGGTGGGCTGCCGGGCAGGAAACAGGCAGGCAGTATCGTTGCGGTTTCATGTCATTGAGTGAAAACTTCGTTAAACGTTCGCTCGTTTTGTTAAATCCATCACATTGGGTGTGCTGGGCGATTGTCGCTCTGGCAGCCCGGAGCACCGCCCGTACGGGCCGGCAAGCGGGCGAATTGCAGCCCGCCGCGTGGCGTCGGGGCGATGCAGGCGCATGCCACAATCGCGGTCCGTTCTCGAACAGCAGACTGCATGTCTTCGTCATCGTCCACCACGCTTGTCGAACTGGCGCAGATTCCCGACGCCGGATTTCTGGAAGTCGAAGCGGTCTGGGACGGCGGCCCGGAGTCCCTGGTGCTGTATCGCGACGGCGCCCAGGTGCGCGCCTGGTTGAACGTCTGCCCGCACGCCGGCCGCCGGCTGGACTGGGCGCCGGGCCAGTTCCTCAAGACCAAGGACGGCCATCTGGTGTGCGCAGCGCATGGCGCAGCGTTCGAGCTCACCGGCGGCGAATGCATCAGCGGCCCGTGCCGCGGTCAGTCACTGCTGGCGGTGCCGGTGCGCATCGAGGGTGAGCAGGTGGTGCTTGGGTGACTGCTGAAAGTGGTGCGGCTCAGCGCGCTGCCCACCAGAACATCAGGTTGATCATCGACACCATCACCACGATGTAGATCAGCGACAGCGGTGCGCCCACGCGCCACAGCTCGCGCGGCTGATAGTTGGCTGGGCCCGCCACCATCGAGATCACCGGGTTGGAGGCCGTCATCAGATTGTTGGACGCCGACAGCGCCACGATCAGCGCGAATGCGGTGGGGTTGCCGTTGGCGGCCAGCGCCAGGTTGACCGCAATCGGCACCATCACGATGGTGGCGCCGACATGGCTGATCACCAGCGAAAACGCGGTGGTCAGCAGCGCCAGGCTGATTTCCAGCGCCCATACCGGAATGCCTTCGGGCAGGCGGTCGATGGTGTGGCCGGCCACCCAGGCCGCGGTGCCGCTGCTGTCCATCGCCCAGCCGAGTGGAATCAGGCCGGCCATCATGAAGATGGTCTTCCAGTTGATCGAGGCGTAGGCCTCGTCCATGCGCAGCACGCCGCTGACCAGCATGCAGGCCACACCGGTCATCAAGGTCAGTGCCACCGGCAAGCGCGAGGTCAGCGCGATCAGGATGGTGAAGGCGAAGATCGCCATGGCAATCTTGAACTTGTGCGGGCGCTGCTCGCCCTTGGGGAAGTCGGTCACCGGCACGAAATCGCGGCTTTCCGCCGCCTGCGCCAGGTCCTGCCAGATGCTGTGGAACACCAGCATGTCGCCGCCGCGCAGCGGCACGTTGCGCACGTCCTCGCGGATCACCTGCTTGTCGCGGTTGATCGCCAGCAGGCTGATGCCGCTCTGCTTGCGCAGGCGCAACTCGGCCGCGGTCTTGCCGATCAGCCGCGAGTTGGGCGGGATCAATGCTTCGGAAATGCCTGCCAGGCTGGGGTTGAACAGATCGCCCAGGTTGCGCAGGCGCGAGGACATGCGCAGGAACTGGTTCTGCGCAAAGTCGGTCACTTCCTGGCGCGGCCCCATCGCCCCGAGCACGCTGCCGACCCAGATACGCATGTCGGCCGGCGGCGCCAGGCGGGTGTCGTTGCCGGTCTTCAGGGCCAGCAACAACGGCGCGTCGTGCAGCGCTTCGGCCTCGCCCAGGGTCATGCCGACCAATGGGCTTTCGGCGCTGACGGTGAGCTCGAACACGTCGCCGTCGATGCCGTAGGTCTTGGCGAAATAGCTTTCGGTGCGCGAGGGTGTGACGCCTTCGTTGATCAGGCGTTCTTCTTCGATCAGCTTGCGGTCGCCGTAGAAGCGGAAGTACAGCAGTGCGGCGATCAGCAAGGCCACGCCGATCGGCAGCGGCGCGAACATCGTCAACGGCTCGATGCTGGCCATGCCCGAGGGCAGGTTGTTGTTGGCGGAGACCAATAGATCGTTGAGCAGGATCAGTGGTGAATTGCCCACCATGGTCAGCGCGCCGCCCATCACGATGGCTGCGGCGATCGGCAGCAGCATGCGTTGCAGGGTCAGCCCGGTGCGCGTGGCCAGCCGCGAGGCGACCGGCAGGTACAAGGCCATCACCGACGGGTTCTGCATGAAGGACGAATTCAAGCCGGAGATGGCCAGCGTCATCATCATCAGGCGTTGTTCGCTGCCGTGCGAGCGCCGCAGCAACCAGGTCGCCAGCCGATTCAACGCACCGGTGCGCTCCAGCCCCGCACCGAGAATGGTGGTGGCGATGATGCTCATCACCGCGTTACCGGAAAAACCACCGAACAGTTCTTCCGGCGCCACCAGCCCGGTGACGCCCAGCACCACCAGCACGATCAAGGCCACCACGTCGGCGCGGATGCGCTCGAACAAAAACATCGCCATCGTGAAACCGACCAGCCCGAGGACGAGCTTCATATCGTTGGTCAGTGTCAGCGCGGTATCCATTAGGGGCCGGGATTCGGGATTCGGGAGTGGGGATTGGTCAGGCGACTGCGGCGTCGAGTATGCGGGGTAGCGCTGTTACGAATCCCCAATCCCCGCTCCCGAATCCCGGTCATAAACCAGATCCCACACGCCGTGGCCGAGCTTCTGGCCGCGGGTTTCGAAGTGGGTCTGCGGGCGCCAGGCGGGGCGTTCGACGTGGCCGCGCGGGCCGGCGCGATTGACCAGGCCCGGGGTGGCATCGAGCACGTCCCACATCTGTTCGGCGTAATCGGCCCAGTCGGTGGCCGCATGCAGGCGGCCACCATCGCGCAGCTTGCGCACCACCAGCTGAGCGAACGCCGGCTGGATCAGGCGGCGCTTGTTGTGGCGCTTCTTGTGCCACGGATCGGGGAAGTAGATGCGCACCTCGTCAAGCGCGCCATCGGCGATCTCGTGTTCGAGCACTTCCACTGCGTCGTGGTGATACAGGCGCACATGCGTGCTGCCATCCTCGTCCAGCGCATTGAGCAGGCGACCGACGCCGGGCGCATGCACCTCGATGCCGATGTAATCGCGGCTGGGGTCCTGCTGCGCGGCAAAGCGCAATGCCGCGCCATTGCCAAACCCGATCTCCAGCACCTTGGGTGCGGGACGGCCGAAGGCCGCATCGAGATCGCGCGGCGCACCGCTGTAGTCCAGGCCGAAGCGCGGCCACAGCTCGTCGAACGCGCGCTGCTGCGCCGGGGTGAAGCGGCCCTGGCGCAGCACGAAGCTGCGCACCTGCCGGCGGCCCTCTTCGATGGTAAAGGGCTTGGGCGGCATCTTGGCGCCGTCGCTGGTGAAAGGATCAGTCATGAGTTAAGTCACATCAAAAAACAAAAGCCCCTCTGCCTTGGGGAGAGGGGTTGGGGTGAGGGTACGGCGTAAGGGAGCACGTGCAGCGACGCCCGATCCAGCAACGGCCACATCCGGCACGTCACACGGCCGAGCGGTGCGCATCGACGGCAATGTCAACGCAGCCCACCCACTCATCCAATCACGCCATCCACCGGACTCGACGCCGAGGCATACCGCTTGCGCGGAATCCGCCCGGCCAGGAAGGCTTCGCGTCCGGCCTCGATCGCCTTGCGCATCGCGCTCGCCATCAGGATGGGGTCGCGCGCACCGGCGATGGCGGTATTCATCAGCACGCCGTCGCAGCCCAGCTCCATCGCGATCGCCGCATCCGATGCCGTGCCCACGCCGGCATCGACAATGATCGGCACCTTGGCGTTTTCGATGATTTCCAGCAGGTTGTACTTGTTCTGGATGCCCAGCCCGGAGCCGATCGGCGCGGCCAGTGGCATCACCGCCACGCAGCCGATCTCTTCCAGGCGCTTGGCCAGGATCGGATCGTCGGAGGTGTAGACCATGACGTCGAAGCCATCGGCAACCAACTGCTCGGCAGCCTTGAGCGTCTGCACCACGTCCGGATACAGCGTGCGCTCGTCGCCGAGCACTTCCAGCTTGGTCAGGTTGTGGCCGTCCAGCAGCTCGCGCGCCAGCCGGCAGGTGCGCACCGCGTCTTCGGCGGTGTAGCAGCCGGCGGTGTTGGGCAGCAGCGTGTAGCGATCCGGCGGCAGCACATCGAGCAGGCTGGGCGTGTTCGGGTCCTGGCCGATGTTCACCCGGCGGATCGCCACGGTGACGATCTGCGCGGCGGCCGCTTCGGTGGCCAGTCGGGTTTCGTCCAGGTCCTTGAACTTGCCGGTGCCGGTCAGCAGGCGCGAACGGTAGGGCTTGCCGGCGATGATCAGCGCATCAGAGGGGGCGGTATTGGTCATCGGGCAATTATCACCGATCGCGCGCAGCTGCGCCGGCCTGTGTGCCGCATCAACCGCCGCCCAGCGCGTGCACGATCTCCACCACATCGCCGGCACGCAACCGGTGCGTGGCATGCCGCCCGCGCGACACGATTTCGCCATTGATCTCCACCGCCACGCGCCGTTGTGCAAGACCTTCCTGCTCCAGCAGGGTGGCCAGCAGCAGATCGTCGGGAACGTCGCGCGGGGTGCCGTTGAGTTGAATGTTCATGTCATCATTGTGGCATCGCGTGCCGCCAGGGCGCGCGTTTTTGCGTTATGCGGCAATGCAGCGTGAGCGCGGGCGGCGAGGGTGAAACCATGTGCCATTCGCCGGCGTACGTCAGCAGGTCCGGTCCAGTTCCACACTACCTTGAGCAGGCACTCCCATGGCTTCAACCCTTCGCCCGATCCGTTCCCTGATGGCTGTGGCCATCGCCATTGCGGCCACCCCGGCCATGGCCGCGTCTGCGTTCGACCAGACCGTGTTCTTCGGTGACAGCCTCACCGATAGCGGCTACTACAACCCGTTGCTGCCGGCCGCCTCGCGCGCCGTCACCGGCAAGTTCACCACCAACCCGGGCTGGGTCTGGGCCGAGTACGTCGCCGACCATTACGGCACCAATGCCGCGCCCAATGGCAATGGCCAGACCGGCGACAACTACGCCGCCGGCGGCGCCCGCATCCAGGCCGGTTCGACCAGCGTGCTCGGTGCCGCGCCTTCGGTGACCAGCCAGATCAACACCTACCTGAGCGCCAACGGCGGCCAGGCCAACCCGAATGCGCTCTACACCGTATGGGGCGGCGCCAACGATCTGCTCGCCGCTGCAGCCGTGCCGGCCCAGGCGCAGGCCATCATCGGCAACGCGGTCACCGCGCAGGTCGGTGCGGTCGGCGCCTTGCAGGCCGCCGGCGCGCGCTACGTGATGGTGCCGACCATTCCGGACGTGGGCATCACCCCGCGCTTCCGCGCCGGCGGTGCCGCTGCGATGGCGCAGGGCACTGCTGCGGCAACCGCCTACAACACCGCATTGTTCAATGGCCTGCGGTCGGCCGGCCTGCGCGTGATCCCGGTCGACACCTTCCACATCCTGCAGGAAGTGGTTGCCGATCCGGGCACCTACGGCTTCAGCAACGTCACCAGCACCGCCTGCAACCCCGCCGTGCCGCTGCCGGCCTGCAACCCGACCAGCCTGGTCGCCGCCAACGCGCCCAACACCTATGTGTTCGCCGATGGCATCCACCCGACCACCGCCACCCACCAGATCCTGGGCGAGTACGCCATCTCGCTGCTGGAAGCCCCGCGTCTGCAGCAGGTGCTCACGCATTCGGCGCAGGCGATCGGCCGCGCGCGCGCCGACCAGGTGGCCTGGCATCTGGACGGCAAGCCGGACGCCGATGGCCTGCGTTGGTGGGGTAGCGTGCGCGGCGACATGCAGCGTTACGACCACGCCGATCTGTACGACGGCATGGCCCCGGCCGGCCTGTTCGGTGTGGACTGGACTGCGGGCGACCTGGTGTTCGGCGGCTTTGCCGGCTTCGGCAGCATGGACGCCGACTTCGGCAACCGTAACGGCAGCTTCAAGCAGGACGACACCACGCTGGGCGGCTTCTTCGGCTGGTACACCGGCCCGGTCTGGGTCAATGCGCAGGTCAGCTACAGCTGGCTGAGCTACGACGTCGACCGCGAAGTGCAGCTCGGGCCGGCCACCCGCGTGCACAGCGGCTCGCCGGACGGCAGCAACCTCACCGCCGCGGTCAACGCCGGCTATTCGCTGGGCGAAGGCAACGTCAAGTACGGCCCGGTGGTCGGCCTGACCTGGCAGAAGCTCAAGCTCGACGGCTACACCGAGAGCAACGAAAGCTCCACCGCATTGGGCTACGCCGATCAGGACATCGACTCGATGGTCGGTCGCATCGGCTTCCAGGTGCGCCTGGACGGTGCTGCGGTCAAGCCGTACCTGCAGGCGACCTATGACCACGAGTTCAAGGACGGCACCGAAGCCAGCGCCTGGCTGCAGTCGATGCCGGACGTGGGCATGTACACCGTCCCGGGCCAGAACTTCGATCGTAACTATGCGACCGTCGTGCTCGGCGCCCGCACCGGCCTGTGGGGCCTGCAGAGCAATATCGGCCTGAGCACCACCACCGCCCAGCGCAGCGCCCGCGACGCGACGCTGTTCGTGAATTTCAGCGGCAACTTCTGATCCAAGCACCACGCGCGTTGCAAACGAGGGCCGGGCAACCGGCCCTCGTCACATCTACGCATTGCGCCCGGCCCCCGCACCCGCCTAAACTCTCGCAACGCCGCGCGGGCGTAGCTCAATGGTAGAGCTGTAGCTTCCCAAGCTACTGACGTGGGTTCGATTCCCATCGCCCGCTCCAGATCAAGCCTTTTTCAGCGTAAATAGCTGTTTCTAAAGGCTTTCAAGAACAACATGGCGACGCCTAAATCGACCCCCTTGGGTATCGTTTTAGGTATCGTTTTCATGCCAAAGCCGTTGTTCCTGGTGCGTCCCTCAGGCCTGTATGTCCGCTTCCGAGTCCCCTCGGATTTGCGTGCGCAGGTCGGTGCGCGCCTCCTCATCCGATCCTTGAAAAGCTATCGCTGCGACGACGCCCGGCTGGTCGCCGCGGTCTTCGCTGTGTCACTCTCCCGAGCGTTCCAAGCGATCAGGCAGGGCACACGGATGGTGGATGTCAAAAAGCTTCTGGAAGACGCCCAGCGACGTGTCGAACGGCGCTCCGGTGATGAGGATGAGCTGGGCCAGATCCGGCCGTGGACAGCCAGCGGCTTGCGCCTTGGCAATGTCGATCTTGGGGAAATCCAGGTCAATGGCCCCCAGGACACCGAAGACCTAATCCGCTTCGCGCGCTCGCTGATTGAAGCCCAGCCCCAGGCGGTGGCAGCGCTATCTAGTGTTCCCGTCGCATCCGAGCTGTCACCGTTGCTCTCAGTGGCGATTAAGAATCATCTGGGCGATATGGTCCGTAGGCAGCTTGCGGCGGACACCATCTCCGAGAGCCGCCATTCCCTGCGTCTGTTCCTGGCGATCACGACCGATATCCACGTCAGGGAGATCAAAGTTGATCACATCCGCAAATTTCTGGATGAAGTGAGGTGGTGGCCACCCCACGCCGGGGTCAAGCCGCAGTTCCGTGGCATGTCGGAGCTGGAAATTCTAGACTGGGGCAAGGCCGACAATATCCCTGAACCCCCGGCCAATACCCGGAACAAGCACACGCAAAAACTCGGGGCGTTCCTCAACGATCTGGTGGGCATGGATCAGTTGAACAAGAACCCGCTCATCGGCCTGAAAGCAAATATCGATACGTCCACCGATATTGAAACCGGTAGGCCATTCACGCCCGATGAGCTAGCCGCGATGTTTGAGCCGCAGCGGTTTTCTGCGTGGGCCAGGGAATTGCCGCACCGCTGGTGGGGGCCGATGCTCGGATTGTTCTCGGGAGCGCGGGTCAATGAAGTGGCACAGATCTACCTCGACGACGTGCAAGAGATTGCAGGCGTGTGGGGCGTGTTCTTGTGGAAGAAAACACGCGGCCAGAAGATCAAGAACAAGTCCAGTATTCGCTTCCTGCCGTTGGCAAAGCCACTGTTGGATGCAGGCTTTTTGGACTTCGTCCAAGACATGAAAGCGACGGGGCATCCGCGATTGTTTCCGCATCTGCCGATGGGCACGAAGGAAGACGGCACGCCGAATGGGAAGGGATACGGGGTGCAGCTGTCCAAGCAGTTTGGCGCCTACGCTAAGACCTTCGGGATCGAGAAAGGCACAGGCTTCCACGCCTTCCGCCACACGATCTCCACAGCCTTGGCTGAGCAGGGCGTGTCCTCGCCGGATATCGCCCTGCTGACGGGGCGTGCAATCCAGGGACAGGTGCCGACCCTGGAAAAGCACTACATCCACATCGCCCAAACCGCCACGCTCCCCAAGCGAGTCAGGATGCTGGCCAAGTTTAAGCCACCTGTGGCGTTGGTGAAGTATCAGCGGGGGCAGTTTGCGGAAGCGCTTAGCTCATCATTGCACGCATGATGGCAAGTCTACTGATCTTGAAAGAATGGCTAAAGGTGATGCGTATGTGCAATAGGATCCCCATCTCAGACAGCGTAAGCCGGACCGATTACAGCGATAAGCAGCCGATCCACGCGGATAACAAGACCGAGTTCCCGGGCGACGGCTCGCTATGGTCAAGGGTAAACGCGCTCGAACCGGCTCAATTACAGGTAGGTTCGCGTCGCACCGTGGGTCAATTGCCGGTTCCCCAAGCAGCATGAGTGCCGGCGAGCCATTGATGGGAATTGCCGGCACCGATGCTGCGGCAACGCAGGGCGGTTTTCAGTATCAGAACTATGCGTCTGCTTTAGCGTGGCTGCGTCTTGAACCCGACGGAATGCTGTATATCGAGACGGCCGAAGACTATGCCACGCAGGACGCGGCCGGCGCAGTTGTCGTGCAGGTGCGTCGCGTCCAACAAGCGTTAACGCTCCGGGGCGTTCTGCCGTTTCTTGGAAATGTGGTGCGCCACATCGAAAATCATCCTGCTCTGCAGCTTCAGTTCGTCTACCTGACCACGGCGACCGTGGGGACAGAGAACCCCCGACTGATCTCAGGAGGCCGGAGCGGGATCGACGCCTGGAACGCGGTCAAGCGCGGCGAAGATCCTACCGAACTTATCGGCGTTTTGAAGGATCTGGCGGACGAGGGCGGCGCACTCGCCGGCTTTCTCGCAAAGCACGACACAGCGACAGTGTTTGCCAAGCTGATTACCGCGATCAGTTGGCTGCACAGTGCTGCCGATATCGAGGACTTGCGCTACCAAGCGCAAGAAGCTTTCGCCGCGCGTGTGCACGCGGAGACTGGCGCTGGTGCGATCGAGGCGAGAAAGGCATTTCCACAGCTTGTGGACCGCATTACGAGCGTTTCGGCGAGCAAGGAGGCGTCGGCTCGCGTGCTGACGCACAAAGACCTGACGCAGCTAATTCAGAATGCGGTGGGGCGCTTTTTGCTGCACGACGAGCACCAAAAACTTAAATTCGCGGCTGAAATCGCACAAAGCATCGAGCCCTCATACTTCGACAGCAAGATCATCGAGCGCACGACAAGGCTTCGCAAGGGCCGCTTCTTCATCTCCGAGGAAGAGCTGGTTAGGGATGGTCTGGCGCTATTCCAAGATACGCGTCGCGGCGGTAACTTGCAGGGCGGAACCCCGCCCGTGCGCGCATTGGCTTTGAACTGGTGCGCCCGAGTGCTCTTGGATAGAGCACCCGAAGAAGCGGACGCTGCTTTCCTTGAAGCAAGAAGCTTGAACAAGGACGAACTGGGGCACGTTGTCGCGGCGCTGCAAGCAGCAAGAACCGATCCGGAGGCCGGGATTGCGTTGTTGCACGAACACCGAAGCGTCTTGGCTATGACGGTGCGCTATTTCCTGAAGCGTAAGGTATCCACGGAGGCCGCACTTGATTGGGTAAAAGCGATAGATATGCAACCTGAAACGCTCGACGAAGATGGACGCTTCTTCGTCCTCAACGACTTGCTGTCCGTTGGGCGCTGGGAGCAGATCGAGCGGTGGATCGCTCGATTGCCGCCATTGACGGGTGAGTGTCCTGCGCTCAACTGGAGTGTGGGGTTCGGGCTGACGGGTCTGTCGGCCACACCCAGCACGCGAGGCGAAGTGCTACATGCAGTGCCCTTATTCGGGCAAGTCATGCTTCGCGACACGGGCGGGGCGCAAGCCAAGAGAAGCCGGGCCGCGCATGAGTTTCGAAGTTTCTCGGCGTGGGCGTCCGAGAACGGTCTGACTGATCGGGCGAACAATGCGCTCAAATACGCGATCTGGCTTGATCTCCAAGATCCCGCGCGCAAACAGTCAGTGCGTGCTGAAATCGAGTCGCGCCGGGAAGCCGAGCCGGACAGCTTCGAATGGATCGCAATTGCGGCCTACGCCCGAGTCAATCTCGACGCGCCGACACTGATCACGTCGCTGGAAAGGCGGATTAGAATCTATGGCGGGTTGCAGTCTGTCGAGGCGGAGTCGCTCCTTGCACTGCTGATTTCGAGCGATCCGGCGGAATGGCTAGATCGCTGGGCACTCTTTAACGAAGAGCTCAGGCGCCACCTTTCAGAGACTGGACTGGCCAACTTTGCCATTCAAGCCTTCATGGCTCGCGAGCGCGTGGAGGATGCGCGGGTCTGGCTACGGGAAAACCTAGTAGGGGATCCAGAAGCGCGGCAACAGCTTCTCGCGTGGATCGAAACGAGGACGGGGGGAAATGAGGTAGCGCAACTACAGCAGCGCATGGAAGACGCACCCTCTGAAGCTGCTCGGCGCGAACTCTTGGACGCGCTCATGCGCACTGCGCAATGGGCGCGCGCACTGCCCTTGGCGCGCACCGTTTTCGACGATAGTCAATCTCATCATGACGCTGAAACTCTGGCGCATGCGCTCGATGCGGAGGGTCAGTGGGCGCAGATCGTAGAGTTGTTGGCCGATCCGCAGCTCGTCGGCACATCGCGGTTGTTACAGGGGCACTTGGTTACTGCGCTGTTCAACCTGGGGCGATGGGAAGAGGCTCTGAGCGCCGCGCGGAGTCTTGAGATGTCGCCTGAAAGGCTCGACGAGGTCGAGCAGCGGGTCGCACTATATTCGGGTCATTGGGACCGGTTGGGTATCCAGCTTGAACGCGCAGCGGCAGCGGGCAATCTTTCCCCGGATGCGCTATTGCAGTGGGCGCATATCGCAAAAGTGCTTGATAAGCCTCGCCTATCGAAGAAGCTGACGCACCAAGCCTTGGCGTTGCCCAATGCCGACCCGCAGCGCTGGATGCAGGGCTACTCGCTTGCCGTGAGCGGCAACTGGGAAAGCGACCCTGAAGTCACCGGCTGGCTCCACTTGGCCATTCAGTCCGCGAGCGATGATGGCCCTGTCCAACGGCGCAGCTTGAAGGAGCTTGTCGCAGCCGCGCCCGAATGGAAGGAGAAGACCCAGCAGATTGCAGCCGGGATCTCATCTGGCAGCATGTTCCAAGCAATCGCGGCAAAGCAGCTTAACCGGGGGTTGTCTTCACTCTATTGCGCGACATCTGAGCACAATCGACGCGAGCGGGACCCTGGCCAGCGCGCCGCTATCGCAGCGTATGCCGCGATCGCGCGTGAGAGCGGGCCGTTGAGTGAGGTGAGTCACATTGCGCTCGATACCACTGCATTGTTGACTCTGGCCGAACTCGAATTGCTTGATGCTGTGCTCAGAGTCTTCGACTCGGTCGCGCTTCCGCATGCGCTTGGTGCATGGATTTTCAAGGAGCGCGAACGCACGCCGTATCACCAGCCCAGCAAGGTCGCCGACGCCAAAAAGCTGGTCAGCAGCTTTTCAAGATCCCATATAAAGGTTTTGACCCGGCCGGCAGAGTATTCCCGCGCGCTCGCCGCCGAGGTTGGGGAAGAGATCCCCCGACTCATCGCGTCGGCGGAAGCGAGCGGGCTTTTGGCCGGGCAGTGGCTCATTGTCGAGACCGCGCCAGTCTATCAACCGAATTCCTTGGGCGAGGAAGAGGCTGATGTCGGGCCGTGTGCCCAGCATTTGCGCAGTCTGCATTGTGTCGTCGAAAGCCTGCAAAAATACGGGGCCATACCGGCCAAGAGCTACGAGCGTGCGAAGGCCTATCTGGCGAATGTCGATCGGGGATGGGGCGAGGAGCCCACAATCCCCCGAGGCACTGCGCTACTTATCACCGATCTGGCGCTCAACTATCTGGAGCACTTGGAACTGATCGATGCCTGCATGCACAGCGACTTTGCGCTTTGGGTCGATCGCTCAGTGCGCGAAGAAGCGCATGCCTACGAAGCCGTTGAAGACGTAAGCCAAACCGTGCTTTCGCGGCTAGATCGTGTCAGGCAACTCCTCATGCTTTCGGGAAACAATCCCAAGATCACGGTGCTGCCGCGCCCACCCGCCCCGCGTGTCGACGGCGACGGCGACGCAAACGAGCAAGCCAAGCTTGAAGCCATGGCTAATGACGACGGCGGGAGCGTCATGTTGTTGCACGATCTTTTTACCGACCTAAGTTCGGTCGAAGCGCTAGTGATTGACGATCGAGCAGCCAACCGCTACCCGAAGATGACCGATGGTCGGGGCGAGGATGTGGTCGTCGTGTCCACCTTGGATGTGCTCGACGCATTGAAAGATCGTGGAGAAATTTCTTTCCATGATTGGATGGCGGCACGGACGGAGCTCAGACGCGCGGGCTATGTGTTTATTCCATTCGTCAAAGAGGAGTTGATCGCGCTCGCGCAAGAGTGTGCCATCGAGAACGGCGAGCTTCGGGAGTCGCTGCAAGCCAGGGCATTTCGGGAGAATCACCAGCTGGCGCAGTTCTCGCGGCTGTTCCAGCAGCCCCAAGAAACTCCATGGTTGGCACACAATAATCGCGCTGTGCGCGAAGCGGTGGTGACGCTCTGGACGGACGCCGAGGATCCGGCATTAGTTTCCATCCAGTGCGCGTGGCTCCTCGAACTTTCGCGTCTGGATGGCTTTGGGCCATCGCTTCCCAGTCCACTGAACGCAGATCGGTGGAATTACATCGAAGCCATGCTGTTGTGGTCGTTGGTCATCCCCATGACGCTGACAGAGGAGCGTCAGGAGCGCTATGCCCATTGGCTTGAAGAAGAATACCTCGACGAGATGGCGAAGCAGCGACCAATCTCCTTTGGCATCGTTGTCGATATGGTCAAACAACAGCTAGCTTCCATCTCGGATTTCATCAATAAGAACGAAATAAAAATTCCCGCAAAGCAGCGGCAACTGCTTGCCTTGAAGCTGGCCGGTGATGCGGTCAATGCGCTTCCGCCTTCGGTGCAAGAGGCCGTGATTGCGGACGTTGCACTTCTTAAGCGCTTTGGCATGGAGCGAAAGCGGTCCATCTCATTGCATCTGAAAGATGATCCTGTGATTGACGCGGTTCTACTCTACGAAGCCGCGGCTCGCTGCGCGAATGACGGCGATGCGCAGAGCATCGAGGATTCGTTGGGTGGGACATGGGCGCTGACGCGCGATGACGTCGGCGAGGTGTGGGGGCGCCGAGCCGATGGCCACGTATTCCAAGTCAGGCACGCGCAACTCCTACTCAGAAACGAGGAACAGCGCAACGCGTATATCCGCTCGGTGTATGAGGCGCATGGGCTGTTTGGCGACAAGATCCCGTTCGAGCGCCTGAGCTCGGCGTCAATCGATGCGATTGATGCGTTCGAGGAAGACGTGGAGCAAACGGCTCGTGGGTTCTCAGAGCGATTGCATCAGCAACTTGCAAGTGGCTCTGTGCAGGGCAGCGCGCTTGTCCCGCGCGACCGGCGGTATTTCGAGCGATTAGTCGGACCACGTGGTGAAAGCCAAACTGTTCAGCAGTTCGCCGGCACTAAGCGCGAAAACCGCGTCGAGCGCGACGGAATCGACGGGTTAGCGGATGATTTGCTCGTGTCAGCGCATTCAATGCTGGTACCGGTAGGGTTGATCAAGTCAGCACCGGCAGCCGAACTCAGATCGTGGATAGCCGAGCGAATCGATGGACTAGATCTTTGGTCGCTGACCGGCCTGATAGAGGGACTGTTGGCACGCGATGATCTATTGGTCGAGTTTGAGTCAGAGGCGATGCAGGGCATTTCACTTCTGACCGAGCATGCCGACGGCGCAAGCGAGCGCCTAGGCCTGCAAGCCGCACTGATCGCCCATATCGACGGGTCGATCAACACAGGTCAGATGCTGTTGGGAGAGCCCCCGTTCTGGCGTAGGGCAGCGAGCATCGCTCAGGCTGCTGTGGTCGAGCGCGTGTTGCTGAGCGCGGGTGTGCCGCTCTCGAGCTTTTCTGTGTGGGCGAAGCAGGCGTGGCCCCGCTTTCAGGCGGCAACGCTTTGCGATCTAGTCAAAGAGCCTCGCTGGCATGGCTACCTGCTCCAACCAGGCCAACTCTCGCAGGAATTGATCGGTCGGGTGATGAATGCAGCCAGTCTTCGGCGCGGGGAGATCGACGGCTCACAGCTTGGCGAACTCATTTTTGCAGAAGCGAAAGGGTCGCTGGCTTCCAAGTGGAGTGTCGCGTTTGCAGGGCTACCTGGGCCGTTGGAGGGTGGAACTGACTTCGCACCTGCTCTTCCTGAACTTCTCATCGAGGAGACGATGAAGGCGCTGGACCAGTTCGAAACGCCGCTACATGAGCGGTTGCTCATCGCCGCGCACACGACAGGTCTTGGACGTGCGCCTGAGCTTCTCATCGACAAGATTGCGGCGACGCTGCGTAGTTTTGATGCCAGCTTGGCTGACGTCGAGGAAGCCTTGGTGCATAAATTCGTGATTGTGCTAGCGATGGCAGCATCCGACAGCAGGCATAGCGGTCTAGCGAAAGCGATTGAAGAGTTTGTGGTTGCTCGGCCGAACCTACCTATAGCCGTGCGCCTACACGCAGGACTGACAGCTTGTGGCGCCTTCGAGAATGAGAGCGAGTGGATCGACGCGGTAGTGCTGCTGGTGCGCCGCTTGACGGCGCGGGGTCTGGATCGTGAGGAGGCGTCTCACATCTACTTTGTCATGAGCACGATGTGTGAGGTGCAATGGTCCCTTCGTGCGCCTTTGGGCGACACTTTGGCGCGCTTGCAGTCCTCAATGCGTCGACTCTAACTGGTCCGCTTTCAGTCATTGAAAGAGAAAATGTGATGCAGTGCTCTTTGACAGCTTGACTGCGAGGTATGCGTTGACAACCAAGCCTAGGTAAGCGCGCTGTGTCACATGGCGTTGCTGCTTACTATTGGATCGCACAATCCAGATGACAGCGCTGTGCGCAGCCGCAGATCAGTCTCACGCCGCGGATGCCGCCTGAGTGGCGCATTTACTCGGATTGTGTCTGAATTCTCTTCGAGAACCAATCACGATTAAGCCAAATGCCTAAGCATCAATATCGAACGCAGGCCCGGCAAGCTCTGGATCGCGCCAAGAAACTGCTGGGCCAGGACCAGCAGTTGCGCTATGCCGCACTCGACTTGCGCTTGGCCATGGAGGCACTGACCTATGACCGTGCCCAAAGCTATCTCGAAGAGTTGCCGCTGGGTGCTCTGGCCAAATGGCAGCCAAAGCAGCTCATGGATGCCTTAATCGAGATTGACCCCACGTCCGGATCTACCTACACGCTCCGTATGGGTGAAGAGCCTGCATTGGGCGTGGCGCCCAAGACAATGTCGACAATGGGCACGGATGTCGTGTTCGGACTCAAAGAGATCAAGCTGCATTACCAGGCGGTTAGTTCGTTTCTTCACATGCCCACCATCCAACAGCACAGCGACGGCAAAGGCTGGGATGCTGGGAAGGTTCGCGCTCGCTTGGAAGAGGCGGCTCAGGCAATTGACGCCTCGCTTAGCTCTGCCGTTTGGAAATGCACGCTTGGAAATTTCTCGAACTTTGGATGCTGTCGTTGCGACAAACCCATCCACAAACGTGTGCCGCAAGGAACTACCGATCTGGTAGCCAAGTGCATCCACTGCAGCGCTCCACACGCTGGCCGAGTGCTCGAAGACGGAAGGCTTGAATGGAAGCCAATGATCGTGCGCTCTACATGTCGGACGCCCGGCTGCACCCACGAGATCGAACTATTTCAAGATGAGATCAAGCGTGGCACGTGCTGGGTTTGCCCAGAGTGCCATAAGAGCTATCTGATCGATCTCGCTGTTCTCTCGGATGAGAAACCAGTGGACGGGGCCTCATCGGGCACTGCGGAGGGTGTGAACCATGACGGATAAATGGTTGGAAGAGGGCGACATTCATTGGGCCTACTTCCTTACATTGGAAGAGGACCTGCATCGACTGTCTCGCTTTGTTGAGATATCGGAAGGAAATTTCGCCACCCACTCAATCGAGTGCACCCGTCTGCTATTGGCAAGTTGCTCAGAAGCAGAGGTGGTTCTGAAGCTTGCGGCGGGATTAGGACATGGCAAATACTTGAAGGATTGCCTTGTGTCGTTGGGTGAGGAGGCAATCGCGCTAGGTCAGTTGCTGGTTGATCGCTATCAGTGCGTCGTCATGGTTGCCATCCATGAACCTGTGGGTGGGAGCGACACGCGCAACCATCACACCCATCTTCTGATGTCCTCGCGCAAGGTTGGCCCAGAAGGATTGGGTGAACGCGCTGGCCTGGCGTTCGATGCACGAGGAGGCAAGGGAGCCGAGGAGGTCCGCGCAGTTCGTGAGCTAGTGGGTGCGCTCATCAACGCGCATCTGGCCCGAGCTGGGATCGAGGAGGCCGTCGACCATCGAAGCCTGAAAGACCAAGCCAAGGCCGCTGCTGCACGCGGCGACCACCAGTCAGCCATCCGTTTGACGCGGCCCCCTACGAAGCACGTGGGCAAGGTGGGCACCCACGCGAGCCGGGAGGCTGCCGTGTCGGAGATGGATCAGGCCATCGCCGCGGCCGCAGCCAGGGGTGCGCTGGTGGCAACGCCTGACCAGCACTCCCACGGGTCAGCCATGGCCGATCGGATCGCCGCCAGGCGCGCGAACCCTCTTCAGAAGCCCCCGATTGTCTGGGGAAGGCTGGCGCGTCCCAGGCAGGCGGGGCAGCCCAGTTACACCGCCCTGCGGCTTGGCAGGCTGGGGCGGATCGCGCGGGCACAGGGTGGCAACGGGGCGGACGTCCTGAACTCCGAGGCCGAACTCATCGAACAATGGCTGGCGGCCCAGACTGCCGCCGCCGAAGCAGCCCTGGATAGCGTCCAAGAAATTCCGTGCATCCGGTTGGAACCTCAGTTCGTCGAGGCCTTGGCATCTCTTCGGACCAGGCGCGTGGCCGTCTACGGCACGAAGTCGTCTCTCTTTGAGGACACCGAGGCACTGTCCTGGGCGATCCAAAACTACGCGATGGAACTGCGTCGCCCCCACGACAAGCGGCAAAGACTCGCCACTGCGTTGGCCCGGGTGTCCGAAGCCGAGAACCCTGCCGACCCAGCTCCCAAGGAGGAAGTCCTCCGTGCGCGACGCGAGCTGTTCAAGGCCAAGGGCGGCGTCTCGCGACTGGCGTTGATCGAGTGCGAGCGCCGACTCAACCAAGCGCGTGAGCTGATGGTAAGCGCGCGCGATGGTATGGAGCGGGACTTCCACATCACGCGAGTGAGCCCGATCGAGCCGGATCCGTTTGGGCCGTTCCCGCCGGAGGGAGGCGGGCATAGGCAAAGCGACTCCAACAGGCGCGAGTTGAAGCCCAGGTCGCCAACGCGGCCTGGCCAGTGAGTCGTGAACGGGGTAGCCCCTAGGGCCGTCAGGGCTGGACAGAAGGGCTTGGGGAGCGGGTAGACTGCCCGGGTATCGTTTTAGGTATCGCCTTGGGAGGCCGGGTTTTTCCCAAGTGCTTGTTCTTATTCGGAGCCGGATGACCTGGAGTAGTCTCCCATCGCCCGCTCCATGTCCGGCAGTGGCCTCTGACGATCTTGTCCACTAGGCCAGCGCGGATTGCTCGATATCTGATCCGTCCTAACTGAATTGCTTACCTTCTGGGCCGGTCGCTGCGCGATTGCACTTACTCCCTGACATGCAATTTCAGGGCGCAGCTCAAGCCTCCGCAGTCGATGGTAACGATTGGTTTTCAGCCGTCGGCTTTTTAACTGCGGATCGGGGGTTTTCGTCGGCTACAACCGATTGCGACGGTGCCGCCGGACATAACATTTAGTGTTTGGACCGGCATTGATTGCAGCGCGCCGCGGCGAATAACGCCAGTTGCGCGCTTCGCTATTTCCTTGCCCATGGTCAGGAACCTCCTGATTGAGCGGGCTCGCGGCGATGGGCATAGTGGCAGCCATCATCGAGCGAGCACCATGACCGCCACGCATCCTCAACTCATCGGCGCACTTCTCAAGGGCATACGCCGCGCCGAATCCGCGCGGGCAGCCTCGGTTGCTCACCGCGCCGAGCAGATGCGTTTTGGTTACGGCACGCCGGACGATGCTGGCAAGGTGCTGGAGATGTTCGCGCTGGATTCCGAGCAGATTCGCGAGCTGGGGCTGGTGGGGGTGGAAGAGCTGGGCGAAGCGGTCTGCCATGCCTGGTCCATCAACGCCGGCGAGCTGGATCGGGTGGTGCAGTGGTTTTCTGCGCCCAGGGTCGAGTTTGTTGGCAAGCACTGCGGTGAGCTGATCCGGGCCGGGCGCATCGGGCCGGTGCTGACCATGGCCCGCGAGCATGCCTTGCTGCGCCATCGCTGAGCGCAGCCAGACTCGGGCGCGTCCTGCCGCTTTACGCTAGCCGGCGCAGCGGCAATACTCGCTGACCCGTCCAACCTCAGTTTTGCCAATGCGCCAGGTTCCGCCCGCTTCACCCTCTGCCGCCGCCAAAGCCCAATTGCTGGAAGAGCTGCGCAAGCTCGAGCAGGAAGAAGCCCAGCTGAAGTATGCCCAGACGCTGGAAGCCTTCGACCAGGTGGTCGAGGTGCTGACCCAATTCGGCAGCCGCTTCAATGCCAAGCAGAAGTCCCAGATTGCCTCGCTGGCAATGACTGGCAAATCCAAGGGGCCGTTGTCGTCCACAGGCGAAGTGGTGGCCAAGTACTGGATTCCGCATTCCGGCGAGACCTGGTCCGGGCGTGGTCGCACGCCGCGTGCGTTCAAGGCCTGGGAAGGCACCAGCTCCTACAAGGAATGGAAGGCCAATCATCCGGACAAGCGATTTCCGCTATATCCGGGCTGAGTTTTGCGTCTTCAAGGTCTGGCTAGGGCGCGTAACGCTTAGCGATCCACGGCCGTCGTGCACTTTGGTGTTATCGCCGTCATTGCCGCATTCGAGACGCTGCCGGATCGTGCAATCACGTCTGGGTGTGGTGATGCTTGCCGATGTCGCCGTGCTTTAGGCCGGAGCCAGCGAATTGCGCGTCCAGCTTGCTGTGGCGATGTAATTGTTTAAGCACAGTGCGTCGCGATAAGCGGCGGGTTTTTCGATAGATGTACTCGAAATGCGTGATTGCCGGGTGCGGCTGTTTCGTTTTTTTTAAGTTGGTTGATCGGCTATCGATAAAGGCGAGCGGTAACTCGATAAATACTGCACCAGGCCGCATCGCCACGCGCGTCACTAGAGACCAAGCCACTGCTCCAAGCGCTTTGGCAAGCAAAGCCATTGCAGCTCTATCTGCGATTGCGGCGCGCCGGCAGCGATTCTGCTTCCCCGCGCTCGACGCAGAGTCTGGCTGTCACTTTCAGAGTTGCACTGCTGCATCGACATCCATGAATCGATAGCGCAGATCCTGTTAAAGCCGTAGCCTCCGTCGCCGATGTCGAAGCAATAAAAAACTCGCGGCCTACCGGGTTTCCGGCAGGCCGCGAGTTCGTGTTACCGCATCAGTGTTACTGATCGTTCTTGCACTCAAACACCGACACGCTGCGCGGCGGGGCCAGGAATTCGCTGGCGCCGGCCGGCATCATGTCCACTTCCAGCGCTTCGTCGGTCGAGAGCGCCAGCTTCCAGTGCACCGGTTCGTCGGCCGAGGGCAGGGTGAAGGTCACGCCTTCGTGGTAGGCATTGATGACGATCAACAACGTGGCGTCGTTGGCCAGCTCCTTGACACCGGAGGTCTGTGCCTTGCCTTCCAGCAGCAGTCCCACCGAGCGCGCGCCGGCATCGGTCCAGTGCGCGTCGTCCATTTCGGTGCCACCCGGATTGAGCCAGGTGAGATCGCGCAGGCCTGCCTCCTCGTTGTACTGGCCGTTGAGGAAGCGGCCGCGCGACAGGATCGGATAGCGCTTGCGCAACTGTGTCAGTGCCTTGACGAAGTCGGTCAGGCGGCCATCGGTCGGGTCGTTTTCCCAGTCCAGCCAGGTGATCTCGTTGTCCTGGCAATAGGTGTTGTTGTTGCCGCCCTGCGACTGCGCACGCTCGTCACCGGCAAGCATCATCGGCGTCCCTTGCGAGAGCAGCAGCGTGGCGAGCAGGTTCTTCATCTGCCGCTCGCGGATCTGCAGCACGTCCGCGTTGTCGGTATCGCCTTCCTCGCCATAGTTGCAGGAACCGTCGTTGGACGAACCGTCGCGATTGTCCTCGCCATTGGCGATGTTGTGCTTTTCGTTGTAGCTCACCAGGTCGCGCAGGGTGAATCCATCATGCGCGGTGATGAAGTTGACCGACGCCCATGGACGGCGACCGCGACGATCGAACAGATCGGCCGAACCGGTGAAGCGCGTGGCGAACTCGGCGAGCTTGCCATCCTCGCCCTTCCAGAACTCGCGCGCGTTGTCGCGGAACTTGTCGTTCCATTCCGACCAGCCCGGCGGGAAATGACCGACCTGGTAGCCGCCGGGGCCGCAGTCCCAGGGTTCGGCAATCAACTTGACCTCCGACAGCAACGGATCCTGGTTGCACGCATCCAGGAAACCGCCACGCTGGTCGAAGCCACTGGGCTCGCGTCCCAGGATCGTGGCCAGGTCGAAGCGGAAGCCGTCCACATGCATCTCGCCGGCCCAATAGCGCAGCGAGTCGTTGACGAACTGGATCACCCGCGAGTTGCTCAGATTGAGCGTATTGCCGGTGCCGGTATCGTTGATGTAGTAACGCTTGTCTTCGGCAAGGCGATAATAGCTGGCGTTGTCGATGCCCTTGAACGACAGCGTCGGGCCCAGCTCGCTGCCTTCGGCGGTGTGGTTGTAGACCACGTCCAGGATCACTTCCAGGCCCTGCTTGTGCATGGCCTTGACCATGTCGCGGAACTCATCGCGATGTCCGCTGGACAGGTAGCGCGACTTCAGCGCGAAGAAGCCGATGGTGTTGTAGCCCCAGTAATTGCGCAGGTCCTTGTCCAGCAGATGCTGGTCGTCCAGATACGCATGTACCGGCAACAGCTCCACTGCGGTGATGCCCAGGTCCTTGATGTATTGCAGCACCTGCGGCTGCGCCAGGCCGGCGAAGGTGCCGCGTACGGCCTCCGGTACCTGCGGGTTGCGCATGGTATAGCCACGCACATGGGTCTCGTAGATCACCGTCTCGTTCCACGGCTTGAGCAGGCGCGCATCGTCTTCCCAGTCGTAGGTGTCTTCAACCACCACACACTTGGGCATGAACGGCGCGCTGTCGCGCTCGTCGAAACTCAGATCGCCGTCCGGGTGACCCACGGTATAGCCGTACAGTTCGTCTGCCCAGATCAGGTCGCCATCCATCTCGCGTGCATACGGGTCCATCAACAGCTTGTTGTGGTTGAAGCGGTGGCCTTCGGTCGGCTCATACGGGCCATGCACGCGGTAGCCGTAGCGCTGGCCGGGTTTGACGTCGGGTAGGTAGCCGTGCCAGATCTCGTTGGTGTATTCCGGAAGATCCACCCGCACTTCGGTGCCCTGTTCGTCGAACAGGCACAGCTCCACGCGCGTGGCATGCGCGGAAAACAACGCAAAATTGGTGCCCTGGCCATCGAAGACGGCACCGCGCGGAAACGGGCGTCCTTGACGGATGCGGGAGGGGTTGGCGTAAGCCGCGCTTGCTGGACGTCGCATTGAGAGTCTCGGGTGCGCCGGCATGCCGGCATTGAGGGAACTCAAGCATTGCGGGTTGCGCTGTGCAAACTGCGTCACGACGACAGGGGGGCGGCGTGAGGGCGGTCGATACGGCGCGCGGCGGCCGGTCATTCCGACCGAGGTGACGGAAGCGCGCGCTGACGCGGATGGAGCTGAGACGTTGAGTCGCGCATGTCTGCTGCGTTGTCTGCGCGACTGTCGCGGGCAAACCTGCGCCGTGCATCACCTGTGCCGAGGTACGTCAGCGCGCTTGAGCGCTGCGCAGCCGCCCTGCTAGCATCCGGGCCGTCGCAGCCACGCCGCGCGTGCAGTCTTACAGCTGCCTTGCTGCGTCACTTCCACCTCCCATTCTCGGGGCCGTCGCACACCCGTCGAGCGCAACGTGCAAGGGCAGGGAAGCTGCCCGCGCGTGCAGTCGGCTGGCAGACCTACGGACTTGGGTCACTCCGTCATCAGACTCCGACCATGTCCAGGCCCCGCCGTACACCTGCCGCGATGAAAATCGCCATTCTTTCCCGCAACAGCAAGCTGTATTCGACCCGGCGGCTCATCGAGGCCGGGCGCAAGCGTGGTCATACCGTGCGCATCCTCGACCCGCTGCGCTGCTACATGCGCATCGCCGCCGACGGTTTCAGCCTGCACTACAAGGGCAAGCCGATCACCGGCTTCGATGCGGTGATCCCGCGCATCGGCGCCTCGGTCACGCGCTATGCCACCGCCGTGTTGCGCCAGCTCGAATTCATGGGCACCTACACGCCCAACCCGTCCGACGCCATCCTGCGCTCGCGCGACAAGTTGCGTGCTCATCAGTTGCTGGCCGCGCAAGGCATCGACATGCCGGTGACCGTGTTCGGCGACAACCCGGACGACACCCAGGATCTGCTGTCGATGCTGGGCCCGCCGCCGCATGTGGTGAAGTTGAACGAGGGCGCGCAGGGCGCCGGGGTGATCCTCACCGAGAAAGCCAGCGCCTCGCGCGGCGTAGTCGAGGCGCTGCGCGGGCTCTATGCCAACTTCATCGTGCAGGAATTCATCGGCGAGGCCGAGGGCGCGGACCTGCGCTGCTTCGTGGTCGGCGACCGGGTGGTTGCCGCGATGCGCCGGCAGGCGGCCGAGGGCGACTTCCGTTCCAACCTGCATCTGGGCGGCAGCGCTGCGGTGGCCCAGGCCACCGAGCAGGAGCAGGAGGTCGCGGTACGCTCGGCGCGCGCGCTGGGCCTGGCCGTGGCCGGTGTGGACCTGATCCGTTCCAGGCGCGGGCCGTTGGTGCTCGAGGTCAACTCGACTCCCGGACTGGAGGGCGTGGAAGGGGTCTGCGAGGTGGACGTGGCGGCGGCGATCATCCAGCACCTGGAGCAGTCGATCCGTTGATCGGGCCGGGAGTGTTGTTAGCAAAAATTTAACGAAAATCTAATCCTTTCCTCGCTAGCCTCACCCGACCGTAGCTCCGCTCTCGGCAGTGACGGTGATCGGGATGAACTTTTGGCCCAAGTGCGTTGTCGCACTTGGGCCTTTTTACTTAGGCACGCTTGCTCCACCAGCGACGTCGAGTCTAAAGTGAGGAAATGTTAAACGGACGATGGAACAAGGAACGATCATGCTCAAGGCTTTCTGTTATACGGCATCTTTGTCTGTGCTCTTGCTAGTCAGTGCTGCGGATGCCTCGGCAACAGTAGACGTCAAGAAGCCTTTCGCCCAGCAGGCCGCTCAAGTGCGCAACGAGCTGGATGGCGGCACCAAGTACTCCGAGATCAGTCAGGAAGACCGCGCTAAGGTGCTTTCTGCGCTCACGAGAATAGAAATTGCAGTGGCAGAAAATGGTGATGCACAGGCGTTGACGCCGGACCGAAAGGCAGCGGTCTACAACGACCAAGAGCTCATCAATACAATTTTGACGAGGGCGGGTGAGGAAAGTCGCCTGGTTTGTACGCGTGAAAAGGCGACGGGTTCTCATCACACCACTTCGATCTGCAAAACCGTTGCCGAACGCAGACGCTTGCGTGACAGCGGCGAGCGTGACATGAGCTCCATGCAGCGGAGACACAAGGCCACCGACCCGGGCTCCTAAGTCCACCCCGACCATAGTTATTGAGGTTTCAGTGCGAATTCTAGTAATCGAAGACAACAGCGATATCGCCGCCAATCTGGGCGACTATCTCGAAGACCGCGGCCACACGGTGGACTTTGCCGCCGACGGCGTGACCGGTCTGCACCTGGCCGTGGTGCACGAGTTCGACGCCATCGTGCTCGACCTCAACCTGCCCGGCATGGATGGCATCGAGGTGTGTCGCAAGCTGCGCAACGAAGCGCGCAAACAGACACCGGTGCTGATGCTCACCGCACGCGATTCGCTGGACAACAAGTTGGCCGGTTTCGACTCCGGCGCGGACGACTACCTGATCAAGCCGTTCGCGCTGCAGGAAGTGGAAGTGCGGCTCAACGCGCTGTCGCGTCGTGGCAAGGGTGTGCACACCCGCGTGCTGGAAACCGGCGATCTGGAATACAACCTGGACACGCTGGAAGTGCGTCGCCGCGGCAAGCTGTTGCAGCTCAACCCCACTGCCTTGAAGATCCTGCAGTCGCTGATGGAGGCCTCGCCGGCCGTGGTCACCCGCCAGGAGCTGGAAACCCGCGTCTGGGGCGAAGAACTGCCGGATTCGGACTCGCTGCGCGTGCATATCCACGGCCTGCGTGCGGTGGTCGACAAACCTTTCGATGTGCCGATGATCCAGACCCGTCACGGCATCGGCTATCGCATCGCCTCGCCCGATGCCTGAAAGCAATAACGGCGCGCGGCCCGCCCGCAGGCGCGGCCGCTACCGGCGGCGTCTGCGCAGCCGCATCATCCTGTCGTTCGTGTTGTTGGGCTTCTGCCTGACCACGCTGTTCGCCTTCGCCACCAACTGGGCGCGCTCTCGCGTGGAAAACCAGTTAGTGGAAGACGTGATGAACCGCAACATCGACGCCTTTGCGCAGCGCTTCTATTCCGACCCGCTGCGCAACCCCGACCTGCCGGTGCAGCAGATGCGTGGGCGGGTGGTCAAAAGCGACAAGTTCGAAGCGCTGCGGCTGGAACAGCCGGAGTGGTATCAGTTCCCGGACGGCATCCACACCATCTCCGGCGTGGACGAGAACGGCAACGCGTATTCGTACAAGCTGGCGGTGCGCAAGACGCCGAGCGAGTGGTTCTTCCTCGCCTACGACATGACCCAGACCATCAAGGGTGAGATCCAGCTCAAGCGCACCTTGATGCTTTCGGTGCTGGTGTTCAGCGGCTTCTCGCTGCTGATTGGCTGGTGGTCGGCGTCCAAGGTCATGCGCCCGGTGTCGGACCTGGCCGCACGCCTGCGCGCCTACCGCGGCGGCACCAGCGAGCCCAAGCCGCTGGCCGCGCACTTCCCGGACGACGAAGTTGGCCAGCTGGCCGAAGCGCTGGACGATTACTCGGCCCGCCTCACCGAAGTGGTACAGCGCGACCGCGAATTCAATGCCGACGTCAGCCACGAACTGCGCACCCCGCTGGCGGTGATCCGCGGCGCCACCGAACTGCTGCTCACCAAGCCCAACCTCGACGAAAAGATGCTGCAACGCCTGCAGCGCATCCAGCGCGCCGAACTGCAGTGCAGCGACCTGATCGGTTCGCTGCTGCTGCTCTCGCGCAATGAACGCGGGCAGGGTAGCAGCAATGTCGCCAAGGTGGCCGAGCAACTGATCGACGCGCACCGCGCACAGCTGGGCGGCAAACAGCTGGAGCTGCTGCTGGAAGGCGAGCGCGACCTGGTCATCGACGCGCCCGAATCTGCCTTGTCGGTGGCGCTGGGCAACCTGATCGGCAACGCGGTCAAGTACACCCAGGACGGCCAGGTGCGCGTGCGCGTGCTTGGCGATGCGGTGGAAGTGATCGACTCCGGCCCCGGCCTGAGCGAGGAAGACGCCGCCAAACTGTTCCAGCGCGGCTACCGCGGCACCCACGCCGGCCACTCGCAAGGCGGCGGCATCGGCCTGTCGATCGTCAGCCGGCTGTGCGACCTCTACGGCTGGCGCGTCAGCGTGCGCCCAGGCCAGCAGCGCGGCGTCATCGCGACACTAGCCTTCCATCGCTAACCACCACCCGCACTCCCGTAGGAGCGCACCCGGGCGCGAGGGCTTTACACGTATCGTCCTTCCCACTGCAGGGCATCCAAACAACATCCGCACCCAAAACCCAGCTCAGCGCTCACCACCGTCACCACCAACTCGCCCGCACGCGCAGTGATCTGCAGCTTGCACCCAACCGCAAATCCCAACTGCTCCAGCCAAATCCCGCGCAAGCGCACGCTGGGAATCCGCTGGCTGTGCGGCCGGCCAGATTCTGCATCGTAGTAAGGGAGTAATGGATGCCACGCTTCGTGTGCTAACGATCTCGCCGGCGGTAACGGCAGCCGACTGTCCATGGCAGTATTTTGAGTGCGCACCCGTAGATGTCAGCGCCCGATTGGATGCGTTTGTAAAACTGCCCTGTAGCTCGCATCCAGGCTTCGCGCTTGTTGCGCCAATCGGTCCGTGTCGCCTTCGTTGCTGACTACGTCATCGGCAATGGCCAATCGTTGTTCGCGAGACGCTTGCGCGGCAATCATCTGATCGGCAAGCACCGATGTGCTCCCGTCGCGTTGCATCAGGCGAGCATGTTGGAGCGACACCGGCACATCGACGACGAGAATGCGGTTTAGCCAGGCATAGGTCGCTCGTCCGCCCGCTTCGGTCAGCAGGGGAATCGCGACGATCGTATAAGGGCCCACGGCTGCCAGCGCGGCGCGCTGCAGTTCTGCGCGAATGGCCGGGTGGGTGATCGCTTCCAGCGCTTTCCGTTGGACTGGATCGGCGAAGACGATCTTGCGCAGCGCTTGGCGGTCCAGCGTTCCATCCGGTAACAGAATCTCGCGGCCGAACTGCTCGGTAATGGCGTCGAGAATGGAGCCAGGCGCCACGACCTGCCGCGCAACAACATCCGCGTCAATGACCGGCACACCAAGCTTCTCGAACTCGGCGGCGAGGGCGCTCTTGCCGGAGGCGATGCCACCTGTGAGGCCGACGATGAAGTCGCTCATCGCCGTGCCCCGGTCAACGCAGGCCTGCGAAGTGCAGGTAGCCGTCCACCAGGTCGTTGCCCCAGAAGAACACCACCCAGCCGGCGATGGCCAGGTAGGGGCCGAACGGGATCGGGGTGGCGCGGTCGCGGCCCTTGGCCACCAGCCAGATCGAGCCGAGGATGGCGCCGACCAGCGAGGAGATCAGGATGATCGGCAGGATGCCTTTCAGCCCGCACCACGCACCGAGCGCGGCCAGCAGCTTGAAGTCGCCGTGGCCCATGCCTTCCTTGCCGGTGAGCTGTTTGAACAGCCACCACACTGTCCACAGCGAGACATAGCCAACCGCGGCACCCAGCAGGGCGGGCTTGGCCGGCATATAGAGGTTGTCCATCGAGCCGACCAGGCCCAGCCACATCAGCGGCAAGGTCAGTTGGTCCGGCAGCAGCTTGTGGCGCAGGTCGATGCCCGACATCGCCACCAGGAAGCAGCTCAGCACGATGGCGCCGAAGCCCTGCCAGCCAAAGCCGAACCGCCAGACGCTGGCCACGCACAGGATCGAGGTCAACAGCTCCACCAGCGGGTACTGGATGGAGATCGGCTTGCCGCTGTAGCGCGACTTGCCGCGCAGCATCAGCCAGCTGAAGAGCGGGATGTTCTCCCACCACTTGAGCTTGTCGCCGGTGACCGGGTCGTGCGACGGCTCCACCACGATGCCTGGCGGCGGCGGCTCGTAGATATCCGGCAGCTCCAGGATCTCGCGCGCATCGCGCCGCCATTGCCACTCCATGCGCTTGGGCAAGCGCAGGATCACCACGTTCAGGAAGCTGCCGATCAGCAGTCCCAGTCCGGCCGCGGCAGGAAAGCCGAGACCGGGATGCTGGTCGAGAAATGCCATTACGTCTTATCCAACCACCGAAGCGAGCTTGAAGATGGGCAGGTACATGCCGATGACCATGCCGCCGACGATGGTACCAATGAATACCATGATGATGGGTTCTAGCAAGCTGCTCAATGCATCGACAGCATTGTTGACTTCTTGTTCGAAGTATTCGGCTACCTTGAATAGCATCGCATCCAATGCGCCGGCCTCCTCACCGATTGAAGTCATCTGTACAACCATATGCGGGAACAGATTGACCTGTTTCATTGCCACGTTGACTGGATAGCCGACTGAAACGTCATCGCGCATACGTAACACAGCCTTCTCATAGACCGAATTGCCTGTCGCACCTGCAACGATGCTCAGCGCCTCTACCAAGGGCACGCCAGCCTTGAATGTCACCGCCGTCGTACGGGCAAATCGGGCTATCGAGCTGTTATGCATTATTTGGCCTAGGACGGGGGCCTTCAAGATCAGGCGGTCCATGCCGTGTTGCATAGCAGGCGACCGTTTATAAGCGAATATAAAGCCAGTGATACTTCCTGCTAATACAATCAAAAGGAGCCACCACCACGCAACCATGAATCGCGAAGCGTTGACAATCATCTGTGTAAATGCAGGAAGCTCCGCGCCAAAACCTTTGAAAACGTCTTCAAATTGGGGTACCACCCAGACAAGGAGGATGGAGCTGACAATCAGTGCGACGGCCATCACCATTGCCGGGTAAAACATCGCTTTTTTGATCTTTCCCTTAAGTGCTTCGATGTTTTCTTTGTAATTCGCCACCGTATCAAGAACGGTCTCAAGTACGCCCGCGCCTTCGCCTGCACGGACGAGATTTCGGTAGAGCTCGTCAAATTGCACGGGATGCTTGCTAATTGCTTCGTGCAACGAGGAGCCCCCCTCAATATCCGTGCGGATCTGGCCAACCATGTTCCGCATACGGGGGTTCTTGTGGCCACTGCCAATAATTTCGAGGGCACCCACAATTGGGACGCCTGACTTCATCATCGTCGCCATTTGACGGCTGAAAAAAGCGATATCTTTAGGTGTGACCGTCTTGCCCGCCGCGCCGAATAACGGCTTGGGTTTGACCTTCACTACCGTTGGCGTGATGCCTTGGCGACGCAATTCTGCGCGCAGCAAGTTAGCACTCTTGGAGGTCTGTTCCCCCTTCATCTTGACGCCGCGCTTGTCCTTACCCTCCCAGATGAATTGCAACTGCTGGTCGATTGAGCGGGACACGGCCTCTTTCTTGATTGCGCTACGTATTGCTGACATTAGCTCTGCTCCCCGTCCAGCCATCCCCAGGTGGACACTGTCTTATCTTATCTGGTTCTAAGGCGTATGACACTCGTTCGAACAGGAGCGTTGCACGCATATCGGTACTCAAACAATGTGACGCGCAGAGTCACTTTCTGGCCTTGTCCGGCAGAGGGTTAGCCCTGTCGCAGATATCACTTTTCACCATGTGCCCTACGGCGCTACGCAGATAGACTTGCTACCGGGGAGGCAGGTCATTGTTCATGAAGTTGGCACGTAATCTGCTTGTATCACCCGCACGGGGCGCTCTGCGCCGCCGAGGCGCTCAAGGGGATCAGTAGCCTTGAGAGCTGAGTGTCCGTCAACCTACTCAACTTATCTCTAGGGGATTCACAATGAAGAAGCAGCAGGGCTTTACCCTGATCGAATTGATGATCGTTATCGCGATCATCGCCATCCTGGCCGCTATCGCACTGCCGATGTACCGTGACTATGTGGCCAAGTCCCAGCTGACCGCTGCCCTTGCGGAAGTGAGTCCCGCCAAGACCATGCTGGAATCCAAGCTTCAAGAAAACAGCCTGTATGTTCCTGCAGACGCGCAGGAGGTTGGTCTTCAGACTACATCCCCGCGCTGCACGAGCTTTGGTGCAACCGCTACTACGCTTACGTGCGTCAATATTAAGGGCAATGACATCGTTGCCGGTGCGACTTTGACGTTGACTCGTAACGCAGGTGTTTGGACGTGCGGTATCAGTGGCGGCGCCGTAGTTGCCAAGCACAAGCCGGCTGGCTGCACCTGATCGTTGTAAGCTTTGAGTCTTGAAAAGGCCCTGTATGGGCCTTTTCTTTTATCAGCATGCAAGTGCTGTCGGGGTATGTGCGGCGCAAGCTTTTTGTATTTGTTGCCGGGTTTCTCTGAATTGGTAGGGTTTTTGGCTTGGGGAGTGTGTTGTACATTTATATCCCCGCTTTCGGAGCGACAAGATGAACGTAGTCATTGCCAATCTGGTCGGCATTACCGGCATTGCTCGTCGGCTTGTCCAAGACGGGGCTTTAGATGAGTCAGCGGCAAGGCTGGCGATGGATCAGGCTAGCGCTGCCAAGGTGCCTCTGCCCCAATGGTTTGCTGAGAAAAAATTGGTAACCGCGTCTCAACTTGCCGCCGCTAACGCGGTCGAATTCGGTATGCCACTGATGGACGTGTCGGTCTTCGACGCCAATCAGAACGCGGTCAAACTGGTCAGTGAGGAGTTGCTCCAGAAGTACCAGGTGCTGCCGCTGTTCAAGCGCGGCAACCGGTTGTTCGTGGGGGTGAGCAACCCGACCCAGACCAGGGCGCTGGACGACATCAAGTTTCATACCAATTTGGTGGTCGAGCCGATCCTGGTCGACGAGGACCAGATCCGTCGTACCTTGGAGCAGTGGCAGGCCAGCAACGCATCGTTGGGCTCGTCGCTCGGGGACGATGATGAGGGGATGGGCGACCTGGACGTGTCGGCCGGGGACGAGGACATGGGCGCCGGCGGGGATTCCGGGGTCGATGCCAAGGGCGACGACACGCCGGTAGTGAAGTTCGTCAACAAGGTGCTGGTGGATGCGATCCGGCGGGGAGCCTCCGACATCCATTTCGAGCCCTATGAAGACGACTACCGGGTGCGGCTGCGGATCGATGGGCTGCTGAAGAACGTGGCCAAGGCGCCGGTGAAGTTGAGCCAGCGTATCGCGGCACGCCTGAAGGTGATGTCGCAGCTGGATATCGCCGAGAAGCGGGTGCCGCAGGACGGGCGCATCAAGCTCAACCTGTCCAAGACCAAGCAGATCGACTTCCGTGTGAGCACTTTGCCGACCCTGTTCGGCGAAAAGGTGGTGCTGCGTATCCTGGACGGCAGCGCGGCCAAGCTGGGCATCGAGAAGCTGGGCTACGAGGCTGACCAGCAGAAGCTGTTCCTGGATGCGATTCACAAGCCGTACGGGATGGTGCTGGTGACCGGGCCGACCGGTTCGGGCAAGACGGTGTCGTTGTACACGGCACTGGGCATCCTCAACGACGAGACGCGCAATATCTCCACCGCCGAGGACCCGGTGGAAATCCGCCTGCCCGGCGTCAATCAGGTGCAGCAGAACAACAAGCGCGGCATGACCTTTGCCGCGGCGCTGCGTTCGTTCCTGCGCCAGGACCCGGACATCATCATGGTCGGCGAAATCCGCGACCTGGAGACGGCCGAGATTGCGATCAAGGCCGCGCAGACCGGTCACATGGTGCTGTCCACGCTGCACACCAACGATGCGCCGCAGACCATCGCGCGTTTGATGAACATGGGCATCGCGCCTTACAACATTACTTCGTCGGTGACCTTGGTGATCGCGCAGCGTCTGGCGCGGCGCCTGTGCAACAACTGCAAGCGCAAATCGACCTTGCCCGAGCATGCGTTGCTGGCGGAAGGCTTCACGCCTGCGCAGATCGCTGCCGGGATCGAGCTGTATGAGGCGGTCGGTTGCGACGAGTGCACCGAAGGCTACAAGGGCCGTACCGGTATCTACCAGGTGATGCCGATGACCGACGAGATCGGCGCGATCGTGCTGGAAGGCGGTAACGCGATGCAGATCGCCGAGGCGGCACAGAGTATCGGCATCCGCGACCTGCGTCAGTCGGCGTTGGTCAAGGCCGCGCACGGTGTGACCAGCCTGGCCGAGATCAATCGGGTGACGAAGGACTAAGGGCTGGGATTTGGGGATTCGGGATTGGGGATTCGCAAGAGCCCCCGACCGGCGGGCTGGGCAGCTGTCTGTCTTGGATCGTTACTGGCGACCTGCATCAGGTGGACTGGATGAAGGTCGCACGGGTGATCAGCCTGGCCGAGATCAATCGGGTGACGAAGGACTAAGGGCCGGGAATAGGGAATCGGGATTGGGGAATCGGAGAAGCTGGCTACGGGGGGAATCCTTTTCACCCAAGCTTCTGCTCACCGGTTTTGGCGAGACTTGGCAAAGTTGCGAAGCCCCCAAAAAAACGGCGCTTCCTCGTAAGGGGAGCGCCGTTTTTATTAGGAGAACAGCATCCGGCCATGAATGCCGTCCTCTAAGGTTCTCGAGACGTAGAAGCCAGAACAGAGCCGTCAAAGCAACTAAACACGGCAACCCGCTGTTACGATTCCCGATTCCCCAATCCCGACTCCCGGCCTTTTACTCCATCCCCAACTTCTTCAACTTGTAACGCAACGCCCGAAACGTGATGCCCAGCTGCGCGGCGGTCTTGGTCTTGTTCCAGCGGTTTTCTTCCAGCGCCTTCTGGATCGCGGCGCGCTCCAGTTGCTCGATGTAGGAAGGCAGGGCGGCCGAGGCCGGGTCGATGTCGACCACCGCTTCGCGGGGTTCGACGGCGGCGCTGCCGGGGGTGGCGGCCAGACGATGGCCGCCGTGGGCGGGCAGGCGCAGGTCGGTGGCGCTGATCTGGTCGTCTTCGGCCAGGGCCAGGGCGCGTTCTAGGATGTTTTCCAGCTCGCGCACGTTGCCGGGAAAGCCATATTGGTCCAGCGCGTCGAGCGCGGACTGGGTGAGCAGCGGAATCGGCCGGCCGTGGCTATGTGCCAGGCGCGCGATGATGGCCGCGGCCAGTTGCGGCAGGTCGCCTCCGCGTTCGCGCAGCGGCGGCACGCGCAGTTCGATGACGTTGATGCGGTAGTACAGGTCGTGGCGGAAACGGCCGTCGGAGACCAGGTCGCCCAGGTTCTTGTGGGTGGCCGAGAGAATGCGCACGTCCACCAGCGACTCGCTGGAGGCGCCTACCGGACGCACTGATTTTTCCTGGATCGCGCGCAACAGCTTGACCTGCATCTGCAGCGGCAATTCGGCCACTTCGTCCAGAAACAGCGTGCCGCCATGCGCCGCCTGGAACAGGCCGGGCTTGTCGGCATGCGCGCCAGTGAAGCTGCCCTTCTTGTGGCCGAAGAACTCGCTTTCCATCAGCTCGGCGGGAATGGCGCCGCAGTTGACCGGCACGAACGGGCCGGCCGCGCGTGCGCCCTGTTCGTGGATGGTGCGGGCGACCAGCTCCTTGCCTACGCCCGATTCGCCGACGATGTAGACCGGCGCCTGGCTGCGCGCGACCTTGCCGATGGTGGCGCGCAGGCCTTCCATCGCACTGGAATCGCCCAGCAGGCGGCTGGCCTGTTCCGGCGGCGGCGCGGGCGGGGCGGGGCGGTCGCGGTTGTTCAATTCCAGCGCGTGCTTGACCAGGCCGCGCAGCACGCTGATGTCCACCGGCTTGCTGACGAAGTCGAAGGCGCCGGCCTTCAAGGCTTCCACCGCCAGGTCCATGCTGCCGAACGCGGTGATCATCGCCACCGGGGTCTGCGGATAGTGCTTGGCGATTTCGGTGACCAGCTCGATGCCGTTGCCGTCAGGCAACCGCATGTCGGTCAGGCACAGGTCGTAGGGATTGTTGGCCAGCAGCTCGCGTGCTTCGGCCAGGTTGGCGGCGGTGCTGATGCGCAGGCCCATCCGGCCCAGGGTGAGAACAAGCAGTTCGCGAATGTCACGCTCGTCATCGACAACCAGGGCACTTTTCGGTTCGTTCATGTGGCGCACGATAGCCCACGGCGATGACCGTCGACAATTGCCGGTCGGGTCCGGGCGTAACGATTCACGCGATCACACGATGGTGCGCGGGCGCAGCACGATGCGCAGCGGCTGGCCGCACGGACACGATCGCAGTGCCAGCGCAGGCCGCAGCGCCATTGGCTTGCTGCTGGCATGACGCAACGCTCCCGCTCATTTCCCGAGCAGGCTATTGGGCCCCTGCAACAGGATCCGGAAACAGGCGCCGCCGCCCGGCACCGACACGTAGTCCAGTTGCGCCTGGTTGGCGCGGCACAGTTCCTGGGCGATATACAGGCCCAGCCCGGTGCCGTGCTCGGAGGTGGTGTAGAACGGGCGGAACAATTGCGCGGCCACCGTCTCCGGGATGCCGGGGCCGCGGTCGACCACGTCGATCACCGCCATGCGCTCCATGCGCTCCACGCGCAGTTTCACCCGTGCCGGTTCGTCCATGACCCGGCCGTACTTGAGCGCGTTGTGCACCAGCGCGGTCAGGATCTGGTGCAGGTGCTTTGGGTCGATCAAGGCATGCACGGCATTGCCCTGGATGCTGGCTTCCAGGATGTCGGTCTCCATCGACAGGGTCTGCCGGTACTCGACCACGAAGCGGCGCACGAAGGCGGCCAGATCCAGGTTGTCCGGGCTTGCGCGCTCGCGGCGGGCCAGCGCGAGCACGCTCTCGACAATGCCGTTGGTGCGCTGGCATTGCTGGTGGATGATCTGCAGCAGGCGGCGGTCGGCATCGCCGATGTCCGGGGATTCTTCCAGCAGCTGTGAGGCGTAGCTGATCGCCGCCAGCGGGTTGCGGATCTCGTGCGCCAGGCTGGCCGAAAAGCGCCCCATCGCCGACAGGGTGAGCGATTCGGCGCGCCGCGACACCACGCTGGCATCGTCCAGAAACACCAGCACCAGGTCGCTGTCGGCGAGCAGCCGCACGAAGCGCGGCTGCACTTCCGGGCGGTCGGCGCCCAGTTGCAGCGGAGCCTCTTCCTCGCGCCAGCCGCTGCGCCAGCGCTGCAGGCGGCGCAACAGTTCGGGCGTGAGCGCCGCCAGCGACAGGTCGACCGGGGCGTTGCGCTGGTCGCCGTCGCCGAGCAGCGCCAGCGCCGCCTCGTTGGCCAGGGTGATGCGGTTGTGCGTATCGACCACCAGCACGCCGGTGCGCATGCGGCGGATGATCAGTTCGTTGATCTCGTAGAGGTTGGCGACCTGCGCGCCGCGTTCTTCGGCCAGTACCTGATTGCGGCGCGCACGCGAGCCGATCTGTTCGCAGATGAAGGCCACCGCGACGTAGCTGGTGGCGAACATCGCCAGTTCCGCGACCGGGCGGGCGGCGCCGCCACCTTCGAGCAGGGTCCACAGGTATTCCAGCACGATGGCGCCGCTGGCGAGCACCGCGATGCTCATGCCGTAGCGCAGGCGCAGCAGGATCGAGGCAGCGGCGACATTGAACAGCAGCATCATCGCGATGCCGGCGCTGGCGCCGGGCAGCGCATGCGTGGCCAGGGTCGCGGCGGCGATGTCGGCCAGCACCGAACAGAACACGGTGGTGGTCAGCCGGCGCTCGCTGCGGCCCCAGAACAGCAGCGGGATCGCCACCGACAGATAGCCGATCGCCACGCCGGCCGCCAGGCGCGGGTAACGCGGCTCCGGGATCGCGTCGGACAGGGGGCTGAACACCAGGGCGGCGATCAGCCCGGCCACCAGCACCCGGTACAGCGAAAAGAAGTACAGCTCGCGCTGCGGCGCGGACTGGATCCGGTCGATAAGCGATGGGCTGGATGGCAAGCCGATTCCCCGCTGGAGCAAGCCGCGAGTATAGGCAGGTGCGCGGCCCGCGCAGCGCTTGCGCACAGTGCCGGGCTGCGTGCAAGCGGTGCAAACGGCAGGCCACGCGCGCCGACTTTTGCGCCGCACGGCGTGGTCGGCCACAATAGGCGGCCCGTTCGCGTCTCTTGACGTGCCGCCCAGGCGGTCTGCGTTGCACGCAGCGGTCGTTTCCTTTTCCCACGGTGACGCATGAATTTCCACGAATACCAGTCAAAACAGCTGCTTGCCGAGTACGGCATCCCCGTTCCGGCCGGCAAGGTCGCGGCGACCCCGGACGAAGCGGTTGAAGTCGCCAATTCCCTGGGCAAGGGCCCCTGGATGGTGAAGGCGCAGATCCACGCGGGCGGTCGCGGTAAGGCTGGCGGCGTCAAGTTCTGCAAGACCACCGACGACGTGAAGGCCGCAGCGGCCAAGATGCTCGGCACCAAGATGTCCACCTACCAGACCGCCGGCGTCGAGCTGCCGATCAACCTGGTGCTGGTGACCACCGCCGGCGAGATCGTCAAGGAGCTGTACCTGTCGATCCTGGTCGACCGCGGCACCAAGACCATCACCTACATCGCCTCCAGCGAGGGTGGCGTGGAGATCGAGCAGGTCGCCGCCGAGACGCCGGAGCTGATCCATTCGCTCAACGTCGATTTCGTCGAAGGCGTGCAGGGCTACCACGGCCGCGATTTCGGCTTCAAGCTCGGCCTGACGGCCAAGCAGGCCGGCCAGTTCGCCAGCATCATGGTGAACCTGTATCGCCTGTTCAACGAAAAGGATCTGGCGCTGGTTGAAATCAACCCGCTGGCGATCCTGGACGACGGCAACCTGTACGCGCTGGACGGCAAGTTCGACAGCGACGACAACGCCGCGTTCCGTCAGAAGCAGCTGATCGCCATGCGCGACAAGACGCAGGAAGACGAGACCGAAGTGACCGCGTCGGAGCTGGACATCAACTACGTCACCATGGACGGCAACATCGGTTGCATGGTCAACGGCGCAGGCCTGGCCATGGCCACCATGGACGTGATCAAGCTCAACGGCGGCGAGCCGGCGAACTTCCTGGACGTGGGCGGCGGCGCCAACAAGCAGCGCGTCATCGAGGCGTTCAAGCTGATCCTGTCCTCGGACAAGGTCGAAGGCATCTTCGTCAACATCTTCGGCGGCATCGTCCGTTGCGACATGATTGCCGAGGGCATCATCGCTGCGGTCAAGGAAGTGGGCGTCAAGGTCCCGGTCGTGGTGCGCCTGGAAGGCACCAATGTGGAAGAAGGCAAGCAGCTGCTGCGCGACAGCGGCATGGCCATCATCCCGGCCGACAACATCAACGACGGTGCCAAGAAGGTCGTCGAAGCTGTCAAGAACGCCGCCTGATCCACGACACCGAAGGAACTATCCATGTCCGTTTTGATTAACAAGAACACCAAGGTGATCGTGCAGGGCTTCACCGGCCAGCAGGGCACCTTCCACGCCACTCAGATGATCGAGTACGGCACCCAGGTCGTCGGCGGCGTGACGCCGGGCAAGGGCGGCACCACGCATATCGACCTGCCGGTGTTCAACACCGTGGCCGATGCCGTGCAGAGCACCGGCGCCGATGCGTCGGTAATCTACGTGCCGCCGCCGTACGCGGCCGATGCGATCCTGGAAGCGGCCGCGGCCGGCATCAAGGTCATCGTCTGCATCACCGAAGGCATCCCGGTGCTGGACATGCTGCGCGTCAAGAACGTGCTGACCCGCTCGCATCCGGACACCGTGCTGATCGGGCCGAACTGCCCCGGCGTGATCACCCCGGGCGAGTGCAAGATCGGCATCATGCCGGGCCACATCCACAAGCCGGGCAAGATCGGCATCGTGTCGCGTTCGGGCACCCTGACCTATGAAGCGGTCAAGCAGACCACCGAAGTGGGCCTGGGCCAGAGCACCTGCATCGGTATCGGTGGCGACCCGATCAACGGCCTGAACTTCGTCGACTGCCTCAAGCTGTTCAACGAAGACCCGCAGACCGAAGGCATCATCATGGTTGGCGAAATCGGTGGCGACGCCGAGGAAGCCGGTGCCGAGTACATCAAGCAGTTCGTGAAGAAGCCGGTGGTCGGCTTCATCGCCGGTGCGTCGGCGCCGGCCGGCAAGCGCATGGGCCACGCCGGTGCGATCGCATCGGGCGGCAAGGGCACCGCCGAAGGCAAGTTCGCGGCGATGGAAGCTGCCGGCGTCAAGACCGTCCGTTCGCCGGGCGATCTGGGTGCGGCGATTGCTGCGCTGGTGAAGTAAGCACGCCGCGCGCGTAAGCGTGCGAGCGTCGGAGAGGCCGCCTTCGGGCGGCCTTTTTTGTGGCTAGCTACTGTGGCTAGCCGTTTGTGGCAATGTCCGACGTGGCCATTGCCGTTGGCCAATGGCTGGCTGGTGCCAGCGTCTTCGCCGGCCGCTGTTGCCTGCCGCGGCCTGGCGGCGGATTCGAGCGGCTTGCAGCGTTCGATTCAAAGCTCGTGCTGTTGCGCATTGAGCTCAAGCAACAGGTCCACGAACGCGCGCACCTTGGCCGGTCGAAAGCGCGTTGCCGGAAACACGGCGTGGATGCCGCCGGACGGCAACTGCCACTGCGGCAGCACATGCAGCAAGCGACCGGCGGCCAGATCGTCGGCGACCACATAATCGGGCAGCACCGAGATGCCTGCACCCTGGCACACCGCCTCGCGCACGGCGAGGGTGGCGTCGAGAAAGATGCCCGGCTGCACGTCCACACTCTGCGGCGCATGCGTGGCGTGCGCGAATTGCCAGCGCTGGTGATCGCGCAATGCAGTGTTCGCCACGAAGGGCAGGGTGGCGACGTCCTGCGGCGATGCGATTCGGGCCAGCTGCGCGGCCATCGCGGAAGGCGCGACCAGCAACTGGCGAAACGCGCCGATCTTGCGTGCCTGCAGGCTGCTTTCGGCCAGCCAGCCGACGCGGATCGCAAGCTCGATGTTGGCCGTCATCAGGTCCAGGGTCTGGTCGCTGAGGATTGCGTCGACCTTGCAGGCCGGATGGCGCCGGGTGAAGGCCGCGATCGCCGGCACCACCACGCGCACGCCGTAGTCCAGCGGGGCGGTGAGCCGGAGCAGGCCGGACGGTTCGGCGGCGGTGTCGGTGAGTGCGTCGAAGGCGTCGTCGGTATCGCGCAGGATGGCCGCGCAGCGCTGGTAGAACGCCTGCCCGAGTTCGGTGGTGCGCACCCTGCGGGTCGTGCGCACCAATAACGAGGTGCGGCATTCGCGCTCCAGGCGGGCGACCTGCTGGCTCACCACCGCCTTGGTGATGCCCAGGCGCTCGGCGGCCGCCGTGAAGGAGCCGGTGTCCACCACTGCGACGAAGTAGGCCAGGCGGCGCAGATTGCCCAGGCCGCCTGGTCCGGTCTCGCTTCGATTGTGTGTCTTTGGCATACGGTATGTTTATGGCGGATGGATTTAAGAGTCAACGGCGCGGGCCTAGGATGCCTTCCTCGCCACCGGATGCCGCTGCCATGTCCACTACCGTTCACTACATTTACGACCCGCTGTGCGGCTGGTGCTATGGCGCCAGCGCGGTGGTGTCGGCGCTGCAGGCACGGGCCGATGTCGCGCTGCAACTGCTGCCAGCCGGGCTGTTTCTGGGCGCGGGCGCCAGGGCGATGGACGACACCTTCGCCGGCTACGCCTGGTCCAACGACCAACGCATCGCACAGCTGACCGGCCAGGATTTCAGCGCCCAGTATCGGCAGCGCGTGCTCGGCAATCGTCAGCAGCGCTTCGATAGCGCTCCGGCGACGTTGGCACTGACGGCGGTGGCGCGTGTCGCTCCGTCGCGCGAAGTGCAGGTGCTGGGGGCCATCCAGCGGGCGCGCTATGTCGAGGGCGACGATGTGACCGCGCTGGACACGCTGGTGGGCCTGCTGCAATCGCTCGGGCTGGAGCAGGCCGCGAAGCAGATCGCCGCGCCGGATGCGCAGCTGCTTGCGCTGACACAGGCGCGCATCGACCAGGCGCTGGAGCTGTTGCAGGAATTCGATGTACGCGGCGTGCCGACGCTGGTTGCGCAGTCGTCCGGCAAGCGGTGGTTGCTGGATGTCGGGGCGGGTTATGGGAACCCCGATGTCGTCCTGCGGCAGTTGGATGCTGGGCATTTTTTGGCATCTGGGTGACGGGTTTCTCGCCATGGGGTTGGCTTTCTTGCAGCGGACCTTTCCCCACACACGTCTCCAGTGACTTGGCTGTCTTCCGCCGCACCCTCACCCCAACCGTCGCCATCCCCAAAGGCCAAACCAATGCCAACCCGACGAGACGTCATCAAAACCCTGGCCGTTGCGAGTGTCGCAACCGCCTTCCCTGGAGCGAATACCGCCATGGCTGCACCGACCACACTGACGTATCAACATTTCCCCGCCGGTGAACATGGGTTCTTCCGCGCGCCGGTGCTGATTTCCGGCACGCACGATGCGGTGCTGATCGATGGTGGCTTCACCCTGCCCGACGGCAAGGCGCTGGTCGAGGCGATCCGCGCCAGCGGCAAGACGCTGACCACCATCTACATCAGCCAGAGCGACCCGGACTACTACTTCAGCCTGGCGCCGATCAAGGCTGCCTTCCCCGAGGCGCGCGTCATCGCCGCCTCGGCCACCATTGCGGCGATCAAGGGCAATGTCGAAAAGAAACTGGCCACCTGGGGCCCGCAGCTAAAGGAAAACGGCCCGCAGCGCCTGGCCGACATCGTGATGCCGGAACCCTTCGATGGCCCTGCACTCACACGTGAAGGCCACGCGCTGGAGATCGTGGAGGCCGACGGTCTGGCCAACCGACGCTATATCTGGGTGCCTGCGCTGAAGGCGATCTTCGGTGGCGTGCTGGTGTTCTCCGGCACGCATGTGTGGACCGCCGATACGCACGGCGCCGAAGGCCGTGCAGCCTGGCGCAAGACGCTGGAGCGCATGGCGGCGCGTTTGCCATCGGTGGTGGTGGCCGGCCATTTGCTGCCGGGCGCGCCCACCGATGCCTCGGCCATCGCCTACACGCGCGATTATCTGCTGGCTTTCGAGCAAGAGCTGGCCAGGCACAGCAACAGTGCCGACCTGATCAAGGCCATGACCGCGCGCTACCCCGATGCCGGCATGACGGTGGCATTGCAGATCGGCGCCAAGGTCGCCACCGGCGAGATGCAGTGGGGCTGATGCGATGACGGCGCAGCCGGACACCATCCGCGCAGGCGCCGTGCATGCAGTGGACGCGCAACACCGACGCAGCGCCAGATCCCTGCACGCCGCTGCGCTTCTGGAATAATGCAGGCTTGGCGGCGACGCCGGTCTGCATCCCGGTCTGTTGCGGGATGCGGCGCAGCCACGCCTTCCCCGCTGCATTCGCATAGGCCTTCCAATGTCCCAGACGCTCCGCATCGCCATGGCGCAGTTCGACTTCCCGGTCGGCGCCGTGACGCGCAATACCGATCGCATCATCGACTTCATCGCGGCAGCGCGCGACGAGTTCGATGCGGACATCGTGCTGTTTCCCGAGCTGGCGATCAGCGGCTACCCGCCGGAAGATTTGCTGCTGCGGCCCGGTTTTCTCGCCCATTGCCAGGAAGCGCTGGCGCGCATCGCCGCCAGTACGCGCGGCATCGTGGCGGTGGTCGGCTGGCCGCAGAGTGCCGGCAGCGTGGTCTACAACGCCGCCAGCGTGTTGCGCGACGGGCGTATCGAGGCGACGTATCGCAAGCGCGAATTGCCCAATTACGCAGTGTTCGACGAGCGCCGCTACTTCGACGTGGACCCGGATGGCGACAACTGCGTGGTCACGGTCAAGGGTGTGCAGGTGGGCGTGGTGATCTGCGAGGACCTGTGGTTTGCCGAACCGTTGGCCAGGACCGTGCAGGCCGGCGCCGAGCTGGTGCTGGTGCCCAATGCCTCGCCCTACGAGCGCGGCAAGCATGCGCAGCGCGATGCCCTGCTGGCCGAGCGCACACGCGAGAGCGGGGCGGCGATTGCCTACCTCAACGTGGTCGGCGGCCAGGATGCGCTGGTGTTCGACGGCGCATCGGTGGTGGCCGATGGCGACGGTACCGTGCATCCGGCCGCTGCCGCCTTCGTCGATCAGTGGCTGGTGGTGGACTACGCCGCCGGCGAGCGCAGTTTCACCCCGGTGGTGTGGGTGGACGATGGCGACGAGAGCATGGATGCGCTGGCCTGGCGCGCCGTGGTGCGCGGGCTGCAGGACTATTGCCGCAAGAACGGCTTTACCAAAGTCTGGCTGGGCCTGTCCGGCGGCATCGATTCGGCGTTGGTACTGGCGATGGCGGTCGATGCGCTGGGCGGCGACAACGTCACCGCGGTGCGGTTGCCGTCGCGCTACACCGCCAACCTGTCCAACGATCTGGCCGACGAGCAATGCCGCGCGCTGGGCGTCAAGCTGGAAACCATCGCGATCGAGCCGGCGTTCGAAGGCCTGCTCGCCGCGCTGGGGCCGATGTTCGAAGGCACCCAGCCGGACATCACCGAAGAGAACCTGCAGTCGCGCAGCCGCGGGGTGATCCTGATGGCGCTGTCCAACAAGTTTGGCGGGCTGCTGCTGACCACCGGCAACAAGAGCGAGTACGCGGTGGGTTACGCCACCATCTACGGCGACATGTGCGGCGGCTACGCCCCGCTCAAGGATCTATACAAGACCGAAGTGTTCGGCCTTGCCAAGTGGCGCAATACCGTGGGCGGGGCGCCGGTGATACCGCCGGCCGTGATTTCGCGCCCGCCCTCGGCCGAGTTGCGCGACAACCAGACCGACCAGGATTCGCTGCCGCCGTACGATGTGCTGGACGGCATCCTGTACCGCTACGTCGACCAGGAACAGTCGCGCGATGACATCGTCGCGGCCGGCTATGCCGCCGACACGGTGGAACACGTGCTGCGGCTGGTGCGGCTCAACGAATGGAAGCGCCACCAGGCCGCGCCCGGGCCCAAGGTGTCGCGGCGCGCGTTCGGCCGCGAGCGGCGTTACCCGATCACCAATGGTTATTCCGGCCAGTAGCCCGACGGCTATTGCGGTCGGTCGTCCGGCGCACCAGCCACCGCTGCGGTGGCCGGTGCTTGGGCAAAGCGGGTGAGCAGGTCCAGGGTCGGCTTGGGCCGGGTCAGGTCGTACATCAGGCCGAAATGGCCTTCGGCGCCCTGGATGCTGGTCTGGTCCAGCAATTCGTAGACGTTCACCTCGGACACCACGTCGGCATAGTTGTCGCGCACGTTGCGCAGCAGCTGCGCCAGGCTGTCGTAGCAGCCGCGGTCGCCTTCCGCACCGCCGGTGGTGTTGCCGGTGTAGATCTCCGCACAGTTGAGTTCGTTGAAGAACACCGGGGTCTTGTAGGTCTGCGCCGCGGTGCGCAGCTGGCCCAGGTACAACGCGCTCCAGTAGCCGGCATCCTGGTGGAAGGCGTAGTAGTGGAAGCTGATGTGGTCGAAATTGAAGCCGGCCGCCTTGGCCTTGGCCAGGAACCATAGCGAGCCATTGCGATCGCCGGGGCAGCGTGCGTTGGCGCTGCGGTCGTCGCTGTTGCAGGCGGTGATGTTGATGGTGAAACGCAGGCCGGCGCCCAGTTCGTTGGAGGCCTGGCGCATGCCCAGGTACATCGTGGTCATTGCCGCGATGCGCGCATCGGCCTCGGCGCGCACCAGGTCCTGTTCGTTGCCGATCTCCCAGACCTTGATGTCGGCCGCATAGCGGCGTGCCAGCTGGTAGCCGATCTCGCGCGACATCGGGTAGACCATCGGGCGCAGCGTGATGCCGTACTTGCGCGCCAGCGGGACCAGCGCATCCAGCGTTGCGTAATCGCGCGGGTCCACATCGAAGCGGTAGCTGCGCAGATTGCGTGCGGCCAGCAGCTGGAAGCGGGCCTCGGCCTGGGCCATGGAATAGCCGGGGCGATTGTCGTGAGCGTTGACGCCGTAGACGATCGGCGCCGCGGTGGCGGTGTTGGTCATCGCCGCCAGCAACAGGGCGAGCAGGAACGGGACGATGCAGCGGGACATGCGGCCTCCTGGGCGGGCGCCAGCGGGGAGTCGGGTCTTCTTCAGGGCCGAGTATAGGCAGCGCACAGGCGCGGTTCGGTGACCTGGTGCCGGGTCTGGCGAGGTGCCTGCAGCTGTCGCGGGCAGGCGCGCCCCGCGTTGCGGGAGAGGGTGGGGCGCGGGCGCGGAATGCGGGACGGCCGATCTCCCGGTCGATCAGGCGTCATTGTCGCCAGGCATCGCGAGTGCCTGCGGCAGCCGGCGCGCCGTCACCGCCGCAGGCGCGTTACCGCAATAAAAAAGGGGCCTTGCGGCCCCTTCTCATCACGCCGGCGACTGATGTCTCAGTCGCGGCTCATCTGTGCATTGCGCTGACCGGTGGCGGCAGACTTCTCGCCGGCGAACGGATTGAGCTTGCGAATGGCCCAGGGATACTTCGGCCAGTCGCCGGTCAGCCACGGGTGCTGCGGGCTGTTGAGCTCCAGCACGCGGCGTGCGTCGGCGGCCAGGGTCTTGTTGCCCAGGTGGGTGTAGGCCTCGGCCAGCACCGCGACCGCGTCGTATTGGTAGGCGCTCTGCGGATAGGTTTCCAGCAGGTAGTTGGCACGACCGGCCGCCGAGACCCAGGCGTTGCGCCGCAGGTAGTACAGCGCGTTGTCCAGTTCATGCTGGGCGAACACGTCGCGCAGCTCGATCATGCGCTTGCGCGCATCCGGCGCGTATCGGCTGTTCGGATAGCGGTCGGTGACGGTGTTGAAGTCGTTGTAGGCCTGCTGCGGCGAGGACAGGTCGCGACGGCTCGGATCCAGCGACCACACGCGGCGCAGGAACACCGTATCGCGGTTGCTGTTGGCCAGCCCGCGCAGGTAGTACAGATACGAGATGTTGCGATGGGTCGGATAGGTCCGGATGAAGCGGTCGACGCTGGAGACGGTGTCGTCGTGCTTGCCGGCCTTGTACTGGGCATAGGCGGTTTCGATCATCGCCTGCTCGGTGTACGGGCCGTACGGGTACTGGGCGATCAGGCGCTTGTAGCTGGCTTCGGCGCCGGCCCAGTTGCCTTTCTCCATCAGGCCGTGGCCCTTGCCGTAGAGCTGCTCGACCGGCATGCCCTCATCGGGATTCTTGTCCTTGGCGCCGCGGTGGCAGCCGGTGACGACGAACGCCATGACCAGCATGAGGGCAATCAGGCGCGCAGGCGCGGAAAACGTGGACCGTCGGATCATGGGTCTGGGCAGGACGCATCAGGAAAACGAGAGCGCGATGATAGCCTAGTGGCCTGTCCGGCGACTGACTCCCGCCGCCCGGACCGCCAAATTCCCGCTTTTGCCTGAGTGCCCGTGTCCATGTCCGACCCATCTGCCGACCCCCTCGACCCGTCCATCCGCCAGGCCATCGTGCCCGACAACGCCGCTGGACGCCGTTTCGACGCGGTGCTGGCCGAGCTGTTCCCCGAATTCTCGCGCTCGCGCTTGTCGGAGTGGATCAAGTCCGGCGATGCGCTGCTGAACGGGGAAATGGCGCGCCCGCGCGACACCTTGCGCGGCGGCGAGAGCGTGCAGGTGCAGGTGGTGCTGGAAACCCAGACCCACGCCGCGCCGCAGGACATCCCGCTGAGCGTGCTGTACGAAGACGACCAGGTACTGGTGATCGACAAGCCGGCCGGGCTGGTGGTGCACCCGGGCGCGGGCAATCCGGACGGTACCCTGGTCAACGCCTTGCTGTTCCGCGACCCGGCGCTGGCGGCAGTGCCGCGCGCAGGCGTGGTGCACCGGCTGGACAAGGACACCAGTGGGGTGATGGTGGTGGCGCGTACCGTGCAGGCGCAGACCGCGCTGGTGGAACAGCTGTCCGCACGCGATGTGCATCGCCAGTATCTGGCGGTGGTGGTGGGCGCGCTGGTCTCCGGCGGCACCGCCAACGCGCCGATCGACCGCCATCCGCGCGATCGGCTGAAGATGGCGGTGCGCGACGACGGCCGCGATGCGGTCACCCATTACCGCCTGCGCGAGCGCTTCCGCGCACACACCGCGCTGGAATGCCGGCTGGAAACCGGGCGTACCCACCAGATCCGCGTGCACATGGCGCATCTGAAGTCGCCGATCGTCGGCGACCCGCTGTACGGCGGCGCGCTCAAGCTGCCCAAGGGGGCCACCGACGAACTGGTGCACGAGCTGCGCACCTTCAAGCGTCAGGCGCTGCATGCCGAAACCCTGGAATTCCTGCACCCCGTCAGCGGCGAGCCGGTGCGCGCCAGCGCGCCGGTGCCGGCCGACCTGCAGCGGCTGATGACGGCCCTGCGCGAAGACAGCGCACGCGCCGCCGAGCTGGCACGCCGCTGACGTGGCCGCCGCCGCACCCTTCGTGCTGCCGGCCGACTGGCCGGCGCCACCACGCATCCATGCGCTGACCACGCTGCGTCACGGCCTGGGCGGCTCGCTGGCGCCGTTCGACACGCTCAACCTCGGCAACCGCCACAGTGCCGATGGCGACGTGCCGGAGCAGGTGGAACGCAACCGGGCGCTGCTGGTCGAGGCGCTGGCACTGCCCGGTACCCCGCAGTGGCTGCGTCAGGTGCATGGGGTGGAGGTGTTGCGTGTCGACGCGCCCGTGCTCGCGCCCGGCGAACAGCCGCCTGCAGCGGGCACTGTCGCGCCAGGCGCGCAGGAACCGGTCGCCGATGCAGCGGTGACCGCTGTGCCCGGCGTGGTGCTGGCGATCCTCACCGCCGACTGCCTGCCGGTCGTGCTCGCCGCTGCCGATGGCAGCGAAGTGGCCGCCGCGCATGCAGGGTGGCGCGGCCTGGCCGACGGCATGCTGGAGCGCAGCGTGGCGGCGATGCGCACGCCGCCGCAGCAGGTGTTGGCATGGTTGGGGCCGGCAGCGGGGCCGCAGGCCTATGAAATCGGTGAAGACGTGTTCAACGCCTTCGTCGCGCACGATGCGCAGGCGCAACGCGCGTTTGTTGCGACCCGTCCGGGGCATTGGCGGGTGGACCTGTATGCGTTGGCGCGTCAACGCCTGCAGCATGCCGGTGTGCCGGCCAGCGCCATCCATGGCGGCGGGCTGTGCACCATTTCCGAGCCGCAACGCTTCTTCTCGCATCGTCGCGACCGCCGCAGCGGACGCATGGCCACGCTGGCATGGATCGCGCCCTGAGCGTGCCGTTGTTTGCGCAGGTGTTGGGGCAGGACGCGTTCGCGCAGCTGCCTGCGCCGGTGCGCGCGCTGCATTCGGTGCAGCAGCGGCAGACCTTCGCCGGCCGGGCAAGGATTCAACGCGGCACGCATGCGCTGGTCCCGTTACTGGCGCTGTTGAGCCGCTTGCCGCGCAGTGGCGAGGTGGAGGTCGAAGTGGAGTTTCTTGCAGACGCGGCGGGCGAGCGCTGGCATCGGCGGTTCGGCGGCCTGCCGATGCATTCGCGCCTGTGGCGCGAGGGCACGCGCCTGCGCGAACATCTGGGCGCGGTGCGGTTCGAATTCGCGCTGCGCGCCGACGCGCAATCGCTGTACTGGCAGGCCACGCGGGTGTGGGCATTGGGCTGGATCCGGTTGCCTGCGCGCTGGTTCGAGCAGGTGCGTTGCCGCGAGCATGCCGACGCCGGGCGTTACGGATTTCTGGTCGACGTGCACTTGCCGCTGGTCGGCCCGTTCATTCGCTACGAGGGCTGGCTTGAACCACGTTGATCCACCGCTCGCTGACGTGTCTCAGCTGGAGTCGTCTCGGTTGGAGCCTGCTCACTCGAAGCCGTCGCGCGTGGAGCCGCCCGGCCGTCAGCCAGGTGCTGTGCCCGCGACCATCGTGTTCGATGGCGTGTGCCTGCTGTGCAATGGCTGGGTCAGGTTCCTGCTGCGTCATGATCGACGCGGGCGTTATCGCTTTGCCGCAATGCAGGGCCAGGCCGGACGTGCGCTGTTGCAGCAGCATGGGCTGGATCCGGACGACCCGTTGTCGTTTCTGCTGGTGGATGACCGCGGTGCGTGGACCGACAGCGACGCGATCGTGCGGGTGCTGGCCGGGTTGGGCGGCTTCTGGCGGCTGGCCACGGTGTTGCGCGTGGTGCCGCGTCGCGTGCGCGACATCGGCTATCGCCTGATCGCACGCCATCGCTACCGCTGGTTCGGTCGCACCGAGCATTGCATGCTGCCGACACCGAAGCAGCGCGAGCGGTTTCTCGACTAGCGCCCCAGCTAGACGTAGGAGCGCACCTGGGCGCGATGGGGCGTTACCGATAAAGCTTCGTCGCGCCCAGGTGCGCTCCTACGACTGCGCGTTGATTTCTATGATGGCTTGTCGATACGGAGTGCTGTTCGGCCGCGTGCGCTGGATCTGTGGTGGCGGACAGGCACGCCTGCTCGGTGTAGGAGCGCACCTGGGCGCGATAGGGCGTTACCGGGAAAGCTTCGTCGCGCCCAGGTGCGCTCCTACGACTGCGCGCTGATTTCTATGATGGCTTGTCGATACGGAGTGCTGTTCGGCCGCGTGCGCTGGATCTGTGGTGGCGGACAGGCACGCCTGCTTTGTGTAGGAGCGCACCTGGGCGCGATGGGCGTTACCGGGAAAGCTTCGTCGCGCCCAGGTGCGCTCCTACGACTGCGCGCTGATTTCTCTGATGGCTTGTCGATACGGAGTACTGTTCGGCCGCGTGTGCTGGATCTGAGGTGGCGGACAGGCACGCCTGCTCGGTGTAGGAGCGCACCTGGGCGCGATGGGGCGTTACCGATAAAGCTTCGTCGCGCCCGGGTGCGCTCCTACGGTGATCCGTGACGGCGGCTTACGCGGCTGCGTTTTTGAAGCTTGCGGGCGCTGCTCTCGGGTTGCCGCTGTGCGCAGGCTGCAGGCGGAAGATCGACACCGCATCGGCCAGTTCCACGGCCTGTTCTTCCAGGCTGCGCGCGGCGGCGGTGGCTTCTTCCACCAGCGCGGCGTTGCGTTGGGTGACTTCGTCCAGTTGCGCGACGGTGCGGTTGACCTGTTCGATGCCGCTGGATTGCTCGGCGCTGGCGGCGGTGATCTCGCTCATGATGTCGGTGACGTGTTTGACCGAGCCGACGATCTCGCGCATGGTCGCGCCGGCGCGGTGCACCAGGCCCGAGCCCAGTTCGACCTTGTCGGTGGAGTCGGCGATCAGCGTCTTGATCTCCTTGGCCGCATCGGCCGAGCGCCGCGCCAGCGCGCGCACTTCCGAGGCGACCACCGCAAAGCCGCAGCCCTGTTCGCCGGCGCGTGCGGCTTCCACCGCAGCGTTGAGCGCCAGGATATTGGTCTGGAAGGCGATGCCGTCGATGACGCCGATGATCTCGCCGATCTTGCGCGAGGCGGTGCTGATCTGCCCCATGGTGGACACCACATCGTCCATCACCTGGCCGCCGTTGTGCGCGACTTCGCCGGTGCCCACTACCAGCCGGTTGGCCTGCAGCGCGCTGTCGGCGTTCTGCTTCACGGTGGAGGTGAGCTCCTCCATGGAGCTGGCGGTTTCTTCGAGATTGGCGGCCTGTTGCTCGGTGCGCTCGGACAGGTCGGCGTTACCGGCGGCGATTTCCACCGCCGCGCGGCGGATCGTGTCCGATGCGATCTGGATGTCGCCGATGATCTCGGTCAGCCGGGTCACGGTCTGGTTGGTGTCGTCGCGCAGGCGCGCGAAGATGCCGTGCGCATCACCCTCCACGCGTTGGGTGAGGTCGCCTTCGGCCAGTGCACCGATCACCCGCGCCAAGGCGGCCAGGTGGGTTTCCACCGAGTCGTAGATGCGGTTGATGCCCTGCGCCAGCGACAGCAGCACGCCGTCCATGCCGTCGATCTGCATGCGCCGGCTGAAATCGCCGGCCGCGGCGGCATCGATGATCTGGATCAGCGCCTGCTCGGCGTTGACCTGCGCGGTGACGTCCATCCACTGCGCGATGGTGCCCAGCTTGGTGCCGTCGGCGGCAATGATCGGGCTGTAGACGAAGTCGATCTGGCGGCCGAAGAACGGTGCGCGCACCGCCTTGGAGGCGGTCAGCGCACGCATGCGGTCGATCGCGGCCTGGCTGTCGGGATAGATGTCGCCGATGCTGCCGCCGACGAAGCCTTCGGCATGGAAGCTGGGGCGGAAGCTCTGCACATCCGGCTCGATCAGCTTGAGCATCGCCAGCAGTTTGCGGTTGGCGAACAGCACCTGGCCGTCGTCGTCGGCGATGCGGATCATGGTGTCCAGATCGTCCAGCGCCTTGATCACGAACTGGCCGTGGCGCAGCCCCTGTTCCATCACATCGAGGCGGATGGCCAGCTTGTCCTGGGTCGCCTGCAGGGCGTGCAGCAACGGCGCGAGTTCGCCGGAGGCGGTGCGCAGATCCAGGCGCTGAAAGCGCCCTTCACCGATGGCGGTCACCGTGCCGATCGCCTGTTGCAGTTGCGCCACACCGCGACGGCGTGCCCACCACCACAGCCCGGCACTTGCCGCGCCCAGTACCAGCAGCGCCGGCAGCAAGCGGCCCAAGCCGCTCCAGACACCGCCGGGCAGCAGCGTGGCGGCGTAGAGCGTCAGCAAGCCCAGCAGCCCGATCTGTGCAGCGGCAGGCAGCCATGCGGCCGTGCTGGCACGCGCAAGGTTCCGGCCGGAAGGCGGGCGGGAGACGGCGGTGGCATCGGGTGAGGGCGACATAGGCTGAGTCCAACTGAGTGATTCGGAGTGGGGAGCGGCGTCCTGCGCTGCATGGGCTGCTATGGGGTATCGGCGGCCGAGCCCGAATCATGACGGCGTGAAATCACCGTTCGTCGGAATCTGCCGACCATACCCCCAAAAACACCGATGTAGTTGATTTGGAAGCGGTTTCAGTACGTCCCGATGTGCTGCGAAACCGTGATTTGCAGCCGGATACCGGTCTTGCAATTGTAAATTTCACGTGAAATATTGGCGGGCTTCGTAAACACTTCGTAGACCTCGACGCCACGCAGTCCGATCGCATGCACGCCACCAAGACTGGCCAGCGGCGCCATCGGTGCAACGCGACGAACACGCATCGAAGCGCGGGGAATCGGGAGTGGGGATTGGGGAATCGGGCGCGCCATCAATCCAGCCCAGCCCTGAAAGACGACAGAAAAGCGCTTTTCCCATTCCCGAATCCCGATTCCCGATTCCCCAAAAAAAAACCGGCCATCTCACGATGACCGGTCTATCGATACCTAACTAGCTGACGCTACACCGGCTTACTTCGCCGGCTTGGCGCCCGCGTCGTCGGGCAGCGCCCAGGCGATCACGCTGTCGCCCGACTTGGTTTCCATGCGGTCGTGTCCACCCACGGCGGCCACGATGTACTGCTTGCCGTCGATGGTGTAGCTCAGCGGAGCGGCCTGCGGGCCGGCCGGCACGCGGGTCTCCCAGACCTGCTTGCCGGTGCGGGTGTCGAAGCCGCGCATGAAGTCGTCCAGGGTCGCGCCGATGAAGGTCACGCCGCCGGCGGTGGCCAGCGAGCCGCTGTTGTTGGGCGTGCCGATCTCGAACTTGGTCTTGGACGGGATACCCATCGGGCCCTGGTCGTAACCGGTGCCCAGCGGACGCCGCCAGATCACCTGCTGGGTGCGCAGGTCCACGCCGGAGATGTAGCCCCACGGCGGTGCCACGCACGGCGTGTTGAGCGGCGACATCCACGGCTCCTTGCGGGCGCCGTAGGCCAGGCCCTTCTGTGCCATGTAGCCGGGCGTCTTGCTCTTGCCGTCGAACACCGACACCACGCCCAGCTCATTCATCTTTTCGCGGGTGTAGACCTGCAGGGTGTAGGGCAGGCGATTGCTGTTCATCACCATGATGCCGCGCTGCAGATCGACCGAGACGCCGCCCCAGTTGATGCCGCCGTGGTTGCCGGTAAAGGCCAGCGAGCCCTGCAGGGTCGGCGGGGTGAACATGCCTTCGTAGCGCAGCTGCTTGAACTGGATGCGGCAGGCCAGCTGGTCGAACGGGGTCATGCCCCAGGCGTCGGATTCGACGATGGTTTCGTACTCGCGGCTCGGTGCGCCCACGGTATTGGGCATGCCCGGCGAGATCGGCTGGGTGGCCGCGGTCCAGTCGCCATGATCGGTGCCCTGCGGCACGGCGATCTGCTTGACCGGCATGAGCGGGGCACCGGTGGCGCGGTCCAGCACGAACACCTGGCCGGACTTGGTGGCCTGGATCACCGCAGGGCGGGTAGCGCCGCCGGCGACCGGCCAGTCGACCAGGTTCGGCTGCGGGCCGATGTCGTAATCCCACAGGTCGTGGTTGACGGTGCGGAAGTGCCAACGCTCCTTGCCGGTGGCCGCATCCACGGCAACCAGGGAGGCGGTGTATTCCTCATCCTGCGGGGTGCGGCCCTTGCCGAAGAAATCGCCCGAGGCATTGCCGGTCGGCAGATACACCAGGCCCAGTTCGTCGTCGGCGGCCATCAGCGACCACACGTTCGGGGTGGAACGGGTATAGGTCTGCCCGGCCGGCGGCTCGGCGGTGATCGCCGGGTTGCCCAGGTCCCAGGCCCAACGCAGCTGGCCGGTGAGCGCATCGAAGCCGCGCACCACGCCCGACGGCGCATCGCCTTCCTGGCCGTCGCGCACCTGGCCGGTGGGCTGGATCACCACGCCGCGCATCACCACCGGCGGCGAGGTGGGGCCGACGAAGCCCGGCTTGGTGTTGCCGGTGCCGGCATTGAGATCGACAAAGCCGTTGTTGCCGAAGCTGGTGCACAGCTTGCCGGTCTGCGCGTCCAGCGCGCCGAGGCGGCCATCGACCATCGGCCAGAAGATCCGCGTCGGGCACTCGGCGGTGCCTTGCGGCGCCTGGTAGTACGACACGCCGCGGCAGGTGGTGGCGGCAACGCCGGCCATCGCCTTCGGATTGGTCTGCGGGTCGAAGCGCCAGCGCTCCTTGCCGTTGGCCGCTTCCACCGCGATCACCTTCTGGGTCGGGGTGCAGATGTAGAGCAGCTCGCCGACCTTGAGCGGGGTGTTCTGGAAGGCGTAGCCCAGCTTGGAGCCGGCCGGCTTCAGATCGCCGGTATGGAACTCCCAGGCCACCTTCAGGTTCTTGGCGTTCTCCGGGGTGATCTGCGCGCCGGGGGTGTAGTGGTTGGACAGGTTGGAGCCGGCGTACGAGGTCCAGTTGCTGGCATCGTGATTGGCCGCGACGTTACCGTCCGGGCTGGGCACGTTGGCGCGGCTGAACGGCGTCGCATTCTCGGCCGGCAGCTTGGAGGCATCGGCCAGTTCGACATTGCGCGGCACCAGCAGTGGCCACAGGATCAGCGTCGCGCCCAGGATCGGCAGCACGCCAGTCACCAGCACATAGCCCAGCCCCGACAGCGGCTGCATACGGCGACGGGCCACGCCCCAGAACGGCAGCAGCACCAGCCCCAGCACCGACATCCAGGCCAGACGCGGGACCAGGCCCCAGCCATCCAGGCCCACTTCCCACAGCGCCCAGGCGATGGTGGCCGCCAGCGTGGCGCCAAACAGCCACAGGCCGGCACGCTTGCCCAGCGCCAGCAACACGCCGGCCAGGAACAGGCCGATGCCCGCCAGCAGGTAATACCAGGAGCCACCGACGGCGACCAGGCGGCCGCCTTCGTAGGCAAGCACCGCACCGAGCACGGCGATCACCACGGCATAGACCACCAGCAACCAGGTGCCTAGTCCACGTTTTGAGGATTGATCAGTCATTTTGAGATGTCAGGAAGGACCCAGGCACCGGCAGGCGGTGGCGAGTCGTGGAGGGAGCAAGATCACAGGCTGGCAAAGGGCGGCCTTGGATCCAACAAAAACGTCCTAAAGCAGAACGTCCGGATATGAACGCGCAGCCCCTCCCAGGGTCCTCAGCGCTACTCATGCGGATATTTTAGACCGCAATGACGCTTGTGTCCGTGATGGAATGAGAACCAACGTTCCAGGCCATGCGGTTGAGGCGCTGAAATTGCTCAAATTCGATATGGCTGGAGATTGCTGCAGGCGTCAGTCGGTGTTTGGTGCATTCGTGCGCCGCGACAAATGCAGGATCCTGCAGTAGTTCTATAGAGTTATTGACTCAAGTGGTGAGGCGGGGATGTGGCATTCGGGAGTGAAGATTTGTAGAAGCTGGGAATTTGCGCTTCGGACATTTCCACTTGTACGTGCACGCGTACCCTCATCCGCCCTTCGGCCCCCTTCTCCCGAGGGGAGAAGGGGGGCGCTGCCGGTGCGCAGCGCGTCTGTGCTGATAGCGTGGTGCTGGCAGCCTGCGTTGCGGACACCGGAGTCAGATATCTGCAAGTGCCTGCAGGTAGCGCTGGCGCCAGTGATTGATGTTGTTCTTGCGCAGATGATCCATCATCGCGCTCCAGCGTTCGATGCGTGTTGCCAGCGGCATGCTTGCCGCAGTGGCGATCGCGTCGGCTACGCCGTCCAGATCGTGCGGATTGACCAGCAGTGCCTCTTTCATTTCGTCCGCTGCACCGGCCAGCAACGACAGCACCAGGACGCCCGGATTCTGCGGATCCTGCGCCGCGACGAATTCCTTGGCGACCAGGTTCATGCCATCGCGCAGTGGCGTGACCAGGCCGACCGAGGCTGCGCGATAGAAACCGGTCAACGTCGCATGGCTGAAGTTCTGATTGACGTAACGCAGCGGCGTCCAATCCGGCTCGGCATGTCCACCGTTGATGTGGCCGGCGATCTGCTCCAGCTGCCCGCGCAACTGGCGATACTCGTTGACGTCGCCGCGCGATACCGGCGCGATCTGCAGATAGGTCAGGCTGCCGGATTGGTCCGGATAACGCTCCAGATAGCGCTCGAAACCCTGGAAGCGTTCCGGCAGGCCCTTGGAATAATCCAGCCGGTCCACGCCGATCGCCAGTTGCCGGCCGCGCAGGCTTTCGCGCAGGTCGCGCACCGCCTGCTTGCCGACCGAGGCCTTGGCCTGGTTGGCGATCAGGTCGGTATCGATCCCGATCGGGAACGCCGCGGCACTGAAGCGACGCCCGCCGGGGCCTTCGACGATGTCGCCGTCGAGAATGCGGCCACCGCCGAACAGACGCACATAGGCCTTGAAGCGCTCGGCATCGCGCTGGGTCTGGAAGCCAACCAGGTCGTACGCATAGAACGTGCTGAACAAGCGCGCGTGATCCGGCATCGCCTGCATCAGGTCGGCCGAAGGCATCGGCACGTGCAGGAAGAAGCCCATCTTGCAGCCCACACCCAGCTCGCGCAGCATCGCGCCCAGCGGAATCATGTGGTAATCGTGGATCCACAGCGTGTCGCTGTCTTTCAGCAACGGCGCCAGCTTCTCGGCGAACAGCCGGTTGACGCGCATATAGCCTTCGCGGGTGGCGCGGTCGTAATCGACCAGGTCCAGGCGGAAGTGCAGCAGCGGCCACAGCGTGCGATTGGCGAACCCGTTGTAGTACGAATCGATGTCGCGCTTGTTGAGGTCCATGGTGACGAACTTGATGTCGCCCTCGGTCTGTTCGTGCATGCCGCCGCTGTCGCCGCGGACGGTCTTGCCGCTCCAGCCGAACCACACACCGCCGCGCTCCTTGAGCGCAGCCAACAGACCAACCGCCAGCCCGCCGGCGCGGTTTTCGCCGGGCACTGCAACGCGGTTGGATACCACCACCAAACGACTCATGACGCCTCCTGCCAGCTCCGCGACAAGCGCATCGCTGCGATGATCAAGCCCACATGCGAATAGGTCTGGGGGAAATTCCCCCAGGCTTCGCCGTCTTCAAACGATAGGTCCTCCGACAGCAAGCCGAGGTGATTGCGGCGCGAGAGGATGCGCTCGAACAATTCACGCGCTTCCTCCTTGCGGCCGATCGCGGCCAGCGCGTCGATGTACCAGAACGTACAGATGGTGAAGCTGGTTTCCGGCTCACCGAAGTCATCCGGTGCGATGTAGCGATACAGCGCATCGCCATGCTTGAGCACGCGGCCGACCGCTTCGACCGTGCGCACGAAGCGGCTGTCGTCGTTGGCGACGATGCCGATATCGGCCAGCAGCAACAGCGATGCGTCCAGGCGATGACCGCCCAGCGTATCGGTGAAATGGCCGCGCTCTTCGCTCCAGGCCTCGCCCAGCACGCGTTCGCGGATGGTGTCGGCGCGCTCGCGCCAGTACACGCTGCGCTCGGGCAGCACCAGCCGGTCGGCGATCTTGGAGAGGCGATCGCAGGCGGCCCAGCACATCGCGGCGGTATAGGTATGCACTTCAGCGCGGCCGCGGAATTCCCACAGGCCGGCATCGGGCACGTTGTGCAGCGCGAACGCGCGCTCGCCCAGTGGCTCCAGGCGGCGGAAGGTGTCCGCATCGCCCTGATCCTTCAGGCGAAGATCGAAGAACAGTTGGGTGGACGCCAGCACCACGCTGCCGTAGACATCGTGCTGCTGCTGGATCCAGGCCAGGTTGCCGCGGCGTACCGGGCCCATGCCGCGGTAGCCGTCCATCGTTTCGACTTCGTGCTCTTCCAGCTGCGATTCGAAACCGATGCCGTACAGCGGCTGCATGGTGCCGTCGGCGGTGGCGATGTTGAAGATGTAGCCGATGAACTGCTCCATCGTGCGGGTGGCGCCCAGGCGATTCAGCGCACGCACCACGAATGCGGCGTCGCGCAGCCAGCAATAGCGGTAATCCCAGTTGCGCGGGGTATTGGGTGCTTCCGGGATCGAGGTGGTCATCGCCGCGATGATGGCGCCGCTGTCTTCGTACTGGCACAGCTTGAGCGTGATTGCGCTGCGGATCACCGCTTCCTGCCAGTCGAGCGGAATCGACAGGTAGCGCACCCATTCGCGCCAGTATTCTTCGGTGCGTTCCTGCGCTTCCTGCACATAGCCGGTGAGCGAGCGGGTCAGCGATTCGTCCACGCCCAGCACCAGGTTGACCGGGTGGCTGAGCACGAACGGCAGGCCGTCGCGTACGAAGCGTACCGGCACGTCAGTGGTCAGGCGCAGGGTGAATTCGGGCAGCACCCAGCGGATGTGATTGCTGCCCCAGGTGGTTTCCGGGCTGCGTCCGCCCCAGTCGGCCAGCGGGCGGGCGCGCACGATGATGCGCGGGTTGCCGGCCAGCGGGCGGATCTGCCGGATGATGCTGACGGGCCGGTAGAAACGCCCGTTGTTGCGCCAGCGCGGTGCGAAGTCGATGACTTCCACTTCGCCGCCGTGGTGGTCGCGCAACACGGTGCGCAGCACAGCGGTATTGGGCAGATAGTGTTGCTCGCTGCTGGCGAAGTCCTCCAGCTCCACGGCAAAGTCACCGCCTTCACGCTTGGGCGAGAGCAGCGAACAGAACGCCGGGTCGCCGTCGAAGGCCGGCAGGCAACTCCACACCACGCGTGCCTGCCGATCGACCAATGCCCCAAAGCTGCAGTTGCCGATGACGCCCAGATCCAGGTTTGGCTCGGTCATGGAGTGCGAACGATCCTTTTGAAGAGAAGAGGGGAAGGCGCGCTGCACTCAGACCCGGCGCGCATTGCGTTGCAGCCACGCATGCACGTCGGCGGTGCCGTCGACGCGGAACCGCGCGCTGGTCTGGGCGCGATCGCCGACCAGCACGCTCCAGCCGCCGAGACGATTGGCCGCTTCGAAACCGAATTCGTCGGTGAGGTCGTCGCCGACGAACACCGGCGTGCGGCCGGCGAATGCGCCCTGCTGCATCAGCTGTTCGACCGCCAGGCCCTTGTTGCTGCCTTCGGGGACGAATTCGACCACGTGATCGCCCGGTTGCAGGCGGTACCCGGAAAGCTGGGCGATTTCCTGCTGCGCAAAGGCGAGCACGTCGGGCCCGGCCAGCGGCTGCGCGCGCCAATGCAGCGCGACGCTGACGCCCTTGTCTTCGACCAGCACGCCGGGGTGCCGGTGCGTGAGTGTGGCGGCACGCTGATGCAGGCCATGCAGCCACTCGGAGGTGTCCTGCGGCATCGCCGCGCGTGCGGCGATGTCGCTACGCAATTCGTGTCCGTGCAGGCCGGCGGCCGGAAGCAGCAACGGCGCGAACAAGGCGTCCAGTTGCGACAGCGGTCGGCCGCTGACCAGCGCCACGGCGCCCTGCAGGCGGTCACTTAGCTGGCCGATGGCCGCGCGGACCTCGGGCAGGAGCCGCACAGCCTCGGGGCTGTCGGCAAAGTCGATGAGGGTACCGTCCACGTCCAGAAACAATGCGCAGGCATCGTCCAGCAATGGCGGCGACGGAAGGGGGGAGTGCACGTCTGCCATCGCGCTAGTGTGCGCAAGGCGATGTGATATTCAGGTTATGCAACAGCGGGGAGTGGGGTTCGGGAGTGGGGATTGGTGATGCGCCGCCCTTGCCAATCCCGAATTCCCGATCCACCCATCCCGGCGTCAGAACGAGTAGCGCACCCGCCCATACCAATACGCGCCGTTGCTGCCGATCGGCGAGAGCACGTCGTAGGGCAGGTTGCCGAAGTAGGCGATGTCGTCGATGGAGCGGTCCGAATAGTTGTCGAGAATGTTCTGGCCACCGATTGCCAGCGTCCACTGCGTGCCCAGGTGGTACTCGGCTTCCAGGTCCAGCTGCCATTCCGCGCCATAGGTCTGGCGTGGCACGAAGCCGCCGCCGAAGTCGAACACGCGCGTGGCGCTGCCGTAGCGATTGACCCGGGTCTGCAGGTTCCAGTGTTCGTTGTTCCAGTTGGCGGCCAGCGCGGCGCGCGTGCGTGGTGCGGCATCGGTGAGCGTGTTGCTCTCTTCGACACCGAACAGCACGTAGTCCGGGTCCAGCGCGAGCAGCTGCGCCGGGGTGCCGATGACGTTCTTCAACTCGGTCTTGGCATAGCTGTAGGTGCCGGTTAGCAGCAGGTCGCCGCCGAAGGCGTACTGTCGCCAGTTGCCGACCAGCTCGGCGCCGCGGGTGCGGGTGTCGGCGGCGTTGAGGAAATAGCTGGCGCTCTGCACGCCGGCAACGGCGAAGTTCTGCTGCACGAAGTCGGTCAGCGTGGTGCCGGTGATGTCTTCGGACAGCGCGATGCGGTCGTCAATATCGATCTGGAAGAAGTCCAGCGACAGGTCGAAGTGATCGCCCAGCTGGCTGGTGAAGCCCAGGCTGTAATTGAGCGATTTTTCCGGCTTCAGGTCGGTGGCACCGAGCGCGCGTGCGATCGGGTTGTTGACCGACAGCAGGCGGCCCTGGGTCAGGCGGCCGGCGGCGTCATAACCGGTGGACGTGGCTTCGTAGCCGATCTGGCTGAGCGAGGGCGCACGCACGTTGTTGGAGACCGCACCGCGCAGCGCGAACGCCGGGGCGAAGGCATAGCGTGCGGCCAGCTTGCCGGTCCACTGGCTGCCGAAATCCTGGTAATGCTCGTAACGGCCGGCCAGGTCGGTGGAGAACTTGTCGCCGAACTGGCTGGACACGTTGGCATAGGCGCTGGCCACGTTGCGCGACAGGTCGGCCTCGTCCTGCGGGGTCAGCCCACCGCCGGCCTGCGAGCCGGTGGGGCGATCGATGAACGGGCCGGCCGCATAGCTGGCCGGGTCGCCGGCATGGGTGCGGTATTGCTCGCGGCGGAACTCGGCACCGGTGCCGAAGGTGTGGGTGGCGCCGGCCGCATCGAACACGCGGGTCAGATCCAGATTGCCCACGGTCTGCGCAAAGGCGAAATCGCCGGTCTTGAAGCGGGTGGTGCTGCCCGGGCCGAGCGAGGCGTTGAGCGAGTTGCGCAGCCGGTAGGTGAAGTCGTTGCGGCCGTAGTTGACGCTGGCGTCGTAGTCCCAGCTGCCGAGCTGCCCACGTGCGCCGGCGACGACCTGCAGGTCGCGGTTCTCGCCTTCGGAAATCGGGCGGTAGCCGTTGGGATAGATCTCACGCCAGTTGGCGCTGCCATCCGGGTAACGGAAGTAATTGGCGCCTTCGGTGTCGCGCTGGTTGTAAGTGCCGAAGGCGTAGAACTCGCCGGTGGCACTGAAGGGCACCTTGGTGTTGAGCCAGGCGTTCAGGCCCTTGGTGGCGCCGTCGCCGAGCACGTAATTGCGCTTGCCGGCCAGCGCCAGGTTGGCCGGAGTCTGCTCCTCGAACGACGGAATCTGATCGAAGCCGGCGCGGTTGGTCGCCTCGCGATTCTTCAGCTCCAGGCCGACCTTGAAGAAGCCGCCGTCATCGCCGAGCAGGCTGCCGACCTTGGCGCTGGCGTAGCTGGTCTGGCCATCGGTGACGCGGCGATTGATCGGCTCCACGTCGGTGTTGTAGGCGCCGAAGCTGGCTTCCAGCTCGCCACGCTCCGGGTTGTCGTCCAGGATCACGTTGATGACGCCGGCGATCGCGTCCGAGCCGTACTGCGCGCCGGCACCGTCGCGCAGCACTTCGATGCGCTTGATCGCGTTGATCGGGATGGAATTGAAATCCACCGGCGTGGTGCCCTTGCCGATCTTGCTGTCGGTATTGACCAGCGCCGAGGTGTGGCGGCGCTTGCCGTTGACCAGCACCAGCACCTGGTCGGGCGAGAGCCCACGCAGCTGCGCGGCGCGGATATGGTCGGCACCACCGGAGTTGGACTGGCGCGGGAAGTTGAACGAGGGCAGCAGCGCCTGCAGCGCGCTGCCCAGCTCGCCGTTGACCACGCCGGCCTTGCGGATGTCCTCGGCGGTGAGCACGTCCACCGGCACGGTCGATTCCAGCACGGTGCGGTCGCTGGCGCGGGTGCCGGTGACGATCACGGTGTCCAGCGTGGTGGCGCCGGGGGCGGCCTGCTGGGCCTGGGCGTTGGCGCTCAACACGGCGGCCACGGCCAGGCCGATAGCCGAAAGGGTGGGGCGGGTCATCTCTCTCTCCTGCGACAGCAACTGCGAACGCGCCGCGCGGACGGCATCCGGCCGGGCAGGGGCGCAAAGGGGGGTTCGGATCGTCCACATTCATCCGGATGGAGAGATATTATCGCGTTGTTCAGGCGCGTGCGAGATGGCACAGTGCGCGCACGCCGGCATCAGCTGATGCCGGCCCTGCATGAGCCCGCCCCCGATCCGTCGTAAACGTACCCGTTGTGGAGAAGTCGATGAAGTTGCTGCCGTCCTGCCTGCTTGCCGCCATGCTGGCGCTGTCCGCCTGCGCCACCACCCCCGGCGGCGCGCCGGGTTCGACCACTGCCAGCCTGCAGGGCGATGCGGCGCGGCCGGCGGCGGCGCGCGGCTGGGTGCGCAGCGAGCTGTACTTCGGGGTGGGCGAGGAGACCGGCCCGGCCGATCGCCCGCAGACCCGTACCATCGACGAAACCCAATGGCGCGCGTTTCTGGACAAGGAAGTGACCCCGCGCTTTCCCGACGGCCTGACCGTGTTCGACGCCTACGGCCAGTGGCTGTTCCGCGGTGCCAAGGAGCCGAACCGGCTGGGCACCAAGGTGCTGGTGATCCTGCACGAGGACACCCCGCAGCGGCGCAACGACATCGAGGCGATTCGCCTGGCCTGGAAGCAGGCCACCGGCCACCAGTCGGTGCTGTGGTCGCGGCAGGCGGTGGAGGTGTCGTTCTGAGTCTGGCGACCATGCGGCTTGAACATCTGCAGCGACTGCGCGTGAGCGCTGCACGCAAGCTGTTGTTCGCCGCACTGGGCGGGCTGTCGTTTGCGTGCTTTGCGCGCGACACCAGCGTGCAGGTGACGCTGGACGCAAACACGCAGGCGACCGCCACACTGGTCGGCGCACGCCTGCATGTGGTGTTGGGCCCGGGCGGCAAGGAGCAATGGTTCGACGCGAACCTGGACGAGGGCGAAGGCGGCGCCGGTGTGGACAGCGACGACTACAACTTCGACGGACATGCGGATCTTGCGGTGTCGGCGATGCTTGGCCAGGTCAACGAAGCGGTGCTGGTCTTTGTGTTCGATCCGGCGCAACGGCGCTTTCGTGCGCTGACCGCGCCCACGCGCCCGGCAGTGCAGTGCGAGGGCTTCTTCAATCTGACGCCCGACAAGCAGCAGCGCAGCCTGACCAGCTCCTGCCGCAGCGGGCCGATGTGGTACGCCGATGTGTATCGCTACGCGGCCGATGGGCGGTTGTATGTGGCCAGGACGCAGCAGCCGATCGCCTCGCCCGACATCCAGACCTTGCTGGATCCAGGCACCGGCGATGGCATGCCGCTCTCGGTGTGGCCCAGTTACGACGCGCGCGGGGCGAAGCTTTCAAGCGAGATCGGCACCACCCTGGACGCGCCGATGCCGGTCCAGCTGCGCGTGCAGGTGGCGCGTCTGCCGCTCTACGCCACCCCTACGGCGACCGGCACCAAGCGCTATCTGGTGCAAGGCGATCGGGCCGACGCGCTGGATGTCAGCGCCGATGCCACGCGCGTGCAGGTGCGCTATCGCAGTGCCGGCCGTGGCGACATCGTCGGCTGGATCGAGGTCGCTGCGGCAATGAAGTAGGGCCGTTGCTGCCACGCAGCCGCCTGGCATGGAACAGACCGGCGCAATCGCGGCGACACGCTCTGATCCACCGCGCCGCTGTCGCGCGTGCGGAGCAGCGGCTACCATCGGTCGATCCCCACGCTTCCTGGCTCCCATGTCGGCCCCTTCCTCGCGTACTGCGGCATCGCCGCGCTGGTTCGTCGCCGGCGACCTCAATGGCTTCTTCGGCCTGGTCGTCGACAATCTCTCCATCCTTGGTTTCATCGCGATGGCGTTGGTCGGGATGTTCCAGTTCCCGGCCGAGGTGGTGTTCGGGCGCATGTTTCCCGGCACCGCGTTCGGCGTGCTGGTGGGCAACCTGCTCTACACCTTGATGGCGCGGCGGCTGGCTGCACGCACCGGGCGCGACGACGTCACCGCGATGCCGCTGGGCCTGGATGCGCCGACCAGCATCGGCATGGCGCTGTTGGTGCTGGGCCCGGCATTCGTCGGCTTCAAGGCACAGGGGCTGGACCCGCAGGCGGCTGCCATCGCCACCTGGAAACTCGGCATGGCCGCGCTGGTGGTGATGGGCCTGCTCAAGCTGGTGCTGTCGTTCGTCGGCGAGGCGGTCACGCGCGCGCTGCCGCGCGCGGCCTTGCTGGGTTCCATCGCCGGCATCGCGCTGGTGTTGATGGGCTTGCTGCCACTGCTGGAAACCCTGCGTTCGCCGGTGGCCGGCTTCGTCACCCTGGGCCTGCTGCTGTACGTGCTGCTGGCCAAGGGCCGGCTGCCGACCAAGTTGCCCGGCGTGCTGGTGGCGTTCGTGATTGGCACGGCGTTGTACTACGGGCTGGGACTGGCCGGATTGGGCGCACCGGGCTTCGCGGTGCCGGAATGGACGCCGCCGCAGATCGTGTTGCCGTTGCCGAATCTGGGCTTCATCGACGGTCTGCCCGCCACGCTGGCGTACCTGCCGCTGCTGCTGCCGTTCGGCCTGTTGATGGTGGTGGGCGGCATCAATGTCAGCGAGAGCGCACGTGCCGCGGGCGATGACTACCGCACCCGCGACATCCTGCTGGTGGAAGCCCTGGCGACGCTGGTCGCAGGCGTCTGCGGCGGGGTGGCGCAGACCACGCCCTACATCGGCCAGCCGGCCTACAAGCACATGGGCGCGCGCTCCGGTTACACGCTGCTGACCGGCCTGTTCGTCGGCATCGGTGGCATGCTCGGCGTGATCTCCGGCTTGGTGCAATGGCTGCCGCTGGCGGTGCTGGCGCCGATCATCGTGTACGTGTCGATCGACATCACCACGCAGGCGTTCCAGGCCACGCCCAGGCAGCACGCCGGTGCGATGGTGCTGGGCTTTCTGCCATCGGTGGCGTACCTGCTGACCATCAAGGCACCAGGCTGGATTGCGCCGGATCAACTGGTCGCACTCACCACCAAACTCGATGGGCATGGCCTGCCGGAGCTGGCGGTGATCTTCGCGTTGGGCAATGGCTTCATCATCACCGCGATGCTGTGGATCGCCGCCGTGGCGGCGATGATCGATGGCCGCCTGCGCCGTGGTGCGGTCTTCCTGCTGGTGGCCGCGGGGCTGACGCTGTTCGGCCTGATCCATTCGGTGGACCCGCGCGGCGGCATCTATCTGCCATGGTCGCTGCACGGCCTGGCGCGCGTGATCAGCTGGCAGTTCGTGGGTGCCTATGTCGCGCTGGCGGTGACCCTGCTGCTGCTCTCGCTGCTGCCCGCACGCAAGGAGGCAGTGCAATGACATCCTGCTCCAGCGTGTTGCGGGTGATCATCGGTGGCGCACTGTTGCTTGGCGCCGGCGGTGCCTGGGCGGCCTCGTTCGATTGCAAGCAGGCCGGCACGGCGGTCGAAAAACGGCTGTGCGCGGTGCCGGCGCTGGGCCATCTGGACGATCAGCTGGACGAGTCCTATCGGGCGCTGCTGGACACCACGCCGCGTGGCGCGGTCGCAGGCGTGCGTGATCAGCAACGCGCCTGGCTGCGGCAGCGCAATGCCTGCGCGCAGGACGCCAAACTGGACGACTGCCTGCAACGCACATTGAAGGCCAGGGCCGATGTGCTGGCCAAGGCGCTGACTGTGCAGCAACAGGCGCTGGATCGCATCATCGCCTTGATTCCCACTGCGCCTGCCGACGCCGCGCGCCAGTTGCAGGGCTACGACACGCCGCTGGCTTCGGCGTGGCTGGCGTATCTGCATCAGTTTGTCCCCGCCGCGGGCGTGGATGCGAAGCTGGCGAGTGCGCGGTTTGAAAGTGCGCGCAAGGCGCTGCGCAAGGTCGACGACTTCGCCGCATCCTTGCTCGACGATGTGGATGGCATGCCCGCCATGCAGGCGCAGGAACGCGTGCTGACATTGCTGCGGATGTGGATCGAACGCGACAACAGCGATCATCGTCCTTACGTGCATTGCTTCATCTTTGCTGCAGTGGGCGAGCCGGCGTATGAGGCGTTCGGGTCGCTGTATGGCTCGACACGCGACGGGTTCGCGCCGATCTGCGAGCCGCCGGGCGGTCTGTTTGCATTGGCCAGCTGGAAGCAGCTGGATGCCGGCTTCGACGGGTTGATCGAGGCCCTGAGCAAGGACGCCGGCACCATTCGCTACGCCAGTTACGCCGAGTGGAAAATCATCGCGTTACGCGCGTCGGTATCGCCATTGCTGTACCTGACCCCGGCATTGCGCAAGCGCTACGGCGACGATCCGGACAAGGCGATTGCCGCCTGGACCGGGGAAGACAGCGACTGGCCGGCGGCACAGCGCAAGGCCGTGCGCGCGTTACTGCCGAAGGTGCGCGCCGACACGGCCGCATGGCTGGTGCGCGAGAAGCGCCTGCCTGCGAAGCAGGCCGAGCAGGCGGCCGCCGCCATCGTGGCGGCCTGGGTGAACGCGCGGCTGGATTTCGCAAGCTGAGAGCGGCGGAGACAGCCACTCGCGGCCATCGGGCGGGCGGCGTTGTTGCTTGATGCGGCGATGCTGGGCGTTCTGGTTCGAGCGTTGGCGATGTGGGTGAGCCAAAGCCAAACCAGAGCTAGAGCTAGATGCGATCTGCGGCCTGGCTGCAGGGCCCTTGCCCGCCCACCGTCGCAGGACACGCCGCAAGTACGTCCCTGTAGGCTCTTACGCGGCATCCATGCCGCGTAAGGTCCCGCGACGGTGGGCGGGCAAGGACCAGTGGAGATGGTCGGTATGCATAGGGGAAGCGATGCATGACATGTGCTGGTCGGATCACTAAGCGTTCGATCAATCTCTGACCATTTTCCATTCGCAAGCCAAACAATACGCTTTCAAGAAAGCAGCCGACTAACTCCCTGGCGCGGTGTCCTTGCCGGTTGCGGGACCCTTGGCGGCATGGATGCCGCCAAGGAGCCTCCATGGACGGATTCACGGCGTGTCCCGCAAGCGGCGAGGGCACCGCGCACTCGACCAACTCGGCTTTGGAACGTCCAGGTGCTGCTGAAGCTCAAGCGCTCGGTCGCCTTGGAAGGTATTAAGCGGTGCGAATGCGTCGACTGTAGAGCAGACGATGTGTGGCTTGGCTGCAGGGCCCTTGCCCGCCCACCCTCGCAGGACACGCCGCAAGTACGTCCGTGTAGGCTCTTACGCGGCATCCATGCCGCGTAAGGTCCCGCGACGGTAGGCCGGCAAGGACCTGTCGAGATGGTCGGTGGTTTGGTTGCAAGCAAAGCATGGTGTGCGTTGTTCGGATCACCGTGCGTTCGATCAGCTTTCCAGCGCAGACCGAGTAACGGCAGCGGCTCAACAAAGCAACCTGCAAACTTTTCAGCGTCCCGACGCAAGACTTGCAATCGCAACAGGCAGCTTTTCATTCGACCACCAACCAACCTCCTGGCGCGGTGTCCTTGCCGGTTGCGGGACCCTTGGCGGCATGGATGCAGCCAAGGAGCCTCCACGGACGGATTCACGGCGTGTCCCGCAAGCGGTGAGGGCATCGCGCCCCTCGATCACTGAGTTGTGACTGCATCGGATTTCGCTGCGCGCGTGATCGGTTCGCAATGAGGACGGTGGTCAGGCGTATGTCGTTGCCAGTTCTAGCGCTGCAGCCAGCGTTCTCTGCCAGAAACAGTCCTCTTCGCGGCCAATCGCCCTTGTGCGATGCACATGGTCTGCTTGATCGCGTCATCGCCGCACATCGATGGAACCACCGCGATATCTGGTTGTCACACCATGGATGTCGTCGATGTAAGGAGTTCCACGATGCAATCCAAGTCTTCGCGTTGGCCGTGGCTGCTGGCGGTGCCGGTGGTGGCTGGCGCCGCCTGGTGGCTATTCAGCGGGTCACCCACTGCACCGGGCGCATTGCCTGCGCCGATCAGCCAGACCGCCAGCGCCGTGGCAGCGGCGGTGACCCCCGCGCCGCCGGCACCGGCCGGGCCGCGCCATCCGGTGCAGCAGCCCTCGGCCGATGCCGCCGACGCCGCGATTCCTGCGCTGGCACAGAGCGATGCCGCTGCGTGGCAGGCCTTGGTGGAGTTGGTGCAGGACGATGGCGCCTTGTCGATCGTGCTGCGCAAGCACCTGATCGAACGCGTGGTGGTGATGATCGACAATCTCACCCAGCCCAGCATCAGCCGTCGCGCCTCGGTGCTGCAGCCGGTGGCGGGCGAGTTGGCAGTGTCCGATGCCAGCGGCAGTGTGGTGATCGATCAGGCCAATGCGGCGCGGTATGCGCCTTATGTGGCGGCGTTCACCCAGGTGGATGCGCAGGCGCTGGTGCGCAGTTATGCGCGTTTCTATCCGCTGTTCCAGCAGGCCTATGCCGACCTGGGCGCGCCGGACCGCTACTTCAACGACCGCGTGATCGACGTGATCGATCATCTGCTGCGCACGCCCGACCCGGTACAGCCGATCAAGGTGCAGCGCGACGAGCGTGGCCGTTATCGTTTTGTCGATCCCGCGTTGGAGTCGCTGTCGGTCGGTCAAAAAGCGCTGCTGCGGTTGGGGCCAGCGCAAGCGGCTGCAGTGAAGGCGCAGTTGCAGCGGATCCGGACGGCGTTGCTGCAGGGACGCTGACGCAGCGTGTGATGACGTGAGGAGAAGGCCGCCCGAATGCGGCCTTGCATGCATGGATGCAGCGTCGTGCGCCAGCCCAGCAGGGAAACAACGCAACTTCGGCGGCACGCGGTGCATCACACGCCGCCATCGCTTACGCCGCATCCAGCTCCGGATAGTGGCGGAAGATGCCGTTGGTATTGAACGCCACGCGTCGTTCGGAGGCGAGATAGGCCGCGATGCGTGGGCGGGCGGCCACGCGCTCCTGCAAGGCCTTCAGGCCGGGAAGATCGGCTGACAGTGTCTTCATGCGCTTGGGGAACATGTATTCCAGCCCGCTGATCAGCTGGAACAACGACAGATCCACATAGGAATGCGTGCCAAGCACATGCGTGCCGCCGGCCTGTTGCAGCACCTGCTCGAAGTGGCCCAGGAACTTGGGCAGGCGGTTGTCGCGTAGATCCTTGGCGCGCTTTGCTGCCTCGGCTTTCTGGTCTTCGTAATACAGCCCAGTGGCAATAGGATGATGGCTGTCGTGCACCTCGGCCACCAGATCGGCGATGGTCAGCTGCAACTGCAATGCCTGGATGCGCTGTGCGTCCGAATCCGGCACCAGCTGCAGTTGCGGTCCGATGACATGCAGGATCGCCGCCACCTGCGCAACCACCGTGTCGCCGGCCCTGAGGAAGGGTGGTGCGAACGGCTGCGCGCCGGCCTGGTGGCCTTCCAGAAAGGCATTCATCACCTCATCGCCTTCGACGCGCGCCACGTCGGTGTAGTCGGCGCCGGCGTCTTCCAGTGCGAGCCGGACGAATTCGCCGCGGCCTTGCAGGCCGGTCCAGTAATAGAGCTGATAGTGCATGCGCTGCTCCGCGATCGATGGCGCTACAGCGTAGAAACCGCGCGGCTAGGCGGGCGTGAGCGAAGCGTCAGCGGGCTGTGACCCGATATCGTCGTGCGGTTGCGCCAGCAACCAGGCCAGCTTGCGCGCCCGCGGTTGCTGCTTGAGCTGCCACTCTGCGCGCGAGGCGGCGGCGCGGTCCGCATACGGATGGCTGGCAAGCAGCTCCAGCGGCGGGTTTGCACGGGTATAGCGCGCGCCGGTGCCGCGCTGATGCGCCTGGAAGCGCCGCTCCAGATCGTTGGTGATGCCGGCGTAATAGCTGCCGTTGCGACACAGCAGCAGATAGAGGTGCCAGGGCTTGGGTGCATCCATGGGCCCATTATCGCCATTGGCCTGGTGTCGTGCAGCGATGGTCTTGGCGAGCGCTGGGCACGGACGGTCGACACGCGGCGGCGCGTGAGTGAATAACCACCTAAACATTGGTTATTTGACGCTCGCGGCCGCTGCAAACAGCATGCGCTACTGCGTTGCAGCGCCGTGTCGGTCTGCACTGCGGCCGGGTCGCCGTGCATGCATGGCGCTGGCCAATTCGCAAGAAATCTCCCCACGCTGCTGCACGACAGCCGACGCCACGAAAGGACGTACATGCCTGCGCGACACCGGACCCCTGCAAGGATCCTCGCTGCTTCGAGATGGTTGGCCAGGCCGCAGGTGCTGGCGTGGAGTCTGGTGTGGGCATGTGCGCCGGTGCTGGCCGATGAAGTGAGCGAGGCTGCTGCGACGCCGGAGCACGCCGCGCAGACCCTGGGCGCGGTCACCGTGACCGCCACGCGTCGCGAAACCACCTTGCAGCAGGTGCCGGTGGCGGTGTCGGTGGTGCAGGGCGAGACGCTGGAGCGCGAAAACCGCAACAGCGTGGCCGACCTGCCGGCGCTGGTGCCCAGCCTGAGCTTTCGCAACGGTGCCTCCAACAAGGACACCTCGTTGTTCCTGCGTGGCGTGGGCACCATCTCCACCTCGCCAGGCGTCGAGCCCAGCGTGGCGACGGTGATCGACGGCGTGGTGCTGGGGCGTCCGGGCCAGGCCACGCTGGACCTGCTCGATGTCGAACGCATCGAAGTCCTGCGCGGGCCGCAGGGCACCTTGTTCGGCAAGAACGCCTCCGCCGGCGTGCTCAATATCGTCAGCAGGCCGGCGCCGGAGCTGTTCGGCGGCTATGTGGATTACTCGCACTTCGGTGGCGGCGACGAAGACCGCGTGCGTGCCAGTGTCGGCGGCACGCTGGTGCCGGAGCTGCTCAAGGCCAGCGTGTCGGCAGTGTGGGCCGAGTACGGCGGCAACGTGCGCAACGTGGCCGACGGCCAGACCGTCAACGGCTACCGGCGCGCCGGCGCGCGCTTGCGGCTGGACCTGAGCCCGAACCCTGGCTTGAACGCGACGCTGCTGGCCGACTACCTGCAATCGCACAGCGACGCGCCCAGCGGTGTGGTGGTGGACAGCACGCGCGCCGACTTCGCCGCGGCGCTGGCACCGGTCGTCGCCAGGGACGACAACCGCCAGATCAACAGCGATTACCGCACGTATCTGGACGACATCAACAAGGGCGCCTCGCTGCAGCTGGACCAGCAGCTCGGCGATGCGCTGCTGACCTCGATCAGCGCGTGGCGGCAATGGGACAACACCCAGTTTCAGGATGGCGATCGCACCGCGCAACGCAGCGCGGCGTTTCCGTCCTCGCACGACCGTGGCGACCTGGGCTACACGCAGTATTCGCAGGAGTTGCGCATCCAGACCCCGCGCGATCGTGCGGTGGAGGCGGTCGCCGGGCTGTATTACCTGCATGCGCGCAATGACGAAACCTACCGCCGCACGGTGACGACGCCCACCGCCAGCAACGTGGGCGTGGCCGATTACGCCACCCGCGCGAAAACCTATGCCGCCTTCGGCGAGGCCACCTGGCATTGGCGCCCGGATCTGCGTGCGCTGCTGGGCGCGCGCTTCACCCGCGACACGCTCGACTACCAGCATCAGCGCCTGTCCAGCTCGGCAACCGCAGTCACCGGCATCCAGCCGTCCACCGCAAGCAGCGGCAGCACCGCAGAAAACGGCGTGTCCGGCCGCACCGGCCTGCAATACGATTTCGACGCGCGGACCACCGGTTACCTGACCTATTCGCGCGGCTACAAGGGCCCCGCCTACAACGTGTTCTTCAACATGCAGCCGCGCGATACGCCGGCGCTGAAACCGGAGACCTCCAATGCCTGGGAGCTGGGCCTGAAGGCGCGCGCCCTGGACGATCGCCTCAGTGCGAACGTGGCGCTGTTCCATACCGACTACGCCAACTATCAGGCTAACTTCTTCGACACCGTGGCCGGGCAGGTGGTGACGCGCCTGATCAACGCCGGGCAGGTGCGCACGCAGGGCCTGGAACTGGATCTGGACTACCGGCCCACCGAGCGGCTCAGCCTGGCCGCCTCGCTGGCCTACACGCAGGCGCGCATCCAACGGTTTGCCTGCCCCACCGCAGCGGCGGCCAACTGCAATGTCGACGGCCGGCCGTTGCCGTTTTCGCCGGACTGGAAGGGCAATCTGCGCGCCGGTTACCGGGTGCCGTTGCGCGGCAGCCTGGCGCTGGAATTCAATGGCGACGTGAGCTGGCAGGACAGCGTGCAGTACGACCTCAGCCAGACCCCGCAGACCATCCAGGGCCCGTACGCGATCTGGAATGCCAGCATCGCACTGGCCGACGATGTGCATGGCTGGCGGGTGGCGGTGCTCGGCCGCAATCTCGGCGACCGCTCATACGCCCCGCTGCTGGCCAATGCCACCGGCAACGTGTTCCGGCTGGTGCCGCGCGACGACCAGCGCTATGTCGGGCTGCAACTGCACAAGGATTTTTGACGATGTCCGTGATGTTCTTCGATGCTGATTCGAGCAATGCAGGCGCACCGCACGGTGGGCTGCCATGAGCGCTGCACGACAGCTCTCGCTCGGTGCGTTCCTGATGGCCACCGGCCATCACGTGGCCGCATGGCGGCACCCGCAGGCCAGTGCCGACCCGCTGGTGTTCGACCATTATCGCGAGATGGTGCGCATCGCCGAAGCCGCCAAGTTCGATGCGGTGTTTGTCGCCGACAGCCTGGCTGCAGCTGGTGGGCCGGTGGCGTCGCGGATGGCGCGTTCCAGCCTGTTCGAACCGCTCACGCTGCTGAGTGCGTTGGCGGTGGTGAGCGAGCGCATCGGCCTGATCGCCACCATGACCACCAGCTACAACGAGCCGTATCACGTGGCGCGCAAGTTCGCCTCGCTGGATCATCTGTCCGGTGGGCGTGCCGGCTGGAATCTGGTCACCTCCGATGCCGCCGACGAAGCATTGAACTTCAACCGCGACGCGCATTACGTGCATGCGGAGCGCTATGCGCGGGCGCGCGAATTCCAGCAGGTGGTCGCGGGGCTGTGGGACAGCTGGGACGACGATGCCTTCATCGCCGACACCGCTGCAGGCGTGCACTACGATCCGGCGCGGCTGCATGTGCTGGATCATCGCGGCGCGCACTTCCAGGTCCGCGGCCCGCTCAACATCGCGCGTGCGCCGCAGGGGCATCCGGTGCTGGTGCAGGCCGGCTCGTCCGAGCCCGGGCGCGCGCTGGCTGCGGAAACCGCCGAGGTGGTGTTCACCGCGCAATCGTCGCTGGCCAAGGCGCAGGCGTTCTATGCCGACATCAAGGGGCGGCTGGAACAGTTCGGGCGCGCGCGCGATGCGTTGAAAGTGATGCCGGGTGTGTTCATCGTGGTCGGGCAGAGCCAGGCCGAGGCGCAGGACAAGTTTGCGCAGTTCCAGGAGTTGGTGGAGCCGGAGGTCGGCATCGCGCTGCTGTCGCGCATGCTGGGCAACTTCGACCTGTCCGGCTATCCGCCCGATGGCCCGTTGCCGGAATTGCCGCTCACCGAAACCGGCCAGCGCAGCCGCCAGCAGTTGTTCACCGAGCTGGCCGGACAGGAGCAGCTGAGCATTGCCCAGCTCGGTCGGCGCATCGCAGGCGGACGCGGGCACTACAGCCTGATCGGCACGCCGACACAGATTGCCGACGAGCTGCAGGCCTGGTTCGAAGGCGGGGCCGCGGACGGTTTCAACGTGCTGGTGCCGCATCTGCCCGGCGGCCTGGCCGATGTGGCCACGCACGTGGTGCCCGAGCTGCAGCGGCGTGGACTGTTCCGGCGTGAATATGCAGGGCGCACCCTGCGCGATCATCTGGGGCTGGCACGCCCCGTCAATCGCTTCAGCGCACGCTGACTCACCGGATACCCTGATGACCTATCTCGCACATCCCGATCGTTACGACCGTATCGCCTACCGCCGTGTCGGCCGCAGCGGCCTTGTCCTGCCTGCGCTGTCGCTGGGCCTGTGGCACAACTTCGGCGACAGCACACCGATCGACACGCAGCGCGCATTGCTGCGGACCGCCTTCGATCTGGGCATCACCCATTTCGATCTGGCCAACAACTACGGCCCGCCGTATGGCAGCGCGGAAATCAACTTCGGCCGCCTGCTGCGTGAAGACTTCAAGCCGTATCGCGATGAATTGATCCTCTCCACCAAGGCCGGCTGGGACATGTGGCCGGGTCCGTACGGGCAGGGCGGCAGTTCGCGCAAATACCTGCTGTCCAGCCTGGATCAGAGCCTGCAGCGGCTGGGCGTGGACTACGTGGACATCTTCTACTCGCACCGCTTCGATGCGGACACGCCGCTGGAAGAGACCGCTGGCGCATTGGCCAGCGCGGTGCAGCAGGGCAAGGCGCTGTATGTGGGCGTGTCGTCGTATTCGGCGGCGCGCACGCGCGAGATCGCCGCGTTGCTGCGCGAGTGGAAGGTGCCACTGCTGATCCATCAGCCGGCCTACAACCTGTTCAATCGCTGGGCCGAGCATGAGCTGTTCGAGGCGACCGACGAGGTCGGCGCGGGGGTGATCGCATTCACGCCGCTGGCGCAGGGCCTGTTGACCGGCAAGTACCTCAATGGCGTACCCGGCGACGCGCGCGTGAATCGTCCCGGTGGCGACTCGCTGCGGCCGGAACATCTGTCCGAGGCCAACCTGCAGCGCGCACGCGGGCTGGATGCGATCGCGCAGCGGCGTGGGCAGAGCCTGGCGCAGCTGGCCCTGGCCTGGGTGCTGCGCGACCCGCGGGTGAGCTCGGCATTGCTGGGCGCCAGCCGCCCGGAGCAGTTGATCGAAAACGTCGCGGCCCTGCAGACGCCCGAGTTCAGTGCGGACGAGTTGGCCGAGATCGACCGCTTTGCAGTCGAGGGTGGCGTCAACCTCTGGGAAAAACCGTCCACCGATTGGCAATGAGGAACGCTCCGATGCGCTACCGCTTTTTGATTGCTGCGTTGCTGTTGTCCGGCATCGCGTGGCTGCAACCCGCAGCGGCGGCCGAGCCGGCGCAGCTGCGTATCGGCTATCAGAAAGCGGTGTCCAGCCTGGTGCTGGCCAAGCAGCATCGGTTGCTGGAGCAGCGCTTTCCGCGCACCAGAATCAGCTGGGTCGAGTTTCCGGCCGGCCCGCAGCTGCTGGAAGCCTTGAACGTGGGCAGCATCGACCTGGGCGGTGCGGGCGATATTCCGCCATTGTTCGCGCAGGCCGCCGGTGCCGATCTGCTGTACGTGGGCTGGGTGCCGCCCACGCCCAAGGCCGAGACCATCCTGGTGCCGGCCAGCAGTACGCTGCGGCGCGTGGCCGACCTCAAGGGCAAGCGGGTGGCCTTCCAGAAGGGTTCCAGCGCGCACAACCTGCTGCTGCGGTTGTTGGCCAAGTCCGGCCTGAGCATGCGCGACATCACGCCGTTGTATCTGTCGCCGGCCAACGCACGTGCGGCATTCGCGGCCGGGCAGGTGGATGCCTGGGCGATCTGGGACCCGTGGTATTCGGCATTGACGCTGGATGGCAGCGCACGCCTGCTCGCCAATGGCGAAGGGCTGGGATTGACCGGCGGGTTCTTTCTGTCCTCGCGGCGTTACGCCACCGCGTGGGGTCCGTTCGTGCAGCAGGTGATGCTGAAGCTCAATCAGGCCGATGGCTTGCTGGAGCGCGACCGCGCCGGCAGCATCAAGGTGCTGGCGCAGGTCAGCGGGCTGTCGCCTGCAGTGGTCGAGCGCACGCTGACGCATCGCCCGCCAGCCAGCGTGCAACCGCTCAGCGCCGAGGTCATCAAGGCGCAGCAGGCCACCGCCGATCTGTTCTACGCGCAGCGCCTGCTGCCCAAGCGCGTGCTGGTGGCGCCGGCGGTATGGCGGGCGCCCGCAGTTGCCGCGGTGCAAGCGGCAGGCAAGCAGGCGGTGGGCAAGTGATGCACGCAAGCCGTACTACACCCGCAAGCAGGAGCGCATGCGCAGGCCAGAACGCGTGCTCAGCACCCGTGAGCGGGCAGGCGCACGCCGTTGTTTCGCTGCATCGCCCAACCAGCAAGGCCGTGCGATGAGTCGCCGCTCGCAGCGTCTAGGCAACGTGCTGGTGCCCTGGCTAGTGCCGCTGGCCTTGCTGGTGGCCTGGCAGGTCGCGGCCTCCGGTGGCTGGTTGCCGCAGCGCATCCTGCCCGCACCGGATGCGGTATTGCGTGCCGCAGTGACGTTGGTGCAAACCGGCGAGTTGTGGCAACACCTGGCCATCAGCAGCTGGCGCGCGGCCGTGGGCCTGGCCATCGGCGGCAGCATCGGGTTTGCGCTGGGCCTGCTCACCGGCGTGTCGCGTATGGCCGAACGCCTGCTCGACAGCACCTTGCAGATGCTGCGCAACGTGCCGCATCTGGCGCTGATTCCGCTGGTGATCCTGTGGTTCGGGATCGACGAGGGCGCCAAGCTGTTCCTGGTGGCGCTGGGCACATTCTTCCCGATCTATCTCAATACCTATCACGGCATCCGCAGCGTGGACCCGGCCTTGATCGAGATGGCGCGCAATTACGGTTTGCGCGGCCCGCAGCTGTTTGTCGATGTGTTGTTGCCCGGCGCATTGCCGTCGATTCTGGTCGGCTTGCGCTTTGCGTTGGGCCTGATGTGGCTGACCCTGATCGTGGCCGAAACCATTTCCGCCAGTTCCGGCATCGGCTATCTGGCTAACAACGCACGCGAGTTTCTGCAGACCGACATCGTGGTGGTGGCCATCGTGCTGTACGCGCTGCTCGGCAAGCTGGCCGATCTGGCCGCACGCGGGCTGGAAGCCTGGTGGCTGGGCTGGCATCCGGCGCAGCAACAGCGTGCGGAGCTGCGCCGGTGAGCGCGGCCGACACCGGCCTGCCGCTGAGCCTGCGCGGCATCGGCAAGCGCTACGGCGACAGCGAGGTCTTGCGTGGCGTCGACCTTGAGATCGCGCCTGGCGCCTGCGTGGCGGTGGTCGGGCGCAGCGGCTGCGGCAAGAGCACCTTGCTGCGCGTGATCGCCGGGCTGGAAGCAGCCGATACCGGCACCGTCGACAGCGGTCATGCAGCGCTGGCAGCGCAGCGCGATGCGGTGCGGCTGATGTTCCAGGACGCGCGGCTGCTGCCGTGGAAGCGCGTGATCGACAACGTGGCGCTGGGCCTGGGGCGTGCCGGGCGTGTGCAGGCACAGGCGGCGCTGGATGCGGTGGGGCTGGGTGCACGCGGTGGCGACTGGCCGGCGGCGCTGTCCGGCGGTCAACGCCAGCGCGTGGCCCTGGCGCGCGCACTGGTACACCGGCCGCGACTGCTGTTGCTGGACGAACCGCTGGGCGCACTGGATGCGTTGACGCGCATCGAGATGCAGCAGCTGATCGTGCAGTTGTGGCGGCAGTACGGCTTCACCCTGGTGCTGGTGACCCACGATGTGGCCGAGGCGAGTGCGCTGGCCGATCGCATCGTGCTGATCGAGCATGGCCAGGTCGGCCTGGACCTGCCGGTGCCGGTGCCGCATCCGCGTGCCCCCGGCGCGCCGGCCCTGGCGGCAATCCAGGCGCAGGTGCTGTCGCGTCTGCTGGGGGCGTCGCACGTGCCGGCGCCAGCGGCTGCGGAGAATCCTGCTGCGGCGCCTGCATCGCAGCCGCTGCGGCGGATCGTGTAACGACGTGTCCGTCGGCCTGGGGTGGTCCAGGTCACTGGGCGAGCCCACACCGCCCAGCCCAGGCGCCGCCGCGTGTGAGCCGGTCCTACTGCCCCGCATCGGCACCTGCGCAGCCGCCAAACCTTGAAACCCCGCACGGCAGCCGCATCTGCACGGTATCGTCGGCGTCGCCGGCCACCAGTTCAGAGGATTATCCCCATGCGGATGGACAAGCTCACCTCGCGGTTCCAGCAGGCGCTGGCCGACGCGCAGTCGCTGGCCGTGGGCCGCGACCACAACATCATCGAGCCGGTGCACGTGCTCGCCGCATTGCTCGACCAGAGTGGCGGCAGCACACGCCCGCTGCTGTCGCAGGCCGGCGTCAACGTGCCGCTGCTGCGCGAGCGGCTGGGCGAGGCGCTGGACACGCTGCCCAAGGTCTCCGGGCAGGAAGGCAACCTGTCGATCGGCAACGATCTCAACCGCCTGCTCAACCAGACCGACAAATTGGCCCAGCAACATGGCGATGCCTTCATCGCCAGCGAGTGGTTCGTGCTGGCCGCCGCCGATGATGCCAGCCCGCTGGGCGTGGCCTTGCGCGCGGCCGGCGGCGACAAGAAGAAGATCGAAGCCGCCATCGACAAGCTGCGCGGCGGCGAGACCGTGCAATCGGAAAATGCCGAGGAACAACGCCAGGCGCTGGAAAAATACACCATCGACCTGACCGCACGTGCGGAGAGCGGCAAGCTCGATCCGGTGATCGGCCGCGACGAAGAAATCCGCCGCACCATTCAGGTGTTGCAGCGGCGCACCAAGAACAACCCGGTGCTGATCGGCGAACCCGGCGTGGGCAAGACCGCCATTGTCGAAGGCCTGGCGCAACGCATCATCAACGGCGAAGTGCCCGAAGGCCTGCGCGGCAAGCGCGTGCTGTCGCTGGACATGGGCGCGCTGATCGCCGGTGCCAAGTTCCGCGGCGAGTTCGAAGAACGGCTGAAGGCGGTGCTCAGCGACCTGTCCAAGAACGAAGGCCAGATCATCCTGTTCATCGACGAGCTGCACACCATGGTCGGCGCCGGCAAGGCCGATGGCGCGATGGACGCCGGCAACATGCTCAAGCCGGCGCTGGCGCGCGGCGAGCTGCATTGTATCGGCGCCACCACGCTGGACGAATACCGCAAGTACATCGAAAAGGACGCGGCGCTGGAGCGGCGCTTCCAGAAGGTGTTCGTGGGCGAACCGACGGTGGAAGACACCATCGCGATCCTGCGCGGGCTGAAGGAACGCTACGCGGTGCATCACGGTGTGGAGATCACCGACCCGGCGATCGTTGCCGCCGCCACCTTGTCCAACCGCTACATCACCGACCGCCAGCTGCCGGACAAGGCGATCGATCTGATGGACGAAGCGGCATCGCGCATCCGCATGGAGATCGACTCCAAGCCGGAGGAACTCGATCGCCTGGAGCGTCGCCTGATCCAGCTCAAGATCCAGCGCGAGATGCTGAAGAAGGAAAAGGACGACGCCTCGCGTCAACGCCTGGCCGATCTGGAAAACGACATCGACAAGCTCGAGCGCGAGTTCTACGACCTCAACGAGTTGTGGAAGTCGGAAAAGGCCGCGCTGCAGGGCACCACCAAGGTCAAGGAGCAGATCGAGCACGCCAAGCTGGAGCTGGAAGCCGCGCAACGGCGCCAGGACTACGCCAAGATGAGCGAGATCCAGTACGGCGTGCTGCCGCAGCTGGAAAAGCAGATGGCGCTGGCCAACGAGGTCGAACATCACGACTTCAAGCTGGTGCAGGACCGCGTGACCGCCGAGGAAATCGCCGAAGTGGTGTCGCGCTGGACCGGTATCCCGGTCAACAAGATGCTTGAGGGCGAACGCGACAAGCTGCTGCGCATGGAAGACGAGCTGCACCAGCGCGTGGTCGGCCAGAACGAGGCCATCAAGGTCGTCTCCGACGCGGTGCGGCGTTCGCGCGCCGGCCTGTCCGATCCCAATCGTCCGAGCGGCTCGTTCCTGTTCCTGGGCCCGACCGGCGTGGGCAAGACCGAGTTGTGCAAGGCGCTGGCGGATTTCCTGTTCGACAGCACCGAGGCGATGATCCGCATCGACATGAGCGAGTTCATGGAGAAGCACTCGGTCTCGCGGTTGATCGGCGCGCCTCCAGGCTATGTGGGCTATGAGGAAGGCGGCTATCTGACCGAGGCGGTGCGGCGGCGCCCGTATTCGCTGATCCTGCTGGACGAGGTGGAAAAGGCGCATGCCGATGTCTTCAACATCCTGCTGCAGGTGCTCGACGACGGCCGCCTGACCGATGGCCAGGGCCGCACGGTGGACTTCCGCAACACTGTCATCGTGATGACCTCCAACCTGGGCTCGCACCAGATCCAGGAGCTGTCCGGCGACGGCAGCGCCGAGGCCTATACGCAGATGAAGGCGGCGGTGATGGGCGTGGTGCAGGCGCATTTCCGCCCGGAGTTCATCAACCGGCTCGACGACATCGTGGTGTTCCACCCGCTGGACAAGGCGCAGATCAAGTCGATCGCGCGCATCCAGTTGCATGGGCTGGAAAAACGCCTGTCCGAGCGCGGCCTCAAGCTGGACCTGGACGATGCCGCGCTGGAATTGCTCGGCAATGTCGGTTTTGATCCGGTGTATGGCGCGCGCCCGCTCAAGCGTGCGATCCAGTCGCAGGTGGAAAACCCGCTGGCCCAGCAGATCCTGTCTGGTCAGTACCTCGGCGGCGACACCGTGCGCGTGCGTGCCGAGGGTGGGCGGCTGGTGTTTGACAAGGGCTGAGTGAGTAAGGATCGTCCCGCAGAATGCGGGACGATCCGCTGACGTCTGGCAACGTGTTCGGATGGTGTTCCGGGGCAAGCAGTCTCCGGGTACTATCGGGCCATAGACCGACGGAAGAAACACAGATGCGCGTGGCTGATCTGATCATCGGTATCGTCATGTGGACAGGCTCGGCAGTTGCAGGCCACGCCGCCCAACCACCGGATTTCGTGGCTGCCGTCGATGCCTATGAAGCAAAGGACTATCCGCGCTGCGCGGAAATTTTAGGTTCGCTGCAACGCGCTTCCATCCCGTTTCCACAAAATGCGCAGCTGCTGCAGGTGGAATGTCTTGCGGCCGCCGGCCGCACCGATGAAGCGTTGCGTTATCTCGATTCGGAGATTCCGCACGGTCGTATCGCTGTCGAAGACCTGCGTGGTAAAGATCGTCCCGGACTCAATCGACTACGCAAGACCGAGGCGTGGCCGGCGTTGTTGGCGAAGGCAGAGCGTCTTGGTGCGCAGCAAAATGCTTTTTTGGATCAAGCGCTGCGACAGGAACTGCTGGCGCGTGTCGAAAAGGACCAGCAGGTCCGTCGCGCCGCGATTGCTGCCGGCGGAAAGCCGGAAGATTGGGCACGCATCGCACCGGTCGATCGGGATAACACCGCATGGTTGAAGCAAGTCGTCGCACGCCAAGGCTGGCCAGGCAATGCACTGGTTGGAGAGGACGGCGCAGAGGCCGCGTGGATACTGGTACAGCATGCCGATGCAGATCCGACGTTTCAGGCGCAGATGTTGCCGTTGCTGGAAGCGGCGCTTTCCCGCAGAGATGTAGCGGCAGACCATGTTGCGTTGCTGACTGATCGCGTGTTGCGTGCACAAGGCAAACCGCAGCGTTACGGAACGCAGTTTGAGACCGAGACAGACGGGCACATGTCGCTGCAACCTACCGAGGACGAAGCGGGACTCGATGCGCGGCGGCGCGCAGTGGGGTTGCCGTCCATTGCCGATTACAAGCGGATGCTGCAAGAGACGTATCACACGCCAGTGCGTTGATCGTCGCGCAGTGGGTACGCAATCGCGTAGTCAAACCGGGCGTCAACGGAACTAACCGCTAGCGATGTCGTCATGGCGTGCTGGCATGAGGTGCGGGCCGGTAGCCAGGTATTGTCGAATGTCCTGTCCGAGCGAGCCGCGCCATGACCGATCCGCAGTGGAAGCCCGAAACCATCGCCGTGCACGGCGGCTATCAGCCCGATCCCACCACGCGGGCGGTGGCGGTGCCGATCTACCAGACCGTCGCCTACGCCTTCGACGATACCCAGCACGGTGCGGACCTGTTCGACCTCAAGGTGCAGGGCAATATCTACAGCCGCATCATGAACCCAACCAATGCCGTGCTGGAGCAGCGCGTGGCTGCGCTGGAAGGCGGCATCGGTGCATTGGCGCTGGCCTCCGGGCAGGCCGCGGTGACCTATGCGATCCAGACCATCGCCGAGGCCGGCGACAACATCGTCTCCTCCAGTGCGTTGTATGGCGGCACCTACAATCTGTTCGCGCACACCTTGCCGCAGTTCGGCATCGGCACGCGCTTTGCCGATTATCGCGATCCGCAGGCGTTTGCCGGCTTGATCGATGAACGTACCAAGGCGGTATTCGTCGAGTCGATCGGCAATCCGCGCGGCAACATCACCGATATCGAGGCCGTGGCCGCGGTGGCGCATGCGCATGGCGTGCCGCTGATCGTGGACAACACCGTGGCCACGCCGTCGCTGCTGCGGCCGATCGACTTCGGCGCCGACATCGTGGTGCACTCGCTGACCAAGTATCTGGGCGGCCATGGCAACAGCATCGGCGGGGCGATCGTGGACAGCGGGCGCTTCCCGTGGGCGGCGCACAAACAGCGGTTTGCACGGCTCAACGAGCCGGACGTGAGCTATCACGGCGTGGTCTACACCGAAGCGCTGGGCGAGGCGGCGTACATCGGCCGTGCGCGCGTGGTGCCGCTGCGCAATACCGGCGCGGCGCTGTCGCCGTTCAACGCATTCCTGATCCTGCAAGGCATCGAAACGCTGCCGTTGCGGATGGAGCGCATCAATGCCAACACGCTGGCGACTGCGACGTATCTGCAGCAGCACCCGCGAGTCGCCTGGGTCAATTACGCCGCGCTGCCGGATCATCCGGAGCATGCGTTGGCGCAGAAGTACCTGGGCGGGCATGGTTCGGGCGTGCTGACCTTCGGCCTGCCCGGCGGACGCGCGGCCGGCGCGCGTTTTCTGGATGCGCTGCAGTTGTTCACACGGTTGGTGAACATCGGCGATGCGAAGTCGCTGGCAACGCATCCGGCATCGACCACGCACCGTCAGCTGGGCCCGGCCGAACTGGAACATGCCGGGGTCAGCGAAGACACGGTGCGGCTGTCGATCGGCATCGAGCACATCGACGATCTGCTGGCGGATCTGGAGCAGGCGCTGCAGGGGGCGTGAGGTTTGATAGCCGTGAACTGAGCAGGAGTGCGGGAAGGGACGAGCTAGCCCCTCTCCTGCGGAGGACGGTTAGCCCCTCTCCCGTCGGGGAGAGGAGGCACAGCTTGCGCGCCATGGGCGCGCGTGCCTTGGAGCGCCCGCGCCGCAAGCGCGGGCCGGGGCGCGGGAGTTGGGGTGAGGGTACGGGTTCTCCAGGCACCGCCAAGTACGCCGTCTGTCTCTGGCTTCGGTCAGGGCGTCAGCGCGGCCGGGGATCGGCTCTTCGGCTCGGCAGACATCCTGTCTGACTCGCCGTCGCGGCACATCCCTGTGCCGCTCTCCGCCAATCCCCGGCCCCGCTGCCGCCTCGGCACGTTGTTGCCGCGACTTCGAAAAGTGCTGAACGCGGTCATGACGAAGTTGCCCGAAGCCCCTCTTCCGTCGGGGAGAGGAGGCACAGCTGGCGCGCCATGGGCGCGCGTGCCTTGGAGCGCCCGCGCCGCAAGCGCGTGCCGTGGCGCGGAGTGGGGCTTAGGGTGAGGGTACGGGGGCGAAGCCCACTCGCATGTGCGAGATGACGCTCGGTGGCAGGCATGCGGCCATGCCGGTAGTCCCGGCATGCTGCTTCCATCCATGGCATGAGGCTTCGCTCCGTACCCTCATCCGGCGCTGCGCGCCACCTTCTCCCGGTGGGAGAAGGGATTGGCCCCCCCGGTGCGTGGAGACGCGTTGCGCCTGGCCGCCTGCCGCAGACCTCGGAAGCGCCTCTGGCCAATCCTGCTACCATGCGCGCCCCTGAGGTGACTGCCGGTTTGCCGGTGGTTTAAACGGGAATCCGGTGCGCGGATCGCCTTGGCGAACTGCAATGCCGGAGCTGCCCCCGCAACGGTGGGCGAGGTCAGATGCCGCAACACGCCACTGTGCAGTCGCATGGGAAGGCGCGGCATCGGAGGCGTAGGCTTCCACTCGCGAGCCCGGAGACCGGCCTGAGGGATTGAACCGGCACGCGGTGGGCGTGGCCTTGATCGTCTGGCGCTGCCGCGTTGGACGGCTGGCCCGTTGCTGCCTGCCGTCCCCATTGCCTCCGCGCGGGTAGGCGCGGCTCCAGGAGCAGCAGTCGATGTCCGTTTCTTCCGTTTTGCCGCGTCGTGCGGTGCTGGCCGTGGGGCTGTCGCTGTGCGTGGCCACCCTGGCCCATGCCGAGGCCGCCCTCGATCTCGACCAGGTCGTGGTCACCGCCTCGCGTACTGCGCAGACCCAGGACCAGACGCTGGCGCCGGTCACCGTGATCGACCGCGCACAGATCGAGCGTCGCCAAGTGAATTCGCTGCAGGACCTGCTGCGTGGCGAAGCCGGGGTGGCGCTGGCCAACAACGGCGGCCCGGGCAAGCCGACCTCGCTGTTCCTGCGCGGCACCGAGTCCGACCAGGTGGTGGTGCTGATCGATGGCGTGCGCATCGGTTCGGCCACCTCGGGCGGAGCGGCGTTGCAGGACCTGCCGATCGAGCAGATCGAGCGCATCGAAATCGTGCGTGGCCCGTTCTCCAGCCTGTACGGTTCCGAGGCGCTGGGCGGGGTGATCCAGATCTTTACCCGGCGCCCGCAAGGCCGCTTCGTGCCCACCTTCAGCGCGGCGGCCGGCAGCGACAATGCGCGCCGCTATAGCGCGGGCCTGGCCGGGCGCAGCGAAGGCGATCTGAGCGAAAGCGGCGGCTGGTATGCGGTCAACGCGGTGCATGACGAAACCGATGGCATCAACGCATATCTGGACACCAGCTCCAGCGACTACGACCCGGATCGCGATGGCTACCGCAACGATTCGCTGAGCATGCAGGGTGGCTGGCGCTTCAATCGCCAGTGGGACGCCGACGTGCATGCCTTGCGCGCGCAAAGCCGCAACGAATACGACGGCTCGGCCTTCGGCGGCAACCTGTCCAAGGGCGTGCAGCAGGCGGTCGGTGGCCGTGTGCGTTACGCGCCTACCGATGCGGTCAAACTCACTGCCAGCGTCGGCAGCAGTTCCGACTTCAGCGATGCGTATTACGACGGTGCCTATCTGTCCACCTATGACACCCGCCGCAAGCAGGGCGCGTTGCAGGCCGATATCGCTGCCGGCGCGGGCCTGTTCACGGTCGGCTTCGACTGGCAGCGTGACGCCATCGCCAGCAGCGACAATTACGATGCCGACAGCCGCATCGACCGCGCCGCATTCGCGCAGTGGCAACAGAGCTTCGGTGCGCAGTCCGTGCAGGCCAGCCTGCGTCGCAACGACAACAGCCAGTTCGGCGGCAAGACCACCGGCAGCCTGCTGTGGGGCTGGGATGTTGCCGAGCATCTGCGCCTGACCGCCAGCTACGGCACCGCGTTCAAGGCACCGACCTTCAACGAGTTGTATTACCCCGATTTCGGCAATCCGTTGCTGGGGCCGGAAACCTCCAAGAGCGCCGAGCTCGGCCTGCGTGGCAGCTACGGCTGGGGCACCTGGACGCTGAGCGCGTTCCAGACCCGCATCGACGATCTGATCGCCTACGACGCGTCGTTGGTGGATGCGGCGCATCCGTTCGGGCAGCCGAACAATATCGATCAGGCGCGCATCCGCGGCGTGGAAGCCGGCTACGACACCGAGCTGGCCGGCTGGACCGTGCGCAGCGCCTTGACCTGGCTGCAGCCGCAGGCCGATGGCGAGGTCAACAACGGCAACTGGTTGCCGCGGCGTGCGCGGCAGAGCGGGCGCATCGATGCGGACCGCAGCTTCGGTGCATTCGGCGTTGGCGCGAGCCTGTTCGGGTCCGGCAAGCGCTTCGACGATCTGGCCAACACCGAGCGCCTGGCCGGTTACGGGTTGCTGGATCTGCGCGTGAGCTATGCCGTGACTGCGGACTGGAAGGTCTCGCTCACCGCCAACAACGTGTTCGATCGCCAGTACGAAACCGCACGCTGGTACGCGCAGCCCGGGCGCAATTATCTGCTGACGTTGCGTTATCAGGCCGCGCAGTAAGCGCGGCTGTTGTGTCGGGCATGCGCACTGTGGGGTGAGCGCGCAACGAAGCGGGGCAGGGCGTCGTGCCGCTGGGCGAACTCACGCCTCGATTTGTCGACAGGCCGGCTGCACCAGGCATTGGCGCTACAGTGCGAGCGTGTGGTGCTGGTGATGGCAGGTTTGCCGATGGTTCTGACGGGAGAGGCGGTGTGACAAGCGATTGGATCCATGGTGCCTGTGCGGTGCCGGACGCGCGCGTGCGCGCGGCTGCGCTGGCGCGGCAGGAGCAACTGACCAAGCCGCACGGCGCGCTGGGCCGGCTGGAACAGCTGGCAGTGCAGCTGGCGGCCTGGCAGCGCAACGAGCACCCCACCGTGCAGCGGGTCTGGATCGCGGTGTATGCCGCCGACCACGGCGTCGCCGCCGAGGGCGTGTCTGCGTTTCCGCAGGCGGTCACTGGCGAGATGGTGCGCAATTTCGCCCGCGGTGGCGCCGCCATTGCGGTGCTGGCACGCGAGCTCGGCGCGCGCCTGGAAGTGGTCAATCTGGGCGTGGTCAACGACCCGGGCGAGTTGCCGCGGGTGCGGCGTGCCTGGATCGCGCCGGCCAGCGCCAACATCTGCGAGCAGCCGGCGATGAGCTCCACCCAGTTGCGCGACGCGCTTGCCGCGGGCGCCGAAAGCGTCGCGCAGGCAAAGAGTTGCGACACGCAGCTGTTTGTCGGCGGCGAAATGGGCATCGGCAACACCACCTCGGCCGCGGCGTTGGGCTGCGCGCTGCTGTCGCAGTTTCCGCAGGCGATGGCCGGCGCCGGCACCGGGCTGGATGCCGAGGGCATCGCCCACAAGGCCACCGTGATCACCCGTGCGCTGGCCCTGCATGCCGATGCTGCGACGCCGCTGGAGCGGTTGCGCCGGCTGGGCGGTTTCGAGATCGCCGCCCTGGTCGGTGCCTACATCGCCGCTGCGCAGGCCGGGATTCCGGTGCTGGTGGATGGCTTCATCAGCACTGCTGCAGCGCTGGTCGCCACCCATCTCAATGGCGGCGTGCGCGAATGGCTGTTGTTCGGGCATCGTTCGCAGGAGCGCGGCCACGCCGCCTTGCTGCGCGCACTGGATGCCGAGCCGTTGCTGCAACTGGACCTGCGCCTGGGCGAGGCCAGCGGCGCAGCGGTGGCGATTCCGCTGCTGCGTCATGCCTGCGCCTTGCACAACGGCATGGCCACCTTTGCCGAAGCCGGCGTGTCCGACGCATGAGTGCGCAGATCAGCCTGCTGCGGCACGGCGACACCGGCCAGCGCAGCGACCGCGGTTAGCTCGACGACCCCCTCACCGCCTTGGGATGGCAGCAATTGCGCGTAGCCACCGCCGCAGGCGAATGGGACGTGGTGGTGTCGTCCAGCTTGCAGCGCTGCGCGGCCTTCGCCACCGAACTGGCCCACGCGCGTGGGGTGCCGCTGCAGCTGAACGCGCGGCTGCGCGAATATCACTTCGCCCGCTGGCAGGGCGTGCCGGTGGCCGAGATCGATCGCGACGAAGGACAAGCGCTCGGCCGCTTCTGGGCCGACCCGCTGCGCTACCCGCCGCCGCAGGCCGAGCCGTTTGCCGATTTCTGCGCGCGCCTGTCTGCCGCACTCGATGCGATCATTGGCGCCCATCCGAACCGACGTGTCTTGGTGGTCACCCACGGCGGTGCGATCCGCGCGCTGCGCTGCATGGTGGCCGGCAACGGATTCGCCCGCATGACCGAGCTGGCGGTGCCGCACGCCTCGCTGCATCCGCTGGCCTGGCCACCGGCCAACGGCGTCGCTGCGGCGCTGCCGTCGGAGCCGTCGGCAGCGCCGCAGTCGGCACGCGACGCCGGATGATCAACGGGCTGCTCGCGGCGATCGGCTTCCTGACCCGCATTCCGGTGCCCGGCGCGGTGTTCGCTCGGCCGGGCGCCCAGGCGCGTTCGTTGCCGTGGTATCCGGCGGTCGGCCTGCTGCTCGGTGCGCTGCTGTGCGGCCTGACAGGGTGCCTGCGCGATGTGGCGCCACTGCTGGGCGCGGCAGTGTTGTTGAGTGCATGGACTTGGCTGACCGGCGCCCTGCACCGGGACGGGTTGGCCGACACGACCGACGCCTGGGTCGGCGGCATGGGCGACCGCGCACGCACGCCGGCGATCATGAAGGACCCCGCCAGCGGCCCGATGGCGGTGACTGCGCTGGTGCTGGTGTTGCTGCTCAAATGCGCCGCATTGGCCAGCCTGCTGGCGCAGGCGCCCACCACGCTATGGCTGGCGCAGCTACTGGCGCGCAGCGCGCTGGTTGCCGCGTTCCTAAGTACGCCGTATGTGCGCGCTGGCGGGCTGGGCAGCGCGCTGTCGGGCGCCCCACGTGCAGGCCTGTGGCTGGCGCTGAGCGCCGGCATCGCGGTGTGCATCGTTGCCGGGCTGGCCACCGCGGCGTTGTGCGTTGGTATCACCGCACTGGTGTTCGCACTCTGGCGCCGCGCCTGCCTGCAGCGCCTTGGCGGCATGACCGGCGATACCTGCGGCGCATTGGTGGAACTGACCGAAACGGCCGTGCTGGTGACGCTGGCGCTGTAGTCGGCTTGAACAGGCAGGCGCTGCAGCTGATGCAATCGTCCTCACGACTGATGCCCCAGCCCGCGCGTCGTCTGCGCCTGCGTAGCGGCCGTGGGCGCTGCGACCAACGGCATCCGTCAGCGTGCGTCATCTGCTGAGTTCTCCGGTGCAGGTGCAACGCCAGCGTCGCTCGTGGCTTCCCGGCACTCAGAGAAGTCCCTCGCTTGGTCTACAAGGCTAACGAGGGCGTTCCGCAACAAGGCTTAGCATTTCCGACGTCGCTGCAGCACAATCGACCTGGAAGCGCCAGGTTCCGGCAGAAGCTTCAAAATTGCGTACTCAAATTTTGAGAACGTCTTGATATCAGTAATATACGTGCGCGGTAGAGCGCGAGTTGGCATAACGGGTAAGGAAGCGCTCATGACACGACAAATCACAAAACTCGTAATCGGCGCGGGCATTATGGCCATCGCAACGCAACTCGGGGCCAGCGAGTTTCTGATCGATATGCAAGGTGCAGTCGGAAAGCGTGTCAACGTCTACGCCAGTGACGCAATTATGGACCACACACCGATCAATGATGATCTCGCAAATCCTGACTCAAACCGTGTCATTCAGATTGATTTGACGATGGTCTATGAAGCGGTCGACCAACCCCTATGGTTGGAATATCAACTTCAGTTCAAATGCCCCAAGTCGATTCGGCGCGGCCGTGGCGCACCCAAGCACAAGGCTGATTCAACCGGCATATTGGACACGCCGGATTCCGTAGAATTCCGGGTGGCCAGCGGCGCAAAGACCATGAAACAGGATCCGGCGATCATTGATCTGCAGCCCACCGATTGGCAAAGCACGACCAGCTACACGATGCGACAGGCATGGAATGTAGCCTGCAACAGTGCCAGCATTGGCGATGCCAAACAAGCTGCGGCGGTCGATCGTGTGGTTAAGTCCGATACATTGCGAGCGAAACTGGCAGCCATCGGCTTGAATGGACTGGAACTGGTCCCCGCCGGACTGTCAATGAGTTCGCTTGCCGATTTTACCTGGGAAACGCTGTGGTCTGACGTGCCGAAGCCTGCGATCAATCGCGGCCGCAAGCTGACGCCAGCAGAATCGGCAGCGCTCACGGCAAAATTGGCCCAAATGCAGCAACAAGTAACCGAAGCGCAGGGGAGGGTACAGGGCAACCTGGCGGCAATGAAGGCCGATATGGACTTTACTCAGATCGCCGCTGAATACCGTGGGAAAAGGCGTTTATCGCGCAGTGAATCGCTCCTGATCCAGGTGTGGCTGGGTAAGACTGAGCAAGAGGTCGTCGCCGCGAACGGCAACCCCGCTGTCCGTCAGGCCGGGATCGCGCGGACGCTCTCTTATGGGCAGGCCTTTGACAATCGCGTCATGTGGCAGAATCTCGTGACCGGCGCGACTTACACTGGCGGCGGCTATAAAAGTTGCAACGTTCGCTATGCGCTGATCCCGGACAGCGCCGGGATGCTGAGGGTTGCCGATGTGAATATCTTCGTTGATTCAAGTGGCGACACAAGCGGGATGGGTCGCGCCTGCGCCGACATCTTGAACGTGCCAAACGGCTGAAATCATGGTCTATTTTCGAGCCGCGCTCATGCAAGCCGAAAGCTGGCGATACGCCAGCTGCAACTGGACAACTTTTGACCGGAACACCTCTTTCCCCTGAAGCTGGATGGCGAGCTCATTACTGTCCGGCTTTTCCTGTACCGATTTCTGTACGTCGATGGTCAGCAACAACGCCCCACTGCTCTGGCCAGGCATGCTCACATGGGCGGCCTGAACATTCTGCGTAGGGTGGTTGGTAGATGACAACGTGATCGGAGCGATCTCGGGCTTTGTCACCGGGGGGATTGCCTCGCTGATGAACCAAAGACTGCCATGACCCTTTCTCGCCATCCCAGCGTCGGCGGGACCGCGAAACGACAAGGTGGAATCTGGCGTGATGAAATTAACCGAGCAGTGGTACCCGGTGTTGACGGGTTCGCGTACCAGCACCCAATTGCCCTCGATCCCCTTGTAGAAGGATTCGCTAAACATCGACTTATCCGGATCCGCGCCCCCGAGCAACTCAGGGGCGATTTGAGCAACGCAGGGGCTAGTCCATGCCATGGTGACTACTAAGCCGATCAGCCAATTCTTCATCTAAAATCGTTCTCCATTCGTTGGTCTTTGACATACGGTTTCGTGCAATTCTTGTCGTGACCCTATGCAAGCGGCTACAAGCCATAGCTTAGCCTTCCAGGATTGCAGTGGGGGTTCTACCCCGTTTTCACGGACACTTACAAGAAGGTCCAGGCCATGATGAGTATTCATGTCAAAGCATAGGAAGTTCAGTGCCGAGTTCAAGCGCGGTGCGGTTGAGCAATGGTTCCGAGCGTGCAGCTTCCAGCATCCGGAACCATTCCTGCGCCTGGCAGGCGGTGAGCGATAGCCACGCCAAATCTTCCGGGAGCAGCTCGCGACCTTCCGGGAGCGGTCAGGCGATCACCGAGGAAATAGAACCGGTCCGAGGGCCGGTCAGATCTATACGATGGTGCGGGTCGAACTCAATCATGCCGCGATCCCATCCTTTTTCGGGGTCTGAGGGCACAGGCAAGAGCCGAGCCATAGGCCAACTGATGGATGGTGCGCCGGCAATTGCTGCCGGCCCGGGGGTAATGCTGCCTGGCGGCAGCTAAAACGCTAGAAAGTTGCAGAAATCGCACTAAACACGACATGTTGCTCGTCACTGACATGCAAGAAGCTGGAATTTGAGAGGTTTGGTGGGTCGTTCAGACCTTCCCTAGGAGAGTTGTCACTGGGCAACAATCCGCTTGGCTAACTTCTACGAAATTTCTGCACAGCTACTTCGAGTCACCTCAGGAAATTGCGGCAACAGCACATCTGCATGTGGGCCTGCTGACCCAGGCCTAAGCTTTGTTCGTCCGCAATCGGTACGTCAATGCCCCTGCGTTAGGAACACCATCTGCGGCGGCGGATGCATCAGGAACTGCTGGTGCGAGATATTCCACGCATACGCACCGGCCAGCGGGAAAGCCAGGCAGTCGCCTGGCGCCAGCGCTGCGACAGGTTGGTTGCGCGCCAGCACGTCCTTGGGCGTGCACAGCTGCCCGACCAGGGTGACCGGGGTGTCGCGCAGCACCGGCGCGTGCCTGCCACGCAACACACGGAACGGATGATCGTGGCCTTGCGCGGCCGGGGTGCGGAAGTGATGGGTGCCGCCGCGGGCGATCGCAAACCACGCGCCGTGGCTGCGCTTGAGGTCCAGCACGTCCATCAGATACCAGCCACAGCTGGCGCTGACATAGCGCCCCGGTTCCAGCCGCAGGCGCAGCGCCTGGCCGTGTGCGCGTAGCAAGGCAGGCAGCCCGGCGCAGAAGCCGGCCCAGTCGAACGACGATTCCGGCGCCAGATAATCCACACCGAAGCCGCCGCCTGCATTCACCCGCAACGGGCCAAGCGCGTAGGTCTGCCGCCACTGCTGCACGGTGCGCAGGTAGGCGGCGATCAGATGCAACTGCGCGCCGGCATCGCGCTGGTGCGACATCAGATGGAAATGGAAGCCTTCCAATCGCAGCGAGGGGCTGGCCCGCAGCCGCTGGATCGCCGCGTCCAGATCGTCCGGGTCCAGGCCGAACGGCGAGGGCTGCCCGCCCATCATCAGGCGCGTGCTCTGCGCACCGGGCACGGCGATATTCATGCGCAGGAACACCGGCACGCAGCGGCCGGCCTGCACCGCGATCGCGGCCAGGCGCTCCAGTTCGCCCAGGCTTTCCACATGCACGGTGCAGTCGGGCAGTGCGACGGCCTGGGCCAGTTCGCCATCGAGCTTGCCAGGGCCGCCGAACAACAACGCAGCCCGGGGTTGTTGCGTGTGCAGCCAGGCCAGTTCGCCGCCGGAGGCCGCCTCGAAGCCATCCACGTGCGGGGCGAGCGTGTGCAGGATCGGTGGCTCCGCATTGGCTTTTGCCGCGTAGAACAGCTCGCAGTCGGCCGGCAGTTGCGCGCGCATCCAGGCCGCATGCGCATCCAGGGCGGCCAGGTCGTAGACGTAGGCGCACAGCGGGCCATCGCTTTGGTCGCGGATGCCCGGCAACGCCTGCATCACGGCGTCCATATCGATGCGCAGGCTCATGCCGCCACCCGCCGTGCCGCTGCGATGCATGGAATCGGATTGGGCAGCGCGGTGTAATCGGATTGGCGATCGGCGCGTTGCCACAGCCGCGTGCCCAGGTTGTTCTTGCCGGGCAGCGGCGCGCCGTCGAGCAGGCCCTGCAGCGCGGCTTGCGTGCCATGGCGCTGTTGCCAGCGTGCGGCCAGCTCGCCCACGCATTGCCACAGGCGCGCCTCCAGCACGGTATCGCCTTCGGTCAGATGGAAGATCGCCTCGGCCAGGTTGTTGACCAGTGCGCAATACGCCACGCGATTCCAGCCCTGTTCCGGCGTGTAGTACAGCGATTGCCGGGCGCGTTCGCCCACGCCCTGCAAGCGCGTGGCGGGCCAGTGATGTGCGAGCAGCTTGGTGCCTTCCAGGTCGCGGATCCATACCCGCGTCGGCCAGCCATCGGCAAAGCCGATCACAGTGTTCTGCAGGTGCGGTTCCAGCGCGATGCCGTGCTGGAACAGGGCACTCCACACCCCGTCCAGCAGCAAGCCGGCATAGGCGCGGAACCACAGCAGCGTGGCGGTGTGGCGATCCATCTGCGCGCCGCCCAGTGCCTGCAGCCTGGACGCACACACGCTGTTGCCCTGCGCATCGCAGGTGAACAACGCGGCGGCCACCTGCGGCTGCCAACGCGCGCGTTGCGCGGCGGGCAGGGTCTGCCGGTACAGGATGCCGAAGCTCTCCGACAGGCCACGCGCCGCCAGCGGATCGGCATCGTGCAAGGCGGGATCGACCTGGGCGACCTCCAGCGAGGTGGCTGCCGGCTCCAGCATCACATCGAAGCCCGGCACCTGCACTGCCAGCGCACGCCAGCTCGGTGCCAGCAGCTCGGTGAGCGCGACCGCACTTTCCAGCTCGTACCAGGCGTTCTTGCGCACGCAGTTGGTCAACCGCACATGCACCGAGCACTTGAGGAAATAGTCCAGTTCCGGGTGATACAGCGTGCGCACTGACGAGGTGGGGCGCAGTTCATCGCCCAGCGTGCCGACAGGCTCGATCAGCCCGCGCGCCTGCAGGGTGCGCAGCAGCGGGTCGTCGAGCAGGCGCTGCGCTTCCCACGGATGACAGGGATACAGCGCGTCGCTGCCGGAGAGTTGCCGCAGGCTGGCACGCACATCGCGGCCCTGCATGCGCAGCAGCCGTGGGTCGATGCGGAACCAGAACAGCTGGAACGCGGCGCGCGCTTCCGGCGCGCAGGCCAACACCTGCGCCAGATCGACGCCTTCGCGGCTCTTGGGCGTGGGATGCAAGGCATGCCCCCACAGCATCGATTGTTCGGCGTCGATCATCGCCTCGCCGGTCGCGGCGGTGCCCTGTGCCTGGCGCAGCAGTGCGGCAGTGATCGCCACGCTGTTGGCGCTTTGCGCGAGCAGTTCCGGGTTGACCGCCTGCGTGCTGCCCAGCGCCTGCAGCAGGCAACGCGCCAAGGCATGCGCGTCCAGGCTCTGCCACGGTTGGCCGGCGCCCTTGAGAAACGGCGTGGAGGCAAAGCGGCAGCGGCCCAGGCGATCGGCATAGGCAATGCGCACGCACAGCGTGCCGGTATCGCCCAGCGCGATCCGCAGCCAGCGCTGCTCGGCCACGCGCGGGCCGGGGCGATCCAGCCCGCGGTAATCGAAGTCCACTGCGCGTTGCGGAATTGCGAACTCGCGCAGGTAGCAGTTCAACCAGCAACTGCAGGCCTGCGCGTCGGCCATGCTGTCGTACCAGGGGTCATGCATCGTGTGCGGCGACATCGGCGGATCTCCTCGAAGGGAAGCGCACCAGAACGGTGAGCGCAGCGGCCGCCGCAGCCAGCGCGGCAGCCAGGAACGGGGTGGCAGGGCCGGCCGCCTGGGCCAGCGCGCCGGCAGCGGCACCGGCGAACACGCCGGCCCATTTGCCGCAGGCATCGAAGCGGCCGAACAGGCGCCCGGCGCCATGCCCGCTGGCGACCAGCGCCAGGCTGCGGTTGAGCCCACGCAGGCCGAACAACATGCCGAACCCGAACAGCAGGCGTGCCGCTGCCAATGCGATGGCGTCGTGCAGCAGCGCCTGCCACAGGCAGGCCAGCGCGAATAGCACCAGGCCGGGCACCAGCCAGGCTTCGCCATCGCCGCGCCGCCACCACGGCAACACCACCAGATAGACCAGGTGCGGCAGGCTGTAGAGCAGGCCGGCCAGCGCGTCGTGGCCGCCGCCGCGCGCCAGCGCATACGGGATGAAGTAGGGGAAGGTCACCACCATCGCGAAGCAGAACAGGAACTGCGCGATCAGCAACGCAGGCCACAGTGCGCTGGCCGGTGCTGACGCCGATGGCGCCGACGCAGCCGCATGCCCGGAGGGCGCGGACTGCGCAGGGGACGAGGTCAGCCGCGGCGCAGGTCGGTCGGCGGGCAGACGCCAGGTCAGCGCGAACGCCAGCAGCGGCAGCAGTGCAAGCGCGCGATACAGCGACTGCGCCGGGCCAAGCGCCACGGCCAGGCCCAGCAACGCGGGCGCGCTGACCATCGCCAGGCGCGCCGAGTACTGCGTCCAGTCGAGCGCACGCGCCAGCGGGCCGGCCTGCGGCTGGCTGGCCAGGTACGCATTGGCCGCCGCCAGCGAGCCGCCGCAGGTGCCTTGCACGATCAGGCCGATCACCAGCCAGCTCAGCGACGGCGCAAAGCCGGCGATCGCAAAGCCCAGCGCCAGCCCCAGCTGCGCACGCAGCAGCGAGCGCTTGCGTCCATAGCGGTCGGCCAGACGCCCCCAGGTGCCGGCCGTCAACGCGGTGCACAGCGTCGGCAACACGTACAGCACGCCGCTCCAGCCAACCGCCGCCGAGGGCGCCAGTTCGGCCAGCACCTGCGGCAGAAACAACGGCATGCCCAGTGCGGTGAAGGCGGCCAGGTAATGCGCGGCCAGCACCGGGCCCAGGATGCGCTTCATCGCTGGGCACCCGCCTGCCGACGCGGCCTGTGCTGCGCGCCAGCGAAGGCGTCGCCGAAGGGATTGGGCGCGCTATCGCCGTAGAACTTGTTGATGTCGCTCGCACCGGTGAGTTGCTTGCTGAGCAGGCTGCCGGCGCTGAGCAGGTATTTCACCGGCAGCCGCGGTGCGGCCAGCAGGCGACGTGCGGGAGCGGTATCGATGCCATCGACATCCAGCTGCGCCAGCGTCAAGGCGAACTGCGTCTGCAACTGCGTGTACAGCGGCGCGCGCAGCGCCGGCTGCCATTCGGCCAGGCCTTCCAGCACCGCCTGCAGATCCAGCTGCAGCACGATGGTGCAGAACATCTGCGCCAGGGCTTGCGGCTGGTCCACCGCGATGCGCGCATCGTGCAGCGGGCCCAACGCGTCCAGATCCGGCAGCTGCGCGCGCAACTGCGGCATCGCGATGCGCGCGGCGTCGTTGTCCTTCATCAGCAGCCGCGTCGCCTGGCCATCGGCGTAGACCAGCACGCTGTTCTGCTGATTGGCTTCCAGCGCGATGCCGTAGCGCAGCCAAAGACGCAGATGCACCGCCAGCATCAGCTCGGTGTACTCGCGCCACCAGCCGAGCAGATCGCCCTGCGCAAAGCGCTCGGCCAGATGGATCGCCATCGGCCGGCCATCGGGCAACCGCGCGCACAGCGCGGCCACCGGTACCAGCGTGGTGGCGTCCAGCGGTGGATAACGCCGCAGCAGATAGGCCAGATGACGGGTCTGTCCCACATGCCCGCCATGCGATTCGTCCACGAACACGCAGCGGCCGCGCAGGGCCGGATCCAGCGCATCGATGCGCCGCAGTGCGCGCTCCAGCGAGTGGCCGTCGTACAGCGTGGAGGGCTTGATCAGGCGCAGATTGAGCGCGCCCAGCGTGCGCATCGGAATCGGCAGCTTGAGATGCAGCTGCGGATGCTGCAGCGGCACCAGCGTGCGGACCGACAGGGTGGGGCGCACCTCCAGCCAGGCCTGCGGCGCCCGCAGTGTGCCTGGCGGCAGTGCAAACCCGTCCTGCTCCAGCCGCGCCCACACCAGCGGATGCACCGGCCAGGCGACATGCGTGTCGGCCACCGCAGGCGGCAGGCCCAGCGTGGCGAAGTCCGGCCACAACTCGGCCGGCGTAGCGCTGGTGCAGCTGACCTGCGCACGCGGAACCGCCAGCCAGCGCAGCGTAAAGGTGGGCGCGAATTCCGGTGCGTAATCGCGCAGTTCCGAGGCATCCAGCCCGGCCTTGGCACGTGCGGTGGGATAGAACGGATGATCGCGATAGCTGGCCAGTTGATCGCAGCGGTATGCACGCTCGGCCGCATCTGCATGCTGCAAGGCGTTGAGCAGCGCAGGTGCCTGCGCGTCGTAGGCCTGGCGCGCCAGGCCCAGGTGGGCGGCAGCGCACTCGGCTTCTTCGGCGTAGGCGCGATGCAGCTGTTGCGTCTCGCTGTCCAGCTGCGCGCTCATGCGTTGCAGCCAGGCCTGCGCACCGCGTTCGACATGCGCGCCATGGGCGCCCTGCACGATCCAGCTGTCGCCGCAGGCGCTGATGTCCTGCAGATAGCCCTGCCGATGGATCGGCAACCACAGCGTGCCGTCGGGCAGATGCGCGATGCGCCACCAGCCCTCCACCGGGCTGGGGTCGGTCCATGCCGCCAGTACGCCTGCCTCGGGTATTGCGGCGCTGCCGCGGGTGGCGATGCCGCGCAGGTCCTCGCGCAGGCAGGCATCGATGATGCGGGTGGCGATATAGCGTTGGTCGGCGGCACTGCTCATGCGCGCAGCTCCGCGCCATCGATCCGCCACTGCAGCCCCGCTTCGGCATGCACCACCGCCTGTTGCAGCGCCTGTGCATCGCTGGCCACCGCGCTCAGCACACCCAGGTAATCCTTGTTGGAATGGCTCAGGCGGATGCGTTCACCGGGCGCGCGCATGCGCCGGTACTGCACATCGCTGTGCGCATCGTGGTGGCGGCGATCTTCGCTGGCGGTCACCAGCTCGCCGTCCTGCGCGGCGACGTAGTAACGCAGCAAGGCATGGGCGCGATCGCAGCGCAGCTGCGGCAGCGGCAGGCCCAGATGCGGCGCCAGCGCGGCGGTGAACCACTGCCCGCCGAACATGTCGTCGAGCAGGAACTCGCGGCGGTCGCCGATGCTGCGGTAGTTGATCTCCACCAGCACCGGGCCGTCGCTGGTGAGGATGAATTCGCTATGGCACAGCCCGAAGCCGACCCCGAAGCTGCGCAGCTGTTGCAGCGCCTGCGCAATCACCGGCGTGTCCACGCGGGCATCCCACTGCGCCTCGCATTCCACGAAGTGCGGCGGTGGCGACAAGCGCACCTTGAAGCCGCCCAGCGCCTGCAACGTATGGCCGTCGCCCAGCGTTTCCAGCGTAAACAGCTCCCCTTCCAGCATGCCTTCCAGCAGCACGGTGCGCTGCGGATGGCGCTGCCACACATCGTCCAGATAGGCCTGCAACTGCGCGGCATCTGCACAATGGCGCACGTCCAGACTGGCCACGCCCTCGCGCGGTTTGGCCACCACCGGCCACGGAATGTCGGCCGGCAATGCGGCGCCCGGCGCCAGCGTGCAGAACCACGGCGATGGCAGCCCACGCGCACGCAGGCGCTGACGCATCGCCGCCTTGTTCTTGGCCGCGTAGCAGACCTGCCAGTCCTTGCCGGGCAGGCCGAGACCCGCTGCGACCAGCGCGGTGCTGGTCTGCAGATGATCGCTGTTGCTGAACACCGCGCGCGGCGACACATCGGCGTCGTGCAGTACATCCAGCACGCCGAGCGGATTGAACACATCGCATTCGATCACCCGTTGCGGTGCATGCGCCGGATGCTCGCGGAAATGGCTGAGGTGATCGAGTCGGTGGTCGGTCAGCAGCCACACCGGCAGGCCGAGCGCATGCGCGGCCGGAAGAAACCCTTCGGTGATGGCCGGATGGCAGACATGGGTGAGGATCACCAACGGTGCAGCGGATGTCGCAGTCATGGCAGCTCTCGTTCAACAGGACGGTGGAAAAAACCGGTACTGAAACGGGCTGCCTGGCGCCGCAGGGGCGTTGGGTGGCCTGCGATACGGTGATCGCATGCCGCATGCTGCGGCAGGGAGACGTGCGTCATGCACGCCGTGTTGTCTGCGGCGCCCGCCAGCGCGAGCGCCGTTGCCGTCAGCCGACCGACGCCCCTGTACGTCGGTTGCTACGGCATGTGCCGGGTGGGAGGCCTAAAACGTGTACTCCAGCCCGGCGGTGACGGTGCGTGACGGTGCGGCCTGGCGGCCCCACGGGCTGGTATCCACACCGCGGAACCAGTACTGCCGATCGAACAGATTGTTGATCGCCAGCGACGCGCTGAATTTTTGTCCATCGCGTTCGAACAGGGTATGGCTCACCTGCGTGTTCCATACCCAGTACGACGGCAACTCGCCGACCGAGGCGATCGCGTTCTCCTGCACGGTGTTTGCCGCATCGCTGTAGGCCTTGCTGAAGTAGTAGCTCGACAGTGCGACAGTGGTGTGACCGAGCGTGTAGTTGCCACCCAGGGTGATCTGGTTGCGCGAGGTGTAGGGCACGCGCAGTCCACGGAATGCGCCCGATTCCTGGCTGGCATCCAGATATGCATAACCGGCGTTGAGGGTGAGCGCGCGCAGGTTTTCCGGGCTCCATTGCAGTTCCAGCTCGCCGCCTTGATGGCGGGTCTTGCCGAGGTTGCGGAACACGCGCGTGGTGTTGTCCAACTGGATCTGCTGATCGAAATCGATCAGATAGGCACCGAGTTGGATGCGGGTGCGGTCGTTGGGCTGGTAACGCGTGCCGGCTTCGTAATTCCATGCCAGTTCGGCATCCAGGTTGTTGCCGAAGATGATCTGGGTGACCTGCGGCGCACGCAGCGAGCGCTGCCCGTCCGCATAGAAGAACCAGTGTGCGTTGGCCTGGAAACCAATCGTCAACCCCGGCAATACATCGCGGGTCTGGTTGAGCGTACGCAGGCCGGTGGCGCGATTGAAATAGCGCGAATCCAGCCGCTCGTAGCGCAGGCCCGGGGTGATGGTCAGGCGTTCGTCGGGCAGGGTGATCGCATTGCTGACGTAGGCGGCCAGGGCGCGGTCTTCGAACTGCCAGTCACGCACGCTGGTGAACAGGCCATCGCGCAGGCGCAGATTGCCGACCAAAAAATCGATGTCCTCGTGCACCGCACGCACGCCGGCGGTCCACTGCTGACGCACGCCGCCGGCATTCCCCATGCTCCAGCTCAGCCGCGGCTCGCTGCCGACCACGCGGAAGTCGCGCGGTGCGGTCTGGCGCAGTTGCGGCGGCAGGTCCGAACGCCAGGTTTCGGTGGCGGCCTGGCGCATGCCGACGATGAAGTTGCGGCTGCTGCGCGCGCTGAAGTTGGTCCAGGACAATCGAACATCTTTCAGCGGGCCCCAGTCTCCGAACAACTGCTCGTAGCTCAACGACGCGCGCGTGGTACGCCCATTGAAGCTGTCCAGCGGGCGCGTGGACTGGCGCGGGTCGCGCCGGTAATCGTCCGGGCTGAGCGCGCCGGCCAGATCCATGTCGACCAGATAGCGTTGCACGCTGGCCTTGAGCAACTTGGTGTCGTCCAGCCACCACTCCGCACGCACGCGCAGATTGCTGATGTCGGTATCGCTGTGCGCGCGCCAGTACTCGCCGTAAGTGCGATTGGCATCGACCTGCAGGCCGAGGTTGTCGGTGAGGTAGCCGCCGCTGCTGAGCGCGCTGTCCTGCAGGAACTGGCCCTGGCCGCCGGCGGTGACCTTGTGCGCCAGCGTGGTACTCCACTCGCTGGGGATCTCCTTGCTGACCAGATTGATCACCCCGCCGACGTTGTTCGGCCCGTATTGCACGGCCGCGCCACCGCGCACGATATCGATGCGGTCGATCTGGTTCAGTCCCACCGGAAACAACGAAAGGCTGGTCTGCCCGTACGGCGCCAGTGCCAGCGGAATGCCGTCTTCCAGCACCTGCACGCGGCCGCTGCGGCTTTCGTACAGGCCGCGCAGCATCAGCTGCGGCAACGCCCCGGTGCCGGTCTCGTCGAAGATCTTGATGCCCGGCACGCGCTGCAGGGCATCGTCCAGCGAGCGGTTGCCGCCATTGCGCAGTTGCTCGCGGTCGATCACCTGGCGGCTGCCGGCATAGCGCTGCACGTCGTCGGGCCTGGAACGCCCGAGCAGGCTGCCTTGCACCTGGATCGTGTCCAGCGCACGGATCGGCGTCTGCGCATCGGTGGCTGCCGCATCCGGTGACTCGGTGGCGAACACCAACGGCGGCAGGGCCCAGGTGGCCGCAGCGATGGCGATGGTCAGGGCGTGGAAACGGAACGTCGACATCTACGGCGTGCTCCTGCAGGCGGGTGGTGGAGTGGGTGCGGCGAAGCTGGCCAGGTGGCCGCGCAGTGCGCGTTGAATCAGCGCGCGGTCTTCGCCGGCCAGCAGCCAGCGCAGGTCAGGCTGTTGCAGCCAGTGCGCGCGTTGCGCGTCGGTGCGCGGATTGGGGCAGAACGGCACGTTGGCCGCAACGCAATGCGCATGCAATTGCAGCAGCAGCTCCCACACCTGTGGATGGGTCGGTTGTGGGCCCAGGCCCAGATCCAGCGCAAGATCCAGCGCGCCTTCCATCACCAGCGCCACGCCGGGCAGCGCCAGCAGCTCGGGCACTGCCGCAATGCCGGCGGCACTTTCGATCATCGGCACGATGCGGATATTGCGATTGGCCTGCGCGATATACGTGGGCAGGTCGACATTGCCGAAACCGGTGACGCGCCCGCCGGTGATGCCGCGCCGGCCCAGTGGCGGAAACCGTGCCGCGGCGATGGCATCGGCCAGTTGCGCGGCCGATTCGGCGCGTGGAATCACGATCCCGCGCGCGCCGGCATCCAGCACGCGGCCGATCAGTTTTTCGTCCACCTCCGGCACGCGCACCCAAGCCTCGCAGCCGGACAGCTCGCAGGCGCGGATGGCGTGTTCCAGTTCGTCCGGCGCGCGCAGCACATGTTCCAGGTCGAGCACCACAAAGCCGTAGCCGATGCGGCCCAGCAGCTCGCACAACTGCACGCTTGGCACTGCGTTGAGAACGCCAACCGCAAACGTCATGGATGAGGCCGCCAAGGAAACGGGCGCTCATCCTGCTCCGGATGGGAATGATTATCAAGTGGATTTGGTGGGCATTTTTCGGTGCCCTGGTCGCAGTTCGATCAATGCACGGCTGCAAGCCGTTTCGCACTGAACCACCTGCAGGCAACAAAAAACCCGCAGGCGCCGCCGGCGGGTTTTCGTGTCGTGCAGCGCTGCGTCGCCCCGCCTTGCGGTTACGACGCCGGTACGCGCAATGCCCGATACGGCGGGGTGGACATCACCATCTCGGCCAGCGAATAGGCCAGCTCGCGTTCGGCCAGCACCGCGCCGTCGGCGCCGTGTTCGAGCAGGTGCTTGACCTCGGTGTCGCTGTGCGCGCGCGCCAGCAGCGTCAGCGACGGGTTGATCGCGCGCAGCTTGGCCAGCGCCTCGCCGGCTTCCAGCGGCTGCGGGATCGCCAGGATCGCGATCTTGGCGTGCTCCGGGCGGGCTTCGGCCAGCACGCGGTCGGCCGCCGCACTGCCGCGGATACCGGGAATGCCGGCCGCATGCGCCTTGGCCACATGATCGCTGTTGTCGTCGATCACCAGCACCGGCACGCCGCGGCTACGCAGCAACTGCGCCAGCGCGCTGCCGACGCGGCCATAGCCGATCACGATGGCATGGCCGTCCAGCGGTAGCGGCGGGCCGGGCGGCAGTTCCGGCTCCACCGCGGCTGGGGCGTCCTGCGCCTGCCTGGCCTGCCAGCGGTCCAGCCACGAGAACAGGAATGGGTTGGCGATGATCGACAGCAGCGCGCCAGCCAGGATCAGGTCGCGCCCGGTTTCCGGCAGGATCGCCAGCTGCACGCCCAGCCCGGCCAGGATGAAGGAGAACTCGCCGATCTGCGCCAGGCTGGTGGAAATGGTCAGCGCGGTGCCGGTGGGGTGGCCGAATGCACGCACGATCACGAATGCGGCCAGCGACTTGCCCAGGGTCACGGTCAGGAACGTGGCCAGCACCTGCCACGGATGCTCGACCAGGATCATCGGGTCGAACAGCATGCCCACCGAGACGAAGAACAGCACCGCGAATGCATCGCGCAACGGCAGCGAATCGCTGGCGGCCTTGTGGCTGAGCTCGGATTCCTTCAGCAACATGCCGGCGAAGAACGCGCCAAGCGCGAACGACACGCCGAACAGCGTGGCCGACAGGAACGCCACGCCCAGCGCGATGCCGAGCACGGCCAGGGTGAACAGCTCGCGCGAGCCGGTGGCGGCGACCTTTTCCAGCGACCACGGAATCACCCGCCGCCCGACCACCAGCATCACTGCCACGAACGCCACCATCTTGAACAGCGTCAGGCCCAGCGCGGCCAGCAGCGAGGTGGATTCGCCGGCATGCGCCGCGGCCGGCGCGGCGGTGCCCAGCACCTCGGCCAGCGCCGGCAACATCACCAGCGCGATCACCATCACCAGATCTTCGACGATCAGCCAGCCCACCGCGATGCGGCCGCGCTGGGTTTCCAGCAGGCGGCGTTCCTCCAGTGCACGCAGCAGCACCACGGTACTGGCCACCGACAGCGCCAGACCGAACACCAGCCCATGCATCAACGGCCAGCCCATGCTCCAGGCCAGCGCCCAGCCAAGCAGCGTGGCGACCACGATCTGCGCCAACGCGCCCGGAATGGCGATCCATTTCACTTCCATCAGATCGTCGAGCGAGAAGTGCAGGCCCACGCCGAACATCAGCAGCATCACGCCCAGCTCGGACAGCTGGTTGGCCATGGTCTGGTCGGCCACGAAGCCGGGCGTGAACGGCCCGACGCAGACGCCGGCCAGCAGATAGCCGACCAGCGGCGAGAGTTTCACTTTCTGTGCGAGCGTGCCCAGCACGAAAGCGACCGCGAGGCCGACTGCGATGATGTCGATGAGGCTGGTGTCGTGATGCATTCCAATCCGTTGTGAGAGTGTCCGAGAGAGCGTCGCGGGCGCGACCAGCCAACGGCACTGCGCCGGGCGTCGCCTGCGGGCATTGCGTGGTCATGGCTGGAGTCCGGCGCGGGGGAACCGGGACCGCGTTGCTGGTCCGGTTGGCCGGACGCCCATAGTACACAGCGCTTGATTAACGCGATGCGACACGCAGCGCATGCACGCAGGCCGATCCATGCGTCAGACGCCGCGCGTAAACCGCTGTGGCCCGCGCCTGCGCGTGCGAGTTGCGACGCAGGGCGCAAGTCCGGCACGCCGATTCAACATTGACGACACCTCTTCGCGCTTGCGCAAGGCCACAGCGTGGCGCCGGCCGACAATCCGGGCTCCCAGTGGAGCGCCTGCGTCGTTCGGCAGGCCCACGCACGCATCGCCCCTGTTGCGGGTGACGCCACACGAGCCAGGCCATGCATCTCAGCGATTTGGCAACACTCCAGTTCCGGCACGATCCCTATCCGACCTATGCACGCCTGCGCGCCGAAGGCGCGTTGGTGCAGGTGGCAGACGGGCGGCTGATGTCTGGCCGCTACGCCGTGGTCGATCGCCTGCTCAGCGATCGCCGGGTCGGCCGCGACTATCTGCAAAGCATTCGTCTGCGTTACGGCGAGGCGGCGGTGCAGCTGCCGCTGTTTCAGGGCATGAGCCGCATGTTCCTGCTGCTCAACCCGCCGCTGCACACCCAGTTGCGCGGACTGATGACACAGGCCTTCGGTGCGCGGCAGATGGAGTCCATGCGTGAAGTGGCCAGCGATACCGCCGCCGGGTTGATCGATGCTTTCCAGGCAAACGGCCACTGCGATCTGCTGACCGAGTTCGCGTTCCCGCTGCCGATCGCCATCATCTGCCGGATGCTGGATATCGATGCGGCCGATGTCACCGCGTTGAGCCACGCGACCAGCGCACTGGCAAAAGTCTTCGATCCGATGATGACGGCGGAAGAACTGCAGGCCACCAGCGTTGCGTACGACCAGCTGGCGACATATTTCCACGGCGTGATCGCGCAACGGCGCAGCGCTGGCGGCGATGATCTGATCGCGCGTTTTATCCAGGCCGAGGACAACGGCCGCCGCCTGAGCGACGAGGAGATCGTCTCCAACGTGATCCTGCTGTTCTTTGCCGGCCACGAAACCACCTCCAACATGATCTGCAATGCGCTGGTCGCGCTGCATCGGCATCCGCAGCAATTGCGCCTGCTGCAGGAAACCCCGAGCCTGCTGCCCAATGCAGTGCTTGAATGCATGCGCTACGACAGCTCGGTGCAGATCGCCACGCGCACGGCGTTGCAAGATGTCGAGATCGAGGGCGTGGCGGTCCCCCAGGGCGCCATGCTGTATCTGATGCTGGGCGCGGCCAATCACGACACGCTGCAGTTCACCGACCCGCAGCTGCTGGATATCCGCCGCCAGCAGGGCCGTGCGCTGTCGTTCGGTGGCGGCATTCACCACTGCCTGGGCAACCGGCTGGCGCTGATCGAAATGGAGGCCGCGCTGGCCTGCCTGCTGGCGCGTCTGCCGGCGCTTCGGCTGGAGCAGCTGGACACGCTGAGCTGGAACGATCGCGCCAACCTGCGTGGTGTGGACGCGCTGCTCGCCTCCTGGTGAGCTGCGGCCAGGCGGCGCAGTGCCGGGCCGGGCCAGGTCGGCACGCATTGTTGCTGCAGTCGTAGTGCTGGCAATCACCGCGGCAGATGACGCAGGGCCGCTGCACGCGAATCGAGATGCCACAACGACAAACACCGCCGATCACTCGGCGGTGTTTGCGTTGACGCAGGCGCGGATCGTCAGGTCCGCTCAAACCCGCCAATCAGAACCGGTAGGTGACCCGCCCGTACCAGTAGCGGCCGTTGAAGCCGAACGGCGACAGCGACGAATACTGCAGGCCGCCGGCGCGGTCGTCGTAGGCGGTGGTCAGCTGCGCCTTGGTCGGATACTGATTGGTGAGGTTGTCCGCGCCCACGGTGAAGGTGAACGCGTTCCAGGTCTGGCTGGCGGCCAGGTTCAACAACCAGCGCGCGTCGTAGGTCTGGTCCTGGCTGCCATCGGCCGGGTCGCTGATGCGCTTGATCGATCCGTAGCGGGTGGCGTTGAAGTTCAGCGCAAAACCGCCCAGCGTCCAGTCCGCCGCCGCCATGTACTTGGTGCGCGGGGTGGCGTCGGTGAGCAGGCCCTGGCTGGCGCGCCCGAAGTTGGGGTTGGACAGTTCCAGGATCGTGGTCTTGTTGTAGTTGGCGCTGGCACTGAGATTGAGCTTGCCGTAGCTGCCCAGGTCGGCGAGATAGCTGTTGATCCAGTCCACGCCACGGGTGCGGCTGGTGGCGCCGTTGACGAAGAACTGCATCGCGGCCACCTGACCGATCGGCTGTGCCAGCTGCAGCTGGTCCGAATACAGGATCTGGTCCCAGATGCGGATCTGGTAGACGTCCAGGCTGGAAGTGAAGCTGGCGGTCGGCTGCCACACAGCGCCCAGGCCGTAGTTGGTGGATTTCTCCGGGCTCAGCGGGCCGGCGCCCAGTGCCACCGCGACCGGGTCGGAGGTGCGGTAGGTACCGACCTGCACCAGCTCGCCGTTCTGGATCAGCGTCACCACCGAGGCGTAGTTCTGCTGGGCCAGCGACGGTGCGCGGAAGCCGTTGGAGATGGTGCCGCGCAGCGAGAAGGTGTCGCTGAAGGCGTAGCGCGCCGACAGCTTGCCCGAACGCGTGGAGCCAGCGTCGCTGTAGTTTTCGTGGCGCCCGGCGATGCCGCCGGACAGCTTGTCGGTGATGTCCGCTTCCAGGTTGGCGTAGACCGCATTGCTGTGGCGTCCGAACTTGCCGGCCACCGTCGGCTCCAGGCCGGAGAACACCTGTGCGCCGCCCGGATACGGCGCGCCGTCGTCGGGATTGATGGTATTGGGATCGAAGAAGTACGACTCCGGCGAGCCGGCGGTGATCTGGTAGCGGTCCTGGCGATGTTCGGCACCGAAGGCCACATTGACCGGATACGCCAGGCCCCAGTCGAAGGACTTGTTGACGTCCAGGTTGATCGTGCCCTGTTCGGTTTCGAAGCCACCGGAATTGAAGTTGGTCGGCGAGCTGCCGGTGGTGTAGTACAGGTTGGTGTTGATGCTGTTGAGGATGTTGAAGGTCATGTCGTTCTTGCCGTAGGTGGCCGACACGTCCCAGTTCCATTCGCTCTCGGTGCTGCCTTTCAAACCCAGCACGGCCGAGCGGTCGTTGGTGGGGTTGTAGATCTGCGGCAGGAAGCCGTTCGGGTAGATCGCCTGCACATTGCGCGCGGTGTTGTCGGCGGCGCGGTAATAGCCGTTGGAGGTGACCTCGCGACGGCTCATGCTGAGATGGCCGTACAGTTCCAGGTTGGGCGAGAACGCGTAGCCGAATGCGGCCAGCCCCTGGTAGAACGTGGAGGCCGGGTCGCCGTGGCGCTGGTAGGGGACACCGCCCGGATTGGGCGTGCCCGGCACGGTGGTGGCGCGGTTGGTGTTCTCGCCGCGGTTGGTGCTCATGGTGTTCTGGTAGTTCCACGACAGCCGCACCCAGCCCGGTGCGGTGTCGCCGCCGCTGCCGCCGAACGGCAGGCCGACCGAGCCGTCGATGCCGTTCTGCTCGCCATCGCCCTTGTCCATGATGCCGCCATTGACCGACACGCTGTTGCTGCCGGCATCGGCGCCATGCTTGAGCACGATATTGACCACGCCGGCGATCGCATCGGAGCCGTACTGGGCCGAGGCGCCGTCACGCAGCACTTCGATGCGTGCGATGGCCGACATCGGCAGCGAGTTCAGGTCGGCCGGCGCCGAGCCGCGGCCGACGTACGGGTTGTAGTTGATCAGCGAGGAGGTGTGATAGCGCTTGCCGTCCACCAGCACCAGCACCGCATCCGGCGACAGGCCGCGCAGCGTGGCCGGGCGCGCGGCATCGTTGCCGTCGGAGATCGCCGGGCGCGGGAAGTTCAGCGACGGCAGCAGCTTGCCCAGCGCGGTGGCGATGTCGGTGGCGCCGGTGGCCTGCAGTGACTGCTCGGTGATGATGTCGATCGGCGATTCGGATTCGGCCACCGTGCGGTCGCTGACGCGCGTACCGGTGACGATCAGGGTGTCCAGGGTCTTCTGCGGCTGGGCAGGCTGCGATTGCGCACTGGCAGCGAACGTACAGACGGTGAGTGCGACCGAGATCGCAAGCGAGAGTGCGTTGGAGGTGTGCATGGGAATGGGGACTCAAAGGGGATGGTGGACGCAGCGATGCGCTGCGCGCATTGCCGGGGGAAAGACGACGGCGGACTGCGTGATCCGTGTTGCCTGCGCGCAGCGCGTGTGCGCTGGCAAGGCGACGTGCACAGCAAGACAGCAGACTGCAACGCAGCGTCTGCTGCGTGGCGCATCCTTGCGAAAGAAGGGGGGGGAACTCGCCCTTTCGCGACAATCGGAAAGGGCGAGTGATGCTGCGGGCGTGCTGCCTCGTCTCAGCGAGGCGGGACGAGGTGATCGACATGCCGGTCGCTGCCGACCGGCACGCGGCGATTTACCACCTGTAGCTCACGTTGGCGTACACCAGCGCACCGTTGAAACCGAACGGCGAGGCGCTGCTGTAGGGCAGGTAGGTGCGCGTGCCCAGGCCGGCTTCCTGACGGTCGGGATACTCGTTGAGCACGTTGTCGCCGCCGATGGTGAAGTTCCAGTCGTTCAACTTGTAGGACGCGGCAAGGTCCAGCGTCCATTTGGCCGCATAGGTCTGGTCGCTGCCGGCGTTGGTGCCGAAGGTGCTGAACTCGCCCCAGCGCGTGGCGGTGCCGGTGAACGACCAGTTGCCCGGCGACCAGGTGCCGCCCAGGAAGAACTTGTCGCGCGGCGTGCCTTCGGTGATGCGACCGAGTTCGGCGCGGCCGATGCGCACCGCACCCGGATCGATCGCTTCCAGCGCTGCCGGGTTGTCGGCGACCCGTTCCACTTCGGTCTTGTTGTAGTTGTAGCCGGAGGTCAGCTCCGCGCTGCCGCCGTCCAGGTTCCAGCGATAGGTGCCGACCGCATCCACGCCCTGGGTCTTGGTGTCCACCGCGTTGGTGAAGTAGCGCCCGCCACCGATGCCCGGGAAGCCATTGGCCTGCAGGTAATTGCGCGCTGCATTGGAGGTGAGGTTTTCCGACAGCACGATGCGGTCATCGATATCGATGCGGTACGCATCGACCGTGATGTACAGGTTTTCGATCGGCTGCAGCACCACGCCAAGACCGTAGTTCTTGGATTCCTCGGCCTTCAACGGCTCGGCGCCGAGTGCGATCGCGGCCGGGTTGTCGGTACGGAAGGTGCCGATCTCGAACGGGATCGCGGTGACCGTGCCGTTGGGCTGGGCCACGTTGAGGAACTGCGTGGCGATCGACTGGAAGTTCTGCTGCTGCAACGACGGCGCACGGAACCCGGTGGAGGCGGTGGCGCGGACGGCCACCTTGTCGGTGAACGCGTAACGCAACGACAGCTTGCCGGTGGCGGTATCGCCGAAATCGCTGTACTTCTCGTAGCGCCCGGCCAGGCCGGCCGAAAGCTTTTCGGTCAGATCCGCTTCCAGGTCGACGTACGCCGAATGGCTGTTGCGGTTGTAGTAGCCGGCGTCGGAGAGTTTGAAGCCGGGAAACACCTGTGCGCCCGGGATCAGTGTGCCTGCCGCAGAGGGAATGCCGCCATTGGCCGAGGACGCCGCATCGCCGGGCGACTGGTTGAACTTCTCACCGCGCCATTCCGCACCGAAGGCCAGCGTGACCGGATACGCCAGGCCCCAGTCGAGCGTCTTGGTGAAGTCGGCATTGAGCACGTTCTGGGTCACTTCCAGCGTACCGGCATGGAAGTCGGTCGGGCTGGCCAGGCCCAGGCTGTTGTTCAAGCTGTTGCGCACATCGAAGGTGAGATTGTTCTGGCCGTAGTTGTAGCTCAGATCGATGTTCAAGCCGCCTTCGGTGGAGGTCTTCAAGCCGCCCACCCACGACACGTCCTTGCTGACGTTGTAGATCTGCGGCAGAAAGCCGTCCGGATAGATTTCCGGGCGGTTGCGGTTGTCGCCGGCAAAGCGGAAGTAGCCGTTGGACAGCACTTCGCGGCGGCTGACCATGCCGAACGAGTAGAAGGTCAGGTAATCGGTGGGGCTGTATTCGCCGTTGAAGGAGATCGCGCCCTGGTCGATGTCCGGATCGCCGTAACGCTGCTCCACGCGGCCCTGGAATGGCAGTGCGCGGTTGGTCTGGTCCGAATGTCCCGCCTGTGCGGCCAGATGCACCTTGCCGGTGCCGGCAAAGCTGAAACCGGCATCGCCGGACAGCTGATATTGCTCGCCATCGCCGGCGCTGTACTTGCCGTAGCGGCCATTGACGCTGCCGCCTTCGCCGCTGCCCTTGAGCACGATGTTGATCACGCCGGCAATCGCATCCGAACCGTATTGCGCCGATGCGCCGTCACGCAGCACTTCGATGCGCTCCACTGCGGCGATCGGAATGGTGTTGAGATCGGCCGGCGACGAACCACGGCCCTGGGTGTCGTTGAGATTGATCAACGCGGTGCTGTGATAGCGCTTGCCGTTGACCAGCACCAGCACCTGGTCGGGCGACAGGCCGCGCAGCTGCGCCGGGCGCACTGCGTCCGAGCCGTCGGAGATGGCCGGGCGCGGGAAATTCAACGAGGGGATCGCGCGTGACAGCGCGGTAGCCAGCTCGGTGGTGCCGGTCGATTCCAGTGCCTGTGGCGAGATGATGTCGATCGGCGATGCCGATTCGGCCACGGTGCGATCGGCCACGCGCGTGCCGGTCACGATCAAGGTATCGAGCGTTTTCTGGGTGGGAGCCTGTGACTGCGCGGACGCGTTTGAAGCGGAAAACGACAGTGCAAGAACAACGGCAACTGCGAGTGGACTGGTCTTGCAATTCATGCGGTGACAACTCCGAGTGGGGAACGGATGCATCGCAGGGGGCCCCCTCCCGGGCCGCGTCCGTTGCGGCAGCTGCGGTGCGTTCCCAACCATTAACCACGTGTAACCGCATGTCAAATTTTGGTTACGTTGCGCAAGTAACTGTCATGTATGACGTGCTACTGCCATCGTTGTCATCGTGCACCAAAGTGATGCGTGGTTTGCACCAGACCTGCGGTATCAGCCGCTTGCCTGCACCATCATGGACATCGATACGAGATATGAAACTTCTGCATCAGAACGTGATCTGCACCGCATCGACACTGCGTTGCGCAGGACCATGGAACACCGCTTCGATGTTGTTGCCATCCGGGTCGAGCACGAACGCGGCGTAGTAGCTCGGGTGATACGGGCGCACGCCCGGCGCGCCGTGGTCGCGACCGCCGTGGGCGAGGGCGGCCTGATGGAATGCATGCACCATGGCCACGTCGTGCGCCTGGAAGGCGAGATGGTGGCGGCCAGTGAGTTGGCCTTGCGCCATCGTGTCGCGATCGGACACGAACAGCTCGTCGGCCCAGAAGAATCCCTCGCCTTCGCCACCGATCGGAATGCCCAGCACATCGAGCACCGCCTGGTAGAAATGTCGGCTCGCTGCCAGGTCGTGGACGACCAGATGCAGGTGATCGATCAGGCGGCCACGTGAGAGCTGCGCTGCGTCCATGGTGGGTGCTCCGGCAGGGTGGAAGCGGTGTTGATACCACCGCGGCCGCCGGCAGCTCTTCACGGCGCATCGATGCCCGCGCCTGGATGGCTGCATCAGAACGCCGCACGGACAACGGGCAAAAACGCACACGCCCCGGGCAGGCCGGGGCGTGTGGTCAGGCGTCAGGATGCGGCCGTGCCGCATGCGTCAGCAACCAACGCGTGGCAACACCGCAGCAGTGTGGATCGCTGTCTTGATTACCAGCGATAGTTGATGCGGCCGTACACGTAGGCACCGTTGAAGCCAAACGGCGACAGATTGCTGTACGGGAACTGCCCGCTGGTGGAGTTGGCGAAGTTGTTCTCGTCCGGGTACTCGTCCAGCAGGTTGTCCGCACCCAGGGTCAGCGTCCAGCGATCGATCTTGTAGCTGGCCGAGGCATCCACCACCCACTTGGCGCCGAAGGTCTGGTCGTTGGTCGCCGCGGCCGGACGCGTGCTGTACTTGCCATAGCGCGTGGCACCCAATGCCAGCGTCCAGTGCTCCAGGTTCCAGCTACCGTTGACCAGGAACTTGTCGCGCGGGAAGCCTTCCTCGATGCGACCGCGTTCGGTGCGGTCGATGCGCTCCAGGCTCAGCCCGTTGGCCGACAACGCAGCCGGGTTGGCGGCGACGCTGCGCACTTCGGTTTCCGAATAGTTGTAGCCGGCGGTCAGGTCCACGCTGCTGGCGGCGAGCTGCCAGCGGTAGCTGCCGACCACGTCCACGCCGCGCGTACGCGTGTCCACCGCATTGGTGAAGTAGCGCCCGCCGTTGATGCCGAAGATGCCCTGCGCTTCGAGCAAGTTACGCACGCCGGTGCCGGTGAGGTTGGACGACAGCACGATGCGGTCGTCCACATCGATCTGGTACGCATCCACGGTGAGGTAGAGCGCATCGGTCGGCTGCAGCACCAGGCCCAGGCTGTAGGACAGCGAGGTCTCGGCATCCAGCGGCTCTGCGCCCAGCGCGCGCGCCACGTTGCTGTCGGCCGGGAAGGTGCGGATCTCGAACGGGTTCGGATTGCCGGCCAGGAAGGTGGTGCTGGTGGACTGGAAATACTGCTGCGCCAGCGATGGCGCGCGGAAGCCCGACGCCACCGTGCCGCGCAGCGCAATCTTGTCGGTGAACGCATAGCGCCCGGACAACTTGCCCGATGCCTGGCTGCCGAAGTCGTTGAAGTCTTCGTAGCGCCCGGCCAGGCCGGCGGAGAACTTGTCGGTGAAATCGGCTTCCAGATCTGCGTACAGCGCGTAGCTGTCACGCGAGTATCGCCCGGACACGCTGGGCGCGAATCCGCCAAAGCCCTGCGCGCCACCGGCCAGCGTGCCGGCCTGGAAATACGAGCCCACTTCGCCCGGCGACTGATTCCACTTCTCGTTGCGGTATTCGGCGCCGAAGGCCACCGTCACCGGGTACGCCAGGCCCCAGTCGAAGCCGCGCTTGACGTCCAGGTTGACGATGTTCTGCGTGGTCTCCAGCGCGCCGTCGTAGAAGGAGGTCGGCGAGCTCGGCCCCAGGCTCACGTTGAGCGTGTTGCGGGTGTGGAAATCGATCTTGTTGTAGCCGTAGTTGTAGCTGGCATCCCAGTCCCAGCCGCTGGCGGTGGAGCCGCGCACGCCGGCCACCAGCGAGCGGTCCTTGGCGTAGGTCTGGATTTCCGGCAGGAAGCCCTGCGGATACACCGACAGGATGTTCTGGCTGCTGCCCGGCGCGCGGAAGAACGCGAACGAGGTGATGTCGCGGTTGCTGGCGGTGGCGAAGGCGTAGCCGGTGATGCTGTCGCTGAAGGCGAACTCGGTATTGGCCGACACCGCCTGCGCATTCACGTCCGGGTCGCCGATCTTGAACGCCTTCTGGCCCACGGCCGGCTGCGAGGCGCTGGGTGCGCCGGCATAGCCGCGCGCGCGGTCGGTGGGGTCCTGCTGGTTGAGCTGGGCGGCCACGTGCAGCCAGCCGCGCTCGTTGCCGTAGGCCACGCCGGTGTCGCCGGACAGCTCGTAGTTGCTGCCGTCGCCGGCCGAATACTGGCCGAAGCCGGCCTGCAGGCTGCCGCCCTTCTCCGCGCCCTTGAGCACGATGTTGACCACGCCGGCGATGGCATCGGAGCCGTACTGCGCCGAGGCGCCGTCGCGCAGCACTTCCACGCGCGCGATCGCCGCCACCGGAATGGTGTTCAGGTCCACTGCCGCGGCGCCACGGCCGATGGTGCCGTTGAGGTTGAGCAGCGAGGAGGTGTGGCGGCGCTTGCCGTTGACCAGCACCAGCACCTGGTCCGGCGACAGGCCGCGCAGCTGCGCGGGACGGATCGCGCTGGTGCCGTCGCTCAGGGCCGGGCGCGGGAAGTTCAGCGACGGCAGCGCGCGGGCCAGCGCGGTGGCCAGCTCCGAGGTGCCGGTGGCCTGCAGCGACTCGGCGCTGATGATGTCGATCGGCGACTGCGACTCGGCCACGGTACGGTCGGAGACGCGGGTGCCGGTGACGATGACGGTATCGAGCGTATTGGCGGGCGCGCTGGCCGGGGTGGCGGTCTGGGCGAAGGCGGGGGAGGCGAGCAGCGCCGCAACGACGGCGGTTGCGAGCGTGGACAACGGGTAATTCATGACAACTCCGAACGGGGGTCCAGGCAGGACCAGCAAGGCTGGGCGGGGTCTGGTCGCGGCGATGCGAAGGGAACGACGGCCAGCCCGAAGGCGCTAATTATTCGTTAACGCTAGAATGGCGTCGCAGGAGTGCTGCTCATCTGCTCATTCCTTTTCGTTCTATCGGACTGTCCATCAATGATTTCCCTGCGCAACTTCTCCATGCGACGCGGCGAGCGTCTGCTGTTGTCCAACGTCGACCTGACCATGCATGCCGGCTACCGCGTCGGTGTGGTGGGCCGCAATGGCACCGGCAAGTCGAGCCTGTTCGCCGCGGTCAAGGGCGAACTGGAAGCGGACAAGGGCGATGTCGACCTGCCCGGCAAGGTGCGCACCGCCAGCGTCTCGCAGGAAACCCCGTCGCTGCCCGATCCGGCGCTGTCGTTCGTGCTCGGTGGCGACATCGAGGTCTCGGCGATCCTGCAGGAAGAGGCCGCAGCCACCGCGCGCGAGGATTGGGAAGCGGTCGCCAACGCGCACCAGAAGATGGCCGAGCTGGGCGCCTACGACGCCGAGGCGCGTGCCGGCAAGTTGCTGCACGGCCTGGGCTTCCCGGCCGACACCCATCACCGCGCGGTGTCCTCGTTCTCCGGCGGCTGGCGGGTGCGCCTGAACCTGGCGCGCGCGCTGATGATGCCCAGCGACCTGCTGCTGCTGGACGAACCGACCAACCACCTGGACATGGATGCGGTGCTGTGGCTGGAGCAATGGCTGCTCAAGTACCCGGGCACCTTGCTGCTGATTTCGCATGACCGCGAGTTCCTCGACAACGTGGCCACGCATACGCTGCATCTGCACGGCGGCACCGCCAAGCTGTATGTCGGCGGCTATACCGATTTCGAGCGCCAGCGCATCGAGCACCTGCGTCAGCAGCAGATCGCCCACGACAAGGAACAGGCCGAGCGCGCGCATCTGCAGAGCTTTATCGACCGCTTCAAGGCGCAGGCCAGCAAGGCCACCCAGGCACAGAGCCGCATGAAGCGCCTGGCCAAGATGGCCGGCACCGAGGCGGTACGCGCCGAGCGCGAATTCCGCATCCAGTTCGCCCAGCCCAATCGCTTGCCGTTTTCGTTGATCCGGCTGAATCACGCTGCTTGCGGGTATGCGGCTGCGCCGCGGGAATCGGGAATCGGGAATGGGGAGTCGCAAAAGCGCGGGTCCAGCGATGCGATTACCGTGTTGCACGATGTTGGATTCGGATTGGAGGCGGGTGACCGGATCGGGTTGCTGGGGCCGAATGGTGCGGGTAAGTCAACGCTGGTCAAGACGCTGGTGGGCGAGCTGCAGCCGCTGTCGGGCGAGCGCAGTGCGCATCCGGATCTGCGGATCGGCTACTTCGCGCAGCACACGGTGGAATCGCTGCACGAGGGCCAGTCGCCGATGGATCACTTCCGCGAACTGTCGCCGGATGGCGCCAATCAGGCGTTCCGTGATTTCCTGGGCAAATGGAACTTCGCCGGCGACCGCGCCTTCGAAGTGGTGGATGGGTTCTCCGGCGGCGAGCGCGCGCGTCTGGCGCTGGCGCTGATCGCCTGGCAGCAGCCCAACGTGCTGCTGCTGGACGAACCGACCAACCATCTGGACCTGGAAATGCGCGAGGCCCTGGCCGAGGCGCTGAGCGACTTCGAGGGCGCCATCGTGATGGTCTCGCATGACCGCCATCTGATCGGCCTGGTCTGCGACAGTTTCTGGCGCGTGGCCGATGGCGTGGTCGAGCCGTTCGCTGGCGATCTGGACGAATACGCCGCCTGGCTGCGCAGCCGCCCGGCCGCCCAGGGCACCAAGCAGAAGATGGCCGAAGTGGCGCCGACTCCGCCGCCGCCGACCAAGCCACTGCCGCCGAAGAAAGCCGTCAACCCGCACAAGCTGGCCAGCGCGGAAAAGCGCGTCGGCGAGCTGGAAGCCGCGTTGGCAGAGCTCGACCGCCAGCTGGCCAACCCGGCGAACTATGCCGACACCGACAAGATGGCGGTCCTGGGCCGCGACCGCGAGGCGACGGCGCAGCAGCTGGCCACAGCCGAGGCGGCGTGGATGGAGTTGATCGAAGGCGCGTAACGCGCAGGCGTTACGATGCGCGTGGGGCCAAGCACAGGGAGGTAGGCAACATGATCAGCGCCACCATCAGTCTGGAAGACCATCTGGCCGCGCAGCGCCTGCATGCGCGACAGACGGCCAAGCTGTTGATCGTGATCCTGGTGGTCCTGCTGTTGATCGGGGCGGGGTTGCTGCAACTGATCGGGGCCGGCGAAATCATCGGCCCGATGCTGATCGGTGCCGGAGGCGGCGGCTTGATCGGCCTGGTGGTGTTGCACGTCTGGGGCTTGCCGCGGAAGATCAAACGCCTGCACGCGCAGCAGGCCGCGCTGCGGCATACCTACACCTTTGCGTGGGACGAGACCGGGCTGGAGATCACCTGGGCAGACGGGCGACTGCGCCGGCCCTGGTCCGATTACATCCGCTACCGCGAGAACGAGCGGGTGCTGCTGCTGTATCACAACGACCGCTTGTTCGAGCTGTTCGCCCCGCACTGGTTCGCCGACAGGGCGCACTACGAGGCGTTTCGCCGCGTGGCGGTGCAGGGGATCGCGGCATCCGCGCGCCGCTGAGCGCAGCGGCGGGCTCGCTCAACCGGAGCGCTGTTGCTCCGTTGTCAGCCAGTCGCGCAATCGTGCATCGGCATCGCCTTCCGGGCGCGAGCGCAGCCGGGTGAGCCAATAGCGTCCGGCGTCGATCTGGATCGGGAACGGGCAGACCAGGCGCCCGGCATCCAGATCCTGGCGAAACATCGGCAACGGCAACAATGCCACGCCGGCACCGGCGGCCGCCGCGCTGGCCAGCGTCAACGACGAATCGAACATCGCCCCGCGTGCGGCGACTTCGGCCACGCCCGCCGCGCGAAACCACTGCGGCCATTCGTCCAGACGGTACGAGCGCAATAACGGCAGCTGGGCCAGATCGGCCGGTGTGCGCAGGCCCCGCGCCATGCTGGGCGCGCACACCGGCGCAAACGGCGCCTCCATCAGCGCATGGGCGATCTGGCCCTGCCAGTCGCCGTCGCCAAAACGGATCGCCAGATCCAGCCCTTCGCCAGCCAGATCGACCCGGTTGTTGTGGGTGGAAAGGCGCAATTCGATATCCGGATGCGCGGCATGAAACGCTGGCAATCGCGGCAGCAGCCAGCCGGTGGCGAAGGTGCCGACCACGCCGACGCTGAGCACCTCGCGATAGCGCCCGTCGGCAAAGCGCTCCAGGGTCGCCGCGATGCGGTCGAAGGCCTCGCCGAGCACCGGTGCCAGCGCCGCGCCCTCGTCGGTGAGCGCCACGCCGCGTGGCAGGCGGTGGAACAGGCTGCTGCCCAGTTGCTGTTCCAGCGCCTTGATCTGGTGGCTGAGCGCGGCCTGGCTGACGCACAGCTCGCTCGCGGCGCGGGTCAGGTTCTGGTGGCGCGCGGCGGCCTCGAAGGCGCGCAGGGCATTGAGCGGAAGACGGGGCCGGGGCATGCACAGAGATTAGTTCAATTCATGCCAGGGATCGAAACATCGCAATAGTCCGGTGGCCGGCATGCGCCGATACTGCGGGCTCTCACCGGGAGGCTGCTGCATGTTGAACCGTCGACAATTCTTGTACGCAACCGGCGCGGGCGTGCTGCTTGCTGCCTCCAGACCTGCATGGGCACTCACGCCGGCGATGACGCTGGACGATGTGCTGCGGGCACAGTGGGCGGAGATCGAACGCCGCACCGGCGGCCACCTGGGCATCAGCCTGCTCGACAGCGCCACCGGCAAGCGCCTCGGCCAGCGCGAGGACGAGCGCTTTCCGATGTGCAGCACCTTCAAATTTGTATTGGCTGCGGCAGTCTTGCAGCGGGTGGACCAGGGCAAGCTGACGCTGGTGCAACGGGTCAAGATCCGTGCCTCCGACATGCTCGAGCATGCCCCGGTCACCGAGCGCCATGTCGGCGGGGCGCTGAGCGTGGCCGAGCTCTGCCGGGCCACGATGATCTACAGCGACAACCCGGCCGCCAACCTGCTGTTTCCGCTGGTCGGCAACCCGGCCGGCCTGACCGCGTTCCTGCGCGGCATCGGCGATGCGCACACCCGCAGCGACCGCCGCGAGCCGGAGATGAACCGGTTTGCCCCGGGCGACCCGCGCGACACCACCACGCCGGCGGCAATGGCCGCCACCTTGCGCACCCTGCTGCTCGGCAACGCGCTGCAACCGGCCTCGCGCAAGCAGCTGACCGACTGGATGATCGACAACCGCACCGGCGATACCTGCCTGCGCGCCGGCCTGCCGCGCGGCTGGAAGATCGGCGACAAGACCGGCAGCAACGGCAGCGACACCCGCAACGACATCGCCATCATCTGGCCACCGGCAGGCAAGGCGCCATTGCTGCTCACCGCGTACTTGAATGGCGCCAGCGTCGACAGCGATGCGCGCGACGCGGCGTTGAAGGCAGTGGCGGCCGCGGTGCGCGACAGCATGGTGGGGTGAGCGCAACGACCCGCTGCCTCCCGCGTTATGTCGCGTGTGAGTCCGCAAGCTGCTTGCGGTTTCCTGCCAGCTGTTCGAGGTACGACCGTGCGCATCAGGGGGTGTCATTGCCATCGCCGTCTATCCGGGCCATCTGTGGGCGCACGAGCACGACGACCGCGCCACACGCGATCCTACCCATCTGTCGCTGCGGCCAGACAGCACCGTCACTGCACGGACGCCGCCAACCTTCTTGCCGTAGGCCGAGGACTGATGCGGTGAATGGCGTGAGTCAATCGCTGGCCTACTACATGGCGCTCAAGCAAGCCGGCGTACCGGCAGAAAGGCGTCTCTATGCCGAAGGTTGGCATGCGTTCGGTCTACGCGCAGTTGCACTGCCGATCGCGCAATGGCCGCATCTGGTGGAAACCTGGTTGGGGACGATCGGCATGCTGGATGCGGCCGACGCGCACTGAGCGCGACCGTGCGCAGCAAAGCGGGCCAGCCAGCCACATGCGCGCTCACCGCATGCCCGGCTGCAAGGTTCAGCCGGGTGCGCCGATCGGCAAAGGCAGATCTTGCTGCAGCCGCGCCGGCCCGCCCATGGCTGGATCACTGACGCTGTCTGCACCGGTTTCGATACGTCCGGCCAGACGCTGGGCTGCGCCGGCGTGGTGCACCCACAGGTCGTACCAGCCGCCAGTTGCCGCCGCTTTCCAACGGCGCTGCTCGGTGGTGCCGGGTGCAACGCTCAGGCGTTCGTGCGGCTGCGCGGCTGAATATGCGGCCGGTTGCAGCTCCACCTGCACGGCAGTGCTGCCGGCATTGCGCAGCGATAACGACACGGCTGTAGGATCGTTTGCATCCTGTGTGATCTCGGTCACCAGCAACGGTGCGCTCAGATCGCCACGGTAGTGACGATGGAATCCGTTGGGGCCGAGCAACCACAGATCGTAACGGCCATCGGCGGTGGTCCACGTGGCGTCCACTGCTGCGCCGCTCCCTACGGTGTAACGGCGCGGAATCGCCGCAAGATCGAAGCGGTCGTAGACATGCAGGACCACCGCAGCACCCGCGTTGGACATGCGCAGCTTCACCTGGCCACGCTCGGGCAACGGGACCAGTTCCACGCCTGGGCGATACGGCAGCGCCCGCGAACGGCGTGTACCGAAGGGCTGCTGCGGCGGTTGCAACGCGGCAGGCAAGGGTGGCAGTGCGTGTTCGCGCAGGGCTGCTGCGCGCGCTGCGGTCGCGCTGACATCGGGCAGCGTCGCGGCGAACGGGCGCGCATCGGCCTTGCGGAAGTCGAACGCATTGACCAGGTCGCCACAGACCGCGCGCCGCCACGGCGTGATCTCCGGTGCGGGCACGCCGAAGCGGCGTTCCAGCAGCCGCAATACCGACGTGTGGTCGTACACCTGCGAATCCACCCAGCCGCCGCGGCTCCACGGCGAGATCACGTACAGCGGCACACGCGGGCCCAGGCCATAGGGGCGGCCGCGCAGCTCGGGCAGATCCACTTTCTGTTCGCCCGGTGCCGGGTGGCGGTGGTAATCGTCGTCGGTGGCAATGCTGGATGCGCCCGCAAAGCCGCCGGCCGCGCGTGGGTCCGGCGACGGCGGCGCCGGCGGCGGCATGTGATCGAAGAAGCCGTCGTTCTCGTCGAACATCAACAGCAATGCGGTGCGGCTCCATACCTGCGGATCGGCGGTGAGCGCATCCAGCACGCGTGCGGTGTAGGCCGCGCCTTGCGCTGGACTGGAGGGATCAGGATGTTCGCTGCTGGCCGCATCGGCAATGATGAAACTCACCGATGGCAGTTGCCCGCCCAGCACATCGGCGCGCAGCTGCTCGACACCGCGCGTGCTCACGCCACGCGCGCGCAGTTGCGCATCGTGCCCGGGCGCGGCAGTGAAGGCCTGCCGGAATGGCGCGAAGCCCGCCAGCGGATTGTCGGTGAAGTTGTCGCGCATGTCCTGATAGATCTGCCAGGACACGCCGGCGTTCTGTAGCTGCTCGACGTAGGTCGTCCAGCGGTAGGAGTCGGGGAAACCGCCCAGCTCCGCAAAGTTGTCGTGCGAGTTGCCGATCACCGGGCCACCGGCACGCGCCTGCGGGTCGTTGCCGCCGCTCCACAGGAACACGCGATTGGAATTGGTGCCGGTCTGGATTGAGGCGTGGTACGCATCGCAGATGGTGAAGGCGTCGGCGAGCGCGTACTGGAACGGAATATCCGCGCGCCGGTAATAGCCCAGCGCATGGTTGTGCTTGGCGGCGGCCCAGTGGCCGAGCCGGCCGTGATCCCAGGCGTGTTGCGCATCCACCCAACTATGCGGCGTGCCTTGCACGCGCATGAAGCCGAATTGCGCTGCCGTATCCAGCGCAAACGGCGTCAGCCATTGGAGGCCGTCCTCGCTGGGCTGCAGCCACACCGTGCGCGCGGGCGCGCCCGGTAGCGGCGGTGCGGGAATCGGAAAACGATCGCCGAACCCGCGCACGCCGGGCAGGCTGCCGAAGTAATGATCGAAGGCGCGGTTTTCCTGCATCAGGATCACCACATGCTGCAGATCCTCCAGCGTGCCGGTGCGGCGGTCCGGCGCGATGGCGGCGGCCCGCGCGATGCTGGGCGGCAGCAGCGCGGCGGCGGCACTGGCAAGCCCGGTCTGCAGAACGCGGCGGCGGGGAAGGTCGATCATCGTGTCACCTGGTTGGCGTTCCCATCCTGTCTGCGCTGGAGCGGGCTGAGCGTAACCGACGCGTCAGCGGGTTTATTGTCTTGCGCTTGCAACACCGCCGATCCTCTCCGTTTGCACCTGCGTGGCAGGCGATGCAGGGAGCGGATCGGGCGGCGTGTCTTCAACCCGATCCGCTCGCGCACGTTGCAGGCCCATCTCGCGCAGATCGGCAATGCGCCGCCGACGTTAGAGATCCAGCGTCAACGTCAGCCCGACCGTGCGTGGCGCGGCGATAAAGGCGCTGTCGCTGCCGTCCACGCCTTCCAGGTAGCGTTTGTCGGTGAGGTTGCTGACGTTGAGCGCCAGCTGCAGGCCCTTGAGCTGCGACGACAGCTGCGACAGCTCCACCCCGAGGTTGGCATCGAAGGTGGTCACGCCATCGAGTGCGGCGCGGTTGGAGGCATCCAGGTAGCGCTTGCCCAGATAGCGCCCGGACACACCGAAGCGCCACGCCTGGCCGCGCCAGTCCGCCGACATCACCAGGGTGTTGCGCGGTTGGCCGATCACCTGCGCGCCCGGGGTGATCTCCAGCGCGGTATCGCGTGCGGCGTCGCCGCTGCCCAGGTAATCGGCCTTGTTGTAGGTGTAGGCACCGTTGATGCGCCAGCCGTTGTCCCAGCCATAGCCCAGTGCCGCTTCCACGCCGCGCGCATGCACGCCGCCGAAGTTCTCGTACACGCCGTCGGTTTCGCCCAGGTAATCGATGCCGGTGACGAAGTTGGCCGGCACATAGACGATGCGGTTGTCGAAGCGGATGTCGTACAGGGTCACGCTGCCGGTCAACGGCCAGCGGCTGAGGCGCAGGCCGAGTTCGACGTTGTCGGCGGTTTCCGGTTGCACGCGGCTCAGTGCGACCGGGTCGGTCTCGCCGAGCACGCCGGAGGGAATCGCAGCGAAGTTCTGCGAGTAGCCGGCAAAGGCTTCCAGGCCCTGCACCGGTGTGGTCCAGGTCAGGCCGGCCGACAGCAGCGGGTCCGAATGCGAATCCGATTCCACATGCTGCGCATCGCCGATGCGGCGGTCGCGGGTCTGGTCGACGAAGAACTGCTTGACGCCCACGCGCCAGGCGAAGGCGCCGTAGCGCATCACGTCCTCGACGTAATACATCTGCTCGTCGGTCTGGTAGTTGTCCTTGAACTGCACCCAGTACGGCTGATGATCGAAGCTGATGTTGGTGCCGACGTTGAGCAGGCGATGCCAGTCGCGGGTGACACTGCGGTCGTAGCGCTCCAGCCAGGCGCCGGCGCGCACGGTGTTGTCGATGGCGCCGAGATCGGCGCGCCATTCCACGTCGGCCATCGCACCGGCGCGGTGGTTGTCGTAGTGGCTGTGCCGATACGACTGCACCGGCACCGAGCCGGCCGGATAGCAGGCCGGGTTGGATTCGGCCGGCACCGCATCGCTGCCGGCGCAGCCGGCCAGCATGGTCGCGGCCGCGCCGCCGGGCGTGAGGTAATACAGCTTGCCCAGGTCGCTGCCGGCGTACACGGTGTTGCCGCCGCGGGCTTCGGATTCCGGCGCGCCGGAGCCATCGTTGGTGACATCCACCAGATACGGCGGAATCCAGTCGCCGCGGCCCTGCATGCGATGCGCATAGCCGGTCAGCGTGGTCTTGAAGCCGTTGCCGCCATCGAAGGCGCCACGCAGGTAGCCAAAGGTGTTCTTGCGCAGCGCACGCGAGCCGGAGCGGTAGTTCTGGTCCAGGTACGGAATGCCGGTGAGCGTGCCGGTCAACAGATCGTGCTCGGGGTCGCGCGCGAACTGCTCGGGCGTCACGCTGGTGTATTCGGATTCGTCGGCATCGTCGTAGGAGGCGTAGCCGCTGAGGGTCCACTTGTCCAGGATGCTGACGAACTTGCCGGCCAGATGATCGCGGCTGGTGTGGCCGCTGCCGTCGATCCAGTCGTCGTTGCGTGCCGACGAGCCGCTGACCCAGGCGCGTGTGCTGCCCCCGAGCAGGCCGGTGTCGTAGCGCGCGTAATACTTGCGCGCCTGGTTGTCGCCGATGCCGCCGATCACGCGCACGCGCTGCTCTTCCAGCGGCTCGCCGGTGAGATAGTTCAAGGTGCCGCCCAGCGCTTCGTTGGAGCGCGAGGCGATGTCGGCGGTGCCCTGGCTGACTTCCACCGTTTCCAGGTCCGGCATGTCGATGAAACGGTTGGCCTTGGAGCCGCCGCCATACGCCGAGCCGCCGTTGGGCACGCCATCGATGGTGGTGCCGATCTGCTGGGTATCGCGATTGCTGACAAAGCCGCGCATGCTGATCTGGGTGCCCCAATCCGACGAGCCGAAGGCATCGGCCTCGGTGACCACCACGCCGGGCAGTTCGTTGAGCGCATCGTTGACGCTGCCGAGCACGAACTGGCGGTCCAGCATTTCCTTGCTGACGTTGGTCTTGGAATACGTCATCGCCTGGCCGACCACCTGCACCTGGTCCAGCGTGGACACCTGTTCGCCAGCGCTGCCCGGTTCGGCCGCAGCCGGGCCAGACGCTGCGCCATCGGGGACTTGTTGCGCGTAAGCGGGCAGGGTGAGCGGAACCAGCAACAAGGCGAGCGTGGCCGGACGGCGCACGCGCGAGGAGGACGTCGAATCCATTGCAATCCAACAAGCGGGGAGGGTCTGCAAAGACTGCCGCGCTTGCATTGCGTGATGATGACCGCGCTAAAGGTGTGGACGGGATCACCAGATGGACTTGGGAAGTCCTAACGTCGGGACGATGGCGATTCAGCGCTTTTTCGATGTTTCTGGGCTGCGCTATTGCAAGACACCCGGAGTTTCGTGTTGCAGCGTTGTCTCCACTTCAAGACAAGCGATTTCGAGTCGTCGCGTTGTTGTAGATGCACTCAAGTGCTCAGGTCAAAAGCCTGCTGAGTCGAGTGCGCAGTGCCCTCACCACTTGCGAGACACGCCGTGAATCCGTCCATGGAGGCTCCTTGGCGGCATCCATGCCGCCAAGGTTCCCGCAACCGGTAAGGACACCGCACCAGGAAGTTGGTCGATGCCCGCGCGAAAAGCTGCTTGTCGCACGTGTGTCGGGCTTCGAGCGGCACGCCACTATCGAGCAGCGCGCATCACGCACTGCTCTTAACCATGCACACCGACCATCTCGACTGGTCCTTGTCCGCTCACCGTCGCGGGACCTTACGCGGCATGGATGCCGCGTAAGAGCCTACAAGGACGTACTTGCGGCGTGTCCTGCGATGGTGGGCGGGCAAGGGCCTTGCAGCCAAGCGGCAGATCGACCGCTCCATAGCTGATCCATCCAAAAAGTCGTCCACCAGCTGCTTCGCCTTGCGGCGCCCCTCGCAATGGTGGGCGGGCAAAGGGGCCTCTGCAGCAACGCTGCAGATCGCCTGATCAGCAGCGCAGCGACTGACGACGGTGAAACAGGTGTGTCAGCCGCCCTTGACGTGCGGCGGTGCTTCGGCCTGTTGTGTTTCCGGCATCAACTCCAGCGCCGATGGCGTGGTGCGCAACATCGGGCGGAACGAGATCGGATGGGTGCGGCGGCGCGTGAAGCGCAGCAAGCGTGTCAGGGTAAATCCGGACAGCGCCAGCAGCATCACCGCGAAATACACCGGCAGTGCCGCTGGTCCGAATTTCTGCATTGCGCCACCGGCCAGGGCCGGACCGATCGCTGCGCCCACGCCATGCACCAGCAGCAGGCTGCTGCAGCCGGAGAGCAGATCTTCGCGCGGCAGGTAATCGAGCATGTGCGCCACCGCAAACGGATACAGCGAGAACGCCAACCCGCCGTACACGAAGAACAGCACGAACAGCAGGTGGGTCTGTGCCTGCACCATCGGCACCGCGGCAGCGATCGCAATGCCGGCCGCCAGCACGCTGATCGTGACCAGGCCGATGCGCCGGTCATGGCCATCGCTGATGCGCCCGATCGGCCACTGCAACACCGCGCCGCCGATGATGGCGGTGAGCATGAACATCGCCACGCCATCGGCATCCAGCCCGAGGCGGTTGGCGTACACCGGCAACAATCCCCAGAACGCCCCCATCGCCAGGCCCGACAGTCCCGCGCCGATGGTCGCCACCGGCGCCAACGCGTACAGCGTTTTCAGGCGCAGCCGCGAGACGTGCGGCACTTCGGGCGGAATCAGGCGCGTGGTCATCACCGGCATCACTGCCGCACAGATCAGGATTGCCGTCAGCGTGAACATCGCCGGTGCGCCCGCATCGCCTACAGTGAGCAGGATCTGGCCCAGTGCCAACGCCGACAGATTGATCGCCATGTACACCGAGAACACCCGGCTGCGCCGACGCGCGTCCGGCTCGGCGTTGAGCCAGCTTTCGATCACCGTGTACAGGCCGACCAGTGCCGCGCCGGTGACCAGGCGCAGCAGGCCCCAGCCCCAGGCGTTCAACCAGATCGGATGCAGCAACACGGCAATCGCCGCCAGCGCCGCGTAAAAGGCGAATGCGCGGATATGCCCGATGCGCCGAATCAGCGGCGGTGCGAAAAAGGTGCCGAGAAAGAAGCCGGCGAAATACCCGGACATGATCAGGCCCAGCGCACGCGCATCGAAACCGGCCTGGCCGCCGCGCACGGCAAGCAAGGTGCCGAGCAGCCCGCTGCCGGTCAGCAGCAGGGCAACGCCCAGCAATAAGGCAGTCAGCCGCAGCATGGATGCGGTCCTCGTGGGGGGAGAGGCGCGTCGATCACGTGTTCGAGTGTAGCAGCCCGGATTGTGCGGCTTGATCGAAACGACCTGGCTCAGTGGCTCTCGATAGCGGCCGGTGTGAGGTCAGGCCGATGCAAAGCGTGAGTTTGTGGCGTGCGGGATGGTCGCCTCATCTCTCTGCGCGGTTCGCGAGATCACGCCGATTTGATGACTGCTCGATGCGTAGGCTGCTACCTTCGATACGCGCGCGACACTCCGACCTCGTGTTTCTGCCGATTGGAACGGCGATGTCGAGCGAGCGCACCTGGCGCGCAAGCGCCACCCAGCCACCATCGATCGATGTCTCTCGCCCGCAAGATGTTCGCGCGCGTGCAGGGTCGCAGACGGCCCACTGCACCTGCCCGCCCGCATCCGTCTAGAATCTGCGCCCCGCATCGTCTTCAGCTGATCCTGCCATGCCCATCTACGGTTTCCAGTGCACCACCTGCGGTCACGCCTTCGACCGCCTGCAGAAGATGGCCGACCCCGATCCGCAGACCTGTCCGGCCTGCGCGGCGGCCACGATCAAGCGCCAGATCACCGCGCCCTCGTTCCGTCTGTCCGGCAGCGGTTGGTACGAGACCGACTTCAAGTCGGCGGGCGAGAAGAAGAAAAACCTCACCGAAAGCAGCAGCGCCGGCGGCGATGCCAAGCCGGCGGCCGCCGCCGAGAGCAAGCCTGCTGCCAAGCCCGCGGCCGACCCCGCCTGAGCCGGACCAGCGCGCCGCAGGCGCTGGCAGGGCGGAAGGCCTAACCCCTGGACCCAGCCGCGCGCGGCGCGCCCATCCGCGGCCTCAACGCGCCTCGAAGCGTGCCCGGCAACCATCGTTGACCCATACCGTCGCGCGGCGCTCGTCGTACCCCCAGCTGCGGCCTTCCTCGCAACGGGTGTCGGACAGCTGGCGGGTCAGCACCGGGCGGCCATAGCGGCCATCCCAGCCGCAGGTACGCAGGCGGCGGTCGTCGCTGGCGCAGGTGATGGCGTAATCGTTGCGCGGGCGGTCGTCGCGGCCACCGTAGCCGCCGTCACCCCGGTCCCAGCCGCCGCGTGCCTGCGCAAACTCGCCCCGGCAGCCGTCGTCCACCCAGATCCGGCCCCCGTCCTGGCGCCAGTTGCGGCCTTCCACGCAGGGCGTGTTGGACAGCTGGCGCACCAGCATCGCGCGGCGCCAGCCGGTGTCGCAGATCTTCTGGCGCTGGTCGTTGCTCTCGCAGCGCACCGTGCCGGCGACCCCGCCACCGGGGCCACCGTTGCCGCCCCAGCTGCCACCGTTGCGGCCATCGACAAAGCGCGCCCGGCAGCCGTTGTCGACCCAGACGCGGCCGCGCTCGCTGCCCCAGTTGCGGCCTTCGATGCAGCGCGTGCCGGAGATGTTCTCGACCAGCACCGCGCGGCCGCGGAACGGCGTATCGCACTCGCGGCGACGGTTGTCGTTGCTGGAGCAGGTGATGCTGGGGCCGTTCCAGCTGCGGTCCTGCGCGGCGGCAGGCGCGCTGGTCAGCAGGCCGGTCAGGGTGATCAGGCCGAAGCCGGAGAGCAGCAGGGCGGTGCGCAGCATCGTGGCGTCCTTGGTGCGGAAGGGTCTGGCGCCTATTCGGCCGGGCCCTGACTTAAGCGGCCATGAGCGCCCGCCGATTTGCTCCTGCCGCCCGCCGGCCCCAGAATATCCGGCTCTCCGGCGCTGTCCTGTGTCGGGTTTTTCAGCGGAGCTTTCGATGCGTACCCACTTCTGCGGCCTGGTCGATGAGACCTTGATCGGCCAAACCGTCACTCTCGCCGGCTGGACCGACGTGGCCCGCAACCTGGGCGGGGTGTGCTTCATCGACCTGCGCGACCACGAAGGCATCGTGCAGGTGACGGTCGAACCGGTGGCCGGCGACGACGCCAGTGCCGAGCTGTTCAAGGTGGCCGCCAGCCTTGGCTACGAGGACGTGCTGCAGGTCGAAGGCGTGGTGCGTGCGCGGCACGCGGTCAACGACAAGCTGCGCACCGGCAAGGTGGAAGTGATCGCCACCCGCATCAGCATCCTCAACAAGGCCGCGCCGCTGCCGTTCCACGCGCACGAGAACCCGGGCGAGGAGACGCGCCTGAAGTACCGCTATCTGGACCTGCGCCGTCCGGAAATGCAGCGCATGCAGCGCACCCGCATCAAGCTGGTGCAGGCGCTGCGCCGGCACCTGGACGCACGCGATTTCCAGGACATCGAAACCCCGATCCTGACCAAGGCCACCCCGGAAGGCGCGCGCGACTTCCTGGTGCCGGCGCGCATGCATCCGGGCGAGTTCTACGCCTTGCCGCAGAGCCCGCAGCTGTTCAAGCAGATCCTGATGGTGGCCGGCTTCGACCGCTATTACCAGATTGCGCGTTGCTTCCGCGACGAAGCGCTGCGCGCCGACCGCCAGTTGGAATTCACCCAGCTCGACATGGAATTCGCCTTCGTGCGCGAGCGCGACGTGCAGGATTTCGTCGAAGACATGATTCGCGCCATCTTCGCCGAAGTGGTGGACGTCGAACTGGCCGCGCAGTTCCCGCGCATGACCTGGGCCGAGGCGATGCGTCGCTATGGCTCGGATAAGCCGGACCTGCGCATCGCGCTGGAACTGGTCGACGTGGCCGAACTGGTCAAGAGCAGCGAGTTCCCGGTGTTCACCGCCGCCGCCAACGATGCCGACGGCCGCGTGGCCGCGCTGCGCATCCCCGGTGGCGCCACGCTGTCGCGCAAGCAGATCGACGAATACGCCGCCCACGCCGCCAAGTACGGCGCCAAGGGCCTGGCCTACGTCAAGCTGTCGGCGAGTGGCGAAGTCAGCTCGCCGATCGCCAAGTTCTTTAGCGAAGACGCCTTCGCTGCGCTGCTCAAGCACGTCGGGGCCGGCAACGGCGACATCGTGTTCTTCGGTGCCGGCGGCTACAACAAGGTGTCCGACTTCATGGGCGCGCTGCGTTTGAAGGCCGGCAAGGATTTCAACCTGATCGCCGATGGCTGGGCGCCGCTGTGGGTCACCGATTTCCCGATGTTCGAGTGGGACGAGGAGGCGCAGCGCTACGTCGCCCTGCATCACCCCTTCACCGCGCCGGCGGTGGACGACATCGCCGACCTGCGCGCCAATGCCCGCACGGCGGTGTCGCGCGGCTACGACATGGTGCTCAACGGCAATGAAATCGGCGGCGGCTCGATCCGTATCCACCGCCCGGACATGCAGAGCGCGGTGTTCGAACTGCTCGGCATCGGCGCCGAGGAAGCGCGCGCCAAGTTCGGCTTCCTGCTGGATGCGCTCAACTACGGCGCACCGCCGCACGGCGGCATCGCCTTCGGCATCGACCGCATCGCGGCGCTGATGGCAGGCACCGACTCCATCCGCGACGTGATCCCGTTCCCCAAGACCACCGGCGCACAGGACCTGATGACCGACGCCCCGTCGCCGATCGCCGCCGATCAGCTGGCCGAAGTGCACGTGCAGGTACGCCCCAAGCAGGTCTGACCTGCCACCCACACGGCCACCCCAGCGTGGCCGTGCAGCCGACACGCTGCGCCGTGCAGCGTGTCGCGTGCAGAGATGCCGCGGGCGCATCGCGCCCCCGCTCAACGATCGATGCCCACACCGGCGGCGGTGCCTGCCGCAGCCGCGACGCAGGGCCTTGCCCCGCGCTCGCCCTCAACAACGCACTGCGCGCAGTCCACGCCGCGCCGGCCCGCAAACGCGTATCGGATCGCAGATGCTCTTCCGATTCCCGAATCCCGAATCCCGAATCCCGAATCCCGAATCCCCGCTTGCGACCCCACCACCGCATGCGCGAAGCTGCCACGTCCACCCGGCACGAGACGCCCGCATGACCCGCATCCGCCGCGCCACACCGGACGATGCCGAAGCCTTGTCGCTGCTGGCTGCGCAGACCTTTACCGAAACCTTCGGGCATCTGTACCCGCAGGAGGATCTGCACGGCTTCCTGCAGGAGACCTATGCGGTCGAGCGCGCGCGCATCGTGCTGGCGCATCCGGACTATGCGATCTGGCTGCTGGAGATGGACAACCTGCTGGTCGGCCACGCTGCCGCCGGCCCCTGCGGGCTGCCGCACCAGGACGTGCGTCCCGGCGACGGTGAGCTCAAGCGGCTGTATCTGTTGAAGGACTACCAGAACAGCGGTTGGGGCAGCCGCCTGTTCGAGACCACGCTGGACTGGCTGGAGCGCGACGGCCCGCGCACGTTGTGGATTGGCGTGTGGTCGGAGAATTTCGGCGCGCAGCGTTTCTACGCCCGCTACGGGTTCGAGAAGGTCGGCGAATACGATTTCCCGGTCGGCAAGATCCTCGACCGCGAATTCATCCTGCGCCGCACCCCGCGCGTTGCGGCCGATTGAACGGCGCGCCGATGCCCGGCTGGCGCGGCGTGCGACCACGGTTGCCCGCGCCCGGCCACGCTGAGTGCCACCGGCACCATCCCTACCTCGGTCGCCTGCAGGCCGGCACGCGCATCGGTTGCCGGTCTGCCGGCCCGGCGCGGGTGGCGTTGATTCGCGCGCAAGCGACCTGCGGCAGATCCGCCGCACATCCGCGCTCACCTGAAGCCGGCGCCAAGTCGCGGTCATGACGTCCGCGTCCGGCGCACCCTCGTTCATCCCGGGTCACTCCCAACGCATCCTGCGTGAGCGGGCGAGCGCCGCGACCGCCGACGTGCTGCTGGTGCACGGCATCTGGAACACCGCGCACTGGCTGTTGCCGCTCGCGCGCCGGCTGCGTGCCGAGGGCTTGGCGCCGGCGCTGTTCGGCTACGCCAGTGTGCTCGGCGGACCCGAACGCGCCGTGCCACGGCTGATCGAACGCCTGCAGGCGACCGGCGCGCAATTGCTGGTCTGCCACAGCCTGGGCGGCCTGGTCGCGCTGCAGGCCCTGCGCGCCGCGCCCGAATTGCCGGTGCGCCGCGTGGTCTGTCTGGGCTCGCCGTTGTGCGGCAGCGCCGCCGCGCGCGGCCTGGCCCGCCGCGGCGGGCGCTGGGCGCTGGGGCGCAGCGCGGCCTTGCTGCAGCACGGTGTCGTGCAATGGGAGGGCGAGGCGGAGATCGGCCAGATCGCCGGCACCGTCGCGCGCGGGGTGGGGCGATGGCTGGCGCCGCTGGACGGCGGCTCGGACGGCACCGTGGCGCTGGCCGAAACCCGCCTGCCCGGGCTGCGCGACCATTGCGTGGTGCAGGCCAGCCACAGCGGCCTGTTGCGCTCGCCCGAGGCCGCGCAGCAGGTGCTGCGCTTCCTGCGCCAGGGCCGGTTCCGCCACTGAACGCCGCCGCCCCGGTGCGGGCGAGCAATCAGGTAAAATCCGCGCCCTGTCATCCAAGCCAGTCTGGAACCACCCATGGGTAGAGGCCCCTCCATCGAAGGCCGCAAGAACGCCTCCGACGCCAAGCGCGGCAAGATGTTCACCAAGATCATTCGCGAGATCAGCGTCGCCGCGCGCGGCGGCGGTGGCGATCCGTCCAACAACCCGCGCCTGCGCGTGGCGGTGGACAAGGGTCTGTCGGCGAACATGTCCAAGGACGTGATCGAGCGCGCCATCAAGAAAGCCACCGGCGAGCTGGAAGGCGTGGAGTACGAGGAAGTGCGCTACGAGGGCTACGCCCCCGGCGGCGTGGCGGTGATCGTGGACTGCCTGACCGACAACCGCGTGCGCGCGGTGGCCGACGTGCGCCATGCCTTCAGCAAGTGCGGCGGCAACATGGGCACCGATGGCTCGGTGGCCTTCATGTTCAAGCGCCTGGGCGTGCTGAGCTTTGCCGCCGGCACCGACGAAGACACCCTCACCGACGCGGCGATCGAAGCCGGCGCCGACGATGTGGTGGTCTACCCGGAAGACGGCGCCATCGACGTGCTGACCGCCCCGGACGCCTTCGCCCAGGTCAAGCAGGCGCTGACCGCCGCCGGCCTGGAGCCGGCACACGCCGAAATCACCTTCCGCGCCGAAAACGACATCGCCGTCGACGGCGACACCGCCGTGCAGGTCCGCAAGCTGCTCGACATGCTCGAAGACCTGGACGATGTCCAGGACGTCTATTCGAACGTCGATCAAGCGGCGCTTGGCGCCTGATGATGGCCGGGATGGCGGGATTCGTTATTCGGGATTCGCAACAGCAATGCGATCGCCGCACGGCAGGTGCGTCACCAATCCCGAATCCCGACTCCCCAATCCCGGCGTTTCGATGACCCGCATCCTCGGCATCGATCCCGGCTCCCAGCGCACCGGGCTCGGCATCATCGACGTCGACGAGAGCGGTCGCAGCCGGCATGTCTATCATGCGCCGCTGGTGCTGCTGGGCGATGGCGACTTCGCGCAGCGGCTCAAGCGCCTGCTGCACGGGCTGGGCGAGGTGATCGAGACCTACCGGCCGCAGGAAGTGGCGATCGAGAAGGTGTTCATGGGCAAGAGCGCCGATTCGGCGCTCAAGCTCGGCCACGCGCGCGGCGCGGCGATCTGCGCGGTGGTGCTGCGCGATCTGCCGGTGCACGAGTACGCTGCCACCGAGATCAAGCTGGCGCTGGTCGGCAAGGGCGGGGCGGACAAGGTGCAGGTGCAGCACATGGTCGGCATCATGCTCAACCTGAAAGGCAAGCTGCAGGCCGACGCCGCCGACGCACTGGCGGTCGCCATCACTCACGCCCACGTGCGCGCCACCGCGCAGCGCCTGGGCGTCAATACCCAACAGGCCTGGAGCCGCAAGAAATGAGAATCGGGATTCGGGAATCGGGAATCGGGAATTGCAAACGCAGAGTCCACAGCAGCGCGCGCTGTTGCGATTCCCCATTCCCGATTCCCCATTCCCGGCACCGCCAAGGCGGTGCCCAATGATCGGCCGCCTGCGCGGGCTGCTGGCCTACAAGCAGCCGCCGTGGCTGGTGATCGATGTCGGTGGGGTGGGGTATGAGCTGGAGGCGCCGATGAGCACCTTCTACGACCTGCCCGATGTCGGCCGGGACGTGATCCTGTTCACCCACTACGCGCAGAAGGAAGACAGCGTGTCGCTGTACGGTTTCCTGCGCGAAGGCGAGCGCAGGCTGTTCCGCGACGTGCAGAAGGTCACCGGCATCGGCGCCAAGATCGCGCTGGCGGTGCTGTCCGGGGTCAGCGTGGACGAGTTCGCCCGGCTGATCACCAGCGGCGACATCACCGCGCTGACCCGCATCCCCGGCATCGGCAAGAAGACCGCCGAGCGTATGGTGGTGGAGCTGCGCGACCGCGCCGCCGACTTCAGCAGTGGCGCGCCGATCACCGGCCAGCTCGGCCCGGATGCGGTGTCCGAAGCCACGGTGGCCTTGCAGCAACTGGGTTACAAGCCGGCCGAGGCCGCACGCATGGCACGCGAGGCCGGGGCAGAAGGCGACGAAGTCGCCACGGTCATTCGCAAGGCCCTCCAGGCCGCGCTGCGTTAGGTCGCGCCGTCCTCCTCTCCTTCACGCCACTTGGCGATACCCTGCCCACTCCATGTCCCAGACCCCCACTTCCGCAGCTGGCCACGGCCATGCGCCTGCCAATAGCCATATGGCCTTGGTCATCGGCGCCATCGGCGTCGTCTTCGGCGATATCGGTACCAGTCCGCTGTACACCCTCAAGGAGGCGTTCTCGCCGCACTACGGGCTGACCAGCGACCACGACACCGTGCTGGGCGTGCTGTCGCTGGCGTTCTGGGCGCTGATGGTCACGGTGACGCTCAAGTACGTCACCATCATCATGCGCGCCGACAACGAGGGCGAGGGCGGCATCATGGCCTTGATGGCGCTGACCCAGCGCACCCTGCGCAGCGGGTCGCGCTCGGCGTACGTGGTCGGCATTCTCGGCATCTTCGGCGCCTCGCTGTTCTTCGGCGATGGCGTGATCACCCCGGCCATCTCGGTGATGGGCGCGGTCGAAGGCCTGGAAATCGCCGCGCCCAGCCTGCATCCCTTCATCGTGCCGATCACCGTGATCGTGCTGCTGGTGGTGTTCATGGTGCAGCGCTTCGGCACCGAAAAGGTCGGCAAGGTGTTCGGCCCGATCACCTGCCTGTGGTTCCTGTCGCTGGGGGCGATCGGCGCCTGGAACATCGTCGACGCGCCGGAAGTGATGAAGGCCTTCAACCCCTGGTGGGCGATCCGCTTCTTCATGGAGCACGGCTGGCACGGGGTGTTCATCCTGGGCGCAGTGGTGCTGGCGGTGACCGGCGGCGAGGCGCTGTATGCGGACATGGGCCACTTCGGCGCCAAGCCGATCCGCCATGGCTGGTATTTCTTCGTGTTGCCGATGCTGCTGCTCAACTACCTGGGGCAGGGCGCGCTGGTGCTCAATCACCCCTCCGCACTGAAGAACCCGTTCTTCGAAGCAGTGCCGGGCTGGGCGCTGTATCCGATGATCATCCTGGCCACGCTGGCGGCCGTGATCGCGTCGCAGGCGGTCATCACCGGCGCCTATTCGGTGGCCCGCCAGGCGATGCAGCTGGGCTACATCCCGCGCATGCTGATCAAGCACACCTCGCGCACCACCATCGGCCAGATCTACGTGCCCGGCATCAACTGGCTGCTGATGGTGATGGTGATCGCGCTGGTGCTTATCTTCCGCAGTTCCACCAATCTGGCGGTGGCCTACGGCATCTCGGTGTCGATGACCATGCTGATCGATACCCTGCTGCTGGCGCTGGTGGCGCGCTCGTTGTGGCCGCGCTGGCGCAACTGGGTGCTGCCGCTGTGCGTGGTGTTCTTCTTCATCGAGCTGGCCTTCGTCATCGCCAACGGCGCCAAGCTGTTGCAGGGTGCCTGGTTTCCGCTGGCGCTGGGCATCGTGGTGTTCACCCTGATGCGCACCTGGCGCCGCGGCCGCGCGCTGCTGCGCGAGGAAATCCGCAAGGACGGCATCCGCATCGACAGCTTCCTGCCGGGCCTGATGCTGGCCCCGCCGGCGCGCGTGCCGGGCATGGCGGTGTTCCTCACCGCCGACCCGATGGTGGTGCCGCATGCGCTGATGCACAACCTCAAGCACAACAAGGTGCTGCACGAGCGCAACATCTTCCTCAACGTCGACACCTTGCCGATCCCGTACGCGCCGGCGGACAAGCGCCTGCAGATCGAATCGATCGGCGACGAGTTCTACCGCGTCTATGTGCGCTTCGGCTTCATGGAAACGCCGGACGTGCCGCTGGCGCTGATGCGTTCCTGTGACCAGGGCGGCATCCATTTCGACCCGATGGACACCACCTTCTTCGCCAGCCGCGAGACCATCGTGGCCAGCGCCAACCGCGGCATGCCGATCTGGCGCGACAAGCTGTTCGCGCTGATGCATCGCAACGCCGCCCCGGCCACCGGCTTCTTCCGCATCCCCGGCAATCGCCTGGTCGAGCTGGGCGCGCAAGTGGAGATCTGAGCATGGCAGCGCTCAAGTGGATGATCTACGGTCGTTCGCCGAGCCTGGACACCTTCTGGGACGAAGCGCTCAACCTCGGGCGCGTGCCGGCGAGCGAGGCCGCCATCGCAGCGGCGCAGGCGCGGCTCGGTGTACGTCTGCCGGCGTGGCTGCGCAGCCTGTATGCACGCTATGACGGCGGCGCTGTGCAGATGGCGCGTGGCCAGTCGCTTGAGGAACCGGACAACTGGCTCAAGGCCGAATGGCTGATCCCGCGTGCACGCCTGCTTGGCAGTGCAGAATTGTTTTCCTTTGCACAGGTGCGCGCTCGCGAGGACTACCGCGATGACGCATTTGCCGGTCTGGCTGCCGGTCGCGATGACGGCCGCCTGATCGTCATTGCCGCCGATGACCGCACGCCTAGCCGCGCGCTGTGCCTGGACTACTCCGTATCCGATGTTGAGCCCACCGTGGTCTATGTCGACGCAGGCAATAATCGCAGGCTGGCGGAGTTCGCCAACGTGGACGCTCTGCTGTCGCAGTTGGTCGATGTCCACTACTGGTCGCCCGCCTTGCAGGCCAAGCACGATGGGGATGTGGTGCGTTGGCAGCCGCAGCCGCCCGCGTTGACCACGTTCTGGAGCGGTGCCGGGTACTGGAACGACGGCGGGGCCGCTGCGGACGCCTCTGTGTTGGCTGCCACCGAAGCGCGCCTGGGCGTGCGCCTGCCGGCGTTGTTCAAGCAGCTCTACAGTGTCCAGGACGGCGGCGACACCGGCTGGTGCTGGGTGCCGCGGACCCGCTTTCCCTCCGATCTTTACGTGGATTGGGAATGCGTGCTGGTGGATCGGTATCTGTCGCCGCTGGCGAAGATCGGCAGCCTGCTGGATCTGGCCGCTGCCTTCGAAGACCCCGACGACTTCAGCGCGGCGGCCTGCCTGCACGCCGGCCTGGATCGGGTGCTGGTGCTGTCAAGCCATAACATTGACTGTCTGTTGTGCCTGGACTATCGCGCGCGCGGCCCGCAGTGCGAGCCGGACGTGGTGTATTTCGATCGCTGGGAGGGGCTGGTCCCCACCTGGCGCGCGCCCAGCTTCGACGCGTTCTTCAGTGTGCTGCGGCAGGCCGATCTTGATTGCTAGATGCTGCGCCGCCCGCACGCGGCATGCGAAGATGGCGGGATGACCGAACAGCGCATCATCGCCAGCAGTGCCACCCGCGAAGACGATGCCGCCGATGCGAGCATCCGCCCCAAGCGCCTGGCCGATTATCTGGGCCAGCAGCCGGTGCGCGAGCAGATGGAGATCTACATCGAAGCGGCCAAGGCGCGCGGCGAGGCGATGGACCATGTGCTGATCTTCGGGCCGCCCGGTCTGGGCAAGACCACGCTCAGTCATGTCATCGCCAACGAGCTGGGCGTGAACCTGCGCTCGACCTCCGGCCCGGTGATCGAGAAGGCCGGCGATCTGGCCGCGCTGCTGACCAACCTGCAGCCGCACGATGTGCTGTTCATCGACGAGATCCATCGCCTCTCGCCGGTGGTGGAGGAAGTGCTGTATCCGGCGATGGAAGATTTCCAGATCGACATCATGATCGGCGACGGCCCGGCCGCGCGCTCGATCAAGATCGATCTGCCGCCGTTCACCCTGATCGGTGCCACCACCCGTGCCGGCCTGCTGACCGCGCCGCTGCGCGACCGCTTCGGCATCGTGCAGCGGCTGGAGTTCTATTCGCCGCAGGAACTGACCCGCATCGTGATCCGCTCGGCGGCGATCCTGGGCATCGACTGCACGCCCGAGGGTGCGGCCGAGATCGCCCGCCGCGCGCGCGGCACCCCGCGTATCGCCAACCGGCTGCTGCGGCGGGTGCGCGACTTTGCCCAGGTCAAGGCGGCGGGGCATATCGACCTGCCGGTGGCGCAGGCGGCGATGCAGATGCTCAAGGTCGACCCGGAAGGCTTCGACGAGCTCGACCGCCGCATGTTGCGCACCATCGTCGATCATTTCGACGGCGGCCCGGTTGGGGTGGAGTCGCTGGCCGCCTCGCTGTCGGAAGAGCGCGGCACGCTGGAAGACGTGATCGAGCCCTACCTGATCCAGCAGGGCTTTTTGATCCGCACCGCGCGCGGCCGCATGGCCACCCACAAGGCCTACATGCACCTGGGCCTGAAACCGCCACGGGACCGCGCGCCAGGATTCGGCGAGCCGGGAGAGCTGTTCTGATGATGCTCCGTTCGTCGCGCGCCCAGGCCGTCTTGACCAACAATCCGTGCCCATGACCGCCGAGTCCCGACTCCCGATTCCCCCATCCCCGCCTGTATTCAGTTGGCCGACACGCGTGTACTGGGAAGATACCGACGCCGGGGGCGTGGTCTACCATGCGCGCTACGTCGCTTTCATGGAACGGGCGCGCACGGAGTGGATGCGCGCACTCGGCTACGGGCAGGAGCGCATGCGCCAGCAGCACGATCTGGTGTTCGCGGTCCGCTCGATGCAACTGGATTTCCTCAAGCCGGCCCGGCTCGACGACGCGCTGTCAGTGTCGGCGGTACTGCTGCGATGCAAACGGGCCAGCCTGCTGTTTGCGCAGTCGGTACGTCGCGAGGGCGAAGTGCTGCTGACCGCCGAGGTGCGCATTGCCGCACTCGGTACCAGCGACTTCCGCCCGCGCGGGATGGACGATGCGCTGTATGACGTGTTGAAAGCTCTAGAAACCCCAGAATCCGATTACTGAGGAACAAACGGATGTCGATTGCATTGCTCCTGGCCCTGCAGGACACGGTAGTGGAAGCACTACCGCAGGACGTTGCCGCCGCTGCGGCACAGACCGCCAGCGTGGCGCACAACAGCAGCATCAACTATGTCGATCTGATTCTGCGGGCGAGTATCCCGGTCAAGATCATCGTGTTGCTGCTGCTGATCGGCTCGTTCATCAGCTGGGTGATCATTTTCCGCAAGGCGCGCGCCTTCAAGCAGGCCAACCGCGAGGCGGACGAGTTCGAAAACCGCTTCTGGTCCGGCGCCGATCTGGCCAAGCTCTACGCGTCGGCCACCGACCGTAACCGCACCGTCGGCGGCCTGGAGTCGATGTTCGAGAGCGGCTTCCGCGAGTTCTCGCGGCTGCGCGACCGCCGCCGGCTGGACGGGCGGGTGCAACTGGAAGGCGCACAGCGCGCCATGCGCACCGCCTTCACCCGTGAAGTCGACCAGCTCGAGCGCAATCTCGAATTGCTGGCCAACATCGGTTCCACCGCCCCGTACGTCGGCCTGGTCGGCACCGTGTTCGGCATCATGGTGACCATGCACGACATGGTCAGCAGCGGCGAGCAGGCCGGTATCGCTGCGGTCGCACCGGGTATTTCCGAAGCGCTGTTCGCCACCGCCATCGGCCTGTTCGTGGCGATCCCGGCGGTGTGGGCCTACAACCGCTTCACCACCCGCGTGGAACGGCTGTCGGTGCGCTACGAGACCTTCGCCGACGAGTTCAGCTCGATCCTGCAGCGCCAGGCCGGCGCGGACGAGTAATGCGCGTGCCCTGCGACAGCCGGCAGCCAGGCGAATGCCCCGTCACGGCACGCACATCCCGGTGCGTGGACGTGGCAGGTGCGGCGTTCGCACATGCGCGTCTGGCGTGGCGCAGGGATTGGACAGGCAAGCCCCTCGCGACAGCGCGCACACGCAGGTGCGATGGATTGGATGGGCGAGTCCCTCGCAAGAGCCCGCACATCCATGTGCGGGGGATCAATAGGAACGTTCCGCGATGATTTCCGGTATTTCCCGCCGTAAGAAGCGCAAGCTCAAATCCGACATCAACGTCGTGCCGTATATCGACGTGATGCTGGTGCTGCTGATCATCTTCATGGTGACCGCGCCGCTGCTGACCCTGAGCACCGACGTCAACCTGCCTAGCTCGCGCGCCAAGGCGCTGGAGAGCAAGCAGGATCCGGTGGTGGTAGTGGTGGCCGCCGACGGCCAGCTCGCACTGCAGCTGCCCAAGGGCAAGCCGCAGGCGATGGACGTGGCGGCGCTGCAGGCGCAACTGGCCGCCATCGTGGCGCAGGACAAGGACGCGCGCGTGGTCGTGGCCGGCGATCGTGCCGCGCCGTATCAAAAGATCATGGACGCCATCGACGTGCTCAAGCAGGCCAAGGTCGAGAAGGTCGGCCTGATCTCCGACTCCGGCGGCACTGCAGGCAGCGATGCACGCTGACGCACTCCCCACTCAGACGGCGCGCGAGGATGGCTGGCTGCGGCCAGTCGTGCTGGCCCTGGTCGTGCACGTGCTGGTCGCGCTGGTGTTCATCGCCGGCTGGCTGTGGTCGCCCGAACGCTCGGTCGAGCCGGCCGCGGGCGACCCCAGCATGGAAGCCTCGCTGGACGTGTCCGCCGCCGAAGCGCGCGTTGCGCGCCAGGCGCTGAAGGCCACGCCGGTGGAGGCGCCGCCACCGCCGGCACCGCTGCCCGAACCGGCGCCGGAAGACACCGTGCCGCCGCCGCAGCCGATTCCCGAACCGCGTCCGCAGGATGCGCCCACGCCGCAACAGGCGCAGGCGCAGGAACGTGTCGCGCAGCCGGACAAGGTCGACCAGGACCGCGTCGACGCGCTGGCGCTGTCGGCGGAAAAGGCCAAGCAGGAACAGGAGGCCAAGCGCCGTCAGGAGCAGATCGACCTGACCGAGCGCAAACGCCAGGAAGAGGCCGAGCAGAAACTGCGCCTGGCCAAGCAGCAGGAAGAAGCCGACGCCAAGAAGAAGCAGGCCGCAGCGCAGCAGGCTGCCGCCGATGCCGAACGCGAAAAGAAGATCGCAGAGATCCGCCGCCAGCGCGAACAGGCCACCAAGGAAGCCGCGCTGGCCGAGCAGAAACTGCGCCAGGTCGCCGCCGCGCGTGCGCAGCAGGCCTCGTCGGCTGCCGCCGCCACCGCGCAGCCGACCGCAGGGCAGGGCGGTACCAATACCGATCTGTCGGCCAAGTACGCCGCGGCGATCCAGCAGAAGGTGCTGGCGCAGTGGGTGCGCCCGCCGTCGGTGCCGCCGGGCCAGAAATGCAGCATCAACATCCGCCAGTTGCCGGGTGGCACCGTGATGGAGGCCAAGGTGGCGCCGGGTTGCCCTTACGACGAGGCCGGCCAGCGCTCGATCGAGGCCGCGGTGCTGAGCGCGCAGCCATTGCCGTACCGTGGGTTCGAGTCGGTGTTTCAGCGCAACCTGACATTTGTGTTCACCCCCCAGGATTAGTCATCCCCCTGATCCTGGATGGTCGGGGCGCGGCAGCATGACCTGCGCTGCGCCCCTCGTAGGAAGGTAGATTTGCGGGATGTGGCCGACTGCCTGGCGCAGTTCCGGCGGGTGAGTATTGCTGCGCCACCGCACGCAAGCTCGCTCGCTGGCCGCCGGAATCCCCAGTGGGCGACCACTCGCTTCATTTTCACGCTGTCTCGTTCACGATTGCGAGTATGTTCACTCGCTGATTGGTATCCCTTGCACACTTTTCCTGCCCGATCCGAGCCGTCCATGAAAAAACCGCTGCGTTGGCTAGCTGCCTTGACCGCCCTGTTGTTGCCGCTGAGCGCGCTCGCGCAACAGCAAGGGCTCACCATCGATATCGTCGGCGGTAGCGCTTCGGCGACGCCGATCACCGTCGTGCCCATGCCGTACCAGGGCTCCGGCACTGCGCCGCAGACCGATGTGTCTGCCGTCGTCGGCGCCGACCTGGACCGTTCCGGCCAGTTCCGCACGTTGCCGGTTGCGCAGATCGTCGAGAAGCCGACCCGCGGCACCGAGGTGCAGTTCCAGACCTGGCGTACGCTCAAGCAGAACTACATTGTGGTCGGCCGCGTGATGGATGCCGGCGAAGGCGCCTACCGCGTCGAGTACGAACTGTTCGACGTGGCCAAGGGCGAGCGTCTGCTCGGCCTGGCCATGACCGCACGTGCCAATGCGATGCGCGATGTCTCGCACCAGATGGCCGACGCGATCTACGAAAAGATCACCGGCGTGCGTGGCGCGTTCTGGACCCGGATCGCCTATGTGACCGCCAGCGGCAAGGGCGGCGCCATGCGCTATGCGCTGATGGTGGCCGACTCGGACGGCTACAACCCGCAGACCATCGTGCGTTCGGCCGAGCCACTGCTGTCGCCGAACTGGAGCCCGGACGGCAAGAAGCTGGCCTATGTGAGCTTCGAGCGCGGCAATTCCTCGATCTACCTGCAGGACATCGCCACCGGCGCACGTGAGCTGGTGTCCAGCTTCCGCGGCATCAACGGTGCGCCGTCGTTCTCGCCGGACGGCCGCCGCCTGGCGCTGGCACTGTCGCGCAGCGGCAACCCGGAAATCTACGTCATGGATCTGGGCAGCAAGCAGTTGACCCAGCTGACCAATCACTTCGGCATCGACACCGAGCCGACCTGGGCGCCGGACGGCGGCAGCATTTACTTCACCTCCGACCGCGGCGGTCGTCCGCAGATCTACCAGGTGGCCGCAAGCGGCGGCAGCGCCAACCGCGTGACCTTCCAGGGCAACTACAACGCCACCGCCAGCGTCTCGTTCGACGGCAAGAAGATCGCCGTGGCACAGGGCAGCGGCAACAGCTACCGCATCGCCATGATGGACCGCAGCCTGGGTTCGCCGAGCTGGAGCACGCTCTCGCCGGGGTCGCTGGACGAGTCGCCGAGCTTTGCGCCGAACGCCAGCATGGTGCTGTACGCCGCACGTGAAGGTGGTCGTGGCGTGCTCTACGCCGTGTCCGCCGACGCTCGTGTCCGCCAGCGCCTGGTCCTGGCGGATGGAGATGTGAGAGAACCTTCGTGGGGGCCTTACCGAACCGCGCATTAATGTTAATATTTCGCTGCGTTAAACCACTCATTGGCCCAGAGCCTCCATAGGTATCCCATGAACAAGTCCACCCGCGTCTTGCTTGTCTCCCTGTTGTCCGTTGCCGTGCTGGCCGGTTGTTCGAAGAAGGTGAAGGAAACTCCGCCTCCTGCGACTGACACCACCGCTGGTTCCTCCGTTCCCACCGGCCCGTCCACCTCTGGCCTGTACGGCCCGGGCGACCTGGATACCGATGCCTGCCTGCGCCAGCGCGTCGTCTACTTCGATCTGGATCAGGACTCCCTGAAGCCGGAATTCCAGGCCATCATGGCGTGCCACGCCAAGTACCTGCGTGACCGTCCTTCCTCGCGCATCACCCTGCAGGGCAATGCTGACGAGCGCGGTTCGCGTGAGTACAACATGGGTCTGGGCGAGCGTCGCGGCAATGCCGTGTCGTCGTCGCTGCAGGCTGCCGGCGGTTCCGCCAGCCAGCTGACCGTCGTCAGCTACGGCGAAGAGCGTCCGGTCTGCACCGAAACCAGCGAAAGCTGCTGGTCGCAGAACCGTCGCGTCGAAATCGTGTACACGGCTCAGTAAGAAGCGATGCGCTTTCGAGTGACATCCCTGTTCGTCGCGGCGGCCCTTGTGGTCGCCGCGCCGGCACACGCGCAGCGAGCCAGTCTCGCTGATCGTGTTGCCGTTCTCGAGCAGCAGCAGGCCAACAGCCAGGCCAACAACGATCTCCTCAACCAGTTGCAGCAGGCGCGTTCGGACCTGCAGGGCTTGCGAGCGACCGTGGAGCAGCTGCAGCACGACAACGAACAACTCAAGCAGCAGTCCAAGGATCAGTATCTGGACCTGGACGGACGCCTGAATCGGCTGGAAGGTGCAGGTGGCGCAACCCCGCCATTGCCATCTCCCACCGGCAGCGTCACACCCGCCCCGGCTCCGGCCGCGCGGCCTGCAGCGGCGGCAACTTCCGAGAAGCCGCCCAGCGTGCATGGCGACCCAGGCACCCTGGCCGTCAGCAACGAGGAGCGCACTGCCTACAACGTCGCTTTCGATGCCTTGAAGAACGGCAAGTACGACGATGCCTCGCAGTTGTTCCTGAGTTTTCTGGAGCTGTATCCAAACGGCGTCTACACCCCCAATGCCTTGTACTGGCTGGGCGAGAGTTACTACGCCACCCGAAATTTCCAGCTGGCCGAGGCGCAGTTCCGCGATCTCGTCAGCCGCTATCCCACGCATGACAAGGCCTCTGGCGGCCTGTTGAAGCTTGGCCTGTCGCAGTATGGCGAAGGCAAGAACGATCAGGCCCAGCAGACCTTGCAGCAGGTCGCAGCGCAGTATCCCGGCTCCGACGCAGCGCGCGTGGCCCAGGAGCGTCTGCAGTCCATCCGTCTCGGCCAGCAACTGCGCTGAGCCCGCGCGTGCGCGCCTTCGGGCGTGACGCATACTTTGCCAATGAACGCCGCCGCCGTCCCCAGCGAGATCGTCCAGTCGCCGTTGCCGCGATTGAAGATCACCGAAATCTTTCTGTCCCTGCAGGGCGAAGCCGAGGCCGCCGGCTGGCCGACCGTGTTCGTGCGTTTGACCGGTTGCCCGCTGCGCTGCCATTACTGCGACACCGCCTACGCCTTCCACGGCGGTGAATGGCATGACATCGATGCGATCGTCGCCGAGGTGGCTAGCCACGGCGTGCGCTATGTCTGCGTGACCGGCGGCGAGCCGTTGGCGCAGAAGCGCTGCCTGGTGCTGCTGCAGAAACTGTGCGATGCCGGCTTCGACGTCTCGCTGGAGACATCCGGCGCGTTGGATGTGTCGGCCGTGGATCCGCGCGTCTCGCGCGTGGTCGACATCAAGACGCCCGCCTCCGGCGAGGAACAGCGCAATCGCTGGGAGAATCTGCCGCTGCTGACCGCACGCGACCAGATCAAGTTCGTGATCTGCAGCCGCGCCGATTACGAATGGTCGCGCGAGATTGTCGCCGCGCATGCGCTGGACCGCCGCTGCACGGTGTGGTTTTCGCCCAGCAAGAGCGAAGTCACGCCGCGGGAGCTGGCCGACTGGATCGTGGCCGATCGTCTGCCGGTGCGCTTCCAGATGCAGCTGCACAAGCTGCTGTGGAACGATGAGCCGGGGCGCTAAGCCCGGGCGATAGAGCGACCGCGCTCACCCAAGAAAGGCAGGCGCGGCCGGTTGCCCGCAATCGGCGTGTACCACGCATCCGTTGCGGTTGCTGGCATGCCGTCCGCTCCCGCCTGACGATCACCCGCGACGCTTCGTTGGCTGCTTCCGGTCCCCCGTGCAAGGCGAGCCAGGAGGCAGCCGCCTGCGTTTACGCGGCGATCCTGTTCAACTCTTCGACGGCATCGGCCGGCAGTTTGAGTTCCGCCGCGAACAGATTGGCGCGCAGATGCGCCACCGACGAGGTCCCCGGAATCAGCAAGATGTTGGGCGAACGCTGCAGCAACCACGCCAGTGCCACCTGCATCGGGGTTGCGGCCAGGCGCTGGGCAACAGCGGCAAGCGTGGACGATTGCAATGGCGAAAAGCCGCCGAGCGGGAAGAACGGCACGTAGGCGATGCCGTCGCGCGCGAGCGTGTCGACGATTTCGTCGTCGTGTCGATGCGCGATGTTGTACATGTTCTGCACGCAGACGATATCGGTCATGGCGCGTGCCTCGGCCACCTGCGTCGCGGTGACGTTGCTGATGCCGATGTGCCGCACCAGGCCATCGCGCTGCAGCTTGATCAAGGCTTCCAGTTGCTCGGCGATCGAGCCTTCAGCTGGCTCCTGCGTCTTGAACATCACGCGCAGGTTGACCACCTCCAGCGTTTCAAGCCCCAGGTTGCGCAGATTGTCGTGCACCGCCTCGACCAGCTGCTGCGGCGAGAAGGCAGGTAGCCATGAACCATCCGTGCCGCGCGCGGCGCCGATCTTGGTGACGATGGTCAATTCCTGCGGGTAGGGATGCAGTGCCTCGCGGATCAGCTGATTGGTGATGTGCGGCCCGTAGAAATCGCTGGTGTCGATATGGTTGACGCCCAGCGCGATGGCTTCGCGCAGCACCGCCAGCGCACCCTCGCGATCCTTGGGCGGGCCGAACACGCCAGGCCCCGCCAGCTGCATTGCGCCGTAGCCGATGCGGGTGAGCTTGCGGTCTCCAAGCAAAAACGTTCCGGCTTTTTCGATGTTGGTCATGGCGTGGCGCTCGCGTGTCGTTGAGCCAACAACGATAGGAAACGTGGCGCGGCATGTGAATTCGCATTTGCTGCCGCGCCAGTCCACTGCCGCCAGGGCTTGTGGCATATGGGCGCAGCCGCAGCGCCCCGGGCCGATCGTCCGGCGGGATGTGCTGGAGTTTCAGGTTTTGCTGGCTGCGCGGGCAGTGCTTTCGCCGCGTTTCTTCGCGGCTGAAGCCGCCGCGTTGCACGTTCTGCATTGACAGGCGCCAAGCGGCGGCGCGAGTATGCCAACGTCGCCGCACAATCGGCGGCCGGGATTGGCGTCCCGAACCAAAAGGCGCACCAGCGCCCATCGACCGATGCACGGCGCTTTTTTATCGCCCGCATCGTCGCGGGCGCATGCCGGCCAGTTTTATGGCGGGCGGTGCGCGGGGGCCGCAAGGCCCACCGGGTCCTTTTGGCCGGCACGCCAACCGCGTACCGTCCGCCACCCCGATTGGCGTCTGGGTGGCGGATTCCAAAACACAAAAGGAATCCAGCATGTCTCACGACACCCATGAAGCACCCACGTCTGTGGCGTACCAGGTCGTCCATGATGTGGGGCCGATCTCCAATGCCCTCGAAGCGACGCGTGCCGCTTGGCGAAGCCCGAATGCCCATCTCGGCGTCGCAGGTAAGGCTGTGCATGCGCTCACGCTTGCCGGCGCCGATGCAATCGCTAGCGTCGATAGCGCGTTGACGGAGCCGCAGCGATGAGCCTGGGCAAACAGTTCCGCGTCTGCACGGGCGTCGTCCTCAGCGTCGAGATGATGCAGGGCTATGTGCTGGCCATGCTGCATTCCGACGCGCAACCCGGTGCCTCGCCCGTCCTGATCGCCTGCGAAGCCACTGGCTTTGACGATATTTTGCCGGGCGGCGATGCGCAGAGCGTCGTGCTGGGCCGCCTGCATGTCTGCATGCGCGTGGACGCTGCAGTGGACGTCCTCAGCTGGTTGCGCAAGCAGGCACGCGCCGCAGGAGCTGCGCGACGAACGCGGCGCGTGCAATCGCGTATCCAGAAGACGGGAGCCGCATGATTGGCGAGAACGCCACGGCCGCCTGCGCCGGGCCCACCACCTGCAAGATGACACGCGCGATCGGCAAAAGAGGAGCCGGCGTTGACGGCAGCGCGCCAGTCGCGGCAGATGGTGCATGCCATCCGACTTCGCGGCCGTGACGCAGGGTCCCTGGCGACGCAGGTCCCGGCAACTTTCCGGCGGACAAACAAAAAAAGCGCCTTCGGCGCTCTTCAAGTTGCTGATTTGATTGGTGGGCCGTGATGGATTCGAACCATCGACCAAAAGATTAAAAGTCTTCTGCTCTACCGACTGAGCTAACGGCCCACTGTCCCGGCAGTGCGCCGGGGTGCGCATTCTACCCTACAGCGGCGTCAAGGCGAAATGGCGTAGTGGGTGGGGTCCGCGACGCCGGCGTCGGCGAAACCGGCGGCACGCAGGCGGCAGGCGTCGCAGTGGCCGCAGGCGCGTCCGTCGGCGTCGGCGCGGTAGCAGGACACGGTCAGGCCGAAGTCCACGCCCAGGCGCACGCCTTCACGCACGATGTCGGCCTTGCTGAGGAACTGCAGCGGTGCGTGCACGCGCAGGCCGGCGCCTTCGACGCCGGCCTTGGTGGCCAGGTTGGCCAGCACTTCGAAGGCGCGCACGAATTCGGGCCGGCAGTCGGGGTAACCCGAATAATCGACCGCGTTGACGCCGCAGAACAGGTCGTTGGCGCCGATCACCTCGGCCCAGCCCAGTGCCAGCGACAGCATGATGGTGTTGCGCGCCGGCACGTAGGTGACCGGGATGCCGTCACCGCCGGCATCGGGCACGTCGATGTCGTCGGTGAGCGCCGAGCCGCCGATGCTGCGCAGGTCCACGTCCACCACCTTGTGCGCGATGACGCCCTGCGCCGCCGCCACGCGCGCGGCGGCGTCCAGCTCGGAGGTATGGCGCTGGCCGTAGCGCACGCTCAAGGCATGCACGGCAAAGCCCTGCTCCTGCGCAAGCGCGATGACGGCAGCGGAATCCATGCCCCCGGACAACAGAACAACGGCTTTTTTCATGACGGATCGGCAATCACAACGGAATAAGCGGAAAGGCTAGCAGGCTCGGCGTGGCACGGCGACCCGGCTGTCGCTGCGGCGGCAGCGGGATGCCGGGCAACGCGGCTGTGCCAAGCGTGCGCGGGCAGGGCAGCGATGCACCTGCAGGCCAATCCGGTGCGATAGCCTGCCGGCAGTTGCGCGCTCGTTCATGGGTATTGCCCGCCCGTTTCGCGTGCGGCACGGCCGGTCTCAGCGCAGGCTCGCAGCCGCGGCCTTAAGCAGGGCCTGGCCCAGCTGCTGCAGGGCGCTCGAGCGCACTGCGGCGCATTGCCAGTACAGCGGCACATCGAGCCAGCGTGTCTGGTCGATGATGACCACCTGTCTGTTGCGCACGGCAGGTACGACCATCGATTCCGGCGCCAGACACCAGCCGAGTCCGCGTGCGGCCGCTTCGACGAAACCGGTCGAGGTCGGCAGGTAGTGGATCGGCGGCGCCACCTGTGTGCGGGTGATGCGGCGGACGAAGCGGGTCTGCAGCGTGTCCTTTCGGTTGAACACCAGCATCGGTGCGTGGGCCAGGGCCGCTGCGCTGAAGCCCTGTTTGAAATGCGTCGCAACGAATGCGGGCGATGCGATGGCGTGGTAACGCATCACTCCCAGCGCCTGCACATTGCAGCCCTGCAGCGGCTTGCGCTCGGCGGTGACGGCACCGAGCACCGCCCCGGAGCGCAACAGCTCCAGGGTGTGGTCCTGGTCGTCCATCTGCACATCGAAAAGGACGCCGTGCTCCCGGTGCAGCGCCGACAGGGCCGCCAGAAACCAGGTCTGCAGCGAGTCGTCGTTGACGGCGATGGCCAGCGTGCGCGGATGCCCGGCGCTGCTGTCGCCAGGGAGGAAGTCGGCGATCGCTTCGGATTCCAGGACCTGCATCGGCTTCACCCGGCGTAGCAGGCGTTCGCCGGCCGGGGTAGGGCGGCAGGGGGCTTTGCGGATCACCAGCACCTGGCCGAGCCGGTCTTCCAGCGCCTTGATCCGCTGCGAAATCGCCGACGGCGTCACCGACAGCCGCCGCGCAGCGGCGTCGAAGCTGGCTTCCTCGAGAACGGCAGCGAATGCGGCCAGTTGCGGATGCAGAAGATCCATGGCGTTCGGCGGGATTAGAAGTTCTAAGCAGGATACAGAAGATTTAGTTTTCCTAATTGCAGCGGAACGCCCAGCATTGGCGCCTGTGATCCGGGAGGTGCTCGTGTTCCTTCAAGCCGCAATCTCTGGCTTTATCGCCAGCGCAGGTCTCATCATCGCAATCGGTGCGCAGAATGCATTCGTGCTGCGGCAGGGACTGCAGCGCCAGCATGTCGGTCTGGTGGTGGCGATCTGCGCGTTCGGCGATATCGCGCTGATCGTGCTGGGCGTAGCCGGGATTGGCGTGCTGGTGACGCAGTGGCCGGAGTTGTTGCAGGGACTTCGCTATGCGGGAGCTGCATTTCTCGCGGCATATGGCGCGCTGGCTGCGCGCAGGGCCTGGTGTGGCACCAGCGGGTTGGCGCCGTCGCAGGCGGGTGCGCAACGCTGGCAGCGCGCCATGCTGGCGTGCCTGGCATTTACCTTTCTCAACCCGCATGTCTATCTGGACACGATGCTGCTGCTGGGCAGCCTGGCCGCGCGTTACCCGGGCCAGCTGCGCTGGGCATTCGCGTCGGGTGCGTGCCTGGCCAGCATCGCCTGGTTTTCCGCTCTGGGCTATGGCGCGCGCTTGTTGCAGCCGGCCTTCCGCGATCCGCGCGCGTGGCGTGTGCTGGATGCGGCGATCGCAGGATTCATGCTGGTGCTGTGCGCACTGTTGCTGCTGCCTGCGCAGGCGCTACCCTGAGGCCCACTGTTGCCGGAGCTGTCGTCATGTCGCCGCTGCGCGTTTCCACCGATCACTCCGAACTCGATGTTGCGCTGGTCCATCGCTACCTGGCCCAGCACAGCAGCTGGGCCAGGGACATCCCGCTTGCGGTAGTACAGCGCTCCATCGCCAACTCGCTATGCTTCGGCGGGTTTCTGCAGGGCGGGCAGGTGGCCTTTGCGCGGGTGGTTTCCGACTATGCAACCGTCGCCTATCTGGGCGATGTGTTCGTGTTGCCCGAGCATCAGGGCAAGGGCTATGGCAAGGCAATGATGAATGCGGTCATGGCGCACCCCGATCTGCAGGGGCTGCGCCGTTTCAGCCTGGCCACAAGCGATGCGCATGGTCTCTATGCGCGCTACGGCTTCACGCCGCCGCTGGCTCCGCAGTCGCTGATGGAACGCTATCGTCCCGGTCTCTACACGCGCTAGCCGCGGCGGGCCGGCTGTTGCGCGGCCGCACCGGCATGGCACTGCGTCGGGGCAGAAGGACGGTTCAACGCGCTGCCGCGCCGCGTGGTATTAGGCAAGCACTGCGACCTCGTCACCGCACAGCGCCGGCCAGGCATCGGCAGCGCGCATTGCCGCCAGTGATGAATCGCAGTTGCCGCCGCACAGGTGTCGATCCTGCAGCAGGTCGATGGCTTCCCACTCCCAGCGCAGCGAATGCGGCATCTGCCAGGCCGCCAACAGCACCGACATGCCGCCCTGGAGCATGAGCTGCCGCCGCCAGATCACGCGCGTGTCGAGATGGGCTTGTTGCCAGTGCGAGAAGGCATCGTCGTATGGCTTTGCGTCTGCGGCCCCTGCGTATGCGCAAGCATGCACGTTGGCATGCTCATCGTTGATTGGGCGATGCAGATCATGACTGTCGATGCTGGTGTTCACGGGTGATCCTTCCTGATTGAGAAGGCGTGCCGAGCGGTGACGAGAGCAAGTACGGACACACCTGCAGTGCCGGCATCGCCGGCTGCGGATGTCGTGGGTACCGATGGCTAAGATGCCGCCTGCGCTGCAGACGGTGGCCGGGCTACCATCCGGCCTGCTCTCTTTCGACCGGCGCAGCGTAACCAGGCATGGCGCTGGAAACAAGCGCTTTTGAGTGACTTGAGCGCTTGTTTTCCAGCTTATTTTGTGAGCACTGGGCGCGCGTTGCGGTGCCTGAGCTGTCTGCGCCGAATGCCGGTGAGCGTGCGGGATAAACGCAGAAAGCGCCCTGGCGGGCGCTTTCTGTGTGTGCGATGGCATCAATGGCTGCGGGCACATCCGCGGTGTTGCATCAGCGTGCCTGCACCGACAACCGGTCGACGGCGCAGTACCGGCTGCTGGCTCAGGCGTTGCGGACCTTGCTCAGCAGCTGTGCGACCGGTGCCGCTATGCGCGAGGCGGCCTGCCGTGTCTGGCGTGCGTCGATCTTGAAGATCGCCACCGCATCGGTGAGCTGCACCGCCTGCTCTTCCATCGCGCGCGCGGCGGCAGTGGCTTCTTCCACCAGCGCAGCGTTCTGCTGGGTGGTTTCGTCCATATGCGTGATGGTCTGGTTGACCTGCTCGATGCCGGCCGACTGTTCCTGCGAGGCTGCAGAAATCTCGCCCATGATGTCGGTGACGCGTTGCACGCTGGCCACCACATCGCCCATGGTCTTGCCGGCGCTGTGCACCAGTGCCGAACCCTCGGCCACGCGTTGCACCGAGTCGTCGATGAGGTCCTTGATCTCCTTGGCGGCGCCGGAGGACCGCTGCGCGAGCGTGCGCACCTCCGAGGCCACCACGGCAAAGCCGCGGCCTTGTTCGCCGGCGCGCGCGGCTTCCACCGCTGCGTTCAAGGCCAGGATATTGGTCTGGAAGGCGATGCCGTCGATGACGCTGATGATGTCGGCAATCTTCCTGGACGAGGCTTCGATACCGGTCATGGTGTCCACCACCTTGCCGACCACGTCGCCACCTTGCGAGGCAACGCGTGCGGCGCCGATCGCCAGCTGGTTGGCCTCGCGGGCGCTTTCGGCATTCTGCTTGACGGTGGAGGTCAGCTCTTCCATCGATGCTGCGGTTTCTTCGAGGTTGGCTGCCTGCTGTTCGGTGCGCTGCGACAGGTCCTGGTTGCCGGCGGCGATTTCGCTGGCCGCGGAGTTGATCGACACGGCCGACTCCTGGATGTTGCCGACGATCTGCGCCAGCTGGCTGGCCGTGGTGTTGGCGTCATCGCGCATCTGTGCGAACACGCCGCGGAATTCGCCGCTCATGCGTGCGGTCAAGTCGCCGGCGGCGATGGACTGTAGCAACGACGACAGCGACTGCAGATTGCCGTCGGCCGTGGACATCAGGTGGTTGAGGCTTTCGACCATGATGCGGAAGTCGAACTGGAAGCGCTCGGCATCGCCGCGCGCGCTGAAGTCACCATTGGCGGCGGCCTGGGCGAGATGCTTGATCTCGTGGTTCATCGCCGACAGGTTGAGCTTGACCTGCGACATGGTGTCGCTGAAAACGGCCTTTTCGCCGGGCAGCGGCTGCATGTCTTCGGAGAGTTCGCCAACCGCATACCGGCCCATGATGCGCGCCAGATCGGTCTGCACTGCCACGTGCGAGGCAACCAGCAGGTTGGTGTCGTTGGCCATGCGCCCATAGTCGCCCGGGAATGCTGCCGCATCGATGCGGAAGCTGATCTGGCCGTTGTCGTGATGCCTGGCCATGTCGGTTTGCGCGGCGATCAGGTTACGTAGCTGCAGCTGCATCTTGTCCATGGCCTTGAGCAGACGGCCGGTTTCATCGTTGGCGTTGGTGTGCACATCGTTGTGCAGATTGCCGGCCGCGATCGCTTCTGCAGTGCGTGTGGCCTGGCTGAGCGGCTGGGTCAGGCTGCGTGTGATCAGCCACGCGAGCAGGCCGCTGATGACCAGTGCGGCAATGCCGCCGGTAGCCAGGGTGATCTTCCCTCGATGCATCGATGCAACCGCGGCCGCATAGGCATCCTTGCTGAGGCGGCGCTCCAGTGCAGCGTTCTCGCGGATCGCCGTCTGCTGCGCATCCATGGCCGCTGCGGCGTCGCCTTGCAGCAAGGCCTGCGCTTCCTGGTTCTGGTCGCGGAGGCCGTATTCGAGAATCTGGTTATTGAGCTTGACCGAGATGTCGCGCTTTTCCTGCACCAGGTCGAGCGCCTGTTTTTCAGGAACGCTGCTGGGCAGTGCGGCCAGGGCGTCGTGTGCCTGCTTGTAGCGTGCGCGGTTCTTCTCGATCATGTCCATCGCACGGCGATTGGCCGCGTCGCCAGCGACCATGACGATGTCGCGCAGGCCGATTGCCACGTTGGTGTTGGCGTCGAGCATTTCCGAGGACAGCTGGATCCTCTCCATGTTGCTGTTGACGATGGTGTCCAGTTCGAAACGCGCGTTGGACATGGTGACCAGGCCGGTGGCCACAAGCAGGCCCGACAATAGGATCAAGATGCCAAAGGCCATGCCCAAGCGGCGGCCGACATTGAGGCGTTGCAGATATGTATTCATGACCGCATCCAGGTAGTGCAACTGAGGGGCTCGATGAATGGGTCATCCACCAGAGCGTCTTGCCCCAGCTAGCGGCCGGATCGCGACGAGCTAAAGGCTCGTATTTGAAATTACTTATATTGAATTCATCGGATGGAAGAAATTTCCCGACAGCCGTCCGCAGCGGCCTGACATACGCGCAGAAATTGCTTGTTTATTGCGTTATGGCTGGATCGAAGCGTGCCAACGGCGGAACGATTTTCCGACGTTCTGGTGACAGGTGGCGATGCACCCAGGGCAAAGACGTTGCTGGGACAGGGTGCAATTCCTCCCGTGTCGCGATACCGGCAATGCGCTTGTCTTCAAGCAGCGGCGGCGCCATTGCTGCCGAGTGCTCAGGTGCTTGGATCGGCCGTGATGCGGTGCGACAAGCCCACGTTGCCGCGAGCGATTTGCGGGCCCGCACGTGCTGGCTGCTCTGCCGGCAACGCCCATCGCGCGTGAGGCATCACGCGCGTGACGGCACTGTGGGTCTTGCGCTCAACCTTCCAGTGCAGCGAGCACCTCTGCATGCAGCTGCTCGGCGCCGCTTTCGGTATTGAAGCGTGCAAAGATTTCCTCGCCGGAGAGCAGGCCGACCCGGACCGAGTGGCAATACGAGCCGAAGTTTTCGCCTGCATTGAAAGGGTCGCTGATGACGGAGATATGGTTGAGGCGGACCCGGGTGGTGCCGAACTTGATGAACATCTGCAATCTCCTGTGTGAGCGCCCAGTTTCCCATGTTGTCGGGCGGTGCAGAAGCCGGCCTCACGCATCCATCGACCCAGCACGTACACTGCCGTGCCCTGAAACCGAGCTCGCCCGATGTCCGATCCGATCCGTCTCGACAAATGCGTGGCCGCGCTGTTCGGCTGCTCGCGTGGCGAGGCGCAGCAATACATCGAAGGCGGCTGGGTCAGTGTGGACGGGGCCGTGGTCGAAGAGCCGCAAGCCTTGGCCACTGCAGCGCAGGTGACGCTGGCGGAAGACGCCGTGCTCGCAGCTGCCGAGCCTGCCACGCTGCTGCTGCACAAACCGGCAGGCATGAGTGCCGAAGCTGCGCTGGCACTGGCCACGCCGGCAACGCGCAGCGCACTGGACCAGCTCGAAATGCGGGTGCTGAAGCGGCACTTCCTGCGCTTGAACGCGCTGCTGCCGCTGGAGGACGAGGCGAGCGGCTTGCTGGTGCTGAGCCAGGACGGCCGCGTGCTGCGCAGGCTCAGTGCCGATGCGACCTCGATCGAACAGGAATTCCTGGTGGAGGTGCGCGGTGAGCTGCGCCCGTATGGCATGGCGCGGCTTGCGCATGGTCTGGTGTATCAGCAGCGCAGCCTGTCGCCGTGCAAGGTGAGCTGGCAGAACGAGGAGCGCCTGCGGTTCGCGATCAAGCATGTGCAACCCGGCCAGCTGCGTTACATGTGCGCTGAGGTGGGGCTGGAGGTGGTCAGCATCCGACGCCTGCGCGTGGGCCGTGTATCGCTGGGCAAGCTGGCCATTGGTGAGTGGCGCTATCTGCCGACAGGCGAGCGGTTTTGATCGGCGTCGGTTTTTTCTGCGCGCCTAGTCGCAACGCGGTCGTGTGCAGATGCTGCTGACACGTGCTGGTGACACGGCACATGCATCAAATTCCGCGCAGCCTCAACGCAGCGATGTCGCTGCGGGGCCTCGCTTTCCAGACAGCGTTAGCACTGCTGCGCTGTCACGCGGGAAGTAGTGGGTGTTAGCCGTGCCAGGCAGAGTCCGGCCTGGACCGGCGCCCGATATCAGCAACTCAGGGTAAGTGCGCATCGAGCGCGGGATATGTCGCATCCCGATGTCTGGCGCGCTTCCTGTGTTGCTTACTTCTTGTTGCGCTTCTTCTTGGCGCGGGTCACCAGCCAGAACACCACGGCAATCACGCCGATAACCAGAATAACGAAGGCCGGTGACAGAAACGAATTGTCGCCCATGGGAATTTCCTGAAAGTCTTCGCAGCCAAGTGCTGCACTGACATCAGCCTAGCGAGCGGCCTGCTTGATGGCGTGAAATACACTGCATTCGTCCCTGGCAGCAGCGGTGCATCGCCATCCGCGCAAGAGCACGCTACAGCTGCGAGTGCGGTTGCTGGGCATCTGGCTGCCGGCGCTGCCGTGGAGATACCGGCGCAATGATGCTGTGCTGGCGGTAACCGCAAACCGATAAGTCTCAAGCCACAAGCGCATGGGCAGCAGCGTTTGGAGATCGCTGTGCAGGTGATCAATTTAATGCGCATGCAACGCCGGCGCTTGAGCTCAGCCACGATAAGCATCAGCACAATCGAGCTGCAGGACAGATCGAGCTGCAGGTTGGAGCTCGTGACGTTGGAGCTCGGACACAGGGCTGGCGTGTCACCGAGCAGTTCGACTGCAAACCCAAGTGAGCCGTCTGCGCCTGCGCGAATGACTCTTTGTCCGAGTAAAGCGCGCGCAGCCAGGCTGATGGACGAACAACTCACCACGATGTGGGAGCCGCTTGCCCGGTGCCGGTAATGTCCCGGCAGGGGCGTGCTCAGCGCCCCGCGAGTTGAGCGGCCCAACAGGCCTCGCGTCCGGTGGCTGCAGTCTAAATGAGGTGTACATCACGTAAATCGGGGCCGCGCCGACAGCTTGTCGGGTCATCCCCGACAAGTGTCGTGCCGTCCGGCTGCACCCGCACCCGGGCGCAGCCTTGTCAGGTCACGGGAAGCTCGCGCTGCAGCGGAAGCCGGCGCAATCGATCTGCACCGTACTGCCGCCAGTGCAACTGGCGGTGAAGCGCGTGGCGCTGCGCGCCTGCACCGCGCCGCAACTCAGGCCAGTGCTGATGCCCTGCGCGCGCGTCATGGCCGATTCGGTGGACATCGCCGGGCCTGCAGGTGCAACGGTGGCTGCGGCGTTGCCGGCTGGTGCTGCTGCGCTGGCCGGTGCAGGCGGGGCGACATCGCCTGCCAGCGGCAGCGTGACCGCTCCGCCGGGCGAATTGCCGCGGCTGGAATCGATTGCTGCGACAGCGCGCCCTTGTGCCTTGTCGCCCTGCAACGGTTGGCCGCGGTCCTCGCGGTGGCGGTCGAAGCTCAGCGTCTGTCCGAATACCAGCTGGATCCAGCTCGGGTAGGTGTAGCCGGTACCTTTGCTGTGGTCGACGATGGCGCCGATCGCGCCGCCGATCAGGATGTTGCCCCAGATCCCGATGTTGGCGCGCGAGATGGAGCGGCCGGCGGCATCGCGCTGACCGGGCAGCACGCAGCTGACCTCCAGATCGCGCGAGGACCGATGTACCTGCACGGTCTGCCCAGACTTCAGGGTGAACCGGCCCTTGTCGTTGCTGAGCGCGCAGTCGGCGCCAGCGATGACGTGCCCGTCGGCGGTCTTGGTATCCACACGGATGGGCTGGGTCGCGTCGTTCATGACCGTCGCGCAACCGCTCAACGCAGCCATGGCAATGGCTGCGGTCACTAGGTGTTTCATGTTGTCCCCTGGCGTAAGACATGGTCGGGCCAGGTGGGCATGGCGCCGCGTCCCTGGCACAACCGTGTCGTGATCAATCCCCGTTGCCGACGCATCGCGCCGGCCGCCACTTCATACCGGGATTATGGGTCGCCGTCCAGTCGCGACCGTCTGCGTCATGCAACCGGGGTGGAGAGCACCCGGTGCTTGGCCATCACGCTGCGGATCGCGCTCAACAACTGCTCAGGGGTATAGGGTTTCTCGAGGAAGGCCACGCCGTCCGGCAGGATCTCTTCCACATATTCGACCGCCAGGCCGGAGGTCAGCAGCACGGGCAGGTTGTAGGGCGCGTGCGCCGTCTTGAGGGCCAGGTCCACGCCGGTCAGGCCGCCTGGGAAATGGATGTCGGAAAACAGCACATCCACGCGTGGGTCGCTTTCGATCAGGGCCAGCGCTTCTTCGACCGAGCCTGCGCTACGGCAGGTAAAACCATAGCTTTCCAGCACAAGGCAGCTGAGTTGTCGGGTGCCATCGCCATCTTCGACGACAAATACAACTGGCCGTTCCTTGTTCTGTGACATGAGCACGTCTCGTAAGGCAGGCCACATTCTCAGCGATGCGGCAGTGAACCCTCTGTCAACGCAGACGGAGCCGTACGGTTACCAGCCAAACGGGCCGGGGCCATAGCCGCCGGGGCCGTAGCGCGGCCCGAACAGTGCGCCTTCGCCGCGTCCGACGCTGATGCTGACGCCGATCTGGTGCGCCTTGCCGTCGTCGTCGTAATAGGTCTTGCAGGAATTCAGGTTGACGGCCTGCCAGTTGCTGTTGCCGCCGCGGTTGGAATAGCCCATGCCGGTTTCGACCGCGCCATGTAGCTTGCCCTGGCACTGCTCGGCGCGTTCGGCGGCAAGCGAGGCCGCGCTGGGGCGGCTCAGCGCAGGCTTGGGGCCGCTCTTGTCGCCGTAGAAGGTGCCCGGCGGGTCGGTGCTGTATTCCGGGTCGGAGCGGTACTGCACCGGGGCTTGCGGAACGCTCAGGTCCAGCGACCGCGCCGACCCCGGCTCGGCACTGCTCTCGCCGGCCTGGGCAAGCGCGCTGCCGGCGGCAAACAGAGTGGCCAGGACAAGCAGGCTGCGTTTCATGGGTGGACTCTACTCAAGAGGGACTGACAGCGCGTGCCAGATCGCCTTGTGAAACTAGCAATGGCTGATTGAATGCGCGCTGTCGATTCTGCGGATTTTTGTGCCAGCGCCGCCACCGCGATGACACATGCCGTTGCATCAGCCCTGCTCGCGCACGATCTCGATCAGTTGCGCGCCATAGCGGGCCAGTTTGCCGCCACCGATACCACCGACGCGCGACAGTGCATCGATGCTGGTCGGCCGCTGTTCGGCGATATTGCGCAGCGTGCTGTCGTGGAAAATCACGAAGGCCGGCACGTTCTGCTCCTTGGCCAGCTCCGCGCGCAGGCCGCGCAAGGCATTGAACAGCACCAGATCCTGCGGCTGCACCGGCAGGCCGGTCCGCTGCGCGCTGCGCTCGCGCCCGGCAGCCGGGTTCTCGCGCCGCATCATCACCTGGCGCTCGCCCTTGAGCACCTGGCGGCTGGCATCGGTCAGGCGCAGCCCGCCGTGGCCCTCGCTGTCGACCTCCAGCAGGCTGGCCGCCACCAGCTGGCGGAACACTCCGCGCCAGGTGCGCTCGTCCAGGTCGCGGCCGATGCCGTAGGTACTCAGCTGGTCGTGGCCGAGCTGCTTGATGCGCTCGTTCTCGCTGCCGCGCAGGATGTCGATCAGGTGGCCCACACCGAAGCGCTGCCCGCTGCGGTACACGCAACTGAGCGCCTTCTGCGAGGCTACCGTGGCGTCCCAGGCGGCAGCAGGCGTCAGGCAGTTGTCGCAGTTGCCGCAGGGCTTGGGATAGGTCTCGCCGAAGCCGGCCAGCAGCACCTGGCGGCGGCATTGCATCGATTCGCAGTAGCCGAGCAGGTGATCAAGCTTGGCGCGCTCCAGCCGCTTGCGCTCCTCGGCCGCTTCGCCCTGTTCGATCATCTGCTTGAGCAGCACCACATCGCCCAGGCCATAGCAGAGCCAGGCCTCGGCGGGGTCTCCATCGCGGCCGGCGCGGCCGGTTTCCTGGTAGTAGCCTTCCAGCGATTTGGGCAGGTCCACATGCGCCACGAAGCGCACGTCCGGCTTGTCGATACCCATGCCGAAGGCGATCGTGGCGGCCATGATGATGCCGTCCTCGCGCAGGAAGCGGCGCTGGTTTTCCGCGCGCACCTCGGCGGGCAGGCCGGCGTGGTAGGGCAGGGCATTGAATCCCTGCGAGCACAGATACTGCGCGGTCTCCTCGACCTTGCGCCGCGACATCGCATAGACGATGCCGGCAGAGCCGCGGTGGCGGCCCAGGAACTCCTGCAGCTGCTTGCGCGCGTTGTCCTTCTGCACCACGGTGTAACGGATGTTGGGGCGGTCGAAGGAGCTGACGAAGTGACGCGCGTCGACCAGGTCCAGGCGTTCGGCGATCTCGCGCTGGGTCGGCGGATCGGCGGTGGCGGTCAGCGCCATGCGCGGGATATGCGGCCAGCGTTCGTGCAGCACCGTGAGCTGGCGGTATTCGGGGCGGAAATCGTGACCCCATTGCGAGACGCAATGCGCCTCGTCGATGGCGAACAGCGCGATGCGGCTGCGTTCCAGCAAAGACAGGAAGCGCGGGTTCAGCAGGCGCTCCGGGGCGACGTAGAGCAGGTCCAGGTCGCCCGACAGCAGGGCACGTTCGACCCGCTGGGCGTTCTCCGCGTCCAGCGTGGAGTTGAGGAATTCGGCGCGCACGCCGAGCTGGCGCAAGGCCTCGACCTGGTCCTGCATCAGCGCGATCAGCGGCGAGACCACAATGCCGATGCCGTCGCGCAACAGCGCCGGCACTTGATAGCACAGCGACTTGCCACCACCGGTGGGCATCAGCACCAGGGCATCGTTACCCGCAGCGACGTGTTCGACAATGGCTTGCTGTGGGCCGCGGAAGTCGTCGTAACCGAAGACGCGGCTGAGCAGTTCGTGGGCGGGGGAAGACATCCGCTTAGGATACCGCGCGGGTCAAGCCCTGGTCGGTGTCAGGCTGGCGGTGTTGCGCAATGGTGCGTCGGGGATTGCCGCGATGTGGCGGGTGCGCCCACGAGTGCTGATGCGGACGTTGCTTGGTAGGGGGCGTGCGGCGTGGAAAATGGCCGGTGGCCGAGCGTTGCCTGAGGCGACTGGAGCTTCGCTCCGTACCCTCACCCCAAGCCCCTCTCCGCGCCCCGGCCCGCGCTTGCGGCGCGGGCGCTCCAAGGCACGCGCGCCCATGGCGCTCCAGCAGTGCCTCCTCGTCCCGAGGGGAGAGGGGCTCTGTGTCTAGCTTATGGAGCAGGAGCCCAAGGTTTCGGCGCAGCGAAACCTTGGGTAAACCCGCAGGGGTGAAGCCCAGGGGATTACTGCAGCAGCGAACGCAGCATCCAGGCGTACTTCTCGTGGGTCTGCAGGCGCTGGGTCAGCAGGTCCACGGTCGGATCGTCGCCGGCGTCGTCGGCGGTACCCAGCACCTTGCGTGCGGTGCGGCAGACCGCCTCGTTGCCGCTGACCAGCTGGCGCACCATTTCACGCCAGTCGGCGCTGTCGCTCAGCCCCTGTTCTTCCGGGATCGAGGTCAGGGCGACGAACTCGCTGTAGGAGCCCGGTGCGTTGTAGCCCAGCGCGCGGATGCGCTCGGCCACTTCGTCCAGCGCGGCCCACTGCTCGGTGTACTGGGTCTCGAACATGGTGTGCAGCGAGTTGAACATCGACCCGGTGACATTCCAGTGGAAGTTGTGGGTCTTCAGATACAAGGTGAAGGCGTCAGCCATGTAGCGGGCCAGACCGTCGGAGATCTGCTTGCGATCGCCGTCCTTGATCCCGATATCGATGTGTGGCGCCGATGCTGCGGCGACCGGCAGTGCACCCGCTGCTTCATTGATGACGACGGGCTTGTTGGCGTTCTTTTTCTTGGACATGGGAATGGTCCTCCTGAGGAACCTGATATCGGGTCACAATAGACAGGCTAAAGGATCTGTTGTCATTCAATCTTTCACATTTTTCCATCAATGAGCGCTATCGACACCGACCTTGCCAACACCTTGCGTGAGCGCCGCCGCGCCGTCGATGGCGCGATGAGCCGCGACCGGGGCCGGCTGCTCGGTCTATGGTCGCGCTGGCAAGGCAAGCCCGGCAACCCGCAGGTGCGCGCGGCGTTCGAGCAGGCGCTGGCGGCGTCGCAGGCGCAACGCCAGGCGCGCGCCGAGCAGCAGCCGGCCATCACGCTGGATCAGCAACTGCCGATCGCGCGCGAGGCCGAGCGCATCATCGCGCTGATCCGTGACCATCAAGTGGTTGTCATCGCCGGCGAAACCGGCTCGGGCAAGACCACCCAGCTGCCCAAGCTGTGTCTGGCGGCCGGGCGCGGTGCGGCCGGCATGATCGGCTGCACCCAGCCACGCCGGATCGCCGCGCGCGCGGTGGCGGCGCGGGTGGCCGAGGAGCTGAAGACGCCGTTGGGCACCACGGTGGGCTTCCAGGTGCGCTTCACCGACCGGGTCGGCGAGCAGTCGCGGATCAAGTTCATGACCGACGGCATTCTGCTGGCCGAGATCGCCAGCGACCGCTGGTTGTCGGCCTACGACACCATCATCGTGGACGAAGCGCACGAACGCAGCCTCAACATCGATTTTTTGCTCGGCTATCTCAAGCAGTTGCTGCAAAAACGCTCCGATCTCAAGTTGATCGTCACCTCGGCCACCATCGATACCGAGCGCTTCGCCCAGCATTTCGACAATGCGCCGGTGATCAATGTGGAAGGCCGCACCTTCCCGGTCGAAGTGCGTTACCGGCCACTCGAAGGCGAGGCTGGCGGGGCCGACGACACTGGCGACGGCGAGCGTGGCAATGGCCGCGATGGCGAACGCACCGTCAACGATGCGATCGTGGCGGCGATCGACGAGATCACCCGCATCGATCCGCGTGGCGATGTGCTGATGTTCCTGCCCGGCGAGCGCGAGATCCGCGATGCGCACCAGTCGCTGGAACGGCGCAAGTACCGCGAAACCGAAGTGGTGCCGCTGTACGCGCGTCTGTCTGCGGCCGACCAGGACCGCGTGTTCAACCCAGGGCCGCGTCGGCGCCTGGTGCTGGCCACCAATGTGGCCGAGACCTCGCTGACGGTGCCGCGCATCCGTTACGTGGTGGACCCGGGTTTTGCGCGGATCAAGCGCTACAGCCCGCGCCAGAAGCTGGACCGCCTGCATATCGAGCCGATCTCGCAGGCCAGCGCCAACCAGCGCATGGGCCGCTGCGGGCGCATTGCTGAGGGCATCTGTTACCGCCTGTATGCCGAAGCGGACTTTGCCGCGCGGCCGGCATTCACCGATCCGGAAATCCGCCGCTCGTCGCTGTCGGGCGTGATCCTGCGCATGCTGCAACTGGGGCTGGGGCGGATCGAGGATTTCCCGTTCCTGGAAGCGCCTGACGAGCGCGCGGTCGCCGATGGCTGGCAGCAGCTGCTGGAGCTGGGCGCGATCGACGGCAACCGCCGCCTGACCGCGACCGGCCGCCAGATGGCGCGCCTGCCGGTGGACGTCAAGCTGGCGCGCATGCTGGTGGCTGCGCAACAGCACGGCTGCCTGCGCGAGATGATCATCATCGCCGCCTTCCTGGGCATCCAGGATCCGCGCGAGCGTCCGCCCGAGGCACGCGAAGCGGCCGACAACGCGCATGCGTTGTTTGCCGATGCACGCTCGGAATTCGTCGGCATCCTGCGCTTGTGGGAGGCCTACCGACAGGTGCACGAAGATCTCACCCAGTCCAAGCTGCGCGACTGGTGCAACCGGCATTTTCTCGGCTTCCTGCGCATGCGCGAATGGCGCGAGCTGCATCGGCAGCTGCGCCTGTTGTGCGAAGAGCTGGGTTGGAGCGAAGAGCCGGCCACCGCGATGCTGGCACCATTGCTGGCCGGTGCCAGCGCGCCTGCGCGCGAGGATGGGCACAACGCCAACCGGCCCACGCGCGGGCAGTTGCATCGCGCTGCGCGGCTGGCGCGCGAAGGCAAACCGGATCCGAACGCGCCACCTGCACAACACACCTCTGCCGCTGCCGCCAGGCAGGCCGAAGCGGCCGAAGCCACGGCACGCACCAGCGAGCGAGAACGTGCAGCGGCGTATCAGGCCCTGCACCGCGCGCTGCTGGCCGGCCTGCCCACGCAGATCGGTCATCGCACCGAAAAAGGCGACTTTCTCGCCGCGCGGCAACGCCGGTTCGTGCCGTTCCCCGGCTCGGCACTGGCACGCAAGCCGCCGCCGTGGATTCTCGCGGCCACGCTGCTGGACACGCAAAAAGTCTGGGGCATGACCAATGCCGCGATCGAGCCTGACTGGGCGATCGCCGAGCTGGGACATCTGCTGGCACGCAAGCACTTCGACCCGCATTGGTCGCGTGCGCAGGGGCAGGTGGTGGCGTCCGAACAGATCAGCCTGTTCGGCCTGGTGCTGGCACCGAAGAAGCCGGTCCATTTCGGCAAGATCGATCCGGCCGGCGCGCATGACCTGTTCGTGCGCCAGGGCCTGGTCACGGGCGAGATCAATACGCGTGCGGCGTTCATCGCCGACAACCTCAAGGTGCTGGAACAGGCGCGCGAAGAAGAAGCCAAGCTGCGCCGGGCCGGCATCGTGGCCGACGAGGACTGGCAGGCGCGCTGGTATCTGGACCGCATCCCGGCCGAACTGCATTCGGCCAGCGGGCTGGATGCGTGGTGGAAAACCCTGCCGCCGGACAAGCGCCGCAGCCTGCACTGGACATTGAACGATCTGTTGCCGGGCGAAGGCAGCGAGGCCGATCGTTTCCCGAAGTATTTCCCGCTGGGCGATGCGCGGTTGCCACTGCATTACCGCTTCGAGCCGGGCGCCATCGATGACGGCGTGACGCTGGACGTGCCGCTGCACCTGCTCAACGCGCTGGATCTGGCGCGGCTGTCGTGGCTGGCGCCGGGCTTCGTTGCCGACAAGGCATCGGCCTTGATTCGCAGCCTGCCCAAGGCGCAGCGGCGCAATTATGTGCCGGCCCCGGATTTCGGGCGCGCGTTCTACGAGGCCTACAGCATCGCCTCGGCCGACGACATCCGCGGCGAGCTGGCGCGCTTTCTGACCAAGACCACCGGTACGCAGGTGGCGGCGCTGGATTTCGACGAAGAGTCGCTGGACACGCATCTGCTGATGAACCTGCGCCTGCGCGATGACGACGGCAAGGTGCTGGCCGAGTCGCGCGATCTGGACGGATTGCGCGCCCGCTTTGGCGAGCGTGCCGGCCAGGCCTTCGCCGCGCGTGCAGGGCGCGCGCTGGCTGCCGAGGGCTTGCGTGATTTTCCGTCCACGCCGATTCCCGAACAGGTTGCCGGCGAAGCCGGCGTGCCGGCCTATCCGGCGCTGGTGGATCAGGGCGACGACGCGGCGTTGCGCATCTTTGCCGACCGCAACGAGGCGGCGCAGGCGCATCCGCGCGGCGTGCGCCGGCTGCTGGAAATCGCGCTGGCCGATAAGATCAAGCAGGCGCGCAAGCAGTTGCCGGTGTCGCCCAAGACCGGCCTGCTGTACGCGGCGATCGAATCGCAGGAGCGCCTGCGCGGCGATCTGGTCGATGCCGCGCTCAACGCGGTGCTGGCCGATGGTCTGGGCGCGATCCGCGACCCCGGTGCCTTTGCCCAGCGCCGCGATGAGGCGATCAAGCGCCTGTTCGGCGAGGCGATGGAACGGCTGAAGCTGGCCGAAAGCATTCTCGCTGCGGTGGCCGAGCTCAAGCCCCTGCTGGAAGCGCCGTTGATGGGCTGGGCGCGCGGCAACCTGGACGATATGGAGCAGCAGCTGCGTGCGCTGGTGCACGCCGGCTTCCTGCGCGAAACACCGGCTGAGGCGCTGGCCAATTACCCGCGCTATCTCAAGGCGATGATCCTGCGGACCGAGCGCGCCAAACGCGATCCGGCCCGCGACCAGGCGCGCATGCTCGAACTCAAGCCGTTCGTGGACGCATTGGACCAAGCGGCTGCGCGTGGTCTGCAGCAACGTGATGAATGGCAGTCGCTACGCTGGGACCTGGAGGAATTGCGCGTGTCGGTGTTTGCGCAGGAGCTGGGTGCCAAGTCGGGCGTGTCGGCGAAGAGGCTGTCACAGCGGGTGGCCGCGTTGCGCAACTGACTGGTGCCGGAGGCGCTGGTCCTGCCACCGACTGGTCACTCAGGCCAAGCGCTGCGCCTTGAGCGGTGAACGCGACCCAGCGCGCAGTGGTCAGCTGGGCGTGGGCGATGCCCGGAACCGGCGTGTACGCCCGGTACATGCCGGTTCCGGACATTGGCCGCACCGCCTGGCGGTGCGCGCCGTCCGGTTGCCAGCCGCTGTCAGAACTTCATGTGCAGGCTCGCCATGTAGCGGCGCCCGCTCCTGTAGCGGCCGGCCAGATGGTCGGTGTCGCCGAGATACTGCAGGTATTGCTCGTCCAGCAGGTTCTGCGCGTCGATCTGCAGCGACCAGTTCGGGCTGAACGCATAGCCGATGCTCGCGCCGAGTTCGGCGTAGTCATCCACGCTTGCCGGCGCGGCGCCGGCCACGTAACCGCCGGCCAGATAGCTGTCGCGCCAGTTGTAGGTCAGCCGTGCGTTGAGTGGGCCTTTTTCATAGTACGGGCTGACTGCAACGCTGTTGCGCGACTGGTAGGGCAGGGCATCGCCGGTGTTGTTTTCGCCATTGGCGTAGGTGTAGTTGGCAGTCAAACCAAAGCCGCTGTCGCCGAACGGCTGCTGGAACGCGATGTTGAAGCCCTTGACCTTGCCATCGCCGGCATTGCGTGGCCGCTGGATGCTGTAATCGCAATATCCATCGGCGCTGCAGCCGTTGCTGCCGAGCAACTGCGCCCAGCTCTGCGGCGCGGTATCGCGTAGCGCGTTGTACTGGCGCTCCACGCTGGCGCTGGTGTCGATGTAGTTGTCGATCTTCTTGTAGAACAGCGACCACGCCACCACCGACTGCTGCGCGAAGTAATACTCGGCCGACAGGTTGAAGTTCCAGGATTCGTACGGCGACAGCTCGGCATTGCCGCCGCTGCCGGTCAGCGTGGTGTCGTTGAGGAAGGTGTTGTTGACCATCTGGTTGTACGGTGCCCAGGCAATCACCTTGGCCGCGGCAAAGCGGAACACCCAATCGTCAGCGGCCTCGTAGGAGAGCGTGAGCGAGGGCAGCAGGAAATCCTCCTTGCGCGTGCGGGTCTGCCACAGGCTGTCGGCGTTCTGCAGTGTGGGCGTGCCGCTGTAGACGAAGCCGCTGCCCTCGGTTTTCGAATCGACATAACGCAGCCCGAGATTGCCGCGCAGGCCGCCGCCGGAGAAGTTCAACTGGGCATAGGCGGCGTTATTGGTCTGCTGCAGCGCCCAGGTGTTGTTGAGGTAGCTGGCCGGATCCGGCGCGCCGTAGTCGACCGGGCTGTTGCGGATCCAGTTCAGCACGTTGTTGCGGCCTGCCTGCACATGCCGGCCGTGGTCAGGGTAGAAATCCTGCAGATCGGTCAGCCCGATCGTGCCCACGTCGGCCAGCGTGCCCGGCGTCACGCCGCCATAGACGTTGAGTTCGAAGCGCTCCTCATGCTTGCCATGGCGCACGCCCAGCAGCAGTTGGTTGAACACGCTGTCGAACTGCAAATTCAGATCGAGTTGGCCGTAGGTGTCCTTGCTTTCGGTGGAAAAGATGCCGTTATTGCCGAACCAGCCGCCGGCCGAGCCCCAGTTGGCCGGATCGCGCGCGCGCGCCGGATCGTCGAAACGGATGCCGCGCCGCGTGTCCCAGCTGAAGCCGCCGTTGTAGAACGGCTCGATGAAATACTGCGACAGGTCCTTGTTCTCGGATCTGCTTTGGCCCACCTGCCCATTCAATCCCCAGCCATCGCCGCGGAATGCGCCGCGTAGGTCCAGGCCCTTGGTGGTGACTTCCGATTCGCGCACGTTGTTGTCGTAGATCACGGTGCCGCCGAGCGGGTCGGCATTGGCGCCGGAATGCCCGCTGGTCACCACGCCATTGCGCAGGCCGCCGAGTTGGTCCACTGCCGCCACCGTGCCGGCATTCCAGGTCAAAAAGCTGTACATCGACTGGTTGTAGTTGTCGAAGTTCTCGTTGATGTACAGGCCGCTGAGGTTGAATTCCAGCGCCTCGCTGGGCTTGAGCTGCAGGTTGACCACGGCGCTGTCGCGCTCGCGATCCTGCTGGAACCAGGCCGCGTTGATCGAGTTGGGCACGTCCGCATCGGCGGGCACGCTGCCTGCGGCATTGGCGAAGGTGCTGGCCGGCGCGTAGCCGAACACTTCCATGCCGCGGCGATCGACGCGTTCTTCGTAATGCTGCGCCGACACCGCAATGCCGAAGGTGTCGGCTGCGTTCTTCCAGCTATACAGCAGCGCCGCGTTCGGCTTGCCCTCGCTGGCCTGGGCGCTGTAGCTGTAGCCGATGGAGGCGGCCACCTCGTTGACGTCCAGGTCCAGCGGCTGCCGGGTGTGCATCAACACGGTGCCACCCAGGCTGCCTTCGGTCAGGCGCGCTTCGGAGGATTTGAGGATTTCCGCGCGGCCCAGGATCTGCGGCGCCAGCAAGGTGTAGTCGAATCCGCGGCTGGGTTGCTCGCCGTAGAGCCAGATCGCCTGCGCCACCGGATGGCCGTCCAGGAAGGACAGATTGAGGCTGGGGTCGGTGCCGTCGATGCTGACGCGCTCGCCCTGGCCAAAGCGCCGGTCCAGGGTGACGCCGGGAATCTGCGACAGCGCCTCGGCCACGTTGGTGCTTGGAAACTTGCCGATGTCTTCGGCGGTGATGGCTTCGGAAATGCCGGCGTTGTTGCGTTTGGTGTCGAGCGATTTTTCCAGGCTGGCACGGATGCCGACCACCTGCACGGCATCCAGATCGGTGGCCTGGTCGACCGCGTCCTGGGCTTGGGCGGCGAATGCCAGCGACAACGCGATCGCGCTGGACAGCAGGGTGGTGCTGTATTTCATGATGTCTCTCCTCATCACGCACGGGGATGGACGGCGGGCTGCTGCTCGCCGGATGCGGGGTCTTGCAGACGCGCGCTCGGGACCGAGCGCGTGGTGGATCGCTTACGTCAGGTCAGCGTGGTGTTGCAGATACCAGTTGGCCGCGCCGAGCACGCCCAGTTGCCCGTGCTCGACCAACTTGACCGGAATGCGCTCGAGCACCGCGCGCATGCGTCCCTTGGCCAGAAAACGCTCGCGAAAACGGCTGTTCTGCAGGAACGGCCCGATCGTCGGCAAAAAGCCGCCGGCCAGATAGATACCGCCGGCGGCGCCATAGGCCAGCGCCATGTCGCCGACCGCGCTGCCCAGGATGGCGCAGAAGACCTGCAGGCAATCGCGTGCCAATGCATCGTCTTCGTGCAGCGCGGCATGCGTGATTGCGGCCGGCAGCCGATGGCGGGGCGTGGCGCCCTGCAGTTCGCACAGGGCGTTGTACAGATGCAGCAGGCCGGGCCCGGACAGCACATGTTCCAGCGGCAGATAGCGCTCGCCACGCAGCAGGATCCGCAGCACCTGCAGTTCCATCTCGTCGTTGCTGGCCAGGGCAACCTGGCCGGCCTCGGTGGCGAGCACGATCGCCCGCGGCCTGGCATCGATCCAGACCGCCGCACCCAGCCCGGTGCCGGGGCCGACCACCAGGATGGGGCCGCTGGCGCGCGCATGCCGCGGCGTCGGCCCACTCAGTTGCAGCGCGGCACGTTGTTCCATCAGCGGTGCGGCGTAGGCCACCGCTTCGAAATCGTTGACCAGGTGCACGCTGGGCACGGCGAGCGCGGCGCGAATGCGGCCAGGCGAAATCGTCCACGGCAGGTTGTTGCTGATGAAGCTGCCATCGTCCAGCGCCACCCCGGCACTGGCGATCACCACCGCCTCGACGTCGCGCGGTGGCTGCAGGAAGTCGGCAAGGATGGCGTCCAGACTGGCGTGTTCGGCGCAGCGGTAGGTGCGGTAATGCGACAACTCGGTCGCAGCAGTACCTGCCCGCGCGATGTGGCCGATCCGCACATGCGTGCCACCCACATCGGCCGCGATGAAACCGGTGGCAACCGGTGCGGTGGGCAAGCCAGAAGCGAGAGCAGAACGCGAAGTCGCAGCCACGTGCAGTCCTTTGGAGTCGTCCGAGCGGCCAATGCGATCGGCGAGTAGCGGCCTGTGTAGGAGTTGGTGACAACGATGTCAATGGTTCAGTCGGGTTGGATCGATCTTGCTGGCGGACTCAAGTGCAAAATTTCCCATTTCAGGGCTGTCTGCATGGGCGTGATTGCGCAGTACGGGAGAATGCGCACGCGCCTCCGCGCCTCCGCGCCGTCGCAACGGTCGCGTCTGTTGTCGCCATCTGGACGCTGAGCGGCGCCGACATCGCTCCGTGGCATCGACATTGGCTTCGGCGGTCGCTACCGCCAGCCTGATTGCGTCAGCGCTCCGCGTAGTCGCCAGCTCAGCGCGCAGCCGCCGCAGAGGCCACGCCCGGCAAGGTGCTGCAGGCCGCACCGTCGGTGGGTGGCGCCTGCGTCGGATAGCGCTGCTTGCCGAGCACGTAGGTCTGGCTGGTGGCGACGAAGCCGTCCGCGTAGGTGGCCTCGACGAAGTACGCGCTCCAGCCAGCGTCGGGAATCTGCACCGGTACCGACACCGTGTTGCCGCGTGCAGGTGTGATCGGCGTGGCGCTGTAACGAATGCCGCAGGCATAGCGGAAATCGCGCGCCGCCGGATTGCGCGCCTGCCACAGACGCAACTGCGCAGGGCGCTCGGACGACTGGAAGCGGATCTGCGGGTGTTCACCTGCATGCAGGGAATCGCGCACCTTTGGCAATGCACGCTGCTGCTGCAGCCGGGTCACGAAGGGCACCAGGCTGTCGACGATGGAAGCGCGGATGCCGTTATGCGCGCTGTTGGGCACCATGCGCAGCGCCTTGCTGCCGGGCAGCGCGTCGTAGAAGAACTGCGTGTTGTCCGGCAGGAAGAAATCGTCGCCGCTGGCATTGACGATGTACTTGGGCACGGCCAGGCGTTTGCGCTGCGGCGTGTGCAGATAACTCAGCGGGTCCTGCAGTTGCACCAGCTGCGCAAATGCCGGCGTGTGCAGCTGCGCGGTGATTCCCTGCCTGGCGTAGGCGCCGAATGCGATCGGCCAGTTGCCGCCATAGGCCCGGGACATGTGCTCGAGCACGGCCGGCAGATTGAGGATGTCGATCACGAACGGCACCACGGCCTCCACGCGCGCATCGGCGATGGTGGCGTGCCAGCTGGCCCAACCACGCTTGGAGGCGCCGGCGAGGATGAAGCGATGAATCTGCAACGGCGCCAATTCGCGTTCGGCCAGGCTCATGGTGCGCGCGATCGCCGCGGCCATCGGCACATGCAGCGGCATGGTCTTGCGTCGTTGCGGCGATGCCAGGAACAGCGACCAGCTGTAGGCGACGCTGTCGTCCTCGCGGCGCGGCGTGCCATCGTTGCGGTAGGTCAGTGCCTGGCTGGGCAGATCGCCGAGCGCGATCACCACGGTGCGGCTGCGCCGCGCCAATGCGGCCAGCGCCTCGGGCGGCAATTCGCTGGACGGTTGTGGCGCGCCGCCATCGACGGGATGACGGGTGCCATTGGTGGAGATCAGCAGCGCACGCGTCGGCAACGCATCTGCCGGAATGTAGATCGCCACATCGTGCTGCCAGCTGGCCGGCTGCACCAGGTCCTCCGGCGACCACTGCTGCGAGGTCAGCAGGTAATCGCGCCTTTCGACACCGTCCACCGTGCGGGTGGCCACGCGCCGGTAGACCAGTGGCTGGCGCTCGATGGCATCGTGATAGCACACCAGCGCCTGGTCGATGCCGACCTCGGGCGCATCGGCGCATTGCCGCGCTGACAGGGTGGGTGCAGTGGCCGCATCGGCAGGCGCAACGCCTGCGAACCAGGCCAGCGACGCCAGCAATGCCAGGCTGCAACATGGCATCCAACGCATGCGTGTTCTCCGGGTGGCCTGCTCAGGCTGCGGTGGCGGGCCGGCAATGCCTGGACGCGCTTACTTGACCCGGCGCACCTTGGCCTGCGTGTTGTAGCCCTCGATCTGCAGATACCACACGCCGACCAGACCCGGCTTGATCTTGACCTTGGGTGACGCCTTGCGCACGCCCGACAACGTCGCAGCGTCGGTCTGCTCCCAGTCCTGGCCATTGGCCAGCGTGTACACGCGCCCCTTCGAAAAGCCCTTGAACTCGCCGACGATGTTGCTCTCGATCGGCTCGTTGCTGCCGAAATCGAAGAAGCCGCGGTTCTTGACGATCACTTCCTGGCGGCCGGCTTCCTTGGCCTGTTCGACCACGACCGCGGCTTCCTTGGCGACCTTGCCCTGCAGCCAGTCGTTGAGCGCGGCCAGTTCGCCGGCATCGAGCTTGTCCAGCCCGGCGGCCTTGAACTGTTCGGCGCTCATCTGCGACTGCAGGTCGCCCTGCACCGCGCGCTGCGCGAGGGCCGGAGCGGCGTTCAGGGCGAGGGTCAGGCAGACCAGCAAGGGAATGCGGCGTGCGAGCGACATGGATGCCATCCGATCAGGAGAGGCGGCTAGTGTAGACGCTAGCCCGCGCATGACGCAGCCGGCTATGGCGCGTCGGCGGCTCGTGCCTCTGTGCTGGCCGATGCCGCGCGTCCGGGGCGGCGGTAGACGAACTCCGGCGGCGGGGCGGCGGCCTCGCGTTCGGCGGTGGCGCGTACCTCGGCATGCCGCGGCGAGCGTTCGCAGACCGGGTCCAGCGTGGCGGCATCGCCACTGAGCGCCAGCGCCTGGCAGCGGCAGCCGCCCCAGTCGATCTCGCGTTTGGGGCAGCCCTGGCAGACCTCCGGCATCCAGGCGGTGCCGCGGAAGCGCACGAAGGCCTCGCCGTTGTCCCAGATGTCGGCCAGCGACCGCTCGCGCAGGTTGTCAAAGCGCATGCCGTCGATGGTCTCGGCCGCATGGCAGGGCAGCACGTCGCCGCGCGGGGAGATATTGACGAAGCGCTGGCCCCAGCCGCCCATGCACGGCTTGGGCTGGCGGACGTAGTAATCGGGGGTGACGAAGTCGATCGCCAGGCGGTCGCCGAGCTCGCGGCGGGCGGTTTCCACCGCGTCAATCGTGGCCATCAGCTGCTCGCGGCTGGGCATCAGCGCGGCGCGATTGCGCAGGCCCCAGCCGTAGTACTGGGTGTGCGCCACTTCGATGCGTTCGGCCTGCCATTCCAGCGCCAGCGCGATCATGCCGGGCACGCGCCCGGCGTTATGGCGATGCAGCACCGCATTGAGCGTCAGCGGCAGGCCGCGCGCGCGCACGGCGGCGGCAAACTCGCGCTTCTTCGCCAGGCTGTTGCGATAGCCGGCGATACGGTCGGCACCGGCCGGGTCGACGTCCTGCACGCTCAGCTGCACATGCTCCAGTCCGGCGGCCTGCAACTGGTCCAGCATCGGCTCGCCGCCGGCCACGCCGGAGGTGATCAGGTTGCTGTACAGCCCGAGCGCACGTGCATGCGCCACCAGCTCGGGCAGGTCCTTGCGCAGCATCGGCTCGCCGCCGGAAAAGTGTGCCTGCAGCACGCCCATGTCGGCAGCCTGCTGCAGCAGCGAGCGCCAGCCGGCGGTGTCCATTTCCTCGCGCAGCGCCGCCAACGCGATCGGGTTGGAGCAATACGGGCAGGCCAACGGGCAGCGATGGGTCAGCTCCAGCAGTACCGACAGTGGCGGCGGGGCGATGCTCATAGCCGCAGCAGACGCTTCTGATGCAGCGTGGCGGTGAGTTCGATCACATCGACCTCGATATCGGCCGCGTCAGCATCGAATTCGCCTGCCAGTTCCTGCGCGATCTGCGCCAGCGAGCGCGTGCCGTCGTAGCGCTGCGCCACCACCAGTGCGATCTCGTCCAGCTCGACCACGCGTTCCGGCGCCAGCAGCACCCATTGGTCACGCGCGCGGTCGTGCTGCAGGCGCACGCCTGCGCGCAGGGCCGGCTGGCTGTCGCGGGTGATGCTGCTCACGCCGCGGCCCGGCTGGCGTCGCGGTCGGGCACGAACGCATCCGGCCACACGATGCCCGGGGCGACGTAGGCCACGTGCAATGCATCCAGCTGCGCCCACAGCACCGAGCACTTGAAGTGCAGCGCGGCCTTGACCAGGGCCTGTTTTTCGACGGTATCGGCGTGCTGCTTGACGTAGTCCAGCGCAAAATCCGAATCGCGTGGCGCCTCGGTCAGGCGATGCTCGAAATAGGCCAGCGCTTCGGGCGAGACGAAGTCGTAATGCTTGAGCATGCCGGCCACGCGCCGGCCGATGATGTTGGGGGCGAACAGCTCGGTCAGCGAGGAGGCGATCGCCTCGAGCAGGCTTTTTTCGCGCACGAACTGCAGGTAGGCCTGCACCGCGAAACGGGTGCCGGGCAGCAGCGCACGGCCGGATTCCACCAGCGTGCGCTCCAGGCCGAGCGCGTCGGTCAGGTGCAGCCAACGCGCGATGCCGCCATCGCTGGGGCTGTTGCCGTCGTGATCGAGAATGCGTTGCCGCCAGATCCGCCGCAACGCCGGGTCTTCCATGCGCGCCAGGATCGCGGCGTCCTTCAATGGAATGCAGCGCTGGTATTCGAAGCGGTTCAGCGCCCAGGCCTGGACCTGGCCGCGATCGAGCTTGCCCTCGTGCAGGAGCGCATGGAAGGGATGCTGGTCGTGGTACAGGCGGGCGCCGATGGCACGCAGGTCCGCTTCCAGCTGGTCCGGGGTGAGCAGGGTGGTCACAGGGTGATCTCCAGGCCGTCGTGCGCGATTTCCCAGCCGCTGGCACGCGCGCTGGCGTACTCCGGCGAGTGGGTGTCGAGCACGGGATTGGTGGTGTTGAGATGGATGAAGATCTTGCGCGCCACCTCCAGCGGGGCGAACGCGGCAATCGTGCCGTCGGGGCCGTCGATGCTCATGTGGCCCATGCGCTGGCCGGTCTTCTGGCTGATGCCCAGTTGCACCATCTCGTCGTCGCGCCACAGCGTGCCGTCGAAGAACACCAGTTCGGCGCCTTGCAGGCGCGCGCGCAAGGCATCGGTCATCGCTGCGCAGCCGGGAATGTAATGTACGCGGTGCTGGCCATCGTCGATGGTCAGCCCAAGGGTTTCTTCGTTGGAGCCGGCCAGGTCGCCGCCACTGCGCGATTCCATGAACAGCGGTACCTTGCCGGGCACCGAGAATGGCGTGAGTTGCAGGCCCAGCAGCGACACCGGCGTGTCCAGCGCAAACGGCTGGCGCTCCACGTAGGCGGGATTGACCGCATCGAAGATGGGGTTTTGCGACAGCAGATCCAGCACGCGGCTGCTGGCATGCAGCGAGAACGCCTGGCTCTCGCGCATCGACAGCAATCCGGCGATATGGTCGATCTCGCCGCTGGTCAGCAGCACCGCTTCGATCGGCGAATGCCGCAAATCGCACTGCGGCCAGAGTGCGGGCGTTGCAAGGATTTGTTGACGGAAGTCGGGGGAGGCGTTGATCAGGACCCAGCGCTGGCCATCGGCACTGACGGCGATGCTGGCCTGGGTACGACGTTGGGCACCATCGGCTTGTTGCCATGCCCGCCTGCTGGCGGGTGTGTGGCAATTCCACTGCGGGTGCCCACCGCCGGCCGCCGATCCCAGAACGATGATGCGCATGGAGAACTGTTACCTATCTGCCGGCGCGTGCCGGTCATGCATCGGGAGGAGGGGCGGCAGGTGAGCTCAGAATTCGCCGGAGACGTAGCAGTTGATCTCGGCGCCACAATTGACTTCACGAACGACAGGCTTCTTCCAGGTCTTCATCGGCTACCTCGCAGTTGGTTGGAATGACGTGGCCGCGGCAGGACGCAGCGACAACGCCACTGGAGGATAGGCAGGCGGTTTGGGCGAGTTGTAAAAAGCATGTAAAAAGCTGATTGAGCATGCCGATTGGCCTGCAGCGTTGCGGCACAAGCGGCGCACAGCGGTTGCGAATCAAGACGTTGGCGGGTGAACCGACCATAAGCGCAAGCGTGCGGGATCGCGCCGACGATGCAGCGATTGCGCGTTGTGGAGAAGGTGACGCGCACGTTACCGTAGCTGTCAGCCCCCCGTTGTTGCCCATCGCCGTGTCCACCGTTGTGACCAGTTCCTCACTCGAGCGCCTGCATGCCTTGCTGCAGCGTCCCGCCATCGCGTCGATCGCGCCAGATCTGCGTGATGCCCTGGCGCAGGCCTGGCAGCAGTTGCCGGCGCCGAGCGAGGACGTGGCCTGGACGCTGCTGGCCGATACGCTGGACGCGCTGGCGTTGCTGGCCGCCGATGAGGCCACCCTGATTGCGGCATTGCTGTTCGACCTGCCGGCGTTGCGCGGCGCGATCGCCGGCCTGCCATGGCAGCCGGCCGAGCGCCGGGTGGCGGTCGAAGGCCTGCTGGACGGGCTGGATGCGGCCGACCAGGTCTGGGCCCTGCATGCCGGTCGCGAGGCCGGGCGCAACAGCGAAGGTCTGCGGCGGCTGTTGCTGTCCATCATCCACGACCTGCGGGTGGTGCCGATCCTGCTGGCGCGGCAGTTGGCGCGCATGCGCGTGGCCGACCGCCTGAGCGAAGAGCAGCGCCGCGCACTGGCCCAGCTCACCCGCGACATCCATGCGCCGTTGGCCAACCGGCTGGGCATCTGGCAGGTGAAGTGGGAGCTGGAAGACCTGGCGTTCCGGCATCTGGAGCCGGAGACCTACCGCCGCATCGCCCGCGAAGTGGACGAAACCCGCGTTGCGCGCGAGCGCTATCTGGACGCGGTCAAGCGCACCCTGTCGACGACGCTGGCCCAGCAGGGCCTGCGCGCGGAGGTGAGCGGGCGGCCGAAGCACATCTACAGCATCTGGCGAAAGATGCAGAAAAAGCGCCTGTCCTTTGACCAGCTTTACGACATCCGCGCGGTGCGGGTGATGGTCGATGACGTGGCCGCCTGCTATGCCGCCCTGGGGGCGGTGCACTCGCTGTGGGCACCGGTGCCGAGCGAGTTCGACGATTACATCGCCCGGCCCAAGGCCAACGACTACCGCTCGCTGCATACCGCGGTGGTCGGCCCGGAAGGGCGCACGATCGAAATCCAGATCCGTACCCACGAGATGCATGCGCAGGCCGAGCTCGGCGTGGCCGCGCACTGGAAATACAAGGAAGGCGGCAAGGGCGGCGAAAAAGCCTTCGACCGCAAGATCCTGTGGATGCGCCAGCTGCTGGAGCAGGTGCAGGAAGGCGACCACGGCGAACTGGCCGGCGCGCTGGACGCCGAGCTGATCGAAGACCGCGTGTATGCGCTGACCCCCAAGGGCGAGGTCATCGACCTGCCGCAAGGCGCTACGCCGCTGGATTTCGCCTATCACGTGCACACCATGGTCGGGCATCGCTGCCGCGGCGCGCGCGTCAACGACCGCATCGTGCCGCTGACCTACCGGCTGCGCAGCGGCGACCGGGTGGAGATCATGACCGCCAAGGAGGCCGACCCACGCCGCGACTGGTTGCTGGCGTCCAACGGGTTCCTGGCCAGCGGGCGCTCGCGCGACAAGGTGCGCGCGTGGTTCCACAAGCTCGACCGCGCGCGCAACGTACAGGCCGGCAAAGACCTGCTCGATCGCGAGCTCAAGCGGCTGGGCCTGCAGCACGCCGACCTGAGCGTGGCCACGCGCAAGTTCCACGCCGAGAATGTCGACGACCTGTACATCCAGGTGGCGCTGGGCGATACCGGGCCCAACCAGGTCAGCCGTGCGCTGCTGGAAGCCGAACGGGCCGCTTCGCAGCCGGCGGTGCCGGCGCCGCCACGGCCCACCGCGCGCCGCGAGGGCTTGGGTAAATCCAAGTTCACCGTGCAGGGCGTGGGCAATCTGCTGGTGCAGCTGGCGCGCTGCTGCCAGCCGGTGGCGGGCGAGCCGATCGCCGGCTATCTGACCCGTGGCCGCGGCATCACCGTGCACCGCACCGATTGCGCGGCACTGTCGCGTCTGGCCGCGGCGCATCCGCAGCGCGTGTTGCCGGTGGAGTGGGGCCAGGCCGGCAGCGGCTACGAAGTGGATGTGCAGGTGCGCGCGGTCGACCGCCGCTGGCTGCTCAAGGACATCACCAACCTGATCGCGCAGGAGGACGCGCACGTGCTGGAAATCAACAGCGACAACGTGCGTGACACCGGAAGGGCACAACTGCGCCTGCGCCTGAAGGTCAGCGACTACGACCAGCTGTCCAGCCTGCTTGGCAAGCTGGACGCCTTGCCTGGAGTGAGCGAGGTGCGGCGACTCGGTTGAGTGCGCCGCAGCCCGCCAGCGCCAATCGCCTGGAAACAGGCGGGACCCACAGCAAACAAGGTGTGCTCGCTTCCCGCTTCCCGCTTCCCGCTTCCCGAATCCCGAATCCCGATTCCCGATTCCCGATTCCTCAAGCCCACATCGTCTTCGCAGCAGACAGCTACCATGAGGGGGTGAACGCGTCCCCGTCAGGTCGCGCCAAGGACGGACGCCACCGCATGCTCCCGCTTCCGCGCTGGGCAAGATCGCCTCGCCTCTGGGCACCATTGCGCAGCCGCGCGCTATGGCGCGTGGTGCTGGCGCTGTGCGCCTGTCTCTTGCTGGCCACGGTCGTGCTGCGCAAGCCGCTGGCAGATTTGTTGTGGCCGGACACACGCATCCAGCAACTGCTGCAGCGGGGTGATGCGGCGCTGTCGCGCGGCCATCTCAGCGCAGCCGATGGCAACGGCGCGCGCGAACTGTTCGCTGCTGCGCTTGCGCTGGACAGCGATCGCGGCGAAGCCCGTGCCGGGCTGGCGCGCACCGGTGCCGCCGCAGTGGTGCAGGCGCGCGCGGCGATTGCGGCCGGGGACGCCGCTGCTGCGCAGCGCGCGCTGACGCTGGCGGGCGCGCTGGAGGTGCCGCAGGCGCAGATCGCACCGGTGGCACTGCGCCTGCGCCAGTTGCAGGCGCGTCGGGCCGGCCTGGACGCCTTATTCGCACAGGCGGTGTCCGCGCAACAGCAAGGGCGCCTGGATGGCAGCCCGGACAGCGCGCTGCCGTTGTATCAGCGCATCCTGACCCTGGCACCGGACCGCACCGATGCGCTGGAAGGGCGCGAGGACGCCCTGACCGATCTGCTGGCGCAGGCGCGCAAGGCCTTGGCGCGCGATGCGCTGGCCGATGCGGCGATGCTGCTGGCCGCCGCCAAGCGCTATGACGCCGGGCATGCCGATGTGCCGCTGACCGAAGGCCACTATCACCGTGCGCTGGAACAACGCCGTCAGCGCGCGCAGGGTCTGTTGCGGCGTGGCCGGCTGGCACCGGCCGCACGCGATTTCACCGCAGTGCTGGCAGCCGAGCCGGCGGATGCGGCCGCCCAGCGTGGGCTGGAGCAGGTGGCAGGCGAATATGCCGCGCAAGCGGGCCGACAGGCGGCAGACTTTCAGTTCGATGCCGCGCTGCAGTCGCTGCAGGAAGCCAAGACCTTGCTGCCCGGCGCCGCCGCGATTGCGCAGGCCGAGCAGGCGATTGCGCGTGCACGCGATGCCCAGCGCAGCCCCGAGACCGGGCTGTCGCGCGGTACCCGCGAGCGCCGCCTGCGCGCGCTGCTGCAACGGGTGGCAGCTGCCGAAGCGCAGCAGCAGTGGATGACGCCGCCCGGCGCCAGTGCCTACGACGCGGTGCGTGCCGCGCAGGCGCTGGCGCCGCGCGATCCACGCGTGCTGCAGGCCGCCGCACGTGTGGTGCCGGCCAGTCAGCGCTGCTTCGAGGACGAGCTGCGCAACAACCGCCTGCGTGCCGCGCGCGGCTGTCTTGATGCCTGGCAGGCGCTGACGCCCAACGGCGATGCACTGGCCGGCGCGCGTCGACGGCTTGCGCAACGCTGGGTTGCGGTGGGCAGCGAACGCCTGGGACAGGAAGACGCCGCCTTTGCACGACGCGCGCAGGACGAGGCGCACCAGCTGGATCCGGGGCTGCCGGAATTGGCCGAGTTCACGCGCCGGGTCAAGGCCGTGACCGAGCAGCGCTGACCCAGCGGCTGTCTTCGGCGGCGCCACTCACAGCGCCATCCCCGAGCGCCGGCGCGCACTCACTCCGCGATAAACAGCGCGCGCACCGTGCCACGCGCCGCATCCAGCGAAAAATGCCGGGCCACGTTGTGCAACCCGTTGTCGGCCAGGCGTTGCCACAGCGCCGCATCGCGATACAGGCGCACGATCGCCGCGGCGAAGGCATCGGCGTCATCGGCCACGCAGACATCCTCACCGTCGCGCAGATGCATGCCTTCCACCGCACAGGTGGTGCCGACCACCGGCTGCCCGTGCGCCATGCTCAGGTTGATCTTGCCTTTGACGCCGGCGCCGAAGCGCAGCGGTGCTACCGCGATGCGTGCGTTCTCCATGAACGGCAGCAGATCCGGCACATGCCCGTGCAATTGCACGCCGGGGCATTCGTCGGCCAGCAGTGTCAGTGCCTGCGGCATGTCCGCGCCGATGCAGTGGAAGACCACCTGCGGCAATTGCGCGCGCACCTGCGGAAAGATCGCGCTGATGAACCACTGCACCGCATCCACATTGGGGGGATGCCGGAAGCCGCCGACGAACACCAGGTCGTGGCGTTGCTCGAAGCGGCGGCCGCTACCGGCCACCTCATGCAGGTTGGAGAGCAGGGCGGTGCGGATCTGCGGTGCGTCCGCCTGCAGCTGCGCCTGTTCGGCCGCCGAGACCAGCAGGGTGACATCGGTGGCGGCCATGATCTCCAGCTCGCGCAGGCGTGTGCGTTCGGCCGCGCGCAACAGGTTGGCATCGCCGGCCAGCTCGGCGCCGCGGCGCTCGCGCAGGTAATGCAGGTCGACGGTGTCGAACAGGGTGCGCGCCTGCGGGGCGTATTGCCTGAGCAGCGGCAGGCAGGCATGCGCAACGTGGTGACGCACCAGCAGCACCACCGCAAACCGCGGGCCGTGCGTGCGCAGCCAGCTGCCGATGCCGTCCAGGAACGGCGCGTACCAGACTTCCACGCCCAGTTGCTGCAGCGCCTGCGTGTGCCGTCCGGCGTGTTCGCGGCGGGTCGGCACGAACACCACGTGCGCGCCTTCTTCGCATAGCAGGCGGATCAGATTGAACTGCCGCAACGAGCCCGAGTCGCGGTCCGGTTGCGGCACGCATTCGTCCAGGATCAGCACCTGGCGTTGGCCACGATGCAGCAGCGCAGGCCCGGGGACCGTGCCGACCGGCAACTGCATTGCCAGCGCCTGCTGCCACTTGTCGGCGAACACGCCTTGGTTGCGCACCTGGTACGCCTTCACCCCGGTGCGGGTGTCGGTGCCATTGCTGGTGCCCTCGTCATGCACCACCACGCTGGCCGGCTGCACCAGCACCCGGTAGCCGGCGGCACGCACCGCAAACGCCAGATCGGTGTCTTCGTAGTACGCCGGCATGTAGCGGCGATCCAGCCCACCCAGCGTCTGCAACAGCGCGCGTGGCAGCGCGATCGCCGCGCCGGAGCAGTAGTCCATCGCACGCACATAGGCATGGCGCGGGTCGTCGGCCGATTCGAAACGGCCGTAACTCCAGGCGCTGCCGTCGGCGAACACCACGCCGCCGGATTCCTGCAGGCGTCCATCCGGGTACACCAGTTGCGCGCCGACCAGCCCGGCGCCGGGGTGCTGGGCAAATGTGTCGATCAGCCGATCCAACCAGCCGGGTTGCGGGATGGTGTCGTTGTTGAGCAGCACCACGTAGTCGCCGCACGCCAGGGCGATGCCGTCGTTGCAGGCGGCGATGAAGCCGCCATTGCTGACGCGCCGGTGGTAGTGCAGCCCTTGCACCTGCGGCAGCTGCGCCTGCGTGGCGTCGCTGCTGCCGTCGTCCACGACGATGATCTCCACCTCCAGCAGCGGCGGATGTGCCGCCAGTGCGCGCAGGCACGCCAGCGTGTGCGCGATGTGGTTGTAGACCGGAATCACCAGCGTCACGCGCGGGGTGTCGCTGTGCGGAACCGCAAACGCGGCAAACGGTGCGGCCTCCGGCAACCACAGCGGCGTGCCGAGCGCCACCGGTGGTGCCTGCGTATGCACGCGAATGCGCTGCCAGGTGGCGCGCCAGCCGCGTGTGCGCATGCTCGCCACGCTGCGGTGAATCAGCCCAAGCACGCGATTGAACAGATAGCGTGCATCGGCCAGTGACATCGACATTCCGTTGGAACTCCAGACGTGGCGTGACGAAGAAAACCCGGCGAGCAGTCGTCAGGCGGCGAGGACGGCGCAAGGCAAGCGCAGGGGACGCAGGGTACCCGCAGATGCCGGAGACGGTCCGTGCCCGCTGACGGTGAGCGTGGCCGTTTTGTTAGCCGCTCTTAAGTCAGAGGGGCCGGCCGGCCACAACCACGACAGCGCTGCGCTAGACTCGCCGGACTCTACATTCTCGCATTCCTGTGCCCCGACGCCACGACAACGACGCTCCCGACGATTTCGAGGACGACTCCACCGAGCAAGGTTCCCGCTGGCAACGCAGGCTGATTGTCTGGGCCTTTGCGGCATTCGCGCTGGCGCTCGGTTTTCTGATTCCCTACACGGTGTATCTGAACAAGCAGGTCACCCAGCGGTTTGGCGAGCTGCGTTGGCAGATCCCGACCCGCGTGTACGGGCGGCCGTTGGTGCTGGCACCGGGCAATGCGCTGGATGCGGCCACGTTGAAGACCGAGCTGGACGCCGCCTCGTACCGTAACGACGGGCAAGCCAAGCTGGCCGGCACCTACCAGCAGGACGGCAGCCGCTTCACCATCGCCAGCCGCGGCTATATCGATGTGGATGGGCGCGTGCCTGCGCGGCGGGTGGAAGTCAGCCTCTCCGGTGGGCGCGTGGCCAGCCTGCGCGACGCCAGCGACCGCAAGGCGCTCAAGAGTGCGCGGCTGGACCCGGCGCGCATCGCCACGCTGTACGGACAGAAGCAGGAAGAGCGCCGCCTGGTGCGCATGGAAGAAGTGCCCGAGCTGCTGGTCACCGGCCTGCAGGCGGTCGAGGATCGCGACTTCAACAGCCACCACGGCATCGATCTCAGCGGCATGGTGCGTGCGGCCTGGATCATGGCGCGCTCCGGCGGCCAGGTTCGCCAGGGCGCCAGCACCCTGACCCAGCAGCTGGCGCGCAGCGGCCTGCTCGGCATCGGCAAGGAACAGACCGTCACCCGCAAGTTCAACGAAATTCTCTACGCAGTGATCATGGAGGCGCGTTACGACAAGCGCACCATCCTCGAGGCCTATCTCAACCAGGTCTATCTGGGCCAGCGCGGCGGGCAGGCGATCCACGGCGTGTCCTCGGGCGCGGAGCTGTGGTTCGGCCGCGAGCTCAATTCGATGACCACCGAGCAGATCGCCTTGCTGATCGGGCTGGTCAAGGGGCCGTCCTACTACGACCCGCGGCGCAACCCGGAGCGCGCGCTGGATCGGCGTAATTTCGTGCTGGGCAAGCTGCACGAAAACAACCTGATCGATGCGGCCGAATACAAGCGCGCGCTGGCCGCACCGCTGGGCGTGCCCACCGAGCCGGGCCTGGTCGCGGCCAACCGCTTCCCGGCCTATGTGGACCTGGTGCGGCGCCAGCTGGCGCACGACTACCCGGAAGGCGTGCTGCAGGGCGCCGGCATGAGCGTGCTCACCGGCATGTCGCCGTCCGCGCAGGCTTATGCCGAAGGCGCGGTGACCGGCACCATCACGCGGCTGGACAACAAGAAGCGCCCACCGCTGCAGGCCGGCCTGGTGCTGACCGACGTGCATAACGGCGACGTGCTGGCGGTGGTCGGCAGCCGCGACGTGGCCAAGCCGGGCTTCAACCGCGCGGTCGAAGCGCAGCGGCAGGTCGGCTCGCTGCTCAAGCCGTTCGTCTACCTGCTAGCGCTGGCCTCGCCGGACCGCTGGGCGCTGTCCAGCTGGGTCGACGATGCACCGGTGACGGTGCAGCTCAGCCGCGGCAAGACCTGGTCGCCGGGCAATTCCGACAACCGCAGTCACGGCACGGTGCGGCTGATCGATGCGCTGGCGCATTCCTACAACCAGGCCACGGTGCGCGTGGGCATGCAGGTCGGCCCGGAGCGCATCGCGCAGCTGATCCAGGTACTGGCCGGCATCAAGGCCGACACCAATCCCTCGCTGATCCTCGGTGCCACCGACCAGAGCCCGTACGGCATGGCGCAGCTGTATCAGTTCCTGGCCGCCGGCGGCGAGATCCAGCCGCTGCACGCGGTGCGCGGCGTGCTCGATCCGCAGGGCAAGCTGCTCAAGCGCTACGACAAGACCCCGGCGCCGGCGCAGGAGGGCGATTCGGTGGCGGCCAACCTGATCAGCATCGCCCTGCAGCAGGTGGTCAGCGGCGGCACTGCGCGGCAGTTGCTGGGCGATGGCCTGGGCCGGTTGTCGCCGGCCGGCAAGACCGGCACCTCCAACGACGGCCGCGACAGCTGGTACGCCGGCTACACCGGCGACCATCTGGCGGTGATCTGGATGGGCAACGACCAGAACGAGCAGACCGGCCTGTACGGCGCCACCGGCGCGATGCGGGTATGGTCGAGCATCTTCGCGCGGCTGCCGAGTGCGCCGTTGAAGGTCAGCGGCAAGGGCCTGGACTGGCAGTGGGTGGACGCGGCCGGTACCGGCGTGACCGATGCCGGCTGCCCGGGCGCGCGCCAGTTCCCGTTCGTGGTCGGCTTCACGCCGGCCTACGCCCCCTGTGCCGGCAATGCACCATCGATCGAAGGCGTGCCCGGCGATGCATCCGCACCGGCCGAGCAATCCAGCGGTGGTGGCTGGCGTCGCTTCTTCGGTCTGGAAAAGAAGCCGGAAGAACCCGCGCCGGCACCCGCCGCGGCTGCACCTGCACGTTGACTGGAGTGACCCGATGAACCGACTGCACCGTTTGCTTGCCCTCGCTGGCGTGTCTGCCGCACTCACCGCCTGCGTCAGCGCGCCGCCTGCGCCACCGCCGGCCCCGGTGGACCCGACCACGCCGACACAGCGGCTGCTGCTGATCGAACGCGAGGCCGGCGTCGACGATACCGAGCTGTCGGTACAACCATTGCGCGACCCGCAGGTGGACGACCTGCGCGAGACCGCCAAGAGCAAGCGCCAGGCCGGCGACCTGGCCGGCGCGGCGGCGTCGCTGGATCAGGCGGTGGGCCTGGTTTCCGGCGATCCCGCCATCCTGCAGGAGCGTGCCGAAGTGGCGGTGCTGCAGGCCGACTGGCCCGCCGCCGAGCGTTTCGCCAAACAGGCCATCGAGCTGGGCTCCAAGACCGGGCCACTGTGCCGCCGGCATTGGGCCACCATCGAGCAGTCGCGGCTGGCGCGTGGCGAGAAGGAAAACGCCGCTTCGGCCAAGTCGCAGATTGCCGGGTGCACGGTGCCCGGCGTGAAACGCTACTGAGCACGGCCACGCCGCTGGCTGCGCCTGCTGCACGACAGGCGCAGCCAGCGTGATGCGGCCTGCGTTGCTTGCGCCCATCTGCTTCGACGCGAGCCGTTCGTTCCCGCGCGCGACCGCCAGCGGCGCCACGCCGCGCATCCTGACGCGTAAACGCCGGCTGCGCGGCCAGTGCCGCCACTGGCTCACCGGCGCAACCCAGGCAGCGGCAGCGCGCACGCGCTAGGCTGTCGCGCTTCCTGCCCCAGCTTCCGGTCCCATGTCCCAACTTGCCACTGCCAGCATCGAGGCGCTCAGCGAGGGCGGGGCGCTTGCGCGTCAGCTCGATGCGTTCGCGCCGCGTGCCGCGCAGTTGCGCCTGACCGGCGCCATTGCCGAGGCGTTCGAGGCCCGCGATGTGCTGCTGGCCGAAGCCGGCACCGGCACCGGCAAGACCTACGCCTACCTGGTGCCGGCATTGCTGTCGGGGCTGAAGACCATCGTCTCCACCGGCACGCGCGCGCTGCAGGACCAGTTGTTCCATCGCGACCTGCCGCGCGTGCGCGCCGCGCTCGGCATCGGCCTGCGCAGCGCGCTGCTGAAGGGCCGCGCGAACTATCTGTGCAAGTACCGCACCCAGCAGGCGCGTGGCGAGCCGCGCTTTGCCACGCCCGAGCAGGTCTCGCAGTTCCAGCGCATCGTGGCCTGGAGCGGGCGCACCCAATTCGGCGACATGGCCGAGCTGGAAGCCTTGCCGGACGACTCGCCGCTGCTGCCGCTGGTGACCTCCACCGTCGACAACTGCCTGGGCACCGAATGCCCGTTCTACAGCGAGTGTTTTGTGGTGCAGGCGCGCCAGCGCGCGCAGGCGGCCGATCTGGTGGTGGTCAACCACCATCTGCTGCTGGCCGATCTGGCGCTCAAGCAGGAAGGCTTCGGCGAAATCCTGCCCGGCGCGCAGGCCTTCGTCATCGACGAAGCGCATCAGCTGCCGGAGCTGGCGGCGAACTTCTTCGGCGAGAGTTTCGGCATGCGGCCGTGGCAGGAGCTGGCGCGCGACTGCATGGTCGAAGCGCGCCTGGTCGCCGGTGCGCAGGCCAGCCTGCAGGAGCCGATCCTCGCCCTGGACGAGGCTCTGCGCGGCCTGCGTGCGGGCATGGAGGGCCTGCCGTCACGCGGCACCCAATGGCGTGCGTTGGCCAAGCCGCAGGTGCGCGAAGGCTTCGATGCGGTGCTGTCGTCGCTGGCGCGGCTGGGCGAGGCCCTGCTGCCGTTGCGCGAGGCCTCGCCCGGGTTCGATGGCTGCTGTGCACGTGCGCAGGAAGCGCTGTCGCGGCTGTCGCGGTGGCTGGGCGAGGATGCGCCGGTACCGGATTTCGAGCAGGAGCTGCCGGAGACCGTCGACAACGATGTGCTGTGGTACGAGCTCAGCCCGCGCGGGTTCCGCTGCCAGCGCACGCCGCTGGATGTGTCCGGCCCGCTGCGCGAGCATCGCGAAAAATCGCATGCGGCCTGGGTGTTCACCTCGGCCACGCTGGCGGTGGGCGGCGAGTTCGACCACATCGCGCAGCGCCTGGGCCTGAGCGATCCGGTGACCTTGCTGCAGCCCAGCCCCTTCGACTGGGCGCGCCAGGCACTGTGCTACCTGCCGCCGCATCTGCCCGATCCTGCCGCACGCGGATTCGGCACGGCGCTGATCGCGGCGCTGATGCCGGTGCTGGACGCCTCCAATGGCCGCGCGTTCCTGTTGTTCGCCTCGCACCGCGCGCTGCGCGAGGCGGCCGACGCATTGCGCGGCGCGCCGTGGCCGCTGTTCGTGCAGGGCGAGGCGCCGCGTGCCACCTTGCTGCAGCGTTTCCGTACTTCCGGCAACGGCGTGCTGCTGGGCTCGGCCAGCTTCCGCGAGGGCGTGGACGTGGTCGGCGATGCCTTGAGCGTGGTGGTGATCGACAAGCTGCCGTTCGCCGCACCCGACGACCCGGTGTTCGAAGCGCGCCTGGATGCGATCCGCCGCGACGGCGGCAACCCGTTCCGCGACGAGCAGTTGCCGCAGGCGGTGATCGCGCTCAAGCAGGGCGTGGGCCGGCTGATCCGCAGCGAGACCGATCGTGGCGTGCTGGTGCTGTGCGACCCGCGCCTGGTGAACAAGGGCTACGGCCGCACCTTCATGCAGTCGCTGCCGCCGTTTGCGCGCACCCGCGAGATTGGCGACGTGCGCGCGTTCTTTGGCGTCGCCGAGCCGGTGGGCGACAATGGCGTGCTCGCGTTGCCGTTCGGCGACGACTGAGCTTTCTCCTTCCTGCCTGCGGTCCTGCCATGAAAGTCCTCGCGTTCGAGACCTCCACCGAAGCCTGTTCCGTCGCGCTGCATGTGGATGGCCGCGTGCTGGAGCGCTTCGAACTGGCGCCGCGTCGCCATGCCGAACTGGCGCTGCCATGGGCCGAGCAACTGCTGGCCGACGCCGGCATTGCGCGCCGCCAGCTCGACGCGATTGCGGTCGGTCGTGGCCCGGGCGCCTTCACCGGTGTGCGGCTGGCGATCGGCATTGCGCAGGGCATCGCGCTGGGCCTGGACGTGCCGGTGCTGGGGGTGTCCACGCTGCAGGTGATGGCCCTGCGCGCGCCCGCCGAGGCGACGCAGGTGCTGGCCTGCATCGATGCGCGCATGGGCGAGGTGTACGCCGGCGTCTTCGCGCGCGCTGGCGATACGCTGCGCGAGCTGGTGCCGGAAGTGGTGTGCGCACCGCAGGAATGCGTCGTGCCGGACACGCTGCAGCGCTTTGCCGGTGTCGGCAGCGGGTTCGCCGCTGCCGAGGCAGTGCTGCAACAACGATTTGCGACCCGGCTGAGCAGCATCGATGCCGCCGCATTGCCGCATGCCGCCGACCTGCTGACGCTGGCCGTGCCGGCGTTGCTGCGCGGCGAGGGCGTGGCGCCGGAGCGGGTGGAACCGGCCTATCTGCGCGACAACGTGGCGCTGACCCTGCTTGAGCAGCAGGCCGCACGCGCAGCCAAGGCCGCCGGCGCCGCGCCATGACCGACGACCTGCAACGCGCGCGTTTCCGCGGCTGCCTGCTGGGCCTGGCGGTGGGCGATGCGCTCGGCACCACGCTGGAATTCTGCGCGCCGGGCAGCTTCACGCCGATCGACGACATGCGCGGCGGCGGCCCGTTCGCGCTGCGCGCCGGCCAGTGGACCGACGACACCTCGATGGCCTTGTGCCTGGCGCACAGCCTGCTGTATCGGCAGGGCTTCGACGCCGCCGACCAGATGAACCGCTATTGCAACTGGTACCAGCACGGCTACCTCAGCAGCACCGGCAGCTGCTTCGATATCGGCGCGACCGTGCGGCAGGCACTGGAGCGCTATCTGGATGGCGGCCCGGCCTTCAGCGGCAGCACCGATCCACGCTCGGCCGGCAATGGCTCGCTGATGCGGCTGGCGCCGGTAGCGATGTACTACGCGCATCGCCCCGCCGAGCTGGGCGAGCGCGCCGCCGACAGTTCGCGTACCACGCATGCTGCCGACGAAGCGCTGGATGCCTGCCGGCTGTTCGCCTTCCAGTTGCGTGCCGCGTTGCTCGGTGGCGAGCGCCAGCAGGTGTTGCAGACCCGCTGCGAAGGGCTGTCGACACCGGCGCTGCGTGCGTTGTCGGTGCGCGACCATGCGGCAGTTTCCGCGGCCCGGATCCGCGGCACCGGCTATGTGGTCGATGCGCTGTCGGCGGCACTCTGGTGCTTCGCCACCACCGACACGTTCGCCGATGCGGTGCTGCGTGCGGCCAACCTGGGCGACGATGCCGACACCACCGCGGCCATCTGCGGTCAGCTGGCCGGTGCATTCCATGGTATCGACGGGATTCCCGCCGCCTGGCGCGCGCGCGTGCAGGATGCGGACGCGATCGTCGAGCTGGCCGACCGGCTGTACGCAGCCGCGCAGGCAGCATAAAGGCCGCCCGCAACGCACTGGGCAACGCGGGCCGCCGGGAAGGCATGCCGCAGAAAGACGCGTCCCTGTCGGGACGCGCGACGGCTCAACGATCGTCGTGCAGCTCGCCGCCGGGCAGGAACAGCCAGGTGCGTGTGACCTGCAGGATATCCACGTCGTCCTTGGTCCTGGGCAGTGGCGGGAACGGCTGCGCCAGCTGCACCACCCGCAGCGCTGCCGCATCCAGCGCCGGGGTGCCGCTGGAGACCAGCACGCGGCTGCTTTCCACGCTGCCGTCGCGGCGCACGCCCACGCTGATCACCACCTTGCCGCCGAGTCGGCGCCGGCGCGCCTCGTCCGGGTAATTGAGATTGCCGACGCGCTCGGCACGGTCCACCCACGCGCGCAGGTAGTTGGCGTAGGCGTATTCGCGGGTACTGGCCGAGACGAACTTGCGATTGGGGCGCTTGGCATATTGCTCCGAGCGCAGATGCACCTCGGCGGCGAGCCGGGCCATTTCCGCGTCGCGCTGCACGCGTTGCGCATCGGTGGGCGAGGGCAGGTCGGTCTGCGGATTCGGCTGCGGGATGGGCACGGCCTGCTCGCCGCGGCGGCTGGCCACCACGCGGGTCTGGGTCGGCTTCGGCGCCTGCAGCGTGGTCGCACGCTGCGCCTGCGGTGCCAGCCCGCTGCGGTCCTGCGGCACCACGCCGGGCTGGCTGTCGCGCGGGCGTTGCGCGGTGGCGTGATTGCCGCCGCCCTGCTGGTTGGCCTGGGCCAGGAAATCGGCCTGCCTGGGCGTCAGCGGGGTGCTGGTCTGGCTGAAGATCACATCCAGCGTCGGCACCAGCGGTGCGTCCTCGCTGACCGCAAACCCCACGCCCAGGATCAGCACGCCGTGCAGCAGCAGCGAGATCACCAGCGTCGCGGTCAACCGGCGGCGCTCGTCCATGGGAGCCGGCAGTGCCGCGGCCGCGCTCATTGCGCCGCGCCGGCCTCGATCGCGTCGAACAGCAGCCCGGCGATGTTCAGGCCGAACTGCGCATCCAGCTCGCGCACGCAGGTGGGGCTGGTGACGTTGACCTCGGTCAGGTAATCGCCGATCACGTCCAGGCCGACGAAGCGCATGCCGCGGCGGCGCATTTCCGGGCCCACCTGCGCGGCGATCCAGCGGTCGCGCTCGGACAGCGGCCGGCCTTCGCCACGTCCGCCGGCGGCCAGGTTGCCGCGGAATTCGTCGCCCTGCGGAATCCGTGCCAGGCAGTAGTCCACCGGCTCGCCATCGACCAGCAGGATGCGCTTGTCGCCGGCGCTGATGTCGGGGATGAAGCGCTGCGCCAGGGTCAGCTTGCGATTGCCGTCGGTCAGCGTTTCCAGGATCACGTTGAGGTTGGGGTCGCCGGTGCCGCTGCGGAAGATCGAACGCCCGCCCATGCCGTCCAGCGGCTTCAGCACGGCCTGGCCGTGTTCGAGCACGAACGCCTTGAGCGCGGCGGAGTCGCGGCTGACCAGGGTCGGCGGGCAGCACTGCGGAAACAGCAATGCGGCCAGTTTCTCGTTGTAGTCGCGCAGGCCCTGCGGGTCGTTGACCACCTGCGCGCCGGCGCGCTGGGCCACGCTCAGGACCTGGGTGTCGTAGACGAACTCCGCATCCACCGGCGGGTCCTTGCGCATCAGCACCACCTGGCCGGGGCCGAATTCCAGTTCGGCGAACTCGCCGAGGGTGAACCAGCCGGCCTTGTCCTCGCGCACGCTCAGGGGCGCGACCTGTGCCACCGCGCGTCCCTCGCGCAGGCTGAGTCCGCCCGGACGCACATACTGCAGGCGGTGACCACGCCGCTGCGCTTCCAGCAACATGGCGAAGGTGGTGTCTTTGGCGATCTTGATGGAGGCGATGGGATCCATCACCACGACGACGTCGAGCGACATGGGGAGCTAAACCTTTAGAACAGGCTGCCGATGGTAACTTCAAGCGGTGGCGATGGCGCGCCCGGCCGGTCGTGAATGCGCGACTTGCCGCTCGGCCCGCAGCTGCACACGGTCGGAACGTCCGCCTGGCGGGCCCCCGGCAACGTACCCTTGACAGTCAATGCGGGTCTTGGGATATACATGCAGTTTCGTAGCGACGCCGGCAGGGAAGAAGCGTCGCGCGTCCGGGGATATTTGCATGACTGAAAACATTGCTGCGGGTGGGGAACTCGCAGGACTGAAGGTGATGGTGATCGATGATTCGAAGACCATTCGCCGCACCGCCGAAACGCTGCTGAAGCGGGAAGGCTGTGAAGTAGTGACAGCGACCGATGGTTTCGAGGCACTGGCCAAGATTGCCGACCAGCAACCTCAGATCATTTTTGTCGACATCATGATGCCGCGTCTGGATGGGTACCAGACATGCGCGTTGATCAAGGGCAACCAGCTCTTCAAGTCGACGCCGGTGATCATGTTGTCGTCCAAGGACGGCCTGTTCGACAAGGCACGCGGCCGCATCGTCGGCTCCGAGCAATATCTGACCAAGCCGTTCACCCGTGAAGAACTACTGAGCGCGATTCGCACGTACGTCCACGCCTGACCAGGGGGAAAGGCAACATGGCTCGAATTATATTGATCGAGGACTCGCCCACCGACAGGGCAGTCTTCAGTCAATGGCTGGAAAAAGCAGGCCATACGGTCGTCGCCACCGACAATGCCGAAGAGGGACTTGCGCTGATTCGCAGCCAGGCGCCCGATCTGGTGCTGATGGACGTGGTGCTGCCCGGCATGAGCGGTTTCCAGGCAACGCGTGCATTGGCGCGCGACCAGGCCACCAAGGACATCCCCGTGCTGCTGGTCAGCACCAAGGGCATGGAAACCGACAAGGCCTGGGGTTTGCGGCAAGGTGCCAGCGACTACATCGTCAAGCCGCCGCGCGAAGACGATCTGATCGCCCGCATCAAACAACTGGTGCGTTGATGCGTTCTCCATTCGACATTCTCGAAGACTACGAGCGTCGTAGTCTTGCGCACGCCACGCCGCTGCCGGAACGCCAGTTCTCGGCCGACATCTGGCGCGGCGTCGGCTATCGCGTCGGCACCCGGCGGCTGGTCTCGGATTTTCGCGAAGTCGCGGAAATCGTGCCGATGCCGCCGGTCACCCCGGTGCCGGGCGCACAGCCCTGGCTGCTGGGCGTGGGCAACCTGCGCGGCAACCTGTTCCCGGTGATCGATCTGAAGCAGTTCCTGGAGGGCCGGCGGACGGTGCTGCAGGAAGGCCAGCGCGTGCTGATCATGCGCCAGAGCGGCGGCGACGTCGCGCTGACCATCGACGAGCTGTACGGCCAGCGCAGCTTCGAGCAGGTCCAGGCGGTCGAACCCGGCGAGTTGGCGCAAGGCCGCTATGCCCACTTCATCGACCGTGCCTTCCGCAACGAGACGCAGGACTGGGGTGTGTTCTCCCTGGCGTTGCTGTCGCGCACTCCTGAATTCCGGCAGGCCGCGGCCTAAGCCGCGACCCCGCCACGTCATACAGATCGAGGTCGAACCATGAGTACCGCCCCGGACGCCCGCAAGACCAACAAGCTCGGCAGCGTCAGCACCAGCTTCTGGCTTGGTTTGCTGGTGTTGTCGATGATCGTGTTCGGCGCCAATACCGGCGTCGCCACCTGGCAGGGCAGTCGCCTGGCCGGTGCCGGCACCGGCGCGGCCGATCTGCAGGTGCTGTCGCAGCAGCTGGCCAACCAGGGCCGCGAAGCGGTCTCCGGTGACCCCAAGGCGTTTGCCGCGTTCAAGGAGACCAAGGCGCGCATCGACAGCACGGTCAGCGAACTGGATGGCCGCTACGGCCAGGAAGGCTCGGTCGCCAGCTCGATGGCCCAGCTCAAGGCGACCTGGGTGCCGCTGAGCAAGAACGCAGATCAGGTCATCGCCAGCGAACCGGCGGTGCTGGGTCTGTCCGGCAACGCCGAACGCTTCTCCGGCAGCGTGCCGCAGCTGCAGGCGCAGTTGAACGAAGTGGTGCGCGCGATGACGGTCAGCGGCGCGCCCGCCTCGCAGATCTACAACACGCTGCAGCAGGTCGTGGTCGCCGGCACCATGGCGCGCCGGGTGACCGAAATGCGCGCCGGTGGCGCCAATGCCGCCGCCTCCGGCGATGCGCTGGCACGCGACTCGGTGGTGTTCACGCAGATGCTCGAAGGCCTGCGCGCGGGCAACGACGAACTGGGCATCGCCGCGGTGCGCAACCCGGCCGCGTTGTCGGCGCTGGAGCAGTCGCAGGCGCAGTGGGCGACGATGAAGAAGGACGTCGACGCCATCCTGGCCAGCTCGCGCAACCTGTTCGCCGCGCAGTCCTCGGCCGCGGCGCTGACCGCCGGCTCGAACAAGATGCTGGACGACAGCAAGAAGTTGTTCGATGCGTTCTCGGCGTTCGGCTCGGTGCGTGACACGCGCCTGTTTCCGAACTTCTGGCTGGGCGTGGTGTCCGGCCTGCTGGCGCTGCTGGCGATCATTGGCTTTGTCTGGAGCTCGGTGCGGGTACGCTCGCGCGAGCAGGACGTGCGTTACCAGGCGCAGGTGGAATTCAACAGCCGCAACCAGCAGGCGATCATGCGGCTGCTGGACGAAATCAGCTCGCTCGGTGAGGGCGACCTGACCGTCAAGGCCTCGGTGACCGAGGACATGACCGGCGCGATTGCAGACGCCATCAACTACGCCGTGGACGAGCTGCGCCACCTGGTGACCACGATCAACGACACCTCGGCCAAGGTCGCCGTGTCGACCCAGGAGACCCAGGCCACCGCGATGCAGCTGGCCGACGCCGCCGGCCAGCAGGCCAACCAGATCACCACCGCCTCCGAGCGCATCAGCGAAATCGCCGCCAGCATCGAACAGGTGTCGCGCAACTCCACCGAGTCGGCCGAAGTGGCGCAGCGCTCGGTGGTGATCGCCGCCGAAGGTGCCGGCGTGGTGCGCGAGACCATCCAGGGCATGGACCAGATCCGCGACCAGATCCAGGAAACCTCCAAGCGCATCAAGCGCCTGGGCGAATCCTCGCAGGAGATCGGCTCGATCGTGGAACTGATCAACGACATTTCCGAGCAGACCAACATCCTGGCGCTCAACGCCGCGGTGCAGGCCGCCTCGGCGGGCGAGGCCGGTCGCGGTTTCGCGGTGGTGGCCGACGAAGTGCAGCGCCTGGCCGAACGCACCTCCGGCGCGACCCGGCGGATCGAAGGCCTGGTGCAGACCATTCAGGCCGATACCAACGAGGCGGTCAGCTCGATGGAGCAGACCACCTCCGAAGTGGTGTCCGGTGCACGCCTGGCCGAAGACGCCGGCACCGCGCTTACCGAAATCGAGCGCGTGTCCAACGCCTTGAACAACCTGATCAAGAACATCTCCATCGCCGCGCACCAGCAGTCGGCCGCAGCGACGGATATCACACAGACCATGGGCGTGATCCGTCAGATCACCAGCCAGACATCGCAGGGTGCGGAGCAGACGGCCGAGTCGATCGGCAACCTGGCTCAGCTCGCTGCCGATCTGCGCCGTTCGGTCGCCGACTTCAAGCTGCCGGCGTGAGCACGACGCGGAACGGGAAAGGATCAGCAGATGGCGCGTAGTAGCGTTACGTCGATGCAGGAACAGACCGGTGGCCGCCTCGGCGGTACCCCGGCCGTAGGCAGGGGGCTGCAATGAGTGCGCTTCGCGATGCGATGAGTCACGCTGCGCTGGGCTGGGTCAAGCCGGAGCTGGACGAGACGTTGCGCCAGGCGCGCAACGAGATCGAGTACTTTGCCGAAGAACCGTCCGACACCAGTCGGATGCGCTTCTGCGCCGGCTATCTGCACCAGGTGCAGGGCACCTTGCGCATGGTGGAGCTGTACGCCCCGGCGATGGTGGCCGAAGAACTCGAGCTGCTGGCCCAGGCGGTGCAGGTCGGCGAGGTGGCCGACCGCGACGAAGCCTGCGCCATGCTGATGCGCGGCACCGTGCTGCTGCCCGACTACCTGGAGCGCCTGCAGAACGGTCACCGCGACATTCCGATCGTGCTGCTGCCGCTGCTCAATGAAATCCGTGCCACGCGTGGTCAACCCGGTCTGAGCGAAAGCGTGTTGTTCGCGTTCGATCCGCAGGCCGGCGTCGCCACCGAGGCCGAGCTGGATCACGCGCGCGGCAGCCTGAGCGGGCGCAATCGTGAGTTGCTCGACACCGTCGGCAACGCGGTCAAGGAAGAATTGCTGCGCGTCAAGGACGCGCTGGACCTGCACTTGCGTACCGGCGGCGAGATCGCCGAACTGCAGACCCAGGTCAAGGATCTCGGCAGCGTTGCCGACACCCTGGGCATGATGGGCCTGGGCGTGGCGCGCAATGTGGTCGTGCAGCAGCGCGATGCGCTGGCGCGCGTGGTCGACGGCCAGGTGCAGATGGACGAAGGCGTGCTGCTGGATATCGCCGGTGCGCTGCTGTATGTCGATGCCTCGCTGGATGACCAGGTCGCCAGCCTGGGCGCCGATGTCGGCGACGGCAATGAAGCCAGCAACAGCGCTACCTCCTCGGAAGTGCGGCGCACGGTGGACGTGCTGGCACAGGAAGCGATCGCCAATTTCGGTGCGGCGCGCGAGCATTTCGTCGCCTTCATCGAGACCAACTGGGACCACGCCCGCCTGGCCGACGTGCCGCATCTGCTCGGCGAAGTCGGCGGTGCGCTGCGCATCCTCGAGCTGCCGCAGGCCGCCGATTACCTGGAAGGCGTGCGCCGCTATGTCGACCTGGAACTGATCGGCAAGCAGCGCGTGCCCAGCGGGCGCCAGCTGGACACCCTGGCCGATGCGATGGCCAGCCTGGAGTACTACCTGGAAGCCCTGCGCGAGCGCCGTCCCGGCCGCGAGGAAATCCTGGACATCACCCGCAACAGCCTGGAAACGCTGCGCTACTGGCCGCTGCCCTCGGGCCAGCCGTCCGACCTGCCGGTCGGTGCCGACCAGCCGGGTAGTGTGGCCGAGCAGCTCGCCGCATCGCTCGCGCAGCAGGCCGCTGCCCCGGCGCTGGCGGCCAACGACGCTGCGCCGACGCCGTCGCTGGAATGGGCCAACGAAACCGTGGTCGAGGCGCCGTTCGCCGCCAGCGTGGTGCACGACACCGGCGCTGCCGCTACCGACACGGTGTTTTCGTTCGACCCGGTCGCCGCCGAGGAAACCGTCTCCGGCCAGGCGCACGTGCCGTTTACGGTTGCGCCGCTGGACCTGTCCGACGATGGCGCGCAGGCGCCCGGCGACTGGCAGCTGGAAACCACCGAACACGCCGCACCGATCGCCACCTCGGTGTTCGACCCGGTGTCGGCCGAGCAGGACGGCAGCGTGTCGGCCGATGCCGCGCAGGTCAGCTACACCGTGGATCTGAGTGCGCTGGAGAAGGACGATAGCGCCACGCCGGCGGTTGCCGAACCGACGCCGCTGCAGATCGAGCAGATCGAGTTGCCGGGCGATGCCGACCAGAGCGAGGCACCGCTGGACTTCATCGCGCAGGCCCAGACCGGCCGCGCGCAGACCAGCATCGAGGATGCGTTCTCGCCGCCGCCGCTGCCGCCCGTGGCGCCGCAAGAGCTGGACGACCCGTTCGTCGACTCCGCGCCCGAACCGCAGCCAGCCCCGGCCGACGCCGCCGCCGAGCAGAGCGCACCGCGCGTGCAGCAGGCGGTAGTCAGCGAGTTCGAACTGGACGCCGCATCGACGGCGTTTTTGGCCCAGCTCGACGCGGCCGCCGCGCAGTTCGATGTGCAGCGTCCGCAGGTACAGCACACGACCGATGCCGACAGTCAGACTGCGAAGGCAGCGCCCGAGCCGGCAGCGAGCGAACCGGCCCAGGCCAGTGCCGATGCCGGCATCTTCGGCGGCTTTGGCGACAGCGATATCGACGACGACATCCGCGACGTATTCCTGGAGGAATTCGACGAAGAGCTGGTCAATCTGGGGCAGCTGCTGCCGGTCTGGCGTGCCGCGCCACACAGCCAGGACAACCTGCGCCCGATCCGCCGCGTCTTCCACACCTTGAAGGGCAGTGGTCGCCTGGTCGGCGCGCAGGTGCTCGGCGAGTTCAGCTGGAAGATCGAGAGCATGCTCAACCGCGTGCTCGACAATTCGCGGCCGGCCAGCCCGGCGGTGGTGGCGATGGTCGAACTGGCCTACGAAGTGCTGCCGCAGTTCAACGCCGCATTGCGCGACCAGGGCCGCATCAGCGCCGATCTGCCGGACATCCAGGCAGTTGCCGAGCGTGTGGCCGCGGGCGAAGAAGTCTACTACGTGGCCGCGCCGGCAACGCCGGTGGCTACGGATGTCGCCTTCATTCCGGCAGCGGCAGGCGTGTTCGCGGCGACCGGTGGCACACCGGCCTCGGTGGACAGCGTGCTGCGCGAGATCCTGGAAGCCGAAGTCGCCACCCATCTGGAAACCGTCAACGCATGGCTGCAGGCCAACCAGGCCGAGCCGCAGCTGGCGAGCGAAGAATTGCTGCGCGCGGTGCACACCATGAGTGGCGCATTTGCGATGACCGACGTACCGGAAATCACGCTGGTGACCACGCCGGCCGAGAGCTACGTCAAGCGTCTGCTTGCCGCGTCGCTGCTCCCCTCGCAGGAGGGCATCGACGCCATTGCCGCAACGGCGTCGGCAATCGCCACCACCGTGACCGCCTTGCGCGCCGATGCGCCGTTGATTCCATCGTTTGCGCCGTTGAGCGAACGCCTGCGCGCGCTGGTGGAGACGCTGCCGGAAGCGCAGTGGCCACCGCAGGCGTTCCTGGACGAGCTGGAAGATCTGGATGCGCCGGGCGAGATGGCGGTCAGCAGCGAGTCGGCGGTCGAGCTGACCGGCGCGCAGGATCTGTCGCAGTATCTGGACGCCAGCGCGCTGCCGTCGGATACGAGCGATCACAGCGCGCCCGTGCATTCCGCCGATGACGCAGCGGATGCCGATGCGCACGCCGATGCCGACGCACCGATCGCGGTGGACGAGCTGGCCGAGGCCGAGGCTGAAGACACCTCGTCGCTTGCGCTGGACGCACCGGCACCGCACGAACAGACGCAGACGGCTGAGGTTGCTGCGCTGGAGCAGGAGCAGGTTGCTGATTCGGTCGAGACCGCGCAGGCCCCGGCCGGGGATGCGGTCGCCTCCGATGCGGGAGCGGAGCAGCTCGCCGAGGCCTCGCATGGCGATGCTGCCCAGCACCAGCACGAAGCCGAAGCCGAGTCGCCTGGCGTCGATGCGCACGACACGCCGGCCGATGAGCCGGTGGTCGACGCCGATGCCTGGGATGCGACCGGATTGCAGCAGGCCGGCCATGTCGATGCGGCGTCGCATGCGCACGCAGGCGACGTGCCGGAAGCTGGCGAGCACGTGGCAGTGGACGAGTTGTCCGACGCGGAAGCCGCGTTGGGCGATGCGCAGACGCTCGCCGCACCCGAAGCGGGGGAGATTGCTGCCGAGCGTGCAGAGGCCGAGCAGCAGTCGCCGGGCGAGCACGCTGCCGAGTACGAGCAGCTCGAGGGTGACACAAGCGCGCAGGATGCCGAGGCGGCATTGAGCGATGACGCGGCGTCCACGGACGAAGCGCCTGTCGAGACCATCGAGGCATTGGAAGCGGTGCATGCGCAGGCCCCGCTGGCCGACCACACGCAAGCGGCGACCAGCGAAGACTGGACGCAGGACAGCGCGGCGCTGGACGGCGAGTCGACCGGGCAGGGCGACCACGTGTCCACCCCGCACGACGAGGCTATCGGTGCGCACGCGCAGCTGCCTGCCGAGGAGGCAGCGCAGCACGGCGATGCCGCGTTGCCTGACGATGCGGACGCGCAGCTTGGCGACCAGTTGCAGGTGGAAGACACCGCGCAGTTGGGCGAGCATCCGTCTTCCGAAGAACATGCGCTGTCGGGCGAGCAGGTGCACCTGCAGGAACCTGCGCATACGGACGAGGCTGCGCAAGGGGAAGCGCACGGCGATTCGGGCGAGCAGGAACACCTGGACGCGCACGCGCATGCCGACGAAGTCGAGCACGCTGCAGAAGCAGAGCAGACTCCAGCAGCAGAGCAGGCTGAAGCAGAGCACGCTGAAGCAGAGCACGCTGAAGCAGAACAGACTGCAGAGGTGGAACAGCCCGCAGACGCAGACCACGCTGAGTACGTACAGCCGGCTGCCGAAGCGCTACCCGAACACACCATCGAATCGGTGCAAGCCTTCGAGATGGCGCAGGTGGCCGATCAGGTCGAAGAGACCGGTGATCCGCAGTCGGACATTGCGCCGGAGCTGCGCTCGGACGTCGCGGCTGACGCCGAGGCGGATACCCATGCCGATGCCGAGGTCCACGCGCAGCATCCAGACGCAGACGCAGACGCAGACGCGACGCTCGAGGCTGCCAACACGGATGCTGTCGAGCATCTCGAGCAAGTCGAACACGCCGAACAAGTCGAGTATCCCGAGCACGCCGAACAGGTCGGACACACAGAGCAAGTCGAATCTGCCGATTCCGCAAGCGAACACGAAGACGTCGCAGCCGTGGCCTTCAGCGCGCCGGTGGAAGACGCCGCAGCGGCCGATAGCGCCGCCAGCGACGTGGGCGCAGCCTTCGATACCGGCCCGCTCAACTTCGACCAGCTCGATGGCGAACTGGTCGATATCTTCGTCGAGGAAGGCCGCGACCTGCTCGACCATTGCGATGGTCTGATCGCCCGCATGCGCGAGGTGCCGGAAGACCGCGAGGTCCTCAACGGACTGCAGCGCGACCTGCACACGCTCAAGGGCGGCGCGCGCATGGCCGGCATCAACGCCATCGGCGACCTCGGTCATGCGATCGAATCGCTGCTCGAAGCGGTGGCGGCCAACCGGACCGACATCGACCGCGACGACGTGCGCCTGTTCGAGCGCGGCTTCGACCGCCTGCATCAGCTGTTGACCCGCACCGGCATGCACCGCGCCGTGGCGATGCCGACCGACCTGGTAGAAGCCTTCGAAACCCGTACCCGTGGCCGCAATGCCGCAGAGCCCAGCGACGCCGATGTGCGTGCGATCGCCAAGGCGTCGGTGGAACCGGCACCGCTGTCAGCGCCCATCCCGGTCGACGGCCAGGTCGAAGAAGAACTGCTGCCGCGCACGCAGCAGGAACAGGTGCGCGTGCGTGCCGACCTGCTCGACCGCCTGGTCAATCACGCCGGCGAAGTGGCGATCTACCGCTCGCGGCTGGAACAGCAGATGGGCGCCTTCCGCGGCGCCATGGGCGAACTGGATCGCACCAACGCCCGTCTGCGCGACCAGTTGCGTCGTCTGGATCTGGAAACCGAAGCGCAGATCGTGGCGCGTTATCAGCGCGAGCAGGATCAGGGCGATCGCACCTTCGATCCGCTGGAACTGGACCGCTTCTCCACCCTGCAGCAGCTCAGCCGCGCGCTGAACGAATCGGCCGCCGACTTGGGCGGCTTGCAGGGCGTGCTGGAAGATCTCTCGCGTCAATACGACGGCCTGCTGCAACAGCAGTCGCGCGTCAGCTCCGAGCTGCAGGACGGCCTGATGCGTGCGCGCATGGTGCCGTTCGACGGCCTGGTGCCGCGTCTGCGCCGTGTGGTCCGCCAGGCCGCCACCGATACCGGCAAGCAGGTGCATCTGCTGCTGGAAGGTACCCAGGGCGAGCTCGATCGCAACGTGCTCGACCGCATGGTCGCGCCGCTGGAACACATGCTGCGCAACTCGGTGGCACATGGCCTGGAAGCGCCGGAGCAACGGCGCGACGCGGGCAAGCCGGAAGAGGGCAGCATCGCGATCCGTCTGCGCCGCGAAGGCTCGGAAATCGTGCTGGAAGTGGCCGACGACGGCGCCGGGCTGGACCGCGAGGCGATCCGTCGCCGCGGCGAGCAGCGCGGCCTGATCGAACCCGGCCAGGAACTCAGCGAGGCCGAACTGGATGGGCTGATCTTCGCCTCCGGTTTCAGCACCTCCGAGCAGGTCAGCCAGCTGGCCGGCCGTGGCGTGGGCATGGACGTGGTCCGCAACGAAGTGCGTCAGCTCGGCGGCTCGGTGGACATCCACTCGGTGCGCGGCCAGGGCGTCACCTTCACCCTGCGCCTGCCACAGACGCTGGCGGTCACCCAGGCGGTGTTCGTGCGCATCGGCGACACCACCTTCGCGGTGCCGGTGGCATCGGTCAGCGGTATCGGCCGCATCTCGCGCAGCCGCTACGAGTCGGGCGAGGGCGGCTACCACTACGCCGGCGAGGAGTACGTGCTGCACGATCTTGGCTCGCTGGTCGGCCAGGCCGCCGCGCGTGCCGATGGTCAGGCGCAGGTGCCGTTGCTGCTGGTGCGTGCGGGCGACCTGCGCGCGGCGGTGGCGATCGATCAGGTGCTGGGCAACCGCGAAATCGTGGTCAAGCCGGTGGGCCTGCAGATCGCTTCGGTGCCGGGCATCTACGGCGCCACCATCACCGGCGATGGCCGCGTGGTGGTGATCCTGGACGTGGCCCCGCTGGTGCGCCGCTATCTCAGCCAGCCGGCGCGTCCGGCGCCGGAAACCCCGGCCGAATCGCAGCGCCAGGTGCCGTTGGTGATGGTGGTGGACGATTCGCTGACCATGCGCAAGGTCACCAGCCGCGTGCTGGAACGCCACAACCTGGATGTCACCACCGCACGCGATGGTGTCGAGGCACTGGAACTGCTGCAGGAGCGCGTGCCCGACCTGATGCTGCTGGACATCGAAATGCCGCGCATGGACGGCTACGAGCTGGCGACCGCGATGCGTGCCGACCCGCGCTTCAAGGCGGTGCCGATCGTGATGATCACCTCGCGTAGCGGCGAGAAGCATCGCCAGCGCGCCTTCGAGATCGGCGTGCAGCGTTACCTGGGCAAGCCTTACCAAGAGTTGGATCTGATGCGAAACGTGTATGACCTGCTGGGGATCGCCCGTGTCCGAGAATAATGGCGCAATGGGAACTCCGGTCGCCCTGCTGGGCCGCCCCGGGCAGGCGCGCGAGCGCCTGCGTGAAGCGCTCGGCCTGGCTGGCGCCCACGTGGTGCTGGAAGACGAGCCCTCCGCGGTAGATGTGCAGATGCTGCGCGATGCCGAGCCGGTGGCGGTGCTGGTCGCGCTGGAGCCGTCGATCGAAGACGCGCTCGAAGCGCTGGAGCCGGCCTTCAACATGCCCGGCGTCACGGTGATCTTCGACGAGGCCGAACTGACCGTGCGCCGCGAGGGCTGGGAAGCGCAGCGCTGGGTGCGCCATCTGGCCGCCAAGCTGCATGGCCATGCCGACGTACTGCCGCCAGGCACCGAGAGCGAGCCTTCGCTGCAGCCCGAACCGGGCCTGGAACTGGCGCCGCGGCAGCATTCGGACCTGCAGCTGGACCAGCATCTGCAGGCAGCCGCGCACGCATTCGACAGCGTGCCCGGCGATGCTTTGTTCGCACGTGACGCGGACACGTCCGAGGCCGCAGCTGCGGCCGACACGCCGGGCCTGACGCTGGGCGATTCCAGTACCTGGGGCCTGGTCGACGAGGTCGCGGTGGTGGTGCGCCCGCGTGCCGAATTGAACATGGACGCGTTGTCGACCGGCGGACTGTCGCTGGTGGAGCTGGATCAGGCCGGTGACACCACCGGTGCTGTGCTGGTACTGGCCGGTATCGGCGGCCCGGATGCGATCCGTCGCCTGCTGTCCGCGCTGCCGCCGGAGTTTCCGCGCGCCGTGCTGGTGCGCATGACCCTGGATGGCGGCCAGTACGGCAACCTGGTGCGGCAGATGGGACGCGTGTCGGCATTGCCGGTCGAACTGGGCGAAGCCGGCCAGGTGATTGCGGCGGGCAAGGTCTACGTGCTGTCCGACGACATCGGCGTGCAGCAACATGCCGGCGCGCTGGCGTTTGTCGCGCAGGCCGATCCGGCCGGGCTGGTGGCCGCGTTGCCGCCGACCGACAGCGCGGTGCTGATGCTCAGCGGTGCCAACGAGGCGCTGGTCGAGGCCGCGCTGGCGCTGGCCGAGCAGGGCGGCTGGCTGGCCGGTCAATCCGCCGACGGCTGTTACGACCCGGCCGCGGCGGCGCGTCTGGCGCGCCAGGGCATTCTGACCGGCGACCCTGCGCAGCTGGCGCAGGCGTTGGCGCAGCGCTGGCCGGCGTAAGCCGGGCGCTTCCTCTCAAGAACGGAACAGGTGCGATGAGCTACGCCAACAATGACGAAATCCGCGGCGTCCTGATCCAGGCGGGCCAGGAGCGCGTGCTGCTGCCCAACGCCACGGTGGCCGAGGTGATGTCGCGCGTGGCGGTCGAGCCGATGGCCGAGATGCCGCGCTGGGTGGTCGGGCGCATCGACTGGTACGGCTGGAAGGTGCCGCTGCTGTCGTTCGCGCGCTTGAGCGGCATGGGCGAGGAGCCTACGGCGGTCAACAACAAGGTGATCGTGCTCAAGGCGCTGGGCGGCAATCCGGTGCTGCCGTATTTCGCCTTGCTCACCGCCTCGTTCCCGCAGCTGATCTCGGTGCCGCGCGACGGCCTGCTGGCCGACGCCTCCGAAGACGCGCTGCCCGACGGCGTGCATATGCGCGTGCTGCTGGGCGAGCAGAGCGCATTGCTGCCGAACCTGGATGCGATCGAGGCGCAGGTTGCGCAGGCGCTTGCGGCGGTTGCCGCCTAATGTGCCATTGCCGGGCGACGACGCTGCCCGGTTGCGGGCAGTGCCGGGATGAGGATCGGGTAGAGGCCGCGCTGCTCTGACGAGTGCCGCCGCGCTGCGTGCAGTGGGCAGATGGCTGGGATGTCTTGCTGCCGTAGGGCAACCGTTTGCGGGGGCGTGATCTGTATGTGTCAGCCTGCTCTACACAACTCGCACGCCGCGCGCAAGGCGCGCCCGCGGCTGTCATGAGTCTTCCCGTCTTCGCGCCGGTCGAGCACGCCGACGGTGTGCTGCTGTGCGATCTGGCCATCGTCGATCCGGCCGCGATGGCCGATTACCACAGCCGTAATCGCGCGCATCTGGCCGCGGCGATGCCGCTGCGGCCACCGGCGTTCTACACCACCGAGGGCTGGCGCCGGCTGAGCATCGCCTACCGCACCGCGGTGCCGGGCGAGCGCGAGTTGCAACTGGTGTTGCTGCGCGATGCGCAGGTGATCGGCACGGTCGGCTTCACCCAGATCCAGCGCGGTGCCTTCCAGGGCTGTCATCTCGGGTATGGCCTGGATGCGCAGCAGCAGGGGCGCGGCCTGATTCAGTGGGCGGCCACGCAGGGCATCGGGTTTGCGTTCGGCCCGCTTGGCCTGCATCGGGTGATGGCGCAATACGTCCCCGACAACCTGCGCAGTGCGCGCGTGCTGCAGCGGCTGGGCTTCCAGATCGAAGGCTATGCGCGCCGTTACCTGCAATTGAACGGCGTCTGGCGCGACCATGTGTTGACCAGCAGGTTGCGCGGCGACGATCCGGCGGCGGGTGCGTGAGCCCGGTTGCACAGGCGGGTACAGCGATGCGCGATGTGCGGTGACCTAGGGGGTGGCGGTCAGCGGCTCGACACGCAGCTGGTCGGCTTCGAGCCCTGCATCCTGCAAGACCTCCACCTGTGTTGACCAACCGCGTTGCCGGAGGCGCTCGCGCAGTCGGTTGGCCCAGTCCTGCACCTCGGGTGCATCGGGTGTGGCGGCCAGGATGCGGATCCGAGCCGGCGCGGGATCGTCGGCAGCGGCGTGGCGCGCAAGCCAGTCGGCCGGCGACATGGCGCGCGTAATCGGCGCGATGCGCACCGGGGCAGATTTTGCTCGAGACATCCCGGCGTCAACCGCCGTGGTGCTGAAGGCTGGTTGGCTGGTTGGCGGTGTTGCGCGGGCGGCGTCCGTCTGCGCCAACGGCGCATGGAGCACACGCAGCGGTGCAGGCTGGCCTGCGCCAGGCGCGCGTGATTGCAGCGTGCCGTCTGTTGCGCTGATGACGATCTGCGCCTGCTCGGTCAACGGCGGTGGGGCCGGCAGTGATGCCGGTGCTGGCGAGGGCGGGATGGGGGCAAGTGCTGCAGGCGCGCTGCGCCGGGCACTGGCTGCGAGCGAGCCACTTGCCGACGCATCCTCGCGGAGTGCGGCGATTGGAGCCGGAGCTGGCGCAGGCGCCGCAGATGGCTGCGCGTCGGCAGATTGCAGGTCAGTGCCTGGCGTGGGTTCGGCGGCGAGTGCGGAGTCGAATGACGGCGCAGGCGCTACAGGCGCCGCTGCACTGGCTGGTTCCGGGGCCAAGGCGGGCGATGGCAGGGCTGACGGCGCTGGTGGCGGGGAGGGGGATGCCGCGCTCGGGCGCGCTGCGGTTTCGGGGACTTCGGCATCCGCAGGTGCCGGCACCGCAGGCAAAACCAACATATGGTCTGCGCCGGGATCGACCTGCTCAGGCGCGCGCCTGGCTGGGTGAACTGTCGACGGTTCGACGACTGCCGTCCCGACTGCAGCCGCTGCCGGCGCTTCCGCAGTGGGCTGACTGGCCTGCCACTGCAATCCGATGCCGACCACCAGGGTGATCGATGCAGCGAAGGCCAGCGTCGGCATCCAGCGCGGGCGACGGCTGCTGCGCCGGCGGGCGGCTGCGTTGCCGGCAGGGGCAGGGTTTGAGCTTGCTGTGGCTGCTGATGCCTGCGCCTGCGCCGATGCATCGGAGGTGGATGTGGACGCGCTATCAGGCCCGGGAAGCGCGGCAGCTCCGGCTTCCTGTGCAGATGCCGGTGCCGCCGTAGCCAGCGACGCAGCTGCTGCGGCCACACGCGCGGTCGGACGCAGCTCTGCCGTATCGGCGTGTAGCGGTTGCGCGGCGATCCACGCACGCGCGGACTCGCCCAGGTTCGTCGTCCCGGCCTGATCGACAGGCTGGCCCTGTGCAAGACGCGCCTGCACGGCAGCACGCCGTGCGGCCTGCGCCTGCTCCGCCTGCGCGGCGGCCGCCGCAAACATCGCCGCCATCGTGGCGGGTGCTTCGAACTGCAAGGTGTCCTGCGTTGGATGCACTGCAGCGCGTTCGGCATCGGCGTTGCGTGCGGCCTGTGCGAACCACGCCTGCATCGACGCCGGCGGCGTATGCGCCGGCAGTGCACGCAGCAGTGCGGCAAGGCCATCGCTGCCGGCGACAAACCGATCGAAGGACTGGCTCATCGGGTCGCGTCCAGGCTCAGGCGCAACTTTGCGAATGCATAGCGCAGCCGGCTCTTGACGGTCTCGAAACCTTCGCCGATCACCTGGGCGATTTCGTCGACGCCGAGCTCGGCAAAGAAGCGCAGCACCACCACTTCGCGTTGTGCGTCGGGCAATGCCATCACCGCGGCGCGCACGCGATGGTGTTGCTGGCCGAGCATGGCCAGCTGCTCGGTGGACAGGTCGTCATCGGGCAGCTGCAGATGCGCGTCGTCCAGCGCCACCGAGGTGCTGTGATAGGCGCTGCGACGGGTGTCGATCCAGCCGTTGCGCGCGATCTGGAACAGAAAACTGGTGAAGGCGGCCTGCCCGGGGCGGTAGTCGCTGCAGCGGGTCATCAGCTTGACCCAGGTCTTCTGCGCGAGGTCTTCGGCTTCGCTCAGGTTGCCTTCGCACAACCAGGCCAGGAAGTTGAACAGGGCGCGGTTGTGACGCGTGAACAACTCGGTGGCCGGCTGTTCGACAAAACCATTGGCGACGAGGAGCATGAGCTCCTCGTCGGGAAGATGCGCAAGGTCGGCAGGTTGCATGCGCGCAGTATAGGCAGGTGCCGCGCGCATCAGTCGGTGGTTGCGATTGGCCGGCTACTCAGTGCATCGGCCTGCTGCACCATCTGCAGGAAATCGGCGCGGTAGCCGAAGCGGTCGCTGCCCAGGCTGGCCGCGGCCAGGGCACGCACCTGCGGATAATCCCAGCCGTGCAGCTGAGTGCCGCCGCGCAGGCGCTGGCCAAACCCGGCCACTGCGGCAGAAAAGCGGAAGGCATCGCTGGTGGCGTTCAAGGCCCGGCGCTGATTGCTGCGGACCACCGTGTCGAGCAACTGGCTGCGTTGTGCATCGGGCAGTTTGTAGCGCAGTTTGACGTGCGCCAGTTCGTTGTCGATTGCACGCACGTTTCGAGGTGTGGGGGTGTTGGCATAGCGCAACGGGTCCACCGATGCGTGGCCGTCGGTCGGGGTGATTTCATACAGCGCGGTGACGGTGTGGCCGGCGCCGATCTCGCCTGCATCGACCTGGTCGTTTTTGAAGTCCTCGCGTTGCAGTGCGCGGTTTTCATAGCCGATCAGGCGGTATTCCTTGACCGTGTCCGGATTGAATTCGACCTGGATCTTGACGTCGCGCGCGATCGTGGCCAGCGTGGCGCCGAGCTCATGGGTCAGTACCTTGCGTGCTTCCAGCGCCGAGTCGATATAGGCGTATGCACCGTCGCCGGCATCGGCCAGCTGTTCCATCAGCGTGTCGTTGTAGTTGCCGGTGCCAAAGCCGAGCGTGGACAGCGCCACGCCGGAGCGCCGCTTTTCGGCGACCATGCCCTTGAGCTGATCGAAGTCGGTGACACCGACATTGAAGTCGCCATCGGTGGCGAGCAGGATGCGGTTGATGCCGCCGCGCAGATAGGCTTGCTGGGCAGCCCTGTAGGCCAGTTCGATGCCGCTGGCGCCGGCGGTGGACCCGCCCGACTGCAGGCTGTCGATGGCTTCGATGATGCGGCCCTGCTGGTCGCCGGGCGTGGGCGGCAGCACGACTGCGGTGTTGCCGGCATAGGTCACCAGGGTGATGCGATCTTTCGCCCGCAACTGACGCACCAGCAGCTTGAGCGAGGATTGCAGCAGCGGCAGTTTGTCGGGCGAGTCCATCGAGCCGGAGACATCGACCAGAAACACCAGGTTGGCCGGCGGCAGATCGGCGCTGGCGATGTCGCGGCCGGCAATGCCGACGCGCAACAGCAGGCTGTCGTTGTTCCAGGGCGTGGGCGCCAGTTCGGTGCGCACGGCGAACGGTTGGCCGTTGGTGGGTGCGGGGTCGTCGTAGCGGAAGTAGTTGATCAGCTCTTCCACACGCACGGCGTCCACCGGCGGTAGCGTGCCTGCGCTCAGGAAGCGCCGCACATTGCTATAGCTGCCGGTGTCCACGTCGATGCTGAAGGTGGACACCGGATTCGCCGCGGTCTGCACGATCGGGTTGTCGCGCAGCGTTTGATAGGTTTCGCGGTCTTCGGCCGGTGCCGGCAGGACCAGCGGCATCGGCATGTGGTTGTCGAGTATTGGGCGTTGTGCGACCCACTTGGCGCTTGGCGCCCGCTGTGCAACGGAGGCCTCAAGTGCGATGGGCGCTGCTGGCATCGGCATTGGCATTGGCATCGGCATCGCGGATGGCGATGGTGCCGGTGCTGGACTCGGCACAGACGGCGGCTGCATGGGGTGGGCGGGGGCAGGCGCTGCGAGACTGCCCTCGATCTGCGCGGGTGTCGAAGCGGTGGATGGCGATGGCTGCGCGGTTGCAGGCAGCACGGTGGTGCGCGAACTGTCGCTGTTCGGCTGGGTCGGCTCGTGCGAGCAGGCGCTCAGCAGCAAGGCGAGCGCAAGAAGGCTGTGACGGGGCATGGGAATCCTTTGCGTGGCGAAGAGGGATGGGTGAACAACGGACCGCCCGAGGTCGCCGTGCACTGCGCCTCTGTTGAGTAAACGGGCCAGTGCGGCAAACGGGGTTAACTGGGGTGAAGATTTTTTCGATCGCTGCTGAGTGCTGTGTGCAGTGCCCGCTGCGGGGAGGGCTGGGCGATGGGCATCACTTGTCTGCGTACCCTCACCCCAACCCCTCTCCCGTTGGAGAGGGGCTTGATGCTTCCCTTCTCCCATTGGAAGAAGGTGGCGCCTAGCGCCGGATGAGGGCACGGCGCTGCAGGGCGGTGCCGGTCGCCCCGTACCCTCACCCCGACCTCCGCTCCGCGTCCCGGCCCGCGCCAGCAGCGCGGGCGCTCCAAGGCCCGCGCGCAAGCCGTGCCTTCTCGCCGCTGTGGGAGAGGGGCTTTACAGTCAGTGCTGCGCGTTATGCGCGAATCCGCACTGCTGGGCGCCGCAAGGCGGTTTATCCGCGCGCGGTGCTGCCGCATGATGGAAGGCTATGGCCGCGCACTGCGGTTGCCTGTCTTCTTCCTGCATGGAGTTCGCCCGGATGATCCAACGTCGTCACTTCCTCAAGAGCGCCACGCTTGGTGCGATCGCTTCCGGCCTGGCCGGGTGGGGCGCACGTGCGCAGGCCGCCGCCGGTGCCGGCACGGCCGGACGCGTTACCGCGCTGCCGCGCGGCGCGGCGCGGGTGATTTCCACCTGGGATTTCGGCATTGCCGCCAATCAGGCGGCCTGGAAAATCCTTGGCAGCGGCGGTATCGCACTGGATGCGGTGGAAGCCGGCGTGCGCGTGCCGGAAGCAGACCCGAGTAATCCGACTGTTGGCTTGGGTGGCTATCCGGACCGCGATGGCCGGGTGACGCTGGACGCCTGCATCATGGATCACCTGGGCAATTGCGGCTCGGTTGCTTCACTGGAAGATGTGGTGCATGCGATTTCGGTGGCGCGCGCGGTGATGGAAAAAACCCCGCATGTGATGCTGGTCGGCGATGGCGCGCGGCAGTTCGCGCTGGAGCAGGGATTTCCACAGACCAAGCTGCTCACGCCCAGCTCGGAAGCGGCGTGGAAAGAGTGGTTGAAGACCTCGAAGTATTCGCCGGAAGCCAATATCGAAAACCGCGCCTGGCGCGATGCGAAGCTGCCGGGCGGCAAGGACAATCACGACACCATTGGCATGCTGGCGCTGGATGCGCACGGCAACCTGTCCGGCGCGTGCACCACCAGCGGCATGGCGTGGAAGATGCACGGCCGGGTCGGCGATAGCCCGATCATCGGCGCGGGGCTGTATGTAGACAACGAGGTGGGCGGTGCGACCTCGACCGGCGTCGGCGAAGAGGTGATCCGCAATGTCGGCAGTTTTGCGGTGGTGGAAATGATGCGCCAGGGCAAGTCGCCGGCCGATGCCTGCCGCGAGGTGGTGATGCGGCTGATCCGGCGCAAGCCCGAACTCACCCGCACCTTGCAGGTAGGATTTCTGGCGATGAACAAGCGCGGCGAGGTGGGGGCGTTCGCGATCCAGAAGGGTTTCAGTTACGCGGTCTGCGATGCGCAGCGGCAGGATCTGCTGGTGCCCGGTGAAAGCCACTACACCACCGAGCCTGCAGCATGAGTGCGTTGGGGCTGGAAGTGGCCGCCGATTCGGTGGGGTCGGCATTGGCGGCGCAGGAAGGCGGTGCGATGCGGGTCGAACTCTGCGGGGGCCTGGATGGCGGCGGGCTGACGCCATCGTTCGGCACGCTGGCAGTGGTGCGTGAGCGATTGCAGATTCCGCTATACGTATTGATCCGTCCGCGCGTGGGCGACTTCGTCTTCGACGCGGCGGAGGTCGAGGTGATGCGGCGCGATGTGGAGCAATGCGTGCGGCTGGGCTGCGATGGCGTGGTGCTGGGTGCGCTGGATCCGCACGGGCAGGTCGACATGGGCACGATGCGGGTGTTGATCGCCGCAGCCGGTTCGCTGGGCGTGACCTTTCATCGTGCGATCGACGTCAGCGCCGATCCATCACGCGCGCTGGAAGATGCAATCACGCTGGGTTGCGAGCGCGTGCTGACCTCCGGTGCGCGTGCGAGCGCGCTTGAAGGTGTCGACACCATTGCCGCATTGGTGCGGCAGGCGGGCGACCGCATCAGCATCATGCCGGGCGCGGGCGTGACCGAAAGCAATGTGCGTGCGCTGCGTGCCAACACCGGCGCGCGCGAGTTCCATGCCTCCTCACGTGGGCCGGTTGCGGCGCAGGTGCATGCGCCGCACGCGTACATCTCCGATCTGGGCGGCGACTACCAGCGTACCGATGTGGCGCGTGTGCGGCGGATCGTGGGGTTGTTGCAGGAGCTGTGAGGCGCGTGTGCCGATTGTGGAGCACGTGAGCGGGAACCTTTTTGCGCGCTGTGGCTGGGCAATCTAGGTGGAGCGAAGACGTCGCATGTGAGCTGTAGCTTGGCTGCAGGGCCCTTGCCCGCCCACCATCGCGGGACACGCCGCAAGTACGTCCTTGTAGGCTCTTACGCGGCATCCATGCCGCGTAAGGTCCCGCGACGGTAGGCGGACAAGGACCTGTCGAGATGGTCGGTGTGTGTGGAGAAGAGCAGGAGCGGTTGTCGGCGCGTCGCTTGTGCAGTTCCATCAGCGCACGACCAACTTAGCAGGCGCGATGCCCTTGCCGGTTCCGGGACCCTTGGCGGCATGGATGCCGCCACGGAGCCTCCACGGATGGATTCACGGCGTGTCCCGGAAGTGGTGAGGGCATTGCGCCCTCGACCACCAGGCTTTGCTGCGTTGAAACGGCGGCCGAGCTCAATAGCATGTTGTGTTGAGCTTAGACAGGGCACGGTGGAAGCAGCGAACGCAAAGCGTCTGATCTGGTGCTTCGTTGCAGGGCCCTTGCCCGCCCACCATCGCAGGACACGCCGCAAGTACGTCCGTGTAGGCTCTTACGCGGCATCCATGCCGCGTAAGGTCCCGCGACGGTAGGCGGACAAGGACCTGTCTCGATGGTCGGTACGCATGGCTTTCAATAAAACAGCCAACAACTTCTCTGGTGCGGTGTCCTCGCCGCTTGCGGGACCGTGTGGCGGCATGGATGCCGCCACCGAGCCCCCAGGGATGGGTTTACGGCGTGTCCTGCAAGCGGCGAGGGCACCGCGCCCTCGATCGTACGATCTATTGCGCACTTCCGGGCAATGACTGCGGCGATCTTATGTCATCTGCCTCGCTGCCGAGTCGTGTCGGATCCAGGACGACATGCTTGATGCGTTGGCGCTTCCAGGTGTAGCTGATATGGACCAGACCATCGCGGGTCTGGATCACCGCCGGATAGGAGAACTCGTCTTTTGCACTGTTTTCCAGCGTGAGGGCGCGTTGCCAATGCACGCCGTCGGTCGATAGCGCCACCGCAAGCGTGCCGCGACCATCCCACCAGTCCTTGCCGGCGATGCCGGGGTTGTAGACCAGCAGGGCGCGGCCGTCGCGCAGCATCACCGCGTCGGTGCCGGAGTTGGGGTTCTCCACGTCCAGCAGCTGCATCGGTTGCCAATGCAGGCCGCCATCCTGCGAGAAGGTACTGAACAACCTGTTCTGCTGGCTGCGCCCGAGCACCTGCACGCGCCCGTCTGCGTGCAGCAATACGCTGGGCTGGATCGCGCCGATCACCGCCGGGTCGTTGAGGGGCATGCCGCGCTGCCAATGCGCGCCGTCGTCGTCGCTCCATTCCAGATGCGCGCGCCAGCCGCGGTCTTCGCTGCTGCTGGGTGCGAGGATGCGTCCGTTCGGCAATTGCACCGGCTTGTTCTTGATCGGGCCGAGAATGCCGTCGGGCAGCCGCTGCGGCGGCGACCAGTGCGCACCGTCGTCATCGGAAGTGGTGCGCAGTCCCCACCAATCGCGCGGATTCGGGCCGAGCTTGTAGTACAGCTGCACCGGGCCGGTGCCGGACTGGAACAGCACCGGATTCCAGGCCGGCAGCGCGGCGCCATTGGTGCCTGCGTGCGCGCCATCGGCGATGCGTCGCGGCGGCTGCCAGTGCTGCGCGCCGCGTTGTGCGAGCCAGATACCGACATCGGCCGCTCCCTCGTGCGCGCCGCCGAACCAGGCCGCCAGCAGCGTGCCGTCGCGGGTTTCCAGCAGCGTGGAGGCGTGCGCCTGCGGTGTCGGTGCCGGGTCGGCGATGAACTCGCTGAGCACGATGGGCGAAGGCGTCGGCATGGGCGATTCGGCTTGAACTGCGCAGGCGGCAAGGCTCGCAACAAGGCAGGTCAGCAGGCGTGACGGGAGCATCGTGGTGAAGTCCTGTGCGGATTTTAAAGATACCTATTTATTATCTATTAAATACCATGTGCTCTGGTTATCCCAGGGGCCGTCGTCGCCCACCACGGCGAGGACCCGCGATGTCGTCACGCCCACTTTCCCGTTGCGCTGGCTGGCTGCACTCGGCCTGACCGCGCTGATCCTGCCCACCGCCATGACGCAGGACTTTGCTGCGCCTGCGACGTCCATCGCGAAGCGGCGTTGCGGGGATTCAGTCGTACGCGAGCAGGCCGTTATCGAGATGACATGGTGTGCGGTGTGCCTGGTGTTTGGTCGGCGCACTGCGACGCGGTAAACAGCTGCGACCGGCTGTCAGGGCCGATTGGCGTGCAACAACGCGCAGTACCGTGTATCCGTCCCCTCAGGAGCACACGTATGGCTTTTCCAACATCAGTCAACGACCAGATCACCGATGCTGTCACGCAGTCCAACGTCAAGGTCATTGGCGAGGCGCCTGCAATGGCCACGAGCACGATCTACCAGAGCATGGCGCATTCGACCGACATCCTGTTTCAGAACGCGGTATCGGTACAACAGCAGCAAAACACCCTGTCGCAGGCCGCCACCAACCAGGGCGTGATGCAGATCTACAGCCTTGATACGACCGCCTCGGCGGCGGATGTCGCGAAGGTCGCGCAGGCGGGTGTCGCCGACAATCTGACCAGTCTGCTCACCGTGCTCAATGCGTTCAACACCGGCAAATAATGGCGGCTGGCGACAGCGGCAGTGCTGTCGCCAATGTTGCTATCGCCATTGCTGACGCGAGCGTCGTCGCACTCAGGCCGCGTCGTCGTCGCGCGCCTGCGGCGGCAGCAGGATCTGCGGCTGCTTGGCCGAGTGGGTCTGGCACAGGAAGGTCATCAGGTGCGCCGCTTCGGTGCTGCCGATCGGCTGGCTGGGCGCGGGCTTGCTGTGGACGTGTTCGGCGAAGGCGTGCTGGGTCTGCTCCGGAACCGCGGAGACAGGGTCTTGCGTAACGGTGGACGACGACATGAAACGCTCCTGGAACTCACGATCTGACCGTCGCCCGATAGGACGACGGGAATGCGCCACTGCCTTCCACAACGGCGTGAGCCGGTGATCTTGCCTGGAATGCGATCGGTCCGATACCACAATTGGTAGCAGACGCTGCGCGGGCAGCGGACCTCCAGATAGCGGCGGGCGCGCGGCGGTCTGAAGGGGCGTCGCTCCGGGGGCGCCCGGCGGGTTGCCTGGCGGTTGGTTTTGGGCGTCGGCGGGCATGGGCGTGCGGCTTGCGATCGCCGCCCCGGACAGGTGCGCAATCGCCAGCGGCCCGCCACCCGCGTGCCGGTTACTCCTTCGGCGTGATCCACACCTGCTGCTGCAGGCCGCGCACGCCGGGCTTGGCGGTGCTGTCCAGGTCGAACACCACCACGGCGTTGTCGCCCTTGCGCTGGAACGGGGCAGGGAAATACAACGCCCGCTGCGGGCCGATGGCCCAGTGGCGGCCCAGGTTGACGCCGTTGGCCCAGGCCACGCCCTTGCCGAAGGCGCGCATGTCCAGATAGGTGTCGGTCGGTGTGCCGATGCGCAGCGTGCCGCGATGGAAGGCCGGGCCTGCGACGGGGGTGCGGGTCCAGCCGCGGATGCTGTCGGGCGAACGCATCGGCAGCGGGAAGGCCTGCCAGCCGGTGAGCTGCTGGTTGTCCAGCAGCACCGGGTCGACCAGCCCGGCGCGGCCGTCGGCCATGCGCGGGCCGTAGTTGATGCGGCCGCTGTTTTCGACCAGGACATCCAGCGTGTGCTGGCCGGCCGGAATATCCACATCGGTGGAGACCTGCTGCAGCCGGCGCTCGACACTGCCGACCGGCTTCTGGTCGACATACACCCGCGCCACATCGCGCACCTCGCCCAGGTACAGCGGCCCCTTGCGCGGGCCGGTGACGGTGGTGCGGTAGAGGATGTAGCCGTAGTCCTGGCCGAAGTGCTCCATCGGCTGCGGGGTGTCGATGGCGATCGGCGCGGGCAGGTTGTCCCACAGCGAGGCGGATTCGCGCAGTTGGGTGTCCGGCAGCGCCGCGATCGCGATCGGCTTGGGCAGCGCGGGCGGTTGCACGCCGGTGACGCGGGCGATGGCGTCGCGCATCAGCGCGAACTTGGGGGTGGGGCGGCCGGCTTCGTCCAGGATGGCGTCGTAGTCGTAGCTGGTGGTCTGCGGGGCGTAATGGTCGCTGGGATTACCCTGGAAATTGGCACCATTCATGAAGCCGAAACTGGTGCCGCCGATGAACATGTAGAGGTTGGCCGAATGCCCCTGGCGCAGGATCCACTCCAGTTCTTCGGTCTGTTGTTTGGCGTCGGTGCTGGCGTGTGGCTTGCCCCAGTGGTCGAACCAGCCGGCCCAGTATTCGCCGACCATGCGCGGTTGGTCGGGACGGAACTTGATCAGTTTGTCGAACGCGCTTTTGGCCTCGCCGGGGGCGAAGTTCACCACCGCCAGGGTGTCCGGCAAGGTGCCGTTGGCGAGCATGTCGGCGCCGTCGGAGGTGAACAGCAAGGCGTCGTCGAAGCCGGCCTTGACATACATGGCGCGGTTGTCGGCCATGTAAGCATGGTCGTCGTCGTAGGAGCCGTATTCGTTCTCGACCTGCACGGCGATGATCGGCCCGCCGTTGTGATTGAGCAGCGGACGCACCTGTTGGGACACGGCATCCAGATAGGCCTGGCTGGCGGCGAGGAAGCGCGGGTCGCGGCTGCGCACACGGATGTTGTCCTTGCCGAACAACCAGGCGGGGTAGCCGCCGGCTTCCCACTCGGCGCAGGTGTAGGGGCCGGGCCGCAGGATCACGTTGAGGCCTTGCGCGGCGGCCTCGCGTACGAACGCGGCCACGTCGTTGTTGCCGGTGAAGTCGAACCGGCCCTGCTGCGGCTCGACCAGGTTCCAGAACACGTAGGTCTCCACCGTGTTCAAGCCCAGTGCGCGCGCCTTCTGCAGGCGGTCTTTCCAGTAGTCACGCGGGATGCGCTGGAAATGGATGGCGCCGGAGAGCAGTTGATACGGCTTGCCGTCGCGCACGAACTGCGTGCCCTGGGTGCCGAAGCTGGGCCAGCTGTGGGTGTCGGCGGCATTGGCGGCGACGGGAAGCGCCAGCGCGAGGGCCAGGACGAGGGGGCTGAGGGTGCTGCGCAACATGGGCGATTCTCGGCGGTAACGAGTGACGAGTGACGGGCAAGAACAGACTTCAAGCAAACGAAGGCGGCAGATCCTCCTTGTTCGCGCCGAAGGCGAGGTTCGGTTTGGCACCCATGGTGAATTCCAGCGTGCCGCCAGCGGCCAGGTCGGCATGCCGCATCCAGCTGCGGTTGGTCGGTTTGCCGTTCCAGCTCAGCGCCTGCACATACACGTTCTGCGCGCTGCTGTTGTTGGCGACAATGCGCAGCGTGCGGCCGTTGCCGACATCGAGTTCTGCGCGCTTGAACAGCGGGCTGCCGAGGACGTAGTTGCCGCTGACCGGGTCCACCGCATACAGCCCGAGCGCACTGAGCACGAACCAGGCGCTCATCTGCCCGCAGTCCTCGTTGCCGGACAGGCCATTGCGCGCGTCGTGGTACTGCTCGCGCAGCAGCCGGCGCACCATCGCCTGGGTCTTGTAAGGCTGGCCGGCGTAAGCAAACAGATACGCGACGTGGTGGCTTGGCTCGTTGCCGTGCGCGTACTGGCCGACCAGGCCGTCGATATCCGGTGGCGCATCGGCGGGCAGTTCGGAGCTGGTGGAAAACAGCTCGTCGAGCTTGGCGACGAAGCCGTCGCGGCCGCCGTACAGGTCCATGTAGCCGTACAGGTCGTGCTGGTTGAGGAAGCTGGCCTGCCAGGCGTTGGATTCGGTGAAATCGCGCCACTTGCTGATGTGGCCCATGCCGCGCGGGTCGAACGGCGTGGCCCAGCTACCGTCTTCCAGACGCGCCTGCACGAAGCCGCTGTCGCGATTAAACACGTTGCGGTAATTGCGCGAGCGCTCGCGCAGTGCGCGTGCATCGTCGGTGGCACCGGCGGCCTGCGCCAGATGCGCGCAGGCCCAGTCGTCGTAGGCGTATTCCAGCGTGCGGCTGACCGCTTCGTCCACCTTGTCGGCGGGGATATAGCCGAGCTTGCGGTAGTACGCCAGGCCATGGGTGGTGTCGTCCATGGCGCGCTTGCGGTAGGCCGGCCAGGCGGCGGTGTAGTCGATGCCGGTGAAGCCCTTGGCATGCGCCTCGGCCAGCACCACCGCCGAGTGGTAGCCGATCATGCAGCCGGTTTCCACACCTTGCAGCGGCCAGATGCCCACGCCGTCCGGGCATTCGTTGGCGCCGCGCACCAGGCATTGCAGCAGGTCCGGTACGCGCTCGGGTTGCACCAGGGTGAGCAGCGGATGCGCGGCACGGTAGGTGTCCCACAGCGAGTAGGTGCTGTAGTTGTGATAGCCCTTGGGGGCGGTGTGGATCTGCAGGTCCATGCCGCGGTAGCGGCCATCCACATCGCTGAAAAGGGTGGGCGCGAGCAGGCTGTGATACAGGCCGGTGTAGAAGATGCGGCGTTGCGCGTCGTCATCGCTGTCGATGCGTACGCGTGCCAGTTCCTTTTCCCAGGCGGCCACGGCTTGCGCATGCACGCGGGCGAAGTCGAAGTCGGGCAGTTCCGCATCCAGGTTGGCCAGCGCATTGTCGGCGCTGACCGCGGAGATGCCGACCTTGATCAGCAGCGGTGCGTCTGAGGCATCTGGGTAGTGCAGGGCGGCCTTGAGGTGCACGCCGTCCACGTTGCGCGTGCCTGCGGCCAGCGGTTGATCCTCGTTGTAAAGCTGCACCTGCTTGAACGGCCGCGACAGCCGCATGGCGAAATAGATGTAGCGCCCCTGCGCCCATTGGTAGACGCGCCGGCCACCGGTGAGCGTGCGGTCGTCGACCACGCGCAGTTGCGCGTCGGTGATGCGGGTGGGGATGCCGGGTTTGTCCTGCATGCCGTGGCACAGGTCCAGCAGCACATGCGCCGGCTTGCCCTTGGGGAAGTGATAGCGGTGCAGGCCGGCGCGTGCGGTGGCGGTGAGTTCGGCATGTACGCCGCTGTCCTTGAGCCGCACGCGGTAATAGCCGGGCGAGGCGGCTTCGTCGGCATGGTCGTAGCGCGAGCGGTAACCGCTGTCCGGTGCGTCGAGTGCGCCGGGCACCAGCTTCACTTCGCCGGTGGCGGGCACCAGCAGAAAATCCAGCATGTCGCCGATGCCGGTGCCGGACAGGTGCGTGTGCGAGAAGCCCATGATCGAGCCGTCGGACTCGTGATAGCCGGAGCACGAATCCCATACCGCGTTGTAGGTGTCCGGGCTCAGCTGCACCATGCCGAACGGCAGGGTCGCACCGGGGAAGGTGTGGCCATGGCCGCCGGTACCGATGAACACATCGACGTGGCGGGTGAGCTCGGCGCGGGTGCGCGCATCGGCCGGCAGTGCGTAGTTGCCGGCGCGTGCGCGTGCAAGCCCGGAGAGGCCGGCGCTGCCGAGCAGTGCCGCCGCGATGGCGCCTTGGAGAAAACCGCGTCGTGTTGCCATGGTGATGTGCTCTTGGATGTCACGAAGTGGGGCGGGCCTACCCTCATCCGCCCTTCGGGCACCTTCTCCCGGCGGGAGAAGGGAAGATCAAGCGCTCTGCAGTTCCGCGTTGGAAGGGCGGGCCCTTCGTGGAATCAGGCGCTGCGCAGCAGCTGAGGTTTGCGTTGGTGCAGGTCGATGATCAGTTCGCCGAACAGGGTGTTGGCCCAGGCGAACCAGTCGCGGGTGAAGCTGCCCGGGTTGTCCTTGTCGAAGGCCTCGTGCATGAAGCCGGTGCCGGCATGGGTGGTCTTGAGCCACTGCAGGCATTGGCGCAGCTGCGCGTCGTCGTCGCTGACCAGCGCGTACTGGATGATCGACATCGGCCAGATCGTGCCCATGCCGCTGTGCGGGCTGCCGACGCCTTCGGCCGCGCTGCCGCGCGAGAAATACGGGTTGCGTTCGCTCCAGGCCAGCTGGCGCGTGCGCAGGAACACCGGGTCGGCGCGGTCGCAGCAGCCCAGGTAGGCCAGGCTGAGCAGGCCGGGGGCGTTGGCGTCGTCGATGAACAACTGGTTGCCGTAGCCGTCCACTTCGAATGCCCAGTAGGCCTGCCCATCGGCGTCGCGTTGCTGGCCGAACTTGCGTGTCGCCGCTTCCACTTCGTCGGCCAGCGCGGTGCAGTCGGCGGCGAACGCGGCATCGCGATGCAGGGCCGTGCTCATCGTCGCCAGCTGGCGCAGCGAGGCCACCGCAAACAGGTTGGCCGGCACGAACAACGGATACACGCAGGCATCGTCGGAGGGGCGGAACATCGAGTGGATCATGCCGTTGGGCCGGGTCGGCTGGCCGTAGCCTTCCAGCACCAGGGTCTCGGTCGCCAGCGGGGAGGGGCGCTGGAACACGTAGGGGCCGCGATTGTCCTTGCGCTGCTGCTCGCGGAAGGTTCTGACCACCACCTGCATCGCCGCGCGCCAGTCGTCGTCGAACGGGGCGGCATCGCCGGTGGCGCGCCAGTATTCGTACGCGATGCGGATCGGGTAGCACAGCGAATCGATTTCCCACTTGCGCTCGCCCACGCCGGGCTTCATCTCGGTGATGTCGTTGAGCGACCACTTCAGGCGCTGAGTCTGGCCATCGGGCAGGAAGGCGTTGGCGTACGGGTCCAGCCGGATGCAGGCGGCCTGGCGCTGGATCAGGCCATGGAACATGCGCCGCAAGGCAGGGTCGCGCCTGGCCAGCGGCACATACGGGTGCACCTGGGCGGAGGAGTCGCGCAGCCACATCGCGTGGATGTCGCCGGTGATGACGAAGGTGTCCGGCTTGCCGTTGCGGGTGCCGGTTTCCACCGTGGTGTCCAGCGTGTTGGGGTAGCAGTTCTCGAATAGCCAGGCCAGCTCGGGATCGGCAATGCGCGCCTTGATCTGCACGATCTGCTGCTCGACCGCCTTGCTGACGAAGCGGCGCTGCGCCTTGGGCGGGCGCTTGCTGACGAAGTTGCCGGCAGCCGTGGAGGTGCCGGCAACCGGGGCGGCGAAGGCGGGCAGTGCGCCGGCGAGCAGGCCGGCGCTCGCGCTGGCGCCCAGCAACTGAAGGATGTCGCGGCGGGTGTGCATGACCTAGAGCTCCCTGGGATTTCAGCAAGCGGTCGACGCAGCGGACATCCTTGCAGCGGCGGCATCACGTGCCGGGCCGATGATGAGACCTATGCATGACCAATTCCCGATGACCATACAACGTGTGCGCCGAATGTGCATAGTGCGCCCGCACAATTCGGCGCCGTACGCGTGGCCTGCGGCCATGGCGGCAGTGGCTGGCCCGCATCCTCCGCGGTCGCGCGGCACCGGCTTTCAACCGGCCGCATGCCCGCGCCAGTGCGCCGGTCCCGCGCAGTGGCCGTCGTCGTGTGCATGCCCGAACAGTTCGTCCAGCATGCGCCGCGACGGGCTCCACTCGCCGATCGCCGGGTGGATCAGCATCGCCTTGCAGGCGTCCAGATGGCTGCCGCTGAGCGCCGGCCATGACAGCCAACGCCTGTTGCATGTTGCGCAGATGCATCGCTTATTTCGGCAACGGCGAACGCCCCGAGATCGAGAACGCTGCGGCCTCGCCAGCCGCGCCGGTGCCGGGCTGGCCACCTCCGACAAACAGCGTGTAATCGCCGGCTTCCACCGCACGCTGCCCGGTGCGATCCACATCGCTCAAGGCGCGCGCATCCAGGGTGAAGCGCAACGTGCGCTGCTCGCCGGGCTTCAGATGCACACGCTGAAAGCCGACCAGGCTGCGCAACGGAGACTGCGGGCGATCCGGATACTGCAGATACACCTGCGCCACTTCGTCGCCGGCACGCGTGCCGGTATTGCGCACGGTGGTGGTCACCTGCAACGGACTGCCGGCTTGCAGGGTTGCAGTGGACAGCTGCGGCGCGGCGTAGGCAAAGCTGGTGTAGCTCAAGCCGTAGCCGAACGGAAACAGCGGCTCGCCCTTGAAGTAGCGGTAGGTGCGGCCCTTCATGTCGTAGCTGACGTAGGGCGGCAGGTCCTTGGTGGAGCGATAGAACGTGACCGGCAGGCGCCCGCCGGGATTGTCGTCGCCGGCCAGCATGCGCGCGATCGCTGTGCCGCCGGACTGGCCCGGATACCACGCTGCCACGATCGCATCGGCATGCGTCTTGGCCCAGTTCAGGGCCACCGCGCTGCCGCTCATCAGCACCACCACCAGCGGCTTGCCGGAGGCCTTGGCCCGTTCCAGCAGCGCCTGCTGCGGGGCGGGCAGGGCGATGTCGTTGCGGTCGCCGCCGTCGAAGCCGGGCACATCGATGCGCAGTTCCTCGCCTTCCACATCCGGCGACAGGCCGACGAAGGCCACCACCGCATCGGCCTGCGCCACCGCCTGCTCGGCCTCGGCCAGTTGCGCGGCCGCCGGTGCCAGCCACTCCAGGCGCACGCCCTGGTCCTGGCCGCGGTGTTCCATTTCCAGGCGGATCTTGCGCGGGCGGGTGTCGCCGAAGTGCAGCACGGTTTCCACGCTGCGGCCGTCGGCGTTGTGCATGCCCGCCGGCACGTGCTTGTCTTCGGCATTGCCGGCGACCACCAGCTTGTCGTCGATGTACAGCCGCACCGGGTCGTGGCCGGCGCAGTCGAAGCAGCGCGCCACCCGCACCGCCAGCGTGTAGTCGCCCGCGCTCGGCGGCAGCAGTTCGCCGCTCCAGCGCACCGCGTAGCGATCGGCCGGCACGCCCTTTGCGGGGGCGACCTGATCCCAGTTGAAACTCACCGTGCGGTCCTGCCGCACCGTGCGCGGCGCACCGTCCAGCTCGACAGTATCGAAATATTCGCCACGCAAGCCCGGCTTGCCGTCGCTGCGCAGCGCGGTTTCCGGAATCATGCCGGGTACGCCCGCGGCCAGCGGCGCACCTTGCGCATAGCTGACCTGCTGCGCGCCGAAGCGCTCGCGCAACCCAAGCAGCGGGGTGACCGGCGTGGACGAGGTGCCCTGGTAGTTGGCTTCCAACGCTGCCAGCGCATCGGCATTCGGCCCGATCACTGCCAGCCGCGTGCCGGCCTTCAACGGTAGTGTGCCGGCCTCGTTCTTGAGCAATACGATCGATTCGGCAGCGGCCTTCAGCGCCAGCGCACGGTTGGCGGCGTTATCGATATCCTTGGCACCGAGCTTTGCATACGGATCCTTGCGCGGCGCTTCCAGTTCGCCCAGGCGATAGCGCGCGGCGAACAGGCGCACCAGCGATTGGTCGAGCAGGGCTTCGTCCACTTCGCCACGTTCGATTGCCGTGCCGAGTTCGCGATAGGCATGCCCGCAATTGAGATCGTGCCCGGCCTTGAGCGCTGCAGCCGACGAGCCTGCATTGTCCGGGCGGAAATAATGGAACTGGGTCATGTCGTCCACCGCATCGCAGTCGGACACCACAAAGCCCTTGAAGCCCCAGTCGCCACGCACGCGGCCGTTTAGCAACCAGTCGGCCGCGCAGGCCGGCGTGCCGTGCAGCGAGTTGTAGGCGCACATCACCGAGCCGGCCTGGCCGTCGATCAGGGCGGCGCGGAAGGCGGGCGTATAGGTCGCTTCCACGTCGCGCGGCGACACGTCCACATCGAAGCTGTGCCGGCCAGGCTCCGGGCCGCTGTGCACCGCGATGTGCTTGGGCGTGGCGATGGTGCGCGGGTGATCCAGATCGTCGCCCTGCAGCCCTCGAATGAAGCCCACCGCCAATTGCCCGGTGAGGAAGGGATCCTCGCCGTAGGTTTCCATGCCACGGCCCCAGCGCGGGTCGCGGAAGATATTGATGTTGGGCGACCAGATGGTCAGGCCCGCGTAGCGCTTGTGATCCTTGCCCGGGGCGCCGGCCTGATTGAACTTGGCGCGCGCTTCGGTCGACACCACCGTGCCCACCTGCTGCATCAACGCAGTATTCCAGCTGGCCGCAAGACCGATCGACTGCGGAAACACCGTGGCGTAGCCATTGCGTGCGATGCCGTGCAGGCCTTCGCTCCACCATTCGTAGGCGGGGATGCGCAGGCGCGGAATCGCCGGCGCATCGTTCATCGCCTGCGCGACTTTCTCCTCGCGGCTCATCTGCGCGACCAGCGCGGCGGCGCGTTGCTCCGGCGTCGCATCGGGTTGTGTTGCGGCCAACGCCGGCGCGCCGACCAGCGGCAGGTACAGGCCCAGACTCAGCGCGACCGCCAGGCGGCATGGAAACACGGACAACGACATCTGCTCACTCCTGCGGGGCGGCGACTGGCCGTCACGCGTTGTTCTTGGATTGCCCGCAACGACACCGCGGGCAGCGGTTGGTGACACTTGGCGCAGTGGTAGTTACTGATCGGACGCCGAATCGGATGCGACCTGCGCCCGGGACTGCAGTCACTGCGCCACGCGCCGGCTTGGCGGATGGCGCAGCGCCCTGAGACGAGCGCTGCGCCATCGCCTGACGCCTGTTCCCGGCGCGGCTTACTTCGTCTCGGCCGGCTCCGGCGGTGCACCGGCCAGGGTGCTCGCCAGATCGCGCACCTGCAGCGTGGACTGCAACTGCGCCAGCGCCGCCTTGCTGCTCACATGCACGGTCAATGGCTCGCCCGGCAACAGGTCGAACGCGTTGTCCGACAGCGTGGCATCCACGTCGCCGAACGATAGCCAAACCTCGCGTGCCAGCGTGTTGCTGGACAGCGTCAGCGCGTAGCCATCGCCATCGGCGCGCCATTGGCTGTCGATATTGGCGGCCGGCAACGCCAGCTGCTTGGCCGGGGCGAAGAACACCACCTCGCGCGACAGCAGCTTGTCGCCGTCGAACAACTCGAACACCGCGTAGCTGCGCTTGGGGTCGGCGCTGCCCAGCAACTGCTTGTCGCTGAAGTTGCCCACCTGCAGGCTGCTGAGCGGTTTGACGGTGGCCTTTTCCTCGCGCTTGCTCAGCAGCTTGCCGTCCATGCTCATTACCCGCATGCGCCAACGCGCGGCCAGCGGGGTGGTGCGGTCGGAGACCAGCGACACCTCGGTCTGGCCCTTGTCGTTACGCAATGCGGCGATCAGCTCCGGCGCGTAGAAGCGGCGGGCGTGGTAGTGCAGCGCCTTCCAGCGGCCGTAGTAGTCCACGCTGGACCACGACGCACCCGGCCACACATCGTTGAGCTGCCAGTACAACGAGCCCATCGATTGCGGGCGCGAGGCGCGCAGATGCGAGGCGGCCAGGTTGATGCCTTCGGCCTGCATCAGCTGGCTCAGGTAGACGAAGCTCTCGAAATCCTTGGGCTCGCCGAATTCGCGCCGGATGTACAGCATCAGCCGCTTGTTGCCGTTGCCCTTGTCGAACTTCTGATGCACGCGCATCACCGGCGATTCCGGATCCATGTCGCCGGGTTCGGCGAAGGCACGCACGGTGCGCATGTCCGGGAACGACTGCAGGCCGTATTCGGACATGAAGCGCGGGGTGACGTTGAGGTATTCGGTCACCGGCAGCGCGGGGCCGCCCCAGACCTTCCAGTAATGCATGTCGCCATCGTTGGCCTGGTCGGCGGCGCCGTCGAAGTTGGTGCCCGGCGAGGTGGACCAGTACGGCACGTCGCTGTCGTAGGTGGCCACCACTTCGCGGAACACGGTGCCGAACAAGGTGGTCATGCCGCGCTCGATGCGGCTGCGTTCTTCCGGGTCCACTGACTGCTTGAACTTGACCCGGTCGCCCCAGTTTTCCCAGCCGGTCTGCACTTCGTTGTTGCCGCACCACAGCACGATGCTGGGATGGTCGCGCAGGCGCTTGACCTGTTCGATCGCCTCCTGCCGGGTGTTCTCGCGGAATTCCACGTCGTACGGCGGCACCGCGCCGCCGAACATGAAGTCCTGCCAGATCATGATGCCCAGCTCGTCGGCCACCTCGTAGAAGCGGTCGTCCTGATAGTGCCCGCCGCCCCACATGCGCAGCATGTTCATGTTGGCATCGCGCGCATCCTGCAAGGTGCTGCGCATGCGCTCGGGGCTCACACGTGCGGGGAACGCATCCAGCGGAATCAGGTTGGCCCCCTTGGCGAAGATCGGGATGCCGTTGATCACGATCTCCATGCTCTTGCCGTACTTATCTTTCTCGCGCCGCAGCTCTACCGAGCGCAGGCCGGTCACCCGCTTGATCTGCTGGCTGTCGCCATCGGCATCACGCACGCTGGCCACGAAGGTGTAGCGGTCCTGCGCGCCGTAGCCGGCCGGGAACCAGCGCTTGGGCTTGGCGATGCGCACCGGCACATCGATGCGGTTCTGCCCCGGGTCGACCACCGCCTGCTGGGTGAATTGCCCGACTTTCTGCCCATCCGGTCCTAGCACGTCCAGCGTCACCTGCACCGGGCCGCTGCGGCCGGCCTGCAGTTCCAGCTGCGCCTGCAATTGCGCACTGTCGGCGTCCACGCGTTGCTGGGCGATATGCAGCCCGTCCACGCGCACCGCATCCCAGGCTTCCATGCGCACGTCTTTCCAGATGCCGGCATTGACCATGCGCGGGCCCCAATCCCAACCGAAGTTGTACGGCGCTTTGCGCACGTAGGTGGAGCTGTGGCGCGATTCGGGTTCGTCGCCGAAGGCGGAATCGTAGGCGCCCGGCAGCGCGTACGGCTGCTTAGCCAGCCACGGCTGGATCTTCTTGATCGGCGAGAACAGCTTGACCTCGAGCACGTTGTCGCCGCGCTTGAGCAGGGATTTGGCATCCACGCGCCACTGCCGGAACATGTTGTCGGCGCTGAGCAGCGGCTTGCCGTTGAGGGTGACCTCGGCAAACGTGTCCAGGCCGTCGAACACCAGCTCGACGTGCTCGCGCTTGAGCGTAGCCGCATCCACGTTGAAGCGGGTCTGGTATTGCCAGTCGCTCAGGCCCGCCCACTGGATCTTGCCTTCGTTGTCGCGATAGAACGGGTCCGGCACGATCTTGGCGGCGATCAGATCGGTCTGCACCGCGCCCGGCACCTGCGCCGGCAACCACGCTGCCGCTTTCGGATAGGTCCTGGCCTGCTCCTGGCCCGGCACCAGTCGCACCTGCCAGCCGCTGTCCAGCGGCGTCACGGTGGGCGGCGCGGCCCAGGCCTGCGAGATGGCAACGGCCAGGGCAAGCCCGAGGCGGGCGGGGGCGGGAACGCAACGATGACGGGACAGGGGCATGGATGACTCTCCTTGGATGGATCAGCGCGTGGCGGCGGGGGGCGCCTGCGCGGTGGTTTCAATCAACTGGACGGCGCCGATGGCGTACAGCGGGCCGCGAATCGGCGCGGTGAAGCGCAGGCATAGATCGTGGATGCCGGTGCGTGCAGGCAGTGCGGTTTCCAGCGTGAATTGTTCGCCCAGCGTGGCGCTGTTGGGTAATTGCACGCTGGCGATCAGCTCGCCCTCGCAGCCCAGGCGCACTTCCAGCTCGCCGCGGCGCGTCTTGGCGGGGTACTGCACCACCTTGGATTGTTCGTGGGCCAGACCGAAATTGTTCGGCAGGCGTGCGGCCTCGATCCGGATCGCGCCGACGCCATCCAGGCGCGCCTGCGGATACAGCCGGCAAGCATGGAACAGGTCGACGTTGTAGACCGGCGTGTCGGCGCCGGTCAGCTCCGGCAACAACGGCAGGCGCAGGCCGAGCGCACCGGTGTCCACGCAATCGCGCAGGCCCTGGGTATCGGCGCGCAACAACCCGGCACGATCGAAAGTACGGCTGCGCGTGGCCGCCAGCGCGGTGCCGCCGGCATCGAAGGCGGTGGCCTTGACCGTGGTCGGCAGCTGGATCGTAAACGGCGCCGCATAGCGTGGCGATGCCGGCGTGGGATCGCTGCCGTCGACGGTGTAGTGCAGCGTGCCCGCACCGGCCTGGGTGCCGAGTGCCACCTTGGCCGGGCCACCGGCCAGCACCGGGTTGGGGCCGCTTTCCAGTGCGATATCGGCGGCGAAGGCGCCGTCGCTGTAGTCGATGCCCAGCGCTTTGTAGCGCTGCAGCTGCGCCGGCAGGCGCGCCAGGAAATCCTTCCAGTTGCGGGCAGCCACCGGCGACCAGGTCACTTCGGCGATGGCGGACAGACGCGGGAACAGCGCGTGATCCACATGCCAGCGCGAGGGAATGTATTCGGACCACAACGCGCCTTGCGCGCCGAGTACATGCTTGGACTGCTCGGCGGTCAGTGTGTCGGGCACCGGGTCGAAGGCGTAGACCTTGGACAACGGCAGTACGGTCAGGCGGCCGTTGGGTTCGTCGCTGCGGGTGGTCTGCAGGTTGTCCAGGTACAGCCAGTCGCCTGGCGCCAGCACCACATCGTGGCCCTGCCTGGCGGCGGTCACCGCACCGTCGGTGCCGCGCCACGACATCACCGAGGCACTGGCCGGCACGCCGCCTTCGAGAATTTCGTCCCAGCCGATCATGCGCCGGCCGTGCTGGGTGAGGTAGGCCGCAAGCTGTTCGTTGAACCAGCCCTGCATCGCGTGCGCGTCCTTGACCCCGAGCTTGCGCATCTGCGCGCGCACCGCGGGCGAGGCTTCCCATTGATCCTTGACCGCCTCGTCGCCACCGATATGGATATACGCCGACGGGAACAAGGTCAGCACCTCGTCCAGCACGTTGGTGATGAAGCTCAGGCTGCGTTCGCTGGTGTTGAACAGGTACGGGTTGACGCCCCAGTCTACGCCCACCTGCGTGCGCTGGCCGGGCACGCCGACTTCTTCCGGATACGCGGCCACTGCGGCCTGCGCATGCCCGGGCATGTCCAGCTCGGGCAGCACGGTGATGTGCAGGCGCGCCGCATAGGCGACGATCTCGCTGATCTGCTGCTGCGTATAGAAACCGCCATAGCGCTCGGGCGTGCCGTGCTGGCCGGCGCCGGGCGGGGTGCGCCAGGCACCGACCTCGGTGAGCTTGGGGTATCGCTTGATCTCGATGCGCCAGCCCTGGTCGTCGGTGAGATGCCAATGCAGCACATTGAGCTTGTGCGCGGCCATCGCGTCCAGCACATGCTTGACGGTGTCCACGTCGTGGAAGTGGCGGGCCACATCCAGATGCTGGCCGCGCCAGCCAAAGCGCGGCCAGTCGCGGATCGCCACCGCCGGTACGGTGACATCGCCCTTGCCCGCATCCGGCGTCATCAATTGCCAGGCGCTGATCGCGCCATAGAACAGGCCGGCACCATCGCGCGCGGTGATGCGGATGCCGTTGCCGTCCACATCCAGGCTATAGCCTTCCTTGTGTGCCACCGGCGCCTGCGCTGTGCGCTCCAGGCGGATGCTGTGCGGCGAGGCGCTGGTTTCGGTACGCACTTCCAGGGTCAGGCCGCGGGTGCGTTGCAACAGGCTGGCCAGCGACTCGGCGCTGCGGCGCACCTCGGCATTGCCGGTGGGGATGGAGATCACCGTGCCGGTGCCGACGCGGAAACTGCCGGTGCCGCGCCTGGCTTCGGCCGGGGCGGGAATCAGGGGCAGCGGTGCGGTGGTCGCAGGCAGTGTTGCGGTGGTGCCGGGATTGGCTGCAGGTGCGGTCGCTGCATCGCGTTGGCCGCAGCCCGCCAGCACCATTGCCGCAAGCGCCATCGCAAGCAGGCGCGAGGAACGTCGGTGCGATGACAGCAGGCGCGACGACAGGCTGCGCGGCGACGGCGGCCCGGATAACGGTGAGCGCAGGCTCGGTGCGGAGTTCGACATCATGCAATCACATCCCGGTATGGCGGGGGAGATACGGCAGCCACGCACAGTAGCAAAGCCGTGCCGGATGGCGCAGGGACTGGCGCACGCTTCGTCGGGGTGCGCGGTGTGTGGTATCGCGCAGCGACCGCGCTCCGCATGGCGTGTGGCAGAACGGGCGCGGGCAGTGCACGCATCGGCTTGCAGTGGATGCATTCCGATGCGAACACCGACCGCGCCCGTCCTGTCGTGCAGCAGTGCGATGACGCGGTCAGCGCTGCGCGGTCGGCAACTCGTCCCACACCTTCGGGTCCTCGGCGCCCAGCACCCAGCAGCTGAAACCTTCCAGGCCGTACTGCTTCACCAGGTCGTAGCGTGCCTTGAAGCTGCGCGCATCCGGGCGGAACACCCACTCGCGCATGTCGTCGCGGTAGAAGTAGAACCACGATTCCTGCTCGACCGGATCCCATTGCACGGTGGCGTTCTGCTCGATCGCCAGCGGAAACGATTCGTCGGCATCGATATAGGTGGCGGAGATGTTCGACGCCTCGGTGCCGTCTTCCTTGACCGGATTACCGGTGTACCAGCGGTAGCCGTAGGTGGCGATGCCGAGCGAGAGCTTGTCCTTCGGCACCTGGGTGATCGCGTAATCCAGGTGCTTCTTCATCCACACCATGCCGTCGACCGGGCCCGGCGTGGTCCAGCGGGTGTGCTGGTCGTAGGTCATGATGCTGACCAGATCCACGGCCTGGCCCAGCGCCTTGAGGTCGTACGCGCCGCGCCAGTATTCCCACATCCACTTGGAGAACTGGCCGCCTTCGGCATGGCCCGGGGCATTGGGCACCACCGCCACCGACATCTTGAAGCCGGCCTTGTGCAGCGCATCGGCGGTCTGCTTGACCATCAGCGTGTAGGCGTCGCGGTCGGTCCAGGCGATGTTCTCGAAATCGAACTGGAAGCCGTAGTACTTGTGCTGCTTGCCGTGGATCAGCAGCGATTCGATCATGCGCTTCTTGGCGGCTTCGTCGTGCATCAGCTTGTGGAAGCCGTCGCGCCCGGTGGTCATCGACAGGATCGGCATCACCCGCAGGTTCTTCTGCTTGGCGATGTCGTACAGGTACATGTTGGGCGTGCCGTTGACCAGGCCGTTCTGGTCGACGCCGTACCAGGTCGGCACCACCACGTCGATCTTGTCGACATTGGCCAGGAACGAGTTGGTCGATTTCTGCGTGTTCATCAGATAGAACAACGCCGTGGGGGTTTTGGCCAGGGCCGGCGCGCACAGCAGCGCCAGCGCCAGCAGGATCCAGGTCAATCGCTTGCTCATGAAAACAGCATCCGTCAGGGAGTGGAGGAAGAAGAAAGATCGATGCGCAGCACGTAGGCGTGTTCGCCGACCGGCTTGGCCGGCAGGCGCAGATGCAGGCCATCGGCCTGCTGCTCGAACGGCACCTTCTTGCCGTTGGCCAGCAGCGTCACGCCGCGCACGCCGTCGGCCGGTGTGAGCGAGCGGATCACCGCCTTGCCGCCGGCCGGCCAGCCGAGTTCGATCGCATACAGCGCGCCATCGCGCGTGGTGAAGCGGAAATCCTCGGCGGTGTAGGGCTTGGTCTTGACGTCCTGGAAGGTGCCGCCGACCACCTCGGTCGGGCCTTCGCCATACACGCGCCACGGCTTGCTGTCGTAGATCGCGCCGCCGTTGGTCTTGAGCCACTTGCCGATCGCCAGCAGGATGCCGCGCTCGGTATCCGGGATCGAGCCATCGGCACGCGGGCCGATGTTGAGCATCAGGTTGCCGTTCTTGGCCACCACATCGGCCAGCATGTGGATGATGAAGGTCGGCGACTTGTAGGTGTCGTTTTCGATATAGCCCCACGACTCATTGCTCACCGAAGTGTCGGTCTGCCAATGGGTGGGATGGATGCCGGTGAGCTGGCCGCGCTCGATGTCCAGCGTGCCGGCCCCTTCCGGAAACGCGCCCAGCTTGTAGTTCACCACCACGCCGCGATCGGCTTCGGTGCGCGCCGCGCCCTGGTTGTAGTAGTAGGCCAGCATGGTCGGCAGGCTGCTGCGGAACGTGGGGTGGGCAATCCACCAGTCGAAATAGATCAGGTCCGGCTGATAGGTGTCGATCAGCTCGGTGGTACGCGCCAGCCAGTCGTCCAGCCAGGCCTGCGACACCGGCGTCCAGTCGTTGGCCACATCGGCATCGTCCTTGCCAGGCAGGCGCACCTGCGCCGGGCCGTACAGCGCGGCATAGCGCGGGTCGTTGACGTCCGAATCGAACTTGCGCCCGCCATCGAAGAACCAGTTGTGCTCGGCGCGGTGCGAGGACAGCCCAAAGTGCAATCCCTGCGCGCGGATCGACTTGGACAACTCGCCCAGCAGATCGCGTTTGGGGCCCATCTTGACCGCAGTCCAGTCCGACAACCGGGAGTCGTACAGCGCAAAGCCGTCATGGTGCTCGGCTACCGGCACCACATAGCGCGCGCCGGATTGCCGGAACAGCTTGGCCCAGCCATTCGGATCGAACTTGGGCGCGGTGAACTTGGGAATCAGATCCTTGTAGCCGGAGCGCGCCTGCGGGCCATAGGTCGCCACGTGATGGGCGAATTCCTTGGAGCCCTCCAGGTACATGTTGCGCGAATACCACTCGCTGCCGAACGCCGGCACCGAGAACACGCCCCAATGGATGAAGATGCCGAACTTGGCGTTGTCGTACCACGCCGGCGATTGATAGGCCTTGAGTGCAGCCCAGTCGGGGCGGAACGGACCCTTGCGTGCGCCGGCTTCGGCTTCGCGCACCAGGCGCTCGCGTTCGGGTGCGTACTTGGCGGTGGCGCTGAGCCACTGCTGGTCGATCTGTTCCGGGCTGAGTGTGGTGGCGGTAGCCGCGGTGGGCGATTGCGCGCTGAGCGTGGCAGCAGGCAACGCGAGCAGCAGACCGAGCGCGAGCATTCGCGTTCTGGGTGCAGCTCCGGCGTGGCGGCGGGATGGAGCCGCTGGGCGGCTATCGGTCGTCATGGGAACTGCACTCCTTCAAGCGAGACGTGTCGGTTGCAGCGCAGCCGGCACGTGGATGGCAAAAGCGGGCCTGGCCATGCTCCCTCAACCGCGAAGGGGCGTGGCCAGTACCACTCCTTGGTACAACATCGAGCGGTGCACTGCATGCAACACACCGCTCAAAAAAAAGCGCGCCACCGTGGAGGGTCGGTGGCGCGCCGGTGCTACATCAGAACTTGAAGTTCAGCTGGGCCTGATAACCGCGGCCGTTCTTGTAGAACGCCGTGGGGGTCGAGCGGGTGTTGCTGAACAGCCGGTAGGTGGAATCCAGCAGATTGGTCGCGCCGAAGGTGATGCCCATGTAATCGGTGATCTGATACGAGGCGGTCAGATCCAGCTGCTTGTAGCTGTCTGCGAAGTCCTGCGAGGCCAGGCGGCCGATCTGGGTGAAGTACTTGGAACGGAAGCTGTAGTTCACACGCACCATCCAGTCGCCATGCTCCCAGTACGGGATGATGTTGTAGGTATCGCGCGACAGGTACGGCAGGTTCAGGCCCGAGCTCGAATCGGATTCGGCAAAGGTGTAGTTGGCCTGCACACCGAAGCCCAGACCCAGCGACTGCTGGTAGTTCACCGACACGCCCTTGACCTTGGCGTCGGAGACGTTGATCGGCGAGGTCACCGTGTAGATGCCGGAGTTGCCGCTGATCGGATCGGTCAGCTGCTGCTGGCTGGTGGTGTTGACGATGTAGGAGCTGATGTCGCGATAGAACACTTCACCGGACAGCATGCTGGACGGCGCGAAATACCACTCCGCAGCAAGGTCGTAGTTGGTGGACTCGTACGGCTTCAGGTCCGGGTTGCCGCCACCGGCGGTCAGGTTGCCGTTCGCACTGTTGATGCTGAACGTGCCGGCCAGATCGCCATAGCGTGGACGTGCGATCACCTTGGCAGCCGAGAAACGCAGCACGGCGTCGTCGGTGATGTCGTAGGCGATGTTGAAGCTCGGCAGCGCCTTGCGGTAGTCGTTGGTCTCGGCCACGCGCGAGTAGTTGGTGCCGCCATCGGCGGTCTGCCAGTACAGCGACTTGTCGGTGGTGTCGACCAAGCGCACGCCGACGTTACCACGCCACTTGCCGGTCTCGTAATTCAACTGGGTGTAGAAGTTCTGCGTGATCTCCTTCACCTCGAACGAGGAACCGTAATCGGGACGGTACGCACCCTGCGGCTGCGACAGCAGATAGTTGCGGATCGAGTTCAGGCTGGCGGTCGGCCAGGTGGTCAGGTCGCCACTTGCGCCCAGGCCGTCGTACAGACCGCTCGGGGTGGTGCCCGGGTTGAACTGGGTCAGCGAGATCGCATCGGTGGTATTGATGCGATTGCCGCGTGCGTCCACGCCGTTGTTGTGGTTGATGTACTTGTAGCCGAACAGCAGTTTGGTGAACGGGCCCAGCTCCAGATCGCGGGCCGCATCCCACTGGAAGTATTTCTCTTCGTCGGTGCTCTTCTGATAGAAGATGCCGCCGGCCTGCATCGCGCTGGAGTCCTGCGAACCGGCGGGCAGGCCGGCCGGCGAACCGGGCAGCGTCCAGTTCGAAGCGCCGCCGTTGTCGTAGTTCACCGCGGTGTTCTGACCATCGAAGGCGTAGTTGTAGCCGCCGTCGGTCATCAGGAACTTCATCAGGTACTCGGGGTTCTTGCCGCCGGTGGCCTTGGTGTCGCCGACCTGGGTGGTAAACACCCACTTCTCGCCCGACCAGTCGTGACGCAGGTTCAGGCTCTTGGTGGTGACGGTGCTCTCGCGGTAGTTCGCGTCCAGCTGAGCGTACGGCTGCCCCGCGGCGCCATCGCCGAAGGTCGCCGAGGTGACCACGCCGTTCTGCACATTGGCGCTGGTGACCTTCTGCAGGTCGTTGTTGCACGCCGGGCAGACGTAACGCGATTCGCTGAAGTTGTTGTACTTGCCCTTGATGTACAGGCCGGTCAGGTTGAATTCGTTCTGCTCGTTCGGCTTCCACTGCAACGCGCCCTGCACGCCGCTGCGTTCGCGGGTCTGCTGGAAGAATGCGCTGTTGATGCCGGCCGGTACACGGGCGGTGGCGACATCGCTGCCGTCGCCGGTGATGGTGGCGCTGGCGGGAATGTTGGCGCCGGTGGTGTAGCCGAAGTATTCGATACCGGCGCGTGCCAGGTCCTGCTTGTCATGCGTGGCGGAGATCAACGCACCGAAGGTTTCGTCGTCGTTCTTCCAGCTCCACAGCGCCGAGCCGCGCGGATTGCCTTCTTCCGAACGGTCGTTGTAGTTGTAGCCGACCGAGCCGCGGATGGTGTTCTTGGGCAGGTCCAGCGGCTTGCGGGTGTGCACGATCACGGTACCGCCGATCGAGCCTTCGTCGATGCGCGCTTCCGGGGTCTTGTACACCTCCATCAGACCGATGATTTCCGGCGACAGCAGGGTGTAGTTGAAGGTACGGCCGCTGGTGTCGGTCGGGTTGCCGCCCCAATCGCCCGAGGCGATGGTCTGGCCGTTGAGCAGCACGCGGTTCAAGGCCGGGTCGGTGCCGTTGATGCTGACCTTTTCGCCTTCGCCGAACTGGCGGTCGACGCTGATGCCCGGCAGGTGCGACAGCGATTCGGCGGCATTGATGTCCGGGAACTTGCCGATGTCTTCGGCGCTGATCGCATCGACGATCGAGTTGGCCGAGCGCTTGACTGACTGGCTCTTCTCCAGCGATGCGCGATAACCGGTGACGGTGATGGTATCCAGCTCGGTGGTCGCCGACGGCGTGGCGGCAGGAGCCTGTTGTTCTTGTCCGGCAGCCATTGCAGAGCCGGAGCAGTACAGAGCGGCGGTAATACAGAGTGCTAACGTCGTGGTGCGGCTGTGCATGGCTAAACCTCGTTGGTTAGTGCTGTGAGCGCGCCGCCTCTGGAAGGCGTCACGCGCTCGGCGTGGCCGGCAAAACAACACGCCCTGACCGATCGCGGTGATCGCACTGGCACGCGTCGCTAGAGGCGGGCCCGGGTGATTCGCGTGGTAGAGGAGGTGTCCCCCGTGTGGTGAAGCGGTAGAGCGAATGCGACTTCAGCGAGTCGAACATCGGGTGATGTCCCGCTCACGAATCTGGAATGCACCGGCGAGGGAGTAGCCCGTTCCTGAGTACCGAACAGTCCATGGCCCCTCCTGCCAGAACCCCGATTTGGATCGAGTCTCGCGTAGCGTTGACAGCGTTGTCAACACATCGTCACAGATCTCTGAAGCGGCTGCGATTGCGCTGCAATGCAGCATTTCTCCGCGATGCCATGCACTGCGCCGATACCGTTGCGCAATGCGCCGTCGGCGGCTCACGGTTTTGATCAGCTGTTTCTATGGGGAATGGCGCTTGTGCAAATGGCGGGTGCCGTTTTGTGCTGAAATCGCTGTCGCAAACGTGGAATTTGAGTGAATGATGAAATTGGCGGCATCCTGTTTAAATCGTGATCGCCACGGTTGCGTTACAGGGCGATTACTGACAACGTTGTCTATCCCGTTACCGTTCGTCGGACAATGGGCATGACGCCAGCCCGCGGCCACTTATCAGGAGAATGCGTGAGCGCAAGCAGTCCAATGGAAGCGGTGGCCTTTCCGCGCCCCGACACCTTCGTTGCCGCAGACGTGGGGGGGACGCATGTGCGTCTGGCGCTGGTGTGCGAAAGCCCCGATCCACGCCAACCGGTCACGGTGCTGGACTACCGCAAGTACCGGTGTGCCGACTACCCGGGCCTGGCCGAGATCATGGCCGCGTTCTTTGCGGAGCTGGGCTGCGCGCCGGTGCAGCGTGGTGTCATCGCCAGTGCCGGGTATGCGCTGGAAGACGGCAGCGTGATCACCGCCAACTTGCCGTGGGTGCTGGCGCCGGAGCAGATCCGCCGCCAGCTCGGCATGCAGGCATTGCATCTGGTCAACGATTTCGAAGCGGTGGCGCATGCGGCCAATTACATGGTCGGCAATCAGGTCCTGCAGTTGTCCGGCCCGCCGCAGGGTGCGCCGGGTCCGGCGCTGATCCTGGGCCCGGGCACCGGCCTGGGCGCGGCGTTGTGGATTCCAAACGGCGCCACCCCGGTGGTGTTGCCGACCGAGGCCGGCCACGCCGCGCTTGCTGCCGCCAGCGATCTGGAAGTGGCCTTGCTGCAGGAGCTACGCCGCACCCGCACGCATGTGGCCACCGAGCACCTGCTCTCCGGCCCGGGCCTGTTGAATCTCTACACCGCACTGGCCGCGCTGCGTGGCGTGCCGGCGCTGCATGCCAGCCCGGCCGATGTCACTGCCGCCGCACTGGCTGGCGAGGACGTGCTGGCGCGCGATGCGCTACAGGCGTTCTGCGGCTTCATGGGGAGCGTGGTCGGCGACATGATGCTGCTCTATGGCGTGCGCAGCGGTGTCTATCTGGCGGGTGGATTCCTGCCGCAGATCGCCGCATTCGTGGCCGCAAGCGATTTCGTCGCACGTCTGCTCGACAAGGGCGCATTGCGTCCGGCGCTGGAGCAGGTGCCGGTCAGCATCGTCGAGCACGGCCAGCTCGGTGTGATCGGCGCGGCCAGCTGGTTCCTGCAGCACGGCCGCTGAGCGCCCGCGCATCGCCAGGTGCAGCAGTCTGGCTGCACCAAACCGATCAACTCCACATCCCGTAGGAGCGCATCCGGGCGCGACGAGGCATTCCCGATAACGCCCGGTCGCGCCCAGGTGCGCTCCTACGAGCCGGCGCGGGTTTAGGGCCGGGACGCAGTGGACGGAGCCATCGACATGCAGCGGACGACGCAACGTCGGGCAACTCCACATCCCCCGTAGGAGCGCACCCGGGCGCGACGAGGCATTCCTGATAACGCCAGGTCGCGCCCAGGTGCGCTCCTACGAGCCAGCCGGGCTGTCGGGCCGGGACGCAGTGGACCGGGCAGTCAACATGCAGCGGACGACGCAACGCCGATCAACTCCACATCCCCGTAGGAGCGCACCCGGGCGCGACGAGGCATTCCTGATAACGCCCGGTCGCGCCCAGGTGCGCTCCTACGAGTCGGCGCGGGTTTAGGGCCGGGACGCAGTGGACGGAGCCATCGACATGCAGCGGACGACGCAACGCCGGTCAACTCCACATTCCCGTAGGAGCGCACCCGGGCGCGACGAGGCATTCTCGATAACGCCCGGTCGCGCCCAGGTGCGCTCCTACGATGGCGTGGCGCTATAGGTCACCGAACCGCGACTGCAGCGCCGCAATTGCCGCCAGGCCCGCAGTTTCGGTACGCAGAATGCGTGGCCCCAGTTGCAGGCCGCTGAAACCCGTATCGGCGAGGGTGGTGCGATCGCGCGGCGACCAGCCGCCTTCCGGGCCGATCGCCACGATCACATGCGGTTGCGCACCCAGCGCCAGGCTACCCAGACGATGCGCGCCGTGCGGGTCCAGTGTCAGCCGTAACGCCTGCGGGTCGCTGGCCTGCGCCGCATCCTGCAGGCCGTGCGGCGCAGCGACCGTGGGAATGCGCGCACGCCCGGACTGCTCGCAGGCCGACACCACCACGCTACGCCAATGCGCCAGGCGTTTTTCCATGCGCGCCGCATCCAGCTTGACCTCGGTGCGCTCGGCGTTGACCGGCACGACCGCCGTCACCCCCAGCTCGGTGGCCTTCTGCAGGATCAGATCCATCTTCTCGCCGCGCGCAATGCCCTGGATCAGGGTGATCGACAACGGCGACTCGTTGCGCAGCGGCTCGGCACGTTCCACCAGTGCGCGCGCCTCGCGTTTGCCGGCCAGGGTGATGCGCGCGTGGTAGTCGCTGCCGTCGCCGTTGAACAGCACGCAGGCATCGCCCTCGCGCAGTCGCAGCACACGCAGCAGGTGATTGGCCGACTCTTCCGGCAGCGTCACCTCCTGGTCGCAGTGCAGCGGCAGTGCGACATGGGAGCGGGTCAGGCGCATGCAACGGCCTCCTCGATGGCGTGGCGGGTGGTCGCAGCCAGCAGCGCAAGTTGCGCGTCGTCCACGCAGTACGGCGGCATCCAGTACAGCACGTCGCCGAGCGGGCGCAGCACCACGCCCTTGTCGAGTGCGGCGCGATAGGCCTTCAGGCCCACCCGCGCCGCAGACGGAAACGGCGTGCGCTTGTCGCCGCCCTGCGTGAGTTCGAACGCCACGATCATGCCGGCCTGGCGCACGTCGGCCACCGCGGGGTGTTCGCCGATCTGCGCAGCCAGCGTGGTCATGTGCGCGGAGGTGCGCTGGTTGCGCGCAATCACATCGTCGTCTGCAAAGATCTGCAGGGTTGCCAGCGCGGCGGCGCATGCCAGCGGATTGCCGGTGTAGCTATGCGAATGCAGGAACGCACGTTCGCGCGAGTCGTCCAGGAACGCGTCGTACAACTGCTGGGTGGCCAGCACCGCCGACAGCGGCAGGAATCCGCCGGTCAGCCCCTTGGACAGGCACAACAGGTCGGGCATGATCCCGGCCTGTTCGCAGGCGAACAGGCTGCCGGTGCGGCCGAAGCCGGTGGCGATCTCGTCGGCGATCAGGAACGCGCCATGCGCGTCGCACAGTTCGCGTGCGCGGCGCAGATAGGCCGGGTGATACATGCGCATGCCGCCTGCGCATTGCACGCGCGGCTCCAGGATCAGCGCGCAGATTTCGTCGGGCGATTGTTCGAACACCGCCTGCAGCGCATCGGCCGCCTGCAATGCGTAGTCTTCCGCGCTCTGTCCGGGCTCGGCCAGGTAGGCGTCGGGCGAGGGCGCAAAGATCGACTCCAGCAGCAACGGCGCATACACGCGCCGATACAGCGGGATGTCGCCGACCGACAGCGCGCCGATGGTCTCGCCGTGGTAGCCGTTTTCCAGCGCGACGAAACGCGTGCGGCGGTGCTCGCCGCGGTTATGGAAATAGTGGAAGGCCATCTTCAAGGCCACTTCCACGCCGGCCGAGCCATTGTCGGCATAGAACACCTTGGACAACGGCGCGCGGCCGGCCTGGCGCGGCGCGATCGCCAACAGGCGCTCGGCCAGCTGCACGGCGGGCGCATGAGTGAAGCCGGCCAGCATCACCTGCTCCAGTTCGCCAGCCTGGCGCGCGATGGCCGCGCCGATGCGCGGTTCGCTATGGCCGAACAGGTTGGTCCACCAACTGCTGACCGCGTCCAGGTAGTGGCGACCGTCGTGGCCGATCAGCCACGCACCATCGCCACGCGCAATCGGCACCAGCGGAAGTGTGTGCGGGTGCTCGCGCATCTGCGTGCAGGGGTGCCACAGCACGGCAAGATCGCGTTGCCGCCAATGTTCGTCAGCTTGGGAGGCTGCCGGGTCTGCTAGGATTTCGGGCTCATGAACATGTCGATGCATACGCCTATTCTATCGGTCGGCTCCGCCGCTGCGTGCGACGCATGAGTCCGCGCCTGCCAACCATCCACAAGATCACCGATCTGGGTGACGGGCCGTTCCGTCGCCAGCAGCTGGATCTGGAATTTTCCAATGGCGAGCGTCGCCTTTACGAGCGCCAGCTCAGCCAGGGCCATGGCGCGGTGGTGGTGGTGCCGATGCTCGACGCGCAGACCGTGCTGCTGGTGCGCGAGTATGCCGCCGGCGTGCATCGCTACGAGCTGGGTCTGGTCAAGGGCCGCATCGATGCCGGCGAAACGCCGGAGCAGGCCGCCGACCGCGAGCTCAAGGAAGAAGCCGGTTACGGCGCGCGCCAGGTACAGGTGCTGCGTGCGATGACGCTCGCTCCTACTTATATGAGTCACCAATCCTGGTTGGTGCTGGCACGCGACCTCTATCCCGAGCGCCTGGTGGGCGACGAGCCGGAAGAGATGGAGGTGGTGCCCTGGCCGATCGCCCGTCTGGACGAATTGATGCTGCGCGAAGATTTTTCCGAAGGCCGCTCGCTGGCCGCCTTGTTCATTGCGCGCGAGTGGCTGGAGCGCAACCCATGATCCGCATCCCGATGGAACTGCGCGAAACCGTGATCGCCATCGCCCGCGAGGCGGGGGCGGCGATCATGGATGTCTATGCGCAGGATTTCGCGGTGCAGATCAAGGACGACGCCAGCCCGCTGACCCAGGCCGACCTTGCCGCCAACCGTGTCATCGTCGAAGGCTTGCGCCGGGTCACCCCGGACGTGCCGGTGCTGTCGGAAGAATCCGCGCACGTGGCCTGGGAAGACCGCCAGTTCTGGACCAGCTACTGGCTGGTCGACCCGCTCGACGGCACCCGCGAGTTCGTCAAGCGCAACGGCGAGTTCAGCGTCAACATCGCCCTGATCCATATGGGCGCACCGGTGCTCGGCGTGGTGCAGGCGCCGGTCGATGGCCGGGTCTGGTACGCCGCACGGGGCGAGAACGCCTACCGCCGCGATGGCGACCGCGACGAGATGCTGCACACGCGCACGCCGGCGGCCACGCCGCTGCGGGTCGCCGCCAGTCGCTCGCATCGCGATGCGCGCACCGCCGCCGCGCTGGAGCGCATGGGCGAGATCGATGTGGTCGCGCAAGGCTCGTCGTTGAAGTTCTGCCGCATCGCCGAAGGCGACCTGGACGTGTATCCGCGCTTCGGCCCCACCTCCGAGTGGGACACCGCAGCCGGCCAGTGCGTGCTGCACGCCGCCGGCGGCGTGCTGCTGGCCGGCGGCACCGGCAAACCGTTCCGTTACAACCGCCGCGACACCTTGCTCAATGGCGACTTCATCGCGCTGGGCGATCCCAATCTGCCGTGGCGCAGCTGGCTGGTGTGAGCACGGCCGACCGCCGCTTGCGCGCTCGCCGGTTGGATCCGGCAGTTGCGCGCACTCCCGATGCAGTCACGTCCAATGCGGTCCCTGTCCATCGCCTGCCGCCAGGTGACCCGGCACGTGCCCGCGGCATCGCCCAGGCACGCCACTCCACTGCACCACACCTGCCAGGAATACCCCATGTCTCAGTCCCCGCCGACCGGCGACCTCCAGCGCCTGCTGCAGCTGATGGCGCGCCTGCGCGATCGTGAGCACGGCTGTCCGTGGGATGTGGAGCAGACCTTCGCCAGCATCGCGCCGTACACCATCGAAGAAGCCTACGAAGTTGCCGACGCCATCGATCGCAACGACCTGCCGGCTCTGCGCGACGAGCTGGGCGACCTTCTCCTGCAGGTGGTCTTCCATGCGCAGATGGCCTCCGAGCAGGGCGCGTTCGGATTCGCCGACGTGGTCGCCACGCTCAGCGACAAGCTGGTGCGTCGCCACCCGCACGTGTTTGCCGAGCAACGTGCCGACGATGCGCAGGCGGTAAGCGCCAACTGGGAGCAGATCAAGCGCGACGAACGTCGCGCGGCCGGCCATCAGGACGACTCCGCACTTGCCGGCATCGCACGCGGCCTGCCGGAATGGCAACGCTCCACCAAGCTGCAGGCGCGTGCGGCGCGGGTCGGCTTCGATTGGCCCGGCCCGGCCCCGGTGCTGGAAAAGCTGCAGGAAGAAATCGAGGAACTGCGCGTGGAGTTCGCGCGTGGCCCGGTCACCGACAACCAGGCGCGGCTGGAAGACGAGCTCGGTGATGTGTTGTTCGTCTGCGCCAACCTGGCGCGTCATGCCAGGGTCGACGTGGGTGCGGCGCTGCGCCATGCCAATCTCAAGTTCGAGCGCCGCTTTCGCGCGATGGAAGCACAGGCACAGGCGGACGGCACCTCCCTGGCTGCGCTGTCGCTGCAGCAACAGGAGGCGCTTTGGCAACAGGTCAAGCGCGGCGAACGCGGCGGTGATCCGCCCGCTCTGGGTCAGGCTGCCGCAACGCCTGTCACTGACGCGCCCGCGGCCGGTGAGCAGGCGCGCGACACTGCGGAGCTGCAGCAGGCCGACGCTGGCAAGCAAGGCGTCGACAAGCCCGGCCACGCATGAATGGCGCACCGACCACGCTGTTGCTGTTCGCGGCCACCGCCGTCGCCGAGCTGGTCGGCTGCTACCTGCCGTATCTGTGGCTGCGCAAGGGCGGCAGCATCTGGTTGCTGCTGCCGACGGCGCTGAGCCTGGCCGTCTTCGTCTGGTTGTTGAGCCTGCATCCCGATGCCAGCGGCCGCGTGTATGCCGCCTATGGCGGGGTCTATATCGCCAGTGCGCTGCTGTGGCTGTGGTGGGTGGACGGGGTGACGCCGACGCGTTGGGATCTGCTGGGCGCAGCCTGCTGCCTGCTCGGCATGGCGATCATCATGTTTTCGCCGCGCGGCGCCTGAGCGCGCGCTCGCAGCAAAGTCTGCACTTTACAAAGCGCGGTCGCCTGCGCGTTGCGGCGTGCTGCGCAACGCCGACACGCTGCCCGAGGTGGTCAGCCACAGCGCCGCATGCAGGGTCGTGACCGCCGTTGCCGAAGCTAGGGCGCGCAGTGGGGACAGGTGGCGCTAGGGCATACTCAAGCCAAGGATCGACTCGTCATCGCAAGGGGCTGCTCATGTTTCCGACTTCTTTCTTGGCCATCGCCGTTCTGGTCGCCGGCGTCATCGTGTTGTTCAAGACCGTGCGCATGGTGCCGCAGGGCTTTCAGTGGACGGTGGAGCGCTTCGGCCGCTACACCCACACCATGAGTCCGGGTCTGCACTTTCTGGTGCCGGTGGTCTACGGCGTGGGGCGCAAGATCAACATGATGGAGCAGGTGCTCGACGTCCCTAGCCAGGACGTCATCACCAAGGACAACGCGGTGGTGCGCGTGGATGGCGTGGTGTTCTTCCAGGTGCTCGATGCCGCCAAGGCCGCCTATGAGGTCTCCAACCTGGAGATCGCCTCGATCGCGCTGGTGCAGACCAACATCCGCACCGTGATCGGCTCGATGGATCTGGACGAATCGCTGAGCCAGCGCGAGACCATCAATGCGCAGCTGCTCAGCGTGGTCGACCAGGCCACCAATCCCTGGGGCATCAAGGTCACCCGCATCGAGATCCGCGACATCCAGCCGCCGCGCGACCTGATCGACTCGATGGCGCGGCAGATGAAGGCCGAGCGCGAGAAACGCGCGCAGATCCTCGAAGCCGAGGGCTCGCGCCAGTCGGAAATCCTGCGCGCCGAAGGCGAGAAGCAGGCCGCCGTGCTCGAAGCCGAAGGCCGCAAGGAAGCCGCGTTCCGCGACGCCGAGGCGCGCGAGCGTCTGGCCGAGGCCGAAGCCAAGGCCACCCAGATGGTCTCCGATGCGATCGCCAACGGCAGCGTGCAGGCGATCAATTACTTCGTCGCACAGAAGTATGTGGAGGCGTTCAAGGCGCTGGCCACCGCGCCCAACCAGAAGTTCGTGCTGATGCCGATGGAATCCAGCGGCGTCATCGGCTCGATCGCCGGCATTGCCGAGCTGGCCAAGGAAGCGCTGAACAAACCCGACGCGAGCCATGTGCGCGTGCCGCCGATGCCCCCGCGCGTGGGAGGTTGAGCCATGCGTTGGGACGTGGTGGCCTGGGCGGTGCTGGCGTTGCTATTGATTGCTGCCGAGACGCTGGTGCCCGGCGCGTTCCTGCTGTGGATGGGCATTGCCGCCGCAGCGGTGTGCGTGCTGGTGCTCGCGTTGCCGGGCATGTCGCTGCTGCTGCAGATCGTTGCCTTCGTGCTGCTGAGTTTCGTATCGGTGCAGGTGTATCGCAGCTGGTTTCGCGGCAAGGGCCGGCAGAGTGATCGGCCCCTGCTCAACCGACGTGCCGAGCAGTTGATCGGTCGCTGCGTAGTGCTCGACCAGGCGATCCAGGAGGGGCGCGGCCGTGCCAAGGTCGACGACGCGTTCTGGGTGGTCAGCGGCCCGGACCTTCCGGCCGGCGCGCCGGTGCGTATCGTCGGTGTCGATGGCATGACCTTGCAGGTGCAGGCGGCCGGTTGATCGGGCAGGGCACGCGTCGTGCCCATGCAGCGATGCTGCAGCGCGGCGCGATAGGGCGCGGCCAGGTCCAGGTGTCGGCGGCGCGTTGCCGCATCGCCTGCGCCGTTTCCCCAGGCACGGCCGGGCGGCGATAATGGTGCTCTTTCCCTTGGACCGGTGCGCATGACCCAGAAGACCATCCTCAACGACACCCATCGTGCGCTCGGCGCCAAGATGGTCGACTTCGGCGGTTGGGACATGCCGATCCATTACGGCTCGCAGCTGGACGAGCACCACCAGGTGCGTCGCGACGCCGGCATGTTCGATGTCAGCCACATGACCGTGGTCGACCTGCACGGTCCGCGCGTGCGCGAGTTCCTGCGCTACCTGCTGGCCAACTCGGTGGACAAGCTCAAGGTCTCCGGCAAGGCGCTGTACACCTGCATGCTCAACCCGCAGGGCGGGGTGATCGATGATCTGATCGTCTACTTCCTGCGCGAGGACTTCTTCCGCCTGGTGGTCAACGCCGCCACCCGCGAAAAGGACCTGCAGTGGATCGGCGAACAGGCCGCAGCCTTCCAGGTGCGCGTGGAAGAGCGCGGCGACTTTGCGATGATCGCCGTGCAAGGGCCCAACGCGCGCGCCAAGGTGATCGAACTGGTGGATCCGGCCGATACCGTAGCGGCGAGCAAGCTCGGCCGCTTCGCTGCGCTGCAGACGCGTTCGCGTGATGGCGTGGAACTGTTCCTTGCGCGCACCGGCTACACCGGCGAAGACGGTTTCGAAATCGTGTTGCCGCAGGAGGCAGCAGTGGCGTTCTGGAACGCGCTGCTCGCGCAGGGCGTCAAGCCGGCCGGTCTGGGCGCACGCGACACCTTGCGTCTGGAAGCCGGCATGAATCTCTACGGCCAGGACATGGACGACACGGTCAGTCCATACGAGGCCGCGCTGGCCTGGACGATCGCCCTGGACGACGGTCGCGACTTCATCGGTCGCGCCGTGCTCGAGTCGCAAAAGGCGCAGGGCGCACCGCGTCAGCTGATCGGTGTGGTGATGGACGAGAAGGGCGTGCTGCGGCATGGACAGACCGTGCTTAGCGCCAGCGGCGAAGGCGAGATCCTGTCCGGCACCTTCTCGCCCACGCTCGGCAAGGCGATCGCGTTCGCGCGCGTGCCGGCCGGCAGCATCGACGCGCTGCGCGTGGACATCCGTGGCAAGCAGGTGCCGTTGCGCGCGGTGAAGTTTCCGTTCGTCCGCGACGGCCAGGCGCAGCCCGGCGTCCTTGGCGAATGAGTCAGACCTCTGCCGGGCGTGCAAACGTCCGGCAGCGTGCGACATCCATCGCCACCCACCGGCCGATACGCGCGTGCACCTGTGTTGTCGTGCGGTCTAAACTAGCCACCTGTCCCCAACCCAACAGTTTCCCCGGAGCACACCCATGAGCGAGATCCCTGGCGACCTCAAGTTCCTCAAATCCCACGAGTGGGCCCGCGTCGAAAGCAGCGGCCGCGTGACCGTCGGCATCTCCGACCACGCGCAGGGCTTGCTGGGCGACTTGGTCTACGTCGAACTGCCCGGCGTCGGCGACACCGTGCAGGTCGGTACCGGCGCGGCGGTGGTGGAGTCGGTCAAGGCCGCCTCCGACGTCTACAGCCCGGTCAGCGGCACCGTCGTCGAGGTCAACAGCGCACTCAGCGACAAGCCGGAAACCATCAACGAAGATGCCTACGGCGAAGGCTGGATCTTCGTGGTCGAACTCGACGACAAGGAAGAGCTCAACGACCTGCTGTCGCCGGACGACTACGCCGAGCTGCTGGAAGACGACGCGCACTGACCGCGCCTCGCCCGTCGCACACCCGGATGGCCGCTCGTTGGAGCGGCCATTTTTTTGTCTGCGTGGCGATGGCCGCGCGTCGATCCCGCCTGCCGATGGCGTGCGTCCTGCCGATCTGCGCGCGACCGACCGGTGCCGACTCTGGATCGCAGTCGAAGCCTTTGCCGATGTTTGACGACCGTGCACTCGCCAGCGGCATGCGCGCGCGACATCGTCGACTGCGTTGCGACCGTCGCGGTGTCGGATTTCCGACGTGAGCCGGTCGTGAGGAGATGGCGTGCAGCCGGTGAAAAATATTTGCAGTGTCGCCTGCATCCAACCTTGGACACGGTGCGCAACGGATGCCGTTGGCAGTGCACGCGGATGCACGCATGGGTCGAAAAACGCGCAATAAGTTTGCGCATTTTTGCTTGTGCGAGGCCTTGGGCAAGCTTGGTCGATAAAAAATTTTCAGCTGGCGGACAGGCGGCGCGTACCGCGGCGAGCGGGCGTGCGCTGTTGTGCCGCTGCAGTGGATAACAGCGTGCGCGTCTGCATCGCTAAAAAAAAACAGCACAAAAGAAGTGCTTTTTTGAAAACGTCGTTGCGCCGCTGCATGCCAAGGGCAGCGACGCGTGCCATCGCACGGCGTCTTTGGGCACGCTCGACGGGATGCGCCGCGACGAGGCGTTGAAAAAAAAATGCAAAAGAGTGTTGACAGTAAAAAAAAGCGTGATTAGGTTTCGCCCAGCAGACGTTGCTGCGAAAGAGAGTGAGCAGAATCGACATCAAGCCGACACGCTTGTTCCCGATGTCCACCGAAGCGCTATCCACGGTGGAGTTGGGTCCGCTTCTCTCCGAAAAAGCAGCAGTCGCTCCGATCACGCACCCGCGTCGCTGTTCGATGCGGGTGTTTCTGTATCCGTCCCGTCGCGCATTACCTGCGGACGGTTCCCGACGACGGCGTGCCGTTGCGGGGTTTGCTTCAACTGGGCGTTTCACCTCCATAGTTCACTGACGAGGAGCCAATTACATGGCCACTGCAAAAGCTGCGAAAAAGAAACCCACTGCCAAGAAGGCAGTGAAGAAGACTGCCGCCAAGAAGGCAGTCAAGAAGGTCGCCAAAAAGGCAACCGCCAAGAAGGCAGTGAAGAAGACTGCTGCCAAGAAGGCCGTCAAGAAGACTGCAAAGAAGGCAACCGCCAAGAAGGCAGTGAAGAAGACTGCAAAGAAGGCAACCAAGAAGACTGCCGCCAAGAAGGCAGTGAAGAAGACTGCAAAGAAGGCGACCAAGAAGACCGCCGCCAAGAAGGCCGTCAAGAAGACCGCCAAGAAAGCGGTAAAGAAGACCGCCAAGAAGGCAGTTGCCAAGAAGGCGACCAAGAAGTCCGCCACCAAGAAGACTGCCGCCAAGAAGCCTGCTGTGAAGAAGGTCGCCAAGAAGAAGCCGGCCGTTCGCAAGAAGAAGGCCGCTCCGGTCGCGCTGCCCGCAACCCCGGCGCCGCTGATCTGATCCGCACCACCCGATCGCCGTAAACATCGAGCTCCCTCCCCGACGCCCAGCGGGGAGGGAGCTTTTTTATTGGCGGATCCAGCGCATCCTTGATGGGGGAGTCCCGGTCGCACGCAGGCAGCCGAAGCTATCGCCGCTGGATGCGTTGCGCTGTGCGTGACGGGATGTCAGGCCGGGACGTTGTGGCTATCGCCACACTATCGCCGCTTGCCACCCGCCACCCGCTTTCTCCGGTCCAACGCTAGCAGTGGGCTGGGCCGCTGCGCCGCCCGCCCAACTGACCATCGTCTGTCCCGATCGGTCGTGCCGCCATCGATTGGCGTAGCGGTGCGGTGTGTTGGTCGTGCCAAGCGGGAGTAGATGCATTGGGCCGCATCGTGGGCAGCCACGCTCTCGCTTTTCAGTCAGGTCTGGCGCGCTTACTCGACAAGGTGACTCAGACCTGCGCCTGCCATGACCGTCATCGCATGGCCATGGAGCGATGCCCGGCTTCCGGCCACCGATGTCGATATGCTCGACTCGATTCTGCAGGCCGGAAACGACACAGGCGGCCGAAGCCGCCTGTGCGCGAGGTTGCCGCAACGCCAACTCAGCGCGGCGATGCCACCGACTTGCCCGACGAGGCGCCCTTGCCGGCAGGATCGGGGCGCTCGGCCAGCATGTTCTCGCTGCCGAAGTCGCCATCCACATCGATATCCAGCCAACGCTTGGCGGGCAGACCCAGCGCCCGATCCAGAATGGTGGGCAGCATGCCGGAGGGCAGGCCGCTCTCGCCGTTCCACATGATCGCGATGCCGAGATCACGTTCGGGCAGCAGCGCGACCAGGCCGCGATAGCCTTGCACTGCGCCGGCATGGAAGACGACCTGATGGCCGGCGTAGTCGAACACGCGCCAGCCCAGCGCGTAGCTGGCAGCGTCAACACGCTCGTGGCGCCAACCCGAGCGCATCTCCCCTGGCGTGGAGATCAGCGGCGCGTGCAGCGTCGCCAGCAGCGGCGCAGGCAGCACGTCGGTGCGGTGGCCGGTGTGCGCGAGCAGCCACTGCGCCATGTCGCTGGCGCTGGCATTGACGCCGGCAGCGGGGGCCAGACGGTAGTAGGTCGGCTTGGGCGTCAGCGACACCCAGCCATTGCGGCTGCGCACATGCGGGCGCGCCCAGCGCGGGCTGGCCTGGATACCGGCCAGACCCATGCTCGCATCGTTCATGCCCAGCGGCTTGAAGATGCGGCGCTCCACCGACTGCTCGTAGAAGCTGCCGGACGCAGCAAACACCACATCGCCGACCAGGCTGAAAGCCACGTTCTGGTATGCATAGCAATCGCCGGGCGCGCAGCGCAACGGTGCGGCGGCAAGCTTGTGGCTGAGCGAGTAATAGTCGACGTTCGATTCGATATCGTTGTCGTAGGCATTGCGGGTCAGCCCGACGCGGTGGCTCAGCACCTCGGCGACGGTGAGCTGCCGGGTGGCGACGTCATTGCTGAGCTGGAACCCGGGCACGTAGTCCACTACCTTGCTGTCCCAACGCAGCACGCCGTCGTTGACCAGCAACCCGGCCATGGTGCCGGCGAAGGCCTTGGACAGCGATGCCAGACGGAACACGGTATGCGCATCGACCGGCTGCGGGTGATTGACGTCGGTGACACCATAGCCGCGCGCGCTCAGCACCTTGCCGCCCTGCACGATCGCCATCGCCATGCCGGGCAGGCGATTGCCGTAGGTCAACTGGTTGGCCATCGATTCGAACGCGGCCACATCGAACCCGGCCGCCGGGGCCAGCACCTGGCTGGCCGGAAGCGATGCACGGTATTGCAGCGGGGCGGTGGGCGACTGCACGACGGTGGCCGGCTGCAGCGCAGAAGCAGCCGGCGCAGGTGTCTGCGCGGTGGAAGAGAGGGCCAGAGGCAATAACGCCCCGAGCAGCCCGATGGCCAACGGTCGGAACCGTCGGCGCCTGCGCATTTGAGTCATGGTTGTCCCGCCTGTTCCACTGCCTCCGACGATTCTAGCGCCGCGCTTTGCAATAGCACAAACTGCCGGAAGATGAATGGGCATCGTGTTGATCCTATTGATGATTTTAGGTTCATAAATCGAACTGCCAGGACCCTCTGCAACGCAATCGGGAGCCCGTGCGGAGACAGCTGCAAGCGGCGTGCCGTCTCCGCAGGCAATCGATTTAGTCGGTGCCGCCCGCTGCTGCTGGTGATGCAGCGCGGCATCGGCTAACTTGCGCGCTTGTTTCGCGGGTGTTGCCGCTGCCATGTCCCTGCTGTCGCGCTCGTCGATGCGAGCGAGCCTTACCCGATGACCAGCCTGTCTTCGCGGCTCTCTGCGGCTGGCCGTCTGAGCGTGGCATTGCGCAGCTCGCCGCCGCTGGCGTGGTCGTTCCTGTATTTCTTCTGCCTGCTCAGCGGCTACTACGTGCTGCGCCCGGTGCGCGAGGCGATGAGTGCGTCGGCGGATGTGGAAGCGATTTTCCCCACCGGCATGATCGCCTTCTTTGCCACGCACGGCATACCGCTCAAGGATTTCACCCTGCAGGTGCTGTTTACCTGCACCTTCCTGATCATGGTGTTGCTGCAGCCGGTCTACGGCGCGCTGGTCAGTCGCTACCCGCGCCGGGTGTTCCTGCCGGCGGTGTATGGCTTCTTCATCGCGACCCTGTTGCTGTTCTACGTATTGTTCGACAGCGGCGTGCCCGGGCGCGGCCTGGCGTTCTTCCTGTGGGTGACCGTCTTCAACCTATTTGCGGTGGCGGTGTTCTGGAGCTTCATGGCCGACGTCTTCAGCAATGCCGAAGCGCGCAGCTACTACGGTTACATCGGTGCGGCCGGCACGCTGGGCGCGTTTCTCGGGCCGATCCTCACCCGCACGCTGGTCGAGCGCATCGGCATCGCGCATCTGATGTTGGTCTCGGCCGGGTTTCTGACCGTGTGCGTGGTCTGCGTGCTGCGTCTGCGCCTGTGGGCGGTTGCGCGCGAGCAGGAGCGACAGCTGGGCTCCGGCGAGGTGCCGATGGGCGGCGATGTGCTGGGCGGGCTCAAGCTGATCGTGCGCGAGCCGTTGCTGCGCTGGCTGGCCTTCATGGTGCTGTTCGGCGTGGGCGTCGGCACCTTGCTCTACAACGAGCAGGCAGCGTTGGTACGTCGGCTCTACACGGACGCAGCGGCGGCCACCGCCTATTACGCCAGCATCGACCTGGCGATCAACGCGCTTACCCTGGTGTTGCAGCTGCTGGTGACGCGCGCGCTGCTGTCGCGTTTCGGCATCGCACCGGCGCTGCTGATTCCGGGCGTGGCGATCACGCTGGGCTATGCCGTGCTGACGGCCTCGCCGCTGCCGATGATGCTTGCGATCGTGCAGGTGATCACCCGCTCCAGCGAGTTCGCACTGGCCAAGCCGGCGCGCGAGACCTTGTACACGCGGGTGGATCGGGAATGGCGTTACAAGGCCGGCGCTGCGATCGACACCGTGATCTACCGCGGTGGCGATCTCACCTTCGTCTGGGTGCACAAGCTGGTGTCGGCATTCGGCTCCAGCGCGGTGTTCGGCGTCGGTCTGCTGGTGGCATCGGGCATGACCCTTGGCGCGTTCGGCCTGCTGCGCGAGGCGCGCAAACTGCCCGCAGAGCGCGATGCGGAGACTGGCAATCAGGTCTCCGACTAGGAGCGGTCAACAAATGGCCTGGTTGCAGGGCCCTTGCCCGCCCACCCTCGCGGGACACGCCGCAAGTACGTCCTTGTAGGCTCTTACGCGACATCCATGCCGCGTGAGGTCCCGCGAGGGTGAGCGGGCAAGCACCGGTCGAGATGGTCGGTGTGCACCGGCAAGCAGGGCATGACATGCATTAGCGATGCCGCTGTTTGAACTAGCCTCGTTTGCCTTTGGGCGAGCGTGGCGAGCAGATGGACCAGGTGTAGAGCGCTTGATCTGCAACTTGGCTGCAGCACCTGTGCCCGCGCAATAACCATCGCAGGACACGCCGCCGATGTTCGCAATCGCGACGCTCCGATCGTGCATGCAGGTCCTGCACATCTCCCATGTCTCGCCGGCGCGTCGGATTCCGTTGCCTGCTCTGAACAGCAGCGCCGCAATCACCGCTATGCTGGCCGCCACATCCATCACGCCGATCTGCCATGTCCCTGTTCGCCATCGTTGCCGGCCTGTGCGTCGCTCTGCTGCACGTCTACATTCTGGTCTTGGAGATGGCGTTGTGGACGCGGCCGCTGGGCCTGAAGACCTTCCGCAATACTCCCGAGAAGGCACAGGCCACGCGCGTGCTTGCGGCCAATCAGGGCCTGTACAACGGCTTCCTGGCAGCGGGCCTGTTCTGGGGCGCGTTGCAGGCTCGCACCGACGTGCTGGGCTTCTTTCTGGGCTGTGTCGTCGTGGCAGGCTTCTATGGCGCCTACAGCGTCAACCGCCGCATCTTTTTCGTGCAGGCCTTGCCCGCGCTGATTGCGCTGGCGTTGCTGTGGTTGCCGCGCTGAGGCCGTGTGCTCGCTTCCTGTAGGAGCGGGCCTGCCCGCGATGGGGCGTTACCGGTAGAGCTTCATCGCGGGCAAGCCCGCTCCTACTAGGCGGCTCGCTGGAATTGCAGGTGTCGCGAACTGGTCGAAGGTGACAGCGACAGGCAATGCAACTGCGAGATGGTCGGTCTCTACAGTAGCCAATCTCCACAAACGACAACGGCGGGCCGAAGCCCGCCGCTGTCTGCTTGTCACCTCGGCCTGAGACCTACGCCGCTTCGCGCGGCTGCTGGGCCTGCGGCTTGTCGTAGTAGCTGGCCGCACGCAGTTCGTGCGGGTCGAAATCGTCCACGGTGATGGTGTCCATCATCATCTCGCGCAACTCTTCCAGCTGCCTGCGCTCGTCGCCGGTGATCACGCCTTCGGCCACGGCTTCGTCCAGCTGCGCGGTGAAATCCAGCGCCTCGATGCCCTTGGTCTTGAGCGCCTTGAGGAACTTGCGCTCCACCGGCTCGGCCAGCACGGCCTTGGCCAGATAGCTGGCGATACGTCCGCCCGGATTGTTGGCGCAGGGGGTCAGAAACACGCCCTGGCCCAGACGGTCGCGCGCTTCGTTCGGTGTCATCAGGATCGATGCCACGCGGTGTCCCAGCCGGTCACCCGGTGCTTCAGCACGACGGCCCAGCGGGAAGATCAGCACCCACATCAGCCAGCCCACCGGACGGATCGGGAAGTTGCGCAGCGCCGCAGACAGCGCGGTTTCGATCTTGTGCACGCTGTCATGGAACGCCCAGGCCAGCAGCGGCTGATCGGTCGCCGGCGCGCCTTCGTCGTGATAGCGCTTGAGCATCGCGCTGGTCAGGTAGATGTGGCTCAGCACGTCGCCCAGACGTCCGGACAGCGATTCCTTGAACTTGAGCTTGCCGCCGAGCATCAGCATCGACACGTCGGCCATCAGCGCCAGGTTGGCGGAATAACGATCCAGCTTGCGGAAGAAGCGCCGCGTGTACGCATCGCCCGGCGCTGCCCCGATGCGCGCACCGGTCAGCCCGAACCAGAACGAACGCACCGCATTGGAGATGCCGAAGCGGATATGCCCGAACAGACTCTGGTCGAACTCTTCCAGGCCACGACGCGTGTCCGGATCCTGCGCCGCCTGCATTTCCTTCATCACCCACGGATGGCACAGGATTGCGCCCTGCCCGAAGATCAGCAGGCTGCGGGTCATGATGTTGGCGCCTTCCACGGTCACGCCGATCGGCGCCGCCTGCCAGGCACGGCCGGCAAAGTTGCGCGGCCCCAGGATGATGCCCTTGCCACCGATCACATCCATCATGTCGCTGACCACTTCGCGGCCCATGGTGGTGCAGTGATACTTGGCGATCGCCGACGGCACCGATGGCACATCACCACGGTCCACTGCCGCAGCGGTGGCCTGCGACAACGCGCTGATGGCATAGGCCTTGCCGCCGATCCGCGCGAGCGCTTCTTCGACGCCCTCGAAGCGTCCGACCGACAGGCCAAACTGCTTGCGAATACGCGCATACGCGCCGGTGACCACGGCGGCATACTTGCTGCCACCGCTGGCCGTGGAGGGCAGGGTGATCGAGCGGCCCACCGCCAGGCACTCGTTGAGCATGTTCCAGCCCTTACCGACCATCTCCACGCCGCCGATCAGCTGGCTCAGCGGGATGAACACTTCCTCGCCGTGGATCGGGCCATTCTGGAACGGCGAATTGAGCGGGAAATGGCGACGGCCGATTTCCACGCCGGGGGTCTCGCGCGGCAACAGGGCCAGGGTGATGCCGATGTCCTTCTTGTCGCCGATCAGGCCATCCGGATCGTAGGCGCGGAATGCCAGGCCGATCAGCGAGGCCACCGGCGCCAGGGTGATGTAGCGCTTGTCGAAGGTCAGCTTGACGCCAAGCACGTTGGCGCCATTCCACTCGCCCTTGCAGACGATGCCGTAGTCGGGGATCGAGGTCGCATCGGAACCGGCGAACGGACCGGTCAGGCCGAAGCACGGCACTTCTGCGCCGACCGCCAGGCGCGGCAGGTAGTAATCCTTCTGTTCCGGCGTGCCGTAATGCAGCAGCAGCTCGCCCGGCCCGAGCGAGTTGGGCACGCCGACGGTGGAGCTGACCACGCTGGAGATCGAGGACAGCTTCTGGATCACCTTGTGATGCGCCAGCGCGCTGAAGCCCAGCCCGCCGTACTGCTTGGGAATGATCATGCCGAAGAACTTGTTCTTCTTGATGTATTCCCACAGCTCCGGCGGCAGGTCGGCGTGGACGTGGGTGATCTCCCAGTCGTTGACCATCCTGCACAGCTCTTCGACCGGGCCATCCAGGAAGGCCTGCTCTTCGGCGCTCAGTTGCGGCTTGGGATAGTTGAGCAGCTTCTGCCAATCCGGGTCGCCGGTGAACAGTTCGCCTTCAAAGCCCACCGAGCCGGTTTCCAGCGCGATGCGCTCGGTCTGCGACAGCGGCGGCAGCACCTTGCGGAAGAAGCCCATTAGCGGCGTGGTCAGCAGTGGCTTGCGCAGGAACGGCAACAGCACCGGCGCGGAAACCAGCACTACCAGCACGGCAGCGACGATGGTTGCGGTGAGATTGGCACCCAGCAACCAGCAGGCCACCAGCACACAGGCGCTCAGCGCGACCCAGGTGGCAAGGCGCATGCGGTGATAGGCAGCGATGCCCGCCGCCAGGATGACGAGGAGGAACGGTGCAACGATGCTCATGGTCTTGCTCCAGTGACATGCTCGGTAATGTTGGACGCTGCGATGGTGCCAACCGGGGGCAGTGCGTCCAGATAATGCAACACGGTTGCGGTAAACGTGGTGTTGTCGTCGCCGGCCAGCATGTGCGTGGCATCGGGCAGATGCACGTGCTGCGCATGCGGCGCGATCGACAGGAATTCCTTGATGGTGTCCGGCGTGACCAGGTCGCTGCGACCGCCGCTGATCAGCAACATCGGGCAACGCGTCCGCGCGGCGGCGTCCAGCAAGGTCTGTTGTTGTGCGTGCGGATCCTGTCCCGCCAGTTCATCGACCAGCCGCGGGTCCCAGTGCCAGTGCCAGCGCCCGTCTGCGCGCTGCCTCAGCAAGGCCTGCAACTGCTCGGCCGTCTTGCGTGGGCGCTGTGGCAAATAGGCGGCAATCGCATCGGCGGCGGCATCCAGCGATGCAAAGCCATCTGGATGTGCGGTCATGAAACGCAGGATGCGCTCCACGCCCGCGGTGTCCCAGCGCGGCGTGATGTCGACCAGCACGATCGCGCGAAACAGACCTGGCCAGCGCGCCTCGGCAGGCAGGCCGAACAAGCCGCCCATCGATGCGGCAACCAGCACCGGTGGCTCGGCCTGCTCGCCTGCCAGCACGATCAGGTCATCGGTGAACTGCGTGGCCGAGTAGGGCAGGTCTGCGTCGTTGAAACCGGAATCGCCATGGCCGCGCGCATCGTAGGCCAGCGCCCGGTAGCCAGCTTCGGCCAGTCTGGCCGCAGTGCTTTCCCACGCGTGCCGGGTTTGTCCAAAGCCATGTGCCAGCAGCACCGTCGGCGTGTGGTCCGCGCCCCGCACTGACACCGCAAGCGATGTCTCGCCAGCGTCGATGCGCGAGGTAGACGCACTATGGGCGAGGCTAGGAGAAGAGGTTACCATACCTCATGGTATGGATCTGCCTATGCGGCTGTCAATACTCCTTCGTATGGACGGTTAAGCCATTGAATCGTGGCAGTTGTGTGTCCTTTTTGTGATGCATACTGCAACTGACTCAAGCGTATGGTTAAATCGCGGCAATGAATGACATCACCGACCCAAGCCTCACCACGCCCCGCGCCACGTCCGGTCGCGGCAACCGCCTCAGCGCGGACGATTGGGCGCAGGCCGCACTGGACCTGATCGCCGAACAAGGGGTGGGCGCCGTCGCGGTGGAGCCACTGGCACGCCGTCTCGGGGTGACCAAGGGCAGCTTCTACTGGCATTTTCCCTCGCGCGATGCCTTGCTGCAGGCAGCCCTGGAACGCTGGGAAATCTTCGAACAGAAGGAAGTATTCGGCAGCCTGGAAGACGTCCCGGACCCCAGCGCACGCCTGCGCGCGCTGTTTCAACTGGTCGCGCACGAAGTCAAGCCGCACGTCATCTACAGCGAACTGCTCAAGGCACTCGATCACCCGGCCGTGCGCCCGGTCATCGACCGCGTCTCGCAGCGCCGTCTCGACTACCTGATCGCCTCGTTCCGCCAGGCCGGCCTGAGCCGCACCGATGCCCAACACCGCGCCCGCCTGGCCTACGCCGCCTACGTCGGTTTCCTGCAGCTCTCGCTGCAACTGCAGCAGCCCAAGCAAGCCCGCGAGGACTTCGAGGCCTATGTCGAGCATGTGATCCAGACCTTGATTCCGGGGTGACCAGCACGCGATGGATGCCGCGTCCGGTTCCCGCTTTTTAAACTCCAGACGCAACTACGGCCCCATTCGGGGCCGTAGTTGTTTTACGCCGCAGGCTCTATCAGAAGCGCTGGCGGTACTGCATGTACATGTAGCGGCCCGGCAGATCGTATTGCGGATCGAACATGTTGTAGGACGTGCTGTACGCGACCGGCGGATCCTTGTCGAACGCGTTGTTCAGGCCTACCGACACGGTTGCATTCCAAGGCGTGTTGTAACGCACCTGGATGTCGTGATACGTCGTCGCGCCAATGTGGTTACGCGGCGATGCGCCGTCGGCGGTGACGCGATCAGGCTCCGAGCAATACGCCTGGGCCAGCGCTGCAGACAGCGGGCAGACTTCTTCCATGCCGGACTTGTAGCGAATGCCCCAGTTGATGCCGAAATCGCCGAGGGACCAATCGACATAAAGATTGGAACGAATGCGCCAGTACGGATCCTGATTCAGGTAACGGCCCTGGAACTGCTCCAGTTCGGAATCGGCAGTCGCCTTGGTTTCCCAGCTCGACAGGTAGGTCGAATCCCAGCTGATGGTGAACTGGCCGAACGCCGTCTCCGGCAAGCGGTAGTTGATACCCAGATCCCAGCCTTCCACCTTGTACGACGCCAGATTCAACAGCGGCATGTTGATGTTGGTGATGGTGTAGGCGCCATCGGCGTAGGTCGGATCACGCGTGACAAGCGCGCAGTACTGAGCCTGTTCGCCGGCACTGCCGCCGTAGCACTTGTCGAGGATGAACTGTGCTGCCGGACGCGTGATCGCGTTTTCGATCTCGATCTGCCACCAGTCCAAGGTGACATTCAAGCCCTGCGCGAAGCTGGGGCTGAACACCAGGCCCAGGGTGCGGCTGGTCGAGGTTTCCGGCTGCAACTGCTCGTTGGAGGTGTAGGTGAACGGCTCCAGCGTCTGCTTGGCGCCGGTGCCTGCACCGGGCTGCACAAAATTGGCAGGCACGCCGGCTGCGGTGCAGTTCTGTGCCACGACCGGGTTGCTGAGCTGACCAGCCTGGATCGAGCAGGGATCGGCGTAGGTTTCGAACGAGTCGGCGTTACCGGCAAACAGGTTGTTGATGCTGGGCGCGCGGAAGCCTTCGCTGTAGTTGCCGCGGATCATCAAGTCCTGAATGGGCTTCCAGCGGAAGCCGAACTTGTTGTTCACGGTGTCGCCGAAGTTGCTGTAGTCCGAGTAACGCGTCGCGAGGCTGAAGTCCAGCAGCTGAGCGCCCGGCAAATCGGCCAGCACCGGGACCGACAGTTCCAGATAGAACTCGTCCAGGCTGTAGGAGCCTGCAGTCGGGCGTGCGCCGTTGCCGGTGCTGAGGCCCGCCGCAATGAAGGCGTCCGGATCGAACTGGCCGCTTTCCTTGCGGTATTCGTAGCCGGCCGCGAAGGCCAGCGGGCCAGCCGGCAGGTCGACGATGTCGCCGCTTAGATTTGCGGTGTAGCCCTTGGATTCAACCGAGGACGAGTCGTGCGCGGTGAAGCCGGTGTAATCCAGCGCCGCCTGGCTGATCGAGCCGCGCGGGCCCAGCGGATTGACCGGGACGCATCCGGGAATCACGTCGCCACCGGGTGCGGTGACGCAGACCGGCACGCCGCCACGCAGCTCGGAGGGGCCGTAGGCGTTGTTGAGGTTGGCAAGGTTGAACAGGCCGTAGGTCAGATCGTTCTGATCGGACTTGTCGTAGCGATAGCCCACATCCCAGTCGAAGCTGTGGTCGGCAAATTCGAAGAAACCTTCCAGGCCACCGTAGAAGTGCCAGTTCTTGACGTTCTGATTGAACGAGCGGCCACCGGTTTCGATAAAGCGGCGGTTGACGCTGGTCAGGTTCTGGTCGAAGGGGTTGTAGAGGCTGTCGGCGCTCAAGGTCAGGCCGGTGACCGGCATTGCCGCCAGCAACTGCTCCGACTTGCGCTCGTTGTACATCGCCTCGGTGCGGAACGTCACGTTGTCGGTGAAGTTGAAAGTACCTTGAGCGAACAGCGAGGTGCGTTCCTGCGGGGTCAGCAGGTAGTTGTCCGGCGCGGTGTTGTAACCGTGGACATTGGCCACGTAAGGCGTTTCGACGCCATTGATCAGGATGCGGCGCGCACCATTGCGCACATACGAACCCGGGAATCCGGTGCCGCTCTGGCCGCTGAAGAACGGAGGACCGCCAGCGGAGATCTGCCGATCGCCCGCCATGACGGACTCTTCCTGCACGTACGAAGCGCCCAGCAGCAGGCTTGCGCGATCGGTGGTGGTGCCGATCGTGAAGTCGTAGGCCTGGCGCTGGCCATCGCCATCGCTGTACTGGCCAACGTTGACGCCTGCCTCGGCACCGTCGAAGTTCTTGCGGGTGATGATATTCACCACGCCGGCAATGGCATCGGAGCCGTAAATCGTCGACGCGCCATCCTTCAGGATGTCGATGCGCTCAACCATCGCAGTCGGAATGGTGTTGAGGTCGACGCTGCCGTCCAGACCCGTGGTCCAGCGGCGGCCGTTGACCAGCACCAGGGTACGTGCGCTGCCGAGGTTGCGCAGCGCGATGCCTGAGCTGCCGTCGCCGCCGTTATTGAAGGTGCGGTTCAGCGCCGCGCCGTTGGCTGCCACGCGCTGCAACACATCGGCAACAGAGGTGACGCCCTGCTTGTCGATGTCCTGACGGGTCAGCGTCAGAACGGGCTGCGACGTTTCAACGTCTGCGCTCTTGATGCGCGAACCGGTCACTTCGATCTTGTCGAGGTTGGTGGTGCCGGCTTCCTGAGCGATGGCGGTACCGGTACCGCCGACGCCCACGACAAGCGCGAGGACGACTGCATCGCGCAGCTTGTTGGACTTGCAATTCATTAGCTCTCTCTCCAAGTGATCTTGGGTACTGCCAAGGGTTGTTTGCCTGTCGGGGGTCCGAAAGAAGCGGATCCAAAACGTCAGGGTGAACCGATGGTATATGCGTTATGCGAGAAATTAAAGTCCCGTTAACGAAAAAGAAGAAAGACGTGAAAGGCTGCCGCAGGCAGAGTGCTGGAACGCAAAACGCCACCGGCTACAAGCCGGTGGCGTCAGGTAAAATAATTTAAAATCAATTACTTAGAGGTCTTGCTCATACCGAACGTACGGGATCGTACCGTCGCTGTTGCTCTCGTTGCTCGGCGCAAACGGGTTCTTGCCGCGGGAGATGACGTTCTCTGCGCCGACGGTCAGCTGGCCGCTCCAGGGGGTGCGCCAGGTCAGACCCAGGCCCAGACCTTCCCACTTTTCCGGCTGGCCGGGGACGTCGACGACGCGGCCGATGACGTTGGCGCTGAAGGCACCGTAGCCGCCTCCGACGCTCAGGGTCTTGCTGTCCCACTGGTCGGCGATCGCCGGCGAAACGTCGGCCAGCGGTACCAGACGCGCGCGCGCATAGGTGCCGCCGATCGAAACGAAGCCTTCGCGGCCGATGTTCTTCTGCCCGAACACGGTCAGGTCGTTCTGTTCGACGCGGGTCAGCGGTGCCTTGCCGGCGCCGATCAACCAGGCCGGCAGGGTATCGCGGCCGGTACCGGCAGTGACGCCGGCGCGTGCGCCGCCACGGTTGAAGCCCAGGGTTGCCGACACGCGGCGCGATGCGGCGGCGCTGTCTTCTTCGTCATCGCCGATGCCTGCGAGCAGGCAGTGGCTGGCGAGTCCGTTGATGTTGGTCCCGCGGCTGCTGTTGCAGATCAGGCCCAGCGAATCGCCGGAGGTCAGGCCGAACGCCGCGTCCAGCGAGTTGCGGCCGAAGTGCCAGCGTGCACCGGCCCTCTGCTCGCCGGTGGGCTCCAGGTACAGAAAGGCTTCGACCTTGCCGCTGCCCTTGTTCCACACCGGCAGGATGGTGCTTTCACGTACCTGCTGGGTCGACTGCGCATGCGCGCCCGTAGCTGCCGCAAGGGCAACCATCAGAGCAAGCGGAAGGCGCAGTAGGTATCGCATACCAGAGTTCAGACCCAGCGGCAGTTGTTAAGTTCCCGGAAGCGGGCAGTCGGAATGCTAGGGTGTTTATGATTATTTAACAAGTACTCGCGATCCCCGGATCGCACCTGTCAAACCTTTCTACTGCAACCGTTCCGGCGCCTCCTGCAGGGGGCGCGCCTCGCTGAAAAGTACGTCCAGTGCGGTCAACGGAAAGTGATACTCACGCCCACAAAACTCGCAGCGGACCTCGACCTCGCCGGTCGCCTCGGCAGCGGCACGGGCCTCGTCTTCGCCCAGGGACTGCAGCATCGAGGCGACCCGCTCGCGCGAGCAAGAGCAGCCGAAGCTGAGCGGCTTGCTGCCCAGCAATTGGGTGTCTTCCTCGTGGAACAACCGGTGCAGCAGGTCCTCGCTGGCGACCGAGAGCAATTCCGGTGCGCCCAGGGTGTCGAACAGCGCGCCGATGCGGGTCCAGCCATCGGTGTCGCCCTCGTCGCCGGGCAGCTTTTGCAGCAACAGGCCGGCGGCCTGGTCCGGGCCCGCGGCCAGCAGCAGGCGGGTCGGCAGCTGCTCGGACTGGTGGAAATAGGTCTCGAAGGCCTCGGCCAGATCCGGCGCCTGCATGCCGACCAGGCTCTGGTAGCGCTGCGGTTCGCGCGGGTCCAGGCCGGGGTTCTCGATGGTGATGGCCAGCAGCGCGGCCTCACCCAGTTCGCGCAGGTCGGCGGGCGCATCGGCGCCGTCGGCCAGCTGCACGATGCCGCGCAAGGTGCCGGCCGCGGTGCATTCGGCGAACAGGGTGCGCAGCGTCTGGTTGCCGCGCAGCTGCACCGACAGACGCCCGTCGACCTTGGTGTGGCCGGTGAACAGGGCGGCGGCCACCGCCGCCTCGCCGAGCAACTGGCGTGCGGCGGGCGGGTAGTCGGCGGCCCCCTGGATGTCGTGCCAGGCCTGGGTCAGGCGGACATGGACGCCGCGCACGCCGGCAGCAGGCAGCAGGAAACGGGAAAGCTGATCGTGATCGGTCATGGGAACATCGGACGTAAGGGACGCCGGTTGCCGGATAATGCAACGAGCATCGGGATGAAAGGTCGTAGCGAACAATGGGGACGGATGCATTGGATGGCAAGCAGGTTGCGCCACCGCGGCGCGCGCGGCGCTGGCTGCGCTGGCTGTTGGCAGCGCCGCTGCTGTTTGCCGCTGCGAGCGTGCTGCAGGTACTGGTGCTGCGGGTGATCGATCCGCCGATCAGCAGCATGATGGTCGGGCGCTATCTGGAAGCCTGGGGCGAGGGCGACTGGGATTTTTCGCTGCACCAGCAATGGCGCGACTACGACAGGATCGCCGCCAGCCTGCCGATTTCGGTGGTGGCTGCGGAGGATCAGCAGTTTCCGGTGCATCACGGCTTCGACCTGCAGGCGATCGAAAAGGCGCGCGATCACAATGCGCGCGGTGGACGCGTGCGCGGGGCCAGCACGATCAGTCAGCAGGTCGCCAAGAACGTGTTCCTGTGGCAGGGCCGCAGTTGGGTACGCAAGGGCCTGGAGGCCTGGTACACGGTGCTGATCGAGTTGCTGTGGCCGAAGCAGCGCATTCTGGAGATGTATCTCAACGTGGCCGAGTTCGGTGACGGGATATATGGCGCGCAGGCCGCTGCCCGGCAGTTCTGGGGCAAGGATGCGGCCGGGTTGTCACCGACCGAGTCGGCGCGCCTGGCGGCGGTGCTGCCCTCGCCACGCCGCTATGACGCGCGTCGTCCCGGCGCCTATGTGCAACGGCGGACGGCATGGATCCAGCGGCAGGCGCGCCAGCTGGGTGGCCCTGCGTATCTGCAGGCGCCGTGAGCATGCGCACGTCCGGACCCGTGCAGCTGCCGGTGGCAGGAGACCGCCTGACGGTGGTGATTGCAGCCTATAACGAGGAGACCAGCATTCCACAGCTGCACCCGCGCCTATGCGCAGTGCTGGCGGGCCTGAGTGGGGTGCAGACGCATGTGCTGTATGTCGACGATGGCAGCAGCGATGGCACCTGGAGCGTGTTGCAGGCACTTGCCGATGCCGATGCGCAGGTGAGTGCGGTGCGGCTGTCGCGTAACTTCGGCAAGGAGGTCGCGATTTCTGCAGGCCTGGACCATGTGCTGCCCGGTGCGGTGGTGCTGCTCGATGCCGATGGACAGGACCCGCCGGAGTTGATCCCCGAGTTCGTCGCGCTGTGGCGCGCCGGTTACGACAACATCTTCGGCACGCGGATTTTTCGCGAGGGCGAGAGCTGGCTGAAGCGCAGTGCGGCGCATGCGTTCTACCGGGTGATCCGGCAGTTGTCGCGCACGCCGATTCCGGCCGACACGGGGGATTTCAGGCTGTTGTCGCCGCGGGTGGTAGAAGCCTTGCAGCAGCTGCGCGAGCGCCACCGTTTCATGAAGGGGCTGTTCGGTTGGGTCGGGTTTCGCCAGGTGGCATTGCCGTACCGGCGTGCGCCACGGCTGTCGGGACGCAGCAAATTCACCGTGTGGCGGCTGTGGAACTTCGCGCTGGATGGCATCACCAGCTTTTCCACCGTGCCGCTGCGCGTGGCGACCTATCTGGGCTTGCTCACCGCGCTGGTGGCATTCCTGTTCGGTGGCTGGGTGGTGATCAAGGCGGCGCTGATGGGCGACCCGGTGGCCGGCTGGCCGACCATGATGTCGGTGATCCTGTTCCTGGGCGGCATCCAGCTGATCGCCCTGGGCCTGATCGGTGAATACCTGGGCCGCTTGTACGACGAGGCCAAGCAGCGTCCGCTGTATCTGGTCGATACCCACCGCGGCGCGGTGGGAGTAGGCTGCGACCACCAGATCAAGCGCGGAGCGGGCCATGCAGACCGTACGACAGCTATTGGGGACCAAACAGGTTGAGGTATTCGCGGTAGCGGCAGACGCTGCAGTGATCGAGGCGATCCGCCTGATGGCCGACAAAGGCATCGGCGCGGTGTTGGTGATGGACGGGCCACGCCTGGTCGGCATCGTGTCCGAGCGCGATTACGCGCGCAAGGTGGTGCTGCGCGATCGCGCCTCATCGACCACCAGCGTTGCCGACATCATGAGTACCGAGGTGGTGACAGTGTCGCCGTCGGACACGGTGGAGCGCTGCATGCAGTTGATGACCGACGGCCGCTTCCGGCATCTGCCGGTGGTCGACAACGGCCGCGTGCAGGGCGTGATTTCCATCGGTGATCTGGTCAAGGCGGTGATCGAGAACCAGCAGCGCGATATCGATCAGTTGCAGCGTTACATCGCCAGCTAGGGCCGTGCCGGCGATGTTCCCTGCGTCTTGTCCTGAACGCTGTTGATCGACATAGCTCGAGAAGTGTGGCGAGCAGATAGATCAGCTTTGGAGCGTTTGATCTGCGGCCTGGTCGCAAGGGTCAGTTGAGATGGTCGGGGTGCATCGCTCTCAATAACACAGGCAGCAAACTCTCTGGTGCGGTGTTCTCGACGCTGGGAGTTTGCTGCAAGGCCCTTGCCCGCCCACCATCGCAGGACACGCCGCAAGTACATCCTTGTAGGCTCTTACGCGGCATCCATGCCGCCTAAGGTCCCGCGACGGTGGGCGGGCAAGGACCCGTCGAGAAGGTCGGTCTGCATGGTGCAAGCAGTGCAGGCCGTGCGGTCGTTCGAGGACTGCGGTCTGATCAGTTCCTGTTGATCCGGCCATCACTGCAGGTTTCGGGATCACTGCATCCGACAATGCACTTGCATGCAATCGACATCTTGCCTTTATCGCTACAGCGGTCGACAGGTTTGCTGACGGCGCAAGGTCGTGCAGTGAACTTACTTTGCGAACTTGCCGCCGCAGTCGCTGTCCTTGCCGGGACCCGGTTCGAAAGTTGCGAGCAAGGCGGCGGGTGGAGCGATCATGCCCAGGCCGACCGCAAGCGCGCCGCGCAGACCCAATGCCTTGAAGTCCGGACGGAAGGTCGGGTCCTTGAAGCTGCCGCCAATCCGTAATGGCGAGCGCAGGCTCAGGATGCTGCGATCTTTCGGGAGTGGGCGCAGCAGCAGGTCCAGCGTCTCGTCCTTCAAGCTGATGCTGCCTTCGCCAATGATGATGGTGTCGGTGCTGTCGAACGCCAGCGCACGCGATTGCATCAGGCCGTCCTGCACGCCGAAGTCGCCGAAGATGCAGCGCACCGGAATCTGTCGGTCCTTGGTGACCAGATACTTGAGCGACTCGGCGATATCCAGCCCGGCCAGCTCCATGATCAGATTGCCGACATGGCCGCGGCCCATGCCCACGCCGATCGTGCCGTCGGCGGTACCGAGCATCGCGCCGATCGAGTTGCCGCGTCCACGCAGATCGAATTCGCCACCGATGGCACCCGAGGCCTGCTTGGCGAGGGCGGTATCGGGGAAGAGCTGATCCAGCCGAATGCCGCGAAGACCTGCCTTGAGGTGCGTGGTGATCACCTCGTTGCGCGCATCCATGCGGATGATGGAGCGGATATCGCCACCGGCAACGCCGAAGTTCAACGGGTCCAGCTGCAGCAAGCCATCCTTCAATGTCAGCGAGGCATCCATATCGTCCAGCGGCCACGATGGCGCATTGATGCGCTGCGCGCGCCAGCGTACCTGCGCATCCATCGCGCGTAGCTTCGACAAGTCGTACGGGGTGCTGGGGAGCACGCGTGCACTGGCCGCGAGCTGTGCCGCCTGTTTTTTCTGTTCGGCATTTGCCGACTCGTCCGCGCCGGTCTCCGGTGGTGCGCCGACGAAACCCGCCAGGTCGTCGAAGTCCAGGCGTTTGGACGCCAGATCGGCACGCAGGAACGGACGCTTGTTGCGCAGGTCCACTTCTGCAGTGCCCGACAGATCGCTGTCGCCGGCGGTACCGGTGAACTTTTCGTAGCGCCAGAGCTGGCCGTTGCGGCGCAAATGACCGTCTAGCTTGTATGGCGGCGTCGACGGCATGGCCACGCCGGTCAGCGGATACAGGTCCTGCATGTCCTGGCCGCTGAGCGCCATTTGCAGATCGAAGACCTGGAACTGGAACGGGTTGGTCAAGGTGCCGCGCACGTGGGTGCGGGTGGCACCGGCGCTGCCGCGCAGATCGATGCGGAACGGGTGCTCGCTCTGGCTCAGCTCCAGCGGCGAGGCAGTATTGCCCTTGAGCGTAAAGGGATAGCCCTTCCAGCGGCCCTTGCCGTCGATGCCGATCGGCGCGGCACGTTGGTCGCTGCTCGGTGGTGCGAGGCTGTTGATCGCTACATCCACGTTCGAGCGATTGGCTGCATCGATGTACTGCAGGCGCCCGTTGTTCACCAGCAGGCGGCCAAGGCGCGGCATGGTGCCATCGCCACTGTCCTGATCGAATACCCAGTTGCCGGGATGGGTGTCGTCGCCGGCTTCCAGCAAGAGGGTTGGGTGATCCAGGCGGATTTCCGGTAGACGCACCTTGCCGCGCAGCAGTGGCCACAACTCGACATCGATCTCGGCCGAGTTGAGCTCGGCCATCGGCCCGCGCTTGGACCATGCTGCGTTCGCCAGGCTCAGCCGATTGCCGCGCACGGTGGTCGTGCGGCCCAGCTTCACGTCCAGATAGCCGAGATGGAACTGGCGACCGGTCTTGGCGCTGACCACGCGCTCGACCGGACCGCGCAGCCAGTTCCACTGGAACAGCAGCACGAAGATCACCACGGCGGCAGCGACGATGGCAAGCCCGACCAGCCAGCGTCGACGACGTGGGCTGGGGGGCGATGGTGCAGCTGAGGTGTCGGTCACGTTGTTCACGCGGGCCATGGTTGGCGATGCCTCGTGCACGGCGCGCGAACGTGCCGCAGATCGCGTCTCACATCACCTGCGCAATCACCGCAACGAAGTGACAGGCACTGCCGGCCAGTACGAACAGATGCCAGATCGCGTGGAAATAGCGCTGGGTGTCGCGTTGGTAGAAATACGTGCCAAGGGTATAGAAGAGTCCGCCGGCCAGCAGCCAGCACAGAGACCAGGTATCGACCGAGCGCAGCAAGGGCTGGATCGCCACCACGATCAGCCAGCCCATCGCCAGATACAGCACCGTCGACAGCAGGCGGAAACGACCGGTGAAAAACAGCTTGAAGACCACTCCGGCGGCGGCGATCGTCCAGATCGCGGCGAACAATCCCCAGCCCCAGGAGTCGCGCAGATTGATCAGCGTAAACGGGGTGTAGGTACCGGCGATCAACAGATAGATCGCGCAGTGATCGAGCACCTGCAGGCGCGCCTTGGCGCCCGGGTGCGGGATGGCATGAAACAGCGTGGAGGCAACGTATAGCAACACCAGGGTGGCGCTGAACACGATCGAGGTGGCCAGTTGCCAGCCGTCGCCATAGACGGCGGCCAGCGTGATCAGCACCGAGCCACCGGCCAGTGCGGCAATGGCACCCAGGCCGTGGGTCACGGCGCTGGCTATCTCGTCGCGCAGGTCGGTCGAGGGGGAGGCGTCTGCGTTCATGCCAAAAAGGTACCGCAATTGCGAGCAATTCGCATCGCCGGCAAGTGCGGTCGCAGGCGCCGGTTCAAGCCGCGGTCAATCGATCGCCTTGGCATGCGCGTGTTCGCGCGTGGCAGAGAAGCGCACGTCCGGCGCACGTTCCTGCGCCAGCTGCAGATTCACACGCGTCGGTGCGAGATACACCAGCTGGCCGGCCGCGTCGATGCCCAGGTTGCCGGCGTTTTTCTCGCGGAACTCCTCCAGCTTCCTGGCGTTGTCGCAATGTACCCAGCGTGCGGTGGTGACGCTGACCGGCTCGAAGATCGCATCCACGCCGTATTCGTCCTTGAGCCGGTAGGCCACCACGTCGAACTGCAGCACGCCCACCGCGCCGAGGATCAGATCGTTGCTCATCAACGGCCGGAAGAACTGCGTGGCGCCTTCTTCGGACAGCTGCGCCAGGCCCTTTTGCAACTGCTTGAGCTTGAGCGGGTCGCGCAGGCGCGCCCGACGGAAAAGCTCCGGTGCGAAGTTGGGAATGCCGGTGAACGACAGCGATTCGCCTTCGGTGAAGGTGTCGCCGATGGAGATGGTGCCGTGGTTGTGGATACCAATCACGTCGCCCGGCCAGGCTTCGGCGGCAATTTCGCGGTCGGAGGCCATGAAGGTCAACGCGTTGGCCAGCTTGACGTCCTTGCCGCTGCGCACATGCAGGGCCTTCATGCCGGCGGTGAACTTGCCTGAGCACACGCGCATGAAGGCCACGCGGTCGCGATGCTGCGGGTCCATGTTGGCCTGGATCTTGAAGACGAAGCCGCTGAGCTTGGCTTCGGTCGCCTCGACCCGGCGGCCGGTGGTGTCGCGCGCCTGCGGCGGCGGTGCGTGCTCGACGAAGAAATCCAGCAGCGGTTGCACGCCGAAGTTGTTGACGCCCGAGCCGAAGAACACCGGGGTCTGCTGGCCGGCGCGATAGGCGTCCAGATCGAATGGATTGCTGGCACCCTGCACCAGTTCCAGCTCGTCGCGCAGCTCGGCCAGCATCTGCGCGCCGATCTTTTCGGCAAGGCCGGGCGCATCCAGCGACGGGAAGATGGTCGAATCCTGGCGGGTGAAGTTGCGGCCCTGTTCGTACAGGTGCACCTCGCCGGTGATCAGGTGCACCACGCCCTTCAGGCGCTGGCCCATGCCGATCGGCCAGGTCACCGGCGCGCACTGGATGCCGAGCACGGTCTCGACTTCATCCAGCAGATCGATCGGGTTCTTGCCCTCGCGATCGAGCTTGTTGATGAAGGTCATGATGGGGGTGTCGCGCAGGCGGCAGACCTCCATCAGCTTGATGGTGCGTTCTTCCACGCCCTTGGCGACGTCGATGACCATCAGCGCCGAGTCCACCGCAGTCAGCACCCGATAGGTGTCCTCGCCGAAGTCGGCGTGGCCGGGGGTATCGAGCAGGTTGACGATCTTGCCCTCGTACGGGAACTGCATCACCGAGGAGGTGACCGAGATGCCGCGTTCCTTTTCCAGCGCCATCCAGTCCGAGGTGGCGTGACGGGCGGCCTTGCGGCCCTTCACCGAGCCGGCCATCTGGATCGCACCGCCGAACAGCAGCAGCTTTTCGGTCAGCGTGGTCTTGCCCGCATCGGGGTGGGAGATGATGGCGAAGGTGCGGCGGCGCGCGGCTTCGTTGGAGACGTCGGACATGGGCTGAGCGCGCCCGGTCGGACGCCTGCGGAAACTGAGGAAGCCGGAGATTATAGCGGCTTCGCCGCAGCCGGCCTCTGTAGCGCCGGTCAGGGGCTCTCCGGGCGGCAGGTTGGCGCTCCCGGGTGCCGCCACTTACGGTGCCGGCGAGGGGAACTGCAACTCGCCCTGCGGGCCCAGCATCCGGAATGGCAACGAGATCAGGCGCATGTCCGCGTTGCGCTGGAGCGAAAAATGCAGGTGCGGGGCCGTGCTGAAGCCGGTACTGCCCGAGGTGCCCAGGCGCTCGCCGATACGCACCACCTGGCCCGGGCGTACTGCCACGCCATCGGGCGCCAGGTGGGCATAGATGGCCATGCTGCCGTCGGTGTGCAGCACCCGCACCAGGTTGCCGGCGCCGGCGGCCTGGTCATGCGGGCCGCCTTCGCTCACATCGCGCCGCACCTCCATGACCGTGCCCGCGCGCGCCGCCAGCACCGGCGTGCCCTGCGGCAGCGCGAAGTCCACCGCGTACCAGTTGGGCGCATCGGTATGGCTGAAGGTCCCACCAAAGCCCTGGTCCACTTGGATCGGCGCATCGCGGAACGGGAGCTGGTAACGCATTTGCTGCTGCGGGCGGGCCTGCGGATCGCCGGGCACCACGTCGAGCTTGAGTCCAAGCCCACCCAGGCTGCGCTGGCTACTGACCGGATACAGCCGGGCGAGCAGGCGGCGCTCGTGCGCAGCCAGTTGCACCGTCAGCGGCAACTGCGGCACGGCGCGGTAATCCTCGCTGGGCGGTGCGCTCAGTTGCACCTGTGCGGGCCCGGCCAGCGGGTTGCTGACCCAGGCCAGGTAGGCCGGCGCCTGCCATTCCAGTTGCAATGAGGGGCCGGTGCCGGGCGATGCGGGCGCCGTCTGTGCCGCTGCGACTGATGGCGAGCTCGCAGCCGTGTTTGCGGCACCGGGCCAATGCCAGCGTTGCTGCGCGTCGGCGGACGCGGCGTACGCCAGAAACGCGATGAAGCACTGCCGGGCGAGGGCGGGCAGGGCGCTGCGAGACACGTGGTCGGGCACGCGATCGGCTCGAACGGAGGGACCTCAAGTATGCGGTCCATCACAGGCCGCAGTGGTATCGGATGAAAATATATCTTTCCATCCGCATGAAGAGATTGACACCGCAAAAAAGTGGTGGCATCTTGGCTTCACCATCGAGACCGGCGGAGGGACAGGCCCTTTGATGCCGGGGCAGCCAGCGGAGCGCGCAAGCGCCCGCGTTTGGTGCCAAATCCTGCGGGGACCTCCGCGTCCGCCGAAAGATGGTTCGAATCGTGCCTTGCGCACGTCGAACGCGAGCTCCCGCGAAGCTCGATGGCCGATCCACCCCGGATATCGCCATGAGCCTCGTGAATACAGCATCGCCATCACCGACCGATTACGCCGAGACACCCGCCACCACCGATGACGGCTTGATTGCCGTACGCGGCGAGCGTGTCATTGCCCTGCCGATGCGCCATGCCGGCATGCGCGAGCTGCGGCTGCGCTATGAACTGATCGGCGCCGCCAATGCGCCGGTGGTCTTCGTGGCTGGCGGGATTTCTGCGCATCGCCATCTGGCCGCCAGCGACCTGTTCCCCGAGAAGGGCTGGGTGGATGGCCTGGTGGGTGCCGGCCGCGCGCTGGATCCGGCATCGCGTCGCCTGCTGGCGTTCGACTTTCTCGGTGCCGACGGCACGCTGGATGCGCCGATCGACACCGCCGACCAGGCCGATGCGATCGCCGCCTTGCTGGATGCGCTGGGTATCGCGCGTTTGCATGGCTTTGTCGGCTACTCGTACGGCGCGCTGGTCGGTTTGCAGTTCGCGACCCGCCATGCCGCTCGTGTCGGTACCCTGGTTGCGGTCAGTGGCGCGCATCGCGCCCATCCCTATGCCGCCGCCTGGCGTGCGTTGCAGCGCCGCGCGGTGGCGCTGGGTCAGCTGCAATGTGCCGAAAACCATGGGCTGGCGCTGGCACGGCAGTTCGCCATGCTCAGCTACCGCACCCCGGAAGAATTCAGCGAGCGCTTCGACGCGCCGCCGGAAGTGATCAACGGCCGCGTGCGCGTGGCCGCCGAAGACTATCTGGATGCCGCCGGCGCGCAGTACGTCGCGCGCACGCCGGTGACCGCCTACTTGCGGCTGTCCGAATCCATCGACCTGCACCGCATCGACCCGGCGCAGGTACGCGTGCCCACCGTCGTCGTTGCGGTGGAGGGCGACCGCCTGGTGCCGCTGGCCGACCTGGTCAGCCTGGTCGAAGGGTTGGGGCCGCGCGGCAGTCTGCGCGTGCTGCGCTCGCCGTATGGCCACGACGCCTTCCTGAAAGAAATCGATCGCATCGACGCGATCCTCGCCACTGCCCTTCGCATCACCGGAGAAACCGCATGAGCTTTCGTGACCCCGCCGACGCCCCCTGTACCGCCGCCACCGCCGCCGTCCGCGCCGGTATCGATCGCGACACTGCCTATGGTGCGGTGACGCCGCCGATCGTGCTGTCGTCCAACTTCTCCTTCGATGGTTTCGGCAACAAGCGCCAGTACGACTACACGCGCAGCGGCAACCCGACCCGCGATCTGCTCGGCGAAGCGCTGGCCGAGCTGGAAGGCGGTGCGGGCGGGGTGATCACCTCCACCGGCATGGGCGCGATCAACCTGGTGCTCAATGCGTTGCTGCAGCCGGGCGACACCCTGGTGGTGCCGCACGATGCCTACGGCGGCAGCTGGCGCCTGTTTAACGCGCTGGCCAAGAAGGGCCACTTCGCGTTGATCACCGCCGACCTTACCGACCCGCGTTCGCTGGCCGATGCTTTGGCGCAGTCGCCCAAGCTGGTGCTGATCGAAACCCCGTCCAACCCGCTGTTGCGCATCACCGATCTGCGCTTCGTCATCGAGGCGGCGAAGAAGGCTGGCGCGTTGACCGTGGTGGACAACACCTTCCTGTCGCCGGCGCTGCAGAAGCCGCTGGAGTTCGGGGCGGACCTGGTGCTGCACTCCACCACCAAGTACATCAACGGCCACAGCGATGTGGTGGGCGGTGCGGTGGTCGCGCGCGATGCCGAACTGCATCAGCAGCTGGTGTGGTGGGCCAATGCGCTGGGCCTGACCGGTTCGCCGTTCGATGCCTTCCTCACCTTGCGCGGTCTGCGCACGCTGGATGCGCGCCTGCGCGTGCATCAGGAAAACGCCGACGCCATCGCCGAGCTGCTGGACGGGCATGCGGTGGTCAACCAGGTGTATTTCCCCGGGCTGACTGCACATCCGGGTCATGCACTGGCCGCGCGTCAGCAGAAGGGCTTCGGCGCGATGATGAGTTTCGAGCTCGACGGTGGCGAAGCCGCAGTGCGCGCGTTTGTCGATGGCCTGCGTTATTTCACCCTGGCCGAGTCGCTGGGCGGTGTGGAAAGCCTGATCGCGCATCCGGCCTCGATGACGCATGCGGCGATGACCGCCGAAGCCCGCGCTGCCGCCGGGATTTCCGATGGCCTGCTGCGGCTGTCGATCGGCATCGAGTCTGCAGAAGACCTGTTGATCGACCTGCGCGCCGGCCTGGCGCGTGCCGAAGCGACGCTGACCAGCGCAAGCCGCAAACAGGTCGACGCGTGAGCACTGTGCTGCCTGTTTCGCGCCGCGCTTCGGCGGCAGCGGTGACGCCGACACCACGGCTGGCCTTGCTGGGAACCGGGACGGTGGGGCGCGCGTTCGTGGCGCGCTACACTGCGCTGCAGGAGCGCCAGCTGCAGTTGCCGCGCTTTGACTGGTTGGCCAACTCGCGTATTGCCCACGATTGCGGCACCAGCGCCGCACAGGCCTTGCAACAGGCCAATGCCGCGCCGCGTGGGCAGGCCGTGCTGCAACCCTGGGCGGAAACCACCGCCTTGCGTGCCGGCGATGTGCTGGTGGATGCGACCGCCAGCGAGGTCGTTGCCGACTGGCATGCGGAATGGCTGCTGCGTGGCGTACACGTGGTCACTGCCAACAAATTGGGCCAGGGCACTGCGTTGTCGCGCGCACAGGCCTTGCACGCGGCGCGTCACGCCAGCGGTGCGCACTACGGCGATAGCGCCACCGTGGGGGCGGGGCTGCCGGTGCTGAGCAGCGTGCGCGCACTGGTGGCGGGTGGCGACCATATCCACTCGATCGAAGGGGTGTTGTCCGGATCGCTGGCATGGCTGTTTCATCGCTACGACGGTACCGGCGCATTTTCCGATTGCGTGCGTGAGGCGATGGCGGCCGGCTATACCGAGCCGGATCCGCGCATCGATCTGTCGGGCGAGGACGTGCGGCGCAAGTTGCTGATCCTGGCGCGCGCGGCGGGCTGGCAGCTGGAAGCCGAACAGGTGCATGTGGAATCGCTGGTGCCCGCAAGCATTGCGCGGTTGCCGCTCGATGCCTTGGATGCACAACTGGGCGCGCTGGATACGGTGGTCGGCGCGCGCTGGCAGCAGGCACGTGCCGCGGGGCGTTGCCTGCGCTTCGTCGGCCGTGTGGACGCACATGGTGCCAGCGTCGGCTTGCGCGAGTTGGCGCTGGATCACCCGCTGGCCGGCGGCGCCGGCACCGATAACCGTGTCGCCATCAGCAGCGATCGCTATCGCCAGCAGCCATTGCTGATCCAGGGGCCGGGCGCGGGTGCCGAGGTCACGGCGGCGGCGTTGCTGGATGATGTATTGCGGATTGTGGCTGGGTAGCCGGTTAAGGACATGGAGAGGCGCCGGCGCTCTTTGAGCGCGGCTGTGGGGCGCGCGCTGTCGATTGGATCGCCACGCGTGTTGATGGCCTGCCGACTGCTCTGCACCTTGCAAACGGCTCAGCTGCAGCTCGCCCTTGCGCAAGCTGCAGCTTCCGAGGATGCGTTGGTCATGCCAATCGCACCGCCGCTGGCATTGCTTACGGCGCAATCGCCTTCAGTAATGCGGCATTGAACCGTGTCGGGTCCTGCACCTGCGGCGAATGTCCGAGATCGGCGAACTCGACGAGCTTCGCGTTCGGAATCGCCTCGGCCGCACGCTTGCCCAGCTTGGTGTAATCGCCGACACGTGCCTTGACCTCGGGCGGTGCGGTGTCCTTGCCGATCGCGGTGCGGTCCTTGAGGCCAATAAACAGCGTGGTCGGCACGCTCAGTTTGGGCAGTTCGTACACCACCGGCTGGTTGAACACCATGTCGTAGGTCAGCGCCTGGTTCCAGGCAACCGCCTGCCGGCCGTTGCCCAGCGACATGCCGGCCTGCATACGCGCCCAGCGTTCGAACTCGGGCTTCCACTGGCCGGCATAGTAGACCTCCATCTGATACTTCTTGATGCGCTCGAAGCTGATCTTCAGTTCGTTGTCGTACCAGGCATCGACGCTGCGCCACGGAATGCCTTCGGCCTTCCAGTCTTCCAGGCCGATCGGGTCGACCAAGGCCAGGTGCTCGGTGGCCTGCGGATACATCAGCGCGTAACGGATGGCGAGCATGCCGCCCATCGAATGGCCGACCACCACCGCACGTTCGATACCCAGCTTCTTCAGCAGCGCCTGGGTGTTGTCGGCCAGTTGCGCGAAGGAAAACTGATAGGCGGCCGGCTTGCTGGATTTGCAGAAGCCCACCTGGTCAGGCGCAATGACGCGGTAGCCGGCGGTGCTCAACGCGGCAATGGTCTGTTCCCAGGTGGCGGCGCAGAAGTTCTTGCCATGCAGCAGCACGGCGGTGTGCCCGTTGGGTTTGCCGGTGGGCGCGACATCCAGGTACGCCATTTCCAGCGGCTGCCGTTGCGAGGTAAACGCAAAGGTCTTGACCGGATAGGGGTAGTCGAAGCCTTCCAGGCGCGGGCCGTAGCTGGCTTCCTGTGCCATCAGAGGGCCGCAGGCCAGGGCCAGGGCGAGAGTGCAGGCAAGCTGTCGCATCGCGATCTCCGTCGGAATCCAGCGTCAGACGGTACATGGCGGCATGTGGTGGGGACGTACAGCACTGGCATGCGACTGCATCGGCGGCCGCTGCCGTTGGACGCATTGCCCAGTTTCGCGATGCCTGGAGAGTGACTGCAATACATGGCGCGGCCCGGGGCCGCGCCCGGCTCAGCATTCGATAACGTTGACCGCCAGGCCGCCGCGGCTGGTTTCCTTGTACTTGTCCTGCATATCGCGGCCGGTGTCGCGCATGGTCTTGATGACCTTGTCCAGCGACACCTTGTGCTTGCCGTCACCGCGCATGGCCATGCGGCTGGCGTTGATCGCCTTGACCGCGCCCATTGCATTGCGTTCGATGCAGGGGATCTGCACCAGGCCGCCGATCGGGTCGCAGGTCAGGCCCAGGTTGTGCTCCATGCCGATTTCGGCGGCGTTTTCGATCTGCCCCGGGTTGCCGCCCAGCGCGGCGACCAGGCCACCGGCGGCCATCGAACAGGCTACGCCCACTTCGCCCTGGCAGCCGACCTCGGCGCCGGAAATGGAGGCATTTTCCTTGTAGAGGATGCCGATGGCCGCAGCGGTGAGCAGGAAGTCGAAGATGCGCTGCTCGGATGCGCCGGGGCAGAAGCGGTCGAAGTAATGCAGCACCGCCGGGATGATGCCGGCCGCGCCGTTGGTGGGCGCGGTGACCACGCGGCCACCGGCCGCGTTTTCCTCGTTGACGGCCAGTGCGTAGAGATTGACCCAGTCCAGTGTGGTCAGCGGATCGCGCATTGCCGCTTCCGGTTTGGACGACAGTTCGCGATACAACGCCGGTGCGCGCCGCGAGACGTTCAGGCCGCCCGGCAGCGTCCCTTCCTGGCGGATGCCGCGCTCCACGCAGGACTGCATTGCCGCCCACAGCTCGCGCAGACCAGCGCGAATCTCGTCCTCGCTGCGCCAGCTCTTTTCGTTTTCGAACATCAGCGCGGCGATGCTCAGGCCGCTGCGTGCGCATTGCGCGAGCAGTTCGTCGCCGCTGAGGAAGGGGTAGGGCAGCGGCGTTTCGTCGGCCACGATGCGGTCGTCGGCGGCATCGTCCTGGTTGACCACGAAGCCGCCGCCGACCGAGTAGTAATCGCGCGTGGCGATCACTGCTTCATCGGCATCGTAGGCGGTAAAGCGCATGCCGTTGGTGTGGTAGGGCAGCTTCTGCCGCTTGTTCATCGGCAGGTCGCGTTTTTCGTCGAAGGCGATGACGTGCTGGCCCATCAGGCTGATGCGCTTGCTGGTGCGGATGCGCTCCAGCGTGGCCGGGATGATGTCCGGGTCGATCAGGTTGGGGCGGTGGCCTTCCAGGCCGAGCAGCACGGCCTTGTCGGTGCCGTGGCCGCGGCCGGTCAGGGCCAGCGAGCCGAAGACTTCGGCGCGGATGCGCACCACATCCTGCAGGCGGCCGGCATCCAGCAGCCAACGATGCACGAAGCGCTCGGCCGCGCGCATCGGCCCCACGGTGTGGGAGGAACTCGGACCGATGCCGATCTTGAACAGGTCGAACGTGCTGACAGCCATGCTTGCCGGAGAGGTGAGCGTAAAGGCGGCTATTCTAGTCGCTCGGCGCTTGCGGCACGGCTGCAGCGCAGCATGGGAGCTCCCGATGGCCTTGATCCTGTACCAGCGCGACGACTGCCACCTGTGCGACCAGGCCGTGGAAGTGCTGGCGCAGGCACGCGCAGGCGAGTTCGGCAGTGTCTTCATCGACGGCGATGCGGCGCTTGAGGCCGCTTACGGGGAGCGCGTGCCGGTGGTGGGCGATGCGCACGGGCGCGAGCTGGATTGGCCATTCGACAGCCGGCGGTTGCGCGAGTGGTTGAATGCCGGCACGCGATGAAGCGGCGTGTTCGCCTCCGGTGCGCGCCATATTTTGGATCTGGAGTGGCTGAAAACGACTTCGTGCCGGTCTGGTGCGGAGCGGATGATCTGGGCCTTCGCTGCAAGGCGGCCGATCTGCTGCTTGGCTGCAGGGCGCTTGCCCGCCCACCCTCGCGGGACACGCCGCACGTATGTCCGTGTAGGCGCTTACGCGGCATCCATGCCGCGTAAGTTGCCGTGACGGTGGGCGGACAAGGACCCGTCGAGCTGGTCGGTGTGTATGTTTTCAACAACACAACCGGCATCTGTCTGGTGAGGGCAGCGCGCCTTCGACCGACTCAGCGTTTGGTCTCGGCTTTTGACTGCATCCAACATGATGGGGCTAACAAACGAATCGTGTCGGCCGCCCGTTCAAGGTGTCAGCCGTATTGATTCAATGACACCACTGCTGCTCGCAGGGCACGCCATCGTGGTCGCCGTCCATCGTTGTGTCGGGGCAGTTGCGCAACACCCAGGTGGCATCGTCGCAGGAGGTCATCTGCGAGCAGTGTTTGCGGCCGCCGCAGCTGTAGTGCGGTGTGGGTGCGGTTGTGGCCGACGTTGTGCCTGCTGCTGCAGCTGGCGTTATCGCTGGCGAGCTCTGGAGCGCTGCGCGGTCTGGCAGTGTCCTGGTTGCCGACGCCCGCGCCGGAGCTGCAGACGGAGTTTTAGTGGGTGCAGGGGCTGGCAGCAGTGCGTCCCGATTGAGGTACGCATAGCCGCCAGCACCTGCCACAAGCAGCAGCAACATGACCTTGCCCAGCCCGAGCGAGCGATGGGGCGATGGTGATCGCGCTGCCGCATGCTGCCGGCGCGCACCACGTCCGGCTGCATGCTGGCCAGCGCGCATCACACGCACGGCCTGCCGTCGCCCATCCTTGCCCGGTTCGATCTCAAAGGAAATCAGCTCGCCGATGCGTGGCGTTTCGAAGCCGCGGGGAAACGCTGAAATGTGCACGAACAAATCATCCCCCGGCTGCGCCGGCGTGATGAAGCCGAAGCCGCGATCGGTATTCCAGCGGGTCAAGGTTCCATGTGTGCGCATCGGCGGCGTCCGTGGGATGGATGCCGAGTCTAGCTGTCGCGCGGTGTCATCCGGCCGCCAGGCACAAAAAAACGGCGGACCCGACGAGGTAGTCCGCCGTTCAATGGCCGCGTCCGGTTGCGGCCGGTGGCGTTACTTCGCCTTGAACACGACCTTGGTGCTGATCGCGGTTTCGTTGGGAATGGTCTTGGTATCGGCCCAGTCGCCGCCGCCGACGCCGAAGTCCAGGCGCTTGACCAGCGCCTTGCCGGCCAGCACCGGCTGCGTGCCGGGTGTCCAGGTGAAGGTCAGCGTGACCGGCTTGCTGACGCCGCGCAGTTCCAGCGTGCCGTCGGCCGCGTACTGGTTGCCGCCGAGTGCACGGAACTTGTCGGCGCGGTAGCGCGCGGTGGCGAACTTGGCGACGTTGAAGAAGTCCGGCCCCTGCAGGGTCGAGTCACGGTCGTTGTTGCCGCTGATGGCACTGGCCAGCGGGATGCGCACATCGAGCTTGGCGCCGGCAAGATTGGCCGGGTCGAAACTCAGCGTGGTGTCGAAACCGGGGAACTTGCCGGTAAACACTTCGCCGTCGTACTTGCTGGCAAACACCAGCGACGAGCCGGGCGCCTGCACGTAGTCGGCAGCGAGGACCGGGGCGGTGGCGAACGTGGCCACCAGCGAGGCGGCGACCAGCAGGGGAGAGGCGAACAACCTGGACGACATGGGGAATCCTTTAGGGTTTGGAAGAGAGCCAGCCACGCGGCAACATCCGCACCAAGGTGGCGTCACGCTGGAACAGGTGGTGGTAGAGCGCAGCGCCGGCATGCGCCAGCACCACGGCAATCAACAGCCAGAAGCCCCACTCGTGGATGAAGTGCGCAACCGCACGCAATTGTTCGTCCGGCGGGCTGAGCTTGGGCACGGCGAACAGGCCAAACCAGCGGAACGGGCGCAGCCCGCTGGTGGAGTCGTACAACCAGCCCGACAGCGGCATCGCAAAGATCATCGCGTACAGCAGCCAGTGGGTCAGCCCGGCGATGCGCTCCTGCCAGCGTGGGGTGCCGGCCACCGGCGGCGGCGCGCCCGCATAGAGACGCCAGCCCAGCCGGACGATCACCAGTGCCAACACGGTCAGGCCCACCGACTTGTGCGCGGTGTAGACCCAGAAGTATTTCGGTGTCTTGGGCAATTCGCCCATGGTCAGGCCGACGATGCCCAGCACCAGGATCAGCAGTGCGATCAGCCAGTGCAGGGTCTGGCTGACACCGCCCCAGCGTTCGATGTTCTTCAGGGTCATGCTCAGGATTCCGGGCTGGGCGCAGCGTCAGGGGCGGCGGGTGCGTTTTGGGGTTGCGGCGTGTCGTCGTCGGCGCGGCCTTCGCGCACGGCTTCGGCTTCGATGCGCAGTTCCACCGTATCGCCGATCATCGATTTCCACGCGTCGATGCCGAACTCCGCACGGCTCAGCGTGGCAGTGGCGGAAAACCCGGCGGTGCGGCGGAACGGCGGCAATGGATGGCGCTTGAGCGCATTGAGGGTGACGTCCAGGGTGACCGGGCGGGTGACCCCGTGCAGGGTCAGATTGCCGGTGACCTTGGCGTGGTTCTCGCCGCTGGCTTCCACCTGCGTGGAGACGAAATGCGCGTCGGGAAAGTGCTCGGCGTCGAGTAGGTTGCGTGCCAGGGTGGCCTCGTTCCACTTGGCATCGCCCAGGTCGGCGCGGCGCAGCGGCACGGTCACGTCCAGCCGTGCCGAGGCCCAGTCGTCCGGGTCGAACACCAGCGTGCCGCTGGTTCCGGAAACGGTGCCCAACGCCTTGGAAAAGCCGGCATGTTCGACCGCAAACAGCACCCGCGTATGCACCGGATCCAGCGCGTAACGCACCGGCGCGGCGGTCGCGGCAAGGCTGGTCACGACCAGGGCGGGAAGCAGCAACAGGCGGGCGAGGGTTGTCATGGGCGGATTCTAGACATATCCCGCTGCACCGCGCTTGGCTTGCGCTCGCAACGATCCGTTGCGAGCATGCGGGCTGGACGTGGAAAGGATGCCCACATGCGTGCGCTTGCTGTTTTGTTGGTCTTGCTGCTGGGCGCAATGCCCTGTGTGGCGAAGATTCCGGAGATTCCGCGTTTCCGGATCGTGGGTCCCAGCGACGGACTCCCATCGACCATGGTGGTTGCGATCCACCAGGACCGCGCCGGCTATCTGTGGCTTGGCACCCTGGATGGTTTGGTGCGGTACGACGGCGCAGGATTCAGGACCTGGCGACATGATCCTTCCGACCCGACATCGTTGCCCTGCAACGCGATCCAGGCGCTGCACATCGACGCGCTTGACAGGATATGGATCGGCTGCGGCAAGACGCTGAGCGTCATGGATGCCGGACGAGGCCATTTTCGGCACTACCGCGCGGTTGACTATCCGTCGATGAAGGACGGCGAGATCTACAGCATCACTGCGTTCGACGGCGATATCTGGGCCGGAACCACGACCGGCGCGCTGATTCGCCTCGATACTTCCGGCGTGATGTCGTCGGTGGATCTGGGTACGCTCGATGGCGACCTTGACCAGGCCATGGTCATGAATCTTGCGGCGGACAACCGGCAGCGGCTGTGGATCGGAACCACCGCTGGACTGGCGTATTACGACGGAAAACGTCTGCATCGCGTCTATGTCCCGGACGAGCCTAATCGGCAGTCTGCCATCTTCGGTCTGCAATGGGCGGGGGACCGTCTGTGGCTGGGCAGCGAGTCGGGGCTGCACGTCATGGGATCCGACGATCGATGGCAGCCGCTTCCCTGGGGGACGATGTTCGGCACCGGCAACGAATTCTGGGGTGCAGTGGCTGCCCCGGACGGCGAATTCTGGTTGGGAAGCGGACGCGGTCTGTGGCGGACCCGCGGCGAGCGTCCACCGGTCCCAGCCTTCAGCGGAGAGGGGGCTTTGTCACGCCGGAATGTCATTGGCCTGCTTGGAGCCGCTGATGGCGGGCTATGGGTTCCGATGCATGGCACCGGCCTTGGGTACTTGCCGGCAGACTGGAAGCGCACTGCCGTGCTCAAACCCGCGGTGCCGACGGGTGATGCCATCTATTGCAACCTGGCCCCTGCCACACGGTCCGGTGGTCTGTGGCAAGTCGATGCGGAAGGTCGCTTGTTGCGGGTCGATCCAAGCACTGGCGACACGTTTCAGACAGGGTTGCAGTCGTCGCAACTCAAGGACATGGAGTTGGTGTCGGCGCTGGAGGATCGCCTGCAACGTGTCTGGCTAGGCAATTTGAGCTTTGGCCTTTCCCGCATGGACCTGCGGACCGGTGAATTCATCCACTGGCCGTCCGATGGCCCCGAACCGGCGTCGGCGCTATCGGCGCCTGACTGGATCATCGAGCATGGCGATACGGTGTGGATGGCCTTCATCGACATGCTGCAGCAGCGCGATCTGCGTAGCGGTCGTGTCTTGCAGCGCATCACCCAGCAGGACTTGCACGGTTTGCGCGATATCGCCGTACAGCAGCTGGAACAGGGCCCGGACGGGCGTGTCTGGGCTGCAGGCGAAGGCGGCATGTTTGCCTGGGACGAAGCGTCACACCAGTTCGTGCCGGTCCCAGGGTTGGAAGGGACGCAGATCCAGGCGTTTGCCAGCCAATCGCCGGAGATGGTGTGGGTGTATCGGGCTGTCGGTGCAGAACAATGGAAAAAAACCGCAACACGTTGGGTGCGCGTGCGTCAGGTGGGCCAGGTGGATGGCCTGACCGGGTTCGATGCGTCCGCAATGCGGATCGACCCGCGTGGCAGGGTCTGGATTTCCAGCTTGCGCGGGCTATGGCGGATCGACCCTTCGGTGACGCCGGCACGCCTACGCAATATTGGTACACGCGATGGATTGACCAGCCAGGAGTTCATTCAGCATTGTCTGTTAATGGCGGGCGATAGCCTGATCGGGGCGACCAGCGATGGCTCCACCGTGCTGCTGGATACCGCAATGCCCGATATCGCACCGTTTGTTCCGGCACTGCAGCTGGAACATGTCAGTGTGCTACGCAATGGTGCACGCATCGCGTTGCCAATGGATCGCCCGTTTCAGCTTGGCCCTGGAGATCGGCAGCTGCAGATCGTCAGCCGTCTGCTGTCGTACAGCGACCCGCTGTCCAATCGTTATCGCAGTTTCTTGAAAGGCTTCGACACCGAATGGCAGACCTCGGGCAACGCGGGAATCCGGGAATTCGCCAGCTTGCCTGCCGGTAGCTACGAACTCACACTGCAAGGGGTGGATCCGCTGGGCAATCGCTCACAGATGCGCTCGCTGCGGTTCTCGGTCAATCCACCGTGGTGGCGCAGTGACGCAGGCATCGCGCTCATTTGCCTGCTTGTGCTGCTGCTGGGCGCATTGCTTGCGGCAGCCTACCGCCGCCGTGTGCGCATGCGCGCGCAGTGGCAGCTGGCCCAGCACAAACGCGAGCTGGCCGAGCAGGCATCGTTGGCCAAGACACGCTTTCTTGCGACCCTGGGGCACGAAGTGCGAACGCCGATGACCGGTGTGCTGGGCATGAGCGAGTTGCTGCTGCAGACGCCCTTGGACGGACGCCAGCAGGGTTATGCCAGCGCGATCCAGCTGGCCGGCAAGCATCTGCTGCGGCTGGTCAACGATGCATTGGACCTGGCGCGGATCGAGGCCGGCAAGCTGCCGCTGGATTACCGCGACTTCGATCTGCGTCAGCTGATCGGGCAGGTGGCCGAGCTGGTGCGCCCGAGCGCCGAGCAGAAGCGGCTGGCCTTCGCCTGCGAGCTGGATGACGCGCTGCCGCCTGCATTGCATGGCGATGCCAGCCGGGTGCAACAGATCCTGCTCAACCTGTTGTTCAACGCGGTCAAGTTCACCGAGCGTGGCAGCGTCAGCCTGCGTGTGGGGGTGGTGCCGCAAAGCCACGGGCAAGGCATCCGGATCGAAGTGTGCGACACCGGCCCGGGCATGAGTGCAGAACAGCGCGGGCGCCTGTTCCAGCGCTTCGAGCAGGCCGAAGGCGCCGTGACGCTGGCCCGGCATGGCGGCAGCGGCCTGGGCCTGGCGATCTGCCGCGAACTGGCAGCGGCGATGGGCGGTGCGGTGACGGTCAGCAGCGAACTGGGGCAAGGGGCGTGTTTTGTGGTGGAGCTGCCGCTGCGCTGGGTGAGTGCGCTCCCCGCAGTGCCTGCGCCTGCACGGGCAAGCTCGCCGCAGGCACGGGCGCCATTGCAGTTGCTGCTGGTCGAAGACGACCCGACCGTGGCGCAGGTGATCGTTGGCCTGTTGCAGACGCGTGGCCATCAGGTCACCCATGTCCTGCATGGTCTGGCGGCGTTGGCCGAGGTGAGTACGCGCCGCTTCGACGCGGGGCTGTGCGATCTGGACCTGCCGGGCATCGACGGTGCGGCGCTGGTGGCGCAGTTGCGCGCGCGCGGCGTGCGTTTTCCGATCGTTGCCGTCACCGCACGTGCCGATGCCGACGCAGAACCGCAGGCGATGGCCGCCGGCTGCAATGGCTTCCTGCGCAAGCCGGTCACCGGCGAGCTCCTTGCACAGGCGTTGGCACGCGTGCTGGCCGATGCCGCCGCTGCGCATGACGTCCCGGCCGTCGGCTGAGCTGTCATCGCTTGCCCGGTCGTACGGTTGCCGCCTGGCGCCGCTGCAACAGCGTTGAACCGGATCGAGGCCCCCCTGCATGCGCTGGTTCGGGCCGGGAGGTGAAAACGGACGAGCGACGCGACAAGCCCGCTCGGGCTTGCTCGCACCGCGTGCGGCCCGCACTATGCGGCGACTTGTCGTGAAACCTGTCCCGTGCGCCTTTTTTCGTGTTTTTCCTACTGGTTGATCGCAGCGGTGTCGCTGTGTGTGTACGTCACGGTGCCACCTGCGCGGGCGGCCACGGGCGCGCTGCTCACGCCGGTGCCCAGCCAGGTCACGGTCGCCGACGGGCTGCCCTCGGACACCGTCAGTGAGCTGGCCGAAGATCAGCAGGGCTATCTCTGGATCGCCAGCGATGACGGCCTGGCCAGATTCGACGGGCGCAACTACCGCATCTGGCGGATGGAAGACGGCTTGACCAGCAACGCGATCTGGACCATCTGCGTCGATCGCGACAATCGCGTGTGGATGGGATTCGAGAACGGCGGAGCCGGTTTTCTGGAGCCCAAGACGCGCGCGTTCAGGCGGCTGGAGAACCCGCAGTTTCCGGAGCTGCGCGAAATCACGGTGTGGGCGCTGGCCTACACCCCGAACGGCGATATCTGGCTTGGTACTGCGGCCCACGGGCTGTATCGGCGACGTCCCGACGGCAGCATGCAGCGCTTTTCCAACGTGCCCAGCGACCCGACCAGCCTGCCGTCCGACAGCGTGATCGGGTTCGAGGTCGCGCCCGACGGAACATTGTGGATCGGGACCCATGGCGGGCTCGCACGCTGGGACGGCGCGCATTTTCAGCGGGTGTCGTTGCCCGGAACCACGCAGGCGGTCAACCGGCTGCACATGGAACGCAGCGGCAACACCTTATGGGTCTCGGATGTGGTCGGCGATGCGTTTCGCGTGGACGCCGACGGCCAGGCGCGGCCCCAGCCGTGGCAGAAGGCCGTGAGCAAGCGGCGGGTGATGGGAGTGTTGCTGCACGACCGCAGCGGACGCTATTGGCTGGACACCGAGAGCGGCCTGGGCCTGTCCACCGCAGGAACCGACATCAGCAGCGTGCCGGTCTACAGCCTGTCGGCGCATGGCCTGGTCAGGCGCAACTGGATTACCGCTTACGAGGATCGGGAGGGCGGGTTGTGGTTTGCGGCGCTTGAAGGTGGCCTGTGGCACCTGCCTCCGCATTGGGACACCTTTGCGGTACTGGCCCACCACGGTGCTGATCCACAGTCGCTGACCAATCCGTCGGTGCTGGCGACGGCGTCTTCGGCTGCGGGCGGTGTCTGGCTGGCTGGCTCGCGGCATGCGCTGGAGTATCTCGATGCGGCGACCGGCCAATTGCAGACGCATCTGACGCAAATCGATGCCCGTCCGCCCGACTCCATGCTCGAAAGCCGGCGCGGGTTGGTCTGGATCGGCGTCGAAGGAAAACTGGTCCGGTATGACCCGCAGAGCGGGCAGGTCAAACGCTTGCAGCTACGTGAGGACGTCGAGCCTGATCCGGACGGTGCGGCGGACCGTCCGGGCTGGATGGCTGAGGACGCGCAGGGCCGCCTGTGGGTGACAGTGCTGGAATATGGCCTGCAAATCCGCAACCAGGACGGGCAACTGCTGCGGACCATCGTCAATGGCAGTCATGGACTGGAGGTGTTGACCATCCTGGACCTACGCCTCGGCCCGGATGGTCAGATATGGCTGAGCAATAACGCCGGCCTGCGGCGCTGGGACCCCGCCGCCGACCGATTTGTCCCCGTCGACGGTACACCGTCCCTGCCGACCTATCTGTTCCGGCTGGGAGAGGGGGGCGTGGTCTGGACCGGGTTGGCCGGTGAGATCCGGCGGTATCTGTGGGACGGAAAGCGGCTCAAGCACCTGGACACGGTCGGAAAGGAGCAGGAGTTTCCGTTGGTGGCACCCAACGGCCTGGTGGTCGACGCCAGGGGCGTGGCGTGGGTGTCCAGTCAACGCGGGCTGATCCGGATCGATCCCGGCAGCAGGTTGGTGCGGGTGTACGGGGTGCACGATGGGCTGCCCAACCAGCAGTTGCAGATCAACACGCTGGTGCAGGCCGGCAGCGGGCGCATCGTCGCCGCATCGCCCGACGGCGTGGTGGTGTTCGACCCGGCCACGATGCGCCCCAGCACCCGCAGGCCGCCGTTGATCATCGAACGCGTGGGCCTGCGGCGCGGGGAGCGTGGTCTGGATATCACCGGGCAAGAGCCGCTGACGATGCAGGATGGCGACCGCGATCTGCATATCGTCGCGCGCCTGCTCAGCCTGGCCGATTCCGAATCCAACAGCTACCGATTTCGGTTGAGTGGCTACGATCCGGACTGGATCGATGTCGGTCCCAGCGGCGAGCGGCAGTTCTCGCGGCTGCCCGCGGGGCATTACACGCTGGAAGTGCAGGGGCGCACCGCCGACGGCATCTGGTCGGCCAGCCAGACGCTACGTTTTCAGGTGCTGCCGCCCTGGTGGTTGTCGCCATGGGGACTGGTGTTTCTGGGCGTGCTCGCGCTCTGCGCCATCGCCGCGGCGGTGTTGTTGTATCGCCGCCGCCTGCGGCGTTTGAACGCCTGGCAGCTGGCCGTGCACAAGCAGGAGCTGGCCGAGCAGGCGTCGCTGGCCAAGACGCGCTTTCTGGCCACGCTCGGCCACGAGGTACGTACCCCGATGACCGGCGTGCTGGGCATGAGCGAGCTGTTGCTCAAGACCTCGCTGGACAACAAGCAGCGCAGCTATACCGAATCGATCCGTCGTGCCGGCGCGCATCTGCTGCGCCTGGTCAACGATGCGCTGGACCTGGCGCGGATCGAATCCGGCCGTCTGGAACTGGATCTGGAGCCGTTCTCGGTACGCCAGCTGGTGGCCGAGGTGGAAGGCCTGATGGCGCCCCTGGCGCAGGAGCGTGGCCTGCGTTTCAGCCTGGAAGTAGGGCTGCTTGGCGACATCACCGCCAGTGGCGATGTCACCCGCATTCGCCAGATTCTGCTCAACCTGCTCAGCAATGCGATCAAGTTCACCGAGCGCGGCGTGGTCGGGCTCAAGCTGACCACGCTCGGGTCGTATCAGGGGCTGCGTTTCGAAGTGGCCGATACCGGCCCGGGCATCAACGCCGACCAGAAAGCGCGCCTGTTCCAGCGCTTCGAACAGGGCGACGGCGCCAAGACCACTTCGCGCTATGGCGGCAGCGGCCTGGGCCTGGCCATCTGCCAGGAACTGGCGATGGCGATGGGTGGGCATATCGAAGTGATCAGCCGGCTCGGCGCGGGCACGCGCTTCGTGGTGGATCTGCCGCTGCGCTGGGTCGCTTCCAACGCCACGCTCGGTGGTGAGGTGGCGCGCACCGGCGGCACGGTCGCCCCGCAGCGTATCCTGCTGGTGGAAGACGACCCCACCATCGCCGAGGTCATCGTCGGCCTGCTGCGTTCGCAAGGGCACTCGGTGGTGCATGCGCCGCACGGGCTGGCCGCGCTGACCGAAGCGGCCGACAACCCTTTCGACCTGGCCTTGCTCGATCTGGACCTACCCGGGCTGGACGGCTTTGCCCTGGCGCGGCAGCTGCGCGTGTTCGGTTACGACATGCCGCTGGTTGCGGTGACCGCACGCTCGGACGAAGAGGCCGAGCCCACCGCGCAGGAAGCCGGGTTCGACAGTTTCCTGCGCAAGCCGCTCACCGGCGACATGCTGGCCGACACCATCGCCGAGGCATTGCGGCGCGAACGCCCGCGCGAGCAGATCTAGAGCCGTGCACCGCAGTTGAAATCGCACACGGCGCTGCGCTGGCGCGCGGCGCTGGTCGATGGCGCAGCGGCCGCGTCATTCGGCGACTTCTTCCACCTGCCTGGGATGTGGCCGCGTCTCGGCCAACTGCCAGAAGATCAGCGTCGACGACAAGGTGATGCCACCGACGCACAGGAAGGTCGCATGCAATGCGGCAGTGGCGCCGTGGCTGTCGCCCAGATGTGTGTTGAAGGCGGCCAGCAGACTGCCCGCTGCCGCCGCGCCGAACCCGGTGGCCAACATCATCACCATCGATAGCAGGCTGTTGCCGGGGCTGGCCTGCTCACGATCCAGGTCGCGCAAGGTCACGGTGTTCATGACGGTGAACTGCAGCGAGTTCACCGCGCCGAAGCAGGCCAGCTGCACCAGCCGCAGCCATAGCGGCTGGCCGACATCGACCAGCGCGAAGCTCGCCATCGCCAGGCCCACCAGCACGGTATTGAGCATCAATACGCGGCGATAGCCGAAGCGACCGACCAGCTTCACCGCTGCACGTTTGGCCGCCATGCCGGCCAGCGCCACCGGCACCATCATCAGCCCGGCATTCATCGGGCTCATGCCCAGGCCGACCTGCAACAGCAGCGGAATCAGCAACGGCATCGAGCCGCTGCCCACCCGCGCAAACAGGTTGCCCAGGATGCCGATGCGATAACTGGCCACCTTGAACAAGGCCAGTGGAAACAACGCCGCCGGCGTGCTGGCCGCATGCAGCCAGTAACCGGCCAACGCGGCCAGCCCGCCGATGGCCAGCAGCATGACGAAGGCATGGCGCAGGCCGAGCTCGGAGATGCCGTCCAGCGCCAGCGACAGTGCCACCATGCCGAACGCCAGCATCAGATAGCCGATCAGATCGAAGCGCTGGCGTGCATCGCCGTAGTGGTCGGGCATGATCTTCAGCGCGGCGATGAACCCGATCACGCCGATCGGCAGGTTGATCAGGAACACCCAGTGCCACGAGGCGACTTCCACCAGCCAGCCGCCCAGCGTGGGGCCGACGAGTGGGCCGATCAATGCGGGAATCGCGATGAAACTCATCGCGCGCAGGAAGTCGGCGCGCGCCACGGTCTTGAGCACTGCCAGCCGGCCCACCGGCAGCAGCATCGCCCCGCCAATGCCTTGCACCACGCGCGCCGCCACCAGCTGCGGCAGCTGCTGCGCGGCGGCGCACAGCAGCGAGCCCAGCGTGAACACGATGATCGCCGCCAGGAAGGTGCGCCGGGTGCCGAAGCGGTCCGCAATCCAGCCCGATGCGGGGATGAACATCGCCACCGCCAATGCATAACTGAAGACCACCGACTGCATCTGCAGCGGGCTTTCGTGCAGGCTGCGCGCCATCGACGGCAGCGCCGTATTGACGATGGTCGCATCCAGCATCTGCATGAAGATCGCCAGCGACACCAGCCACAGCAGCGGCTTGATGGTGTCGTAGGCGCGCAAGGTGGGCACGGGTTGGGACATGAGCATCGCCATCGGGAAGACAGCGCATTATCCCTGCGCGCGCGTGCAGAACGTCGCAACACTATATACGACGCCATTGCTTGAGCCCGTCGCAGCGTCGCATCGCCGCAGCGGCAACGAGTGAGACGCGCCGCACCCAATCCAATTGCGGACAAGCCCGATGCTACGAATCGTCGGGAACGGGCTGTGGCGGCGTGCTAATGCCAGATCTGGCTTGCACCAAGCGGTTGCTTTGCTGGCGAATCGTTTTGCGCCTGCCACCGTCCAGTCACCGCAAGCGAGCGTTGTCTCACATCAGGGTGGATCGACCGAGGGCGGGCGAGGGGAGCGTTCGTAGAAAAAGCGGAATGCACGCTTGGAGCTTTGCCGACGGTCTGGTCAGGGATGGCGCGACTTGGGTCTGGCCGCCTTCCGAGCGCGCCAGTAGATCAGGTCGAAAGCATCCATGGAAAAGCAAGTCTTTGATGTAGTGCAGCGCGCCTATTTCCCAGGCGATCCCTTGGAGAAAATGCTGGGAAAGATCGCTGCACAACTGTCGCAGAGCGCGATCACGAACGGCGCGGTATGTAAGTTTGTCGCGGTGGAGCATCACGGTCCACCGGGTCCGGTTCTGGCAGAAACCCAGCCCCCGCCCACGCAGTGTTTTCTCGTCCAGCACGGCCGGCAAGTGCTCGGCACACTGAATGTCACGCCGGCTCAAGAACGAATGACCTCGGAGGCGATGACGCTGTGCCAGCAGATCGCAAAGTATTGTGCGTACCTGATCAAGCGCGATGCCGCGCGGGCAATCGCGCAAGACCGGTTTGGTCGCGCGCTGTCGATCGTGGGCGTGAGCGAAGAGGTCTTGACGATCGACGAATTTGTCGAGCACGGCGCATACAGTCGCTTGCCGGTCATCGTGCGCGGCGAGTTCGGAACCGAGAAGGAAACGGTGGCCGTTTTGCTGCATGCAGCTGCACCCTGGCGGGAGGGGCCGTTCGTTGCGATCGACTGCGCCGCTCCCGGCGACGCACCGGCGGCATGGTTCAAGCGCGGGGCCGGGGGAACGCTGTTCCTGCAGAGCGTGGACGAGCTCGACGACGCGCTACAGCGCCAGTTGGCCGGGCAGCTTTGTGGCCTCGGCGGGCCATGGTCCGCCGTGGACGTCGAGGACTCTCCACGCGTGGTCGCCTCCACGACCGCTGATCTGTCGCGCCGCGTACGTGCCGGACGCTTCTCGCGGGCACTGCTGTCGCAACTGGATGTCCTATCGATCGAACTTACCCCGTTGCGCAAGCGACGGACAGATATCGGCTTTCACGTCGAGCATGTGCTGGACCGGCATGGCCTGGATCACGGTCAGGTGGTCACCGAGGTGTTGATGGACGCCCTGACCCACTACCCATGGCCGGAAAACCTCCAGGAGCTGGAGCGGGTGGTGCTGCGCCTGGCGGTCATGACAGCCGGCAGGCCGATCGGCAGCGCCGACATCCAGCGCCACGCACCGCGTCTGTTGGAAGGCCGGGTGAAGGGAGCGCAGCGCGATGCATGCGCCACGGTGTCGCAACCGGCCGATCTTCCGGCTGAGCCCACGCCGCCGGGAACGCCTGTCGACTGGATCGACGGCCTTCCGCATCGCCCCGGGCAACGTCTCGCCACCCTGCACGACGCACTGCGGCGCGCCCTGGTGCATCTGGGCGAGCACTATGCCGAGCCGCTGACCCTGGGCGATCTGGCACGGCAGGCGCACGTTAGCCAGTCGCATCTGGGCTTTCTGTTCCGCGACGAACTCGGCACCCCGTTCAAACCGATGTTGCAGCAGCTACGGATCGAAAAGGCCAAGGAGCTTTTGCATCAGCAGCGCAAGCTGCGCATCACCGAAGTGGCGCTAAAGGTCGGTTTCGGCGACCTGAGCCATTTCGAAAAGAGCTTCCGACGGCTGGTTGGGGTGAGCCCGCGTGAGTTCCGTAGGGTCTATGGCCAGGATTGACCGTCAGATATGAGGCCCCAACTTCGTGCTGGGTTCATCGGCTGGGCCCAGCATGCGGTTGCTTACAAATGCGCCGCCTCTCAGAAAAAATTCTATTCAAGCACCGATTGGTTGGGGTGGCCGACTTGCGGCGCCCGAAAAGATCGCCCGCGCCGGGTCGTGCCCATCGGCTGTCTCTACCTCTACTACATGCGCAGCATCGATCGCGTGCGTCAGCAACCCGTCCAATCCCGCTTCACTCCTGCGCTGCCGACAACGAGCTGGCATCATTCGGCCACGGGTACGGCAGTGCAAGGATGGTCCCGGATTGCTAGCGATCAGGTCCAGCGTAGCGAAAAAGCGCAGTTGTGGCACGGTTGGGCTGCCTGTAACGCATTGGGGCGGTCGGGCGAGTGAGGTCTTTCAGGGACGACTAATGAACCGCCCTGTGGTTACCGGGAACCACTGAGCCAGCAAGTCCCTTTCAATGGCCTCCGGCCTTCCTGTCAGATCGGCATAGTGCTCGATGTAAACACTGCGATGGTGCCAATTTACAAAGATCGGATCGGGGTGCAGCATCGGTAGCGATGTCAGGCCCGCAACAACCGCACCGGAACCCACGGCTGCCCATCGGTCTCCGCTTTCCGTTTCCACACATCCCATGCCGTAGCCCAGTTGCCGCATTGCGATGTAGCTTCTATCGTCCTTGAGAATTTGTTCGTAGAGTTCCAATAAGCCGGTATCCTTCAGATTCAGGCATGAGCCGAGCTGCGTCCCATTATCCCGCAGGAATGTCTCCGCAAGATGCCGCACCATTTGTCCTGGTTCCGGAAAGATCTGGTTGCCGCCGCCCTTGCCATTCTTGGATGCGTTTCCGACAAGGGTCGCATGGGCACCAGGCATGAGGATTAGTTCCTTCTTTACTTTTACGTCCGGGATGATCGGAGTAAAGCCGCGCGCCCTCTCATCGCGTGCGTATACGGCGCGGTATTCCAGCACGTTGGTATTCAGTGTTGTCCTGTTTAACTGGAAATTTAAAGGACCTGGTACCGGGTCTATCGCAAAAATGTTGACGCAGATGTGGCGGAGCTGCGGGTCGGCATACATTGCATTGGCCATCATGTGGCAGGTAACTGCGCCACGGCTCCAGCCAATGAGGTTGACGCGGTCAGGCAGTGGTGTTCGCAGGACTTTTGCTCGCGCCTTTTGTAAAGCTTGGGGAACGATTTTTCGGTGCTTATTGGCAGGGGTCCAGCCACCAAAAGTGTTCTGCGGCTCAAGTCCAGCTGCTTCGGCAGCTGACTTTTCCCTTTGTAGGATGCGTATTTCCGCATCTGTCATTAAGGTCCTCATATGGCTGGGGTCCTTCTTGATCACCGCAATCGCGTGCTTGACGTTCTCCTCCCAGCCCGAGCCAAAAGTAGTACCCCGAGCATCAGTGTAGTTCCCCGGGAGTGTCCATTTATCGTTTTCTTGTTGATTCCCGCTGCCCGGTCCATCTGCTATGAGCCAATCATCGAACTCCACCCCGAGATGGTTGCGTGCCAATGTGGAGATAAGCTGTCCTTCGCTGTAGTTTGCACTGTCGTAATCCAGGCTGTTCGATCCTGTCCCGCAAAAGAATACTGTGAATGTTGACATTCTTGATGTCTCCAGAATCTCGGGTGGTTGGGTCGCTGTATTAATCTATGTGTGGATTACGGAGCTCGTGCACTACGGTGGTATGAGGGTGAACTCTTGATGCATTCATGGAGTGAAATGTGGCTTTTTCTGCTAAACTTTCGCTGTAGTCGAGTTGCGTGATTATTCAATGCACTGCTGTTGGCCGGGGTTGTGATTGCGGCGGGCGTGTCATGTGGTGGATTTATATAAATCCACCCATGATGTTTTGCATCAAATGGCCTTGAAGCGAGTCGCGTACTTTTGTCAGTTGGATGACATAGGAGGAATAGTCGTTCTCCGACTCGAGAAGGTAGTTGATGAGCAGCGTGAGAGAAGCTAGGACGCAATTGAAGCTATTGAATCCGTCACCATTCTTCAGTGCGAAGACATTGATTTCCGGAGCCACAGCACGGAACCATCGCGGGAAATTTCCGGCATCCTCCTCTGTTACAGGTATCTCGAAACTGACGCAGGTCGGGTCGTCAAGCATGGCGCTATCATCTTGCCAGTGGCCTCCACCGCCTTGGCCAAAGAACGCCCATGGATAACCCGACACATTCGGTACGAGTCCCCTGACGAACTGGACCCGCCCGCGAAGACGAGACAGAACGGCCGTATGACCTGTAAATTGCTGTAACAGGGGAGAGCGCGATAATCTTGAGGATCCGATTCCCATGTTTTGCTCGGTCCAAGCGATCAAGGTCGGGTCGGGGTCGACTTCATAGCGCATGTCTGGCCGGTGCCTCCAACGTCCTTGGTGTCGTGAGATGCCTGCGATGCCGACGGAATTGGTTTGTTCTGACATCAAATCAACTATTACTGTCATTTCACATCTCCTTTCGAGGCGGAAGGTGCAGGCCGGCATATGCCGTACCAAGATGGAGCGACCTGATGGCGGAGTTCTCTTGCCGCTGCGGTAATGCGTACTCGTGGGCTGGCTGCTGCAGGCGCTAGGTTTTATGCGGTGAGATCGGCATGATCCCGGTCTGCGGGGATACGCGCATGCACGCTCGATACAGACGTGGGCTCTTGGACAGGGGTGTCGGAGCGTTTGGTAATACCGCCGATTTCTCTATACTTTATTGGGGAAAATCACAGTTATTATTTTTTTCGAGGGCGCTAGCCAATCGTTGCAGGGCCCTTTGCGCGAGGGTTGCTATGGAATATTGATGTGATTCCATGGAGCTAGGTCCGCACCAGGCGTTAATCCGGATTCGGCTTTGGCCTGGTTTCGACGAGTGCGTTGGCGGATTGATTGACGCAGGTGATGCGCTTATCCGGTCGTTTAATGCATTGAATCAGTGAGGGGAAAGTGGGGTGGCGCGTGGTGTCGTCTATCGATGCAGGGAGTGTCGGGTTGGTTGCAAGGGATCTTCATGCATTGCTGGAGTTTATGGGTTTCTGCTTTTTCCCGATGCAGGAAATACGCGCAATCACGCCGAGCTCGGATCGGCTAAACTCGAATAACTGAGGTCAACTTCCAGCCCATCGCACGGCGTACCAGGAAGCGACAGCACCGCATCCTGTTCGTATTGCCAGAGCATGGCCTGGGAATAGCCGCAGCCGGCTGGATCGGAGGGCTGGACGTGCCGGATGTCGCCGGCGTAGAGGTGACGCCCTGCCGTGGAGACCCGCCAGGCCCAGACGCGCGGGGAGGGGCAGGGGCCGATCCGCGACAGCAGTTCCACTGCGCGCGCGTGCGAGCAGTACAGGCCGGGCGAAAAACCATTGCCCAACAGCGCGGCGATCCACATACGGATGTAGTCGATGGCTGCCTGTGGCGGGCTGCCGCCATCTTCCCAGTCGAGATAGACCACCGCGCCATCGGGAAAGCCTTCGGCGCGTGCCAGCGCTGCGGCCTGTGCACCATCGAGGCTGCCCTGCCGGGCGGTGACGTCGTGCGAACCGGGGCCGATCGTCTGCTGACCAAGGTAGACGGGCGCCAGGCCCCAGCCTTGTGCGATCAACGCAGCGCGTTGGCCCATCCAGCCGGTGTCGGCATGGCTTGGCGCCGGTGCGAGGTAGTAGCCGCACCACGCCAGCTCGGCCTGGGTCTTGAGCCAGTCAAGGGCGGGCAATCCGGGGAATTGATCGGTGTCGAAGCCTGTGTAGAAGGTCATGTCGGAATTCCTTCGGATCGGGCGTTGGCTGGGCCGGGGCTAGATGGCCGCGGCAAGTGGGGCTGCGCTGCTGGATCAACGTGGCGGCGGGGAGCAGGCAGACCGGCGCCAATGAGACGGACGGGTTCATCGCGAGACCGGCTTCATCGCAACGCCGAAACGCATCGCTCCGTCAGCTGGCTATTCCGTCGTCGGCTTTCGGAGTGGCCGGCGACGTCGCCGCCATTGCCTGCTCGGTCTGCTGCTGCGCGGCGGTCACCGCCGCAGCGGCGGCCTGTTCGGCCTGCTGCAGTGCCTGGTTTGCGCTATCGATCGCCTGGTCATTGCCAGCTGCGGCGGTCGCGGCGGTTGCGGCCTGCATGGCCGCCCGTACTGCCCTATCGCTGGCCGCCATCGCCTGATCGATCTGGGCTTGCGCCGCTTTCAGCGCCGCTTCGATCTGCGAGGATCCTGACGATTGCGCAATGGAGGCTGGTGTCTGGTACGGGGGCGTGGGCTGAGTATCGTCGGACATGCGGGTATCTCCTGAAGTGGACGTGGAATGGAGCGGGGTGACGGCATCGGCACGCGATGGTCGCATCGGCACGGCGAGTGGTGCGGTTTCGGTTGGGTGCTGCGCTGCAAGCGCGCGCAGCCTCTCACCGAGTGCGTTTTCGGCCTGCGCCATACCCTGGCGTGCGGCCGCTAGGGCAGCGGCGCGACCTGCATGCACCGCTTCGCGCGCCGCGTCGGCGGCGCTGGTCGCAAGCGGGGCCTGGTCGCCGGCCGCAGCAGGCGGGGGCGGTGCGCTCACTGCGTGGCCTCCGCATCCGTGTCTTGCGAGGTGGTGGGTGATGCAGGTGCGGCACCGAAGTCGCGCAGCGAGATGACGCCGTTGTTGACCTGCAGCAGCGCGGCCAGGGTGTCGTTGTGCATGGAGAACATGCAGCTGCTGCCATCCTGGCCCAGCACCCCACGGCTGGGCCGGTTGGCCGCCAGGAAGGCCTGCGCCGATTGCAGGTAGAGGCGGATCGCGTCGCCCGCCGCCTGGTCGTCGCCGTCGCCTCGGTAGCGGGTGTGCTGGACGATCTGCTGGGCCGCCAGCGATAGCCGCGCGAAGCCGATCTGGCGACCGCGTGCCAGCCATTCGGCAACGCTGCGTTCGACCTCGTTGGGCGAAGGCAGCCCCTGCACCTGTGGGCAATCCAGGGTGGTGAACAGCTGCGGCAACAGCGTCTGCAGTGCCGAGGCCGCCGCATGCGCACGTTCGTCCTCAGCGGCGATGGTGGCGGTGCAGGCCAGGTAGAAGCGGTAGTAGTCACAGAATTCCAGCGGCGTGCGCGCCTGCTCGATGGCGAATGCCGCCGCTTCCTGCTGCAGTGCCGGCGTCGCGTTGTCCGGCGGCGCGTCGGCGGCCAGCTGGCGGAGTGCCAGGCTTTCTTCAAGGTCCAGCGACTGGAACACGCCGGCGCCATCGACCTTCAACTGGGTCAGCAGGCTGCGGCCTGCGGCCAGGTCGCTTGCGGTGTATAGGGCGTTGTCGCGAAAGATGCGCTGCAGCTGCGCCTTGACCACCGAGCCGGTGTCGCCTGCTTCGGCCTGCGCCAGCGTGCCCAGGTCGGTCGGACTCAAGGTCATCAGCTTGACCGGGCTGACCCTCAGCTCCAGCTGCGGCAACAAGGCCAGGCGCGAGCCGTGCAGGCCTTGCTGCACTTCGTCGAGCAGGCTGCTCTCGTCGGAAAAATCGTAGCGCACACCGGGCGATTGGATCGCCCATGCCAGCCACTGCGTGCCTCCATCGATGAAGGCCAGGCACTGCCTGCCCAGCGTCGAGAGCATCGTCGGCATCGAGATCAGGCGGCCTGCGATTGAAACGGACATTGCATGACTCCTTGTGAGTTTAACCAGCGGGGAAATTCTTCAGCACCAGCCCGGCCGCCGAACCGATCCTGGCGAAGTCGTCGGTGGCGCCCTGCATCAGTGCCTGCGCCTGGGTAAGTGCAGTGACGTACTTGTCATCGCCGGTGGCCAGGTACTGCGCCATCGCCACACCGACGGCGGTGGTGGCGATCGTGGAGACATTGCGCAACGCGTCGGTGGCGTCCTGCACCGCGATGGCAGTGGACTGCGCCACCGATTGGTAGGCTTTGCCGGCTCCGCTGGTCAGCACGACCTGCGGGCTCATGGTCGCCAGCTGCACTTGGTTGATGACATCGATGACCTGCGCATTGACCTTTGTCGGTTCCATCTTGATTCCCATGGAATGATCGGCCGCCTTTCAATGAGGCCTGGTGGTAGGGGGGGCTGACCTCATCTCTGCGGACGCCCTATGACTGAGCAGGCGGCGCAGGTGCAGGTGCAGGGATAGATGCAGATGCAGGTGCAACAGGAGCAGCAGATGCAGATGCAGCAACGACAGGGGGTGTGCCTGTAGCTGCAGCTGCGGGTGAAGTTGCGGCTGCAGCAGCAGGAGCATCAGAAGTGGCAGCATCATCGGGGCCGGCACCGGAGGCGGGGGGAGTAGCGGGCAGGGGCGGCGGTACGCTCAGCGCATGCACTTCCAAGAGGTCGGCGGTTGCGGTCGCGGCATCTGCCGAGGCACCTTGCGCTTGCGTTTTCAGCACGTCGACGGCCACCTTGGCCTCCGCCGCTGCGGCGGCGATGAGCGCTGCAGGCGGGGGCGGTACGGGGGGCGGGCCGGGCAACGGCGCGACCGTCGGTGGTGGTCCGGGTGGTGCAGGCGGTGGTGGCGGCGCCACCGGGAACGGTGCCGAGATCATCTTGGCGCAGGCGGCGGTGATCGCTGCTGCATTGATCATGCCGGCGCCTTGCTGCCGGTTGACGGCGTTGTGCATCGCCATGCCCAGCGTCTCCAGCATCACGGCATCGAGCATGCCGAGCGCCTGTGCGGGCGCCTGACCGGTGGTCAGCGTCACGATGCTGCTCACCGCATCGACGACCTGGCTGTTCACGCTACTGTCGTCGATCATGACGAAGTCGCTCCCTTCTGGATGATTAAGGCAAGGATTTGAGTAAGGGCTGCATCGGCAAGCACCTGTCCGCGCTGCTGGTTGGCGACTGCGTTTTCCATTGCGAGGGCGATGGAATCCGACAGCGCCAGATAGGTCGCCCCCATCGCGAAGGCCGGCGCCTGGCCGATCGCCATCGCCGCACCTGTAGCGGCGGTACCGATCAGGTTGGCGACGCTTGCAGCCTGCGCGCTTGGCTCCATGACGGGGCACTGGCATCAGTGTCCTAGGCCAACGACGGCCTGCGCTGTTCAATGCCAGCCGACGCCGAGAACAGCACGGTGTTCTGTGGTTCGTGTCTGCACGCGTACTGCAAGGCTACGCCATCGGGCACGCGTTCCAGGAATGCAAAATTGCCCTGCGGCACGTCGATCATGTTGTCCAGCTTCCGGCGATAGACCAACGGCTGCGCTCCGGGAATCACAGGCAGGATGCCGTCGAACTCGACGTTGATCACTGCCTTTTGATGCGGCGCGAATGTCGCCACGATGGTGCGGCCCCGGATCAGTCTGACGACGACATCCAGGGTGTTGGACGTAGGGATATGACGTAGTTGCAGCATGAGGCGTCCTTTCTCGATTCGGCCAGCGAACTGCGTGGTGGTTGCAAAGGCTTCGCGTATCGAACCAGGCGCCGCTCTCGCTGTGACAGCGGCGCCTGGCTGCCGATTACCGGAGACCGGCGCTCAGGATTTCCCGGGTGGCGACGCCATCGGACGCGGTATCGACCGAATACAGCGTGGACACGCCCTGGGTCGTCGACGCCTGCATCGTCACGTAGGACTGCTGCTGGTTGTTGGTGGCGTTGTGGGCGGCATTGGACAGCGCCTGGCTGGTGGCAACAAACAGGTTGCCCATTGCAATCGCCGGCGCATCGCCGAGGACCTTGGTGTTGACCTGGGAAACGGAATCGGTGATCTGGCTGTTGACGGCGGTCGGAAAGGCCATGGTGATAGCTCCTTGAGGTAGGGAAACAACGAAGACGCTGCGGCGTTAGCGGTTAGCCGAGGATCTTCCTGGTGGCGGCACCCGTGGTGCCGGTATCGAGCGAATACAGCAGCGAGACGCCCATCGTGGTTGCTGCCTGTGCGGTGACATACATCTGCTGTTGCGCGAGGGTTGCGTTGTGGGCCGCGTTGGCCAGCGCCTGCGCGGTGGCCTGGTACAGATTGCCCATGGCTGCGGCTGGAGCGCTTCCCAATACCTGCAGATTGGCCTGGGTAACCGAGTCGGTGATCTGGTCGTTGACGGCGGTGGGAAATGCCATTGGCGAATGTCCTTGGCGTTAGCCGGGCCGTCAGACGCCCAGGATCTGCTTGCTGACGACGCCGGTGGTGGCGGTGTCGATGGAGTACAGCGTCGCCACGCCCATCGTGGTAGCCGACTGCGCAGTGACGTAGCTCTGCTGCTGCGCGTTGGTGGCGTTGTGGGCGGCATTGGCCAGCGCTTGCGCGGTTGCCTGATACAGATTGCCCATCGCGATCGCCGGTGCGTCGCCCAGGACCTTGGTATTTACCTGGGTGACGGAATCGGTGATCTGATTATTGACTGCGGTCGGAAATGCCATTGCTTGCTCCTTATGTGCCAGAAATCACGGTCGGCTTAGCCCAGGCCCTTTATGCCGGTGCTCAGAACCTGCTTGGTCGCAACCCCGGTGGTGGCGGTGTCGATGGAATAGAGGGTGGCCACGCCCATGGTGGTGGCCGACTGCGCAGTGACATAACTCTGCTGCTGCGCATTGGTCGCGTTATGGGCGGCATTGGCCAGTGCCTGCGCGGTGGCCTGGTACAGATTGCCCATGGCGATGGCGGGGGCATCGCCCAGCACCTTGGTATTGGCTTGTGTGACGGAGTCGGTGATCTGGTCGTTGACGGCGGTTGGAAATGCCATGCGTTTCTCCCTGTTCTCGAATGAGTGGAGCGTTTGAACAAACGTGACGATGTCGAGGTTCGGCAGGCGGCCTGCCTGTCCGGAGATGTGTTGCAGTGGCACCGCATCACCGTGGAGAAACAGTAAATCTCCTTGCTCCGGGAAAATTGGTTTAAACGACGGCAATGCCGGGCTTATCGACGTGAAGCCGATCCGCTTTAGGGCGGCATGCGATGTAATGACGCGTTTTGGAACCGCGTGCGGGGAATGTCGTGGTGAATCGCAAAGGGAGTAACAGAAGGACCATGCAGAACAGGCGAGCACAGGCTGCTGCTGACGCAAGGCAGCAACGCTCGCGTCCGCTTGGCGACTCTCTGCGGCAAGTCAATGGCCGGCCGGTACGCTGTCGGTACCTCGCGAAACCGGAGCCCACGCGCATCGATGATTGACCGCGTTGCGGCTGAGCTCGGCGCGCATCACGTCGCAGTGACGTCGGCAGGGCGCTCACTGCGCACATCACTGGAGTGGCGAGATCACGTTCAACGGAACGAGGCGGGAGGGCCGTGTTTGGAGCGGATGCAGACGTGATCCGGGTGACGGCATGGAGGCTGGTCTTGCTATCGCTGAAGACTGCCTTCGTCACTGTGCCGCGTGCCTGGCGCGGCCTGGCAGCATCCCATACGTATCGGCGGTGCTGCCGATCTATTGCTGATGCAGCCACCGCCCGTCATCACGCTCAGCGTGCACTCCCCGGGCGCGCGCGCTGAGCGGCGGTCGACAGCACACCGGTGCGCTGTCGACCCGTGCCTTGGATTACCGCTTGCTCAGCGTCTGCACCGCTTCCACCAGCACGCCCACATGGTCGGGATTCATGTCGGGCGACATGCCGTGGCCGAGATTGAAGACATGGCCTTCGCGCGAGCCGCCATTGCCCTGGGCGTAGCTGTCCAGGGTCTTGCCGACTTCGGCGCGGATCGCGTCGGGCGAGCCGTACAGGGTGGCCGGGTCCAGGTTGCCTTGCAGCGCGACGCGGCCACCGGCGCGCTGGGCGGCGTCGGCCAGCGCGATGGTCCAGTCCACGCCTACCGCTTCGGCGCCGCTGGCCGCCAGCTCGCTGACGTAGGCACCGTTGCCCTTGCCGAACAACACCAGCGGGGTGCGCTCGGCACCGTCGCCGCGTTCCAACTCGCGCGCGATGCGGGTGAGGTAGGGCAGCGAAAACTCGCGGTACATCGCCGGCGACAACACGCCGCCCCAGGTGTCGAACACCTGCAACGCCTGTGCACCGGCCGCGCGTTGCGCGGACAGGTAGGCGATCACCGCATCGGTGACGGTGCCGAGCAGGTGATGCAGCACCTCCGGCGCGTTGAAGGCCATGGCCTTGATGCGCGCGTATTCCTTGCTGCCGCCGCCTTCGATCATGTAGCAGGCCAGCGTCCACGGGCTGCCGGAGAAGCCGATCAGCGGCACCGCGCCGTCCAGCTCACGGCGGATCAGGCGCACCGCATCCATCACGTAACGCAGCTCGGTCTCCATGTCCGGCACGCCCAGCCGATGGATCGCGGCGGCATCGCGCACCGGGTGGCGGAACTTGGGGCCTTCGCCTTCGACGAAATACAGCTCCAGGCCCATCGCATCGGGAATGGTCAGGATGTCGGAGAACAGGATCGCCGCGTCCAGCGGAAAGCGTTGCAGCGGCTGCAGCGTCACTTCGCAGGCGATTTCGGGATTCTTGGCCATGCCGAGGAAGCTGCCGGCGCGCGCGCGGGTGGCGCGGTATTCCGGCAGGTAGCGGCCGGCCTGGCGCATCAGCCACACGGGGGTGCGGTCCACGGGCTGACGGTTCAGGGCGCGCAGCAGGCGATCGTTCTTGAGCATGGGAGGTGTGTCCTCAGCGCGGCGCGTCGGCGCCGCCGGTGATGAGTTGGAAGCCGCGTTTGAGGTGGGTGTCGCGCGCCTTGTCGAAGGCCCGGTCCGCTTCGTCCTGCAGCAGGTATTGGTCGCGTCGCAACTGCGAGCGTCCACCGATCTCGCCGCTTTCGCGCAGCAGCTCCCAGCCGCCGAACAGATCCGGTTGCAGGGTCAGCTGGACGTAGCGGAGCGGCGCGTTGCCGCCAGGATCGTGTTGCAAGTGGATGCGCATGGCGCCGATTGTAGCCGGGCGGTGCTGAAGGCTGGGGGCAATGGGCGCGCCGGGTTGCTCCGCTTGCGAAGGGAGGTTGGCAAGCAGGGATGACGTAGGAGCGCACCTGGGCGCGACGGGGATTTACCGGCAAGCCCTGTCGCGCCCGGGGGCGCTCCTACGAATGTGCCGGAGACAAGCGGCGTTGCTCAGCCCGCCAGGATCTCCAGCACTGCCGCCTCGTCGACATCGGGTACCACCTCGGCCTTGCCGATGCCGCGCCACAACACCAGCCGCAGGCGGCCGGCGATGTTCTTCTTGTCCAGCCGCATGCGCCCCAGCAGGGCCTGCGGCGACAGGCCGGGCGGAATGTCGGTGGGCAGGTCGAAGTCATGCAGCAGCGCGCGCAACGCGTCGGTGTCCTGCGCATCGCTCATGCCCAGCGCGGCCGACAGCCGTGCGGCCAGCACCATGCCGACGGCCACTGCTTCGCCATGGTTGAGGTTGTCGTTGCCGGGCGCGCCATAGCCCTGTTCGGTCTCGATCGCATGGCCGAAGGTGTGGCCCAGGTTGAGCAGCGCACGCTCGCCCTTTTCCAGCGGGTCGCGCGCCACGATGTCGGCCTTGTGCTCGCAGCTGCGCGCGATCGCCTGCGCCAGGGCGTCGGCATCGCGCTCCAGCAGCGCGCGGCGTTCGGCATGCAGCCACTGGAAGAACAGCGGGTCGCGGATGGCGCCGTACTTGATCACCTCGGCCAGCCCTGCGCGCAGCTCGCGCGCGGGCAGGGTATGCAAGGTGTCGGTATCGGCGATCACTGCGCGTGGCGGATGGAACGCGCCGACCAGGTTCTTGCCCTGCGGGATGTCCACCGCGGTCTTGCCGCCGACCGAGGAGTCCACCATCGCCAGCAGGCTGGTGGGCAGTTGCACGCAGTCCACCCCGCGCATCCAGCAGGCCGCCGCGAACCCGGCCAGGTCGCCGACCACGCCGCCGCCGAGCGCGAACACGCAGGCGTCGCGGGTGGCGCCCAGCTCGGCCAATGCCGTGATCGCGGCGCCGAAATTGTCCAGCGTCTTGGAGGCTTCGCCGGCGGCGATCACCAGCTCGCCCAGTTGCAGGTCCGGGCGCGCCTGCAGCAGCGCCTTGCGCACGCCGGCGGCGTACTGCGGGGCCACCTGCGAGTCGCTGAGCAGCAATACGTGGCGGCCGCGCACATGGCTGGCCAGGCGCGCGCCATCGGCCAGCAGGCCGGGCGCAATGGTGATGGTGTACGGCTGCGCACCGTCGACATCGACGCTGCGCGAGGAACGGGGAAGTGTCATGCGGGGGGACTCGACATGCGCCATTGCGCGGCCAGGCGCAGCACTAGCTGCGCGGTGGCCTCGGCGGGGGAGAAATGATCGGTTTCCAGACTGAGGTCGGCGACCTCCTGGTACAGCGGGGTGCGTTGCGCGGCCATCGCATGCAGTACCTGCTCGCGGTCGGGGCGTTGCAACAGCGGCCGGTTGCGGTCGCGCGCCAGCCGGGTGAGCTGGGCCGGCACGCTGACGTGCAGGTACACCACGAAGCCGCGCGCGCGGATGCGCTGGCGGTTGAGCGGATCCAGCACCGCGCCACCGCCGGTGGAAATCAGCTTGTTGTCCTGCTCCAGCAGCGTCTGCAGGGTCTGGACCTCGTGCTGCCGGAACCGCGCTTCGCCGTGCTGTTCGAAAATGGCCGGGATGCTGCTGCCGACCTGCTCGACGATGGCCTGGTCCACGTCGACGAACTCCAGCCCGAAGCGCTCGGCCAGACGGCGGCCGATGCAGCTTTTTCCGGCGCCCATCGGGCCGACCATCACGAGATTGGAAGCGGGGTTCATGCGCAGGGATCGTAGCATTCGGGCCCGCGCATCGGGCCGATCCGCATGGACTGAAACCATTCCGGCGCGGCGACCGCCGGCTGCGCGCAGCAGCATCGACACCCACGCTGCGCGGACAACGGCTGGGACGACCGCTGAAGATGGAGTGGCTGCACGCAACCCGTGGCGAGTGCTTGGCAGCCAGCGTCAGTGGCGCGAAGACGTCCCAATGCGCGCGACCTGCTTTCAGGCATCAGCGGCAGGTTCTTACAGCGGGCGCAGGTCTGTCGACCGCTGCGCATAGGCGAAGCAGGCCCGATGCGCCCACAATAGGCGTCAATCTTGCTGCCCTCGCACCGTCATGACCGATCTGTACGCAGAAGCCCTTGCCACCTTTACCGCGCTGTACGCCGAGGCGCAGGCCGGCGCCGAACTCGAAGCCAGCGCAATGACCGTGGCCACTGCCAACGTGGACGGCCGGCCGAGCGCGCGCACCGTGCTGCTCAAGGCCTTCGATGCGCGCGGGTTCGTGTTCTTTACCCACCTGGACAGCGCGAAGGGCCGCGACCTGCAGACCCATCCGCAGGCCGCCCTGCTGTTTCTGTGGCGCAGCCTGCGCGAGGCCGGCATCCAGGTGCGCATCGAGGGCGGCGTGCAACTGGTCGGCGCGGAGGAATCGGATGCCTACTTCGCCTCGCGCCCGCGCATGAGCCAGATCGGCGCCTGGGCCTCGCTGCAGTCGCAGACGCTGGGCTCGCGTGAGGAGTTCGACGCGGCCATCGCCAAGGTCGAAGCCACCTTCGAAGGCCGCGCGGTGCCGCGCCCGGAGGGCTGGGGCGGGTTCCGGGTGGTGCCGCAGGCATTCGAGTTCTGGTACGGCGCCAAGTTCCGCCTGCACGAGCGCTGGCGTTACGAGGCCGATGCGGCCAGCCACTGGAGCAAGCGGATGCTGTATCCGTGAGCGCGCAGGCCGGCTGGCGGGTGCGCGCGGCGGTGGGCGCCGATGCGCAGGCCTTGCTGGCCCTGCGCCTGGCATTGTGGCCCGATGCCGACGCTGGCGTCGCCGAGCTGCAGGCCGCGCTGGCGCAGGCAGACGCCAGCCACCTGCTGGCGGTGGACGACGCGGATGCGGCGCTGGGTTTTGCCGAGGTGTCGGTGCGCCACGACTACGTCAATGGCACCGAGAGCACGCCGGTGGGCTTTCTGGAAGGCTGGTATGTGAGTCCGGCCTGGCGCGGCCGCGGGCTCGGTCGCGCGCTGGTGGCCGCGGCAGTGGAGTGGACGCGGGAGCAGGGCTGCGCGGAGCTGGCCTCCGATGCGCGGCTGGACGACAGCGGCGCCCAGGCGGCGCATGCGGCATGCGGCTTCGAGCCAACTGAACGGGTGGTCTACTACCGCCTGCAGCTGGCCTGACCGGCTGACTTCTGGCCCTTTCTGCCGGTCGCGGACAGTCTGTAGTATGTCCGCCCATTGCACGGCCGCTGCTGCATCACCGCAGCGGCAACTGCATCACCACCGCTGCATGACCAAAGGACAGGACATCGTATGACGCAGTACACCACTGTCGAATTGCACGGCCTGCTGGCCGAGCGCTACCGCGACCAGCCGATCGAGGTCGAGCTGATCGACGGGCTGGAGCCGGCCATCAACCTCACCCTGGCCGACCACGGCGACATGCAGATCCAGGTCGCCGCCTCCGGCTCGCAGGTGTTCGTTTCCACCCTGCTGGCCAATGCCGACCAGGTCAGCGACCGCGCGGCGTTCAACGACGCCTGCCTGCGCCTCAACCCGCTCAATCCTCTGTCCAACCTGGGCCTGGTGCAGGTCGACGGCAAGGATAGCTATGTGGTCTTCGGCGAACTGTCGGCGTCGTCCACGCTCGACCAGATCGACGAGGAAATCCAGACCCTGGCGGCCAATACGCTGGATGCCGCCGAATCTCTCAAGCCGTTCTTTTCCTAAAGGCGTGTTGTCATGAGTATCTTTTCAAAGCTGATCACGCTGCTGCGTGGCACTGCACACGAAACCGGCCAGAAGGCGGTCGACGCCAACGCGCTGCGCATCCTGGACCAGGAAATGCGCGATGCCGGCGCCCAGCTCACGCGCTCGCGCGAGGAGCTGACCAAGCTGATGGCGCAGAGCAAGCTCGCCCAGCAGAAGATCGACGCGCGCGCCGGCAAGATGGCCGAATACACGCGTTATATCGAAGGTGCGCTGGCCAAGAACGACGAGGCACTGGCGCACGACGTGGCGGTCAAGCTGGCGGCGCTGGAAAGCGAGGACGCCGGCGACAAGGCCTCCAAGAGCTCGCTGGACCAGTCGGTGGTGACGCTCAAGGCCACCATCCAGAAGACCGAGAACCAGCTGCGCGGCATGCGCCAGCAGATCGACACCGTCAAGGCCACCGATGCGGTGCAGAAGGCACAGGCGGCGATTGCCGCGCGCCATTCCGGTGCCAGCAGCAAGATGGGCTCGGCACTGGAATCGCTGGAGCGAATCAAGGCGCGTCAGGCCGAGACCTCCGCACGCATCGAATCGGCCGAAGAGCTGGAGGCAGCCAGTGGCGACGGCGATCTGAACCGGCGTCTGGCTGCGGCCGGCCTGATGGAAGGCGAGTCCAACGCCGCCGCAGTGCTGGCACGCTTCAAGAAGCCGGCCCAGCTCGGCCACGACACCGCCGGCGGCAGCGCGCCGCTGATCGGCCAAGTGCGCGACGTGCAGCAGGTTCCGCGCAGCGACAGCTGATCCGCCGCACGGCACAGGACGCGCCATGATCATCGTCGGAAAGCTGTTGCGGATAGTGCGGCGCCACGTGCGCCGCGTCAGCTGGGGCATGGTGGCGCTGGCATTGCTGGCGCACATGGGGCTGAGCTGGGTGTTGCTGCTGCTGGCCGGCGAGCACAAGCTCGTTGGCCTGGACGCGTTTCCGTACTACTACATGACCACCGCCACCACCATCGGCTACGGCGACCTGTCGCCGGGTTCGGTGGCCGGGCGCTATATCGCCGCGTTCGTGCTGATGCCGGGCGCGGTGGCGCTGTTCGCCACGGTGCTGGCCAAGACCAGCGGCGTGCTCATCATCTTCTGGAGGCGCCACCACATGGGCAAGATGGCTTACGCCGATCTGCGCGGGCACACCATCCTGATCGGCTGGCAGGGCGCCGCGTCCACACGCTTGCTGGAACTGTTGCTGTCCGATACCGCCACCGACGACGAAGGCGTGGTGCTGATCGCCGAGGGCGTGGCCGAGAACCCGATGCCCGACCATATGCGCTTCATCGCCGCCGAGTCCTACACGCATACCGAGGTCTACCTGCGTGCCGGCATCGCCGGTGCGGCGCGGGTGATCGTCAACCCGCCCTCGGACGACCAGACCCTGGCGGCGGTGTTCGCGCTGATGGCGCATGCGCCGCGTGCGCACGTCGTGGCGCACTTCGATTCGGGCAGCGCCGCGCGGCTGGTCAATTGCCACTATCCGGCGATCGAATGCACGCGGCCGATGACCGCCGAGATCCTGGCCCGCGCGGCGCAGGATCCGGGCAGCGCGGCGATCACGGCCGAACTGCTGTCGGTGGACGATGGCCCGACCCAGTTCAGCCTAGCGGTTCCTGCCGATGTCGATCCGCTGGATTACCGCCTGCTGGCCGCCGATTTCGGCCAGCGCGGCGCCCTGTTGCTGGGCCTGCGCGCGCCCGATGGCGCGCTGCGCTTGAACCCGCCCGCACACACCGCGGTGCCGGCCGGTGCCATGCTGTATTACCTGGCCCAACAGCGCGTGCCCGTGCCTGCCATCGCCTGGCAGGCCCTGCGCGCCGAGCCGGTGTCCCATTCCCCATCGCCACAAGGTGCATGACGATGAGTTTTTTCAGCAAGTTGTTCGGTCAACCACAGCCGCCGCCGTTGCCCGGCTCCGGCACTGGCGCCATCGGTCACGCGCTGCCGCTGGGCTTGCGCGTGGGTGGGCAGCTGGAGATCGATACCACGTTGTACCGCATGGCACCGGAGGCCATGACCGCCGAGTTGCCGGGCGGGCATCAAGGCATTCCGTGCTACGGCCACGTCAATCTGGGCGATGGCTATGCCCTGCATCGTTTCTATCTGGACGACGACGCGTTCCTGCAGGTCACCACGGTTGGCGGCGATCTGGAGGCGATGAAGGCCTTCGTGTATTGCGAGACGGTCAATCCGCCCAGCAAGCAGGCGTTTCAGGAGTTCGTGATGCAGCATCCGCATCTGGGTGCGGCGCAGATCGAGTACGCCGGCAAGCGCTGGCAACGCGCCACGCAGTCCACCGACGATGCCGCGCGCATCCCGCCGATCGCCTACGACGAGGTGCTGTACCGCTATCAGCCGCCGCGCCGCGATGGCGATCTGACCCACTACGCCATGCTCTACAGCCGCGATGTACCGGAGCTGCAGCGCGAGGAATTCCTGCTGGTCACCGGCGAGGATTCCGGCCCCAACGAGTTCTGCGTCACCTATGCGGTCGGCATCGATGTCACCGTCGCCGATCTGGATATCACCTGAGCGTGCGCGCTCGTCTTCCACTTACCCTGGTCCTGTCATGAACCCGATCAACCTGCAGAGTTTTCTCGCGTTTCTTTCCTACTTCGGCACCGGCCTGGGCGTGTTGATCGTGGCGGTGGTGCTGGTAACCCTGGTCACCCCGCACAAGGATTTCACCCTGCTGCGGCAGGGCAACGTGGCTGCGGCCACCGCCCTGGCCGGCAACCTGATCGGTGTGGCATTGCCGCTGCATTCGGCCATCACCCATTCGGTGAGCCTGGTCGATGCGCTGATCTGGGGCGCGGTCGCCTGCGGCATCCAGGTCGTGGCGTATCTGCTGGCCAACCTGGTGGCCGGGCGCATCTCGCGGCAGATCACCGACAACGTCACCGCCGCCGGCATCTTTTCGGCCGGCGTGTCGATCGCGGTCGGGCTGATCAATGCCGCGGCGATCACGCCGTAACGGAGCGCAGGCATGAAGCGATCACGCAATCTCAAGCTCACCCTGATGGCCGCATTGCCGGCCGCCCTCGTCACCGGCTGCGGCTCCGAACCGGAAACCGGCGTGGTACTGCAGTCGGCCTCCGACTGCTACCAGATCAAGCAGGAACAGACCGATATCCAGCAGTGCCTCAAGGCCTATGACGAGGCGGTGACCAAGCACCAGCAGGCCGCGCCGCGCTTCAATACGCGCTACGAGTGCGACGAGCAGTTCGGCAGTTGCACGGCGGTGCAGACGGCGCAGGGCCAGCAGAGCTGGATCCCGCCGATGGGCGGGTTCCTGCTGGGCTACGCGTTGGGCAACATGACCGGTGGTGGCGGCTACCGCTATGGCGGCTCGATTCCGCTGTACCGCGATTACCGCAGCGGCGGGTACTACAAGCCCAACGGCGATCTGGCCAGCAACCGCGTCGGCACCGTCCGCGGGCGCAGCGGCGCCATCGACATGCCGTCGCGGGCGATCACCGTGTCGCGCTCGGGTTTCGGCTCCAGTGCGGCGGCGCGCAGTTCGTTCGGTAGCGGCGGGCGCAGCTCCGGATACGGCGGCTGACATGCAACGGATCGCAATTGCCGAGCGCCCGGACTGGCGCGAGCAGGCCGAGTCGCTCGGCTTCCATTTCCACACCATCGACGGCGAGCGGTACTGGGACGAAAGCGCGTATTACGCGTTTACGCTGCAGCAGATCGAAGACGACATCGAGGCGCCCACGCAGGAACTGCACGACATGGCGATGCAGTTGGTGGACGAGGTGGTGGGCTCGGAGCAGCTGATGACGCAGCTGGCGATCCCGCCGTTCTACTGGGACTGGATCGCCACCTCGTGGAAGAACCGCGATTCGCATCTGTACGGCCGCATGGACCTGGCCTATGCCGGCAACGGCCCGGCCAAGCTGTATGAGCTCAACTACGACACGCCGACCTCGCTGTACGAATCGGCGTATTTCCAGTGGCTGTGGCTGGAACAGCAGATCGCCGCCGGTGCGCTGCCCAAGGGCACCGATCAGTACAACCTGATCCAGGACCTGCTGTGCGAAACCCTGGGCGCGCTGGCGGTGGATGGCGCGATCGGTGCGCAGATGCATTTCTCCGCGGTGCGCGATTCGCTGGAAGACCGCGCCACGGTGCGCTACCTGCGCGACTGCGCGCATCAGGTGGGCATCAGCACCGAGGAAGTGGCCATCGAAGACATCGGCCTCAGCGCCGATGGCTGGTTCACCGATGAGCAGGACCGGGTGATCCACACGCTGTTCAAGCTGTATCCGCTGGAATTCATGATGGAAGAACGCTTCGGCCCGGCATTGTGCGCCAACCGCATGCGCCTGATCGAGCCGGCGTGGAAATCGGTGCTGAGCAACAAGGGCATCCTGCCGCTGTTGTGGGAGCGGCATCAGGGCCATCCCAACCTGCTGCCGGCGCGCTTTGCGCAAACCGGCGAAGCACCCACGGCAGGCTGGGTACGCAAGCCGCTGCTGTCGCGCGAGGGCGCCAATATTTCCCTGGTCAGCGCACAGGGCGATGCTGCGCAGACCGATGGCCCGTATGTGGACGGGCCGGCGATCCTGCAGGCGCATCATCCGTTGCCGGTGTTCGATGGCCGGCACGCGCTGGTCGGCAGCTGGGTGGTGGCCGATCGTCCGGCCGGGCTGGGCATGCGCGACGACGGTGGTCCGATCACCCGCGACACCTCGCGCTTCGTGCCGCACGTGATCGTGAACTGATGCAGCAGTGGGTGAGGCAGCGCCGCTGCGACGCGGCGCTGCCGTGTGGCGCGATCGCCCTTGCATGTGGTCGTGAGTAAAGCGCTGCTTCCGCATGGCCGGGTTGTACGTAACGGCTCGCGCTGTATGAGGCAGCTGTTGCCCCGTATCGCGTGACACATGCTGCAGTGACGCGCAAGCCCTGCGCTGCCTGCCGCGCAGCGCAGGTTTTCCACACCCCCTGTGGATGGAACTTGCACAAGGCTGTGGACAAGTGGGTGCAGGCCCCGGCCTGCAACGCTGTCAAGATGGGTGGCGAAAAAATGACCAGCCGCTCGCGGATACGTTTTTTCCGGTCCCGATCGCAGCGATCTCGACAGGATCGGCAAAGTCGGTTGCGCTGTGGGCGATGAGATGTGCCGGGTTTGCGTCATGCCAACGCGACGTGCCGAGCAGGCGGATCCAGCAAATCGTGCAGACCGTACGCGCGCTGCATGCGATGCGGGCGATACACATCGACTGAGCGCGACACGTCAGCCTCGCGATCAGTGTTCTCTTGCTTCGATACACCGCGCACACCGCACACCCATTACACCCGCCGCGCCACCAACAGGCCCGCCACCGCCAGCAGCCATGCCAGGGCGAACACGCTCAGGTAGGCGGCTGCAGTCGCCGAGGCCAGCAGCGCGGCGAATAAGGCGCCGGCCAGCGCCAGCATGCCGGCCACCGCAATCGCCTCGCTCAACTGCAGCGCCGAACTGTTGGCGCCTTGCTGCGCCGGCGGCGACAGCGACAACGTCAACACCGACAGGCTCGGATACAGCAGGCCCATGCCCAGGCCGGTCAGCGCCCAGCCGGCAATCGCCACCGGCACCGGGATGACCGGCCACACCGCTCCCGCGCTGATCACGATGCCCAGCGACATGAAGCACGCACCGGTCGTGAGCAGGCGTGGGCGCGACCAGCCGGCGCGGCTATGGCCCTGGTACCAGGAGCCACTGAACCAGCCCAGCGCGCCGACGCTCAGCGCCACGCCGGCCAGCAGCGGCGACAGGCCGCGCTCGCGCGACAGCAGCAACGGCAGGAACGCCTCGAAGCCGAAGAAGGCCGCCGCCGCGATCCCGCGCAGCGCGATCACGCTGGGCAGCCCGCGCGCAAGCCGCAGCGTGCCGGCCGGCAACAGCTGCCAGGCGCAGCACACGGTGAGCGCCAGTGCCGGCAGCATCGCCAGCAACGCGCTCGTGCCGTGCAGCTGCCCGCCCAGATACACGCCCAATACGCCCAAGGCCGCACCCACCGCCCAGCGCAACGCGGAACGCGACGCGCCGGCTGTGTCGCTGGACCAGGTGCGCCCGCGGATCGCCGGCCACAGCATCAGCCCGGCCGGTATCGCCAGCAGCGGCACCGACAGGAACACCCAGCGCCAGCCGACGTGCTGCACGATCAATCCGCTGATGCCTGGCCCGATCAACGAAGGCACCACCCAGCCGGCCGAGAACGCGGCAAACACGCGGGGCCGCAAGGCTTCCGGATACAGGCGCCCGACGATCACATACAGCGCCACCGAATACGCGCCGGCCCCCAGGCCTTGCAGCAGGCGGCCGGCAATCAGCACCGGCATGCTCGGCGCCAGCCCTGCCACCAGCAGGCCGATCACGAAGCACAGCAGGCCGTAGGCCAGCGCGCCGCCCGGGCCATGCCGGTCGCTCCAGCGCCCGGCGGCGGTCATGCCGACCACGCTGGTCGCCAGGGTGCCGCCGAACGCCAGCGCATACAGCGGCAAGCCATTCAATTCGCGCGCGACGGTCGGCATGGCGGCGGCCACCGCCAGCGATTCGAAGGCATTGAGCGATACCAGTGCCACCATGCCCAGCGTTGCGGCGCGATACGGCGCGGCCAGGATGGAAGTGGGTTGGGCCTCATTGAGTGGCGTGGCGGGCAGGGCGGTATCGGCGGGCATCGAGCATCCAGAAACTGAAGTGTGTAGAGCCATGACCACGGGGCTTGCACCGGTCATGGCCGCGCAGCATCCTGCCTCAACCAAGGTTGAGGTCAAGGCAATGCAGCGTGAGTTGTCCGTGGGCGAGGTGGCCAAGCGCAGTGGCGTGGCGGTGTCGGCTTTGCATTTCTACGAGCGCAAGGGCCTGATCCGCAGCCTGCGCACTGCCGGAAATCAACGCCGCTATGCGCGCGACGTGCTGCGGCGCATCGCCGTGATTCGCGTGGCGCAACGGCTCGGCGTGCCGTTGCGGGAGGTGCTGGATGCGTTCTCGGTGCTGCCGGACCAGCGCACGCCCACGCGTGCGGAATGGGCACGCATGTCGGCACGTTGGCGCGGGCAACTGGATGCGCGCATCGCCGAGCTGCAGGCCCTGCGCGACCAGCTCACCGACTGCATCGGTTGCGGCTGTCTGTCGCTGCGCCGCTGCCGGTTGAGCAACCCGGGCGATGCGCTGGCCGAGGGTGGGGATGGCGCGTTGCGCTTGTCGCGGCTTGCTGCCGATTGAGGTGGCAAGCGCGGGCTAGCCGCCGCCAGGGCAGGGCTGGTGCGATCGGCATCTGCAGATCGCGCGCGGGCCGCGGCTGCTGCGCCCCGGGCAGCCTGTCACCGCCGAGAGAAGTTCGATGCCGCAACCGGGACCAATGGCAGTGCCGTGCCTGGCGAAGGCGACCGTAGGATGGGGATCCCCTCCGCCGCAGGACTTCACGCATGTTCCCCACCTTGCGCCGTTCGCTCGCCGTTGCGCTGTCGCTGGCATGCATCACCTCGTCCGCGCACGCCGCGCCCGCCACCAGCGCCGCCGCGCCGGCAAGCGTCTTCGATCCGCTGGCCTTGTTCGCACCGCTGCAACTGCCCGATGCACCCAACGCCTACCGCAGCGGCAGCGGCGTCCCCGGCCCGCTGTTCTGGCAGAACCGTGCCGACTACAGCCTCAACGCCAGCATCGACCCGGCGACCCACACGCTCACCGGCGAGGCGGCGATCCACTACACCAACCGCAGCCCGGACACGCTGGACGTGCTGTGGCTGCAGCTGGACCAGAACATCTACCGCGCCGATGCGCGCGCTGCCGCCAGCCGGCCGTCGCGCCGCACCCAGTTCACCGACGGCATGCAGATCGCCAGTGTCGAGATCGACGATGGAGGGCGTCGCCAGCCTGCGCATTTCGTCGTCGACGACACCCGCATGCGGGTGGACCTGCCGCAGCCGTTGGCCGGGCAGGGCAAGGCGCTGACCGTGCATGTCCGCTACCGCTACACGATTCCGGGCACCTGGGGCGGGCGCACTGCGGTCAGTGCCAGCAAGCAGGGCGAGATCTACGAGATTGCACAGTGGTATCCGCGCATGGCCGTCTACGACGATCTGCGCGGCTGGGACACGCAGCCGTATCTGGGCTCGGAGTTCTATCTGGAGTACGGCGACTTCGACTACGCGGTGACCGTGCCGGAGGGCTTCCTGGTCGCCGGTTCCGGCGCGCTGACCAATCCGGCCGAGGTGCTCAGCCGCAGCGAGCAGCAACGCCTGCAGCAGGCACGCAGCAGCGATCGTACGGTGCTGATCCGCACGCCCGAGGAAGTAAGCGCGCGCGCTGCCAAACCTGCGGGAAACGCCACGCGCACCTGGCGCTTCCATATGGACAACACCCGCGATGTCGCGTTTGCCGCCTCGCCTGCGTTCGTGTGGGATGCCGCGCGCATCAAGCTGCCGGGCGGCAAGCAGTCGCTGGCGATGTCGGTGTATCCGCTGGAGGGCGTGGGCGCGGACAAGTGGAACCGCTCCACCGAATACGTCAAGGGCGCGATCGAACATTTCTCGCAGTGGTACCCGTATCCATGGCCGGCCGCGATCAACCTGGGCGGGTACGGTGCGGGCATGGAGTATCCGGGCATCGTCTTCGACGGTTTCGAAGACAGCGGCAAGGAGTTGTTCTGGATCACCGCGCACGAGATCGGACACACCTGGTTCCCGATGATCGTCGGCTCCAACGAGCGCCGCCACGCGTTCATGGACGAAGGCTTCAACACCTTCATCGACGTCTATGCATCCGATGCCTTCAACAAGGGCGAGTACGCGCCCAAGCGCGATTCGGAATATGCGCCCAAGGGCGGCAACCCGGTCGACGAAATCCTGCCGCTGCTGGCCGATGCCGGTGCGCCGACATTGATGGACAACGCCGATTCCACCAGCGAGACCTACCGGCATTCGCTGACCTATTTCAAGGGCGCGTTGGGGTTGGTGCTGTTACGCGAGCAGATCCTGGGGCCGGAGCGTTTCGATCCGGCCTTTCGCAAATACATCGCGACCTGGGCCTACAAGCACCCGACGCCGTCGGATTTCTTCCGGCTGATGGAAAGCGAGAGTGGCGAGAATCTGGCCTGGTGGTGGCGCGGCTGGTATCTCAACAACTGGCAGCTGGACATGGGGATCAGCGAGGCCCATTACGTCGATCACGATCCTGCCAAGGGCCTGCAACTCACGCTGCGCAGCCGCCAGAAACTGGTGATGCCGGTCACCGTGCGGGTGGACCTGGCCGACGGCAGCCATCTGGACCGCCGCGTGCCGGTGGAAACCTGGCTGCAGAACACCGCGCCCAAGCTGACGCTGCCGACCACGCAGAAAGTGCTGCATGTGACGCTGGATCCGGACCATGTGTTGCCCGATGCCCAGCGTGGCGACAACCAGGTCGATACGATCGGCTAGCGGCTGCCGATCGCTGGCGTCTGCGCTGCAATGGCGCAGATGCTGCGGGCGTTCCGCCCATGCGGTTCACCGTCACCAGCGGCGCAATCGATTGCAGCGATTGCGCCGTTTTTTCGTTGCGCCCTGCAGTCCGATGTCGCGCGCAAGCGCGCAATGACGTGCCCGCATCGGCGTCCACTGCCACGCGTGTGCGCCTCAGCACATCGCCGTTGAAGGCGGCCGCGCTGCGATTCTCGCGCTGCTTTGCGCAACTGCTTCGTATGGTGTTGCTGCGGCCAGGCGACGACATGCAACTGCGCCGTTGCGGCGTAGTTATCGCCATCACTGGCTGGTAACGCTTACAGCCACGCTGCGCCTGCTTTCGCGCTGCGGACTCAAGCGCACGCGGTGTTTTGTGTCTGCATGTGGCTTGGTGTGTTTGCTGCAACGCACGGTGACAAGCCCCGCCACGCGTGACTAGGCTGCGGCCCGTGTTAGCGCTATCAGTCCTGCATTGCCCGCTGGTACGCGGTTGCATGCAGAGGCGCAGGGCGAGACACGTGGTGCAGGGCGTACTGGTTGGGAAGGCAGTCGCAGGTGCGGTACAGCGCCAGGTGCACGGCGCGTCCGTGAGGACGTGGCACGCACATGGCTTGCATCAGGGGGGATGCGCCGGCAGTCGAGGCGGCGGATCAGAGCAAGTGCTGTGCAGGGATGTATGTCGCGTGCCGTCCAGGCGCGTGGCCAGGCAAGCGCCGCGTCGCATTCCGCGACCACGGCCGTGGGTGTTGGACTCCAGACCCGAGGATAGATCGATGCGTCGTACGTTGAGCAAGTTCAAGTCGAAGGCCATGTTTACCTTCGTCGGTGGCATCCTGGTGATCAACCCCGCCTTTGCGCAGGACGTTACCGCGCAGCAGGTGCCGCCACCGCAGTCCGGCGCACAAACCGCCACCACCCTGGATGCGGTCAATGTCACCGGCATCCGCAGCAGCCTGGATCAGTCGATGGGCATCAAGCGCGATGCTGCCGGCGTGGTGGATGCGATCAGCGCCGAAGACATCGGCAAATTTCCCGATACCAATCTGGCCGAGTCGCTGCAACGCATCACCGGTATCTCGATCGAGCGCCGCGATGGCGAAGGCGCGCAGGTCACCGCGCGCGGCTTCGGCCCGCAGTTCAACACCGTCACCCTCAACGGCCGCCTGATTCCCGGTGCCGATGCGTTCGGCGCGCCGGGCCAGACCCCGATCGGTGGTGTGGATGTGGGCACGCGCGCGTTCAACTTCGCCCAGCTCGCCTCCGAAGCCATCACCGGCATCGAGGTGTTCAAGACCAGCCGTGCCACCGCGCCCAGCGGCGGCATCGGCGCCACCATCAACATCCAGACCGACAAGCCGTTCAATCACGAAGGCGTGGTGGCCAATGCCGGCGCCAAGATGGTGTCGGATCGTTCGCAGCCGTTCGGCGATTCGCTCACTCCTGAAGTCTCCGGCATCTTCAGCTATACCAATCCCGACAAGACCTTCGGCATCGGCCTGAGCGGCAGTTACCAGAAGCGCCATGGCGGCTCGGTGCAGGCCACCGAAAACACCTGGAACATCCAGCGCTGGACCGGTACCGACCCGGCCCTGCGCCCGGATGCGGTGGTGACCAACGCGCCGGCGATCGGCCAGCTGTACGGCATGCCCAACGATCTGCGCTATGCCTTTGCCGACTTCCAGCGCGAGCGCACCAATGGCCAGGCGGTGATGCAGTTCGCGCCCAGCGACAGCCTGACCCTGACCCTGGACTACACCTATTCGTCCAACGAAATCCGCGAAGAGCGCGGCGAGCAGGGCATCTGGCTGCAGCGCGCCAACAGCTTCACCGATCTGACCTTCGACACCGGCCAGGCGGTGGCCACCCCGGTGTACCTGCGCGACGTGCCCAACGGCGCCAAGGACTTCGGCATGGAGCAGCAGCGCAACGAGCAGAAGTACACGCTCGGCTCGCTCGGCTTCAATGCCGACTGGCAGGTGAGCGACCGCTTCCAGCTGTCCTTCGATGCGCACAACTCCAAGACCAAGAGCCTGCCCAACGACCCGGTCACCGGCGGCAGCGCCACGTACTTCAGCTTCGCCGGCACCAACAACTGCAGCAACGGCCCGTCCTGCGGCGGTCAATGGGGGCAGGAGCTGCGCTTCAACAATGGCCTGCCGATTGGCGCACGCACCTGGTATCCCACCGCGGCCGATTCCCTGGCCGGCACCAACGGCGTGCTCAACCCGGACTTCACCCCCGCCGAGCTTGGCTCGCAGGTCCTGCGCATCTTCTATCAATCGCAGGTCACCGAGATCAAGGAAGGCCGCATGGACGGCACCTTCGATTTCGAGGACGGGCGCTTCCAGTTCGGCGTGAGTACCGCCAATACCACCATGAACCGGCTCACCAGCGACACCAATTCCACGCTGGGTGACTGGGGCGTGGCCAACGCCGGCAACGAGCCCGGCATGCAGGCGCTGCTGCGGCCGGTGAGCATCACCGGCATGTTCAAGGACTTCAACGCCAATGGCGCCGCGCCCAATGCATGGCGCGGCGATGCCGATCAGCTGGCGCTGTGGGGTGGCAGCCAGTACGGCGCCACCACCCGCTACAACCCGCAATACAGCGCCGACAACCAGGTGGAAGAGAAGACCCGCGCTGCCTACGTGCAGCTGGAACTGAAGGGTGACATCTCCGGCATGACCACCAATACGCGGCTGGGCTTGCGCTACGAGCGCACCGATGTGGAATCCACCTCGCAGGTGGCCACGCCCACGGCGTTGTTGTGGCAAGCCAACAACGACTTCCAGCTGTTGCGCTCCACCGAGCAGCAGCCCTTCAGCGAGAAGACCAGCTACAACTACATCCTGCCCAATCTGGACTTCAGCATCGACATCTCCGATCAGCTGAAGGGGCGCGCCTCGTTCGGCCAGACCATCGCACGCGCGCCCTACAACAACCTGATCGCCGGCCCGACGCCGAATACGCCCAATGGCTCGATCCTGATCAATCCGTCCAACCGTGCCGGCGGCAGCTCGCAGAACCCGCAACTGGACCCGCTGGAATCGGACAACCTCGATCTGGCGCTGGAGTGGTACTTCGCCGATGCCAGCTACGTGTCGGCCACGTTCTGGAACAAGCGCGTCAGCAACTTCATCGGCAACACGGTCTCGCGCGAATCCCTGTACGGGCTGAGCGATCCCACCTCCGGCCCTGACGCCCAGGCCGCGCTGGCGTTCCTGCAGAGCGGCGCCTGTGCGGCGCAGGTGGGCGCCTCCGGCAACGACGTCGCGGCGGCGTGCTCGGCCAACGACACCTCGCTGTTTGCGGCGATGGCGCTGCTGCGCAATGCCGCGGCCACCGGCGGGCTGGCCGCCTACAACGGCAGCTCGGCGCAGAGCCTGGCACTGGAGAATGCCTACGACATCGTCGGCAATGCCTCCGATCCGCTGTATCAGTTCGACGTGTCGCGCCCGGTCAACCAGAACAAGGCCAACATCCACGGCTGGGAACTGGGCGGGCAGTACTTCTTCGACAGCACCGGCTTCGGCATCTACGCCAACTACACCATCGTCGAAGGCGATGTGGGCTTCGACAACACTGTGATCGATCGCGACCAGTTCGCGCTGCTTGGCCTCAGCGACACCGCCAACGTGATGCTGATGTACGAAAAATACGGCTGGAGCGCGCGTCTGGCCTGGAACTGGCGCGACGAGTATCTGATCGCCGCCAACCAGGACAATGCCAACCGCAATCCGTACTACGTCGAGGCGTATCAGCAGTGGGACCTGAGCGTCAGCTACAGCTTCAGCAAGCAACTTTCCGTGGGCTTTGAGGCGATCAACCTCACCGGCGAAGACGTGCGTTGGCATGGGCGCTCGGACAAGCAGATCATCCGCCTGATCGACCAGCAGCCACGCTACACGCTGGGTGTGCGTTACGCGTTCTGACCCACCGGCTGCGCTCACTTCCCTCCCGGTGAGCGCAGCCGGTGCCTGGTGGGGCAGATGCCGACGTGCAGGCTGGTGCGGGCCAGCCGCGCGCTTTTTCGAAGGCGGCCGGCGAGCGTTCGCTGGCTGCGCCACGTGGCCGCATCGAGTCGTCAGCCTGCGCACCGGTCCGGCGGCCGCAACCGCAGGCGCGAGCTGGATGCCGCCGCGCATCCCTTGGTGTCGCCGGCACACGCGGCGCTTGCTTGCACCCACACACGGCCGCCGAGTCACACCGGCGATATAGGTTGCTGCAGGCCTGGCCCCGATGCTGCTGTGCCGCTTGCCGGCCTGCCGCTTTTTGGCAATGCTCGCCACCAGCAAGTGCGGTACCTGGCCGCGCGATCGACGCATTCCACGCAATGCGGTACTCCGTGGCGGAGCACCGTTGGAGTTTCAGATGACGCGATACGCAGTGCTCAATAATGTGGCGCATCACGATCTGCGCGTCGTGCTGCGCTTCGGTGCCGAGTTCGGCGATGCGCTGGGCCTGGTGCCGGCGTTCGTCACCGAATACGCCGAGCTGCAGCGCGAGTACCCGCTGTTCTTTCGCAAGGATCCAGCCACCGGCGGCTACCAGTCGGTGGCGCTGCTGGGCTTTGCACAGGACGAGAATCTGTTCCTGCAGGACGGCCGTTGGACTGCCAGCTATCTGCCCGGCATCGTCGCCAAGGGCCCGTTCCTGATCGGCTTCCAGGAGCAGCGCATCGAGGGCGCCTTGGTGCAGGAGCCGGTGATCCACGTCGATCTGGAGCACCCGCGCATCAGCCGTCACGAAGGCGAGGCGGTCTTTCTGCCGCAGGGCGGCCATAGCCCGTACCTGGAGCACATCATCGGTGTATTGCGCGGCATCCGCGACGGTGTGGATGCCGGCCAGGCGATGGCGGCCGCACTGGATGCGTTGGGGCTGATCCAGCCGGTGCAGCTGGATGTCACGCTGGATGCCACCCACGCCACCAAGCTGGAAGGCCTGTTCGCCATCGACCGCGAGCGGCTTGCCGCACTCGATGCGTCCTCGTTGCAGCAACTGCATCGGGCCGGCTATCTGGAGGCTGCGTTCCTGATGCTGGCCTCGCTGCACAACGTGCGTCGGCTGATGGCCGAGAAGCAGCGCCGCCTGCAGCAGGCGCACACTGCGTCTGCGACTGCTGCGTTCGCCTGAGCGCATGACGACCGGCGCAGCCTTCTCCTCCCTCGCGGCCGTCGCCGAGCGCAGCGATTGCCACCCCGACGCGCTGCCGCTTGCCGCGCTGTGCGATGCCGCCGAGCCGGTGGTGCTGCGTGGCGTCGCACGCGACTGGTCGCTGGTGCAGGCCGGGCGGCGCAGCCCCGAGGAGGCGATGGCGCTGCTGCGCGCGCACGATAGTGGGCGCCCCCTGCAGTATTCCCGCGGCGGCCCGGAGATCGCCGGCCGGCCGTTCTATACCGACGATTGCAGTGCGCTGAATTTCGAGGTGCAGCGCGGCAGCTTGAGCAGCTTGCTAGAGGCGATCGTGACGCATCGCGACGACCCGCAGCCGCCCACGTATTATCTGGCGTCGTTGCCTATTGACGACAATCTCCCGGGCTTGCGCGCAGGCAATGATCTGGATTTCGCCGCCAGCGGCATCGCGGTGCAGCCGAGTATCTGGATCGGCAATCGCGTCATTGCTTCCTGCCACTACGATGCGCCCAACAACCTGGCCTGCTGCACGGTGGGGCAACGTCGCTTCACGCTGTTTCCGCCCGAGCAGGTGGCCAACCTGTATCCCGGCCCGCTGGATCCCACGCCGGGCGGGCAGGTCGTGAGCATGGTGGATATCGCCAATCCGGATCTGCTGCGGTATCCACGCTTCGCCCAGGCGCTGGCGCAGGCGCGCACCGTCGTGCTGGAGCCGGGCGATGCAGTGTTCATTCCCGGCATGTGGTGGCATCACGTGCAATCGCTGCAGCCCTTCAACGTGCTGGTCAACTACTGGTGGAGCAGTGTGCCCGCGCATCTGCCGTCGCCCATGCCCGCGCTGTATCACGCGCTGTGGGCCATCCGCGACCGCCCGGCAGCGGAGAAGGAGGCCTGGCGCGCCCTGTTCGACTACTACGTGTTCGGCCCTGCCGAGCGCGCGGGCGAGCACCTGCCCGAGCAGGCACGGCATGCGCTGGGCCCGATCGACCCCACGCTGGCGCGACAGCTGCGCGCGCTATTGCTCGGCAGGCTCAACCGCTGATGCGCGCGATCGGCTCCAAGGCCACTGGCCGGACAACTGCGCAGCTGCCGGGCGGGCAGGGCCGATGTGCGGCATTGGCAGGTGCCACTCACGCGTTCCGCTCCCTGTGGTCCACCTGCGTTGTCCAGACGATCAATCAAGACCTCACCCCGGATCCATCACCCAGGAGCGCGCAGTGAGCCAGGCCCCGATTCGCAAGGTCGTCATCGCCGGCGGCGGCACCGCCGGCTGGATCGCCGCCTGCGCACTGTCGCATCAATTCCGCGAGCTGCTGGAGATCACGCTGGTCGAGTCCGAGCAGATCGGTACCGTGGGTGTGGGCGAATCCACGGTGCCGCCGATCCGCAGCTTCCATCGCTTCCTGCAGATCGACGAGCAGGAGTTCCTGCGCGCGGTAGCCGGCACCTTCAAGTTGTCGATCTCCTTCGAGCATTGGCGCCACCAGGGCGAGCGCTATATTCATCCGTTCGGCATCACCGGGCAAAGCACGCTGGTGTGCGCCTTCCACCATCTGTGGCTGGAGAGCCAGCGCCGCGGCATGCCAGGCAGCTTTGGCGATTACTGCCTGGAAACCGTGGCTTCGCGCGTCGATCGTTTCGCCTTGCTGCGCGAGCCTGCGGTCAACTATGCCTATCACCTGGATGCCGCACTGTATGCCAGGTTCCTGCGCACGCGCAGCGAAGCCTGTGGCGTCAGGCGTATCGAGGGCAGGATCCAGCAGGTGACCTTGCAGCCAGAGAGTGGCGATGTCGCCAGCCTGCTGCTGGAAGACGGGCAGGTGCTCGAGGGCGACCTGTTCATCGATTGCAGCGGTTTTCGCGGCCTGCTGATCGAGCAGGCGTTGCACACCGGTTACGAAGACTGGAGCCATTGGTTGCCGTGCGATCGCGCCGTTGCGGTGCAGACCGAAGCGCTTGGCCCGCCGGTGCCGTATACCCGCGCCATCGCGCACGAAGCCGGATGGCGCTGGCATATCCCGCTGCAGCACCGGGTCGGAAATGGTCTGGTCTTTTCCAGCAAGCACCTGTCCGACGACGAGGCGCATGCCAAGTTGCTGCGCGATGTGGCCGCGCCTGCGCTGAAAGACCCCTGGCTGGTGCCGTTCCGCACCGGCCGCCGCCTCAAGGCCTGGAACAAGAACGTGGTGTCGCTGGGCCTGGCCAGCGGGTTTATCGAGCCGCTGGAATCCACCAGCATCCATCTCACCATCGCCGCCGTGGTGCGCCTGATCAGCTTGTTCCCGGCCGATGGCATTGCGCCCTCGCAGGTGGAGCTGTTCAACGACATCAGCCGCGCCGAAATGGAACATGTGCGCGACTTCATCATCCTGCATTACCACGCCACCCAGCGCGAGGAACCGCTATGGCGGCAATGCCGCGCGATGGAGTTGCCCGAATCGCTGGCGCTACGCCTGCGCGCCTGGCGCGAACGCGCACATGCCTGGCAAGCGGCCGATGAACTGTTCCGCGTCGACTCCTGGACCCATGTGCTGATGGGGCAGGGCATCGCGCCCGAGCAGCATCATCCGCTGGCGCGCGCACTGTCCGATCGCGACCTGCGTCGCCTGCTGGACGGCATCGCCCAGCCGATCCGGCACGCGGTGGAGCAGATGCCGTCGCAGCAGGCGTTTATCGACGCGTATTGCAAGGCAGGTGCGGGCGTGTGGGGCCTGCGCAGTCCGGTGCTGACGTAGAGCGGCTGGCAACGCTGGGGCGCCGCCGGCAGGCAGGCGCAGCCGCTGCCCACAACCGGCACGGCGCCAGCAGGTCCTGGCCCGGCTCGGCAACGCGTCACGGCACGGGCGGCATGCTCCGCACAGTCGGCAAGGCAGGGCGGTACGGGCCGTCGGCGCGTGCCAGACCAATGTAGGAGCGCGCTTGCGCGCGATTCGATTGAGCGTCACCGGAAACGCTCGTCGCGCCCTTCCACCCCGGTTCCGAGCGCGCCGTCCACGTCCACCTGGCGACTGCTTGCTACGTGTTAGCCGCTCTTGGGCACACGAGACCACAGATCCAGTGTCGCCTGCTGTGCCATGCCCGCTCTGCACGATGTCTGGTGATTGCGTGCCGCTTGATAGCGATTGGCGATATCACCGCCGGATACGGGTCGAATGCGCTGATGACAGTGCGCAGCCGGATCCATCGCTGCAGTGCCCGGCTGCTTCTCTACAAGCGCATCAGATCCTTGCCGACCACAATCGGCCCGGCGTAGTGCTTGCGCGCGCCTTCGCTCCACATCGCATCGGTGATCGTCGGGTCGCCGCCAGGCACAAAGTGATTGAGCACCAACATCCTTGCGTTGGCTGCTGAAGCGATCTTGCCCACTTCTTCGCTGGTGGAATGGCTCTTGAGCAGATGGTCGAGCAAGGTCGGTGCGTTATCGTTGGTCTTGAGCATCTTTTCCAGCGCGGGCAGATACATCACCTCGTGCACCAGGATGTCGGTGTCCCTCGCGAATTCGGCCAGTGCAGGCAGGTAACGCGTATCGCCGGAGAACACCACCGTGCGGTCGCGCGCGGCGAAGCGGTAGGCGAACGCCGGCTTGAGCGTGTAGTGATCCACCAGCGTCGCGGTGACGGTGACCTGGTCGTTCTGCAGCACCGTGCCGGGCTGGTCGAACTCGTGCACATGGATCAGCTGCTTGAACGGCGGGCGGCCTTCTTCGCGGATGCGCGCATCGATGTCGATGGCATTCATCTCGACAAAGGCATCCACCATCCTGGCGATACCGGGCGGGCCGTACAAATGCACCGGCGTCTGCAGTCCGCTGGCCCACGCCAGCCAGACCACGTTGAGCAGGTCGGCGTTGTGGTCGGAGTGGTGATGGGTCAGGAAGATGTCGCGCAGCGCAGGCAGGCGGACGCCGGCCTTGGCCAATTGCTGTGCAACGCCATTGCCGCAGTCGATCAGGTAGGGCTGCCCGTCGATAACCAGCGCATTGGCGGCCGCGGCGCGCAGCGGTGATGGCGTGGGGCCGCCCTTGGTGCCGAGCAGCACCAGCACGCTGCCCTTGGCCGGGAAGGGTGCCGGTGACGCCGGGTCTGACGGCGCAGGGTCTTCCTTCGGTGCGCGCCGCAGTGCGGCACCGAGCTGGCTCGTCACGCTCAGCGTGGCCGCTGCCAGCGCGATGCGCAGCACCTGGCGACGGGAAGGGCGTGGCGAAGCGGCGGACATGACGGCTCCTGTCAAAGCGGGGAAGAGGATGTGCCAGGCGGGGCGTGGAAGTGCCTCAGACTAGCGTGGGGCTGCCGGGTTTGCGAATGGCTCACGCAAACCTCGGCACTGGCATGCCCACGCCCGATGCAGCAGAGCTGCAACTGCGACGCACGCGGTGGGTGTACTGCTCGATCCGATGGCCCGCACCGAATCGGCCACGCCGATCCATCCGTTGCCTTCCAACGGTGGGTTTGCATCGATTGCCTTCAGAGTTCCTGTGCAATGAACGCGTTCAACGCAGGCGAACGATAAAACGCCATGCATTGCGCGAAGATCCTGTTGAACGGACCGCGGCGGGCTTCGTCCTTCATCGGCACTTCGGCGCGATGGAAGTCTGCCGTCTGCTCGGCCACGAAACGGTGCAGGCGGTCGGTGGCACCGGTCTTGGCATTGTCGAGCGCGTAGGTCGTCAGCAGATACGAACGATCGCGCAGCTGGTCGGCGGTGTATTTGCCGCTACGCTCATAGTTGTTGTCCAGGCACAGCTGCAGCGCGTAGGCCTTGACGTCGTCGCGATTGGCGGGTTTGCCGGCTGCATGGGCGGTGACCTGTAGCGACAAGGCCAGGAGTGCAGCTGCGGCGATGACACAAGGAGTGCGTTGAACGGGCATGCCGATCCAGGTGAAGGACGAGCTGCCAAGTCTGCATCATCCGGGCACTGCAGATGAAGTGCATGACGACTGACGCGCGTGACCGATGGGGTCCAAAGGTCAGCGCACAAAACATCAACCCGTACAGATCGATCCACACAGCACATCAAACAATCGACCACACTCTGCACAGGCCAAGCGCAGTCGCACGTGGCAGGCGCTACCCGCCTGCCACGCGCATCACCCGCTTACGGGCCGAAGTAGGTGGAAATGCTGGAATACACGTCCGAGAAGCGCGAGTAGTAATCCGGATCGGTCTGCGCGGTGCAGAACGAGTAGCCGCCATACAGACCGCCGCGCAGCTGATAGGCGCCACCGCTGGCGACGGTGAACAGGCCCGAGCCGGACGAGCCGCCCTCGGTGACGCCATCGTTCCAGACAACACGGTACAGCGGGCTCTTGCCGTCGATGCTGGTGCTCAGCCCGTTGACGGTGCCCAGCGAATACTTCTTGACGTCGCCGGACGGGTGGTGGATGCCGACGATCGAGGTGCCGGTCGCGCCGATCGCCGCGCTGTTCCATGCCGCATAGAATGCGCCGCTTGGCGGTGCGGTCTTCAGCTCCAGCAACGCGGTATCGCGCGTGGTGTTGGCGTGGCGCAGGAATGCACCGCCGGTCAAGGTGGTGGCCTGCGAGCTGGCGGTATTGCCGTTGCAGGTGGCCGCGTCGTAGAACCAGTAGGTCTGCAGTGTGTTGGCGACCGTCTGCGTACTGATGCAATGCGCTGCAGTCCAGAACAGGTTGCGCTTGGGCGAGTTGGTGTTGTTGAGCAGCGTGCCGGTGCACAGGAACGAGCCCTGGCTGGTGGTGAACACCATGCGCGCCACCGCCTTTGCGGCATTGGTGAAGCCGGCGGTGGGATTGGCGCGGCAGACGATATCGTTCTGGCAGGAGTCGCTCTCGCCGATGGCGATGGTCATCATGTCGCGCGCGCTGGCGGTGGGGCTGATGTCCAGGTGCGACAGCTGCGGGATGCTCAAGCTGAAGTTCTCCGGATACTGGCCGGCCGGCAGCGACAGCTCCACCAACAGATTCTCGCCGCTGACGGTCGGCGACCAGCCGATGGCGTCGCCGCTGGCGGAGAAGCTGGCACCGGATTGCTCGAACACCCGGCCATCGTCGCCGGCAAAGCGCAGCGTCACCTTGGACGGATCGCCCGGCGTGGCGCCGGCACCACGCAGGATCAGCGATGCACGCAGCGAGGCCGCCTGCGCGGAGCCGACCTTCAAGGTCGCCACGCGTGAGCCGTCTTTGGCCATCTGCCAATCAAGCGTGGCCAGATTCACCAAAGGCTTGGCAACCGCGCGCGAAAACCCGATCTGCAAGGGCTGCCCATGTTTGACCTGTGCGATGCGACGCTCACGCACGCGACCGATCTCGGTGCTGGTGGGCGCAGTGAGTTGCACCACACGCGTGGGCAGGATGCCGCCACGCAGACTTGCCGACTGCAACGTCGCTGCGCCGAGCTTGGCCGCCTGCGGCGCGGTACTCACCGGTGCCGCATCCATTTCGGTCGGCGGCGTTGCCAGTGCAGCGCCGGAAACGGCGGAAAACAGCGCCAGGTACAAGGCATTCTTGCGATTCATGGGTAGTCCTTCTCGTCAGGGAACGACAGGCTGCGGCGGGGGCCACAGCGAGCGGGCGCCATCGTTGGCGCCGAACGAGACTAGCGAATGTTTAAAGCTGAATATGTGCTGAAAATCTCGTTCAGAGATTGGCGGTCGATAAAAAGATCATCGTGTTTTGCACGCAGCAGTTGACGTGTGCGCGCCTGCCAGTGGCGTTGCGCATGCGCATGGCGCCGCATATCTGCAACACGTACGCCGCTCTACCTGCGGCAACTGCGGTCGCGCAGCGCACCGGCAGCGCCGCCTTGATCAAGCTGTCAGGCGATGCAGGTAGCTACGCTGCATGCGGGATGGCGACTGCGCATAACCTTGGCGGGCTTTAACAAGGCGCGCGCTACGTCCCTGCAAGCAGGCATGTCGACGCACGCCGGCAGCCAGCAGCAAGGCTGCATATCGGCTCGCGACGGATTATTCCAACGCGTCGCTGGCGCGGAAGTCGGTCGAGCGACCGCTGGCTTTCAAAAACCCCAGCACTGCAAGTCCGACCACCATCCAGGCCGTGCCGCCGAGTTGTGCATGCTGGTCGGCATTGATCAGCACATAGGCCAGGATCACGATGCCGATCAACGGCGTGGCGACATGCAACAGCACGCGGCGGCCCTGTCCGCGGAAATGCCACAGCACCGCCACGTGCAACAGGATGAAGGCGGTCAGCGCACCGACATTGCACAACGAGGACAGCAGCGCGATCTGTCCGACGAAGACTTCGCCCAGCACCATGCTCAGGCCTGCCACCAGCAGAATGGCGCGCTGCGGCACGCCGGTGCGTGGATGGATGTAGCGCAGAAAGGCCGGCAGCTGGCGGTCGCGCGCCATGGCGAACAACAGGCGCGAGGTGGCGGCCTGCGCCACCAACGCGTTGGCGATCGCCGCACTGATCGCGACCGTGAGCGCAATGACGATCTGCAACCACGGCCCGGCGATCAGGCGCCCGATCTCGAAGAACGCATCGTTGGAGGCCTGCGCGTCGGGATAGCGTTGCAGGGTGGGCTGCAGCAGCGCGGCCAGCCAGGTCTGCAGCACGAACAAGCCCGCCACCAGCAACAGCGCCAGCAGGGTCGCGCGCCCGACCACGCGATTGCCGCCACGGGCTTCTTCGGACAGCGTGGAGATCGCATCGAAGCCCAGGAACGACACCACCGCCACCGACAAGGCGCTGAAGATCAGCTGCGGCGAAAAGGCCTGCGGGTTGTAGAACGGACGCAGGTTCCAGTGCGCACCATTGACGCCACGCTGGATCGCCAGGCTGGCCAGCACCACGAACACCGCCAGCACCACCAGCTGCGCGTAGAGGAAGAAGCGATTGGCACGCGCGGTGGTTTCAATGCCGCGCAGGTTGACCAGCGTGTTGAGCACCACGAAGAAGGCGATCCACGCCGGTTGCGGCAGTGCCGGCAACACGTTGTGCATGGCGTTGGCGCCGACCACGTAGAGCAGGGTGGGCACCAGCAGATAATCCAGCAGGATCGCCCAGCCGGCCAGAAAGCCCATGCCGCTGCTCAGGCCGCGTCCCACATACGCATACACCGAGCCGGCGACCGGAAACGCCTGCGACATCTGCTGGTAGCTCAAGGCGGTGAACAGCATCGCCACGAAGCCGAGCAGGTAGGTCAGTGGCACCATCCCGGCGCTGATGTCGAACACGCCGCCGAAAATGGAGAACGGCGCGGTCGGCACCATGAATACCAGCCCGTAGATCAGCAGGTCCTTGAGCGTCAGCTGCCGCTTGAGCTCCTGGGTGTAGCCAAAGCGTTCCAGCGCGGCCGCATCGTTGCGGCGGGGGGTGTCGGTCATGCAGGTGTCCGCTGAAAGGGATGCCGGGTCGCGACGCAGGCGCCGTGGGAGCGTCTGCAGGTCGATGCTGCAGTGCAGCCAGCTGACTGGCATTGTGACGATAATGTGGCCGCCAAGCCCATCCATTGGTAAAAATGCTAGGTTTTCCATGCCGGATGTCATCCAGCGGCGTACGTCGACACCGAAGGACCCCACATGTTCGACACTCTGGCCAGCCTGGGCCGCGACCTGCAGGCGCTGCACACGCTCAATGCCTGCCTGGACCGGGTGTTTGCCGACGTCTGCGGGCTGGGCTTCCAGTCCCTGGTCTACGACTACGCGCCGGTCCCGCTGAGTCTGGAAGGGGCATTGATCACCCCGTCGGTGTTCATGCAGCGCAATGCGCCGGGCGACATGCAGCACATCTGGTGCGAGCACGGCTATTACCAGCACGACCCGGTGCAGCAGCGTGCGACGCGCCGCACCACGCCATTTGTGTGGTCCTACCGCAGCGACGGCGAGATGGAGGGCGTAGAATACGTCGGCAGCCAGCATCGGCAGGTCACGCGTTATCTGTGCGATAGCGGTATGGGAACCGGTGTCACCGTGCCCCTGCACCTGCCGGGTGGCGCGTTCGCGACATTCAGCGCTGCGGTCGATGCGGTCGCGGCCGAGGCGCCACGGCTGGCCGAAGCGCAGCTGTCGCCATTCCTGCTGCTGGCGCATACCTTCCAGGCACGCGCGCAGGAACTGCTCGATCCGCAGGAACGCCGCTGCCACCACATCGCGCTGACCCGCCGCGAGCGCGAATGCCTGCAGTATTCGGCAAAAGGGCTGACAGCCAAGAGCATCGCCGCTGCGCTCAACCGTTCCACGGCCACGGTGAACCTGCATCTGAACTCGGCAGCGCGCAAGCTGGGTGCGCGCAATCGCGTCGAGGCCGTCGTGCGCGGCATGCACTATCGATTGCTGGAGCCGTAAGCGCGGCGTGTTCAGCGACTGCGACGGCAAGCCGCGATAGGCGATTTCCCTGTGGTGGAAGTTTGTGATCGGCAGGTGCAATCGCTGCACGGGTTGGTGCCCGTCCTGGCGACCGATGATGCGCCCGGCCGCCCGCGCAGCCGGACCCGAGCTTCGAAAGCGCCACGAACCTGGGAGTTTTGCCAGTTAACGCGCGGCGGTTGCCTCGCTAGGCTCGGCGCTCATTCTTGCCGTTAGCAGGCGCAGGTCATGCAGTCCACCGAGGGTTACGTCGAATTCCGTGGGTACCGGACCTGGTACCGCATCACCGGCGACCTGCGCAGCGACGCCTGCCCGCTGATCGTGCTGCACGGCGGCCCCGGCTGCACCCATGACTATGTGGACAGCTTCAAGGACCTGGCAGCCAATGGCCGCGCGGTGATCCATTACGACCAGCTCGGCAACGGCAAGTCCACCCATCTTCCCGATGCAGACCCCGGTTTCTGGACGGTGGGGCTGTTTCTGGACGAGTTGCAGGCATTGATCATGCAGCTGGGACTGTCGCAATACGCGCTGCTCGGGCAGTCCTGGGGCGGGATGCTGGCGGCCGAGCATGCGGTGCGGCGGCCGGCTGGCTTGCGTGCGCTGGTGATCGCCAACTCCCCGGCATCGATGGGCTTGTGGCGCGCTGCGGCGCTGCGGCTGCGTGCGCGCCTGCCCGAGGACATCCAGGCGGCGCTGGACGCGCACGAAGCGGCCGGCACCCTGGACGACCCGGCCTATCGCGCCGCAAGCCAGGTGTTCTACGCCCAGCACGTCTGCCGCGTGCTGCCGTGGCCTGCCGAAGTGGCGCGCACCTTCGCCGCCATCGATGCCGACCCGACCGTGTATCACGCCATGAACGGCCCGACCGAATTCCACGTGGTCGGCAGCCTGCGCAACTGGAGCATCATCGAGCGCCTGCATCGCATCAACGCGCCCACGCTGGTGCTGTCGGGCAAGTACGATGAGGCCACACCGGAAACGGTGGAGCCGTACGCACGCCTGATTCCGGACGCGCGGTGGCATGTGTTCGCCAATTCCAGCCATATGCCGCATGTGGAAGAACGCCCGGCGTGCATGCGCCTGGTCGGCAACTTCCTCGACGACCAGACGCCGTGGCCCGGCGAGCAGCTGGTGCATGCCTCCCTGCAGGCCAGCCGCGCTGTTTGAGTGGATGGGGTGGGGTGTATGTAAGTGCCGTGAAGCTGAGCGTGCCCGGCTGCGGTGCGCAGCTGCGACGCGTCGCGATTGAGCATGCGCTGCCTTGCTTGCGCATCGTGCGGGCAAGGTTCGAAGAGTGGTCGTGAAGAGCAGTCGTGTTGATACACGCAGCTGTGCCTCAACCGCGTGTCGTTGAGCCGACACATCCAATGCGGATTGCCAGCTATGGTCGCACACCACCTGACGCACACGTGGTCGGACCGAAGCGGCCTGACATCTTTGAGAGGCTGGGCGTAGCGCCAGCGCTCGCGAACCGCCGCGATTGATCCAAAAGCGCAAGCACGCATCGTCTTCTGCAACTCGGCATCAAATGCCGTGTAAACCACACAAACCTCGCAAACCGCATGTGCCTGCGATGGCGCTGCTGCTACGCACCAATGACGCTCACAACACACGTTCGTGTGCAGTGACCACCGCGCAGCATTGCGTGTTGCACTTCGATGCTTAGAAACGCATTTGCCACCAGCAACTGCGGTCGAAAGCGCGCGTGAGCGAACCGGCATCGGCCTGCGTTTGCATGCATGAAAAACACATCTGCATACAGAGCAAAACACCGTGCACGCCACAATGGTGTCCTGTCCCGGGTGTCTCGTGCTGTCTCTTTTGCATGTCCTGCACGGAGAACACCGTGGTGCGTCAAAGTTTCAGTGATGGATAATTGTTTTATGTGTTAAATCGCGCGAAGAATGCGGCCCCCACGCACCGCTTTGCTGTTGTCGTCGCCCCGGCGCAGGCAGCACGCATCGCTTTTCCACACTTTGGGAGAGGCTGCATGATCATCAAGACATTTCAGGGCGCAGTTGCGCTTGCCCTGTCCGCCTGCGCTGCGGGCGCCATCGCCGGCCCGGTCGGGTACGGTGCCGGCACCACCGGCGGCGGCAACAAGACACCGGTCACCGTGACCACCTTCGAGGCGATGCAGGCTGCGATCGACAGTTATTCCGGCAGCGGCGGGTTGGTGCTCAACTACACCGGCAAGTTCGACTTCAGCAGCATCAAGGACGTCTGCGCGCAGTGGAAGTTGCCGGCCAAGACCGTGCAGATCAAGAACAAGAGCAACATCACCATCAAGGGGGCCAACGGCTCGTCGGCCAACTTCGGGCTTTGGGTGGTGGGCAACTCCAGCAACGTCATCATCCAGAACATGACCATCGGCCTGCTGCAGGGCGGTGAAGATGCCGACTCGATCTCGCTGGAAGGCAATTCCAGCGGCTCGCCGTCCAAGATCTGGGTCGACCACAACACCGTGTTCGCCTCCTTGACCAAGTGCTCGGGCGCCGGCGATGCGTCTTTCGATGGCGGCATCGACATGAAGAAGGGCGTCCATCACGTCACCGTGTCCTACAACCACGTCTACAACTACCAGAAGGTCGCGCTCAACGGATACAGCGACAGCGACACCAAGAATTCGGCTGCGCGCACCACCTATCACCACAACCGCTTCGAGAACGTCGAATCGCGCGTGCCGTTGCAACGGCGTGGGCTGAGCCACATCTACAACAACTACTTCAACAACGTCACCACCTCGGGCATCAACGTGCGCATGGGCGGGGTGGCCAAGATCGAGTCCAACTACTTCGAGAACATCAAGAACCCGGTGACCTCGCGCGACAGCAGCGAGATCGGCTACTGGGACCTGATCAACAACTACGTCGGCAGCGGCATCACCTGGGGCACCCCGGATGGCAGCAAGCCGTACGCCAACGCCACCAACTGGATCACCACCAAGGTGTTCCCCGAACCGCTGGGCTACACCTACAGCATCACCCCGGCCGCACAGGTCAAGGCCAAGGTGATCGCCACCGCCGGTGCGGGCACCAACCTGGCCGAGTAAGCGACAACAGGGTGCGGTCACATGGATCCCCGGCCTGGCCGGGGATTCTTGTCTGTGGGGTGCAGCTGGTTCGCGCCTGGCCGGTTCGCGGCAAGGCACGGCGGCCACCGGTGGTTGCACGTGGCAGTGATCCCTGGCGGTGGATGCAGGCAAGCGCCCCCCAAGGTTGATCGACCTCGCTCCGGCGCCGGCGTCAAGAGGCGCGGCAGGCCCCGCGACGCGGTATCGTGTCGCGATCCCATCCATGCAAGCCCGTCCATGCCGCTTCCAACCGATCCCGTTGCTGAGCACGCTCCGTCCGCCGCGCCTACCTTGCGCCACGCGCTGAAACCGCGGCAATTGATGATGATGGGCCTGGGCACGGCGATCGGCGCCGGGCTGTTCCTGGGCTCGGGCGTGGGGATCCACGCGGCGGGGCCGGCAGTGCTGGTGTCGTACCTGATCGCCGGAGCGCTGGTGATCATCGTGATGAACGCGCTGGGCGAAATGGCCGCGTCCAAGCCGGCCAGCGGTGCGTTTTCGGTATACGCAGCCGACGCGATGGGGCCGACCGCCGGTGCGACGGTGGGCTGGTTGTGGTGGCTGCAGATCGTGGTGGTGATCGCCGCCGAAGCGGTCGGCGCGGCGGGCCTGCTCGCCTCGGTATGGCCGGCATTGTCGGTGCCGTTGCTGGCGGTGGTGTTCATGGCCACCTTTACGGCGATCAATCTGCTCGGCGTGCGCAATTTCGGCGAGTTCGAATTCTGGTTCGCCATCCTCAAGGTCGTTGCGATCGTGGTGTTCCTGCTGATCGGTGTGGCCTTGCTGGCAGGCTGGTTGCCCGGCGTGGTGTCGCCGGGGCTGTCCAACTTCACCCAGAACGGCGGATTCGCGCCCAAGGGGCTGGCCGGCATCGGCTCGGCGTTGCTGGTGGTGGTGTTCGCCTTCGGCGGCACGGAAATCGTCGCAGTGGCCGCTGCGGAAACCGCCGACCCGGGCCGCAGCCTGGCACGCACGATTCGCACCGTGGCCTGGCGCATCCTGGTGTTCTACATCGGCTCGATCAGCGTGATCGTGGCGGTGGTGCCGTGGACCAGCGCGGCGCTCAGCTCGCCGTTTGCCGCCGTGCTGGAGGTGGCGCGCATTCCCGGCGCGGCCACCGCCATCACCCTGGTCGCCGTGGTGGCCTTGCTGTCGGCGCTCAATGCCAATCTGTACGGCGCCTCGCGGATGATCTTTTCGCTGGCCCAGCGCGGCGAAGCGCCGCGGCTGCTTGGCAGGACCAGCGGCGAGCAGGTGCCGCTGGTGGCGGTCATCGCCAGCGTGCTGTTCGGATTTGCCGCAGCCGCGCTGGAACTGCTGTACCCCAACAAGGTGTTGCCGATGCTGCTCAACATCGTCGGCGCCACCTGCCTGCTGGTGTGGACGATCTCGCTGCTGTCGCAGCTGATCCTGCGCGCACGCGCCGACCGCGCCGGCATCGCGTTGCCGTTCCGCATGCGGGGTTATCCGTTTCTGACCCTGCTGGCCCTGGCGATCCTGGCGGTGATCTTCGTGCTGCTGGCGTCTTCGGCGGACACCCGCGCGCAGTTCCTGTCGATGGTCGGTCTGACTGTCTTCATCGCCGTGGTCAGCGAAGTGGCGCGACGCGTGCGTGCGCGGACATGAGCGTATAGGTCAACGCGGCTGAGTGCGTGATCGTCCAGCGGCGCAAATGCGGCTGCAATGCGCTGTTGCACACCGTCGAAGCGAGAACACGCAAGCAGTCTTGCGGTTTCCTTCTCCATCAGACAGGCGAGTAGCTGGATCTGCCGATCCAGCTCGGCTACTGTCATCGGGCCGATTCCGTTCGTTGCATCGGTTGGCTGGAAAACATCGGCGCGCCAGCGCGACACGATGAAAATGCATCGCTTCATTCCTTGATTGTTTCAGCAATCATCGCCGGGGTTCGTGCATGCATGCCGTTTCGTCCGAGAATTCTGCTGCCTTGCCTGCCGCCCGCACCCTGGAGGCGGTGCATGCGCTGGCCTATCCGGTCGACACGCATCTGGACTCGCTGTATCTGTCGCGCCTGGGTGGCTTCGATTACTGGAAGGGCGACTGGAAAGCGCAGCGGCGCTCGCTGATCCTCTGGCTGATGTCCAAGACCTCGCCAAGAGGTCGCAACCAACCGCTGATGTACCACGTCAGCGGCCCGGACTTTCTGGCCGGCGGCTACGGCGCTGCCTGCTTCAGCGCCCACGCGTTGTGGGAGAACCTCTTCGGCGCGCCGTTTCTCGACCCCTGGAACAACTGGGTGGAGCATCAGCGCTATGTCGAGGAGATGGTGGCCGCGAGCAAGGGTCGGATGCGGCTGGCACGCAGCGCCGCCGAGCTGCGCGCGGTTCGGGCCGAAGGTCTTTGCTGCGCCATCCTGTCGCTGGAGGGCGCGCATATGCTCGGCCCACGCGGAGTCCGCAGCCAGGCGCTGCGGCTGGAGCGCCTGGACATCGCTGCCAGGGCCGGCGCCGCCTATGTGACGCTCAACCATTTCAGCCATACCGACATCTCCCAGGCCGGCTATGCGCCGCTCAATCCGTGGCGCGGGATCGAAGGGGCGGGGCTGTCGGAATTCGGCCGCAAGGTCGTGGAGCGCTGCATCGATGTCGGACTGCTGGTGGATCTTTCGCATACCTCCAGCCAGGGCGTCCTCGATGCCTGCGCCATTTGCGTCCGTCGCAATGTGCCGGCCTTCGCCTCGCATGCCGCCTCGCGCAGTGTCACCCGTGGCGCCGAAACGCGGCCGTCGCGTCATCTCGACCGCGGGCTCGACGACGCGGCGATCCGCGCCATCGTCCAGACCGGTGGCTGCATCAGCGTCATCCTGGCGCCGTACTTTCTGCAACATGCCTATCTGGCCGACGGCAAGCCGAACATGGATGCCGATCTCGCCTTTGTCGTCGGCTACTACGAAGCCTTCGCCCGACAGATCGCTGCCATGGGGATTGTCGAGGATCCGTGGAAACACCTGAGTTTCGGCAGCGATTTCGATGGCGGCATTTCCAGCCTGCCGACCGGTCTGCGCAGCGGCGCGGATCTGCCCAGGCTCACGCAGGCGATGATGGATGCCGGCTGGCCCACGCAACGCATCGTCGATGTGTACAGCGGCAATTTCCTGCGGGTCTGGGAGCGGGTGCGGCCGTAGCGTTCTCCGGTGCCCTGCGTGCGGATGCGGTGGGGCAGCGCGGTGACCTTCCAGCGCGTGCCGGTGCATCTGCGAGAGCCGGGTGCATCGCGGTGACCGGCCTGTGTGCAACGCGTCTGCGTGCGAGAAATGCGCGCTGCGGTGCACACCGGGTGTAGCATCGCCGAGAGGGCCCACAAGGCTACAACGTCAGGCAGGCGCGGCCGGTACTACGAGTCAGCATGGACCACGCATGCGCTGCGGTTCCGGGCGCGCCGTCCGCACCCAGCTGACGACCACTCGCGGCATGTTGTGGGTCGCTGCTGGCTGCACAAGCGCGGCAATTTGCCGCAGATGCGACGCCGTGTCGCATCGGGAACGAGCACGACCGTCCTTATCATGATCCCGTAGCGCAGAGGTCGCGATCGACCGGCACTGGTTGTTTGGCGACCGACCTGCAACCTGTGCGCTGATGCTGCCCCATCTTTTTCCTGGAGGATTCTCCATGGATGCCTTGCTGTTATCGCGGATCCAGTTCGGATTCGTCATCGCATTCCACGTGCTGTTTCCCGCATTCACCATCGGGCTGTCCAGCCTGCTGGCATTTCTCGAATGGCGCTGGCTGCGCACCCGGCTGCCGGTGTGGCGCGAGCTGTATTTCTTCTGGCAGAAGATCTTCGCGGTGTCGTTCGGCATGGGCGTGGTCAGCGGCATCGTGATGGCCTTCCAGTTCGGGGCCAACTGGCCGGAGCTGAGCCGGATCGCCGGCAGCGTGATCGGCCCGTTGTTGAGCTACGAAGTGCTGACCGCGTTCTTCCTCGAAGCCAGCTTCCTGGGCGTGATGATGTTCGGCTGGGGGCGCATTTCCGAGCGCCTGCATTTCCTGGCGACCTGCATGGTGGCGCTGGGCACGCTGTTTTCCACGTTTTGGATCCTGTCGTCCAATAGCTGGTTGCAGACTCCGGCCGGCTATGAGGTGGTGGACGGCATCGTGCATCCGGTGGCGTGGCTGAAGATCATCTTCAACCCCTCGTTCCCGTATCGGCTTGCGCATATGGCGCTGGGCTCGTTCATCACCACCTGCTTTGTGGTCGGTGCGGTGGGGGCGTGGTATCTGCACCGCGGCGTGCATCGCGAGGCCGGGCTGCGCATGCTCAAGCTGGCGGTGGCCTTCGCGGCGATCACCGTGCCGCTGCAGATCTTCGTCGGCGACATGCATGGCTTGAACACGCTCAAGCACCAGCCGATGAAGATCGCGGCGATGGAAGCGCACTGGCATGACGAGGGCCAGGGCAAGGGGTTTCCGCTGGTGCTGTTCGCGCTGCCCAATGCGCAGGCCGAGCGCAACGATTACGAGGTGGCGATTCCGCGCCTGGGCAGCCTGATCCTGACCCACAGTGCGGAAGGCAGCATTGCGCCGCTGACCTCGGTGCCGGCGGCCGATCGCCCGCCGGTGCTGCCGGTGTTCTTCGCCTTCCGCATCATGGTCGGGCTGGGCTCGTTGATGCTGGTGGTGGCCTGGGTCTCGGCGTTCGCCTGGTGGCGCGGCAAGTTGCTGCAGTGGCGCTGGTTGCTGGCGACCTGGCGCTGGATGTTGCCGAGCGGCTTCATCGCGCTGGTGTCGGGCTGGTTCGTCACCGAGATGGGGCGGCAGCCGTATGTGGTCTATGGCCTGTTGCGTACTGCCGATGCCGTGGGCCCGCAATCGACGCTGATGACCGCAATCTCGCTGGCGGTGTACGTGGTGGGCTATGCGTTCGTGTTCGGCTGGGGCATCTGGTACCTGGTCAAGATCGGCAAGATCGGCCCGACCCCGCATGACGCCCCGCAGCTGGACCACGGCGAACACACCCCGGCACGGCCGCTGTCGGCGGCCGACGAACCGATCGACGGAGCCGCATGATGGACATGAGCAGCGTATTGCCGGTGGCGTGGTTCGCGGTGATCGGCTTCGGGGTGCTGATGTACGTGGTGCTGGACGGCTTCGTGCTCGGCATCGGCATCCTGGCGCCGTTCCGCAAGGACGAAGCGCAGCTGGATCTGATGATGAATACCGCCGCGCCGATCTGGGACGGCAACGAGACCTGGCTGGTGCTGGGCGGGGCAGGGCTGCTGGCGGCGTTTCCCAAGGCGTATGCGGTGATCCTGTCGGCGCTGTATCTGCCGGTGCTGTTGATGGTGATGGCGCTGGTGTTCCGCGGCGTGGCGTTCGAGTTCCGCTTCAAGGCGCATCGCTCGCGGCGGCTGTGGAGCAATGCCTTCGCTGCCGGCTCGATCCTGGCCACGTTTGCGCAGGGCGTGATCCTGGGCGCGCTGGTGCAGGGCCTGCCGATCGAAGACGACCGCTATGTCGGCGGCATCTGGGGTTGGTTCAGTCCGTTCGCGATGCTGACCGGCGCGGCGCTGGTGTTCGGCTACGCGCTGCTCGGCAGCACCTGGCTGATCCTCAAGACCGAAGGTCATGTGCAGCAGCTCGCGCGGCAGTTGAGCCGGCCGCTGACCATCAGCGTGCTGATCTTCATCGGCCTGGTCAGTGCGTGGTTGCCGTCGCTGCAATCGCATGTGATGGACCGCTGGTTCAGCGGTGCGCATTACCTGTGGCTGATGCCGGTGCCGGTGCTGGTCGCCATCGTCGGCTTCGCGCTCTGGCGTTGCACCGAAGCGGGGCGGCCGGATACGCCGCCGTTCCTGCTGGCGATGGGCCTGTTCGTGCTCGGTTTCCTCGGCCTGGTGCTGGGCATGTGGCCGTATCTGGTGCCGCCGGTCTACACCATCTGGCAGGCCGCCGCGCCGCCGTCGTCGCAGCTGTTCGCACTGATCGGTTTGGTGGTGCTGCTGCCGCTGATCCTGGGCTACACGGTGTGGTCGTACCGCGTGTTCCGCGGCAAGATCACCGCCGATACCGGCTATCACCACTGAGCGGGCGCAGACCGTATCGGCGCGGTGCGCCGCCCGCTTAGCGCAGGCGTTGCCTGAACATCCACTCCCACATCGCCGGGTCTGCGTAGGTCGCGTCCCAGGCGTTGTGGTTGCCGTCCGGATATTCGCTGTAGCGCACGTTGGCGCCGATGCCCTTGGCGGCGCGGTACAGCGCACGGTCGTCGTGCGGTGGCACCGAGTCGTCCTTGGCGCCATGGAACATCCAGATCGGCACGTGTTTGAGCTGGGTGACCGCAGCGGTATACGGGTCGGCCTCCTTGGCCACCAGGCTGACGTAGAGCGTGCGACGCTCATCGCGTGGCGCCTTGAGCGCACCGCAGATCGGCACGATCGCGGCAAAGCGCTGCGGTTGCATCAGGCCGATTTCCCAGGCGCCATAGCCGCCCATCGAGATGCCGGTGAGATAGGTGCGCTGCGGATCGGCACCGAATTCGGCGCTGGCCGCATCCAGCGCGGCGATCGCCATGCGTGCATTGATGCCCAGCCACTCCTCGTCGTCGGGCACCTGCGGCAGCACCACCAGCGCCGGGAACTCGGCGGTGTGTTCGCTCAGGTAAGGCCCGACGCCCACTTCGGCCTGATCGCGCCCGTTGTCGCCGCGTTCGCCCGAGCCATGCAGGAACAGCACGATGGGGCGTGGTTGCGGCGCCTTGGAGGTCGGCACGAACACCTGATAGCGGTAGAGCCGTCCTTCCAGCTGCAGCGTGCGGGTGACGAAATGGCCGCGGCGCCCGTCGTGGTGGCGCTCAGCCATGCTGGAACAGCCGGCCAGCAGCAGCGCAAGAATCGCAAGAACAAGACAACGACGGATCACGCACACCCCCAGACCGATGACATGCCCGCAGTATCGCCGCATGCAGCTGTGCTGGCATGTCGCGCTGCGACGATTTCTGTCGAATATTCATCTGATTGTCGCTGCGGTGTGCTCGGTGCAACGTTGATCGTCATGGCCCGACACGGCGACTACGGCAGCAGGATCAGCGTCGCCAGGCCGAGGAAGCTCAGGAACCCCATCACGTCGGTCAGCGTGGTCAGGATCACCCCGCCGGCCAATGCCGGATCGAAGCCCAGGCGTTTCAGCGTCACCGGCACCAGCACCCCGCCGAATGCGGCGGTGAGCATGTTCAAGGTCAGCGCGGTGCCGATCACCAGCGACAGCATCGGCTGCTGGAACCAGGCCAGCACGATCAGGCCCAGGCCCACGCCCAGCACCAGGCCGTTGATCAGCGCGACGGTGAGCTCCTTCTTGAGCAGGGTCATCACGTTGGAAGAGCCGATCTGGCCCAGCGCCAGGCCGCGCACCATCAGGGCCAGCACCTGGGTGCCGGCGTTGCCGCCCATGCCGGCGACGATCGGCATCAACGCCGCCAGCGCCACCAGCTTCTCGATCGTGCCTTCGAAGCGGCTGACCACACTGGATGCAATGAACGCGGTGCACAGGTTGATGCCCAGCCAGATCAGGCGGCGGCGGAAGGCGCGCCGCGCCGGGCTGAACATGTCCTCGTCCTCGTCCAGACCGGCCGCGCTCATGGCCTGGTGTTCGGCCTGTTCGCGGATGATGTCGACCACGTCGTCGATGGTGATGCGGCCGAGCAGGATGTTGTTGTCGTCCACCACCGGCGCGGAGATCCAGTCGTGGTCCGAGAAGCGCCGTGCGACCTCGTCGGAGCCATCGCCGACATCGATCGCCGGTTGTTCGTCGTCGATCAGGCGATTGACCGGCGTGCTGTCCTCATGAGTGACCAGCGCGGCCAGCGACACGCGGCCCAGGTACTGATGGCGCCGGCTCACCACATACAGGTGATCGGTGTGGTCGGGCAGCTCGCCGCGCAGGCGCAGATAGCGCAGCACCACATCGACATTGACGTCGGCGCGCACCGTCACCACGTCCGGATTCATCAGGCGGCCGGCAGTGTCCTCCGGGTACGACAGCACCTGTTCGAGCCGCTCGCGGTTCTCGCGGTCCATCGACTTGAGCACTTCGTCGATGACGGTGTCGGGCAGGTCTTCGACCAGATTGGCCAGATCGTCGATGTCGAGGTCTTCGACCGCGGCGACGATCTCGTCGGTGTCCATGTCGGCCAGCAGGCTTTCGCGTACTTCATCGCCGACATGCAGCAGCACTTCGCCGTCGTCTTCCGGGTCGACCAGCCCCCACACCACTTCGCGCTTGCCGGGCGGCAGCGACTCCAGCAGGTTGCCGATCTCCGCCGGCGCCAGCGTATTGACCAGCCGGCGTACCGGGCCCAGGCGTCCGCTATCGAGCGCATCGGACAGCAGTCGCAGCTGGCGCGCGGTCTTGTCGTGGCGGACGGCTTCGGCCATGCGCGGCTCCCTGGAAGAGTGGACACGTCCCGATGGAAGACGCGCTGCTGAGTCAGCACGGCATTATCGCTTGCGCACGGTGACGAAACATACAGTGCCGCTCGCAACGCGTTAGAACATCGCCTGCGCGATGACGCGATCGCTCAGCGCGCCAGGCCCTGCGCGACGGTAGCCAGCCACTTCTCGATGCCCTTGCGGTCGCGCGCGCGCAGCAGCTTGTCGCCCTGTACGCGCAACTCGCCCAGATGGATGTCGCGCACCGCACGGCGCACTTCCAGCAGCGTGGCCGGATGCAGGCTGAATTCGGTGAGCCCCAGCGCCAGCAACATCGGCACGAAGCGCGGGTCGCCCGCGATCTCGCCGCACACCGCCACCGGCTTGGCGTACGCGCGCCCGGTGGCGATCACCTGCGCGATCAGGCGCAGCACCGCCGGATGCAACGGCGAATACAGCTCGCCCAATGCCTCGTTGTTGCGATCCACCGCGAGCAGGTACTGCACCAGATCGTTGGTACCGATCGACAGGAAATCGATGTCGTCGATAAAGCAGTCCAGCGCCAGGGCCGCAGCCGGCACTTCGATCATCGCGCCCAGCGGAATGTGCTCGGCGATCTCGTGGCCTTGCTCGCGCAATTGCGCGGCCAGCTTCTTGATCTGCCGGCGCAGCAACTGGACCTCCTCGCGGCCGCTGACCATCGGCACCAGGATGCGCACTGGTCCGTAGCCGGAGGCGCGCAGGATCGCGCGCAACTGCGCCTGCGCCACCGCAGGGCGGGCCAGCGACAACCGCACCCCGCGCAAGCCCAGCGCCGGGTTGTCCTCATCGCTCAAGGTCAGGCCGGTGCGGTCGGCCTTGTCCGCGCCCAGATCCAGGGTGCGGATGGTGACCGGTCGCCCGCTCATGCCCAGCACGGTGTCGCGATAGGTGTGGAACTGTTCTTCTTCGTCCGGCAACTCGCTGCGCTGCAGGAACAGGAATTCGGTGCGATACAGGCCAAGGCCGCTGGCGCCGAGCGCGTGCGCCCTGGCCACGTCCTCCAGCGATTCAGCGTTGGCCAGCAGCGTGATATCGACGTTGTCGCGCGTGCGCGTGGGTTTGGAGCGCAGCCGTCCGAGTTCGCGCTGTTCCTTGGCCAGCGCGCGCAGGCGCTCGCGGTAGTCGCGCAGATGCTCGGGCTTGGGATCGACGATCACCTGGCCGGAGCCGGCATCGACGATCAACACGTCGCCATCGTCGATCCGCTGGACCGCATCGCTCACCCCCACCACCAGCGGCAGGTGCAGGCTGCGCGCCAGGATCGCGCTGTGCGACAGCGCGCTGCCGGCGGTGGTGACGATGCCGACCACCCCTTGCGCCTGCAGCTGCGCCAGCTCCGACGGCGCCACGTTGTCGCAGACCAGGATCTCGCCGGCCACGCCCTTGAGGTCGGGCGCGCGCTTGTGCAAGAACGCATGGATGCGGCCGATGACGTGATCCAGGTCGTCCATGCGGCTCTTGAGGTAGGCGTCCTCCATGCCGTCGAACACCGCCGCCAGCCGGTCGCGCTGCACGCGCAAGGCGTAGTCGGCGCTGTAGCGGTGGGTGCGGATCAACTCGTCCAGGCCTTGCAGCAGCTCCGGGTCGTCGAGCAGCAGCGCATGCAGTTCGAGGAACTCGCCGACCTCGCGCGCAAGCGCGCCATGCAGGCGGTCGCGCAGCTGCTGCATCTCGGTGCGTGCCGCCTCGATCGCCACGTGCAGACGCTGCAGCTGGGTTTCCACCTGGCTGGCGGGCACGCGTTGTTCGGCCACTTCCAGCGTGTGGCTCTGGCGCACGCGCGCGCGTCCGAGTGCGTTGCCGCGCGAGGCGGCGTGTCCACGCAAACGCAGGCTCATATGCGGCCCTGGCGCGGACGCGCCCTGTCGGTCAGCCCCGCACCGACGCGGCGCATGCTCAGCTGTCCTCGTCGAAACGACGCTCGAACAGGTCCACCAGTGCCTGCAGCGCTTGCGCTTCGTCCTCGCCATCCAGCCGCACCACCACGCTGGTGCCCTGGCCGGCGGCCAGCAGCATCACGCCCATGATGCTCTTGGCATTCACCTCGCGGCCCTTGGCCGCCAGGGTGGCGTTGCTGCGATAGGACGACAGCGTCTGCACCAGCTTGGCAGTTGCCCGCGCATGCAGTCCGAGTCGGTTGGAAACTATGAGTTCGCGTTCAAGCATCGTCGATGATCGCTCCGTTGCGGGTGCCTGCCGCCGCGGTGGCGGGCAGCTCCTGCAATCCTTGTTCGGGGTAGTTCATCACCCGCAGCAGCATCGGCAGGCTGAGCGCGGACACCCGGCGAACCGGCGTGCCGAGCTTTGCCAACCGGCTGGCGAGATTGCTGGGGCTGGCGCCGTACAGGTCGGTCATGACCAGCACGCCGTCGCCGCTGTCGACCCGTCGCATCGCCGACGAGGCCTGGGGCAACAAGGCGTCCAGGTCTGCATCGAGCGGCACATCGAACGCTTCGGTCTTCAGCGGCAACTGCCGCAACAGCCCCGTCGCCACGTTCAACAACGCCGCGCCGATGCCGGGATGAGTAATGAGGAGAATGCCACAGGCCATGCCGAAACGTTAACAGGTCGGCATGACCGCGCGATAGCGTCTGCCGGCACCGATGTGTTGCGAAATGAATAGCCGTTTAGGACCGCGGCAGCGTGTCGCGTGCAGCGCATGCAGCAAGCGCGCCGCTGCCCGCATGGCAATGATCGCGACGCCCGCAGTCTGCCGATGCGAACCGCATCACAAGCGAACGCTGCAGCGCGCGCTTGCCAGGCAGTCCCCGATCAGAACGCGCAGACGAATGCACCGATCAAAAGTTTTTCCCGCAGACCCAATGCCTGCGCCAGTCCGAACAATCTGCGCCCGCAGCAAAACTAAGGAAGCAGCAGTGACAAAGGCGGCCTGCAGCTCCAAATGAGCCACCAAGATCAAAGCCTCGACAGCAAGCGCGGGGCAGGGACCCGATGCCGAGGCCAACCCGCAAGGCCAAGCTTCAAAGCACAGCTGTCATCGACCGTTCGCACATTCCAAGCCGCATGACACCGCTTTGACGATTCCCCAATCCCGATTCCCCAATCCCAGCCCTTCAATCCTGCTCACGATGAAACGTCGCCACCTCCGGCCAGCCCTGCTCGCGCGCATGCCGCGCCATGCGTTCGGCCAGATACACCGAGCGGTGCTTGCCGCCGGTGCAGCCGAAGGCGATGGTCACGTAGCTGCGGGTGTCGTTGCGCAGCCGTGGCAGCCAGGTATCGAGCAGGTCCACGATCTGCGCGCTGTAGCGCACCACGTCCGGTTCCTTGTCCAGATACTCGCGCACGCCGGCATCGCGGCCGGTCAGCGGGCGCAGTTCCGGGTCCCAGTGCGGATTGGGCAGGACGCGCGCATCGAACACGAAGTCGGCCTCGGCCGGCACGCCGCGTTTGTAGGCGAACGATTCGAACAGCAGCGACAGCCGGTCGCTGCTGCCGAGCGCGAACTCGGTGACCACGCGGCGACGCAGCTGGTGCACATTGAGCGCGCTGGTGTCGATGATGGCATCGGCCTGCGTGCGCAGCGGTTCGGTCAACTGCCGCTCGCGGGTGATCGCTTCCGGCAAGGCCAGGCCGAGATGGCTGAGCGGGTGGCGGCGGCGGGTATCGGCGTAGCGCTTGATCAGCGCCTCGTCGCCGGCCTCGAAAAACAGCAGCCGCGCCTCGATGCCGTATTCCTGCGCGGCCTGGCGCCATTGCGCCAGCTGGGTCAGGTCGCTGCGGCTGCGCACATCGATGCCCACCGCCAGGCGCTGGTCGCCGAGCGGGTTGCCGCGCAGGCGGCTGCGCACGAAATCCGGCAGCAGCTCCACCGGCAGGTTGTCCGAACAGTAGTAGTCCAGATCCTCGAAGGTCTTCAACGCTACCGATTTGCCCGAGCCGGACAGCCCGCTCACGATCATCAACGTGGAGGGCGCAATACTCATGGCGTGCGTCGCTCCAGCAGGTTGCTGTGGCGGGCGATGAACATCGCCGCCGGGTCGATGCCCTTGGTGCGCAGGATATGCAGGCGCGTGGCGGCTTCGGTCAGCACCGCCAGGTTGCGGCCGGGCATCACCGGCAGGGTGATCAGCGGCACGTCCAGATCCAGCACGTGCCGGCTGCCGGAATCGCCGGTCAGGCGTTCATAGCCGGACGGGGTGGGCTCGGTCATCGGGCGGGTCAGGTGCACGATCAGGCGCAGGTACTTGTTCTTCTTCACCGCGGTGTCGCCGAACATGTCGCGCACGTTCAACACGCCCAGGCCGCGCACTTCCAGCAGGTCCTGCAGCAGTTCCGGGCAGGTGCCGTCGAGTACGTCGGGGGCGATCTGGGTGAACTCGGGCGCGTCGTCGGCCACCAGCCGGTGACCGCGGCTGAGTAGTTCCAGCGCCAGCTCGCTCTTGCCCGAACCGGCCTCGCCGGTGATCAGCACGCCGATCGAATAGATCTCCATGAACACGCCATGCAGCGTGACCCGCGGCGCCAGCGTGCGCGCCAGGTGGTAGGAGAGGTGATTGAGCAACTCGTGGCCGCGCTTGGGCGAGATCCACAGCGGCGTGTTGGATTCGTCGGCGGCCGCGCGCAGGTCTTCCGGGCAGGACTGGTTCTTGCTGATCGCCAGCGCCAGCGGCTGCACCTGGATGATCTTCTCGATGGTTTCCCAGCGTTGCCGCGCATCCAGCGAATCCAGCCAGGCCAGCTCTTCGGTGCCCAGGATCTGCACCTTGTTGGGATAGATCACGTTGAGATAGCCGGCCAGCGACGGGCGGCGTGCGTTGTTGCTGCCGGCCTCGATCTCGCGGTGCTCGCCTTTTTGCCCGGCCACCCAGCGCAGCGCCAGCTTGTCGCGTTGCTGGTCGAACAGTTCGCGTGCGGTGATGCTGGTATTCATGCGGCGCTGGCCTGTGCTGGCGGTGCGTCAGTGAGCAGCGCCATCAAGGCGTCGGCATTGGGGGCGGCGCGCAACTGCTGACGGAAGTCCGCATCGGAGAACCGCTCGGCCAGTTCCGACAGCAGCATCAGATGCTGGTGGGTGTAGTGCGCAGGCACCGCCATCGCAAAGATCAGGTCCACCGGCTCGTCGCCGCCGAAGGCCACCGGGGTGTCCAGTCGCAGCAAGGCGCCACGCGGTTCGGTGAGATTGGGGCAGCGCCCGTGCGGGATGGCGATGCCGTGGCCGATGGCGGTACTGCCCAGGGCCTCGCGCTCGCATAGGTTGGCGTAGAGCTCGTCGGCACCGGCCTGGCGGCAGGACAGCAGGTCGGCGGCGGCATGCAGGACGGTGTCGCGATCGGCGGCCGGCGACACCACGGTGCGCACGGCCGCCATCAGATCGGTTAAAGGCATGAGGGCATCAAGCGGGAAGCGTCATGCGGGATTGTCGCGCACCTCGCGTGCATGGTGGTTACATTTCTTTTCCTTGTGCTTGAGCACCAGGCGGTCGAGCTTGTCGACCAGCAGGTCGATGGCCGCATACATGCTGGAGCCGCTGGCATCCGCGTGCAGGGTGCGACCGGGGAGGTTGACGGTGGCGACCACGTGATGGTCTGGCTTGCGAACGGCCAGCTGGGTTCGGACTTCACAGTGCTGGTCGAAATGGCGCTGCAGTCGCTGCAGCTTGCTTGCCACGTACTCCCGCAGCGCGGGGGTCACTTCAAGCTGGTGGCCATACGTCTCGATACGCATCGGATACCTCCATTGGTCGGTGGGCCAATGAACCTTTCCGGTGATCCGACTCACCCGGCGCAGGCCGGCGTTGCGGTGGGTGCAACGTCAGGCGATACGCACGCGTTCGTGGGAGGCGGAAATGTTCATGGCCTCACGATACTTCGCAACGGTGCGCCGCGCCACTGGTACGCCGGAGGTTTTCAGCAGATCGGCCAACTTGGCGTCGGACAGCGGTTTGCGCGGGTTTTCCGCCTCGATCAGGCGCCGGATCATGGCCTGGATGGCGGTGCTGGAGGCCTCGCCGCCGCTATCGGTGTCGATGCCGGAGGCAAAGAACGAGCGCAACGCGATGGTGCCGCGCGGGGTGCGCACGTATTTGCGCGCGATCGCGCGGGAAATGGTGGATTCGTGCAGGCCGAGCTCGCCGGCGATCTCGCGCAGGGTCAGCGGGCGCAAGGCCTGCGCGCCGAATTCCAGGAACCCGGCCTGGTGCTGCAGCAGGCAGCGCACCACCCGCAGCAGGGTCTCGCCGCGCGCCTCCAGGCTCTTGAGCAGCCAGCGCGCCTCCTGCAGCTGGCCGCGCAGGTAGCCGGCGTCGGACTCGCCGCAACTGCGGATCAGGTTCTCGTAGCCGCGGTGGATGGTGACCTTGGGCTGGGCGCGGCCGGCCAGCGAGGCCCGCCACACGCCGCGCTGGCGCCAGATCACGCAGTCCGGCACCACGTAGGTGTCCTGCGACAGGTCGCCGATCTGCTTGCCCGGGCGCGGGTCCAGCGAGCGCACCAGCTGGACCGCCTGCTCGACATCGGCAGTGGAGCGCTTGAGTTCGTGCGCCAGGCCGGCCACGCCGCTGCGCGGCAGGCGCTCCAGCGGGCCGGCGACGATCTGCAGCGCCAGCTCGCGCCCCGGAGTGGCCGGGTCGAGCACCGCCAGCTGCAGTGCCAGGCATTCGCCCAGAGTGCGCGCACCCACGCCGACCGGGTCGAAGCGCTGGATCTGGTGCAGCACGGTGAGCACTTCGGCCTCGTCCACCGCCGCACCGAGCGCCAGCGTTTCCAGAATCGCCGACAGTGGCTCGCGCAGGTAGCCGTCCTCGTCCAGCGCATCGATCAGCAGCGCGCCGATCTGGCGGTCGCGCGGCGACAGCGGGGACAGGTGCAGCTGCCACAGCAGGTGGTCGGCCAGGGTTTCTGATTCGGCCACGCGCTCGGCCGCATCGCCGGACTCGTCGTCGTCGAAGCTGCCGCCGCTGCCCGACCCGGTCCACTGCAGTTCGTCCTGTGACCAGTCGTCATCGCGCTCGGCCGGTGCCGGTTCCTCACGCGGGGTGTCGTCGGTGGAGGCGGCCGACGACGCGTCCACCGGCAGCTCGTTGGCCGCATGCGCGGCCTCGTCGGCCCATTCCAGCAGCGGATTGGTCTCCACCGCTTCGGCGATTTCCAGTTCCAGCTCGGTGGTGGACATCTGCAATAGCTTGATCGCCTGACGCAATTGCGGCGTCATGACCAACTGCTGTCCTAGCGATGTCTGGAGCCGGGCTTTCATGCGGGCACTGACTGGAAGAATCGATGGCGCGGCGACGCGCTCAAAGGCGGAAAGTTTCCCCCAGATACACGCGACGGACGTCGGGATTGGCTAGCAGCGCATCTGGTGCCCCCTGCGCCAGCACGCCCCCCTCGGCGAGAATATACGCGCGGTCGCAGATTCCCAAGGTTTCGCGCACGTTGTGATCGGTGATCAGCACGCCGATGCCGCGTTCCTTGAGGTGGATGATGATGCGCTGGATCTCGCCGACCGAAATCGGATCGACGCCGGCAAAGGGTTCGTCGAGCAGCATCATGCGCGGCTTGGCCGCCAGCGCCCGCGCGATCTCGCAGCGCCGCCGCTCGCCGCCGGACAGGCTGGCGCCGAGCTGGTCGGCCACATGGGTGATCTGCAGCTCTTCCAGCAGCGAGACCAGCTCCTTCTCGCGGCCGGCGCCATCCAGCTCTTCGCGCAGCTCCAGCACCAGGCGGATGTTGTCGGCCACGGTGAGCTTGCGGAAGATCGACGGCTCCTGCGGCAGATAGCCGACACCGAGCTTGGCGCGGGCGTACATCGGTTCGGCGGTGAGGTCGCGGCCGTCCAGCTCGATACGCCCGGCATCGGCCTCGACCAGGCCGACGATCATGTAGAAGCAGGTGGTCTTGCCGGCACCGTTGGGGCCGAGCAGGCCGACCACCTCGCCGGCCTCGAGCGTGAGGCCGAATTCCTTGACCACTTCGCGTTGCTTGTACTTCTTGCGCAGACCGGTGGCGACCAGCATTACTTCTTCCCCTGCGGCTTGGCCGCGGGCTTGGCGGCCGGCGCCGCCGCAGGCGCTGCTGCCGCCGGCGCTGCGGTCTTGGGCTGGATGATCGTGCGCACGCGGCTGCCGTCGCCGCCGCTCTGCATATTGCCGGTCTTGGTGTTGTAGACCATGCGCTGGCCGGCGTTGGTGCCCTTGGGCGAGTCGACCTTGTAATTGCCGGTCAGCACGATGACTTCGTTGGCGACCTGGTACTCGATGTTGTCGGCCTGGCCGTTCATCATCGCGCCGTCGTCCATCTGCTGCTTCAGCGTGGCCTGCTTGCCGGTCAGCACGACACGGTCGGTCTGGCCGTTCTTCTGGAAGATGTCGGCGGTGTCGGCGTGGATTTCCAGCGTGCCCTGGGTGATCACCACATTGCCGCTGAAGCGGCACTTGCCGCTGTCGTCGAGCATGTTGCAATCGTTGGCATTGGAATCGATCGCCATCGGCTGATTGCGGTCGCTGGTCTTGGCCATCGCAAGGGCGGGCAGCAGCAGCGCGGCAAACGCCAGTTTAGCGGGCAGCATTCGGTTCATAGCGGGTCTTGACCTGAGAAAGGAGCTTGTACTGGCGTGATTTGAGATCGGCCTCGAAGCCGACCCCGCTCTGCATGATACCCGGCCGGCTCATACTCACCGGGGCCGCGGTCTTGGCGAGGTTCTGCTTCGGGAACACGTCCAGGCTCTGGGTGCGGAACGTGGTCGGCGGGGTCGCGCCGCCGGTGGGGCTGTCGCCCTCGACATCGCCGCGCAGGCGCAGCTCGTCGCCCGTGGGGCTGATCCAGCCGGTCTTGGAGCGCAGCGTCCACGGTTGATTGGTGTTGTCAGGCAGCAGGAACACCGGGGTGGTGACTTCGGAAGTGCGATCGGCGCGGTTGCGATGCATCTCCGGCGCGCGCAGCGTCATCGATTCCTTGCCGGTTTCCTTGTCCAGCGCAATCAGTTCGAAGTCGCGCAGCACGTAGTCGGCGCGCGCATCGTCTGTCGCCGCGGCGACCGGCCGCGCGCGCTGCTGCCACGCCGACCAGCCGGAAATGACCGCGGCGGCGAACAGCGCCACGCCCAGGGTGGTGCGCCAGTTCCAGCTCATGCGGAGAACCTTTCGATGATGCCCTCGACCTGGCCCTGCGCGGCCAGCACCACATCGCAGACCTCGCGCGCGGCGCCTTCGCCGCCACGTGCCCGGGTATGCCACTGCACGCGCTCGGCGATCCACGGGTGCGCGTTGGCCGGTGCCACCGGCAGGCCGACCGCCAGCAGGGCCGGCAGGTCCGGCAGGTCGTCGCCCATGAACAACACCTGGTCCAGCGACAGGCCATGCTCCTGGCACAGGGCCAGCACTGCCAGGCGCTTGTTCTTGACCCCGATCTGCACGTGCAGGCCCAGATCCTGGCCGCGTTTTTCCGCCGACAGGCTGGCGCGCGCGGTGATCAGCGCGACATGGATGCCGGCATGGTCGAGCTGCTTGAGCCCCTGGCCGTCGAGCACATTGAACGACTTGCTCTCGTTGCCGGCATGGTCGTAGTACAAGCGGCCGTCGGTCAGGGTGCCGTCGACGTCGAAACAGGCCAGGCGGATACGCGCGGCGCGGTCGGTGATGTCGGCGGGCAGGTGCTGCAAAGGGGAATAGGGCATCGGCACGAATCGGTGAGAACGGGGTTCCAACGGTAGAAAACTGAACCTGTTAAACCACTTTGGCGCGCAACAGGTCGTGAATGTTCAATGCGCCCACCGCGCGCTGCTGCGCGTCGACCACGATCAAACCGTTGATCTTGTAATCCTCCATCAGCCGTGCGGCTTCGGCGGCCAGCTGGTCGGCGCCGATGGTGCGCGGGTTGCGCGTCATCACCTGGGCAATGCCGGCGCTGCGCACGTCGATGTCGCTGTCCAGCGCACGGCGCAGGTCGCCGTCGGTGAACAGGCCGATCAGCCTCCCGTCCGCGTCCACCACGGCAGTCATGCCCAGCCGCTTGCGGCTCATTTCCATCAGCGCCTCGCTCAGGCTGGCGTCCTCGCGCACGCGCGGCAGGTCATCGCCGCTGTGCATCACGTCGGTGATGTGCAGCAGCAGGCGCCGGCCCAGGCTGCCGGCCGGGTGCGAGCGCGCAAAATCGTCGGCGGTGAAACCGCGCGCGTCCAGCAGCGCCACGGCCAGCGCGTCGCCCATCGCCAGCGAGGCGGTGGTGCTGGAGGTGGGTGCCAGATGCAGCGGGCAGGCTTCGGCCGACACGCTCACGTCCAGGTGCACGTCGGCGGCCTGCGCCAGCGAGGAGTTCGGGCGCCCGGTCATGGCGATGATCGGGTTGCCCTGGCGCTTGAGTACCGGCAGCAGCATGCGCACCTCGTCCGATTCGCCGGAGTAGGACAGCGCCAGCACGATGTCGGCCTCGGTGATCATGCCCAGGTCGCCGTGCCCGGCTTCGCCCGGATGCACGAAGAACGCCGGCGTGCCGGTGGAGGCCAGGGTGGCGGCGATCTTGCGCGCGATATGCCCGGACTTGCCCATGCCGGTGGCTACCACGCGCCCGCGCGAGGCCAGTACCAGCCGGCAGGCCGCGGCGAAGTCGCTGCCGATCCGCGCGCCCACGCTGGCCAGCGCCTCGCGCTCGATCTCCAGCACGCGCTGGCCGCTGGCGACCAGGCTGGCGTCGCTGACGGTGGCGGAGGGCAGGTGCGAGACGGCCATGCGGGACTCGGGTGAAGAGTAGAATGTGCGCTCATTTTATGAGGAAACGCCCTTTGGACGCCGAAACCATCCGTAAACTCATCGAATCCGGCTTGCCCGAAGCCCGCGTCGACGTGCACGGCGACGACGGCGTGCACTTCGAGGCGACCGTGATCAGCCCCGCATTTGCCGGCAAGGCCCCGTTGGCGCGTCATCGCATGGTCTACGCGACCCTGGGCGAACTGATGGGCGGCGCGATCCACGCGCTGCAGCTCAAGACGCTGACGCCCGACGAAGGCTGAGCGTCAGCCGGGTCCTGGCTGGTCGGGCTGCGCCTGCGCCCCGACTGCCAGCGGCCCGGCCGGCTCCTGGCCACCCTTCTCATTCCCCTGACATCCCTTTTCGGATTCCCCAAGCTCCCATGGCAAAAATCGTAGTGACCGGCGGCCAAGCGCTGCACGGTGAGGTCAATATTTCCGGCGCCAAGAACGCGGTGCTGCCGATCCTGTGCGCGACCCTGCTGGCCGATGCGCCGGTGGAGATCAGCAACGTGCCGCATCTGCACGATGTGATCACCACGGTGAAACTGCTCAGCGAACTGGGCGCCGAGGTCACCATCGACGAAGGCACGCTGGCTAAGGGCCGCTCGATCCTGGTCGACCCGCGCTCGGTCACCCACCAGGTCGCGCCCTATGAACTGGTCAAGACCATGCGCGCTTCGATCCTGGTGCTCGGCCCGCTGCTGGCGCGCTACGGCACCGCCGAGGTGTCGCTGCCCGGCGGCTGCGCGATCGGCTCACGCCCGGTCGATCAGCACATCAAGGGCCTGCAGGCGCTGGGTGCGGAGATCAGCGTGGAGAACGGCTACATCAAGGCCACCAGCAACGGGCGCCTGAAGGGCGGCCGCTACGTGTTCGACATGGTCAGCGTCACCGGTACCGAGAACGTGCTGATGGCCGCCGTGCTGGCCGAAGGCACCACCGTGCTGGAAAACGCGGCGATGGAGCCGGAAGTCACCGACCTGGCCGACTGCCTGATCGCACTCGGTGCGCAGATCGAAGGTGCCGGTACGCCGCGCATCGTGGTGCAGGGCGTGGAGCGCCTGGGCGGCGGACACCATGCGGTGCTGCCGGATCGCATCGAGACCGGCACCTTCCTGGTCGCCGCGGCGATGACCGGCGGCAGCGTCAGCGTGCGCCGCGCCCGTCCGGACACCCTGGACGCGGTGCTGGACAAGCTCACCGAAGCCGGTGCCAGCATCACCACCACTGCCGACAGCATCACGCTGGACATGCACGGCAAGCGCCCGCGTGCGGTCAACCTGACCACTGCGCCGTATCCGGCGTTCCCCACCGACATGCAGGCGCAATTCATGGCGCTCAACTGCGTGGCCGACGGGGTGGGGGTGATCAACGAAACCATCTTCGAAAACCGCTTCATGCACGTCAACGAACTGCTGCGCCTGGGCGCGGACATCCAGGTCGAAGGCCATACCGCGATCGTGCGCGGCACCGAGCGCCTCAGCGGCGCGCCGGTGATGGCGACCGACCTGCGCGCGTCGGCATCGTTGATTCTGGCCGGCCTGGTCGCCGACGGCGACACCACCATCGATCGCATCTACCACCTGGACCGTGGCTACGAAAACATCGAGGAGAAGCTGGGGGCGCTGGGCGCGACCATCCGGCGCATCGCATGATCCTGCGCGGGCGCTTCACTACCCGGCGCAAGATCCTGCTCGGCGTGATCGTGCTGATCCTGGCATGGCTGGCCTATGCCTGGTCGGTGGGCATGGCGATCACCCAGAGCGTCGAGTTCAAGGACATGGACTGGAACAACGACGGCACCGCCAGCCGCGACGAGATCGCGCAGTCGTTCTATGCAGTGGCGGTCAAGAAGACCGTCGAAGGCAAGCGCCATTGCGACCTGTTCTACTGGCGCAGCACCGGCGAGCAGATCCGCGTGGACTGCCGCACGGTGTTCTCCAGCGGCGACGACAAGGCGGCGGCCAAGCCCTGAGTCGAGCGTTTCTGCGTGCTGCGCAGCGTCCGCCGCACGCCGATCGGAAGGAAGAAGCCCGGCTCGCAGCCGGGCTCTTCATCGCTGTGGGAGGCAGGATGCCGGGAGAGCAAGTCCCATGCCCTGGTAGGAGCGTGCCCGCGCGCGACGGGACGTTACCGATAAAGCCCCGTCGCGCGCAGGCACGCTCCTACCAGACGTGCCTGGCGCTTAGCGCAGGCCCTTGATGGTCAGATCCAGCGCGTCCTGGCCTTTTTCCTTCTGCAGCAGGCGTGCCGGCACCGGCAGGTCCTTGACCACCCACGCGATCAGTTCCTTGTCGCCGTCCACGCGCGACACCTTGGTCGCCTGTTCCTGCTTGCCGTTGACGGTGATGGTTTCCTTGCCGACCACCTTGTAGCTCATCGGCTTGATGCGGCCTTCGTCGACCATGCGGTAGTTCAGCGGCTTGCCGGCGGCCAGGTCGCGGGTAATGGCCAGGTTGATCAGCAGCGCATCCATGTCGCCGGGCTGCAACTTCACCGGACCACGACGGTCCGGCTTGATGTCGCCGCCCCAGGTCGCCTGGCTGGTTTTCCAGTCGTAGTTGGCGGTGACGTTGCGGCGCTTGACCATCATCGACGAGGTGTCGTTGCTGCTGACCGGACGCAGTTGGCCGTTGCTCTCTTCGAACACCGTGCTCTGGGTCAGGTTGGCCAGCTGGTTCTGGATGGTGAGCGTATAGCGCCACTGATTGGCGCCGGCGGCGGCCAGGGTCATGGTGCCGTTGGCCTGCATGCCCATGTAGTTGGCCGAATAATCGGCCTGGAACGGCTGCATGGCGAACGCGGGCAGGCTGGCCACGGCCAGTGCAGCAGCGGCGATCAGCGAACAGGTGCGGGAAACGGTATGCATGGGTCAGGCTCCTTGATATTCGACCAGGCGTAGATCGACCTGATCCTCACCTTTGTCACGTTGCAGGATGCGCACCGGCGTAGGAACGCCGTTGGCGATCCAGAGGATGGTTTCGTTGTCGCCGCTGTTGACGCGGTACACGCGCAACGCGTCGTAGCTCAGGTCGCCGACCTGTACCACTTCGGTGGCATCGGCGACCTTGTAGTCGTACTTGCGCACCCGGCCGACATCGACGTAGCGATAGCTCAGGCTGCGTCCGGGTTGCGCGTCGCGCATCAGCGACAGGTTTAGCGACAGCGCGCTCTGGTCGCCGCGCTGCAGGGGAATCGCCTGCTGGCGCTCCTTCTTCAGATCGCCATCCCACTGGGCGCTGGCGGTCTGCCAGTTGTAGACGCCGGTGACCTTCTTGCCGAAGAACATCGCCTTGCGCACCGTGCTCTGGCTCAACGGTACATAGGTGTCGCCATCGACACGGAACACCGTGCTCTGTTCCAGATTGAGTCCCAGGATGCTGGCAAAGCCCTTGCGGCCGCGTACCGACATGTCGATACGCCACTGGCTGCCTTCGCCGTTGCTGACCTGCATGGTGGCATCGCCGGCTTCCTTGCCGCGGTAGAACGCCTGGTAGGTGGCCACGAAGGGTTGCAGTGGTGGCGGCGTCCAGGTGCTGGCAGGCAGGGCCGCTGCAGAGGCCGGTGCCGCTGCAGCTGGAGCAGGAGCCGCTGGCGCAGGCACGGCAGGCGCCTGTTGCGCACGGCCGGCACCGGCCGGGGCGAGCAGGGCGGTGGTCAACAGCGCGGTCGCGATCGGGAGGAGTTTCATGCGCTGGGAGGGAGGCACGGGGCCGCCAGGATGTCCGAGACAGGATGAGGAGGGCGTATCCGCATTCAGGCGAAGGCGGTGTCAGCGGACTCTAGTCGCAGTGGCGTAAACAGGCACTGACCGTCGATATGGACGCCATCGCCACGCACCTCCACGCGCCCACTGGCGAGCAGGTCCAGCGTGGCCAGCAGCAGCGGGTGTTCGCGCGCCAGCACGCGCGCGGCCAGCTGCTCGGCGCTGTCGTCGGGCAGCACCGGCACGTGCGCCTGCGCGATCACCGTGCCGGCATCCAGCTCCGGCACCACCAGGTGCACGCTGGCGCCATGTTCGGTATCGCCGGCTTCCAGTGCGCGGGCATGGGTATGCAGGCCGCGGTATTTGGGCAGCAGCGAGGGGTGGATGTTGAGCATGCGCCCGGCAAAGCGACGCACCAGCGGCTCGCCGAGGATGCGCATGTAGCCGGCGCAGATCACCCAGTCCGGCTGCGCGGCGGCGATTGCATCGCCCAGCGCAGCGTCGAAGGCCGCGCGGTCGGCGAAGTCGCGCGGGCTGGCGCTCCAGCGCAATGCCTCATCAACCTTGTGCAGTGCCGGCGCCTGCGGGCGGTCGGAAAACACGCCGACGACCTCGGCCGGCAGCCGGCCGCTGCCGATGGCATCGAGGATGGCCTGCAGGTTGCTGCCACGGCCGGAGGCCAGGACGGCCAGACGCAGGCTCATGGGGCTGGATTCGCTGAAGTCATGGGGCAGTGCGCGTCACGCGGCGGTGGCGGTCGGCGCGAACAAGGCCTTGACCTGCGGGCGCAGCAGCACCACCAGCGTAAACACGCCGACGACGGTACCGAACGGCATGAAGGAGCAGGAAATGCCGGCCACGATCAGGCACAGCAGATGCCGTCTGCGCTGGGCGATGCAGCGGCCCGCGTAGGCCATGAACGCCGCCAGCGCCAGGCCGCAGCCAATGAACACAGCCGCGAACACCACGAAGAACCAGCCGAACAATCGCGGATCCATCGATGGTGCGTCCGCATTGGCATGTGTCATGGGCAGGTGCCCGGTGATGATTGCAATGCCCATGAACAGATGGATCAACGGGAAAAGCGAAAACAGCGCAGTGATGGCGGCCAGCACATAGTGAAAGACCGACAGCAGTTTCAGGTGCTGGAGATCGTCAGCGCTGGCCGATGCCGGCAGTGCGCGTGGGGAAGCGTCCATGCAGCTCTCCTCGATCAACCGATCCGCACGCGCTCGTCGCCCTGTGCCGGGACCACCTGGCCGATGCGCCAGTGCGCCAGCGACTGCGCATCCAGCGCCTGTTCCAGCGCGGCAGCCTGCTCGGGGGCGGCGATCAGCACGAAGCCGATGCCGCAGTTGAAGGTGCGCCACATTTCGGCATCGGCCACCGCGCCTTCGCGCTGCAGCCAGGCGAACACCGGCGGCAGCGTCCAGGCCTTGGCGTCGATGTCCAGGCCCAGGCCGTCGGGGATTACCCGAATGATGTTTTCGGTCAGCCCGCCGCCGGTGATGTGCGCCATGGCGTGGATGCTGTCGCCCTGCGACTTGAGCAGCGCCAGGATCGGCTTGACGTACAGCGCGGTCGGCGCCATCAGCGCATCGATCAGCTTGACGCCGTCGTCCAGCACCAGCTCGGCCGGTGAGCCGGCACGTTCGTAGATCTTGCGGATCAGCGAGTAGCCATTGGAATGCGGGCCGGACGAGGCGATGCCGATCAACACATCGCCTGCGCGCACCTGCGCGCCGTCCAGCAGCTGCGATTTTTCCACCGCGCCGACGGTGAAGCCGGCCAGGTCGTACTCGCCCGGCGGATACATGTCGGGCATCTCGGCGGTTTCGCCGCCGATCAGGGCGCAGCCGGACAGCTCGCAGCCGCGCGCGATGCCGCCGACCACCGCCGCGGCGGTGTCCACGTCCAGCTTGCCGGTGGCGAAATAATCCAGGAAGAACAACGGCTCGGCGCCCTGCACCAGCACGTCGTTGACGCACATGCCGACCAGGTCGATGCCGATGGTGTCGTGCCGGCCCAGCTGCTGCGCCAGCTTGAGCTTGGTACCGACGCCGTCGGTGCCGGACACCAGCACCGGCTCCCGGTACTTGCCGGACAGGTCGAACAAGGCGCCAAAACCGCCCAGGCCGCCCATCACCTCCGGCCGGAAGCTGCGCTTGACCAGCGGCTTGATGCGTTCGACCAATGCATTGCCGGCATCGATGTCGACACCTGCCTCACGGTAGGTCATGGGCGAGGGATTGGAAGGCGTTGGGCTGGTCACGGGCGGGGAGGGCTCGGCTGTAAAGGCGGCGATTTTAGCAGCCACGTTGGCGCTGGCGTCCCATTCGGGCAACAATTCACCCGGATACGCTTACGTCATGGAACCGTCGATGCGCCGCAGTCTCGCTTTCTTTCTCGCCCTCGTGGTCGCCATGCCCCTCGCGCCAGCCTTTGCGCAGGCCGATTTACGCACCGAAGGCGACGTCGCCAAGGCGCAAAGTGCCTACGAGGCCGAAGTGCCGGTCAACAGCCAGAGCGAGTCGGATCGCCCCGGTGCGCTGGCGCGCGCGCTCGGTGCGGTGCTGGGCAAGGTGTCCGGCGACCGCGGCGTGATGAGCCGCCCCGGCGTCTCGCAGGCATTGCGCGGCGCGCCGGGCTATGTCGAAAACTACGACTACCGTCAGGACCAGGGCACCTCGCGCACCGGCGCGCCGACCTTTCGCACCGTGCTGGTGGCGCGCTTCCGGCAATCGGACGTGGATGGCCTGATCGCCGCACTGGGCCTGCCGGTGTGGCCGCTGCCGCGGCCCAAGCCGGTGCTGTGGCTGGCCATCGACGACGGCAGCGGCCCGCGCCTGGTCGGCGTGGGCCAGGCCAATGCCGCGCGCAGCGTGCTGGACCGGGCGATCGAGCGCGGCTACCGGCTCGGCCTGCCCGGCGGTGCCGCCGCCGAGCAGGTGCTGGCCGGCGCGATCTGGCGCAAGGACACCGCCACGGTGGCACGCGCCTCGGCCAAGTACAGCCCGCCGATGCAGTTGATCGGCAAGCTCTACCGCAATGACGCCGGCTGGACCGCCGACTGGGTCTTCGTCGACAACGGCAACGTGCTGTCCAGCTGGACCAGCAGCGACGCCGACGCGCGTCGCGCGATGGCTGCCGGTGCCGACGGCGCCGCCGACGCGCTGGTCAAGCGTTACGCCAAGCGGGTGGATTCGGGGGTGCCTGGGGTCTACCGCGCGGTGATCACCGGGATCGGCAGCGCCGACGATTACCTGCGCGTCTCTGCCGCACTGCAGGGCGTTTCGGTGGTGCGCAGCATCCGCCCGGTCAGTGCCAATGGCGACCGCATGGAAGTGGACCTGGAATTGCTCACGGGCATTTCCGGCCTCAACCGTATGCTCGGCGACAACAGCCCGTTGGTGCCCGTGTCGGTGCCGACCGAGGGCCCGATCATTCTCGAAAACGAGCACGCCGAGTACCGCCTGAAATGACTTTGACTCCCGAAGCCGAGATCGCCCTGTTTCTGCGTCGCCTGAAATGGGTGGCGGTGACTGTCGGCGTGCTGTGGGTGGTATCACTGCTGTCGCCGATCCTGACGCCGTTCGTGCTGGCGCTGCTGCTGGCCTGGCTGGGCGACCCGCTGGTGGACCGTATCGAGCGCGCCGGCCGCTCCCGCAACATCGCGGTGGTGCTGGTATTCGTGCTGGCGCTGCTGCTGTTCGTGCTGGCGCTGATGATCCTGGTGCCGATGATCGAGCGCCAGATCATGACCCTGATCGACGCGCTGCCGCAGATGCGTGCCTGGGCGATCAGTACCGCGATCCCGTGGCTGGAAGCCAAGACCGGCGTGGAGCTGATGGGCTGGCTGGACCCGGAACGTCTGATCGACTGGATCCGCAGCCACTGGGAGCAGGCCGGTGGCGCCGCCAAGACCTTCTTCGGCTACGTGCAGCGGTCGGGCTTTGCGATGGTGACCTGGGTGATCAACCTGGCGTTGCTGCCGATCCTGGCGTTCTACTTCCTGCGCGACTGGGACCGCCTGGTCGAGCGTGTGGCCGCGGTCATTCCGCGCGCCTACATCGGCACCGTGAGCCGGCTGGCGCAGGAATCCAACGACGTGCTGGGTGGCTTCATCCGTGGCCAGTTCCTGGTGATGCTGGCGCTGGGGGCGATCTACGCCGCCGGCCTGTCCATCATCGGGCTCAATCTGGGCCTGTTGATCGGCATCATTGCCGGCCTGATCAGCTTCATTCCGTATCTGGGTGCCACCACCGGCATCGTGCTGGCCCTGCTGGCGGCGGTGGTGCAGGCACAGGGCTTCGACCTGAAGCTGCTGATCGGCGTCGGGGTGGTGTTCACCGTCGGCCAGCTGCTGGAAAGCTATGTGCTGACGCCGCGCATCGTCGGCGACAAGATCGGCCTGCATCCGGTGGCGGTGATCTTCGCGGTGATGGCGGGCGGCCAGTTGTTCGGCTTCCTCGGCATGCTGCTGGCGCTGCCGGTGGCGGCGGTGGCCAATGTGCTGCTGCGCTATGCGCATGAGCAGTACACGCGCAGCGATCTGTATGCGGGTGAACGTGCCGGCATCGTGCTGCAGTCCACCAACGAGCGCAGCGTGATCATCGACCCAGGCAAGGACACCGATCGGCTGTGAGCGTTCCGCAGTTGCCACTGGCGCTACGCGCGCCGCCCGATCAGCGATTCGATAGTTACATCGCCGCGCCCGACGGCCTGCTGTTGCAACTGCAGGCGTTGGCAGTCGGGCAGGTGAGCGACTGGCTGTATCTGGCCGGCCCCGCCGGCACCGGCAAGACGCATCTGGCGTTGTCGGTGTGCGCGGCCGCCGAGCAGGCCGGACGCGCCCCGGCGTACCTGCCTCTGCACGCCGCCACTGGCCGGTTGCGCGATGCGCTGGAAGCGCTGGAAGGGCGCAGCCTGGTCGCACTGGATGGCGTGGAAAGCATTGCCGGGCAGCGCGACGACGAAGTGGCGCTGTTCGATTTCCACAACCGCGCGCGCGCTGCCGGCACCACCTTGCTGTACACCGCGCGGCACATGCCCGACGGCCTGGCCTTGGTGTTGCCGGATCTGCGCTCGCGGCTGTCGCAATGCATCCGCATCAGCCTGCCGGTGCTCGACGACGCAGGGCGCGCGGCGGTGTTGCGCGATCGTGCGCAACGGCGCGGACTGGCACTGGACGAGGCGGCAATCGACTGGCTGCTGACCCATAGCGAACGCGAACTGGCAGGGCTGGTGGCATTGCTGGACCGGCTGGATCGCGAATCGCTGGCTGCCAAGCGCCGCATCACCGTGCCGTTCCTGCGGCGGGTGCTGGAGGATCGCGGCTCTTCGAGCAGCTGACGGAATTACTACGCTCAGCGCTAGGTAGGCGCAGGTTGCTTAGCGCTTGCCATCTGCACATCTATCGCAGTGTCGGTGCATTCGAGGCACATCGCCTGAAGCTTGTAGAGCAGCTGATCTGCGGCCTGGCTGCAAGGCCCTTGCCCGCCCACCGTCGCGGGACACGCCGCAAGTACGTCCTTGTAGGCTCCTACGCGGCATCCATGCCGCGTAAGGTCCCGCGACGGTAGTCGGGCAAGGACCTGTCGGAATGGTCGGTGCGCATGGACAAGAGCAGGAGCGGCGCCGGCGCATTGGCTGCAAGCCCATCAAGATGGGCGATTGAGCAATGCGCGACGCGCGGCCGGGCATTTGCAGGGGCGTGGCTGCGATCAGCCGCCGTCGTGCAGTAACCTGGCATCCAGCTCCGCCAATCGCTGCGGCGTGCCGACATCGGTCCAGCGCCCGGCGTGGTGGATGCCATCGATCAGGCCTGCCGCCATCTGCGCGCGCAGGATCGGCGCCAGCGCGAAGCGCGGCGCGGTGCCGGTGTGCTCCGGGAGCTGGCCGATGACCGATTGCCAATCGCGCAGCAACGCCGGTCGATACATGCCGATGCCGGCGTAGGTCAGCGTCGCGTGCAGATCTGCGCGCACCTTGCCATCGGCATCCAGCGCAAAGTCTGCGCGCGCGGCATAGGCGGGTTGATCGACCAGCACCAACTGCGCCAGGCCCGCCGGTGCGGCCGACAGCCGCGCGAAATCGAAATCGGTCCAGATATCGCCGTTGACCAGCAGAAACGGGGCCTCGCCCAGCAACGGCAACGCATGCAACATGCCGCCGCCGGTTTCCAGCGGGGTGGCGCCCTCGAAGGAGTACGTCAGCCGCAGCCCGAACGCGCTGCCATCGCCCAGTCCCTGTGGAAACTGCTCGGCCAGCCACGAGGTATTGATCACCACCTCGTCCACGCCCAGCGCGGCCAGCTTGCGCAGATGCCAGACGATCAGCGGTGTGCCGCCGACCGACAGCAGCGGCTTGGGCGTGCGCTCGGTCAACGGACGCATGCGCTCGCCGAAACCGGCGGCGAAGATCAGTGCCTTCATGCGCCGACCTGCGCGGAGCGTGCCGCCAGGGCAGGTTTGACCAGGTCTTCCAGCAGGCCGATCAGTGGCGCAAGCTCGGGATGACGCGGCAACACCTCGTCCAGATAGACAATGAAACGCGGCACGTTATCCAGATACCAGTGCTTGCCGTCGCGATGGCTCAGGCGCGAGAAGATGCCGAGATTCTTCAGGTGCCGCTGCACGCCCATCCAGTCCGCATCGCGCAGGAATTGCGCCAGCGGCGGCACCGGTAATCCAGCCGCTGCGGCACGCGCGTGGTAGCGCTCCAGCCAGCCATCCACGCGCGGCAGCGGCCAACTCACCGAGGTGTCCTTGAACAGACTGATCGGGTCGTAGGCGATCGGCCCGATCACGCAATCCTGGAAGTCCAGCACCGCCGGCCCGTCGCCGACCGGCATCAGATTGCGCGGCATGAAATCGCGGTGGGTAAAGACGCGCGGCTGCGCCAGTGCGTTGTCCATCAAGCGGCGCTGCACCAACTGCAGTTGTTCGGCCTGGCCGCAATCCAGCTGCAGGCCCAGGTGGCGACCAAGAAACCATTCTTCGAACAGGCCTGCATCGCGTTGCAGCAGCGCCTCGCCGAACACGCCGCTGTCGGCAGGCGGCGCAATGCGCTGCAGCAGCAGCAACTGGCTGATCGCAGCATCCAGCAGCGCGTCGGCATTGGCGTCGGTCAGCACCTGCGCCAGGGTCGGCACGCCCAGGTCTTCCAGCAGCAGGAAGCCGGTTTCAAGATCCTGCGCAAGCACCTGCGGCACGCGCACGCCGTGGGTGCCGAGCAGAGCGTGCATGCGCAACCAGGGCGCCACGTTTTCCAATGCAGGTGGCGCATCCATCAGGATGCGGTCCACGCCGCGTCCTTGGGTACGCCAGTAACTGCGGAATCCCGCATCGACCGAGGCACGCTGCAGCGTGACCTCAGGGTCGTTCAACGCCTGCCGCGCCCATTGCAGACGAAGCGCAGCGCGCGCGGTATCGGGAGTCAACGATGACGTCATGGGTGAATGCTGTGTCGTGAAGTGAGGCGCCAGGTCGGCAGCGACGCGGGGTCGATCAACGCTTGCTGCCACTGAACAGCCGCAGCAGCGCCAGGATCGCGATCGCACCCAGCAACGCGCCGAGGAAACCCGCCGGTTCGCCGGCGTGGTACCAGCCCATGTAGCGGCCGAACCAGCTGGCCACCACTGCACCGGCGATGCCCAGCACGATGGTCAGCAGGCAACCCAGTCGCTGCGTGCCGGGCGTGATGAAACGGGCCAGCAGCCCGACCACGAAGCCGACCAGAATGATGTAAAGCCAGCTGTCGCTACCGAAGAGATTGTTCATCGCAGGCACTGAGGGAAGTGGGATCGGCAGACTAGCATTCGCCGCCCTGGCAACCACATGTGCAGCGCCGACTGTCGCGACGGTGTTGGGGCTGCGTCCATGCGCGCGCCGCAACGCATGGCAATGCCACTGGGCCGCCCCGGCATGCGCGGGGCGGTCCAGGGGTCAATCAGCAGCAGCCATGCCCACCATGACGGGTGCCGCTATCGGCCGCCACCGGCGAGCCGCTGGTCTCGCCGCGCAGGCAGGCGGCGTGGTGCTCGGCGATCACCTTGGACACGCAGGCCGTGACCCGCTTGCCCATCGGGATATGCAGGAACTCGTTGGGGCCATGCGCATTGGAATGCGGGCCGAGCACGCCGGTGATCATGAACTGCGCGCCCGGGAACTTCTCGCCCAGCATGCCCATGAACGGGATCGAGCCGCCTTCGCCCATGTACATCGCCGGCTTGTCGAAGAACGCCAGGCTGGCGTCGTCGATGGCTTTTGCCAGCCATGGCGCCATCTCGGGCGCATTCCAGCCCGATGATGCCTTTTCCAGTTCCAGCGTCACCTGTGCGCCGTTCGGTGGGTCGCGCAGCAAGGCCTCTTTCAGCAGTTCGCCACAGGCCTTGCCGTCGGCGGTTGGCGGCAGACGCAGCGACAGCTTCACCGCGGTCTGAGGACGCAGCACGTTGCCGGCCGACGCCAGCGGCGGCATGCCATCCACACCGGTGATCGACAGCGCCGGGCGCCAGGTGCGGTTCAACACTAGCTCGGTGAGGTCGTCGTGCATCGGCACCAGGCCATCGACCATCGGGAACTTGTCGAAGATGGCGGTATCCAGCGTCGCCGCCGCGGCCTTGGCCTGCGCCAGCCGTTCGGCCGGCACCTGCACATGCAGTCCGTCCAGCAGGATGCGACCGCTGGCTTCGTCCTCGATCCGCGACAGCAACTGGCGCAGCAGGCGGAAGCTGGACGGCACCACGCCGGAGGCATCGCCCGAATGCACGCCTTCCTCCAGCACCTTCACGCTCAGGTTGCCGCCGGTCAGCCCGCGCAGCGAGGTGGTGCACCACAGCTGCTCATAGTTGCCGCAGCCCGAATCCAGGCACACCACCAGCGATGGCTTGCCGATGCGTGCGGCCAGATGGTCGACGTAGGCCGGCAGGTCGTAGCTGCCGGATTCCTCGCAGGCCTCGATCAGCACCACGCAGCGCGCATGCGGCAGGCCCTGGGTGCGCAGCGCCAGTACCGCCGCCAGCGAACCGAAGATCGCGTAACCATCGTCGGCGCCACCGCGCCCGTACAGCTTGTCGTCGCGCAGCACCGGCTCCCATGGGCCGAGGTCGGCGTCCCAGCCGGTCATCTCCGGCTGCTTGTCCAGGTGGCCGTACAGCAGCACGGTGTCGTCGCCCGATTCGGCACCGGTTGCCGGAATCTCGATGAAGATCAACGGCGTGCGGCCTTCCAGGCGCACCACCTCGACCTGCATGCCCTCGATGGCCTGCGCGCGCGCCCAGGTTTCCATCAGGGTGACCGCCTGCTCCATGTAGCCGTGCGCGACCCAATCGGCGTCGAACATCGGCGATTTATTGGGGATGCGAATGTAATCGACCAATTGCGGGACGATCTCGCGGTCCCAGGTGTCGCTGATGAATTGGTCGATCTTGGCGCTGTCCATGGAGGCTCCGAATACGTGACGTAATGGCACATTCTACGCCCGTGCCTGGGGGTAGGTATTTCCCTACAAGGCGGCGCGCAGTTCACCGGCTGTGTGAAAAGTTCGTTGGCGATAGGATTGCTGCATGTGGCGCGGGACACTGGCTCGGCCGGCAGGAATGCTGGCTAGGACCATCACCCAAGCCACAAGGAGCGTTGCAATGAAGTCATTTACCGTAGCCCTGAAGTCCCTGCTACTGGTGTTGCTGTTGTCCTCGAATGCGTATGCACTCGACAAGGTCGATATCAACACCGCGTCTGCTGAGGAATTGGACAAGGTGCTGACGAACGTCGGGCGATCAAAAGCCGAGGCAATCGTCGAGCACCGACAGGCAAACGGTCCCTTCAAGAGTGCCGAGGAACTGGCACTGGTCAAGGGCATCGGACTCAAGACGGTCGAACGGAATCGAGACCTGATCGAAGTGGGAGCCACGATGGCTCCCGCCAAGAAGGCTGCCAAGGGGGCGGCGGTGAAACCGGTGGGACGGCGTTAACGGGAAAGGATCCGAGATACGGTTCGACGCGAGGATGCGTGGCCGCAACCTAACTGGACAGGATGTCTGGGGGATGGCTGGAAGCCGACAAGGACGTGGAATCGCCCGGTGTTGCACTTGGATGTGCAGCCGGGCGTTTTTCGTTTTGGGTCCGCGTGGGTTGCGAGCGCACGCAAGCGTCTGCGACTGCAGGAAAGAGGCAGTCACAGCATGAAGCGCCGGTTACATCGTGAGGCGTCAATCGTTTTGTAGCTGTCGGCCACATCCTCGAGTTTGAGGCTAGATAGCAAGCCTGAGGGTCGGCAGCAGGCTTAAGTCACAGCATGACGGCCCGGGCGCCGCGCTTGCGGCACAATGCGCCCATGCAGCTGACAGACCTGAGCAGCCGGGTGATTCCGGCCACCGAGTACCGCCGTGAGCGGTGGCGCAATCAACTGGGCTGGACGCGCGAGATCCTGCGCCTCGGCAATGCCGATGCGTGGTCGCTACGCCTGTCGATTGCCGAGATCGAGCAGGATGCGGCGTTTTCCGCGTTCCCGGGCATCGATCGCGAGCTGGTGCTGTTGCACGGCAATGGCATGCGGCTGCAGTTTGGCGATGCTGTCAGCGGTAGGGTCAGCGACACCGACACAAGCACAGGCAACGACACCAGCACAGGCACCGATGCAGGCATTGGCATCGGCACGGCTACTAGCGGCGGCGTCAGCAAAAGCGATAGCGGCAGTGGCAATTGCAATTGCAATGGCAATGGCAATAAGGGTAGTGGCGCTGACCAGTGCGACCATGCCGCCGGCGCCGCTGCCGACGTTCCTGGCAGCAGTCATCGCAGCTGCGAGTTGCTGCCGCCGCACCAGCGCGTCCGATTTGCAGGCGAGGAAACCGTACATGCCACGCTGCTCGACGGGCCAACCCAGGATTTCAACCTGATGTGGCGGCGCGATCGGCTGCAGACCGAACTGCTGCACCGGCCGCTGGTCGGCACCATGCTGTTTTTCGCCGACCCGGGCAGCGCCTGGGCGATCCACCTGCTGGCAGGCCAGGCCAGCTTCGGTCGCGAAAGTGGCCTGCCACCGCTGGCTGCCGGCGATACCGCGTGGCTGAGCGCCTCCACACGCACGCGCCATGTGCTCGACGGCGGCGGCGAGCTGCTGGCGATCCGGGTGAGCCCGGTCTAGGGCCTTTCACGTATCTGCGAGCAGGGCGCGCCTCCTGGCACGCGCCCGGATGCATTCGTGTCAACGCAGACAAGCGACGGCATCGCTGTGCCACCTGGCTAGGGAACAGTGCAGGCGCCGGGAGTGGTTCCGGCAATTCCAGGGGGAAACCAATGAGTACCATCAGCTCGGTCGGAGCCGGCTATGCCGCCTACCCGTCCTATGCAGGCCGCAGTGCGACCACCGGCAACGCCGCATCCGCCGCACAGGCGGAAAAAACCAATCCGCTGACGCAGTTGTTCAAGTCCATCGATAGCGACAGCGATGGCCGCCTGACCGCGTCCGAGCTATCGACCGCGCTGTCGTCCAATAGCGATGACGACAGCAAGATCGACATCGACGGGTTGCTGAGCATGCTCGATCAGGATGGTGGCGGCACCGTCAGCGAGAGCGAACTGGCGCAGGCCTTGCCGCCGCCTCCGCCACCGCCGGGTGAGCAAGGACAGGATGTGCAGTCCTTGTTTGCCGGCCTGGACAGCGATGGCGACGACAGTGTCAGCAGCGGTGAATTGAGCACACTGGTCAATGGCGACAGTGCGTCGAGCACGCAGCTGCTGGACCTGCTCGACAGCGACAAGAGCGGGGCGCTGAGTCTGCAGGAACTGCAGGAAGCGATGCAGCCACGCGATCCGCCGCCGCGACCGCCGTCATCGGCCGATGCATCCAGCAGCGACGGCACACAGCAGGCCTATGCAGCGTTGATGCAGATGGCCGTGGGGCAGTACCGCAGCATTGGCGGCAGCGCGACAACGAGCAATCTGGTCGATCTGGCAGCGTAATGCGGTGATCGAGAGAGAATGGGGAAGCCGGAGCGCGGTCCTGGATCAGCCGGTGCGTCTAGCGCGCAGCCACCGCAAGCAGGGATGTTGCGGATTTCAGCAGCAGACGCGCTGTGGGTATCTGCGTAATCGCTTTGTTGAGCGCTTTTGGCGGGGCCGCGTGCGATGGTTCAGTACACGTCGCGGCGATAGCGCCCGCTGCCCAGCAGTTCCTGTCTGACATCGGCTCCGAGGATGCAATCCAGCGTGCGGTCGAGTTCGGGTGCCATGCCGCGCAGACTGCCGCAGACGTAGATGCAGGCACCTTGATCAATCCAATGACGCAGGCGATCGGCGGCTGCGGCCAGCGCGTGTTGGACGTAATGCGGTGGCTGTGGTTGATCGCGCGAGTAGACAAGCTCCAGGCGCTCGATCCAGCCGTCCTGATGCCACTGCTGCAACTCGTCGGCATACAGCGCGTCGTGCGCGGCATTGCGTTCGCCGAACAGCAGCCAGTTGCGCCGCGCGCCGGCTGCGATGCGTGCACGCAGATGCGCGCGCAGACCGGCGATGCCGGTGCCATTGCCGATCAGCAGCATCGGCCGGTCGGGTGCGGGCGGGTGGAAGCCGGGGTTGCTGCGCAGGCGCAGCGCGATGGCTGCGCCGATCGGTGCATGGACGCAGAGCCAGCCGCTACCCAGCCCCAGGCTGCCGTCGGCGTGCCGATGCTCGCGCACCAGCAGTTCGGCATGGCCTTCCTCGGGGATGGAGGCAAGCGAATAGTCGCGATGGGGCAGGGCGGCCAAACTGCGCACCAACGCATCTGCGTCCAGTGGTGAAGTTATGCCTGTGGCTGTTCCCGTAGCTGTATCAGTGCCTTTACCTGTGTCCGTAGTTGGGTCGATTCTGACTTCGGCATCGGCATCGGCATCGGCATCGGCACCAGCACCAGCACCAGCACCAGCACCATCGCTGAGACTGGCACCGGCATCCACATCGATACCGAGAGCGGCATCGGCATCGATGGGAAGTTGTGCGCCGCCGAGCCAGTCGCGCAGGCGGCGGCCGTCGATCTGCTGCGCGCCATCGTAGTGGTTACGCCGCAGCCAGGACTCCACCGCATCCGGGGCGTGACGCGGTGCGATCTCCGCGATATCGCCTGCGCTCCACTGCGGCAACGCGCCATCGCATGGCGTCAGGCGCAGCCGGTAAATCGGCGCACCCGCACTGCCGGGATTGACGTGGACACGTTCGCATAGCTGCCAGGTGGTGTAGGTGGGCAGGCTCCAGTCGGGTTGCGTCGCGAGTGCGGGCGCCAGTTCCGCCAGACGGCGTTGCCAGTGCTGCAGGGCGTTGGGGTCAGCGTTATCGACCTCGATGCGTTCAAACAGGCGAGTGGCGCCGCGCGCCTGCAGGCGATCGTCGAGGCGCCGGCCGAACGCGCAGTAGTGCGCGTAACCACGGTCGCCAAGCGCCAGCACTGCGTACTGCACCGCCGTCAGATCCTGCGCGTGGTCGGCACGCCAGGCGCGCTCGGCGGCCTGCACATGGTCGGGCGCATCGCCTTCGCCGGTGGTGCTGACGATGCACAGCAGCCGCGGCACGCGTGCGAGTTGATCGCTATCGACGGCTTCGATCGGCAGCGCATGCGCGCCGACGCCGGCCGATTGCAGCGCGGCAACGCTGCGTTGCGCCAGCTCACGCGCAAATCCGGTCTGGCTTGCCCAGACGATCAACACGCCGCTGGCGTCTGCGCGTTGTGCGCCGACGCGCTTGCGGGCACGCAGCAGCACGACCGCACACAGGCCCAGATACAGCGCCAGGCCGAGTGTGGCCAGTTGCCAGCGATGCGGCGTGGGTGCGCTCCACCATGCGCCCTCATGCAGGCCGGCTAGCCAGCCGACGATGACCGCAAGCGCCAGCAGAACCAGCCCGTTGCCCAGCCACACGCGTGAGGCGGCGCTGCTCATGACGCGGACAGGTGGCGTTCGAATGCCGGGCTCATGGATTCGAGCAGGATGCCGTCCTTGCGTGCAAGGAATCGCACGGCCAGGTCCGCCTTGCGCGCATGGGCAAGACCGGCATCGGCGCCAAGCACGGTCATCGCGGTGGCCCAGGCATCGGCCTGCATCGCATCGGGCGCGATTACGGTGACCGCCGCAGGGGCATGCGGAACGGGCGCGCCGGTGCGTGGGTCGAAGGTGTGCGTGTAGCGTGTGCCGTCGGCATCGAAGCGGTGCCAGCGATCGCCGGAGGTGGCGACCGCCAGACCGTCCAGCACCAGCACGCGTGCCGGCAGCGCGCTGCCGGCATCTTCGTCGGGGGCGGATTCGACCAGCACGCGCCACGCGCTGGCATCGGGCTTGCGTCCGTAGCCGAACAATTCGCCGCCGACCTCGATCAATGCACTGTCGATACCCGACTGCAGCAATGCGCGATGCACGCAGTCCACACCGAAGCCCTTGGCGATGCCGGACAGATCCAGCGCCGCTGCGCCCGGCTGCAGCACCCGCCTGCCATCCAGCTGCAGGCGTTGCCAGCCGCAACGCAGGCTCGCCAATGCGATCGCCTGCGCTTCCGGCACACGCCGGCGCGTGCCGGCGGCGCCGAAGCCCCATAGCTCGACCATCGGGCCAACCGTGGGATCGAAGGCACCCTCGCTGGTCTGTGCGATCTCCAATGCTGTGCTCAGCACTGCGTGGAATTCGTCGGGCAGGTGGTGCCAGCTGCCCGACGGTGCGCGGTTGTAACGGCTGATATCCGAATCGACCTCCCAGGTACTCATCTGCGCGACCACGCGATCCAGCGCGGCCTGGATGCACGCATGCAAGGGGTGCAGATCGCGTCCGCGCGGCGCCACCAGCTTCACGCTCCAGGTGGTGCCCATGCTGCGGCCGCCGAGCGTGGCAATGGCGTGGTCGGCGGAAGACGATGCGGGCATGGACGGGTCTTATGAGGATGGGGCGGCAGGATGCACGCTGTGTGCGCTCCTGCCGCGTGCCGGCAGATTACTGCGGCAATACTTCCAGGGTGGCGACATAGCCCAGGCGGCGCTGCTTGGCCTGCGGCAGCGAGGTCTTGGTGTCTTCGGTAGTGGTTTCCAGCCAGTACATGCCCGGCTCCGGCCAGGTCACGCTGAAGCCGCCCTTGGCATCGGTTTTGAGCTTGATCTCGTTCTGCGCATCGCGATAGCGGGTGCCGCCGCGCACGATCTCGATCTCCAGCCCGGCGGCCGGTTTGCCATCCAGCTGCAGCGTGAATTGCGCCGCTTCGCCGGCAACCAGATCGTTGGGATGGGTCACCGGAATCAACTCGATGCCCTTGCCGGCGGGCTTGAAGACCGTGGTGGTCGGCGCACCGCGGGTGACGAAGGTCTCCACCCGATTGAAGGACTGCGAGACCTGCAGATCCTGCGCGTTCTTCGGCACCTCGGTGGCGAAGCGGGTTTCGTCGCCACGCCAGCGCTTGGGCTTGCCGTCTTGCTTCCAGCTGGCGAACAGGCCGGCGTTGACGATGCTCAGCTTGTAGGTGCCGGGCTGGGTGAGCTGCAGGTCGAACACGCTGCGATACTTGCCGGTGGCCGGATTTTCCGGCTTGAGCGCGCTGCCATCGGGCGCGGTGATGCTCAGGTTGTCCAGGCGCAGCGGCACGTGGTTGAAGTAGAACAGGTCGTTGGACACCGCTGCATCCACGGTGATCCACGGCGCCTCACCGGCGATGACGGTCTGCGACGGCAGCAACCAGGCCTTGTGGGCGAGTGCGCTGAGCGGCAGTGCGGCGAGCATGGCGATCAGGACGAGCGAACGTTTCATGACAACTCCTTGAAGGACGATGAGGACGGTGGGTCACGTGTCTGATCAGCGCGCAGGTATAGCGCTGCGTGGATGCGTGGGAAGCGAATGTGTCTGGCAACGCGATGCACTGCGCACTTGCGCCGTGGCCGGCCGCGGACGCTGCGCGCGGCCGCCACCAGCAGGCAATGCTCAGGGTTTTGCGACCAGGCTGATGGCGCCGAGCTCGCTGCTGCCGCTGGCCTTGGCGGTCTGCGCAGACTTTGCCGGCCAGGTAAAGGGCACCTTGACCAGCTCGCGGCCGCCGACCTCGCGCGCGGCTTCCACCACCAGCGTGTACTGGCCGGGCGGCAGCGACTTCAACGCGCCCTTGGTGTCGGAGAACGACAACGCATGCGCGCCGGCCGGACGGGTGGGGCCGGTGACGCCGTCGACCGGCACCTCGAGGGTGCGCCCGCTCTTGCGCCACCACTGGCGCAGGTCCGGCAGCCACTTGGTGCCGTGGCCTTCGGCGGTGTCCTTGGATTGATACCAGACCGCCAGATTGGCGGCGACCTTCTGGTCCGCACCTTCCAGCCAGATCGCCACGTACGGGCGGTGATATTCGGCGACGTTGAGCTTAGGGATCTCGACATTGATGTCGAGCGTGGCGGCGTAGGCCGGCATGGCGAGCAGGCCGCTCAGGGCGATGGTCAGGGTGGCGCGCATGATCGTCTCCGGTAGGAAAAAGTCAGTGGATCAACAGCAGGGCGAGCAGTAACGGAATCAGCAGACCCAGGCCGACCAATGGCCAGGTCATGCGGCGCTGGCGCGCATGCAGATGCAGCAGGAACAACCCGGTGATGCAGAACACCAGGCAGGCGACGGCGAACACGTCGATGAACCAGCCCCAGGCCGGCCCGGCATTGCGTCCCTTGTGCAGATCGTTGAGATAGGCGATGGCGCCGCGCCCTGTACGCTCGTATTCGATCGCGCCGGTGCTGCGGTCCAGGCTCAGCCAGGCATCGCCGCCAGGACGCGGCAGCGCCAGATACACCTCGTCGGCCGACCATTCGCCGGCACGCGTGCCGATGCTGATGTCCAGCTCACGCCCCAGCCATTGCGCCACGCGTGGCGGCAGCGGGGCATCGCCTTCTTCGCGGTTGCCCAGGGACTTGAGCAGGGCCGGCGGCAGCGTGAGCGTGCGGTGTGCGGTCGAAGGGCTGGCTTCGATGCGCGCGGCATGGTTCAAGGTCAGCCCGGTGATGGCGAACAGCAGCATGCCGATCAGGCACAGCGCCGAACTGATCCAGTGCCATTGATGCAGCATGCGCAGCCAGAAACCGCGGCGTTGCTGGGAGGTGGCAAGAGTGTCGTTGGAGGTCGCCATGGCGCGCTCAGGCCACATCCACTGCGAGCGACGGCTGCAGGTGCGATTGCCGCGCGGCCACTTCGCTCAGCAAGGCGCGCAGACGTGGCTGCGTTGCACCCGCCAGCAGCGGTGTGAGCTGTTGCAGAAAGCCGGCATGCCCGCCGGCGATCGCACGGCGCATCCATCGCTCGGCCTGATCGATGTCGCCGGCGTCTGCGAGCAAGGTCGCGTAACCGGCCTGGCCGCGGAAATCGCCGGCTTCGGCAGAGCGGCGGTACCAGTGGCGCGCGGCGACCGGATCGGCAGCGCAGGCCAGGCCCTGGTCGAGATAGCGCGCCACAAAGTTCATCGATTTGGCATGTCCGCGTTCGGCGGCGGTGCGATACAGCGCCAACGCCTGCGCGTGGTCCTGCGCCACGCCGCGGCCGGAGCCGTACAGATGGGCGAGGTTGTACATGCCCCAATCCAGCCCATGCTCGGCGGCGCGGCGGTACCACAGCGCCGCCAGCACCTCATTGCACGCGGTGCCGAAGCCCAGTTCGTGGCAGCGCCCCAACTGGTTCATCGCTTCCGCATGCCTGGCATTGGCGGCCACCTCGTACCACAGCATCGCCATGGCCGGATCGGCGGGGATGCCGCGGCCTTCGGCGTAGAGCTGGGCGAGCAGCAGTTGCGCGGCCAGATCCTGGCGCTCGGCGGCCTTGCGCAGCAGCGCGACCGCGCGATCGGGCTGTGTGTGCAGCAGCTCGATCAGCTGCGCCGGGTCCAGTGCGGGCTCAGACATCGGCCCATTGCCGCAGCAGGTTGTGATACACGCCGGTGAGCTGGATCAGCGACGGATGGCCGGGGGTGTCCTGGGTGAGCCGCCGGATCGATACATCCAGTTCGAACAGCAGGCGACGCTGCGCATCGTCGCGCAGCATGCTTTGGGTCCAGAAGAAACAGGCGACACGCGCGCCGCGGGTCACCGGCATCACCCGATGCAGGCTGGTGCCGGGATAGATCACCAGGTGCCCGGCCGGCAGCTTCACCGACTGCGTGCCGTAGGTGTCTTCGATCACCAGCTCGCCGCCGTCGTAGCTGTCCGGGTCGCTGAGAAACAAGGTAGCGGAGACATCGGTGCGCACGGGATCTGCGCCGCCGCGACTGCGGTCGTAGCGGATCGCATTGTCGACGTGGTAGCCGAACGATTGCCCGCCGCTGTAGCGATTGAACAGCGGCGGATAGATGCGCCGCGGCAAGACCGCCGAAAAGAATGTACTGCTGCGTGAGAGCGCGTCCAGTACCAGCGCGCTGGCCTCGCGTGCAATGGCGCTGTCTTCGGGCAGTTGTGCATTGTCCTTGGCCTGCGCCGACTGATGGCCGGCGGTGATGCGGCCGTCCGCCCAGTCGGCCGCGTCCAGCCGCGCGCGCAGCTCGGCGAGCTGGGCGGTGCTGAGAACATCGGGAATGGGCAGCAACATGCGGTGGTCTCCACGCCGCCCGCGTCGTGCGGACGGCGTGCCAGTGGGTCAGAAACTGAAGGTGGCGCTCAACACCGCCGAGCGGCCTTCGCCCGGAAGTGCCCAGCCACTGCCGGCGGTGGCGGTGCCGGCCGCATTGACGGTGAGGTTGTTGCGCACGCTGGTGTAGTACTCCTCGTCGAACAGGTTGTTGACGTTCAACTGCAGGCTGAGCCAGTCGTTGACGCGCAGGCCGACCATCGCGCGGTGCACCCAGTAGTCGTCGGTCTTGCGATAGGCCGCGGCCGAGGCGTTGTTGGGATAGAAACCGCCCTGATAGGTGACGCCGTAGCCGAAGGTCCACTGGTTGAGCGTATAGGTGGTCCAGATGTTGCCGGCATTGCGCGGGGTCTGCACCAGGTCGCGTCCGGCCACCGGGTCGCCGGTGAGGCTCTCGGTGCGGTTGGACACGCTCTGCAGCACTTCGCTGTCCAGGAAGGTGTAGTTGGCGAAGATCGACCAGCGGTCGGTCAGGTAACCGGCGGCGCCGAGCGCGATGCCGTCCACCCGTGCCTTGCCATCCAGCACCTGCTCGGGGATCAGCGGATCGCCGCTGTTGACCTTGTAGTTTTCGCGCTCGTTGCGGAACAGCGCAGCGGTCAGTGCCAGACGCTGGTCCAGCACGTCCCACTTGCCGCCCAGTTCGATGTTGACCGCCGTTTCCGGCTCGACATTGCAGTTGGCACCGGCGGTGGCCGTGGCGATCGGCGTGCACGAGCCGTTGACCGAGGCCTTGGACGGCGTCTTGCTGTTGGCGTAGGACAGATACAGGCTGGCATTCTCGGCCGGCTTGAACACCAGACCGGCGCGATACGAGAACAGGTCCTCTTCGCTGCCGGCCGGGAAGCCCGCGCTCACACCGGTGACGTTGCCGGCGGCGTTGACGGTGTAGGTGGTGCTGTCGCCTTCGTTGTGCTCGTAGCGGCCGCCGAGGTTGAGCATCCACTGTTCGTTGAACTGCAGCGTGTCGAACAGGTACACCGCCTGATTGGTCAGGCTGCCCTTGCTGCGCCCGGTGCGGAAGTAATTCTGCGGGCCGGTCCAGATGTTGTACGGATTGTCGAAGGACTGCACCGGGTAGGTGATGCCGGTGGTGGAGCCATCGGCATTGCGGAAGGTGGTGCCGCTATTGAGTTCGAAATCTTCCTTGCTGAAGGCCACGCCTGCGACCACACGGTGCTCGATGGCGCCGGTATGCAAGGTGGCGGTCAGGTCGGTCTGGCTGTGCGCGATGAAGTTTTCCGTCTCGCGGACCAGGCCGCGCGGGCCGCTGTTGGGGTTCCAGCTGGCCGCCGGTTGGCCGACGCAGGCGCGGCCGGTGTACGGGTCGGTGCCGTTGGGCAGGCACCAGGTGCCCTGCGGTGCGGTGGCATTGGTGGTCTGGTCGACGCGCTGCACGCGCGCCAGGCTGCGCAGTTTGACGTTGTCGTCGAAATCCATTTCCAGCACGCCGGTCAGCATGTCCACGTCGATTTCCTGACGCGAGGTATTGCGGTAACCGAAGAAGGTCTCCGGGTCCACGCCCGGCAGCGGGCCGTCGTTGAACGGGCTGAGTGCGAACGGCACGCCGTACTGCGGCAGGTTGTTGTCGTGCTGGTGCAGGTAGCTCAGGGTGAAGCGGGTATCCGAGCCCAGGCCGAACGCCACCGACGGCGCAAAGCCCCAGCGATGACGGAACTCCTCGTCGCGCCCCGGCACGTCCTGGGTGTGACCCATCGCGTTCAGGCGCACGGCGGTGCCGTTTTCGAAGTCGTAATTGCTGTCGGCAGTCAGCCGGCCATAGCGGTCGCTGCCGCCACCGACCACGACGTGGGTGAAGTCGCCCTGGCCGGCGGTCTTGGTGACCAGATTGATGTTGCCGCCGACCGAGCCGGCGCCTGACATGGCCGAGTTGGCGCCGTTGATCAGCTCCACCGCTTCCAGGTTGAAGGTGTCGCTGCGGCTGTACTGCGCGCTGTCGCGCACGCCATCGGTGGTGATGTCGCTGCTGGCGGTGAAGCCGCGCAGGTTGATGCTGTCGCCATAGCCACCGCCGCCTTCGCCGGCGCCGAAGGTGATGCCGGGCAGGGTGCTCAGCACATCGCGCAGCGACAGCAGGTTCTGCTGGTCCATGGTCTGCTTGGTGACCACGGTGATCGTCTGCGGCGTGTCGCGCAGCACCTCGGTGTACTTGGGCGAGGACGGCTTCTGCGCGCGTTCCTGCTGCACCCGGATGGCGTCCAGATCGACCGCGCCCGGAGGCGCCGGCGCATCGCCAGGCTGGGCGAGGGCAGGAGCGGACAGCGTCAGCAACACGGCCGAAGTGAGCGGGGAAATCCTGGGAGTCATGAGGCGTCTCGAAGAAGAAAGAGAGGCTCCGGCCTGGCGATGGCTCGGCGGATGCGGGATGGGAAGCGGATCGGGGAACGCGTGCCCGCTAGCCGGAGGCGGCCAGTCGGCCGGACCAGTCCCCGGACACGCACAGGCGCTGCGCAGCAAGGCGCATGCGGGGCAGGATCGGGAAAAAAGTGTCGAGCAGAGCTGGGCGCATGGGGATCGCAGGGCAGGCCAGTTGTTAAGAAGGCCTGAAGGGCTGCGATCTTAAATGCAAATCATTCTTCTTTGCAATCTTTGTCGGCTGGCGCCATGCGCCGGGCAATCGCGCCGCCTGAGGTGTCAGGCCAGTGCGGCGATCGATGCGGGCTTGCATGGGGAACCGCGCGGGTTTGCGCCTGCTGGCGGGCCGAGGTGTCGCTTGCACGACTGGTCGAGCTCGCTGGCGTGGCAGCGCGTCCTTTTCCTGCGGGGCGCGGATCTGCGAACGCCCGGGCACGCGCCGGACGGGGCCGAGACTGCGGATCAGCGTCCTGAGCGGTCTGCGCTCATGGCGACCGGGTCACCCACGGGTCCGACCGGTGTCAGCGGTCGTCGCGGGTCCAGATGCCGCCGTGTTCGCGCTTGACCGGGAACTTGGGCACCGCGGTGTAGGCCGGTGCGCACAGCGGGCGGCCGTCGCGGATGTCGAAGCGGGCGCTGTGCAGCAGGCACTCGATGCTGCCTTCTGCCGGGTCGAACGTGCCCGGCGACAATTCGTAGTCTTCGTGGCTGCAGCGGTCTTCCAGCGCATACAGCTCGCCGTCGAGGTTGAAGATGACGATCGGGGTGTCGGTCACCTCATCCCAGACGGTCTGCAGCTCGCCGGGCAGCAGCGCCTCGCTGGCGCAGACGAAGGTCCAGGTGTCGCTCACGGCGCTGCGCCGCCAAGCGGTTTTTCCAGCACCTCGAAGCGCAGGTCCTGGCGCAGCGGCACGCCGAAACGCGCGTCGCCATACGGGAACGGTTTGAAGACGCCGGTGCGGCGGTACCCGCGTCGCTCGTAGAACGCGATCAGCTCATCGCGGATGTCGATCACCGTCATGCGCATCACCGGCAGCTGCCACTCGGTGTAGGCGATACGCTCGGCCTCGGCCAGCAGCGTCTTGCCCAGCCCGCTGCCCTGCAGCGAGGGATCCACCGCAAACATGCCGAAGTAGCCGGCACCGTGGTCGTCGGCGATATGCGCGCAGGCCAGCAGGCGCCCGTCCTGTTCGACCAGCAGCACCAGGCTGCGGTCGCGCAACAGGTCCTCGCGCAGCACCCCAGGATCGATCCGCGCGCCGTCGAGAAAATCGGCCTCGGTGGTCCAGCCAACGCGGCTGACATCGCCGCGATAGGCCGAGGTCACCAGCGACACAAGGGCGTCGATATCGTCGACGGTGGCGGTACGGAAAGTGGTGGTCTGCATGGGAGCAGTTTAGCGGGAGTCGGGATTGGGGATTCGTAAAAGCGCGAGAACGCCGTTTCTTGCACCGTGTCGGATGTCCGGATTGGGGCGTTGCGCTGTGTCTTGCCATGGGCACGTGCGCCAACGCACGGAGGTCTGGCGCACGCGCTGCAAGGCGGCGAAGGGGTCTTCCGAATCCCCAATGCCGAATCCCCAATCACCGCCGTCAACCCAGCAGGCGACGCACCTTCACCAACGCAGCAACAAAGCGCTCGATCTCGTCATGCGTGTTGTAGAACGCCAGCGAGGCACGGCAGGTGGCGGCGACGCCGTAGTACTGCAGCAGCGGGTGCGCGCAGTGCTGGCCCGAGCGGACCGCGACGCCTTCCAGGTCGAGCAGGGTGGCCAGGTCGTGGGCATGCGCGCCTTCGATCAGGAACGACACCACCGCGGCCTTGTCCGGCGTGGTGCCGAAGATGCGCAGGCCGTCGATGCGCTGCAGTTCTTCGGTGAAATGTGCCAGCAGCTCGGCTTCGCGCGCTTCCACGTGCGCCAGCCCGACCGACTCCAGGTAATCGACTGCCGCGCCCAGGCCGATGAAACCGGCGATGTTGGGGGTGCCGGCTTCGAACTTGTGCGGGGCATCATTGAACACCGTGCCCTCGAAACTGACTTCCTTGATCATCTCGCCGCCGCCCAGGAACGGCGGCATTGCCTGCAGGTGTTCGCGCCGTGCCCACAGCGCGCCGGTGCCAGTGGGCCCGCACATCTTGTGGCCGGTGATGGCGTAGAAATCGCAGCCGATGCCGGCCACGTCGATACGCCGATGCGGCGCGGCCTGCGAGCCGTCCACCACGGTGACGATGCCGCGCTTGCGCGCCTCGCGGCAGATCTCGCGCACCGGATTGACCGTGCCCAGCACATTGGACACATGCGTGATCGCCAGCAGCTTGACCTCCGGCGTCATCGCCTTGCGCAAGGCGTCCAGATCCAGCGCGCCGTCCGGGGTGATCTCGGCCACGCGGATGGTCGCGCCGGTGCGTTGCGCTACCAACTGCCACGGCACGATGTTGGCGTGGTGCTCCATGCGCGAAATCAGGATCACATCGCCAGCGCCCAGGCGCGGCAGCGCCCAGGAATAGGCGACCAGATTGATCGCAAAGGTCGTGCCGCTGCACAGCACCAGTTCGTCGGCACGCACGTTGAGAAAGCGGGCGAGCTTGCTGCGCGCGCCTTCGAAGGCGTCGGTGGCCTCGGTGCCCAGCGCATGCACCGCGCGGCTCACATTGGCGTTCTGACGGCGATAGAACTCGTCGGTTGCGGCGATGACCTGCAGCGGCTTCTGCCCGGTGTTGGCGTTGTCGAAATAGATCAGCGGCTTGCCATGCACCTGCCGCATCAGCAGCGGGAAATCCGAGCGCACGCGCTCCCAGTCCGGCGCGGCCAGTTGCGTGGCGGCGGGCGCGTTCATGCCACGCCTGCCGAGGCCAGTGCGCGGTCCAGCTGCAGCGCCAGCACCGCAGTCAGCGCGGCGGGGAGCACGCGCAGCGGCTCGTGGCAGAACGCGGCGCTCAACAGGCGCTGCGCCTCGGCCTGCGGCAGGCCGCGCGAGCGCAGATAGAACAAGGCATTGTCGTCGAGCTGGCCGACGGTGGCGCCATGCGCGGCCTGCACTTCCTCCGCATCGATCACCAGCACCGGCTGGGTGTCGATCTCGGCGTTGGCCGACAGCAGCAGATTCTTGTTCGACAGCCGCGCGTCGGTGCCATCGGCGCCGGGACGGATGTTGATGCCGCCGTGGAAGACCACCCGGCTGCGATCGGCGCCCACGCCGCGCCAGACCAGTTCGCAGGTGGTGTCGCGTGCGATGTGCGCGATGCCCAGACGTGTATCGACATGGCGGCGGCCGTTGCCGAGCAGCACGCCATTGGCGGTGAGCTGGGCGTTGTTGCCTTCCAGGCGCACGTTGAGCTCGTGGCGCGACAGGTTGGCACCCAGTTCCAGGTCCACGCGCTGGTAGCGCGCATTGCGCGCCAGCACCGCATCGGTGCGTAGCAGCGACGTTGCGTGCGCGCTGTCGGCCTGCACGCGCGCATGCGACAGCACCGCATCCTGGGCCAGATGCACATGCATCAGACTGTTGTGCAGATGCGCGGCATCGCCGACATGCAGGTGGTGCTCGACCACGTTCAGTGCCGCGCCGGCACGCAGTTCGATCAGGTGACGGTGGTGCCAGGACAGGTCGTGCTCGCCGGCCACGCCGATGAAGACCAGATGCAGCGGCGCCTCGATCTGCGCGCCGTCCTGCACGCGCACCAGTACGCCTTCGTCGGCAAGCGCAGCGTTGAGGCGCGCAAAGATTTCATCGCTGCCTTCGAAACGGCGGCCGAGCAACTGCTGCGCCTCGTCGCCGGCGGCCAGCGACGCTGACAAAGTGTCCAGCTGCACGCCGTCCGGCAGTGTCGACAGGTCGCTCAATGCGTCGGACGGGCGGCCGTTGACGAACACCAGCCGCGGCGACGGGATCTCGTCCAGCAGCGCGGCATCGATCAGCGTCGGCACCAGCGGCGCGGGCTGGAAGCTGCGCCGCTCCAGCTGCCGCAGCGAGGTGTACTTCCAGGCTTCGGCGCGCGGGCCGGGCAGGCCGGCCTGCAGCGCGGCATCGAGTTCGACCCGGCGCGCATCGTTACCGCTGAAGCCGCGGGCGAGGGATTCCAGCAGGGCGCTCATCAGGCAGCCGCCTCGGGCACCACGCGGTCCTTGAGGAAGTGGTAGCCGTGCTTTTCCAGCTCCAGCGCCAGTTCCGGGCCGCCGCTCTGCACGATGCGGCCTTCGGCCAGCACATGCACCACGTCCGGGGTGATGTAGTCGAGCAGGCGCTGATAGTGGGTGATCACCAGGAACGAACGCTCCGGCGAGCGCAGCGCGTTGACGCCGTCGGCCACGCTCTTGAGCGCATCGATGTCCAGGCCCGAATCGGTCTCGTCCAGGATGGCGAGCTTGGGCTCGAGCACGGCCAGCTGGAAGATCTCGTTGCGCTTCTTTTCGCCACCGGAGAAGCCTTCGTTGACGCCGCGATGCAGCAGCTCGTCCTTCAGATGCAGCACGGCCAGCTTCTGCCGCACCAGCTTGAGGAACTGCATCGAGTCCAGCTCGTCTTCGCCACGCGCCTTGCGCTGCGCATTGAGTGCGGCACGCAGGAAGTAGGTGTTGTTGACGCCGGGAATTTCCACCGGGTACTGGAAGGCCAGGAACAGGCCGGCGGCGGCGCGTTCTTCCGGCGGCAGCTCGAGCAGGTCCTTGCCTTCGAACTGCACGCTGCCGGCGCTGACCTCATAGCCGTCGCGCCCGGCCAGCACGTTGCCCAGCGTGGATTTGCCCGCGCCGTTGGGGCCCATGATGGCGTGCACCTGGCCCGGCTGGATGTCCAGCGACAGGCCCTTGAGGATGTCTTTGCCGGCAATGCTGGCGTGGAGGTTGTTGATCGTAAGCATGGGATTGGTTATTCGAAATTTGGGATTGGTAACAGCAGAAGAGCCAGGATGGCAGGGAGCGGGACGTTGCGAATCTCCAATCTCCAATGCCGAATCCCTGCAGGCAGCGTCAGCCGACGCTGCCTTCCAGCGAGACTTCCAGCAGCTTCTTGGCTTCCACCGCGAACTCCATCGGCAGCTCGCGGAATACCTGCTTGCAGAAGCCGTCGACGATCAGCGACACCGCGTCTTCCTGGCTGATGCCGCGCGCGCGGCAATAGAACAGCTGGTCGTCGCTGATCTTGGAGGTGGTGGCCTCGTGCTCGACGGTGGCGCCGGGATTCTTCACCTCGATATAGGGGAAGGTGTGCGCGCCGCACTGCTTGCCGATCAACAACGAGTCGCACTGGGTGTAGTTGCGCGCGCCGTCGGCATTGCGGTCCACCTTGACCAGACCGCGATAGGTGTTCTGTCCGCGGCCTGCACTGATGCCCTTGCTGACGATCTTGCTCTTGGTGCGCTTGCCGATGTGGATCATCTTGGTGCCGGTGTCGGCCTGCTGACGGTGATGGGTCAGCGCCACCGAGTGGAACTCGCCGACCGAGTCGTCGCCGATCAGCACGCAGGACGGATACTTCCAGGTGATCGCCGAGCCGGTTTCGACCTGGGTCCAGGTGACCTTGCTGCGCGCGCCACGGCATTCGGCACGCTTGGTGACGAAGTTGTAGATGCCGCCGCGGCCTTCCTCGTCGCCCGGGTACCAGTTCTGCACGGTCGAATACTTGATCTCGGCATCTTCCAGCGCCACCAGCTCGACCACCGCCGCGTGCAGCTGGTTTTCATCGCGCATTGGCGCGGTGCAGCCTTCCAGATACGACACGTAGGCCTTGTCCTCGCACACGATCAGGGTGCGCTCGAACTGCCCGGTGTGGCCGGCATTGATGCGGAAATAGGTGCTCAGTTCCATCGGGCAACGCACGCCCGCAGGAATGAACACGAAGCTGCCGTCGGAGAACACCGCCGAGTTGAGCGCGGCGAAATAGTTGTCGCCGACCGGCACCACGCTGCCCAGATACTGTTTGACGATCTCCGGATGTTCCTTGATCGCCTCGGACATCGAGCAGAAGATCACGCCCTTTTCGGCCAGTTCCTTGCGGAAGGTGGTGCCGACCGAGACCGAGTCGAACACCGCATCCACCGCCACGCCGGCCAGCCGGGCGCGCTCGTGCAACGGCACGCCGAGCTTGTCGTAGGTGTCGAGCAGTTCCTTGGGCACGTCGTCCAGCGAGGCGTACTTCGGGCCCTTGGGCGCGGAGTAATAGCTCAGCGCCTGGAAGTCGATCGGCGAGACCTTCAGCTTCGCCCATTCCGGCATCGGCATCTTCAGCCAGTGGCGATACGCCTCAAGACGCCAATCGGTCATCCATTGCGGCTCGTCCTTCTTGGCCGACAAGGCACGGATGACATCCTCGTCCAGGCCGGGCGGGAGCGAGTCCGATTCGATCTCGGTGATGAAGCCGGCGTCATAGCGTCGGCCCAGCCGTTCGATAATTTCGGCATTCTGCGGGGGTGCAAGTTCGGTGGCCATCGGGCTGCCTACAGGGTCAGGTGGTCGCGACGCGTGCGGCGATGGAACGCCGACGGCTGTCGCCAGGGAGAGAGAGGGGCTGCAACATCTGTGCGAGCGTGACGCGACGCAATGCATCGCCGACCACGTCGTTGATCAGGCGCCAGTTGGAACGCACCCCGCATGTCTGCGCGATGCCGCACTGGCTGTGGTCCTGGCTGCATTCGGTGATCGCCAGCGGGCCTTCCATCGCCTCGACGATTTCCACCAGCGTGATCTCGCTGGCCGCGCGCGCCAGCCGGTAGCCGCCGTGCACGCCGCGCAGCCCTTCGACCAGGCCCGCCTGCGATAGCGGCTTGAGGATCTTGCTCACGGTCGGCGCTTCCAGGCCGGCCTGCTCGGCAAGTTCGCTGGCGCTGAGCACCTGGCCGCAGCGCGCTGCCAGCACGGTCAGCACGACGGTGGCGTAATCGGTGAGTTTGGTGACGCGCAACATGAGGAAGGCGATAAATCCTAAAGCGGACCGAAATTGTACGCTTTTAGCCAGGGCAGGGCCACCTGCCTGGTTCAGCCGCCGGCAAGCAGCAGCCGTTGCGGGTACTGCTGCGCTTGTGCTTGGCGCATCGTCGCACTGCAGTCACAATGAGCGGCCCCATCACTGGACCCCTTCATGTCGCGCAAAGTTGCCGCCCGCAAGTCACGTATCCACGGCAATGGCATGTTCGCCCTCGCCGCGCTCCGCAAGGGCGAGCGCATCATCCAGTACAAGGGGCGCCTGCGCACGCACGCGGAAGTGGATGCCGATGACACCGGCGATGTGGAGAGCGGCCACACCTTCCTGTTCACGCTCAGCGACGACTACGTGCTGGATGCCAATTACGAAGGCAATGTCGCGCGCTGGATCAACCACAGCTGCAACCCCAATTGCGAGGCGGTGATCGAAGAAGCCGAGGGCGACGACCGCAGCAAGGACAAGATCTTCATTGAGGCCAAGCGCGCGATCAAGGCCGGCGAAGAGCTCACCTACAACTACGGCATCACCCTGGCCGAGCGGCATACGCCGCGTCTGAAGAAGATCTGGGCATGCCGCTGCGGGTCGAAGAACTGCACCGGCACGATGCTGCAGCCCAAGCGCTGAGCAGCAGTGTCCTGGCGCCGCACTGACGCGGCGCACACATCGATTCACTCGTGCGCAACAGGCGCACGCCTAGCGTGCGGGCTTCTTTTCAGTAAGGAGCTCCCGCATGTCGTATTCGCTCTCCGGCAAGACCATCGCAGTGCTGGCCACCGATGGCTTCGAACAATCCGAACTCATTGAGCCCAAGCGCCTGCTGGAATCCTGGGGCGCCAAGGTCGATGTGATTGCGCCCGGCGACGCTGCGCAGATTCGCGCCTGGAACAAGACCGATTGGGGCGATTCGGTGCCGGTGGACCAGCGGCTGGATCAGGCCAAGGTCGACAGCTACGATGCGCTGGTGCTGCCTGGCGGGGTGCTCAACCCCGACACCTTGCGCGGTGACGCCAAGGCGATCGTATTCATCCAGGCCTTTGCCAGTGCCGACAAGCCCGTTGCGGCGATCTGCCACGGCCCGTGGCTGCTGGTGGAAAGCGATCTGGTTCGCGACCGCGACGTCACCTCGTGGTCGTCGGTCAAGACCGACCTGCGCAATGCCGGCGCACGCTGGCAGGATGCGGAGGTGGTTGTCGACGGGTCGCTGATCACCAGCCGCAAGCCCGACGATATCCCGGCCTTTACCGCTGCAGTGGCCAAGGCCCTGGTGGCCTGATCGGTCCCTTGCAACGTTGAGATGAAAACAAAGGCCCGGCGTGGTGATGCCGGGCCTTTGTCTTGATCCGAGGGCCGCTTGCGCAGATCGGCGCGACGGCATGACGGCGTGTTTCAAGCCATGCGTCGCAACTGGCGCGTCAGCCTATTTCCCGGACAGTGCAGCGGCCGGCACCAGCTGCTCGATGTTCTGGTTGAAATTCACCGCGACGCGGCCGTTCTGGATGCCGACCGACTCCACCTGCACATTGCCCATCACCGCCGCGATGGCCGGATCGATGCGATAGATCGGCTCCTTGCGCGCGTAATCGGCCAGCCAGGCATTGAGCAGCTGGCGGGTGCTGTGGTCGAGTTTTGCACCAGCGTTGGCCGGCCGGAAATCATCGATGGTGGGCTGATCGAGATAAAAGCCCTGCTTGGCCGTGTCGTAGCGCAGTGCGCTGGTCAAGGTCACATTGCCGACCGGTGCAGGCGCGCCGCCGGCAGTGGCGAGCGCCAGGTCGAAGGCCATCTTGAGCCGGTCGCCCGGCGGCAGCGATAGTGCCGGATTGCTGACCGTCATCTCGACCAGGCCGCCCAGTGCATCGTGCGTCTGCGGGAAGCGGCCACCCAGGAATTGCTGCAGGTCGCTGCCCTGTACGCTGATCTGGTGTCCCTGGATCTGCGGGGTCGCCCACGCGCTGGTCGTGGGTAGCGCCAGAGCGAGGGCAAGCATGGATCCGGCAAGCGAACGCAGTTTCATCGGGTGACTCCGGCAACAGGTGCGATCACCTTAGTCGGTGCCGGTGAACCGTGGGTTAGCGCAATACCGGGTGCAGGGTGGCCGAGTAGATCTCCCAGTCGTCGCTGCCGCTGCGCGGCTGCAGCCGGTAGGCGCCGACCAGGCGTTGAGTGCCGGTGTCGGTGCGCACGATCAATTGCACAGGCACTTCGATCCGGCGCGGGGGCTGTTCCTGATCCAGTGCGATGGGCGCGTCGTTATTGATACGCATCGACTGGATATTGCCGATACCGCGCAGCGCCGCATCGTCCGGCACCGGGGCAGGACGACCGCCGCTCCACAGTGCATCGGCATCGCCACGTGCCGCACCTGGCAACGCGCCCAGGTATCGCTGCACGGTCGCGCTTGCTTTGGCGAAGTTGGCGCGCGCAACCGCATCGTCAGGGGTGGCATCGCTTGCGGGTCGTGCGGGCGTGTTGTCTGTGGTGGCGGTAGTCGGCGTTTGCGTCGCCGCGTCAACGTGCGAGGACGCTGCCGCGTTGCCCGTTTCTTTGTCAGCGCTGCGATGGCAACTGCAACCGGCGATTGCCGTTGCCAGCATGACGATCCCCAACCCACGCATGGCGCATCTCCCGTCCCCGATGCGCGCAGTGTAGCGGTCGCCGCGACGCCGGTCTCAGGTGCCGGCGGCCGGTTGCACGCGTTGCAGGCGTTCCAGCAGCAACTGCAGTTTTGGCCGCAAGGCCTCCAGTGCATCGCTTGGCTGCGCGCGCGGGCGGGCGGCCAGGTCTTCCAGCAGCTGCGAGCCGACCGTCAGCGCCGCGCATTCGTCGCTGCTCAGATCGCGTCGCAGGTGCAGCTCCTCGAGCAGCCGCATCCAGTCGGCCCGCGAGCGCTGTTCGAATTCGATGGTGCAGCGATCGCTGCAGGGGCGGCCATCGCTCTCGATGGGCGTGACCGTAATGCGATAGCGTTTTCGGGACATGGAGAGGGCGTCGTTCCTTGGGCTGACTCCACCATAGGCGTAGCCAGCAACGGCCTCGATAGCTCAGGCCATGACGCAGTGTTCCAGCATGCTCACTGTGCCGGCTGTGGCACGGGTTTGCGCAGCAGCGGCAGTGGATCGTACGCACCGTTGCGCCCATAGACACCATAGTGCAGATGTGGCGGCGTGCCGCGCGCGTTGCCGGTGGTGCCGACCATGCCGAGCGCTGTGCCGGGCTCGACGACATCGCCAACGGCCAACCCGGCGGCCCAATCGTCCAGGTGCGCGTAGTAATGGCGCTCCATCGCCGGCCCGAGCACCCAGACCTGCTTGCCGCCCAGGCCTTGATCGCGGATGGCGCTGACCACCCCGCGTGTTGCGGACAGCACCGGCGTGCCGCGCGGCGCGAAGATATCCACGCCGGCATGGCGTCGGTCGCGACCGCGCGGTGCGCCGAAGGTATCGGCGATTCGGCGCGCCTGCACGCCTTCGACCGGAACCGACAACTGCACGGGTGGCGGCATGCGCGACAGCTCCCAACTGGTACGCAGTTGTTCGGCGACCGGCAACTGCCATGCCCAACGCGCGGCCACACCCAGGGCGCACAGCAGCGCAATCGACACCAGCAGCCGGCGCAGGCGGCGCGCGGGGCTGCGGGTTGCCGATGACGGCGGTGTGGGTGGGCGAGGAGACGACGGATCGGTCACATGCACCTGCTGCGTTGCAAATCAGCGTACAGGGTAGGCAAGCGGCGATGAGCGGCATGTGGGGAGTGATGCGGGCGGTCACGCGCGCGCACAAAAAAGACGGCCCGCAGGCCGCCTTCGTGACAACGCAGGCGTGCTCGATTAGAGCGCGGCGTCCTTCAACTTCTTCAGCAGGCGAGCCTTGACCTTGAAGCTGGCCGGCTTCGCTGCAAAGGTCTGCTCTTCCTTGGTGAACGGGTTGATGCCCTTGCGCTTCGGCTTGGCCGGCACATGGACGCTGGTCAGCTTCAGCATGCCCGGCAGGGTGAACGAGCCGGCGCCCTTCTTGCTCAGCGACGAATGAGCGGCCGATTCCAGCGTCGCCAGAACAGCGCGGACGTCCTTCGGAGCCAGCTGGGTGGATTCGGCAATGTGCGCGACCAGGCCGGTCTTGCTCAGCGCTTCCTTGATCGGCTTCGGCGCAGCGGACTTGGCAGCAGCGGCCTTGGCCGGCTTTGCGGTCTTGGTCGCGGCGACCTTTTTCACTGCCTTCTTGGGGGCAGCCTTCTTAGCGGCGGTTTTTGCCATGAGTTATGTGTTCCGTGATCGTTGGTGGTGTTGGGTCTGCCGACCCAGTCGGCAACGCGAAATGTAGGGCAACTGCTGCGCGCCGCCAATAGGGAAACGATGAAACAACCGAAAAAAAGCGTCTTTTGACGGGGATTCGTTCACCGGCGGCAGAAAACCTCCGCGAAAGCGCTGTCCACACGGCTACGAGGCGCAGGGCGATGCGGTGTCTGACGCATAGCAGCAGATCGTTTGCGCGAAGCCGTGTGTGCGTTTTGCATCGAGCTCGCCGCTGAGGAGTGGCTACGGCGTGCAGCTGGCGGTGGCGTTCGCTGCCGCGATCAGCGTTGCTGCGTGGCTACGCCTTGCAGGAGACGTCTGGCGTCGCCGGCTGTTGGTGCGTGTTCCTGAGGCCTTGTTTTGATCCGTCGACCCGCTGCGTTCGCGCTGTTGCTGCCATCTGCGCCAGTCACGTGCGCCGGGTTTTTTCCTGCACCTGGCAGGCGCCGATGCGCGACGTGTCGTGACGGTTCCACTGCACGGTCGCCGTGGCACTCCCGCGCGCGGCACGGCCGGCCGCTGCAAGACATTCCTGCTTTGGACGATGTCCCGTCACCGGTCGACTAATCATTGGCCGCCGACAGGCTACGGCCGCGCTCGGTCGCTGCGGCAATCGCCTTGGCGGTGAGCGCTTCGAACTGGCCGGCCTGAAATGTCTCGATTGCCGCCTGCGTGGTGCCGTTGGGCGAGGTCACCCGGCGGCGGAGCAGCTCCGGTGCTTCGCCCGATTCGGTCAGCATGCGCGAGGCACCGAGCAGGGTCTGCAGCACCAGCGTGCGTGCGGTGTCGGCTGGCAGGCCTTGCGCCTGCGCGGCGGCTTCCATCGCTTCGGCCAGCAGAAACACATAGGCTGGCCCGCTGCCGGAGACCGCGGTCACCGCATCCATCTGCGCCTCGTCGTCGATCCAGACGGTGACGCCGGCGCTCTCCAGCAGGCCGGTTGCCTGCGCGCGTTGCGCGTCGGAGACGCGTGGATTGGCATACAAGCCGGTGACGCCGGCACCGAGCAGGGCGGGTGTGTTGGGCATTGCGCGCACCACCGCAAGCTCGCCGCCGGACCAGCGCTCCAGCTGCGGAGCGGTGATGCCGGCGGCGATGGACAGCAGCAGCGGCTGCTGCGCCTGCGCAAGATCGGCCAGCTGCGCGCATACCGCTGGCAGCACCTGCGGCTTGACCGCCAGCACCCAGATGGCTGCGCCGTCCACGGCGCTGCGCGCCTGCTCCACCGCATGCACGCCGAAGTCGCGCGACAGCGCATCGCGCAGTTCGGCCACCGGCTCGGCGACGCGGATGCTGGCCGCGGGCACGCCTTGGCGGATCAGCCCGGCAATCAGGCTGCGCGCCATGTTGCCGCCGCCGACGAATGCGGTGATTGCAGCGGAAGGCGCGGGCGAGGAAGGCAGAGTCATTGCGACACCTTAAGTAAGAGGAAACGGCGATGCGCTACGCGAGGCCGATCGGGACGGACGGTCAGGATGCTGCAGCAGCCGACGAGCCGCGTTCGCCGAACAACGCAGTCCCGACCCGCACCATGGTCGCGCCGGCCGCGATCGCTTCGGCAAAATCCGAGCTCATGCCCATCGACAAGGTATCCACCTGCGGGTAGCGGTGCTTGAGTTCTTCGAACAGTGCCTGCATGCGGGTAAACGCTGCCATGCGGCGCGCCTGCTCGGGGAATGGCGCGGGAATCGCCATCAGGCCGCGCAGTTGCAGCCGCGGCTGCAGCGCGATGGCCGCGGCCAGGCCGTCGACCGCCTCCGGCGCGCAACCGTGCTTGCTGTCCTCGTCGTCGATGTTGACCTGGATCAGCACATTCAAGGGTGCGCGACCGGCCGGGCGGTGGTTGGCCAGCGGCGCGATCAGCTTGGCGCGGTCCACGGTCTGCACCCAGTCGAACCACTGGCTGGCCAGTTCGGCCTTGTTGGATTGCAGGTGGCCGATCAGGTGCCACTCCAGGCCGAGCGTCTGCAGTTGAGCAATCTTGCTTTGCGCTTCCTGCACGTAGTTTTCGCCGAATGCGCGCTGGCCCTGCGCCGCCAACGCGGCAACCGCATCTGCCGGCCGGGTCTTGGACACCGCCAGCAGGCGCACATCGGCGCGCGCGTGCCGAGCCGCGGCGGCGTGGATGGCATCGAGAATCTGCTGCAGCGACGAAGCCGGCACGTTGCAATCCAGTCGGGAAAGGAACGCTATAGTGCCGCCCCCGGCTGCGTCCTTCCAGCCGGCGCGTCGGATCGGGCCGGCGATGACGCTGCAGTGGCGCCAGCCCGCGCCGAGCCTGCCCACAGGCGGGGCGAGCTGGCGATCGGCGCGGCGCTGGCCCAGGCAAGGACCGTGCCCGCACCGCGTGCCCAAACCAACGCCTTCAGGCGCGCCCGACGGCGCCGGCCTGAACCGGCCGCGCGCCGCTTCCCGCCAGCAGCCAGAACGCTATACTGCCGCTCGGGGAGTACCTTCCAATCGCAGCCTAGGGGAAAAGCAGCGCATGGATATCGCTGAACTATTGGCGTTTTCCGTCAAAAACAAGGCATCGGACCTGCATCTGTCGGCCGGCTTGCCGCCGATGATCCGTGTCGATGGCGATGTCCGTCGCATCAATATTCCGGCCCTGGACCACAAGCAGGTGCACGCGCTGGTCTACGACATCATGTCGGACAAGCAGCGTCGCGATTACGAGGAATTCCTCGAGGTCGACTTCTCGTTCGAGATTCCGTCGCTGGCGCGCTTCCGCGTCAATGCGTTCAACCAGAACCGCGGCGCCGGTGCGGTGTTCCGCACCATTCCGTCCGAAGTGCTGACGCTGGAGGACCTGGGCTGCCCGCCGATCTTCCGCCAGTTGATCGACCAGCCGCAGGGTTTGATCCTGGTCACCGGCCCGACCGGTTCGGGCAAGTCGACCACGCTCGCCGGCATGATCGACTACATCAACAAGAACGAATACGGCCACATCCTCACGGTCGAGGATCCGATCGAATTCGTGCATACCTCGCAGAAGTGCCTGATCAACCAGCGCGAAGTGCACCGCGATACGCACGGCTTCAACGAAGCGCTGCGTTCGGCGCTGCGCGAAGATCCAGACATCATCCTGGTCGGCGAATTACGCGATCTGGAAACCATCCGCCTGGCGCTGACCGCCGCCGAAACCGGCCACCTGGTGTTCGGCACCCTGCACACCAGCTCGGCGGCCAAGACCATCGACCGCATCATCGACGTGTTTCCGGCCGGCGAAAAGCCGATGGTGCGCTCGATGCTGTCCGAGTCGCTGCGCGCGGTGATTTCGCAGGCGCTGCTGAAGAAGGTCGGCGGCGGACGCACCGCGGCCTGGGAAATCATGGTCGGCACCCCGGCCATCCGCAACCTGATCCGCGAGGACAAGGTGGCGCAGATGTATTCCTCGATCCAGACCGGCCAGCAATACGGCATGCAGACGCTGGACCAGCATCTGCAGGACCTGGTCAAGCGCAGCCTGATCACGCGCAACCAGGCACGCGAGTACGCCAAGGACAAGCGGATATTCGAGTAGCCGGGATTCGGGATTCGGGATTGGGGGTTCGCAACGGCGGCTCCCTGACCGGACCCCGCTCTTGCGAATCCCGAATCTCCCATCCCGAATCCCTGCTCCCGAGGAGCACGCCATGAGCACCATCGACTTCACCTCCTTCCTCAAGCTGATGGCGCACCAGAAGGCGTCGGATCTGTTCATCACCTCGGGGATGCCGCCGGCGATCAAGGTGCACGGCAAGATCAGTCCGATCACCCAGACCCCGCTGACCGCGCAACAGAGCCGCGATCTGGTGTTGAACGTGATGACGCCGTCGCAGCGCGAAGAATTCGAAAAGACCCACGAGTGCAATTTCGCCATCGGCGTGTCCGGGGTCGGGCGCTTTCGCGTGAGCTGCTTCTACCAGCGCAACCAGGTCGGCATGGTGCTGCGCCGGATCGAAACGCGCATCCCCACGGTGGAAGAGTTGAGCCTGCCACCGGTGATCAAGACGCTGGCGATGACCAAGCGCGGCATCATCATCTTCGTCGGCGCCACCGGCACCGGCAAGTCCACCTCGCTGGCGGCGATGATCGGTTACCGCAACCAGAATTCCACCGGGCACATCATCACCATCGAAGACCCGATCGAATTCGTGCACAAGCACGAGGGCTGCATCATCACCCAGCGCGAAGTCGGCATCGATACTGACAGCTGGGAAAACGCGCTGAAAAACACCCTGCGCCAGGCGCCGGACGTGATCATGATTGGCGAGGTGCGCACCCGCGAAGGCATGGATCATGCCGTGGCCTTCGCCGAAACCGGCCATCTGGTGCTGTGCACCCTGCACGCCAACAACGCCAACCAGGCGATGGACCGTATCATCAACTTCTTCCCGGAAGACCGCCGCAACCAGTTGCTGATGGACCTGTCGCTCAATCTCAAGGGCGTGGTCGCGCAGCAGTTGATTCCGACCCCGGATGGCCGCGGCCGCCGCGTGGCGATGGAGATCATGCTAGGCACACCGCTGGTGCAGGACTACATCCGCGACGGCGAGATCCACAAGCTCAAGGAGATCATGAAGGAGTCCACCAACCTGGGCATGCGCACCTTCGACCAGAGTCTGTTCGAGCTGTACCAGGCCGGTGAGATCAGCTACGAAGACGCGCTGCGCTACGCCGACTCGCAGAACGAGGTGCGCCTGCGCATCAAGCTGTCGCAGGGCGGCGACGCCAAGACCCTGGCGCAGGGCCTGGATGGCGTGGAGATCGCCGAGGTTCGCTGAGCGCCTGCAGGAGCGCGGCACGCCGTGGCGGATGGCCGGGCGTGCATGGAGGCGGGATGGCCTGCGTCGGCTTCGCTGCAGCGTCCTGCGTACAGCTGTTTCGCACGCGATGCCGGCGGCGGGCGCCGCCATGGCCGATGACCGTGCAACGTCGCAACGCACGCGTGGGGTGATGTTTCAGATGTAACCAGGCGGGCCGATAGTGTCTAATATCCGCACCCCACCGCAGTGCCCAGCCCGTGAGCCTTCCCGATTCCGATCTCCGTCCGGAGCAACAGCCGTTGCCCGACGACGGCACAGTGATGACTTCCGGTCCGTTGACGCCGCCACCGGATTCGGCCGGCACCCCGGCCGACGATCACGCGTTTCACCACTCGGTGGCCGAGGACGTGCAGGGCATGGTGCTGGCGACGCTGGTGGCTTCGCTGGGCCTGGCGATCTTCGCCAAGGGCGGCCTGATGATCGGCGGCATGGCCGGCGTGGCGTTCCTGCTGCATTACGCGCTGCACTGGAACTTCGGCCTGGTGTTCGTGCTGGTCAACCTGCCGTTCTATTGGCTGAGCGTGCGCCGCATGGGCTGGGAATTCACCCTGAAGACCTTTGCCGCGGTAGGCGCCTGCGGTGCGCTCACCGACCTGCTGCCGCGCTGGGCCGATTACGCGCACATCAGCACGCTGTTTTCGGCGATCGTCGGCGGCGCGCTGGCGGGCCTGGGCATCCTGTTCTTCATCCGCCACCGCGGTAGCCTGGGAGGCATCGGCATCCTGGCGGTGTACCTGCAGCGCGAACGCGGCTGGAGCGCCGGCAAGGTGCAGATGAGTTTCGATGCGATGCTGATGCTGGTCGCCTTCAGCGTCCTCACCCCGGACAAGGTGCTGTACTCGGCGCTGGGTGCGTTGATGCTGAGCCTGGTGCTGATGTTCAATCACCGCCCGCATCGTTATATGGGCGTTTGATCCAACGCGTTACCTGAAGCCCTTGGTGCCGCTGCGATCGGCAGCGGCACCCATCACGCCGGAGCGGCAAATGCGCATTGCCACCGCAACTGTGCGCAGTACAGCTCCCCGCCGGCGTCTGCTCGCTGACGTAGCCGCTAGGCCTTGCCGTGCTGCAGCCACGGCGGCGACAGCGCCTGGATGCGCTTAAACACCGGGCAATCGGCATGGTGCGCGCCGGGCAGGTAGCCCAGGCTCATAAGGAACTCGCCGGTGATCTCGCCGCCGGTGAAGCGGAAGGTCTTCTTGAACAGCTTGACCCAGGCGGTTTTGTCGAGCGGATGCTGTGCATCCAGCCATTGCGCGAAACTGCCGTGCGAGGCGCGTAACTGCTGGATGACCTGCGCATTGTGGATGGCGGCCAGCACCTTCAACCGGTTGCGGATGATGCCGGCATCGCCGAGCAGTCGCGCAATGTCGCTCTCGCCATAGGCGGCCACCGTGTCCACGTCGAAGCCGTCGTAGGCGCGCTGGAAGTTGCTGCGCTTGCGCAGGATGGTTTCCCAACTCAGCCCGGCCTGATTGATCTCCAGCACCAGGCGCTCGAACAGCTCGCGCTCGTCGCGCTGCGGGAAGCCGTATTCGTGGTCGTGGTAGTGCCCGTGGACCGGATGGCCCGGGGCGATGCTGCAGTAGCCGCTCATGAGATGCCTGTTGATAGGTGGAGCAGGTGTAGGTGGACCAGCGGCCGGCGCGACGGCCGGGAGTCCGGCCCGCCACGATAGCGACCGAACAGCGACGCGTGGGTGCACGCATCGACTGCGGTGCCGTAGCAGATCGATCGCAGTGCGGCGCAGTCTCGGGGTCCGCGCCGCGCAGCCGCCAGCAATCTGAACGGGCCGGCCTTGCCTGCCGGGTGCCATCGGTGGTGTCTGCGAGGCCGCTGTCATCGGCAGCATCGGCAGTCCGGTGCCGCCCGCGTGCAGCAAGTATGGCAGCGGCTCTGCGCGCGACGAAGCGAACGGCTAGAATGCGGCCATGTCTGTTTTGCCCACGCCTCTGGCCAACCAACTGCTGATCGCGCTTCCGGCGCTGTCCGATCCCACCTTTTCGCGCAGCGTTGCGCTGATCTGCCAGCATGACGAGAACGGCGCCATGGGCGTGCTGGTCAACCGGCCCTCCGAATACACGCTGGGCGAGGTCCTGTCGCAAATGGGCATCGACACCGTCGACGAACAACTGCGCGAGCAGATCGTGCTCAGCGGCGGGCCGGTGCACCCGGAGCGCGGTTTCGTCATCCACGACGATGCGCGCGACTGGGATTCCAGCCTGGAAGTGGGGCAGGGTGTCTACCTGACCACCTCGCGCGACATTCTCGAAGCGATGGCGGCCGGCGAAGGCCCGCGCAATGCGCTGGTGGCGCTGGGCTGTGCCGGCTGGGGCGCGGGGCAACTGGAATTCGAACTGGGCGAGAACAGCTGGCTGACCGCGCCGTCGGATGCCAATGTGCTGTTCGCCACCGCGCTGGAAGATCGCTGGCAGACCGCTGCCGGGCGCATCGGCGTGGATCTGTTCCGGCTGACGGATTATTCCGGGCATGCCTGAGGCGGGCGCGATCCGCCCGGATGGCACGGTGCTGGGCTTCGACGTGGGATCGCGCCGCATCGGCGTGGCCATCGGCACTGCGCTCGGTGCCGGTGCGCGTGCGGTGGCCGTCATCAATGTGCATGCCAATGGCCCGGACTGGGTCGCGCTGGATCGCGTGCACAAGCAATGGCGCCCCGACGGCCTGGTGGTCGGCGACCCGCTGACCCTGGACGACAAGGACCAACCCGCACGCAAGCGCGCGCATGCCTTCGCCCGCCAACTGCGCGAGCGCTATGCGCTGCCGGTGGTGCTGATCGACGAGCGCTCCAGTTCGGTCGAAGCCGCGCAGCGTTTCGCGCGCGCGCGCGCCGACGGGCGCAAGCGCCGCCGTGATGCCGAGGCGCTGGACGCGATGGCGGCCGCGGTGATCGTCGAACGCTGGTTGGCCGCGCCCGACCAAGCCACTCTTCTTCCCTGACACTCCCGACCTGCGATGACCACCATGCAACTCGATTCGGACGGACGCCTGCGCCACCTGCTCACCCTGGAAGGACTGCCGCGCACCACGCTGCTGCAGCTGCTTGATCGTGCCGGCCAGATCCGCGATGCGGCGGTGGGGCGCGTGGGCAAGCGCAGCGTGCTCGCTGGCACCGCGGTGTGCACGCTGTTCTTTGAACCGTCCACGCGCACGCGCAGCTCGTTTCATCTGGCTGCGCAGCGGCTGGGCGCGGACGTGCTCAACTTCGATGCCTCCACCTCGTCCACCCGCAAGGGCGAGACCGCGCGCGACACGCTGAAGAATCTTGAGGCGATGGGCGTACGCGGCTTCGTGGTGCGCCATCCCGACGACGGTGCGGTGGAAGCGCTGGCGGCGGCCGCAGGCGAGGGCACCGCCTTGATCAACGCCGGTGACGGACGCAGTTCGCATCCCACCCAGGGCCTGCTCGACATGCTCACCCTGCGCCAGGCCAAGGGCACCGATTTCTCCAAGCTCAAGGTGGTGATTGTCGGCGACGTGAAGCACTCACGCGTTGCGCGCTCGGACCTGCATGCACTGCGCACGCTGGGCGCCGGCGAGATCCGCGTCTGCGGTCCGGCCAGCCTGCTGCCCGACGACGACATGCTGGATGGTTGCGTGGTCGGCCAGGACTTCGACGCGATGCTGGAAGGTGCCGACGCCTTGATGATGCTGCGCCTGCAGCGCGAGCGCATGGAAGAAGGCCTGGTGCCGTCGCTGGAGCAATACCACGCCGTCTATGGGCTGACCCGCGAGCGCCTGGCACGCGCCGGCCGCGACGCCGCCGTGCTGCATCCGGGCCCGATCAACCGCGGCGTGGAAATCACCGACGAAGTCGCCGACGGCGCGCAATCGTGCGTGCTGCGCCAGGTCGCCAACGGCGTGGCGGTGCGCATGGCCGTACTGGAAACCCTGCTGGGTTGAGCCAGCCCAGCGACGCGACCGCGCACCCACACTGCGGTCGCGGTCGCCGCCGGCCGCGCGTTTCCGCGCAGACGCTCGCAAAGCCCTTGCCATCAGAACCCGCACGCGGCCTGCTCTTACGATTCCCGATTCCCGATTCCCGATTCCAGCCACCACGCCATAACATCCACTCGCCTATCGTGGCCGCTCCTTTCATCGCAGGAGATCGCAATGGGTATTTCGCGTCACGCCACCGCTCACTGGGAAGGCGACCTCAAGACCGGCAAGGGCCAGCTCAGCACGCCGCAAAGCGGGCTGATGGACAAGACCCGCTACGCCTTCAGCAGCCGCTTCGGCGACGAGAAGGGCACCAACCCGGAAGAGCTGATCGCCGCCGCGCACGCCGGCTGCTTCACCATGGCGCTGTCGGCACAGCTGAGTGAAGCGGGTTTTCCGCCGACCTCGCTGGATACGCGCGCAGACGTGGATCTGTCGATGGAAGGCGGCCCGCAGCTGTCGCAGATCCGCCTCAAGCTCAAGGCCGTGGTGCCGGGGATTGACGAAGCCAAGTTCCGCGAACTGGCCGACACCGCGAAGAAGAACTGCCCGGTGTCCAAGGCGCTGAGCGCCGTGCCGATCAGTCTGGAAAGCGAGTTTTCCAACCAGGCGTGATTCCCTGCGTGCGCCGGCGATGGCTGCCGGCGCACGCAGCTGGCGGCGACCTGAATAGGGCGTTGCAAGGGCGGTTTGGTTCAGGGCGGTTTCACTGGCGCAGGCCGAGCATCGGCAGCGTGTCCTCCCTGTGAAGCTGCCGCAATGAAAACTCTTGTGCTTGGTGCTCTGGTGATGGGTCTGGCAGTTGCAGGCAATGCAACGGCGCAGCGCTATGACAGCGGCTACTACGGACGTGGCAGCGATGAGGATGGTCGCTACGAATATGCGCGGGTAGTGCGCGTGGACCCGATCATCGTGACCGATTCGTATAACGAGCGCAGCAGCGAGCGCTGCTACAACCGCCCGGCCGATGGCTACTACACCCGCAACGACGGCTACTACCGCGATGGCGGCAGCTATGGCCAGGCTGGTGTGTCCAACCGTGGCGTGGCCAGCGTGATCGGTGGTATCGCCGGTGCGGTGCTTGGTAGCCAGGTCGGTGGCGGCAATGGCCGCCTGGTCGGCACCGCGGTCGGCACCATGGCCGGCGTCGCGGCGGGCCGCTCGATCTACGAAGCCAATAATCGCAACTATCAGGGCAACGTCAGCGTCTGCGAGCCGGTGTCCTACCGGCGCGAACGCGATCGTGTCGATGGCTACGACGTGACCTACGAATACGCCGGCCGCACCTATCACACGCGTAGCGACTACAACCCGGGCGACCGCATCCGCGTGCGCGTGGACGTGCGCCCGGACTGACCGCCGCGCTGCCGCACGCTTCGGTCAGGCGATCGACATCGGCCGATGGAATGACGAAAACGCTGCGGGCCACCGCAGCGTTTCTTGTTTCGATGTAAGCACTCTTCAGCCTGCGGGATCAGGCGCGATCACGCCCAATCCAGCGTGCCGCGGATCACCGTCTGCACCTGGCCGCCAGACCACACATCGCCATTGGCGTCGATGCGCAATTCCAGCAAGGCGTCGAAGCCGATCTCGCGGCCCTGGCTGACCACGTAGCGACGTTCCTTGCCCGGCAATGCCTGGCGGCTGTCCAGCCAGGCGGCGAGCACTGCATTGGCCGCGCCGGAGGCGGCATCTTCGAAGCGCCGACCATTGCCGACGAAGGCGCGCACCGCCAGATCGTAGGCGCCGGGCGCTGCGGCGCGGGCATAGGCGAACACACCCATGCTGCCGGTGGATTCGGCCAGCGCGGCGATCGCGTCCCAGTCCGGCTGCAGGCCGCGCAGCGCCGCTTCGCTGGCCAGCTCCACCACCCACCAGGTGCGGCCGCCGTCCATCAAGGCGGGCGGCAGGCTGCCGAGTGGCCAGCCGCCCACCGCATCGCGCAGGCGCGGGTCGTCGGCCTCCACCTGCTCGGCCACGCGCGCACGCGGGGTGCGGATGGCGATGCTGCGGTGGCCTGCGATCTGCTCCACGCGCAGCGGCAGCTGGCCGGCGATGCCGTCCTGGATCAGCACGCCGTCGTCCGGCGCGGCCAGGCCGGCTTCCAGCACCGCGTGGGCGGTGCCGACGCTGGGGTGGCCGGCAAACGGCACTTCCTTTTGCGGGGAAAACATCCGCAGCCGATAGCTGCTGTGCGCATCCGGCGCCGCAAACACAAAGGTGGTTTCCGGCAGCTTGGTCCAGCGTGCGATGGCCTGCATCGCGCCGTCGTCCAGGCCTTGGGCATCCAGCACCACCGCCAGCGGGTTGCCGCTGCCGGGGCGGGCGGAGAACACATCCAGTTGCAGGAAACGGCGGGTGGTCATGGTGGCGGGTCAGCGAACAGGGCGCGGCAGCTTACCAATCGATGCGGCCTTCGATCACTTGCCTGGTCGTTCCGCCGATCCAGACTTCGCCTTCGTGATCCACCTCCACGTGCACACGGCCGTCGCGGCCGACTTCGCGCCCCTGGCTGGCGACATAGCGCGACGCCTGGCCGGGCACGCGGCCTTCGCCGTGCAGGCGCGCGGCAATGCAGGCGTTGGCGCTGCCGGTGACCGGATCTTCCGGGATGCCGTCGCCGGGGCAGAAGGCGCGCACCACCAGGTCCGCATCGCTCCCGGCCTGCGGCGCGTAGATGGCCAGGCCGGTGGCTGCGCTGTCCTGGGTCAGGCGGCTGATCGCCGCCAGATCGGGCAGCGCCTGACGTACCGCCTGCGCGTCGGCCAGTTCCAGCAGCCACCAGCCGGGGCCGTTGTTCCACAATGTGGCCGGGCGTTCGGCCATGCGCAGGCCGGCGCAGGCCTCGTGCAATGCCGCAACATGCGCATCGCCGGTTTCGACTGCTTGCGCACGCGGTGCCCGCAGCCGCACCAGCACGGCGCCGTGCCGGTCGATCACCTCTACGGGCAGCACGCCGGCCGCGCATTGCTGGCGCATCCGGCCGTCCGGCTTGAACGCCACCAGCCCGTGCGTTGCCGCCGCCCACGCCGCACCCACGCTGGGATGGCCGGCGAACGGCAGCTCGGCGCGTGGCGTGAAGATACGGATGTGGTAATCCGCATCGGGCGCGCTGACCGGCAGGAAGAAGATCGTCTCCGACAGGTTCAGCCAGGCGGCCATCTGCTGCATCTGCTCCGACGACAACGTCTGCGCGTTGAGGACCACGCCCAACGGATTGCCGTGGCCGTCCTGGCCGCCGAACACATCCAGTTGCAGGTAGCGGTGCTTGCTCATGGGGAATGGATCTCGGTCGATGGAAGGCGCGTCGATGGTTGCAGCGCAAACCGTTGCGGTGATGGCCGTGGCCGCCGGCAGGCTGTGACCGTACACGGGGTCATGCGGGCGACATTGGCAGTAGAATCGGAGGTTCCGCCCGGCGTACCGGGCGTCTTCCCCCTCATCCTAAACGCCTATCTCCATGTCAGCTCCCCACTCTACCGATCGTTGGATCGTCCTCAAGTTCGGCGGCACCTCGGTGTCGCGTCGTCATCGCTGGGACACGATTGGAAAACTGGCGAGCAAACGGGCCAACGAGACCGGCGGCCGCGTGCTGGTGGTGGTGTCCGCACTGTCGGGCGTGACCAACGAACTCACCGCGATTGCCGATGGCGCCGCCGACAGCGCGCAGCGCGTGGCGGCGCTGGAGCAGCGTCATCGCGAGTTCCTGGCCGAGCTGGAACTGGATGCCGATGCAGTGCTGGGCGAGCGCCTTGCCGCCCTGCATGCATTGATCGGCGACGCGCGCGCGGCAACCCGCACGCTGGACTGGCAGGCCGAGGTGCTGGGGCAGGGCGAGTTGCTGTCTTCCACCATCGGTGCGGCGTATCTGCATGCCAGCGGCCTGGACATGGGCTGGCTGGATGCGCGCCAGTGGCTGTCGGCGCTGCCGCCGCAGCCCAATCAGAGCGAATGGTCCAAGCGTCTGTCGGTGTCCTGCCAGTGGCAGTCCGACGCCGACTGGCGCGCGCGTTTCGCTGCGCAGCCCACGCGCCTGTTGATCACCCAGGGCTTCATTTCGCGGCACGCCGATGGCGGCACCGCGATCCTGGGGCGTGGCGGTTCGGATACCTCGGCGGCGTATTTCGGTGCGCTGCTCGGCGCCAGCCGGGTGGAAATCTGGACCGATGTGCCCGGCATGTTCAGCGCCAATCCCAAGGACGTGCCGGACGCGCGGCTGCTGACCCGCCTGGACTATTACGAGGCGCAGGAAATCGCCACCACCGGTGCCAAGGTGCTGCATCCGCGGTCGATCAAGCCATGCCGCGATTCCGGCGTGCCGATGGCGATCCTGGATACCGAGCGCCCCGATCTGCCCGGCACCAGCATCGACGGCAATGCCGAGCCGGTGCCGGGCGTCAAGGCGATCAGCCGGCGCAACGGCATCGTGCTGGTGTCGATGGAAGGCATCGGCATGTGGCAGCAGGTGGGCTTCCTGGCCGATGTGTTTACGCTGTTCAAGAAACATGGCCTGTCGGTGGACCTGATCGGTTCGGCCGAGACCAATGTCACCGTGTCGCTGGACCCGTCCGAGAACTTGGTCAACACCGATGTGCTGGCGGCGTTGTCGGCCGATCTGTCGCAGATCTGCAAGGTCAAGATCATCGTGCCGTGTGCGGCGATCACCCTGGTCGGGCGCGGCATGCGCTCGCTGCTGCACAAGCTCTCCGACGTGTGGGCCACGTTCGGGCAGGAGCGCGTGCACATGATTTCGCAGTCGTCCAACGACTTGAATCTGACCTTCGTCATCGACGAAGCCGATGCCGATGGCCTGCTGCCGATCCTGCATGCGGAATTGATCGACAGCGGTGCGATGCCGGTGAGCGAAGGCGAGGTGTTCGGGCCGCGCTGGCGCGAGATCATCGGCTCGGTGCGCCCGCGGCCCACGCCGTGGTGGCATGCCGAGCGCGCGCATCTGCTGACACTGTCCAAGGCCGGCACGCCGCGTTACGTCTATCACCTGCCCACGGTGCGCGCGCGGGCGCAGGCGCTGGCGCAGATTGCGGCAGTGGATCAGCGTTATTACGCAATCAAGGCCAATGCGCATCCGGCGATTTTGATGGCGCTGGAACAGGCCGGGTTCGGGCTGGAATGCGTTTCGCACGGCGAGCTGCGCCGCGTGTTCGATACCTTGCCCGAGCTGTCGCCGCGACGCGTGCTGTTCACCCCGAGTTTCGCGCCCAAGGCCGAATACGAAGCCGGATTTGCGCTGGGCGTGACCGTCACCGTCGACAACGTCGAAGCATTGCGGCGCTGGCCGGAGGTGTTCCGTGGCCGCAACGTGTGGCTGCGCATCGACCTGGGGCATGGCGACGGCCATCACGAGAAGGTCAACACCGGCGGCAAGGCGTCCAAGTTCGGCTTGTCGTCCACGCGCGTGGATGAGTTCGTGGAGGTGGCGCGCACGCTGGAGGTCACCATCACCGGTGTGCATGCGCACCTGGGCAGTGGCGTGGAGACCGGCGAACACTGGCGGATGATGTACGACGAACTGGCCGGCTTCGCGCGCCGCATCGGCACGGTGGAGACCATCGATATCGGTGGCGGCCTGCCGATTCCGTACAGCGCCGAGGACGAGCCGTTCGATCTGGAGCTGTGGGCCAAGGGCCTGGCCGAGGTCAAGGCGGTGCATCCGGGCTATCGGCTGGCGATCGAGCCGGGCCGTTACCTGGTGGCCGAAGCCGGCGTGCTGCTGGCGCAGGTGACCCAGGTGATCGAGAAGGACGGCGTGCAGCGCGTGGGCCTGGATGCAGGCATGAACACGCTGATCCGCCCCGCGCTGTACGACGCCTGGCACGACATCGAAAACCTCAGCCAGCTCGATGCGCCGGCCGATGGCAGCTTCGATATCGTCGGGCCGATCTGCGAATCCTCCGATGTGTTCGGCAAGCGTCGTCGTCTGCCTGCCGCCACCGTGCCGGGCGATGTGATGCTGCTGGCCGATGCCGGTGCCTACGGCTACTCGATGGCCAGCACTTACAACCAGCGCGAATTGCCGCGCGAAGAGGTGATCGATGCGCCCGCAGGCTGAGTTCATTGCACTCAGTACGCTGGCCGGTGGTGCTGCGATCGTGTTCGCCACCGCGCTGCAGCAACTGAGCCTGGGCATGCCATGGAGCGACACCTTCAAATGGGCGCTGCCCGCGCTGGTCGCCGCCGGTATCGGCGCATGGTTGGCCGGGCGTTGGCAACGTCGGCGCGACGCGCGGGATCCCACGCGTCGCAGTGGCGGGATGGCGGTGCGCACGGTGCTGTTGAGCGCGCTGAGTTATGTGCCGGTGGTGGCGCTGTATCTCGCCATCGCCTTCGCGGTGTCCGGCGATGCCACGGCTGCACGTCCAGATGTGCTGTTGCTGGCGGTGCTGTTCGGTTGCCTGCCGCTGCTGTGGGCTGCGGTGCCGTTTTCCATGATTGAATATGTCCTGTGCCGGCGTTATCTGCGTCGCGTACGTGTTCCTGCAGGTAGTCCATGAGCGCTTTCGACAAACACCAGATTTCCACCTTCCGTTTCGTGCGTTGCGCACTCGACGCGCAGACCGGCGTGGCGACGCTGGTGTATGCCTTCGATCAGGGGCCGGAACTTGTGGAAACCGTTGCCGTGCCCGGCGCGCCATTCGTGCTGGACGGCGCGCGTGCCGCCGCCGTGCAACAGGCCTTGCAGTTGCTGCACCTCATTGCGGGCGTGAGTTACTACAAGGCCGCAGTGCCGCCGACCATTGCCATCGACAGCTACAGCATCGATGCAGATACCGCTGCGCTGGTGGAAAGCGTCTACCTCCACGGCCTGGGCGAGTTCGCCTATCGCAATGGCTTGAACCTGCACGGCAAGATCCACTTGCCGGTGGCTGCGCCGGCTGCTGCCGATGCGCCGGCGCTGGGCCTGCGCGAGCATGCCCTGGTTGCGATCGGTGGCGGCAAGGATTCGCTGGTCAGCATCGAAGCGCTGCGGCATGCCGATGTCGAGCAGACCGTCAGCTGGATCGGCGGCTCGCAGCTGATCCGTGCCTGCGCCGAGCGCACCGGTCTGCCGGTGCTCAATATCGGCCGCGTGCTGGCGCCGGAATTGTTCGAGCTCAATCGCCAGGGCGCCTGGAACGGGCATATCCCGGTCACTGCGGTGAACTCGGCCATCCTGGTGTTGTCGGCCTTGCTCAATGGCGTGGACCAGGTGGTGTTTTCCAACGAGCGTTCGGCCAGTTACGGCAGCCAGATTCCCGGCACCGGCGAGGTCAATCACCAGTGGTCCAAGGGCTGGGCGTTCGAGCAGGCGTTCGGCGATTACGTGCAGCGGCACGTGGCGGCCGACCTGCGGTACTACTCGTTGCTGCGGCCGTTGTCGGAACTGGCGGTGGCGCGTCAGTTCGCCAAGACCGATCACTACGACGCGCATTTTTCCAGCTGCAACCGCAACTTCCATATCATGGGCGAGCGCCCGGTGCATCGCTGGTGCGGGGTCTGCCCGAAGTGCCATTTCGTGTTCCTGGCGTTGGCACCGTTCATGCCCAAGACGCGGTTGGTCAAGATCTTCGGGCGCAATCTGCTCGACGATGCAACCCAGGCCGGCGGCTACGATGCGCTGCTGGAATTCCAGGACCACAAGCCGTTCGAATGCGTCGGCGAAGGGCGCGAATCGCGCGCGGCAATGGCGATGCTGGCCAGCCGTGCCGAATGGAAGGAGGACGCGCTGGTGCTGCGTTTCATCCGCGAGATCCAGCCGCAGCTGGACCAGCAGGCGCTGCAGCTGGAGCCGTTGCTGGCCATCGACGGCGAACACCGGATTCCGTCGGCGCTGTGGGAGCGCGTGCGTGCGAATTTCGCAGCTTGAGGGCAAGGCGGTTGCGTTATGGGGCTGGGGGCGCGAAGGGCGCGCCGCGTATCGCGCACTTCGCGCCGCGTTGCCCACGCAAACGCTGACGGTGTTCTGCAACGCCGACGAAGCGCGCGAGCTCGAGACGCTGGCCGATGCTGCGTTGCATGTGGAAACCGACGCCAGCGCGCAGGCGCTGGGCCGGTTCGATGTGGTGGTGAAATCGCCCGGCATCAGCCCGTATCGTCCCGAGGCGCACACCGCCGCAACCGAGTACGGCACGCAATTCATCGGCGGCACCGCGTTGTGGTTTGCCGAGCATGCGCAGCCTGACGGCTATGTGCCTGGCGCCATCTGCGTCACCGGCACCAAGGGCAAGAGCACCACCACCGCGCTGCTGGCGCATCTGCTGCGCGCGGCCGGCCATCGCACCGCCCTGGTCGGCAATATCGGCCAACCCTTGCTGGAAGTGCTGGCGCCGCAACCGCCGCCGGGCTATTGGGCGATCGAGCTGTCCAGCTACCAGACCGGTGAAGTGGGGCGCAGCGGCGCGCGTCCGGAATTGGCGCTGGTGCTGAACCTGTTTCCCGAGCATCTGGACTGGCATGGCGACGAGGCGCGCTACGTGCGCGACAAGCTGGCGCTGGTCACCGAAGGCCGTCCGCGCATTGCCTTGCTCAATGCCGCCGATCCGCATCTGACCCAGTTGCAGTTGCCCGACAGCGAGGTGCGCTGGTTCAACCATCCCGATGGCTGGCATCTGCGCGGCGATGTGGTGTATCGCGGCGAGCAGCCGGTGTTCGACACCGCCAACGTGCCGCTGCCCGGCGAACACAATCGGCGCAACCTGTGCGCGGTGCTGGCAGCGCTGGAAGCCCTGGGGTTGGACGCTGCGGCGCTGGCACCGGCCGCAGCGAGCTTCCGCCCGTTGCCGAACCGCCTGCAGCTGCTCGGCAGCGTGGACGGCATCAGCTACGTCAACGACTCCATCAGCACCACCCCGCATGCCTCGTTGGCGGCGCTGGCCTGCTTTGCGCAACGCCGCGTGGCCTTGCTGGTCGGTGGCCACGATCGCGGGCTGGACTGGCAGGATTTTGCCGCGCAGATGGCGCAGCAGGCGCCGCTGGAAATCGTCACCATGGGCGCGAACGGGCCGCGGATCCATGCGTTGCTGACGCCGTTGGCCGTAAGCGGCCGCTTCGGCCTGCATGCTGCCGACGACCTGGAACACGCGGTGCGGCTGGCGCGCCAGGCGCTGGGCGAGCAGGGCGGCGTGGTGCTGCTGTCGCCGGGTGCGCCCAGCTTCGGCGCGTATAGCGACTATGTCGCGCGCGGCCGCCATTTTGCCCAGCTGGCCGGGTTCGATCCGGCGGCGATCAGTGCGATTCCCGGCTTGGGCGTGCAGTAGCGCTGCGTTGCGCGCGCGCGGAGCGACGGCGCCATCCGCCCCGGTTTTTTTCGACGGCCGTGGCAGAACGCCGACGCGATCGGTCCGTCGGCATCCACGCTGACCCGGCCTGCACGGCGGCAGCGCCTACACTCGCCGGACCTTCCCGGGAGCAGACACATGCACAAGCAATGGAGATGGCGTGGCGTTGGGTTGTTCGGTGTCTTGGCGTCGCTGGCGTTGCCCGCCGCCGCAGCGATGCAGGCCAAACCGCTGGAATGGACGATCGGCAAGGACACCTTCAGCGGCGTGCTGGTCTACGACGACGCCGGTGCCGCCAAGCGCCCAGGGCTGGTGATGGTGCCAAACTGGCGCGGGGTCAACGATTCGGCGGTCACCAAGGCCAAGCAACTGGCCGGCGACGACTACGTGGTGCTGGTTGCCGACGTCTACGGCAAAGGCAAGCGTCCGGCCAACGACAGCGAGGCCGGGCAGTTTGCCGGTGCGCTGAAGAAGGACCCGCCGACGCTGCGCGCCCGCGCGCTGAAGGCGGTGGATGTGCTCAAGGCGCAGGCCGGCAAGGCGCCGCTGGATGCATCGCGCATCGGTGCGGTGGGGTTCTGCTTCGGCGGCACCACGGTGCTGGAGCTGGTGCGCGCCGGTGCGCAACTGGCCGGTGTGGTCAGCCTGCACGGTGGCATCGCCACCCCCAGCCCGGCGGCGGCCGGTTCGGCCAGGACGCCGCTGCTGGTGCTCAATGGCGCCGACGACAAGAGCGTGAGCAAGGCGGACATCGCCGCTTTCGAAGCCGAGATGAATGCGGCCGGTGCGGACTGGCAGTTCGTCAATTTCAGCGGCGCGGTGCATTGCTTTGCCGAAGCCGATGCCAACAGCCCGCCAGGCTGCCTCTACAACCCGCGTGCGGCGAAACGTGCCTACCGCATGCTCGGCGATTTCTTCGACGAACGCTTTGGCGATTGACGAGATGGTCAGAGGCGGCTGACCGCCGCACTGGCGGTCGTCGGGTGTGGCGGATGGCGCGCAGACATGCGGTGCGGGAGTGGGGTGCCGATCCCGGACATGGATCGGATGGCGCACGCAGCATCGGTGTGTGACGCGTTCAGAGGCCGTGTGACAAGGCGCCGCAGTCCCGGCATGGGTTGCGGCAGCGTTTCCGCCGGAAAGGCGGGGTGCACCGCTGCCAGACAGCCCCTTCAGTGAGCGCGGCAGGCGAACCTGCCGCCACCCGGCTCAATGCGTGCGTTGCACCGCATACCGCGCCAGGCCGCGCAATGCGGCAACTGCGGGGCTGGGCGGCAACGTGTCCAGCGCCTGTTCGGCAGCGGAGGCATATTCGGCGGCACGCTGGCGGCTGTAATCCAGGCCGCCGGTGGCATGAATCGCCGCCAGCACTTCGGGCATTGCGCTCGCATCGCCTTGTTCGACGATCTGGCGCAGGCGCTCCCGGGTGCCCGCATCCGAGTGCGCCATGGCGTGGATCAGCGGCAGGGTCGCCTTGCCTTCGGCCAGGTCGTCGCCCAGGTTCTTACCCAGGTCCGCGGCGTCGGCAGCGTAGTCGAGCACGTCATCGGCAATCTGGAAGGCAAAGCCCAACTGCATGCCGTAGTCGTACAGGCGCTGCTGCACCTGCGCATCCGCGCCCGAGGCCAGCGCGCCCAGGCGGGTGCCGGCGGCAAACAGCACCGCGGTCTTGCGCTCGATCACGCGCAGGTAGGCGGCTTCGTCGGTGTCGGGGTTGTGCACGTGCAGCAGCTGCAGCACCTCGCCTTCGGCGATGCGGTTGGTGGTGTCGGCCAGGATCTGCATGACTTCCATGCGATCCAGCTCCACCATCAACTGGAAGCTGCGCGAATACAGGAAATCGCCGACCAGCACGCTGGGCGCGTTGCCCCACAGCGCATTGGCGGTGCTGCGCCCACGGCGCAGGTCCGATTCGTCCACCACGTCGTCGTGCAGCAATGTGGAGGTGTGGATGAACTCGATGATCGCCGCCAGTTGATGGTGCTCCGGACCGGAGCCGCCAGCGGCGTGGCCGGCCAGCATCACCAGCATCGGACGCAGGCGTTTGCCGCCGGCGGAGATGATGTGATCGGCGATCTGGTTGATCAGCACGACATCCGAGGCCAGACGGCGGCGGATCAGCGCATCGACCGCGGCCATGTCGGGCGCGGCGAGGGACTGGATCTGGGGCAGGCCCAGGACGGTGGGGAGGTCTTCGGCGATGGTCATGCGCAGGCGTTCGTGATGTGCGCCGATTATAGGTGTCTGGGCCAGATCCGTCCCGCTGGCCGTGTCCAAAGGCCTCCGGCGTGGCCGCAAACCCTTGCGGCGCCAGCGTCGGGCCTGTCCGGGAGCGTCCGGATTCCGACCTGCCGGCGCGGCATTTCCCGGCCCGGCGCTGCGGCGATCCGCCGGGACCGTGGCCGGCAGGTGCGGTAACATTGGCACCAAGACATTCACCGCCGCGCCCACTGGCGCCGGCGCATCATCTCGGAAGCATCTATGGCCCGCGGCATCAACAAAGTCATCCTCGTCGGCAACCTCGGCAACGATCCCGACACCAAGTACACCCAGGCCGGCATGGCGATCACGCGCGTGAGTCTGGCTACCACCAGCATGCGCAAGGACCGCGATGGCAACAACCAGGAGCGCACCGAGTGGCACCGCGTGGTGTTCTTCGGCAAGTTGGGCGAGATCGCCGGCGAGTACCTGCGCAAGGGCTCGCAGGTGTACGTCGAAGGCGAGCTGCGTTACGACAAGTACACCGGCCAGGACGGCGTGGAGAAGTACAGCACCGACATCGTCGCCAACGAGATGCAGATGCTCGGCGGCCGTGGCGAAGGCGGCGGCGGTGGCGGCATGGGCGGCGATCGCCCGCAGCGCAGCCAGGCGCCGCGCCAGCAGCAAGGCGGTGGCGGTGGTGGTCAGGGTGGCGGTCAGGATTACGCCCCGCGTCGTCAGCAGCCGGCCCAGCAGCAGTCGGCACCGCCGATGGACGACTTTGCCGACGACGATATCCCGTTCTGATCGATAGCCAAGCCTGGTTGTCATTCAAAAGGCCCGCATTGCGCGGGCCTTTTGCTTGCTCTGCACTGGTGATATCGACGCGGGCCGTGCTGTTCCGATCCGAAGCGCCCTCGACGCGCAGGTTGCCCGACCAGTACGACGGCGCCACTGACCTGTCCACCAAGCGTGGCTAACAGCACCTCGCGCGCAATCGCCAGGTGGCTGAGAACGCCGCACACCCAACACCCATGGAATGTCTGCCTGACACATGCCGATTCCGGACATGGGCCGCGCCTGCCTGACGTTACGGGCAGTTCTTACTGCCAGTTGCGCTACGCCGACGTCCGGTCGCGGCCGTTCTGCTTGGCGCGATACAAAGCCGAGTCGGCGTCTTGCACGAAGGCATCCGGGGTGCGTGGCGTTTCGCCCGGTTCGAACGTCGCGACGCCGACGCTGACGGTGACGTGTGCGCTGGTCGGGCTGGACAGGTGCATCAGCCCGAGCCCGGCGACGGCGCTGCGAATTGCGTCGGCCAGCCGCAGTGCGCCGGCGGCATCTGTCTGCGGCAGGATCATGCCGAACTCTTCGCCGCCGTAGCGCGCGGCAATGTCTTCGCTGCGCCGTGAGCAACCGGCAATCGCGCGCGCGACCAGGCGCAGGCAGGCGTCACCGTTGACGTGGCCATAGGTGTCGTTATAGAGCTTGAAATGATCGACATCGATCATCAGCACCGACAGCGGCGCCTGTCGATGCACAGCCTGCTGCAAGGCACGCGAGAGCCGGTGGTCGAACGCACGGCGGTTGGCAATGCCGGTGAGTGCATCGATCCAGGCTTCGGAGCTGAGTTTGTCCTCGTTGCGATGCATGCGGCGCAGTTGCAGATCCAGCCAGATACCGACGCCCAACAACAATACGCATCCCAGGGCGGCGATCAGGATTCGCTGGCGTGCGGATTGCCGCCAGTTGGCCAACGCGTCATCGACGGCGACCCCGGTCAATACGGTCAATGGATAGGCCTGCGCTGGCGCAAAGCTGGAAATGCGCTCCACGCCGTCGATCGGCGAACGATAGGTGGCCGTGCCATGCCTGCGCGCACGCATGGTGACGTAGATCGAAGTGCCTGCGATCGAGGTGCCGATCACGCCCGGTTTGTCGGGCCGGCGCACCAGCACGATGCCGTCGTCATTGGTCATGCCGATGGTGCCGTTCGGACCGACCTCGAAGGTGCTGTAGTAGTTCTGGAAATACTTCAGTTGCAGCGTGACCAGGACCACGCCGGCAAATTCGCCGCAGGGGGTATTGAGGCGCCGGCTCAAGGTCAGCACCCAACTGCCATCGGAGCGACTCTGCACCGGCGGCCCGACCAGCGACAAGGCGTCGCGATGGTCGCGGTGATATTTGAAATAGGCGCGATCGGCGTTGTTGTGCTTCCTGGGCGTGCTGTCCAGTGACGAACTTACCCAGCTGCCGTCGGCCGCATAGATGAAGATGCCATGCAGCCGGTCCGAGCGACGCGCTTCATGCACCAGAAAGTCATGCATGACCGGTCCCGCACTGGCCGAGCCCTGGTCGTGCTCCACCCGCGACACCAGTCCCGACAGCACGGCATCGGCGATCGTCAGGGTATCGCTGGCATGCTGCGCCAGCGAATTGGCGAGGTTCAACGATTGCGCTTCGGCGGTACGCAGCGCACTCGTACGCTCGTCGTGGATGGACCAGTATTCCGAACCAAGCAGCAGCAGGCACGAAATGCCCAGCACGAAGTGCAGCGCGATGCGTTGTGCTCGTTGCCGTCGCCGCTTGCCGGGTGATGTCACGGGAGTTACCTGTCTGGACATCAGGGTGTTGCAACCGCCGTGCCAGCTTAGCCGTGGGCGCTGGGTGGAATCGTTTGCATCGTGAGGCGCAATGCCGATCTGTGATTGATGCCTCATGCGTTGCACGGCAGCTCGCCCGGTATGCGACTGCGTTGCTGTCCAGCCTGCTGTCGTTACGCGCTCGATGCTGCGACGAAATCGCCAGCCCAAAACAGAGCCGAAAGCCAGCTCGACTGCATGCGGATAACGCCCGGCGTGTTATCCCGAAGATCGATCACAGCAAGGAGCGCCCCATGCGCGCGATTCGTTTAGCTCAGCCTGCAGGCCTGAATGCATTACATGGTGTTGCCTTGCCCGACCCCGGGCAGCCGGCACGCGGTCAGATCAGGGTGCGGCTGCATGCAAGCTCGTTGAATTTCCATGACCTTGGCGTGGTGTCAGGGCAGATGCCGACCGCTGACGGCCGTATCCCCATGTCCGACGGTGCCGGCGTGGTCGAGGCCGTCGGGCCTGAGGTGGATGAGTTCGCCGTTGGCGATCATGTGGTGTCCACCTTCTTCCCCGAGTGGCTGGATGGCGAGCCGCTGCATGCCGGCTTTGCCACCACGCCCGGCGATGGCGTCGATGGCTATGCACGCTCTGCGGTGGTGGCCGCCGCCCATGCGTTCACACACGCCCCGGCCGGCTACAGCCATGCCGAAGCGGCGACCCTGACCACGGCCGGCGTCACCGCATGGCGCGCCCTGGTGGTCAACGGCGGACTCAAGGCCGGCGACAGCGTGCTGGTGCTCGGCACCGGCGGCGTATCGATCTTTGCATTGCAGTTCGCCAAGGCGATGGGTGCCACCGTCATCGCGACATCGTCGTCCGACGAGAAACTGGCCAAGGCGCGCGCGCTGGGCGCAGACCATGTCATCAATTATCGGCAGCATGCCGAGTGGTCGGCGCAGGTGCTGGAGATCACCAACGGCCGTGGCGTGGATCACGTGGTCGAGGTCGGTGGGCCGGGCACGTTGGCGCAATCGATCCGCGCTGCGCGCGTTGGCGGACATATCGCCTTGATCGGTGTATTGACCGGTGCCGCGGGCCCGGTGCCGACCGCGGAAATGATGGGCCGGCAGCAGCGCCTGCAGGGGCTGGTGGTCGGCAGTCGCACGCATCAACAGCAGCTGGTGCGTGCACTGGATGCCTTGCCGCTGCGGCCGGTGATCGATCGCGCCTTCGCGCTCGACGATATCGCCGACGCCTTCGCGCTGCAGCGGGCAGGCGGCCATCTGGGCAAGATCGTGCTGGAATTCTAGAAGCGGTTGAAAACGTGCCGCGCTTGCCGTCAGGCGGGCGCGGCCGCTGCGTGGGATCGGAATGGATCACTCGCACACATCGCAATTCCACGCTATCCACACTCGCCTGACGGCCGATCGCCACGCGCTGGCGGCCGCTCAAGAGCGGTCGTTCGCATCCGGATGTTTTCGATGCAGCGCATCCGGATTCGGAAGACAAGCACCGCGTGGTGGAGACCGAAGCCAGCGCGCTGACGCAGATGACATCGTCGTTGTCAGCACCTGTAAAGGTCTCGAACTACTCCAGAACCTGAGGCGCGCTGCCAAACGCGAGCTGCCTGCAGCACGCACGATCGTTGTGCAGCGAGTACGCAACCCATTCCAACAATGATGAGCGCGTTTCATAGGCGCATGCAGTCCATGCCGTCAATGCCCGCCTGCAGCGCCTCTAGAATCGGGCCATACCGCCGATTCGCGCCCGCACACACTCGCCGCATGCTCACGCGATTGTGACCGGCCGCGCTGCACATTATTTAAGAACTGTATAAGCCAGCATTGTTGGAGATGCCAGCCATGAGAGATATCAAGATGACCCGTCGCGAGGTACTGATCGCTGGCACGGCGTCGGCAGCCAGCGTTGCCGCAACCCAGTCGATGGCCGCCACTGCAGCCAATGCGATGTCGCAGCGGCAGGCAGTCGAGCCTGCCAACGCATCGAGCCAGGTCGCATTCGAAGTCAACGGCAAGCCGGTGACGCTGACCCTGGACAATCGCACCACCTTGCTGGATGCCCTGCGCGAACACCTGCATCTGACCGGCACCAAGAAAGGCTGCGACCATGGTCAATGCGGCGCCTGTACCGTGATCGTCGATGGGCAGCGGATGAATTCCTGCCTGTCGCTGGCGGTGATGCATCAGGGCGGCAAGATCACCACCATCGAAGGCCTGGGTACGCCAGACAAGCTACATCCGATGCAGGCGGCCTTCGTCAAGCACGATGGATACCAGTGCGGCTACTGCACGCCCGGCCAGATCTGTTCGGCGGTGGCGGTGCTGGACGAAGTCAAGCGCGGCATCCCCAGCCATGTCACCGACGATCTGAATGCCAAGACCAGGCTCACCACGCCGGAATTGCAGGAGCGCATGAGCGGCAACATCTGCCGCTGCGGTGCGTATTCCAACATCGTCGATGCGATCAATGATGTTGCGGGAGAGCGCGCATGAAGGCGTTTAGCTACGAGCGTGCGACTTCGCCTGCCGACGCTGCGGCCAAGGCGGCGCGCCAGCCGGGTGCCAAGTTCATCGCTGGCGGTACAAACCTGCTCGATCTGATGAAACTGCAGATCGAGACGCCCTCGCACCTGATCGATGTCAACGGGTTGAGCCTGGATACCATCGAGGAAACACCCGATGGCGGCCTTCGCATCGGCGCGCTGGTGCGCAATACCGATCTGGCAGCCGATGCCCGTGTGCGTCGCGATTACGCCGTACTGTCGCGCGCATTGCTGGCAGGTGCGTCGGGGCAGTTGCGCAACCGCGCCACCACCGCAGGCAATCTGCTGCAACGTACGCGTTGTCCGTATTTCTACGACACCAACCAGCCATGCAACAAGCGCCTGCCGGGCAGCGGTTGCGCGGCGATCGGTGGCTTCAACCGGCAGCTGGCGGTGATCGGCGTGAGCGAGGAGTGCATCGCCACCCATCCCAGCGACATGGCCATTGCCATGCGCGTGCTGGATGCGGTGGTCGAAACGGTGCGTCCGGATGGACAGACGCGTGCGGTGCCGTTATCCGAGTTCTACCGTGCGCCTGGCAAGACGCCGCACCTGGAAACAGTGCTGGAACGCGGCGAATTGATTACTGCGGTGAGCCTGCCCAAACCGCTCGGCGGCACGCATGTCTACCGCAAGGTGCGCGATCGTGCCTCCTACGCATTCGCCCTGGTGTCGGTTGCGGCGGTCGTGCAACGCGATGGCAGCGTGCGTGTCGGCGTCGGCGGTGTCGCCCACAAGCCGTGGCGCAGCGAGGCGGCCGAAGCACAGTCGCGCCAGGGCGCACGTGCGATTGCCTCCGTGCTGCTCGACGGCGCACAACCCACCGAACACAACGCCTTCAAGCTGCCGCTGGTTGAGCGCACCTTGACCGCGATCCTGGCCGACACGAGGGCCTGATATGAAATTCGACACTCCCGCCAGTACCAATCCCATCGACCAGCTCAAGGTGGTCGGCAAGCCGGTCGATCGTATCGACGGTCCACTCAAGACCACCGGGCAGGCGCCGTATGCGTACGAGCATCACGATCTGCCTGGCCGTGCCGCCTATGGCCATATCGTTGGCGCCGGCATCTCCAAAGGCAGCATTCGCAGCATCGATCTGAGCGCCGCGCGCAATGCGCCGGGCGTGCTCGGCATCGTGACTGCGCAGAATGCAGGCAAGTTGCAGAAAGGCAAGTACAACACGGCCAAACTGCTCGGCGGCCCGGAGATCCAGCACTACCACCAGGCCATTGCGGTGGTGGTTGCCGAGACCTTCGAGCAGGCACGTGCTGCAGGCCAGCTGATCAAGGTCGACTACGGTCGCCACGTCGGCGCCTACGATCTGGAAAAGGCCCGCGATGGCGCCAAGGTCACCAAGGAGGGCGGGGCGCCGAACAGTGCGGTCGGCAATTTCGATAGCGCCTTCGTGGCAGCGCCGGTGCAGCTGGATGCCGAGTACACCACGCCCGATCATTCGCACGCGATGATGGAGCCGCACGCATCGATCGCGATGTGGGAAGGCGACAAGCTGAGCGTGTGGACCTCCAACCAGATGATCGACTGGAGCGCGGGCGATCTGGCCAAGACGCTGGGGATCCCGCGCGAAAACGTGCGTCTGATGTCGCCGTACATCGGTGGCGGCTTCGGCGGCAAATTGTTCCTGCGTGCCGATGCGGTGCTTGCCTCACTGGCCGCGCGCCAGGTCGGACGCCCGGTCAAGGTGATGCTGCCGCGGCCGCTGATCTTCAACAACACCACGCATCGCCCGGCCACCGTGCAGCGCATCCGTATCGGTGCACAGCGCGATGGCAAGATCACCGCGATCGCGCACGAGAGCTGGTCCGGCGACCTGCCCGAGGGCGGCCCGGAAATCGCGGCCGCGCAGACCCAGTTGCTGTATGCCGGCGCCAATCGGTTGATTTCCACGCGCCTGGCGGTGCTCGATCTGCCCGAAGGCAACGCGATGCGTGCGCCGGGCGAAGCGCCGGGTCTGATGGCGCTGGAAGTGGCCATGGATGAGATGGCCGAGAAACTGGACATGGATCCGGTCAAGTTCCGCATCGTCAACGACACCCAGGTGGATCCGGAAAACCCACAGCGTCCGTTCTCGCAGCGTCAGTTGGTCAAGTGCCTGGAAGACGGCGCAAAGCGTTTCGACTGGTCCAAGCGCAAGGCCAAGCCGGCCAGCAACCGCGATGGGCGCTGGTTGGTCGGCATGGGCGTGGCGGCCGCGTTCCGCAATGCGCCGGTGATGACCTCCGGCGCACGCATGCGGCTGGAGCAGGGCGGCCGGGTAGTGGTGGAAACCGACATGACCGATATCGGTACCGGCTCCTACACCATCATTGCGCAGACCGCTGCGGAGATGATGGGCGTGCCGCTGGACTGGGTGGATGTGCGCCTCGGCGATTCCAGCTTTCCTGCTTCGGCCGGTTCCGGCGGCCAGTGGGGTGCGAACAGTTCAACAGCCGGTGTGTATGCCGCGGCAGTGAAACTGCGCGAAGCCGTCGCCAAGCAGCTGGGGCTGGACCCGGCCAAGGCCGAATTCGCCGACAGCCATGTGCGTGCCGGCGGCAAGCGCATCGCGCTCGGTGATGCCGCGGCCAATGGCGCCCTGGTGGTGGAGGACAAGATCGAGTTCGGCGAGCTTTCCAAGACGCATCAGCTGTCGACCTTCGGCGCGCACTTTGTCGAAGTCGGCGTGGATGTCGCCACCGCCGAGGTGCGCATCCGCCGCATGCTGGCGGTGTGCGCGGCCGGACGCATCCTCAACCCCAAGTCTGCGCGCAGCCAGGTCATCGGCGGCATGACCATGGGCGCGGGTGCAGCGCTGATGGAAGAGTTGGCGGTGGACAAGCGGCTGGGCTTCTTCGTCAATCACGACCTGGCCGGTTACGAAGTGCCGGTGCATGCGGACATCCCGCATCAGGAGGTGGTTTTCCTGGAAGAAAGCGACCCGATGTCGTCGCCGATGAAGGCCAAGGGTGTGGGCGAGCTGGGCATCTGCGGCGTGGCAGCGGCGATCGCCAATGCGGTCTACAACGCCACCGGCGTGCGCGTCCGCGATTACCCGGTGACGCTGGACAAGCTGCTGCCGCATCTGCCCGAGTTGCTGCGCGCGTGAGTGCGGTGGTGGCCCCGGTCACGCATGCAGCGCCGGCCGAGCCGGCGTGGCCGGCATGGCCGAGCTATGCACTGCACGATGACCTGCTGCCCACGCTGACCGCCTGGCATCGGGCGGGGCAGCGCGTGGCCATTGCCACGCTGATCGACGTGCAAGGCTCGTCGCCGCGCCCATTGGGAAGCGAGATGGCCATCAGCGCCGATGGCCGGGTGGCTGGCTACGTCTCCGGCGGCTGCGTGGAAGCGGCAGTGGCGCACGAGGCCAGCGCCGCCTTGCGCGACGGCATGCCGCGCTGGCTGGACTACGGCGAGGGCAGCCAGGTGCTGGACATCCAGCTCAGCTGCGGCGGCCGTATCGGCGTGCTGGTCTGGCCGGTCCAGGACCTGGGCGAGCATCTGGCGCGCTGGCGCAATGCGCGCCAGCACCGTCGCCCGTTCCATGTCGCGCTGGATCGGAGCACCGGCGCCGTCCGTTACCCGGTCAGCGCGCAGGACCTGCGTCCCGATGAATTCCTGCGTACGCACCGGCCGCCGCTGCGGCTGGTGCTGGTCGGTGCCGATCCTGCGCTGCTGGTGCTGGTGTCGCTGGCCAGCCAGATGGGCATCGAGGTACGCGTGCTGCGGCCGCATGGTCCCAGCGAACCACCGCCCGGCCTGGCCGCCGACCATTACGATCGCCGTGCATTGGGCGACGCGCTGCAGGACCTGCATCTGGATGCGGACACGGCGCTCTACAGCCTCGCACATGACGGCGACAGCGACCTGCAGGTCGCCTGCCGCGGGCTTGCCTCCAGGGCTGCCTGCATCGGCATCCTGGGCAGCCGCCAGAAGCGGGAAGCACGCCTGCAGGCACTGCGTGCGCTCGGCTATGACGATGCCGCGCTGGCCAGATTGCGCTTGCCGGCGGGCTGGCGCATGGGGCGCTCCTCCCCGCATACGATTGCACTGGGCATCATTGCCGAAGCCACCCAGGCGGTCGCCGATGGGCAGGCTGCTGCTGCGTTGGCTGGCTAGGAACGGCCACCAAGACGGCGGCGCTCACCGCCATGCAGAGCGCGGACAGTAGTCGTAGGTACCACTCATACTGCGATTGCTTGGCGCCATCCGCATCGGCTTGACGACCGCTCGCTACGTTCCGTTAGCCACTCCGAGCCGTGTCGCCGTGAGGTCGGAAGGGCACTTCAATCGCGCGTTTGCATTAACTTCGATACGAATTTCAATGTGCAGTCGCCAGATGGTGGATGCGTGGTTGTCGATGAAGTTTCTGGTGCTGAAAAGTATCCGTCTGGAGGGTAAGTAATTTTTGATATGCCTTTTAAGGCATGCTCTTGTGATCCGCGCTTCTGCCGGTAACTGCGCCATCCAATGCTGGCAATCAGTCGCTGCCGTCCTGATCGCAGCGCTACCGCAGCTCCGCACATTTCTTCGTCATGCTGGTCTTCGTCATGCTGGCGCAGCAGTGCAATGCGCAACGGTCGGGTGGTAGACGTCGGAAAGCGTCATTCCCTGGATCGGAGAATGCGTTGCATTTAGTCACTCCGCGCGCACAGTTACCTCTTTAGGCTGGCGCATCCCCAATATGCACACCACGTCGCCATGACCGAATTACTTGATCACTACGACGACGTCTCTGGCGACGCAGCTCGATTGCCGTCGCATTTTGTTGCCGGTCATCTCGGCCAGGTCCGGAGCAGTGCGCTCGTCGATGTGTGCCCGACCTTGCGTACGTCGCGCCATCGTTCGCCGCGCGCCCTGGCATCGGACGCATGAGCAGCGATCACGTTGCGCTGCTGCTCGCCGCGGGTGCAGGACGTCGGCTAGGGCGTTCCAAACAATTGCTGTTGCGCGACGGCGAACCGTTGTTGCGGCGTTTCGCACGCATCGCGCTACAGACGGCGCCGCGCCGCTGCGTGGTGGTGCTGGGCGCCGATGCCGACGCATTGAGCGAGGTCCTGCAAGGCCTGGAGGTGGAAGTGCTACGTCACGCCGACTGGGCCGCCGGCATGGGCTCCAGCCTGGCGGCGCTGCGCCAGCATGTGCAGGACGACACGTCGCTGAGGCGCAGCCTGATCCTGGGCTGCGACCAGCCCGCGCTGGATACGCCGCATCTGCGCGCCTTGCTGGAAGAAGCGGACCGGGCCGCATCCGGATGCGCCACCAGCGGGTACGCCGGTGTGCGTGGTATCCCGGCGGTGGTCACCCATGCGGCCTGGGCCGACGTGCCGCTCCACGGCGACAGCGGCCTGCGCGGCTTGTTCGCCGGCCTGGACGTGCAGAGCTTGGGTTGCGTCAGCGCTCCGGCGCTCGCGCTGGACGTGGACACGCCCGCCGACCTGGTCGCTGCGCAACAGCGTGGCTGGGTGGATGCGGATTGAGACACCGTGACGGGTGCTTGACGCGCTATCCGGCAGCCTGGGGGCTAGGTTGTCTCACGACCACAGCACGAGCGCTTCCCTGATCACCAGGACATAGCCCACCACCATCGCGGTCTTGACCGGAAACTGGAACTTCCTGAGCAGATGCATGTGACCCCTCCCCCGAGGCATCTTCAAGAGCGACGAATTCCCCCGCGCCGTCTGCGCCCGTTGACGGCCAGCCGCGACGTCTGGTCGCCGCTCGAGCGCAAATTTAGCGCCAGCTTCGATCGGTGTCACGTAAGAATTTTCCTACCTTCATGCCAGTGTCCGCCCGACGGCGTTGGCATTAGCAAAAAGACATGCTGGCTATGCCGGACGCGGGGCCCTAGGCCACTCTCCCGCGGCCCCTTGAGTAAGGGCACGCCGGCATCCCCAACGGGACCCCGGCACTGCCATCGCTGGTGGGCTGCGCCATTGCGCGCTGCCCACTTCCGTCGTTGTACCGCTGCATCTGCCGGCCGGAGGCCCTGATGGACGAGTCCCGTTATGTTGTGCGTATTCATCCCGAACAGGGCGGTTGGTGGGTGACCCGGCCGCAGTGGTCGCCGCTGCGTTATCTGCGCGAGCAGGGCGCGCTGGAAAATGCCGAATTGATGGCCAAGCTGCATTGCATGACCACCGGTCAGCCCAGCGGCGTGGTGTTGAAGACCGCCGACGGCGAGCGCGTGGTGCGTCGCTACGGCTGACCGAGCCGGCCGCTTGCAGGAAGCGCAAGGAAGACGCTGACGATCCTGCCAGGGCAGGGTGGCCGACCACACGCACCCGGCAACCCTAGCGCAGTGCGCCAGCCGGCGGCCTTGCAGTCACGCCGGGAGTCGCCTGCGGATCCAGTCGACTGGACACGACCGATCGGCCATTCTTGCTGCGATCCGCACCTTGGCGGCCCCTAGTCGAGAATGTCGCCCCTAGTGAATGCCGCCGGTTCTGCCTTGATCCAAAACGATATCGTGGTCTTCGGCCTGATCGCCGCCACGCTGGGAGCGGTGTTCTGGACCTCCTCGCGCGAGCAGGGGGTGTGGCGACGCTTCTACGCCGTGGTGCCGGCGCTGCTGCTGTGTTACCTGCTGCCGGGCATCTACAACACCGTCGGCTTGATCGACGGTGCCAATACCCGCCTGTACAACCCGATCGCGCGCGACGTGCTGTTGCCGGCCGCGCTGATCCTGCTCACGCTGAGCATCGACCTGCGCGCCATCCTGGGGCTGGGGCCCAAGCTGGTCGCCATGTACCTGGGTGCGTCACTGAGCATCATGCTGGGCGCGGTGGTGGCGTTCTGGGTGATGGGCTGGGTGCATCCGGCCACGGTGGCCGGCGATACCTGGGCCGGCATGGCCGCGCTGGCGGGAAGCTGGATCGGCGGTGGGGCCAACATGCTGGCGATGCGCGAGGTGTTCGATGTGGATGCCACCACCTTCGGGCAGTTTGCAGTGGTGGATGTGGGCGTCGGTTATGTGTGGATGGCGGCGCTGATCTTCCTGGCCGGGCGCGCGCGCAGCATCGATGCGCGCAGCGGCGCCGATACCCGCGCGCTGGATGCGCTGCAGGAGCGCATGGCGCGGTTCCAGGCCGAACACGCGCGCATTCCCAGCTTGGCCGACCTGATGGTGATCGTGGCGGTGGCGTTCGGCGGGGTCGGGCTGGCGCACGCGCTGGCCAGTCCGCTGGCTGCGTGGTGCAAGGCCAAGCTGCGCTGGTCCAGCCAGTTCAGCCTGGACACGCCGTTCGTGTGGGTGGTGGTGCTGGCAACCAGCATCGGCTTGCTGCTGAGCTTCACCCGTGCGCGCACGCTGGAAGGAGCCGGAGCTTCCAGGATCGGTTCACTGCTGCTGTACTTCCTGATCGCCTGTATCGGCATGCAGATGGATTTGCTGGCGCTGCTGGACCGGCCCTGGCTGTTCCTGCTCGGGCTGATCTGGATCGCGGTGCATATCGGGTTGCTGTGGGGCCTGGGCCGCCTGTTGCGGGTGCCATTCTTCTATTTCGCGATCGGCTCGCAATCCAATATCGGTGGGCCGGCCTCGGCACCGGTGGTGGCCGCCGCGTTCCACCCGGCCCTGGCCCCGGTCGGCGTGCTACTGGGCACGATGGGCTACGCCACCGGCACCTATCTGGCCTATCTGGTCGGCATCACCTTGCGCGCGATGGCGGGAGCGGGCTGACCGACCGTCGCACGGTCGGTGTAGTCGTCGGGGGGGGGGGGCAGGAAGTGCCGGGGTTACCTGGAGGTATCACGCATTGGCGCAGTGCCGGATGTACTGGCTACATCCCTTCGGCGAGCGCTTGCGAGGTGCTGTCAGCCTCGAGGCGGGCACTGGCCAGCGCCAGTGCCCGGTCATGATTACTGCTGAAGGCCGCGCCGCTGCGCTTCCTGCTGCGTGCTTTGCTGCGACTGCTGCTGGTTGTGCTGCTGCAGCTGATCGACATTGCCGTGCGCCGGCTCGTTGGCCGCCGCGGCAGTCTGCACATGGCTACGCAGATGCGCCGGGTCGTCCATCCGGCCTTGCACCGCAATCAGGCTGTCGCCGTCGCGGTTGGGCACCAGGTGGTCGATCCGCTGCAGGCCGTCGCTGCTCGCACGCGCGGCCACGCTGGCGGCGGTGTTGAGAAACGCGGTGTCGTCACGCAGGCCCAGGCGTTCGCGCTGGCCGTCCAGGCGCACCACCGCGTCGTTGAACAACTGGCTGCCTGCACCTTGCGCCTGCCCGGGCGATTGCATCTCCTGTGCCTTCATCACCGAGTCCATGCCGTGCAGGTCCAGGCGATGCTTCAACATCATGCCCGGCACCAGGCGTCGCCCGAACGACAATGGGTCCGGTTCCGGCAGCTCGATCTGATGGCCGGCCGCATTGGGCATCGCCCACTTCAGCGGAATGCTGTCTTCCTGCAGATGGGTGAGGATCTCGTTCTTGACGTGGTAGCCGCGGATCAACTCGCTGCTGGCGTAGTCCTTGGCTGCCGAGGCATCCAGACCCTGGCGTTCCAGCGTGCGGTCGTTGACGCCGGCGGCGTTGTAGGTCACGGCGGGGATGTCGTTGACCATCGCCGACGCGGCCGCCAGGCCGCCGCCGAGCGAATGCCCCGAGATCACCACTTGGTCGCCGAACGCCTGCTTGGCCTGGCTGCCGAGCTGGATGGCAGACGCGTATTGCGCGTCGTCGAAGCCCAGGCCCTGGCCAAGATTGTGCTTCCAGTCCTTGCCTTCGTCGGTGCCGCAGAAGCCGAGTACCACCTGGCCCTGTTCGTTGCGGTAGAACGCGGCATCGAAGCCGCTCTTGGCATCGTGCAGCAGGCCGGGGTCGATGCCCGCCCGTTGCAGCGTGCTGTCGTCCATGCGCGTCCAGCCGTTGGGCAGCGGCGCAAAGGTTTCGGCGCCGCCTTCGCGTCGCTGCGAGGCAGTGGCATAGAGGTCTTGCAGCAGCGCGGGGAACTGGCGGTCTTCCGGCTGCGGTTGCTGTCCACGCATCGACTCAGCGAATGGGGTGGACGAGGAATTTGACGGGCTCATGCGCGGCTCCTTGCGTTCGTCGTGCGAAAAGCCCGCTTAGCGGCTGCTTTCCACGGGAATGTTGTGGGCGCTCAACCATGCGCGCACGTCCGACCTGGCTTGCTGGCCGGCGGCATTGAGCAGGCGGTCCGGGGTGGTGAAGAAATACGCCTGGAAGGTCTTCTGTTGCGCGTTGCGCAGCGTGGGATCCACCCCGGCCTCGAGCAATTGCAGCACTGCCGGGCTTGCCGCGCCGCTTTGTGCGGCCAGGTGCAGCACGCTGTTGCCGGTATTGTCGACGCGCTGTACATCGGCGCCTGCTTGGATCAACAACGCGGTCTGCGCATCGCGCTTGCTCTGCACGGCGCGGAACAACGGCGTCCACCCGGCGCGTGCGCTGACCACATCGACCGGCGCCTTGTGCTGCAACAGGATGTTCAGATATTCCGCATCCTTCGCCATGGCCGCCATATGCACGACCGTTTCCTGGTCCATGCCCGGCAACGACGGATCTGCGCCGGCATCGAGCAATGCCGCAAGGGCACGAGGTTGTTCGTTCCAGATCGCCCACTCGAGCAAGGTGACGTTCTGGTCGCCGTGTGCGGCGAGATCGACTGTCGGTGCGAGTGTGCGGATTCGGGCGACATCACCGTGCGCGATGGCGTTGGCGATATCGGTCAGGCCGGGGTCGCGGAAGGCGACGGTGTGGTCCTGCAGCGTAGCTGACATGGTGGTTTGCTCCTTGGCACCGGGCGAGGCGGTGCATGAGACCGCGAAAAACGAGGTCGCAAGAACGAGCAGGGTGGGGAATCGCGTCTGCATCGAAATCTCCTTCTCCTGATCGCATTCCTGGTGGCACTGCGGTGTGTCCTTCCGCAGCCGGGCCGATCCTACCAGCTGCCTGGACGACGCGCGGTAAGATTTTGTGACATGCCGGCGCCGCGGGTTTCGCTGGTCGAGGCCGTTTGCCGTCGTTGTATCGGCATGTCGCCGATGCATCACGACGAGTCTCACGCGCGCATGCACTCCGCCACAGCCAACGGTCACAACGCGGCCGGCATAATGGTGCTTTGCGAGCAGATGGGTGCAATGGTCTACGAATTACTGATCAGCGATTGCGATGGCGTGCTTGTCGACAGCGAGATACTGGCCGACCGGGTGATGCGCGAGGCGCTGGCGGCCTTCGTGCCGGCCGAAGCGTTGGAGCAGTTGCTCGGCACAACGTTCGGGCAGACCACGCGCGAGGTATTGCTACGCGTGCAGGAACACTTCGCAGTAAAGCTGCCGGAGACCTTGCTGGCACAGATCCAGGCGCGCAGCGAAGCCTTGATCAAGGCCGAGGTGCAGCCGATTGCCGGCGTGCGCGACGCGTTGGAGCAGATTCCGTTGCCGCTGGCGGTGGCTTCCAACAGCCGCCGCCACAATGTGATTGCCTCGGTCGAGCGGGTAGGGCTCACCGCACGCGCGGCGGGGCACATCTTCAGTGCCGACATGGTGGAGCGGCCCAAGCCGGCGCCGGATGTCTATCTGTTGGCCGCACGCACCCTGGGCGTTGCGCCGGAGCGCTGCCTGGTGATCGAAGACAGCCCCACCGGTGCGACTGCCGCACTGGCGGCCGGCATGCAGGTGCTGGGGTTTACCGGCGCCAGCCATATTCCGCAGGGCCACGCCGACACCCTGTGTCGCATCGGTGTGCTGGCGGTGTTCGACGATATGCGCGAGCTGCCTGCGTTGTTCGAGCGGTTGGCGCAGAAACGCGCTGGCTGAGGGCTGCCGGCAGGACGTCTTGGACGCAGTGTCGATGGTGGCGCAATCGCAGCCCTCCCGTTCTGCAACCGACTGGGCCGGACCGTGCAATCGACCTGCAATGACAGAGGGGTGGTGAGACGCTGGTCGACGCACACCGATCCGACCAATGCACCTCATGCACTGCTTGCAACCACGCACACCGACCCTCTCGACTGGTCCTTGCCCGCCCACCGTCGCGGGACCTTACGCGGCATGGATGCCGCGTAAGAGCCTACACGGACGTACTTGCGGCGTGTCCCGCGAGGGTGGGCGGGCAAGGGCCCTGCAGCCAAGTCGCAGACACACCGCTCTACAACTGATCTATCCGCAAAGCCGCAGATCAGCCGCTCTGTCTTGCGGCGTGTCCCGCGACGGTGGGCGGGCAAGGGCCCTGCAGCAATCCCAAGCCATCAACGCAACAGGGCGCGATTCGCATCGCGCCCTGTTGCGTTCCGGCTCGCCACCTATCCGATCATCCGGTCAGCAGCAGCGGAACCCGCTCTTGCCGCCGTAACGCGCGTCCTGGCGCTCGCGGAAGAAGGTCGGGTAGTCCATCACCGGTTTGTCGGGGTGTTTTTCCAGCATGTGGCGCACGTAGTTGTCGTAATCGGGAATGCCGCAGCACAGGCGTGCGGTCTGGATCAGCCGCCGCCAGATGCGGCGATGCACCTGGTATTGGCTGGCGAGAACGAGTTGGGTGCCCATTACAGATCCGCCATCTGGTGTGGCTGCAAGGCCACGTACGGGGTTTCGCGATCGCTACGCTGCGGATTGCGGCGCGCAATCACGATGGTCTTGATTGCGTAGATCAGGATCGAACCCACCACGAACAGGAACAGCACGGTCAGCCCGGTATTGACGTAGGCATTGGTGACGATCTGCTGCATCTGCGCCACCGTCTTGGCCGGCGCGGTGACGGTGTTGCTGGCGATGGCGTCCTGGTACTTGTGCGCCTGCGCCAGGAAGCCCTGCGCCGGGTTGCTGTCGAAGATCTTAATCAGCCCCGCATAGGTGGTGCAGATCAGCAGCCACACCGCCGGCACCAGGGTGACCCAGGCGTAGCGGTCGCGCTTCATCTTGAACAGCACCACCGTGCCCAGCATCAGTGCGATCCCGGCCAGCATCTGGTTGGAGATGCCGAACAACGGCCACAGGGTCTGGATGCCGCCGAACGGGTCGATCACGCCGGTGTACAGCAGGTAGCCCCACAACGCCACGCAACCGGCGGTGGCGATGATGTTGGCCGCCCACGATTCGGTCTTCTTCAACGCCGGGATGAAGTTGCCCAGCAGGTCCTGCAGCATGAAGCGGCCCGCACGCGTCCCCGCATCCACGGCGGTCAGGATGAACAGTGCTTCGAACAGGATCGCGAAGTGGTACCAGAATGCCATGGTGTCTTCGCCCGGCAGTAGCTGGTGCAGGATCTGCGCGATGCCCACCGCCAGGGTGGGCGCACCACCGGCGCGTGCCAGGATGCTGTGCTCGCCGATGTCGCGCGCCGTGGCTTCCAGCACCTCCGGCGTGATCGCAAAGCCCCATTCGGACACCTTGGCCGCCACCGCCACGGTGTCGCTGCCGACCAGTGAGGCCGGGCTGTTCATGGCGAAGTAGATGCCCGGCTCGATGATCGATGCGGCTACCAGCGCCATCACCGCCACGAACGATTCCATCAACATGCCGCCGTAGCCGATGTAGCGCATGTGGCCTTCATTGGCGAGCAGCTTGGGCGTGGTGCCCGAGGCAATCAGCGCATGGAAACCGGAAACCGCGCCGCAGGCGATGGTGATGAACAGGAATGGGAAGATACCGCCCTTCCAGACCGGGCCGTCACCGGTGGAAGCGAACTGGGTCAGTGCCGGCATCTTCAGATCCGGCATGACCACCAGGATGCCGATCGCCAGCGCCAGGATCGTGCCGATCTTGAGGAAGGTGGACAGGTAATCGCGCGGCGCCAGCAGCAGCCATACCGGCAACACCGACGCGACGAAACCGTAGCCGATCAGCATCCAGGTGATCTGCTTGGCGGTGAAGGTGAATGCCGGGCCCCAGCTCGGATCCGCCGCGACCTTGCCGCCCAGCCAGATCGCGCCCAGCAGCAGGATCAGGCCGACCACCGAGATCTCGCCGATCTTGCCGACCCGGATGTAGCGCATGTACACGCCCATCATCAGCGCGATCGGCATCGTGGCGATGACGGTGAACATGCCCCACGGGCTTTCCGCCAGCGCCTTGACCACCACCATCGCCAGCACCGCCAGGATGATGATCATGATCAGGAAGGCGCCGAACAGGGCGATGGTGCCGGGCACCTGGCCCATTTCCTCGCGTACCAGATCGCCAAGCGAGCGGCCGTTGCGGCGGCTGGACAGGAACAGCACCACGAAGTCCTGCACCGCGCCGGCAAACACCACGCCGACCACCAGCCACAGCAGGCCGGGCAGGTAGCCCATCTGTGCGGCAAGCACCGGGCCGACCAGGGGCCCGGCACCGGCGATCGCGGCAAAATGATGGCCGAACAGCACGTGCTTGTTGGTGGGCACGTAGTCCAGGCCGTCGTTGTTGGCCACCGCGGGCGTGGCGCGGGTGACGTCCAGCTGCATCACCTTGTCGGCGATGAACAGGCTGTAGAACCGGTAGGCGATCAGATAGATCGACACCGCCGCCACCACGATCCACAACGCGTTGATGTGTTCGCCGCGGCGTAGCGCCACGGTGCCCAGACAGAACGCGGCCAGCAGCGCCAGCGCGCCCCAGGCCAGCTTCGAGAACCCTTTCATGCATGCCCCTCAGGAACGATTCACCCAAGGGTCACCCTCTGCCCGCCCGGGGTCAATGGCGCCGTTCCGGGCCGGGGTAAAACTTTAGTTGTAGAGCGTCGTGGCGCCGCCTGCCGGATCGCGCGGCGGTGCCGGCGGGTTTTGGAACGATCGGTTGCGCCGGTCGCGGTTGGGCCGCGTGCCGGCTGCATCCATTATTCGAGCCAGTCATTCACGCAGGGAGAGGTCGATGAGCACCACCACCACCGCAGCGGCGCACGTGCTGCGCACCATCCGTGGCATGCCCGCCTCCGACGGTGCCGGAGTCAAGCTGACCCGCGTGATCGGCACCCAGCAGCTGCCGGACCTGGACCCGTTCCTGATGCTGGACGAGTTCGGCACCGACAAGGCCGAAGACTATCTGGCCGGGTTTCCCAGCCATCCGCACCGCGGCTTCGAGACGGTGACCTACATGCTGGACGGGCGCATGCGCCACAAGGACAACCACGGCAACGAGGGGCTGCTGACCCCGGGCAGCGTGCAGTGGATGACCGCCGGGCGCGGGCTGATCCATTCGGAAATGCCCGAGCAGGAATCCGGGCGCATGCGCGGCTTCCAGCTGTGGGTGAACCTGCCGGCGCGCGACAAGATGACCGAGCCCAAATACCAGGAGTACGCCCCGGAACGCATTCCGGTCGCCCAGCCGGCGCCTGGCGTCACGGTCAAGGTGATCGCCGGCGCGGTGGGCGAGGTGCGTGGCCCGATCGTGCAACCGGCCACCGAACCGGTGTACCTGGATATCGCACTGGCACCGGATGCGGCCTGGGACTATGTAATGCCCAGCGGCCACAACGCGTTTGCCTACGCATTCGAAGGCGCGGTGACGGTGGGCGAGGGCAATGCCGCGCGTGTGCTGCCGGCGCAGGAACTGGCGGTGCTCGGTGGCGGCGAGCGCCTGACGCTGCGGGCCGGTGCAGACGGTGCGCAGCTGATCCTGGTGGCGGGCCGCCCGCTCAACGAGCCGGTGATGCGGCACGGCCCGTTCGTGATGAACACCAAGCAGGAACTGATGCAGGCCTTCGTCGATTTCCAGGAAGGCCGGTTTTGAGCCGGCGCGCTACAGCCACCGCGGGGTTAGCGGCATGAGTGACCGGCCTGTCAGTGTCAGCACCGGCGCGGTGCCGTACACCGTGAGCATCCATGATGGTCGGCATAGCTGGAGCGGCGACACCCAGCCGGCCAATGGCGGCGCCGACGCCGGGCCGGATCCGGAGTCGCAGGTGCTGGGCGCCCTGGGTGCCTGCACCGCGATCACGGTGTCGATGGTGGCCGCGCGCAAGCAGTGGCCGTTGACGGCGGTGCATGTGCATCTGCATTACACCCAGCGCGGCGCTGCGGGCACGCGGATCACGCGGCAGGTCGAGCTGGAAGGCACGCTGGACGATGCGCAGCGTGCGCGCCTGCTGGAGGTGGCCGACAAGTGCCCGATCCATCGCCTGCTCACCGGCGAGGTGCGGATCGAGACGGCATTGCAGGGCGACGGCGACGCGTCAGCTGCGGCGGCAGGCGTCTGAAGCGCAGGCGAGCCGCATGCGGGTGCTCCGCCGGCTCGCCTGAAAGACCGCGTCAGGCGAGCCGGCCCTGGCGCGTCACGACCGCTTGCCTCAGCGCTGCAGTGCCAGGCTGGCCGGCTGCAGGTCCATGTTCTGCACCAGCGACTGCATCGAGGCCAGTTCCTCGCTGTTGGCGCCGTCGATCCATAGCTGCGCGTAGCGCTTCTTGCCCAGCTCGACCACGGTGACGCGGCGCGACTCCATGCCCGGCAGCTCGCGGCCGCCCAGGTCGAGCTTGTACCAGTAGAACTCCTCCTGCTGGATCTGGCCTTTCTCCGCGCGTCGGTCGCGCGCCAGCGTCATCGCCGGGTCGCGGGTGGTCAGCATCACCCCGACCACCTGGCGACCGTCGGCAGTCATGGCCTTGCAGACCAGATAGTCCGCGCCTGCAAGCTCGCTCCACTGCAGCCCGGAGGCTGGCGGCAGCGGCGGGCAGACCGGTGAGGTTTGGGCGTGAACGGTGGCGGCGGCCAGCAACAGGCTCAGGCCGACAAGGCAGGATGCGGACTTCATTCAAGTGTTCCCCGGCGTTGGATGTCTGCGCAGGGACAGCGTCGTCGCGCGTGTCGCCGCATCAGCCCCGTGCGCTCCCCGCCCGGCTGTGCCCGCACGCAACCTGTCCCCAACCTATGGGGACATCACTACCACAGGTGTGGCTGCAAGCTCAAGCGCAATTCGCAGGCTGGGCTGCAATCGGTCGTGCACACCGGCACTTCCGTTTCGAGACCTGGGTGGGTTGCGCGGCGCTCGCGCGACAGCCTGCGGTCAGGGGTAGTTGACCGGTTTGGGGGCCGGGGTTTCCGGCAGCGGAATGAATTCCTTGTCGTCGCCGGGAATGCTGCCGAAGCGACCGGCCTGCCAGTCGTGCTTGGCCTGCTCGATGCGCTCCTTTGAGCTGGAGACGAAGTTCCACCACAGGTGGCGCGGGCCATCCAGCGGCTCGCCGCCGAGCAGCATCGCCTTGAGCGGCGTCCTGGCGCGCAGGCGTCCGCGGCTGCCGGGCGAGGGCACGATCAGGTGGCGCGCGGGCACGTCGACGCCATCCAGCTGCGCCTCGCCTTCCAGGATGTAGAGCGCACGTTCGGCGTGGCCGGTGTCCAGGTCGATCTCCGCATCCGGCTGCAGATCCAGCGCGACATTGAGCGTGCCGCTGAACACCTGCACCGGCGATTCTTCGCCGTACGCACGGCCGGCGATCACGCGCAGCCACACGCCATCGCGGCGTTGCTGCGGCAGGCTGGCGGCGGCGTGGTGATGGAAGGCGGGCGCAGTTTCTTCGGCCGAGCGAGGCAGTGCGATCCAGGTCTGCATTCCGTGCAGCGCATGCGTGCGGGCGCGCTCGGGGCCGGGCGTGCGCTCGGAGTGGGCGATACCGCGGCCGGCGGTCATCCAGTTGACGTCGCCGGGGCGGATCACCTGGTCCGAGCCCAAGGTGTCGCGGTGGCCGATCTCGCCGGACCACAGGAAGGTGACCGTGGCCAGGCCGATATGCGGATGCGGACGCACGTCGATGCCGTGTTCCGGCTCCAGCACCGCCGGGCCCATGTGGTCGACGAACACGAACGGGCCGACGCTGCGCGCCTGCAACGTGGGCACGGCGCGGCGGACTTCCAGCCCGCCGATGTCGTGCACGCGGGGAGCGATCAAGGTGGTCATGGCGGCGGCTCGCGGTGGCTGGAGTGGTCGCCAGCTTTGCATGCGCGCACGCGGCCGGGCGAGCGCTCCACCAAGACAGATCGTCCCGGAGGCAGTGTCACGTACGAAGCGGGCGACGTGTTTTCAAGGGCGAGCGGTGCATGCCGCGCGATGGCAGTCGAGCCGCGTGCAGCGATGTGCTGCATTGATGGAAGGAATGAAATCCTTCGCGACGATGACGTGCCTCGTCGCAGCAAGCATCACCGCTCGATTGCGAAAGAGTTCGCGCCGGTATCGCTAGCGCCAATGCGCGCCAGGCCTGGATGCCGCGCGCTAGAACGTCGTTGCACGGCGCGCTGGCGGCCAGCGCGGGCGCGCCGAGCTCGTTCGTCGCGGACGACGGCTGCAGGCACGCAGCAGGTCGATCGCGATTGACCGTCGCGCGCTAGAACAGTTGTGCGGGCGCCGTGGTGTCCATGGCGATCTCGCCGCGCCGCGAGGCCAGCCGATCGGCCAGGCGCGTGGGCTCGGGCAGGCGGTAGGCGCGCAGGGTACGCAGCGTCCAGTCGAGCGCGCCCTGCATCGAGACGCGATGGCCAGGCGAGACGATCAGCGGATTGCAGCGCAGCTTGCTGCGCAACGCCCAGCCGATCTGCGTGCCGCCCAGCAGGATCGGGCTGTGGTCGCCGCGCTCGGGTCCCGGCTCGACGAAGCTGCCTGCCAGGCGTTGCTTGGCCACGCCGATGCTGGGCAAGCCGGTCACCACGCCAAAGTGCGCGGCGATGCCGAGCTTGCGCGGATGCGCGATGCCCTGGCCGTCGATGAAGACCAGATCGGGCGGGCGCGAGAGCAGTGCCAGCGCCTGCAGCAAGGCCGGCAGCTCGCGAAAGCTGAGCAACCCCGGTACGTACGGCATCGAGGTGGGCACGCGCGCGACATGCGTTTCCAGCGGCAGCAGCGTGTCTGCATCCAGCAGCACCGCGGCCGCGCGTGTGGTCTGGCCGTCGTCTTCGAAGCCGACGTCGAAGCCGGCGAGCAGCTGCGGTGTTGCGCCGGCCTGGTCCTGCAGCACCACGCGGTGTGCCAGTTGCTGTTGCAACTGTCGCGCCTGGATGACGCTGCCATCCCAACCGGCAAAGACGGGATCGATCGTTTGCATGGCTGCAGCATCGCGCGCCGGGCGTGGCGGTGTCGTGCACGCCTGCGATGCGCTGGCTGCCGTTACAATCGCAGGCAGATCGGCCCCCAATCGGAGAACCGTAGTGACCCGCAAACTCGTACTGCTGCGCCATGGCCAGAGCCAATGGAACCTGGACAACCGTTTCACCGGCTGGGTGGATGTGGAACTCACCGAGCAAGGCCGCCAGGAAGCCGCTGCGGCCGGCAAGCTGATGAAGGACGAAGGCCTGCAGTTCGATGTGGCGCACACCTCGGTGCTCAAGCGCGCCATCCACACGCTACAGGGCGCGTTGAAGGAACTCGACCAGGACTGGTTGCCGGTGTCCAAGAGCTGGCGCCTCAACGAGCGCCACTACGGCGGCCTGCAGGGGCTGGACAAGGCCGAGACGGCAGCCAAGCACGGCGAAGAACAGGTCAAGATCTGGCGCCGTTCCTACGACATCCCGCCGCCGGCGATGGACGTCAACGATCCGGGGCATCCGTGTCACGACCGTCGCTACGCCACGCTGGACCGCAATGCGTTGCCGGGTACCGAGTCGCTGGCGACCACGCTGGTGCGCGTGCTGCCGTACTGGCACGACGCGATCGCACCGCAGTTGAAGGCCGGGCAGACCGTGCTGGTGACTGCGCACGGCAACTCGCTGCGTGCGCTGTACAAATACCTCAACGATGTCTCCAACGAGCAGATCCTGGAACTCAACATCCCGACCGGCATCCCCTTGCTGTTCGAGCTGGACGACAACCTGCAGGTGCAAAGCTTCCGCTATCTGGGCGACCCGGAAGCGGCCAAGCGTGCCGCCGAAGCGGTGGCCAACCAGGGCAAGGCGAAGTAATCGCCGCATCCGCCGGCTGCGCTGCGTGCATGGCGCGCAGCGTGGCGTGGGTTTCGCAACGCGCGTTTGAACGAGGCGTGCGGGTTTGACACGCAGGCGGCGCCTGTTCGCGGATCGAACGGGTACCGCAGGGCAGCATGCGTGTGTTCTTGCAGGGGAGACATGATGTCCAGCAAGCGTAATAGGCAACAGATGAGTGCCACCTACTGCCGCGCATATTTGGTCACGTTGGGTTTGCTGTTGGCCGGTGGCAGCGCTGCGTTTGCGGTGCTGGCCTGGGGCAGCGTGTCCGCTTCGGCGATCGGCGTGGCGCTGCTGATCTGCGTCATGGGTGTGACGCTGCTGATGTTCGGTTTCCTGGGGCCGTCGCGGCAGATGGAATCCTGGGCGGAGGCAGCGTCCGGGCATGAGGTCGCGCTGGTGCTGATGGCACTGGCGTATCCGGTGTATCTGTTGATGGCGCCGGTGTACGCACGCAAATGATGGCAGTCGATGGCGCGCTGCTGCGCCGGACTGCTGGGTGGTTTCCGCGGCGGTAGATGGCGCTGGCACGCGCGTGCCCAGCTGACGCGCAGTGTCTTGTCGGTCGTTGTGCGTTCTTCGATAAGGCGCGGCACCGGACGTCAGGGCGTTGCGGTGCCGTTGCGATGATGGTGTGGTTGGTGTGTCTGCGCTGATTGCCTACTTTTTTGACTGCGTCCGACGCGGTCGTCTGCCTTGGAGAATGGAAAGATGTTGAGCAAATTCGCGCCACTGTCGCTTGCGGTGGCCATCGCGGTGACGCTCGCGGCGTGCGGCAGTTCCGACGACAGCGCCAAGCCGGCACCGGCCGCAACGCCGGCCGCACCGACCAGGGTGGATGTGTCCAAGCTCGATGCACCGATCGTGGCCTTCGGCATCAACGATCTGGATCCGGCCATCAACGCGTGCCAGGACCTCAACGGCTTCGTCAACGCCAAGTGGCTCAAGGCCAATCCGGTGCCATCGGACCGCACCAGCTGGGGCAGTTTCGAAGTGCTGGCCGAGCGTTCGCTGACCATCCAGCACGCGCTGGTGGAGCAACTGGCGCGCGGCAACCTGTCGGCCGGCTCGGTGGATGCCAAGATCGCCGACCTGTGGCGCACCGGCTCGGACGAAGCGGCGATCGACAAGGCCGGTATCACGCCGCTGCAGCCGCAGCTGAAGGCGATCGATGCGCTGACCGATGCGCCGTCCATCGCCGCGTGGTTGCGCGACAGCTATGCCAAGGGCCAGGGCTTCGTGTTCTCGTTCGGCGCCAATGCCGACTACAAGAATTCCGAACAGATGATCGCCTACGCGGGCCAGGGCGGTCTGGGACTGCCGGAAAAGGGCTATTACACCGATCCGGCGCAGGCCAAGATCCGTGAGCAGTACGTGGCCTACATCGCGCGCGTGCTGGAATTGTCCGGCGTTGCGCCAGCGCAGGCGGCAACCCAGGCCAAGGCGGTGATGGCGTTCGAAACGCGCCTGGCCAATGCCTCGCTGTCGCGCATCGAACTGCGCGACCCGGCCAAGCGCTACAACCCGGTCGATGTGGCCGGCGCCAATGCGGTCACGCCGCATTTCGACTGGCAGGCGTTCTTCAGCGCGCTCAAGGTGCCGGCCGGGACCTTCTCGCTGAGCCAGCCGGGTTACTTCGCCGAGCTCGATGCGATGCTGGCTGACACGCCGGTGGACACCTGGAAGGCCTACCTGCGTTTCCACAGCGTGGATGAGGCAGCGCCGTATCTGGCCAAACCGTTCGAGCAGGCCAACTTCGACTTCTATGCCAAGACGCTGCGTGGCCAGCAGGACATGCTGCCACGCTGGAAGCGCACCTTGAATGCGGTCAACCAAGCGATGGGCGAGGCCCTGGGCCAGTTGTACGTGCAGTCCGCGTTCCCGGCCGAATCCAAGCAGCAGATGCAGCAACTGGTGCAGAACCTCTCGGCAGCGCTCAAGGCGCGGCTGGAAAAGCTCGACTGGATGAGCGCGGAAACCAAGCAGCGCGCGCTGGAAAAGTGGGCCAGCTTCACGCCCAAGATCGGCTACCCGGATCAATGGCGCGACTGGTCGGGCCTGGAAACCCGTGGCGATGGGTTCCTGGCCAACATGCAGGCGGCGCAGGCATTCAACTACCGCTACATGCTGGACAAGATCGGCAAGCCGGTCGACAAGCGCGAGTGGCATATGACCCCGCAGACGGTCAATGCGTACTACAACGCCACGCGCAACGAGATCGTGTTTCCAGCGGCGATCCTGCAGCCGCCGTTCTTCGACCCCAAGGCCGACCCGGCGTTGAACTACGGCGGTATCGGCGCGGTGATCGGGCACGAGATGATGCATGGTTACGACGACTCGGGCAGCCAGTTCGATGCCAAGGGCAACTTCGATACCTGGTGGACCGATGCGGACCGCAAGCTGTTCACCCAGCGCACCGATCAGCTGGTGGCGCAGTTCGACGGCTATGAGGCGATTCCCGGCGTACATGTCAAAGGCAAGCTGACCCTGGGCGAGAACATCGGCGACCTGGGCGGCCTCACCGTGGCCTACGATGCGCTGCAGATGGCGCTGAAGGAACAACCCGACGCCGGCAAGGACATCGACGGTTACACCCAGGACCAGCGCTTCTTCATGAACTGGGCCACGGTGTGGCGCCGCAACTTCACCGACGGCGAACTGCGCGTGCGCCTGAACACCGATCCGCATGCGCCGGCCAATTTCCGCGCCAATGGCGCGCCGTCGAACATGCCGGCATTCGCGCAGGCATTCCAGTGCAAGCCCGGCGATGCGATGGTGCGTGGGGACAAAGAGCGCGTTGCAATCTGGTGATCGGCGCAACTGCAGCACGCGCGGCTGCGACCGCGCGTGCTGCAAATGCCTTGTTTTGGCGGCTTTGTAGAGCCTGCTTGCGGCTGCGTCTGCACATCGGGCTGCCGGTGCAGCGTCTAGACTGCCGCGCTCCGAATGGCAGGGAGCGGCAGTGACAAGGCGAAAGATCTTCAAGGCGATCGGGATCGGTGTGCTGATCCTGGTGCTGGGCAGCGTGCTGTCGTTGTACGGCTACGGGCGCTTTGCCGATCGTCAGCGCGGTGCGGTGAGCCATGCGCTGCCTGCCACGGCGATCGCCACGCCGATCGATCGGGTCGTCGCGCCGCTGCAGCAGGCACATGCCGGCCAGACCGGCATGGTGATCCTGCCCGACAATGTCGATGCGTTTGCGGTGCGCGCGCTGACCGCGCGTGCGGCCGGGCGCAGCCTGGATCTGCAGTACTACATCTGGCATGCGGACTTCACCGGCAACCTGCTGCACAATGAGTTGCTGCATGCTGCCGATCGCGGCGTGCGCGTGCGCCTGCTGCTGGACGACATGAACATCCACGGCAGCGATTCGGTGCTGGCGGCGCTGGACAGCCACCCGCTGATCGAGATCCGGCTGTTCAATCCCACCCGTGCGCGCGAAGGCACGCTGATGCGCGGCGTGGAGATGGTGCTGCGCATGTTCAGCATCAATCGGCGCATGCACAACAAGGCCTGGATTGCCGATGGCCGGATGGCGGTGGTGGGTGGCCGCAATGTCGGCGACGAGTATTTCGATGCGGCGCGCGACACCAACTTCATGGACATGGATGCGGCATTGATGGGGCCGGCCGTTGGCCAGGCCGAGCAGGTCTTCGATGCGTACTGGAACAGCCCCAATGCCTTGCCGCTGGACGCGCTGGTGACCGCACGGCCGCAGGCACTGGATGCATTGCGGGGCAGTCTGGATGCCGGCCTGGAATCGGCACGCGCGCATCCCTACGTGGAGCGGCTGCGCCAGTCGCCGAGCGTGCAGGCCCTGACGCAGGGCCAGCGCCAGGTGCACTGGCTGGAGCAGGCGCGCATCGTCTCCGACCCGCCGGAAAAGGCCGAAGGCGCACCACCGCAGGCGGACTGGATGACGCCAATCCTGATCGGCGAGATGGCGCGTGCGCAGCGCGAACTGAAGGTGATCTCGCCGTACTTCGTGCCGGGCGAGGAAGGCATGCGCTGGATCGGCCAGTTGCGCCGGCGCAATGTGCGCGTCAGCGTGTTGACCAATTCGCTGGCGGCAAACGACGTGGTTGCCGTCCACAGCGGCTACGCCGGTTACCGCGTGCCCTTGCTCACCCAGGGCGTGCGCCTGTACGAGCTCAAGCCGATGGGTAAGCCGGACGGCAGCCTGTTCGGGTCCAGCGGGGCCAGCCTGCACACCAAGGCTTTCGTGGTGGACGACAGCAGCGGCTTCATCGGCTCGTTCAATCTGGATCCGCGCTCGATGAACCTCAATACCGAGATGGGCCTGCTGTTCAACGATCGCGCAGTGGCCGCGCAACTGGAACAGGTCTACAACCGCAAGATCGGTGCGCCGGTGAGTTACCGCGTGACCCTGGAGCAGGGCGAGTTGCGCTGGCACGACGATGCGGCGCAACCGCCCGAGGTGTGGTCGCAGGAGCCGGCAGCCAGTGTGTGGCGGCGTGGCGCGGCGACGGTGATGGGCTGGTTGCCGCTGGAATCGCAGTTGTAGTTCCGCGGCGCGCGCGTGCAGCGCGCTACTGCAGCTGTGTCACGATCTCGCGCGCCATCGCGCCCAGCGGCAGGATGCGGTCGGCGCCGCCGCGTTTGATCGCTTCCTTGGGCATGCCGAATACGATGCTGGTGTGCTCGTCCTGCGCCACCGTGCGCGCGCCGGCCTGACGCATTTCCAGCAGCCCGGCGGCGCCGTCGTCGCCCATGCCGGTCATGATGATGCCCAGCGCATTGCTGCCGGCCGCGCGCGCGGCCGAGCGGAACAGTACATCCACCGACGGACGATGCCGGTTGACCGGCGGGCCTTCCATCACTTCGACAAAGTACTGCGCGCCACTGCGGCGCAGCAGCAGATGCTTGCCGCCGGGCGCGATCAGTGCGCGGCCCGGCATCACCCGGTCGTTGTTGGCCGCTTCCTTCACTGCGATCTGGCACAGGCCGTTGAGGCGCGCGGCGAAGGCGGCGGTGAATTTCTCCGGCATGTGCTGCACGATCACGATGCCGGGGCAGACGCGCGGCAAGGCGGTCAGCACTTCTTCCAGCGCCTGGGTACCGCCGGTGGAGGTGCCGATGGCGACGATGCGCTCGGTGGTCTGCGCCAGCGCGCGCCCGCTTTGCGCCGGCAGGATCACATCGGCGGTGTGCTTGACCTCCGCTTCCAGCGGCGCTGCGGCAACCCGCGCGGCCAGCCGTTTGACGTTGGCGCGTGCGGCGCTGCGCACCGTATTGACCAGTTCCTCGGCCGAGTCGGTGAGGAACTGCTTGAGCCCCAGCCGCGGCTTGGTCACCACGGCCACCGCACCGGCGGCCAGGGCGTCCATGGTGACGCGTGCGCCTTTTTCGGTGAGCGTCGAACAGATCACCACCGGGGTGGGGCGCTCGCTCATGATCTTGCGCAGGAACGTGATGCCGTCCATGCGCGGCATTTCCACGTCCAGCACGATCACGTCCGGCCATTGCTTGCGCATCTTCTCGATCGCCAGCAACGGGTCGGCCGCGGTGGCGATGACCTCGATGTCGGCCGCGTCGTTGAGCACGCCCACCAGCACCTGGCGCACCACCGCCGAGTCGTCGACGACCATGGCCTTGATGGGACTGGGGCTGGCGGCAGGGCGGTTGAGGGCTATCGACACGGCGGATCCTTGGCTCAGGCCTTGCGGAAGATCGAGGGTGCCACCTGGACCAGATCGATGTCGAGTTCGCTCAGGCTTTCCGAATGACCGATGCAGAAATATCCGCCCGACTTGAGGTTGGACAGCACGCGCAGGATGACCTCGCGCTTGGTCTGGCCATTGAAATAGATCATCACATTGCGCAGGAAGATCGCATCGAAGCTGCCCAGCATCGGCAGGGCCGTGTTGAGGTTGGCATGCACGAACTTGACCCGGTCGCGCAAGCGGCGCTCCACCAGCAAGGTGCCGTCGTACTCGCCCTGACCACGCAGGCAATAGCGCTTGAGATACGCCTGCGGAATGCCGTCGATACGTTGCAGGGCGTAGTGCCCGGTGCGCGCCTTGGCCAGCACGCGGGTACTGATGTCGCTGCCAACCACTTCGAACGGCCGCCCCTGCAAGGCGTCGTCCAGCACCATCGCCATGCTGTAGGCCTCTTCGCCGCTGGAGCTGGCCGCGCTCCAGCAGCGGAACGGCAGGCCGCCGCGATGTTCGCCGGCCAGCTTGCGCAGCAACTCGAAGTGCTTGGGCTCGCGGAAGAAGTAGGTCTCGTTGGTGGTCAGCAGATCGATCGCGGTCTGGATCTCGGCGCGGTCCTGGCGGCTTTCCAGCAATTGCAGGTACTGCGTGTAATTGCTGAACTGGTGTTCGCGCAGGCGCTTGCCCAGGCGGCCGCACAGCATGGCCTTCTTGCCCGAGGAAATGCTGATGCCGGCCGCTTCGAAGATGAAGCGCTGGAAGCGGCCGAATTCCTGTTCGGTGATGGCGGTGGCCGTGCTCATGTCAGGCGACATCCGCATCGCTGGGCAGTGCGTTGCCGCACAGGCGGGCGATGCGCACGGCGTGTTCGCGCCACCATTCCGACAGCATCGGCCCGGGCATCGGCGAGCCCATCAGGTAGCCTTGGGCCAGGTCGCAGCCCAGCTCGCGCAGCAGGCGCCAGTCGTCCGGGGTTTCCACCCCTTCGGCCACGGCGGTGAGGTCGAGCCGGTGCGCCAGTTCCAGCGTGGATTCGAGTACGGTGCGCTGGCTGCGGCTGCGATGGGCGGCATGCACGAAGCTGCGATCGAGCTTGAGTTCGGTGAAGGGAATGCTGGCCAGGCGCTGCAGCGAGGAAAACCCCGTGCCGTAGTCATCAATCGACAGGCCGAAACCATGCAGGCGCAAGCGCGCCAGCATGCTCAGGGCATTGGCTGGCTCGACGATGGCGCTTTCGGTGAGTTCCAGCACCAGATCGGCAGGGCTCAGCCCGTTGTCGCCCAGCTTGCCGCACAGTTGTTCGAGAAAGCCCTGCTCGCTGAGCAGGTTGGGCGACAGGTTCAAGGCCAGGCTCAGCTCGAAGCCTTCTGCGCGCCAGTCCACCAGTTGCGCAACCGCCAGGTCGATCACCTGCTGGGTCAAGGCATGGATCAGGCCTTCGCGTTCGGCCAGCGGAATGAAGCGCTCCGGCCCGATCATGTCGCCTTGCGGGCGGCGCCAGCGCGCGAGTGCTTCCACACCGCGCAGGCGACCATCCCTGAGATCGAGTTTGGGTTGGTAGGCCACGCGGATTTCGCCGCGGCGCATGGCCCGGTCCAGTCGCGATGCCGCCGCGCCGCCGCTGGACATCAGCGGCGATATCGCCGGCTGTGCAAACGCAGGCGCGTTCGTGGCCAGCCCCGGTTCGCACTCCAGCACATTGGCCAGGTCCTGCAGATGCATCGGCTTTTCGATGCCGCCGAGCACGCGCACCCCGGCGCTGCGGCTGAGCTGCATCACCGCATCGATCAAGGCGCCGCCGCGCTGCGAGACCACCACCACCGGCACGCTGTATTTGCCGCGTGCCAGCGCATCGAGCAGCTGCACGCCGTCCATGCCCGGCATTTCCAGATCGATCAGCAGCAGCGATGGTGAAATCGCACTGCCCAGCCAGGCCAGCGCGGCGTGGCCGTCGACCGCGCCATCGACCGCGACGGCGCCGAGCTGGCGGCACAGCGCCATCGCGTGTTCGCGCTGGACCACGCTGTCGTCGACGACCAACACGGGGCCGTCCAGCGCGCAGCTGCAGGAGAGAAGGGTGGGGCGCATGGGAGTCCTTGCGTGCATGCTGGACATGTCAGGCTGCCAGCTCGGCGACAGGCAGCTGGGCGAGTGCGTCGTTGCCCAGCACCGCGTCGGCATCGAGCAGGATCACGAAGCGCTCGCCGATCCTGGCCATCGCATGGATGCATTCGCGTGCGATGCCGGCGCCAAAACTGGGGGCGCCGGCGATGGCGTCGGGTGCGATCTCCAGCACTTCGCTCACCGCGTCCACCAGCAGGCCGAGCACCTGATGCGTCTGGCCATGGGCGATCTCCACGATCACGATGCAACTGCGCTTGGTGATCGTGCTGGCGTCGCGGCCGAAGCGTTGCTGCAGATCCACCACCGGCACCACCGCGCCGCGCAGGTTGATCACGCCGCGCAGGGCCGGCGGCATCATCGGCACATCGGTGGGCGCGCGGTATTCGATGATTTCCTTGATGCCGAGGATGCCCAGGCCGAACATCTCCGTGCCCAGCAGAAAGGTCAGGTATTGCTGCGGTGCCGTCGATGATGGCGCAACGGTGCGTGTGGTGGTGATGGCTGCGCTGTGCGGTTGCATCGTGGTTTCCTCAGAAGCTGGCGAACTGCGATTCGTCGATCGCATCGGCGGTGGTCGCCACCGCGCTGATCTGGCGCACGTTGCTGCGACGCGGCGGTGCACTGACCGCGGTGCTGCTGCCATGCGTTGCGATCCGGCGCGGCCCAGGCTTGCTGCTGGGCGCTGCCGTCGCACGCGAGCCGTTGCCGAGCCGGAAGAAGCCCATCAACTGCTGCAGCTGTTCGGCCTGCGCGCTCATTTCCTCCGAGGTGGCGGCCAGCTCTTCGGCATTGGCCGCGGCCGACTGCGTGGTCTGGTTCAACTGGCCGACGGCGGTGTTGATCTGGCTGACGCCGGCGGTCTGTTCCTCGGAGGCGGCGGCGATTTCCTGCACCAGGTCGGAGGTGCGGCGGATCGAGGGCACCATCTCGCCGAGCACGCGGCCGGCGCTTTCGGCCAGGTCCACGCTGGAGCCGGCCACCTCGCCGATCTCCTGCGCGGCGATCTGGCTGCGCTCGGCCAGCTTGCGCACTTCCGCCGCCACCACCGCAAAGCCCTTGCCGTGTTCGCCGGCACGCGCGGCCTCGATGGCGGCATTGAGCGCCAGCAGATTGGTCTGGTAGGCGATGTCGTCGATGATGCCGATCTTCTTGGCGATGTCCTTCATCGCCACCACGGTGGCGCGCACGGTGTCGCCGCCGTCGGCCGCTTCGCTGGCGGCCTTGGCGGCCATGCTGTCGGTGACGCGCGCGTTCTCGGTGTTCTGCGCGATGGAGGCGGTCATCTGCTCCAGCGAGGCGCTGGTCTCTTCCACGCCGGCAGCCTGTTCGCTGGCGGCCTGGGCCAGTGCCTGCGCGGTGGCACTGACCTGTTCGGACGCGCTGGCCAGGTTCTCGGCGTTGCGGTTGACCTCATCGACGATCTCGGTCAGCCGGCTCATGGTGGTGTTGACGTAGCGCTGCATGTCGGCGAAGGCGCCTTCGTAGCGGCCTTCCACGGTGTGGGTGAGGTCGCCGTCGGCCATTGCGCCCATCACCTGGATCACCTCGGAAATGCTGCGCAGGTTGCCGCGCGCACGCTCCACGGTGTCGTTGATGAAGGCCTTCTTGCCCGGCAGCTGCGCCAGCGGTGCCTCGAAGTTGCCGCGGCCGAACTCGGCCACCACGCCCATCGCCAGTTTCTTGACTGCGATATGCGCGCCCACCATCTGGTTGATGCCGGTGGCCATGCTGCGGAAATCGCCGTCGAAGCGACTGCTGTCGATCACCACGTCGATGTCGCCGGCCTCGTGCTCGGCCGACATGTGGTTGATCTCGGCGATCAGGCCGGTGAGGTTGCCGCGCACCTGTTCCAGGGTTTCGTTGATGAAGCGCTTCTTGCCCGGCAGCAACGGCAGCTGCGCGGTGAAGTTGCCGCGGCCGAATTCGGCCACGCAGGCGATGGCCTGCTTCTTGACCGCGATGTGGCTGGCCACCATCGCATTGATGCCTTCGGCCATGCGGCGGAAATCGCCGCTGAAACGCTGGGTGTCGATGACCACGTCGATATCGCCGGCGTCGTGCTCGGCCGCCATGCGGTTGACCTCGGCGACCATGCCGGTGAGGTTGCTGCGGATCTGCTCGACGATCTCGTTGATGAAGGCCTTCTTGCCCGGCAGGCGTTCCAGCTCGGCGGAGAAGTTGCCGCGGCCGAACTCGGCCACGCACGCCATTGCCTGCTTCTTGACCGCGATGTGGCTGGCGACCATGCGGTTGATGCCTTCGCCCATGGTGCGGAAGTCGCCGTCGAAACGCGCCACGTCGATGCGTGCATCGATCTCGCCGGCATCGTGTTCCTGCGAGACGCGATTGATCTCCTCATTGACGTGGGCGATGTTGCCTTGCACCTTGCGCAGCGCACGCAGCACCTCGCAGGCCTGCTCATCGCGCAGCTGCGGCAAGGCGACGGCGAAGTTGCCGCGCGCGAAGGCATCCAGCGTAGTGGTGGCAAGCTGCAGCGAGCCGGTCGCGCTGCGGATCGCATGGAACAGCAACGCGCCGCTGACGAGCGCGGCCAGGACGCTGGCGGCGAGCAGGGCGCCGTGCGACAGCGTCAGCGCAAAGCCGGCGACCACCACCGCGACGGGCAAGGCGAGGGCGAGGGCGGCGGTGAACCACAACTGCGTGGCGATCGGGAGACGGTGTGACATGGCGGCAGCTTCCTGGGCTCAGGGAACAACGAATGACGCGGTGATGTGGGGAGTGCTGGTGTGGTGACTCAGGCCGCCAGGGCGTCCTGATTTGGATGCAATTGCTGCAGCAGGCTGGGCACATCGAGAATCAGCGCGACATCGCCGCTGCCCAGGATGCTCGAGCCACTGATGCCCTTGACCTGCGCGAAGACCTTGGACAACGGCTTGATCACGGTCTGCCATTCGCCCAGCAAGGTGTCCACGACCAGGCCGAAGCGCTGGGCGCCCTGGCGGATCACCACGATGCTTTCGCGCGCCGGCGTCCTGCCGCCAAGCGCGAACAGTTCGCGCAGGCGCACATACGGCAGCACGCTGCCACGCAGGTCGATGTAGTCGCTGGCGTAGTCAGGGGTGAATTCCACGCATTCCTCCACCACGTCCAGCGGCACCACGAACACCGACTTGCCGACGCCGACCTGGAAGCCGTTGATGATGGCCAGCGTCAGCGGCAGCCGCACCGAGATGGTGGTACCCACGCCGGCGCTGCTGTCGATTTCCACGGTGCCGCGCAGCGCGGTGATGTTGCGCTTGACCACGTCCATGCCGACGCCGCGCCCGGACAGGTTGGTGACCTTTTCGGCGGTGGAGAACCCCGGCTCGAAGATCATCGCGAACACCTCGCGGTCGCTGAGCTGGCGGCCCGGCTCGATCAGGCCGCGCTCCAGCGCCTTGGCCAGGATGCGGTCGCGGTTCAGGCCGCCGCCGTCGTCGGTGATCTGGATGACGATGCTGCCGGAGTCGTGATACGCGTTGAGGCCAACCGTGCCGCGTGCGGGCTTGCCGCGCGCCACGCGCACGTCCGCCGGTTCGATGCCGTGGTCCATGGCATTGCGCACCAGATGGGTGAGCGGGTCGCCGATCTTTTCCACCACCGACTTGTCCAGCTCGGTGTCCTCGCCGGCCACCACCAGCGCGATGTCCTTGCCGAGTTCGCGCGCCACATCGTGCACCACGCGCTGGAAGCGGCTGAAGGTGCCGCCGATCTTGACCATGCGCAGTTGCAGGGCGCTTTCGCGCACCTCTTCCACCAGGCCGGCCAGGATCGAGGCCGATTCCAGCAACTGCGCGTCGCCGGTGCGCTGTGCGTTGGCATTGGTGCCGGCCACCGCGATGATGAGTTCGCCGACCAGATCGATCATGCGATCGAGCTTGTCGGCATCGACGCGGATCGAGCGCGCGTCGGGGTTGCGTGCGCCGGTGTCCTGCGGCGCGCGTGCCGGCGTTGCGGCCGGCACGGCAGCCAGCGCGCCGACCACCGGCGTGGCAGCCACGACCGGCTCGCTGGCAGGCACGGCGCTGGCGTCCATCGGTGCCGGCACCGAGAGGATCTCCAGGTCGCAGTCCTCGCGCACGAACTCGAACACGTCCTCGATCGCGGCACGGTCGGCATCGCTGCGCAGCAGGATCTGGAAGCCCAGGTAATTGGCTTCCGGATCGAGCGCTTCGAAGCTCGGCAGCTGGCTGACATCGGTGCTGATCGACTCGACCGAGCCCAGCCCGCGCAGGTTGCGGATCAGCTTGAGCGGCGAGTTGCCGTAGCGCAGCGCGTCGGCGAACAGTTTCAGCGTGATGCGCCAGTAACCGCTCTGTTTTTCCGGGGTGCTGTGCTGGATGGCGGAGGCGGTGACACCGCATGCGCTGGCCTGCAGGTAGGTCTGCAGTTGTGCCAGCAGGGGGTCGGCCTCTGCCGCCAGTGCGTCGGCATCGGCGTGAGCGGGGTCGGCGGCGGTTTCCACCAGGGCATGGATGTGGTCGCAGCACACCAGCAGCAGCGCGATCAGTTCCGAGCTCAGCGTCAGCGCGTCGTCGCGCACCAGGTCCAGCACGCTTTCCACGACATGGGTGAAGCCGACCAGCTGCGGCAGATCGAACAGGCCGCCCGAGCCCTTGATGGTGTGCGCCGCACGGAAGATCGCGTTGACCGCATCCGGCGAGGACTCGCCGCGCTCGGCTTCGAGCAGGTGACGTTCCATGTCTTCGAGCAGGTCCCGGCTCTCGGCCAGGAAGGTCTGCATCAGCTGGTTCATATCCATACGCGTTGCCGGTCCCTTAGTGAATGCGTTCGCCGATACCCGCAACCGCATGCGGGTACAAGGCTTCGAGCAGGCCGAGCAGTTCGATCACATCGACCACCGCGCGGCTGGAATCGGTCAGCGAAAACGGCCGGCCGTCGGCCTGGATCGCCTGCTTGGTCGCCAGCAGCAACTGCAGGCCGGTGGTGTCGATCTCGCTGACCGCCCCCAGGTCCAGGTGCAACCCGCCCGGATGCAGCAAGGCCGGCTGCAGCAGCGGCTTGAGTTCGGCAGCGCGACGGATGGTCATCTCGCCTTCCAGGGCGAGCGTCAGCGGCGCAGGTAGATCGGACAGTGGCGTGTTCATGGATGCCTCAAGCGATGCGGTGGCGCACGGATGCGTGCCTGACGCGGAAAAGGTCGCTCCGGCGCGGGGTCGCATAGGCAGCTCTGCACACGGCGATCACGTCGGTCCATGCAGGTATCGGCGCGCGGCAGGAATATTTAGGCCAAATTCACCGCGGTGACGGATTTGCGAAATCCATCACTTCCCGCGTATTAACTGCTCAGCTTTGTCGCAAGCAGACTCAGGAAGCCGGTGTCCCGGACAGTCGTGCAGGACACCGCGCTACCTTTCAGCCGACTTCTTCACTCGCTGCGTCGGGTGCATGTGCGTGACCGCAGCGGGGAACACGCATGAAACAGGCAACATGGGACCGCGCCGGCATCGTCTGCGGCGTTGGGCGCTAGTGAAAATGCCGCATCGGCTTGGATTCGCAGCGGCCCCCGCCTGCGACGCGCTCGACGCGTCCTTGCGTCCTGCACGGTCCAGCACGCTGCGTAAAGCAGGCGCAACCGCCCGGCGCGCGTTTCTACCTGGGTGCGAGCATCGTCAGCAGGCCGCGTGCGGCGTTGAAACGGTCCGCGCCTTCCGGCAGCGGCAGCTTGATGCGCAGTTTGTCCGGGCCGTCCATGGTGTAGATCTTGGGCTGCTTCTGGATCATCTGGATCACCGCGACCGGGTCGATCGCCGGTTTTGCCTCGAAGACCAGCCGGCCACCGTTCTCGCCCAGGTCCAGCTTGCGCACACCCAGCGCATTGGCCTGCAGCTTGAGCTCGGCAATCGCGAACAGGTGCTTGACCGGGTCCGGCAGCAGGCCGAAGCGGTCGATCATCTCCACCTGCAATTCGCGCAGCGCATCGGCATCGCGTGCGCTGGAGATGCGCTTGTACAGCGTCAGGCGCGTGTGCACGTCGGGCAGGTAATCTTCGGGAATCAGCGCGGCCACATGCAGCTCGACCTCGGCGCCGCGGACCTCCTCGCCGGCATCCAGGTCCGGCAGCTTGCCCTGGCGGATGCTGCGCACCGCGCGTTCCAGCAGCTCGGTGTACAGGCTGAAACCGACCTCGGCCATCTGCCCGCTCTGGTCTTCGCCCAGCAGCTCGCCGGCACCGCGGATCTCCAGATCGTGGGTGGCCAGGGTGAAGCCGGCGCCGAGCTCGTCCATGGAGGCGATCGCCTCCAGGCGCTTTTCCGCATCGGAGGTCATCGAGCGACGATCCGGCACCACCAGGTACGCATAGGCGCGGTGATGCGAGCGGCCGACGCGGCCGCGCAGCTGGTGCAACTGCGCCAGGCCGAAGCGGTCGGCGCGGTTGATGATGATGGTGTTGGCATTGGGGATGTCGATGCCCGATTCGATGATCGTGGTCGACAGCAGCACATTGAAGCGCTGCTTCTGGAAATCCAGCATCACCCGCTCCAGCTCGCGCTCGGGCATCTGCCCATGCGCGATACCGATGCGCGCCTCCGGCACCAGTTCGGACAGCTCGCGCTGCATGCGCACGATGCTTTCCACATCGTTGTGCAGGAAGTACAGCTGCCCGCCGCGACTGAGCTCGCGCTGGAAGGCCTCGCGCAGCAGCGCGTTGTCCCAGGCGGTGATGAAGGTCTGCACCGCCAGCCGGTTCGGCGGCGGGGTGGCGATGATCGACAGGTCGCGCAGCCCGGCCATGGCCATATTGAGCGTGCGCGGGATGGGGGTCGCGGTGAGCGTGAGCAGATGCACGTTGGCGCGCATCGCCTTGAGCGCTTCCTTCTGCCGCACACCGAAGCGCTGCTCTTCGTCGACCACGACCAGGCCCAGGTCCTTGAACTTGACGTCCGGCTGCAGCAGCCGGTGCGTGCCGATGATGACGTCGATCTCGCCGCTGGCGACCTTCTCCAGCTCGGCCTTGATCTCCTTGGTGCTCTTGAAGCGCGACAGCACTTCCACCTTCATCGGGTAATCGGCGAAGCGGTCGCGGAAGTTGCGGTAATGCTGCTCGGCCAGCAGCGTGGTCGGCACCAGCACGGCGACCTGCTTGCCGGCGCTGGCGGCGGCAAATGCGGCGCGCACGGCCACCTCGGTCTTGCCGAAGCCGACGTCGCCGCAGACCACGCGGTCCATCGGCTGGCTGCTGCCCAGATCGCGCAGCGTCGCATCGATGGCCGCCAGCTGGTCGCCGGTTTCCTCGAACGGAAAGCCGGCCGCGAACGGCTCGTACATCGCCCGGTCCACCTGCAGCGCCAGGCCGGCACGCGCACGTCGGCGGGCCTGGATTTCCAGCAGTTCGGCCGCCACGTCGCGGACCTTTTCGGCCGCCTTGCGCTTGGCCTTGGTCCATTGCTCGCCGCCCAGCGAATGCAGCGGCGCGGTCTCGGCCGAGGCGCCGGAATAGCGGCTGATCAGATGCAACTGCGCCACCGGCACATACAGCCGGTCGCCCTTGGCATATTCGATTTCCAGGAACTCGCCGGGCATGCCGCCGGCGTCGAGCACGATCAGGCCGCGGTAGCGGCCCACACCGTGGTCCTCGTGCACGATCGGCGCGCCTTCGGACAGCTCGCCCAGATCGCGGATGATCGCTTCCGGCTCACGCCCGACCCGGCGGCTGCGGCGCGGCTGGTTGGCGCGCTCGGGAAACAGCTGGCGCTCGGTCAGCACCGCAATCTGCGGGGCGTCCAGCGCAAAGCCGTCTTCCAGCGGCGCCACGGTGATACCGAAGCGCAGCTTGGGCGCGGCCAGGAAGGCGGGCAGGTCGGCGACGACCTCCGGCTTCAGCTGCGCGGCGGCCAGCACTTCCATCAAGGCTTCGCGCCGGCCGGCGGTATCGGCGGCCACCAGCACACGGCCGGGGTAATGGTCCAGGAACGAGGCCAGCGCCTGACCGGCCGGGGCGTCTTTTGCCGCCACCGGCAGCGGCGGCAACGGCTGGTCGCCCAGCGCGGCGGCCTCGTCGATGCGCGGATGGTCGCTGGCCCAGACTTCGATGCGCGCCAGCTTGTTGAGCCGCTCGCGCAGTGCGTCCGGCGACTGATACAACTCGTCCGGTGTCAGCAGCGGGCGCTCCACATCGTGGCGGCGTTGCTCGTAGCGGTCCTGCGCCTGCGCCCAGAACGTGTCCGCCGCATTGGAAACGCCGGTGGCGACCAGCGGCAGCACGCGCTTGTCCAGATAATCGAACAAGGTGGCGGTCTTGCTGAAGAACATCGGCAGGTAATACTCCACCCCCGACGGCGCCAGCCCCGACTTCAGATCCTGGTACAGCGCGCTGCGCCGGGTATCCACGTCGAAACGCTCGCGCAGGCAGGCCAGCACACGTTCGACGCTAGCATCGTCCATCGGCACCTCGCGGCCGGGCAGCAGCTTGACGGCCTCGACCTTGTCCAGCGAGCGCTGCGATTCCGGGTCGAAGGCGCGGATCGAGTCGATATCCTCGTCCAGCAACTCGATCCGCAACGGCGTGGCTTCGCCCATCGGGAACACGTCGAGCAGGCCGCCGCGCACTGCAAAATCGCCCGGGTCCATCACCTGCGGCACGTTGCGGTAGCCGGCGCTTTCCAGACGGCGTTTTTCTGCATCCAGATCCAGCCGCTGGCCGACCTTGAGATCGAAACTACCGCCGACGATGTAGCTCAGCGGTGCCAATTGCTGCATCAGCGTCTGCACCGGCACGATCACCACGCCACGGCTCAGTGCGGGCAGCCGATGCAGTGCGGCCAGGCGTTGGCTGATGATCTCCGGGTGCGGGCTGAACTGGTCGTAGGGCAGGGTTTCCCAATCGGGAAACGGCACCACCGGCAGCGTCGCATGCTCGCCGAGCAAGGCATGCAGATCCGCCTCGATCTGATGCGCACTCTGGTTGTCGCGGGCGATCACCAGCAGCGGGCCGGCATGCGCCTCGGCGGCGCGTGCGATCGTCCAGGCCAGCGCAGTCGGCGAAGACGGAGCGCGCCAATAGGCGCGGAGCTGGCCGGACTTGGGCAGCGGCGGAGAGGGGAAGGTGGTTGGCGACGGCATCAGCCGGCAATTTTATCAGAGCACCCACCGCGGCCGGTCCATCCGGCGTGAAAGCCGGCGTCGGGCCACCTGCGCCGCCTTGGTCGGATGTGCGGCGCTCTCGCCATCTACATACCGACCATCCCGACAGGTCCTTGCCCGCTCACCGTCGCGGGACCTTGAGCGGCATGGATGCCGCGCGAGAGCCTAACAGGGACGTACTTGCGGCGTGTCCTGCGATGGTGGGCGGGCAGGGGCCCTGCAGCCAAGCGACAGATCAACAATCAAAGCCGGGTGAGTCGGTGGCGCGGCGTCCTCACCGCTCGCGGGACACGCCGTGAATCCATCCGTGGAGGCTCGGTGGCGGCATCCATGCCGCCACACGGTCCCGCAATCGGCGAGGACACCGCCCCAGACAGTTGGTCGGTTGTTTGAAAAGCTGGTCCGCTGCCCTGGCTTTCTTGCGGAACGAGCCGACGCGTTCTTGCCTGACACCGTGCTGCTCGCACTATGCGGACCGACCATCCCGACAGGTCCTTGCCCGCTCACCGTCGCGGGACCTTGAGCGGCATGGATGCCGCGCCAGAGCCTACAGGGACGTACTTGCGGCGTGTCCTGCGATGGTTGGCGGGCAGGGGCCCTGCAGCCAAGCGACAGATCAACAATCAAAGCCGGGTGAGTCGGGGGTGCGGCGTCCTCACCGCTCGCGGGACACGCCGTGAATCCATCCGTGGAGGCTCGGTGGCGGCATCCATGCCGCCACACGGTCCCGCAATCGGTGACGACACCGCCCCAGACAGTTGGTCGGTTGTTTGAAAAGCTGGTCCGCTGCACTGGCTTTCTTGCGGAACGAGCCGACGCGTTCTTGCCTGACACCGTGCTGCTCGCACTATGCGGACCGACCATCCCGACAGGTCCTTGCCCGCTCACCGTCGCGGGACCTTACGCGGCATGGATGCCGCGTAAGAGCCTACACGGACGTACTTGCGGCGTGTCCTGCGATGGTGGGCCGGCAAGGGCCCTGCAGCCAAGCGACAGATCAATAATCAAAGCCAGGTGAGTCGAGGGTGCGGCGTCCTCACCGCTCGCGGGACACGCCGTGAATCCATCCGTGGAGGCTCGGTGGCGGCATCCATGCCGCCACACGGTCCCGCAATCGGCGAGGACACCGCCCCAGACAGTTGGTCGGTTGTTTGAAAAGCTGGTCCGCTGCACTGGCTTTCTTGCGAAAACGAGCGGACGCTTTCTTGCCTGACACCGTGCTGCTCGCACTATGCGGACCGACCATCGCGACAGGTCCTTGCCCGCTCACCGTCGCGGGACCTTGAGCGGCATGGATGCCGCGCCAGAGCCTACACGGACGTACTTGCGGCGTGTCCTGCGATGGTGGGCGGGCAAGGGCCTTGCAGACAAGCGACAGATCAACAACCAAAGCCGGGTGAGTCAAGGGCGCGGCGGCCCTCCCAATCCCCAATCCCGAATCCCGAATCCCAGCCCCTCAGGCATCCAGCTCGAGAACCATCCGCACCAACTCCGGCGACTCCGGATGCGGCTGTGGCTTGAAGCCCAGCGACTCGGCCAGCTGCAGCATCGGCACATTGCTTTGCAGCACGTCGCCGAACAGGCAATCCAGGTATTTGCGCCGTGCCCACTTGACCAGCTTGCGCATCAGCTGCCGTCCCAGGCCCTGGCCGGCGACGAAGCTGCTGACCAGGATGGTGTACTCGGCCTGGCGGGTGCCCGGCACCAGCGCCGCGCGCGCCACCGCGCCCACCAGCGCCTCGCCCGGCGGCAACTGTTCGGCGGCCACCAGCACGATTTCGCTCTTGGGGTTGGGATGGGTCAGGCGCTGCACCATCTCCGGGGTGATTTCGGCGGAGGAACGCACGAAGCGCGCGCGGATTTCCTCCGGCCCCAACAGGCTGAAAGCACCCTGCAGCGGCGGACCGTCCTCGGGACGGATCGGACGGAGCAGGAGTGTGCGGCCATTGGGCAGACTGAAGTTTTCATGCCAGGGAGGCATGCGATTGCGAATGGCCATGACCGGTGTTCCTTAAAGATCGGAAGATTCTGGCACCCGCCCAGCGCACAACCGTGAATGAATCCGGTGCGCCGCTGGGGGTCGTCAGGGGGTGGCAGTGCTTCCCTGATCACTGTACCGAGCGATACCGTGATCCAGTCGTGAGTATGCAGCCGCGTTCGCCAGCGCGAGCAGGCGCCCGGTACAGGCAACTCAGGCGTCCTGGCGCAGCCACTCCAGCCGGGTCGAGGCACCTGCCTCGCCCAGGTGCTGCTTCAGCACCGGCAGCGCGGGCGCCAGCACCTGGTCGAACTGCCATGGCGCATTGACGATCAGCAGCCCGCTGCCGGTCAGGCGCAGCGGCGAGTCGTCCGGGCGCACCTGCAGCTCGGCCACCAGCACCGACTTGGCCGGCAGCGTGGCCGCCTTGCGCATGAACGGCTGCAGGCTGCGGCGCAGCTTGATCGGGTACCACACCATGCAGATCGCCTGCGGCCAGCGCGCCAGCGTCTCGCGCACGCTATGGATGACCTGCGGGTACTCGGCTTCCTGCGCTTCGTAGGGCGGGTCGATCAGCACCAGCCCGCGGCCGATCTTGGTCTCGCCCGCGCGCGGCGGCACGAAGGCGCGAATCGCCTCGTAGCCATCGCCGGCATGCACGCGCACGCGGCTGTCCCTGGCGAACAGGCGCTTGAGCGCCTCGGCCTCTTCCGGCTGCAACTCGCAGAACGCCATGCGGTCCTGTTCGCGCAGCGCCTGCGCCGCCAGCAACGGCGAGCCGGGGTAATGGTTGATCTGGATGCCGGCGGTGGGGCGCGCCGGCTTCTGGCCGGGCGTGGCCGGGCGGGCGACGGTGTGGTTGTCGGCCTGCACGGCGCGCAGATAGCGTTCGACCACCTCGGGCAGGGTCGACTCGGCCATCAGCCGCATCACCCCGGCATCGGCTTCGTTGGTCTTGCGGCTTTCCTCGCCGCCGAGCTGGTAACGCCCGCGTCCGGCATGGGTGTCGAGCACGAAGAACGGCGTGTCCTTGCGCTTGAGGGTGTCGATCAGCGCCAGCAAGGCGATGTGCTTGAGCACGTCGGCATGGTTGCCGGCATGGAAGGCGTGGCGATAGTTCATCGCGGCAGTGTACGGGCCGCGCCAGCATGCGGCTATGCTGCGCGCCATGTCCGAGTCCCCCGCCCGCGTGCTCGTCGTCGAAGACGAAGCCGCCATTGCCGATACCGTGCTGTACGCGCTGCGCAGCGAAGGCTATGCGCCCGAACACTGCCTGCTGGGCCGCGACGCGTTGGCGCGCCTACGTGCCGACCCGGCCGATGTGGTGGTGCTGGACGTGGGCCTGCCGGATATCAACGGCTTCGAGGTGTGCCGCACGCTGCGCGGGTTCAGCGACGTGCCGGTGATCTTCCTGACCGCGCGCAACGACGAGATCGACCGCGTGCTCGGCTTCGAACTGGGCGCCGACGACTACATGGCCAAGCCGTTCTCCCCGCGCGAGCTGGTGGCGCGGGTGCGCGCGCGGCTGCGTCGTCGCAGTGTGGCGGCCGTGGCGGAGCCGGGCTGGCAGCCGCATGGCGCGTTTGCGATCGACCGCGAGGGCAGCCGCATCCGCTACGGCGATGCGCTGCTGCCGCTGACCCGCTACGAGTACGCGCTGCTGTCGGCGCTGTTGCAGCGCCCCGGCGCGATCCTGAGCCGCGCGCAGCTGATGGACCGCGGCTGGGACGCCACTGCCGACAGCGCAGACCGCACCGTGGACACCCATATCAAGACGCTGCGCGGCAAGCTGCGCCAGGCCGGCGTGCCGGCCGACCCGATCCGCACCCACCGTGGCCTCGGCTACGCGCTGGAGCTATAGCCATGGCCGCGCGCAGGCATCGCGTTGTTCTCCGGATCGGGGCCTGAGATGCGGCTCGGTCTCAAGCTGTTTCTGGGCTTCTTCCTGATCGTCGGGCTGGCCGCGTTCTTCGTGATGCGGGTGTTCGTCAACGAGGTCAAGCCGGGTGTGCGCCAGGCGATGGAATCCACGCTGGTGGACGCGGCCAATGTGCTGGCGGAAATGGCCAGCAGCGAGCTGGCTGCCGGCACCATCGCCAGCGGCAGCTTTGCGCGCAACGTGGCGCAGGCGCAGCGGCGCGACCCGAAGGCCTGGGTATGGCGGTTCCGCAAGAACGATGTGGCCTATCGCGTCACCGTGACCGACGCGCGCGGCGTGGTGGTGTTCGACTCGCTGGGCCGCGATGTAGGCCGCGACAATTCGCGCTGGAACGATGTCTATCGCACCTTGCGCGGCGAATACGGCGCGCGTTCCAGCCCCGAGGTCGATGGCGACCCGACCGCCACGGTGATGCATGTGGCCGCACCGATCTACGCACCGAATGACCCGGCCAAGTTGATCGGCGTGCTGACGCTGGCGCAGCCCAATCGCAGCATCGACCCGTTCATCGAGGCCAGCCAGCGCAACATCCTGCAGCGCGGTGCCTGGCTGATCGGCATTTCCGCGCTGATCGGCATCTGGATGACCTGGTGGCTGATGCGCGGCATCGGCCGGCTCAATCGCTACGCACAGGCGGTGAGCGCCGGCGTGCCGGTGCCGCCGCCGGAGCCGCGCGGCGATGAAATCGGCGACCTCGGCCAGGCGCTGGAAAGCATGCGGCGCAAGCTGGAAGGCAAGGCCTACGTCGAGCAGTACGTGCAGTCGCTGACGCACGAGATGAAGAGCCCGCTGGCGGCAATCCGGGGTGCGTCCGAACTGTTGAGCGAGCCACTGCCGGAAGCCGATCGCCAGCACTTTGTCGCCAGCATCCGCGCGCAGGAGCTGCGCCTGACCGAAACCATCGACAAGCTGCTCGCACTGGCCGAGGTGGAACAGCACGGCTGGCTGCAGACGCGCGAGCGCATCGCGGTGGCTGGACTGCTGCAGGCGGCCGTGGATGCCGTGCTGCCGCGCGCGGCAGCGGCCGGCGTGCTACTGGAACGCGATGCCGCATCCGACACCGCGCGCGGGCAATACGTGCTGGGCGATGGATTCCTGCTGCGCCAGGCGCTGATCAACCTGCTGGAAAATGCCATCGCGTTTTCACCGCAGGGCAGCACCATCCAGCTGCGTACGCAGGTGCTGGAGGAACAGCTGCAGCTGGTGGTCGAGGACCGCGGCAGCGGCGTGCCGGACTACGCACTGGAACGGGTGTTCGAGCGTTTCTATTCGCTGGCCCGCCCGCAGACCGGACAGCGCAGCTCCGGCCTCGGCCTGCCGTTCGTACGCGAAGTCGCGCGCCTGCATGGTGGCGAGGCCACGCTGGGTAACCGCGAGGGTGGCGGCGCGATCGCGACCCTGCGCCTGCCCATCGGCTAAGCGCGGCTAACAAACCGTAGTGCGCAGTCGTCAGGTAGGTGAGGACGGCGAGGAGCAACCGGAGTGGACGAGTGGTACGCGCCGATTCCGCGCGCCGTCCGCGCCCGCCTGGCGGCTGTGCAGCAGGTGTGTCGGCGGCTCTGAACCGCATTGCGTGCCGTCAGTGCACAGGCCTGCGGCCGACGGCGGCGGCATCGCGGTGGCACGCAAGCGGCATGCGCCAGGCACATGCCGCATCCGTGTCCGCCGCGCCTTACCGTGCGCAGCCGCTGTGTGTCAGTGCACCACGTCGGCCCCGATGACGTCCTTGGCGACCACCGACCAGGACAGCTTGCCAAAGCCCTTGTTGCCCCATTCGGTGCCCCAGCTGTTTTCGACGAGCAGCCCTTCGCTGTCGTAGCCCAGCGCGATCACCGCGTGCCCGCCCAGGATCGGCGTCTTGGTGTCGTAGTCGACCTGGTTTGTTGGCGTGAGGTCTTCGAACCCCTGCCTGACATAGAAGCCGATCGCCACCGGCGTGGACGAGGCCAGCGCAAGTTTGATCTGTTCGATCAGGGCCCGCCCGCCATTGCCGTCGCCCGAATACAGCACGGTGTACTTGCGGTACGGCGTGCGGTTCTTGGCGGCGTTGGCGCGGTCGGCCGCGGTGGGTGGGTTCTTCCAGTTGTAGTTGCCCCACGAATAATGCTGCTCGGTGTCGATGCCTTGGGCCAGCGCGACGTCCAGCGGCGCTTCCAGCGTGGAGCCCTCATCGACGCCGCCGTTGACCTGGCTGTAGAGATACATCGGGGCAAAGCGGGTTTGCGCCTGCTTGTTGGCGTTGGCATACCAACCGGTCAGGGTGTGGGCGGTTGCCCATGACGCACACGACCCCACCTGGCCCTGGTCGCCCGGGGTAATTGCCCAGGCCGTCAGGTCGACCGTGGCGGGCAGGGGTTTGGCGGCGCTGGCAATGCCGAACAACGGAGTGACCGGCTGCATCAACGACGAGGGTTTCAGGCCCATCCCGTGCATTGCCGCCTGTGCGGCGGCGGAGGACAGGCTCAGGGCAGCGAGCAGGCAGAGCGTGAGCGAACGTTGCTTGGTCATGAAGGCAAACTCCAGGCGAGAGAGGAATGCAGTCGTGCGCGTTTCTGGAACCATGACCGGCAGGCGGGCATGCGTGTGCGACACCGCCGCTGCGGCGCGTAACGTTGAATGCGGATGCCGCGGAACCACGGAACTGCAACGCCGTGATCAACACAGACTCGAGAAAAGCAATGGCCCCGTGATGCGCAACTGCACTGGCATCGTTGCGCCTGGCGGCGAAGCGCGCGGCGGTGATGCGAAGCCTTGGCGATGCAACGGAAGCGTGTCCTGGGCCTCTGTTGCATTTTTGCAGGGCAAAACCTGCATTTCCTAACGGGATCACAGTGCCGGCCGCCGAGCCTGCCGATCGCCCACTTCACATTCGCTTCAAATTCGCCTCAAACCTGCGACACCGGCGCAAAGCACCCTGGCGACCTCCCAGACTGAGGAAGGTCGATGAAATCCCTGAAACTGTTGTTGCGTTTCGCCACCATTGGCGGATTGATCCTGTTGCTGCTGATTCCATTGCTGCTGATCCGCGGCACGGTGCAGGACCGTGCGCGTTATCGCGACGAGGCGGTGGAGCGGGTGGCGCAGAGCAAGGCCGGCGAGCAGCAGTTCATCGCGCCGGTGCGGGTGCTGCCGTTTACCGAGGACGTACAGGTCACCGAGCCGGACGAGCAGGGCAACCCGCGCAAGGTCTGGCGCAAGCGCGATGGCCAGTTGCTGCAGACCCCGCGCACGCTCACCCTGAGCGGCGAGCTGACCCCGTCCGAGCGCAAGATCGGCCTGTTCCGTGTGCAGGTGTATTCGTGGAAGGCCAGGCTCAAGGCTGAGTTCGACCCGTTCGAGTATCCGGCCGTGGCCGGTCGCCGCTATGGCCGGCCGCATCTGGCGGTGGGCATTTCCGATGTGCGCGGCCTGGTCGGCACGCCGAGCCTGCGGGTGGACGGCCGCAGCTTGCCGCTGGAGAGCGGGGCGGGCGGCCTGGTGGGGCGCTCGGCCGGTATCCATGCCGATCTGCAGCCGCTGGGCGATGCGCTGGCCGGCACGCTGGGCGATGGCAAGCTGGTGGAGATGTCGTTCGTGCTGGATGGCACCCGCAGCCTGGCGATCGCACCGATTGCCGACAACAACGACATCGCCTTGCGCTCGGCCTGGCCGCATCCGCTGTTCGGCGGGCGCTTCCTGCCGAATGCGCCGACGATCGGTGCGCGCGGTTTCGATGCGAGCTGGTCGTTGTCGTCGCTGGCCACCGGTGCACAGAGCCAGCTGCAGTCCAGCCAGTCGTCGCTGGACACGCTGGAGGTGCGGCTGGTCGATCCGGTGGACGTGTATACCCAGGCCGACCGCGCCAGCAAGTACGGCATCCTGTTCGTGGTGCTGACCTTTGTGGCGTTCGTGTTGTTCGAGTTGATCAAGCGTCTGCCGATCCATCCGCTGCAATACCTGCTGGTGGGTCTGGCGCTGGCGATCTTCTTCCTGCTGCTGCTGAGCCTGTCCGAGCACATCGCGTTCTGGCAGGCGTACCTGGTCTCTGCCGCGGCATGTATCGGCCTGCAGTTCTTCTATCTGTCCGGGGTGTTGCGCAGCTGGGCGCGTGCAGCCGGGTTCTCGGCGATGCTCACGGCGTTGTACGGGGTGCTCTACAGCCTGTTGATCTCCGAAGACAACTCGCTGCTGATGGGATCGTTGCTGCTGTTCGGCATCTTGGCCAGCATCATGTGGGTGACCCGCAAGCTCGACTGGTACGAGCTTGGCAACAGCCTGCGCTGAGGCCGACATGCGCACGCACGCACAGTTGCACCGGCGGGCGCAGCGTTTGCTGCCCGCCGGGATCGACACGGTGGCGCTGCTTCCCGCAGCGCTGCCGCAGTATTGGGACGCTTCGCCGTTGTCGGCCTTGCCCTTGCGCCGCGACGGACGCCGCGGCGTGATCGGCCTGCGTCTGCATGCAGGCACCGCGCAGGCATTGCGCCTGGGCGGCAGCGGCTTCCTGCAGGCGGCGCGGCGGCAGGACGCGGCGGCAGGCAACGCGCGTCCGCGCCGCTACGGGCCGTGGCAGCGGTTGAGCAACGGCAGCTACTGGGCGCGCAGCACCGATGCACTGCTCGGTGTGCTGCTGGCCAGCGAGGAGGCGGCGGTGTGGTTGCTGTGGCAGCAGCCGGCTGCGGCGGCTCCGGGCAATGGCGGCTGGCTGCGCTGACGTACGGCGGCGCAGCTGCGCCAGGCTGGCTTACCATGGCCGGCATGAGCGGCTCCTCCCTGATCGTTGAAACGGTGCGCGGCACGCAGGTGCTGCCGCATCTGGCTGCGGTGGCGCAACTGCGCATCGCGGTGTTCCGCGCCTGGCCGTATCTGTACGACGGCGACGCCGATTACGAGCGCGGCTATCTGGCCGCCTACGCGGCCTCGCCGGACAGCGTGTTCGTGCTGGCACGCGATGGCGATGCGGTGATCGGCGCCTCCACCGGGCTGCCGCTGCTCGACGACAGCGAAGCCTTCCATGCGCCGTTCCGTGCCGCCGGCATCGACCCGGCCAGCGTGTTCTATTTCGGCGAATCGGTGCTGCTGCCGGACTATCGCGGGCAGGGAATCGGCCACGCATTTTTCGACCAGCGCGAGGCGCATGCGCGTGCACTGGGCCGCTTCGCGCTCACTGCGTTCTGCGCGGTGGAACGCGCAGAAAACGATCCGCGCAAGCCGGCCGACCATCGACCCAACGACGTGTTCTGGCGCAAACGTGGCTATGCACCGCAAGCGGACATGCGCGTGCAATTGGCGTGGGCGGAGTTGCAACACGGCGAGATCGACCACAGTCTGCGGGTATGGACGCGGCCACTGCCGCCGTGACCGAGTCACTTCTTACCCCATTGATCACCCGCAACCAGGCCCGTAGATGAAAATTGCCGTCGCCAAATATCCGATCGGCAAACCTGCCGACTTTGCCACATTCGCCGCACGCCAGTCCGCGCTGGTGGGTGAGGCTGCTGCCGCCGGCGCACGCCTGCTGGTGCTGCCGGAGTATCTGTCGCTGGAGCTGGGCGCGACCTTCGGTACGCAGATTTCCGCCGGGTTGCCGGAGTCGCTGGCGGCGATCCAGGCGCTGCGTGCGCCGTGGCTGGAGCTGTTTGCCGGCCTGGCGCGCCAGCATCAGCTGCATCTGGTGGCCGGCAGCTTTCTGCTGGACCTGGGCCAGGGCCGTTACCGTAATCGCAGCGACTGGTTCACCCCCGATGGCCGGCATGGCTGGCAGGACAAGCTGCAGCTGACCGGCTTCGAAAAGGCCACCGGGCTGATCGAGCCGGGCAATGCGCTGAAGGTGTTCGACCTGGATGGCGTGCGTGCGGCGATCGCGATCTGCTACGACAGCGAGTTCCCGCTGCCGGTGCGCGCGCAGTATGAGGCCGGCGCGCGGCTGTTGATCGTGCCCAGTTGCACCGACACCGCCGCCGGGGCGATGCGGGTACGTGTCGGCTGTCTGGCGCGCGCGCTGGAAAACCGTGTGTTCGTCGCGCAATCGGTCACGGCCGGGCAAGCACCGTGGAGCCCGGCGCTGGACGTCAATACTGGCGAAGCGGCGGTGTTCGCACCGATGGATGTCGGCTTCCCGGCCGATGGCGTGCTGGCGCAGACCCAGGGCACTGCCGTGTGGGCCTATGCGGAGCTGGATTTCGCCGCCTTCGAGGCCAGTCGCGCGCAGGCGCAGGTCGCCAACGATCGCGATTGGGTCGGTCAATTGGGCGCTCACGTTGCACGTGCCAGGCTGGCCACGTTCGACTGATAGAGCGTGGTCCTCAAAGGACGATGTTCATCGTCGGGCGATCGCAGCCGGTGTTCGCGACGGCACTGCCATACGTACGCTGCAACGTTCACGCGCCGTGCCTCAAGTGGTGACCGCGCGCTACGGTACCTCAGCCACTTTCATCCCTTGCAATACCTCCCACCAGGTTCCCATGGCCAAGAAAACCCTGATTCCGCACAGCGTCCGTCTCGAGTTCGCGCCTGGCGCGCTGGTGCACAGCAATCTGTCCGGTGCGGCCTTCACCGACGACTGGCTGTGGGTGGCCGGCGACGAGGCCTGCGCGGTGGATCGCCTGCGCAGGCTCGACCCCGTGCAGCGCGAGACGCTGCGCTTCGGCCAGGGGCAGAGCTTTGCGCTGGCCGAGTTGCTGGACCTGCCCGGCGAGGCGGCCGAGGAGGCGGATCTGGAAGGCATGGCGCTGTCGGAGGGATTCCTCTGGGTGATCGGCTCGCATGGGCTCAAGCGCAAGAATGCCAAGCGCAGTCGCGACGATGCCGAAAACGCCAAACGCCTGACCAAGCTCAAGCTCGACGCCAACCGCCGCCTGCTGGCCTGCCTGCCGATCGAGCGCGATGCCGACGGCACCCCGCGCCTGGTGCGCGAAGCCGCCGACGGCCGTCGCGCGCTGCGGCTCAAGGGCGATGCCAAACACAACCAGCTCACCGAGCTGCTGGCCGACGACCCGCACTTCGGCCCGTTCCTGAAGATCCCGGGCAAGGACAACGGCTTCGATATCGAAGGCATCGTGGTGGACGGCGAGCGCCTGCTGCTGGGCCTGCGCGGGCCGGTGCTGCGCGGCTGGTCGGCGCTGCTGGAGATCCGGGTGCAGGCGCATGGCGACCACCTGCGCCTGGCGCCGCTGGACGAGGACGGCACGCTGCTGCGCAAGCACTTCCTGCAATTGGGCGGGCTGGGCATCCGCGACCTGCATTATTCCGGCGACGACCTGTACCTGCTGGCGGGCCCGACCATGGTGCTGAACGGCGAAATCCGCCTGTTCAAATGGCCGGGCGCGCGTGCGGTGCTGGCCGCCAACCAGGCGCCGGTGCGCTTTCAGCACGCGCTGCTGGAATCGGCGGTGTTGCCGCACGGCACCGACAGCGACCGCGCCGAGGCGATCTGCAATCTTCCCAGCCACCTGGCCGGCGACACGCCCAGCTGGCTGGTGCTGTACGACGCGCCCGGCCCGGCGCGCAGTGGCGGCGATGACGTGGTCTACGGCGACCTGTTGCGCAACCGCTGAGCCGCGCGCGGGCAGGCCTGCGCTGGTCAAGGTAAAATCGGCCGACTCCCGTTTTGCCGAGCGCTCCATGACCTGCCGCACCCGTTTTGCCCCCAGCCCCACCGGTTACCTGCACATCGGTGGCGCCCGCACCGCCCTGTATTGCTGGCTGGAGGCGCGCCGCCGCGGCGGGCAGTTCGTGCTGCGCATCGAAGACACCGACCGTGAGCGCAGCACCCAGGCCGCGATCGACGCCATCCTGGAGGCGATGGAATGGCTGGGCCTGGGTTACGACGAAGGCCCGATCTACCAGACCCAGCGCGTCGCCCGCTACCAGGAGGTCGCCGAGCAACTGCTGGCCCAGGGCAAGGCCTATTACGCCTACGAAACCCGCGAGGAGCTCGACGCCATGCGCGAGGCCGCGATGGCCAGGCAGGAAAAGCCGCGCTACAACGGCGCCGCCCGCGAGCAGAACCTGCCGTACCGTGACGATCCCAACCGGGTCATCCGCTTCAAGAATCCGGTCGGCGGCACGGTGGTGTTCGACGACCTGATCAAGGGCGTCATCGAGATCGCCAACAGCGAGCTCGACGACATGGTGATCTTCCGCCCGGACGGCTTCCCCACCTACAACTTCGCGGTGGTGGTGGACGACTGGGACATGGGCATCACCGAGGTGATCCGCGGCGACGACCACATCAACAACACGCCGCGCCAGATCAACATCTATGAGGCGCTGGGCGCCCCGGTGCCCAAGTTCGCGCACATGCCGATGATCCTGGACGAGCAGGGCGCCAAGCTGTCCAAGCGCACCGGCGCGGCCGACGTGATGCAGTACAAGGACGCCGGCTATCTGCCGCATGCGCTGATCAACTACCTGGCCCGTCTGGGCTGGTCGCACGGCGACCAGGAATTGTTCAGCCGCCAGGAACTGCTCGACCTGTTCGACGTCAAGGACGTCAATTCCAAGGCCGCACGGCTGGACATGGCCAAGCTGGGCTGGGTCAACCAGCACTACCTCAAGACCGACGACCCGGCCAGCATCGCCCCGCAGCTGGAATACCAGCTCGCCAGGCTGGGCATCGATGTCGCCGCCGGCCCGGCCGCCGCCGATGTGGTGGTGGCGCTGCGCGAACGCGTGCAGACCTTGAAGGAAATGGCCGAAAAAGCCGTGGTCTGGTACCAGCCGCTGGAAACCTACGACGAAGCGGCGGTGATGAAGCACCTCAAGCTGGGCGCAGAAGTGCCGCTGGGCAAGGCGCGCGAACTGCTGGCGGCACAGAGCGAATGGAGCGTGGAGACCGTCTCGGCCGCGTTGCACGACGCGGCCGCCGCGCTGGAGCTGGGCATGGGCAAGGTGGCTCAGCCGCTGCGCGTGGCCATCACCGGCACCCAGGTCAGCCCGGACATTTCGCAGACGGTGTACCTGGCCGGACGCGAGGGCGCCTTGAAACGCATCGATGCGGCACTCATCAAGATAGGGGCGGGCTGACCGCCGGAGCCTGTGATGAAAACCAACGAACACGCCTGCACTGCACCGCATCACCATGTCGACGACGCCAACGGCTTCGTGCGCGCGGTGGAGCGCGCCTGCAGCGAGCGCGGCCTGCGGCTGACGCCGATCCGCGCCAATGTGCTGCGGCTGATCGCCGACGCCGGCAAGCCGGTCAAGGCCTACGAACTGCTGGACTGGGTGCGCGAAGGCAAGGGCGTTGGCGCCGACGCTCCGCCCACGGTGTACCGCGCGCTGGATTTCCTGATGGCCAACGGCTTCGTGCACAAGCTCGAGTCGGTCAACGCCTTCGTCGCCTGCCACCACCCCAACAGCGCCCAGCACTCGGTGCCGTTCTTGATCTGCGACCGCTGCCATAGCGCGGTGGAACTGGAAGACCGCGAGGTGGTGGCGCAACTGGAAGCGCGCGCCAAGGCGCTGGGCTTCCAGCCGCAGGCGCAGACGCTGGAAGTGCACGGCCTGTGCGCCAAGTGCGCGGTGGCCGGCTGACCGCTGGCGCGCGGCAGTCGCTGACCGACAAAGTTGTCGTTGTCGTGGGCAGGCGGTGCCTGGTTCTGCTGCGGCAATGCCGAGCAGAGTGCGATTCCGGGTGCAGCGTGTAGGTAGCGCGCGCCCGCGTCCCGGAAATCACGGGGGCATTACAGGGCGAGTGATGCTCGCGCAGCAGCTTGCCTCGCAACGCTGAGGCCTTGTGGCCTCAGCGTTGCGCTGTGGTATCTGGACTCGTCCTCACCTGTTCCCAGTCCAGGCCGAAGCGCGCCAGGTACTTGCGCAGGCGATCGGCGTCGTTGGTGCTGGCGCGCTGTCCGCGCGAAACCGCGAACAGCTCGCGGCCAGCCTGCGACAGCGACCTGCTGCGCGCACACAGGCGCACCACGTCTTCCAGCTGTACGCGATCGAAGCGATCCAGCTGCTCCACGCCATCGCCCAGCAAGGCCTCCAGCGGCGACGCCGCTTGTGCACCATTCCATTGCTGGCGCAGGCGAATGATTTCCTCGTCCACCAGTTCGGTTTGGATACGGCCGGCATTGGCCAGGGTCGCCAGGCGCATGACCGAGGCGCTGAGGTCGCGAAAGTTGCCGTTCCAGCGCGCTTCTGCGCTGGTCGCGAAGGCCAGGTAGCGCGCACGCGCCTCGCGGTTGAAGGCGACCCGCTGATGCTGTTCGCGCGACCACCGCTCCAGTTCGAAATCGATGTTCGGCTCGATGTCCTCCATGCGCTCGGCCAGCCCCGGTAAGTGGTAGGTCCACAGATTCAGGCGTGCCAGCAGGTCGTCGCGGAAGCGCCCTTGCAGCACCTGCTGCTGCAGGTCGCGGTTGGTCCCGGCGATCAGTTGAAACTCGCTGTCCACCTCCTTGTCGCTGCCGACCGGCAAAAAGCGCTTCTCCTCCAGGGCGCGCAACAGCATGGCCTGTTCGTCCAGCCCAAGTTCGCCGATTTCGTCCAGGAACAGCAGCCCCTGGTGGGCGGAGCGCAATAATCCGGGGCGATCGCTGATCGCGCCGGTGTAGGCGCCCTTGGTGTGGCCGAACAGCGTGCTCATGGCGCCATCGCCGCGCAGCGTGGCGCAGTTCACCTCAACGAAGCGTCCGCCCAGCTGGTGTTTGAGTTTCTTCAGCTCGAACACGCGCTTGGCCAGCTGGCTCTTGCCGGCGCCCGTGGGTCCCATCAGCAGCATCGGCGCCTTGGAGCGCGTGGCCACCGTCTCGATCTGCTCGATCATCCGGTTGAACGCGGGGTTGCGCGTGGCGATGCCGCTCTTGAGCAGGGCGCGGTCCTGCATCTGCTGTTGCGCGAAACGCTGCGCAATGCGGTCGTAGCGGGAGAGGTCGAGATCGATCACCGCATAGCTGCCCGCCTCCCCGCTGCCTTGCTTGCGGGGCGGTGAGGTCTGCAGCAGCCGGCCGGGGAAGTGCCGGCTCTCGGTCAGCAGGAAGCAGCAAATCTGGCTGACGTGGCTGCCGGTGGTGATGTGCAGGTAATAGTCCTCATCTTCCGGCGCAAACGTATAGCTGGCAAAGAAGTCGTGCAGGGTGGCGTACACGCCCTCGAAGTCCCAAGGGTCGGCCAGGTAGGTGTCGTGCTGTTGCACCTGGGTGTCTGGCGACACCTGGGCAAGATCATTGCAGACCACGCTCGCCAATTTTGCATGGCGGCGCGCATCGGCGAGCAGTTCGACGCGGCCAACCAAAAAGTCGTCGTGCATGCCCAGTGACACGGTGGGTCTCCACTTTTCCCAGCGTCCCGGCCCGGTGCCGGCATCCAGCTGCACGCCGAGCATGCCGAAAATGACCTTGGTCCTGTCCATATCCATCCAGATAAATAGCGCGCCTGGAGTATACGAAAAATATCAAACTCGCCGTGCCGGCGTGTCATGGAAATAAAATTAAACCCTTGCAAAACAGTGCCTTATGCATTGGCTGCCAAAGTTGGCACGCGCATTGCTGAGTATGGCTCATCGCCCCACCGTGGGCAGTTCCCGCCAGGAGCCCAACATGGCCAATCTTCAACTCTTCTCCTCGCCGCGTGGCGCATTGCTGCCCAAGGCGGCTGCCCAGAACGAGGCCGGCGGTTGCGCCTATGAGCGCACGCCGCGTGGTGCGCTGGCGTTGTATGCGGCTACCGGCTGCTTGAACGGCACCTACTATGCGAGCGCCGACGCGCAGTTGCAGCAGATGCTGACCTTGTGCGAGCGGGTCCCGCCGGCATTCGTTGCGCAGACCGCGATCTATGCACGTCAGGTAGCGCACATGAAGGACATGCCGGCATTGTTGCTGGCGACGTTGACCACCCGCGACGCGGAGGTCTTTGCCCGTGCGTTTCCCCGCGTGGTCGACAACGGCCGGTTGTTGCGCAACTTCGTGCAGATCATGCGCAGCGGTCAGGTCGGGCGCAAGTCGCTGGGTTCGCTGCCCAAGCGCATGGTGCGGCAGTGGTTGCAGCAGGCGTCGGTGGCCACCATCGTGCAGGCGGCGATCGGGCAGCAGCCGTCGCTGGCCGACGTGATCCGCATGGTGCACCCGAAGCCGGCCGATGCGCAGCGCGAGGCCCTGTATGCATGGGTGATCGGCAAGCCCTACCAGGAGACCGCATTGCCGGCGGTACTGCAGGCGTACGAGGCGTTCAAGCGTGCGCCGGGCGAGGCGTTGCCGGATCTGCCGTTCCAGTACTACACGGCAGTGGCGTTGACGCGGGCGCACTGGGCACTGCTGGCAGAGCGGGTGTCGTGGCAGACGTTAAGGATGAACCTCAATACGTTTGCGCGTCATGGCGTGTTTGCCGATGCGACGATGGTGGCCAAGGTGGCCGCACGCCTGCGCGATCCGGAGCAGATCCAGCGTGCCCGTGTGTTTCCGTATCAATTGCAGGTGGCCTACACCGCGGCCAGCCAGTTGCCGCCGCAGATCGGTGCTGCCTTGCAGGATGCGATGGAAATCGCGACCCGGCAGGTGCCGGTGCTGGAGGGCAAGGTGGTGGTGGCGGTCGATGTCTCGGGATCGATGGCATCGCCGGTCACCGGCTACCGCAAGGGGGCGACCACCAGCGTGCGTTGCGTGGATGTGGCGGCCTTGATCGCCGCGTGCGTGCAGCGTACGAACCCGCAAGCCACAGTGCTGCCGTTCGACACGCAGGTGCGTTCGCTGCGGTTGAATCCACGCGACAGCGTGCTCACCCAGGCGCAGCAGTTGGCGGCGCAATGCGGTGGCGGCACCAGCGTCAGTGCGCCGCTGGCGCACTTGAACGCAATGCGGGCTCAGGTGGATCTGCTGGTGTTGGTGTCGGACAACGAAAGCTGGCGCGATACCCGCAGCGGTGCGGCAACGGCAACCATGCAGGAATGGACGCGGTTGAAGGCGCGTTGTCCGCAGGCCCGCATGGTGTGCATCGACTTGCAGCCGGTCGCGACCAGCCAGACGCTGGAGCGCGACGACATCCTGCATGTCGGCGGTTTCAGCGATGCGGTGTTCGACCTGATCGCGACGTTCGCAGCGCAGGGTGCGGGTGCGACGCGCTGGGTCGAGCGGATCGGCTCGATCGAGCTGTGAGCACACACGGACGTGTGCAGACCCGGCGGGCAATGGGGCCCGCCGGGTGGTGGCAGGAATGCTATGTGTTGAACAAGCGGTAGCAACTGACCTGGCAGCAGTGTCATGGTCTGGCTGCCACCTACAGGTTTCGCCGTCGGTGGTCACGAATGCCGATGAAACTACAGCCTCTTACGCTCCAGGTCGCGGGTTCGAGTCCCGCCCACCCTGTGTGGGGTGGTAGCTCAGCTGGTTAGAGCAGGATGTTTCATCTCCGTTGTCGTGGTCGCCGTCGGTCTTGTTGTCTGCGTTGTCGTGCGAATGCAAGTGAAACTCCATTGTCGCGGGTTCGAATCCCGCCCGTCATGACGGTAGCTCAGTGGTAGAGCGTGCGTTTCATTGATCTTGTCGCAGGCAGCGTGGTTTGGTTTTGCGGTGAATGCCGATGGAACTACTTTGGTTCCCCTGATTGGGTTGGGTTCGATTCCCGCTGTGTCACGCCGGTTAACGCCGGCGTTCCGCAGAGCGTTCCATCACTTTTGTCACCGCGCTTTTATTCAGTCATTTACAAGGAGTATCTCCATGAGCATCGAACACTACGATGTGATTGCCCAGCCGGGTGCGGCTCCGATCAAGCTGTGGACGCGCGGCGTTCCGCTCGAGGACGAAGCACGCCAGCAGTTGCAGAACATCGCCAAGCTGCCTTTCATCCACCGCTGGATCGCGGTCATGCCCGACGTGCATTTGGGCAAGGGGGCCACGGTGGGGTCGGTGGTGCCGACTATCGGCGCGATCGTGCCTGCCGCAGTCGGCGTGGATATCGGGTGCGGCATGATCGCAGCGCGTACCACGCTGGTGGCCAGCGACCTGCCGGACAACCTGGCCGCGATCCGCAGCGTGATCGAGCGCGCGGTGCCGCACGGGCGCACGCCGGGTGCGCGCGACAAGGGGGCATGGCAGACCCCGCCGGGCCATGCAATCGATGGCTGGTCGCAGCTTGCGAGCGATTTTGCGTTGATCTGCGAGCGCCATCCGCGGTTGCAGAAGACCAATAACCTGCAGCACCTGGGAACGCTGGGAACCGGCAACCATTTCGTCGAGGTCTGCCTGGATGAGGCGCAGCGCGTATGGTTCATGCTGCACTCCGGATCGCGCGGCGTCGGCAATGCCATCGGCAATCATTTCATCCAGCTGGCCAAGAACGAAATGCGGCGCTGGATGATCAACCTGCCGGACCAGGACCTGGCCTACCTGCCGGAAGGCAGCGAGCACTATGCCGACTACGTGTTTGCAGTGGATTGGGCGCAACGCTATGCGCGGATCAATCGTGAAATCATGATGCGGCACGTGGTGGCGGCCGTGCGCACGGTCATCGCCAAGCCGTTCGAGGCGCAGGCGGAGGCTGTCAACTGTCACCACAACTACGTCAGCCGCGAGCACCATTTCGGCAAGGACGTGTTCGTGACGCGCAAGGGGGCGGTGAGTGCCCGCAAGGGCGAGCTGGGCATCATTCCCGGCAGCATGGGGGCCAAGAGCTTCATCGTGCGCGGGCTCGGCAATGCCGACAGCTTCCATAGCTGCAGCCATGGTGCCGGCCGGGTCATGAGCCGCACCGAGGCCAAGCGGCGCATCAGCCTCGACGACCACATCAAGGCCACGGCGCATGTGGAGTGCCGCAAGGATCAAGACGTGGTGGACGAGTCGCCTGCGGCTTACAAGCCGATCGAGGCGGTGATGCATGCACAGCGCGACCTGGTGGAAATCGTGCATACGCTTCGGCAGGTGGTCTGCGTCAAGGGATAGGCCTGTGCATCGGTTGCCGCAGCGCTAGCGATGCGTTGCATCGACGCTGCGGGATCGGACACTCCGCTGCAGTGCAGGTGCAGCCAGCGGGCGCGGCCTGGATGCTGGATCCACCTACACTGCGCCGGCAAGGCATTGACAGCCCCGATCTCGACATCGGGGCGTTTATTTGAATGGACGTGCGTCATGGACATGATTGAAATCGATGGAGCGGCAGGCGGTGGACAGTTGTTGCGCACCGCATTGACGTTGAGCCTGTGCACCGGGACCGGCTTTGTCATGCACAACATCCGCGGAGCGCGTTCACGCCCGGGCTTGATGCGTCAGCACCTGACGGCCGTCAATGCGGCGGCGGCGATTGGTCAGGCGCGGACGCATGGCGCGCAGATCGGTGCGACGGCATTGCGGTTCGAGCCGGGCCAGGTGTTGCCGGGGACGTATCGCTTCGCGACCGGAAGTGCGGGCTCTGCCACCCTGGTGTTGCAGACGGTGCTACCTGCGCTTTGGCAGGCAGCGACTCCTTCCAGCCTGACGTTCGAAGGCGGGACGCACAACCCGTTGGCGCCGAATGTGGACTTCATCGCTGACTGCTATCTGCCTGCCTTGCAGCGAATGGGCGTGCGCGTGTCGGCGGTGCTGGAGCGCCATGGCTTCTATCCGGCCGGCGGCGGAGTGCTGCAGGTGGCGGTGGAGCCTTGTGCGCAGCTCCAGCACGCCGTGTTCGATGCACGTGGGGCGTTGGAATCGATCGAAGCGAAGATCCTGATTTCCGGGTTGTCGACCAAGATTGGGCATCGCGAGTTGCGCGTGTTGGCTGCACGTCTGGGCGTGGACCCTAGCCCGCGCCATGTGGAAAGCGTGCGTCCTGCGCTGGGACCGGGCAATGTTGCGCTTGTGCGTGTGCGCCATGCAGCGCATGTCGAGACCTTTGCCGGCTACGGCGAGCGCGGTGTGCCCGCCGAGCGGGTGGGCGAGCGCCTTGCCGATCAGGTGCAGCGGTATCTCGATGGTGGCGCCTGCGTTGGCGAGTATCTGTCGGACCAGTTGCTGCTGCCGATGGCGCTGGCCGGCAGTGGCGGGTTCACGACCGATGCCATCAGTAAGCATCTGGCCAGCAATGCCCGGCTGATCGAGAAGTTCCTGCCGGTGGAGATCACCTGGCTGCCGATGGCAGATGGTCAGTGGCGCGTGTCTGTGTATCGCTGAAGTGGGGCAGGCGTGGCGTTGCCGGCAGCGCCTGCGCGCCCGGCGTGGGACACCTGAAAACCAGTGTCATGCACAAAGGCATTGCCGCACTGGGCGATGCCCTTTAACGAGCGTGCGCAGTGCAGGAGTGCGCTTTCGCGCCATGCCTGCCCCATGCATCAACCCGGTGCCGACTCGAGCGCATACGCCGCCAGGAACATCTCCACCGCGCGCTGCGCGGCGCCGCGCAGATACTCGGGCGAGGGGTCCTTGAGTGCGCCGAACAGGCAGGGCATCAGGGTTTCCGCCTCCAGCAGCCCGCCGAACTGCCTTGACGCGATCAGGACGTCGGCGCAGCGAATCGCGCCGCGATCCATCTGCGTCTGCAGATAGTCGGCCATGCGTTGCACGCCTTCTTCCGGACCGGAATTGAAGAACAGCGCGCCCACGTCCGACCGCCCCGACACGCCGATGATGGTCTGCCAGATGGTGATCGAGCTGGGCGCGCACAGGAAACCGAGGATGTCCTCGCCGAAGCGCTGCAGGGTCTCGGCGACCGGGCCGTTGCTCTGCGAAAGCGCGTCCAGCAGCGGGTCAATGTAGCGGTCGGACATGTCCTTGGCAAACGCCACGAACAACTCCTCCTTGGACGGGAAATAGCCGTAGAGCGTGCGCTTGGAGCCGCCGACGCGGGCGGCGATCTGCGACATCGAGGCGCCTTCGAAGCCCAGTTCGAGGAACACCTCGCTGGCCGCCTGCACGATGGCGTCGCGTTTTTCTTCGGTTCTGACCCGCATCCACTGGCTCCCTTGGGTACTTAAGTATACCGACTGGGCAGGAATGCTTGACGGCCACGGATGCGCTTATTAGGATACCGAACCGTACCGTTTAGATTTAACCATCCTGCGTCCCGTCGGAGACCTCCTCGTGCGTCCTCATGCCTCGTTTCGCCTGCCCCTGCTCGCTGCTGCCGTTGCTGCCACCGTCCTGCTCAGTGCCTGCGGCAGCCCGCCAGGCGGCCCGCCGCCGGAGGAGGGCATGCCCGAAATGGGCGTACTGACCGTCAAGCCGCAGCCGGTGACGCTGACCACCGAGCTGCCCGGACGCACGGTTCCCTACCTGATCGCCGAAGTTCGCCCGCAGGTGGGTGGCATCGTGCAGTCGCGCCAGTTCACCGAGGGCGGCGACGTCAAGGCCGGGCAGACGCTGTACCAGATCGATCCGGCGACCTACCGCGCCAGCTATGCCAGCGCCCAGGCCACCCTGGCCAAGGCGCAGGCCAACCTGCGCACCGCCAGGCTCAAGGCCGAGCGCTACACCGAACTGGTGCAGATCAAGGCCATCAGCCAGCAGGACGGCGACGACACCGCCGCCGCGCTGGGCCAGGCCGAGGCCGATGTGGCCGCCGGCAAGGCCAGCGTGGAAACCGCGCGCATCAACCTGGCCTTCGCGCGCCTGGACGCGCCGATCTCCGGCCGCATCGGCCGCTCCAGCGTCACCCCGGGCGCCTTGGTGACCGCCAACCAGGCCACCGCACTGACCACCATCCAGCAACTGGACCCGATCTACATCGACGTCACCCAGCCCAGCGCGGCCTTGCTCCGCCTCAAGCAGGCGATGGCGCGCGGCGAGCTGGAGAAGGCCGGCGACGACGCGGCCAAGGTGTCGCTGCTGCTGGAAGACGGCAGCACCTATCCGCTGCAGGGCCACCTGGCGTTCTCCGATGTCACCGTCGACCAGAACACCGGCTCGATCACCTTGCGCGCGGTGTTCCCGAACCCGAATGCGGAGTTGTTGCCGGGCATGTACGTGCGCGCGGTGCTGCAGGAAGGCATCAAGGAGCAGGGCGTGCTGGTGCCGCAGCAGGCGGTCTCGCGCAACGGCGCCGGCAAGCCGACCGCGTTCGTGGTCGGCGCCGACCACAAGCTGCACCTGCGCGTGCTGGAAACCGACCGCGAAGTCGGCGACCAATGGCTGGTGCGCAGCGGCCTGAAGGCCGGCGAGCAGCTGGTGGTCGAAGGCGTCTCGCGCGCCCGCGACGGCATCGAGGTCAAGACCGTGCCGTGGCAGCCCAAGGGCACGCCGGCTGCCGGTGCCGGCAATGCAGCCGCCGGCACTCCTTCCGCCCCGACCGCACCGCGTGCGGCCAACTGAGGCGGGATCACACGTCATGGCACGCTTCTTTATCGATCGTCCGATCTTCGCCTGGGTGTTGGCCATCATCGTGATGCTGGCCGGCATCCTGTCCATCGCCACCTTGCCGATTGCGCAATACCCCAGCATCGCGCCGCCGGCCGTCGCCATCACCGCCAACTATCCGGGCGCCTCGGCGCAGACCCTGGAAGACACCGTCACCCAGGTCATCGAGCAGAAGATGAAGGGGCTGGACCACCTCAGCTACATGGCCTCCACCAGCGAATCCAGCGGTGCGGTGACCATCACGCTGACCTTCGACAACGGCACCGATCCGGACACCGCGCAGGTGCAGGTGCAGAACAAGTTGTCGCTGGCCACGCCGTTGCTGCCGCAGGAAGTGCAGCAGCAGGGCGTGATGGTGACCAAGTCGGCCACCAACTTCCTCAACGTGCTGGCCTTCACTTCCGAAGACGGCAGCATGAGCGATTCGGACCTGTCCGATTACGTGGCGGCCAACGTGCAGGAAACCATCAGCCGCGTCGAAGGCGTGGGCGACACCACCTTGTTCGGCTCGCAGTACGCGATGCGGGTATGGATGGACCCGAACAAGTTGAACAACTTCAGCCTGACCCCGGTGGATGTGCGCACCGCGATCCAGGCGCAGAACGCGCAGGTTTCCGCCGGCCAGCTCGGCGCGTTGCCGGCGGTGCCCAACCAGCAACTCAATGCCACCATCACCGCGCAGACCCGGCTGAAGACCGCCGAGGAGTTCGAGAACATTTTGCTGCGCACGCAGTCCGATGGCTCGCAGGTGCGCCTGCGCGATGTGGCACGCATCGAACTGGGCAGCGAGAGTTACAACACGGTGGGCCGCTACAACGGCAAGCCGGCCGCCGGTCTGGCGATCAAGCTGGCCACCGGCGCCAATGCGCTGGATACGGTGCGCGCGATCGACAAGAGCCTGGAGGAGCAGGAGAAATTCTTCCCTCCCGGCATGAAGGTGCAAAAGCCGTACGACACCACGCCGTTCGTGCGCATCTCCATCGAGCAGGTGGTGCATACGCTGATCGAAGCGGTGGTGCTGGTGTTTCTGGTGATGTACCTGTTCCTGCAGAATTTCCGCGCGACCTTGATCCCGACCATCGCGGTGCCGGTGGTGTTGCTCGGCACCTTCGGCGTGCTGGCGGCGTTCGGTTTTACCATCAACACGCTGACCATGTTCGCGATGGTGCTGGCGATCGGCCTGCTGGTGGACGATGCCATCGTGGTGGTGGAAAACGTCGAACGCGTGATGGGCGAGGAGCAGTTGTCGCCCAAGGACGCCACGCGCAAGTCGATGGACCAGATCTCCGGCGCGCTGGTCGGCGTGGCCCTGGTGCTGGCCGCGGTGTTCGTGCCGATGGCGTTCTTCGGTGGTTCCACCGGTGTGATCTACCGGCAGTTCTCGATCACGATCGTCTCGGCCATGACCTTGTCGGTGCTGGTGGCGATGATCCTGACCCCGGCCCTGTGCGCCACCTTGCTCAAGCCGGTGGAGAAGGGCCATGGTCTGGCGACCACCGGGTTCTTCGGCTGGTTCAACCGCGTGTTCGATCGCGGCAACAACGGCTACCAGGGTGTGGTGCGGCACATGCTGGGCAAGGGCTGGCGCTACATGCTGGCCTACGCGGTGTTGCTGGCGTTGGTGGTGTTCGGCTTCATGAAGCTGCCGGTGGGCTTCCTGCCGGACGAGGACCAGGGCACGCTGTTCGTGCTGGTGCAGTTGCCGCCCGGTGCCACCGATGCGCGCACCGGCGAGGTGCTCAAGCAGGTGGAGCATCACTTCCTGGTCGATCAGAAGGACTCGGTTGCCGGCATCTTTGCCGTCTCCGGTTTCAGCTTTGCCGGTACCGGCCAGAACGTGGGCTTTGCCTTCGTCAAGTTGCGCCCGTGGGACGAGCGCACCGGCAAGGGCCAGAGCGTCACCGACGTGGCGGGCAAGGCCGGTGCGTTCTTCAGCACCATTCGCGATGCCAAGGTGTTTGCGTTCGCACCGCCGGCGGTGTCGGAGCTGGGCAATGCGACCGGCTTCGACCTGATGCTGCAGGACCGCGCCAACCTCGGCCACGAGGCCTTGATGCAAGCGCGTAACCAGCTGCTGGCCGAGCTGTCGCAGGACAAGCGGCTGGTGGCGGTGCGCCCGAACGGGCAGGAAGACACGCCCGAGTTCAAGCTGGAAATCGATTCGCACAAGGCGCAGGCCATGGGCGTGTCGATCGCCGATATCAACAACACCTTCTCCAGCGCCTGGGGCAGTACCTACGTCAACGACTTCATCGACAAGGGCCGCGTCAAGAAGGTGATGCTGCAGGCCGATGCGGTGTACCGCATGAATCCGCAGGACATCGACCGCTGGTTCGTGCGCAACAGCGCCGGCACGATGGTGCCGTTCAACGCCTTCGCCACTGCCAGCTGGAGTTCCGGCTCGCCGCGTCTGGAGCGCTACAACAGCGTGCCGTCGGTGGAGATCCTGGGCATGGCGATGCCGGGTGCTGCGTCCAGTGGCGAGGCGATGCAGATCGTCGAAGCGGCGGCGGCCAAGTTGCCGCCGGGCATCGGCTACGAGTGGACCGGGTTGTCGCGGCAGGAGAAATCCTCGACCGGCCAGACCGGCTTGTTGTACGGGTTGTCGATCCTGATCGTGTTCCTGTGTCTGGCCGCGTTGTACGAAAGCTGGGCGATTCCGTTCTCGGTAATCCTGGTGGTGCCGCTGGGCGTGTTCGGCACGCTGCTGGGCGCAATGCTGACCTGGAAAATGAACGATGTGTACTTCCAGGTGGGCCTGCTCACCACGATTGGCCTGGCATCGAAGAACGCGATCCTGATCGTGGAATTTGCCAAGGAACTGCATGAAAGCGGCAAGAGCCTGATCGAGTCCGCATTGGAGGCAGCACGCATGCGCTTGCGGCCGATCCTGATGACATCGCTGGCCTTCATCCTGGGCGTGGTGCCGCTGGTGCTCGGCAGTGGTGCCGGTGCAGGCGCGCAGCATGCCTTGGGCACCGCGGTGATCGGCGGCATGTTGTCCGGCACGATTCTGGCGATCTTCTTCGTGCCGTTGTTCTTCGTGCTGATCAGCGGCTTGTTCACCCGCCGCGCACAGCCCACTTCGCCCGCACCGCAACCGGCAGGACACTGAGATGACACCGATCCGCATGACATTGACCGCGATCGCGGTGGCCGGCGTGCTGTCCGGATGCACGCTGATGCCGCGCTATGCACGGCCCGACGCACCGGTGCCCGAGCGCTTTGCCGGCACCGAGCTCTCGACGGCATCCACTACCACCGATACGGCCAGCCCCGCGCAGGCGATCGATATCGCCAACATCGGCTGGCGGCAGGTGTTCACCGACCCGGCGCTACAGCAGGTGATCGCGCTGGCACTGGAGAACAATCGCGACCTGCGCGTGGCCGCGCTCAACATCGAGGTGGCACGTGCGCAGTACCGGGTGGAGCGCGCTGCGCTGCTGCCCGCCGTGCAGGGCACCGGTACCGCCAATAACGCGCGCACGCCGTCGGAGCTGGCCATTCCGGGCCAGCCGCAGGTGTTCCGGACCTACAGCGCCAATATCGGCGTCAGTGCGTACGAGCTGGATCTGTTCGGACGTGTGCGCAGTCTCAAGGAACAGGCGCTGCAGCAGTTCCTGTCCACCGCCGAGGCACGCCGCAGCACGCATATCAGTCTGGTGGCCGAAGTGGCCACCGCCTATCTGACGCTGGCGGCCGATCAGCAGTTGCTGCAGCTGGCGCAGTCCACCTTGAGCAGCCAGGGCGACAGTTATCGCCTGCAGCAACGCAGCTTCGAGCTGGGTGTGGCCTCGCAGCTCAGCTTGCGCCAGGCGCAGACCACGGTGGAATCCGCACGCGTGGATGTGGAGCGTTACACCGCGCAGGTGGCGCAAGACCGCAACGCATTGGTGCTGCTGGTCGGCACGCAGGTGCCGGCGGAGCTGTTGCCGCAGGCCTTGCCCGACGGCGCCAGCGTGGACGGCAACGTGCTGGCCAGCGTGCCGGCCGGGCTGCCGTCGCAGTTGCTGCAGCGCCGCCCGGACATCCTGGAGGCCGAGCGCAACCTGCGTGCGGCCAATGCCAACATCGGTGCGGCGCGCGCGGCGTTCTTCCCGAGCATCAGCCTGACCGCATCGACCGGCTCGTCCAGCAGCAGCCTGTCCAACCTGTTTGATTCCGGCACCCGCGCCTGGAGCTTCGTGCCCGCGCTGACGCTGCCGATCTTCAACGCCGGGCGTAATCGCGCCAACCTGGACATGGCCAAGGCCAACCGCGATATCGAAGTGGCGCAGTACGAAAAGGCGATCCAGAGCGCGTTCCGCGAGGTTTCCGATGCGCTCGCGCAACGCGAGACCCTGGGCCGGCAATTGCAGGCGCAACAGGCCCTGGTCGATGCCACTGCCGACAGTTACCGGCTGTCGCAGGCGCGCTTCGAACGCGGCGTGGACAGCTACCTGCAGGCGCTGGATGCGCAGCGCGCGCTGTACAGCGCGCAGCAGAACTTGATCACCACGCAGCTGTCACGCTTCACCAATCTGGCGACGTTCTACAAGGCGATGGGCGGCGGTTGGCTGCAATCGGCCGACCCGGCGGTGGCCACGACGGCGACGGGGCAGCCACGTGGATGACGCCGCTGCCGAGGTCCCGGCGCCCAGGCGCGCGCCGCACGACAAGCGTGGCGCGATCCTGCGCGCGGCAGCCGAGCTGTTTCCACGCCAGGGCTTCGACAAGACCAGCATGGACAGCATCGCCGAGCGCGCAGTGGTGTCCAAGGCCACGGTGTATGCGCACTTCGCGTCCAAGGAGGTGCTGTTCCGTACCACCCTGGAGGCGCTGGCGCACCAGTCGCCCAATCCCTGGGAGGCGCTGTTGAACATGCGCGGGCCGCTGCCCGTGCGTCTGCTCGCCATCGCCGACGCGGTCGTGCGCATGGCGGCCAGCAATGCGCTGGGCGATGCCGCCTACGGCCTGGTGCGGCCGCCGGCACTGCCCAGCCAGATACGCGAGGAGATGTGGACGCTGGGCTTCGAACGCTACGACACCACGATGCGTGCGGTGTTGGCGCGCGAAGTGGAGCAGGGCAGCCTGGTCATCGACAATCTGCCGGATGCCTCGGTGCATTTCTTTGGATTGATGACCGGGATGCCGGCCAATGCGGCGCTGCGTGGCGACACGTGGCAGGCACCGGCTGCCACGCAGCACGGGTATGTCGCCAGTGCGGTGGCGCTGTTCCTGCGCGCGTATCGGCCGCAACCGCCGGTGGTGACAGCGGAAGGCAAGCGCGAGGTGCCGAGCGGGTTCTAGCGGCGGCGGCAGGGCAGCGCAATGGGCGTTAACGAGAAGGCCTAGTCGCGCGCAGGCACGCTCCTACGCGGGCGTGTCACCGCAACGGATCGTGTCGCAATGCGTCGATCATCTCTTCAAACCCGTCCGCAAGCCGACGCTGTCGTAGGAGCGTGCCCGCGCGCGATGGGGCGTTACCGAGAAGGCCTCGTCGCGCGCAGGCACGCTCCTACACAAGCGTGTCACCGCGCCGGAGCGCGCCGCAACGCGTCGATCCCCCCCTTCAACCCGTCCGCAAGCCGACGCTGTCGTAGGAGCGTGCCCGCGCGCGATGGGGCGTTACCGAGAAAGGCCTGGTCGCGCGCAGGCACGCTCCTATACGGGCGTGTCAGCGCGTCAGATCGTGCCGCAACGCATCGATCACCCCCTTCAACCCGTCCGCAAGCCGAGGTCGTCGTAGGAGCGTGCCCGCGCGATGGGGCGTTACTGAGAAGGTCTGGTCGCGCGCAGGCACGCTCCTACACGGGTGTGTCAGCGCGCCAGGTCGTGCCGCAACGCATCGATCACTACCTTGAGTGCGCGCGAGGATTGGCGGCGGCTGGGGTAATAGGCGTGAGCCATCGAACGGCTCGCACCAGTCCTCCAGCACGCGGCGTAGCCGGCCGGCGGCGATGTGCCCTAGCGCCATGGTTTCCGGCAAGAACGCGGGTCCGCCGCCGGCCAACGCGGCACGCAGGATGGCGCTGCTGCCGTTGAAGGTCCATTGGCCTTCCACGCGCACCTTGACCTCGCGGCCGTCCTTTTCGAAATCCGAGGGCAGCAGGCCACCATGGGTGGGCAGGCGCAAGCCGATGCAATTGTGCCGGGCCAGCTCGGCCGGCGCGGCGGGGATGGTGTGGTGCACGAACGTAGTCCGGCAGCGCCACCACCGCCATGCGCTGCATCGGGCTGATCGGTACCGCGATCATGTCCTTGGCGACCTGGTCGCCCAGCCGGATGCCGATGTCGTAGCGCTCGGCAACGATGTCGGCCAGCCCGTAATCGACGGTGACCTCGATCTTGAGGTCGGGATAGTCGGGCAGTACGTTCGACAACGCCGGCCAGATATAGGCATCGGCGGCGTGGCCGGCGGTGGTGATACGGATGGTGCCGGCCGGCTTGTCGCGGAAGTCGGTGAGCGCGCATGCCATTCATGCCGCTGCATGCTGCGCGATGGTGCGTGACGGCTTCAAATCCGAGATGTCATTGCCGCATTGATGCGCTGTGTTTCTAGGTGCATGCGCGGTTGCCCGGGTAATGCCGGCGCACACGCGCGCTACAGTGCAGGCACTTGGATTGAGGAGCACTGCCATGAATCTGTTCGCAACTGCGATGTCGCTGTCGATGATGGCCGCCGTCACGCCCGGTGGTGAAGAGCAACAGGCGATCAGGGTGAGCAAGGCCGGTGGCGCCGCATCTGCGGCCGGCCCGGCCGACTATTTCACCGGCAAGGTGCGCATCGATGCGCCCTTCCAGGCCGACGCGCCGGCGCGGGTGGGCGGCGCCACGGTGACTTTCGAACCTGGCGCGCGCACCGCCTGGCACACCCACCCACTGGGGCAGACGCTGATCGTCACCGCCGGTGCCGGGCGCGTGCAGGAATGGGGCAAGCCGGCGCAGCAGATCCGCCCGGGCGACATCGTGTGGATTCCGCCGGGCGTCAAGCACTGGCACGGTGCCAACGCCACCGTGGCGATGTCGCATATCGCCATCGCCGAAGCGCAGGACGGCTCGCCGGTGACCTGGCTGGAGCAGGTCAGCGAGGCGCAGTACGCGGCCGAGTGACACGGCGCTCAACGGTGACGTGGTGCGGTCTGCCGCGTCATCGTAGGTGATGCATGTCGCTTAGTGCAGGAGCGCGTGACCAGGCTCCGCTGCGTCACTGCGCACGAATGAGCTTACGCCGCTTGTGTCGCAGCCTGTGCCCCGGCACGCAACCGTTGTGCGTCACGTGCGGGCGGCGCGCCAAGAATGCGTGCGTAGTCGCGACTGAATTGCGAGGCGCTCTCGTAGCCGACGCGAAAGCCGGCATCGGCGGCATTCAGCGCTTCGGCCAGCATCAGCCGGCGCGCTTCGTGCACGCGCAGATGCGAGCGGTATTCCAGCGGCGTCATCGAGGTGACCGCCTTGAAATGCGCATGAAAGGTGGAGCGGCTCATTGCCGACAGATCGGCGATCTGCTCGATGCGGAAGCGCTGTGCGTAATGCTCGCGCAGCCAGACAATGGCTTTGGAAATCTGGTTGAGCCGGCTGTCGGCGATGGCCATCTGGCGGACCACCGCATTGGCCGGATCGGCCATCAGCCGATAGAGCACTTCGCGCAGGACCAGCGGTGCCAGCGCGGCGATCTCCTGCGGTTGATCGAGCAGACGCGCCAGCCGCACTGCAGCGTCCTGCAATGGCGGGGTGCTGTGGTTGAGCAACAAGCCGGCCTGCGCCGCATCGCGTTGCGGCTCGACCAGCTCCGGGTGGCTGACGGCCAGGTCGCTCAGCACGGCGGTGTCCAGATCCAGGCAGAAACACAGATACGGCTGCGCGGCGCTGGCCTCGATCACCGAACCGACGATCGGCAGATCCACCGAGGCCACCAGATACATCTGCGGGTGATAGAGATACGCCGCCGCGCCCAGCATCGCCTGCTTGCGGCCTTGCGCCACCAGGCACAACATCGGCGTGTAGACCGTGGGCACCGACACGGTGGGCGAGGCGCTGCGCATGATCTGCAGCCCGGCAATCCGGGTGGCGTGCATGCCGTCGCCAGGAGCATGGCGCAGCAGGATGTCGGTCATCTCGGTCAAGGCGGACATGCAGGACTCGGCGGTGGCACCAGGCGGCTCGGCCGCGATGCCGTCGATCGTACAAGACCCACCGTCATGGAGCCCGCATGCCGGCCGCAGCAGCGGCAAGTTGGCGCCGGCACAGGCTGTCAGGCCTGCGCGCCCGACGCCCGACAATCGCAGGCCAGACACGATCCTGCGCTCACACACGCGCCGTATCATGGGTGTCTGTTCCCGTGACCACCCCCGTCCCATGCCCGCAAAACGTTCGACCATCCCCGCACCGGCAAGCCCGGCCGACTGGAAGGCGCTCGAGGCCGCCGCCACGGCCGAACTTGCGCGCCGCACGGCGCAAGCGCATCGGCAGATTCTGGGATTGTTGAACACGCATGGGCATCTGCTCAGCGAAGCGCAGCGGCGTGGATTGCACCGGCGCTTGCTGCGTGCGGGACGCTAAACGGAGCCGCTAGGACGCCAACCACATCCTTGACGCTAGAGCGACGGTGTCAACGTGCCGGCCGCACGCGCTTTATTCATTGGTGAGTCGAGTGTGCGGTGCCCTCACCACTTGCGGGACACGCCGTGAATCCATCCGTGAAGACTCCTTTGCGGCATCCATGCTGCCAAGGGTCCTGCAAGCGGCGAGGACACCTCACCAGAAAGGTGGTCGGTGCTCGCATAAGAGCTGCTTGTCGCGCGAAGTGCATTGGTCGTTGACTGTTGGGCCGCGCAGGTACATCGCTATCCAAATGCACATGGCGCACTGCGCTTGCCCATGCGCACCGACCATCCCGACTGGTTGTCGTTAGAGATGCATCGGGCGTTGAGCTGGCACATCGGCATCAAACAACGCGCACCTGGCACTGCTTTTAATCGTGCACACCGACCATCCAGACAGGTCCTTGCCCGCCTACCGTCGCGGGACCTTACGCGGCATGGATGCCGTGTAAGAGCCTACAGGGACGTACTTGCGGCGTGTCCTGCGATGGTAGGCGGGCAAGGGCCCCGCAGCCAAGCTGCAGATCGCCTGCTTTACAGCTGACCTATCTGCAATGCCGTGGATTGCCCACCCTGCCTCGAAGCATGTCCTGCGATGGTGGGCGGGCAAGGGCCCTGCAGCAAAGCGGCAGATCGCCTGCCTTACAGCTGATCTATCCGCAAACCCGCATATCGGGCTCTCCGCCTTGCAACGTGCCATCCAGCCACTAACCAACCAAGACGTCGCCTCGCAGCCACGCATCGATCCGCGTCCAGCAAGGACCGGCAAACGCAAGCAACGCGCTCGCGTTCAACCGCCCAGCTCCCACGGCGGCACGTCGCCCAGGCGTTCCTGCAGAAAATCCACGAATGCACGCACACGCGGTGGCTGCAGCTGGCGCGCCGGCATCACCGCGTTGATCTGCGAGGTTGGCGGCGGGTAATCGGGGAGTACCTCGACCAACCGGCCGTTGCGCAGCTCCTCGGCGATATGCCAGTACGAATGCAGCGCGATGCCTTGGCCGGCGACGGCCGCATCGCGGATCAACTCACCGAAATTGCTTTCGAAGCGGCTCTGCATGCGGACGCGCACCAGGCCGCCCTCCGGTGTTTGCAACTGCCAGACATCCTGGCGGCCGTCGCGGCCCATCAGCAGCACGCCGGCATGCCCGGCCAGGTCGTCCGGCGTGCGCGGGGTGCCATGGCGCTGCAGGTAATCGGGCGAGGCGGCGAGGGTGCGGCGGTTGTCGGCGATGCGCCGCGCCACCAGCCCGGAGTCGTCCAGCGGGCCGATGCGGATCGCCAGATCGAAGCCTTGCCTGACCAGGTCCACCAGGTCGTCGCTCAGGTGCGCACTGATATGCACGCGCGGATGACGGGCCTGGAATTCCGGCAGCAGCGGCGAGACGTACTGCCGTCCGAACGAGGCCGACATGGTCATGCGCAGGATGCCGCCGACCGCGTGTGCACTCTCGCGCAGATCGTCGGCCAGCGCGTCCAGATCCTGCACCAGCACGCGGCCGCGCTCGGCCAGACGCTGGCCTTCGGGGGTCGGGTGCAGCCGGCGTGTGGTCCGGTGCAGCAGGCGCACGCCCAGGTCGCGCTCCAGCCGCTTCAGGCGCTGGCTGGCGACCGCCACCGACAGGTCCAGGCTGCGCGCGCCGGCAGTGATCGAGCCGGAGTCGAGCACGCGCAGGAACAGCGCGATATCGCCGAGGCGGTCCATGCGATTCTCAATGATTGCTTGATAGTGAATCAGGATAACAGGGGTTTTTGCTAAGGACGCTGGAGCGCAGGCTGTGGGTTGTCCTCCCTGGTCCATGCCCATGTCCGCTTCCGCGCGTTCTTCCCGTTTTCCGCCAGCGCTGCTGGCGCTGACCATCGGTGCCTTCGGCATCGGCACCACCGAGTTCGTGATCATGGGCCTGCTGCAGCAGGTGGCCACCGACCTGGGCGTGTCGCTCAGCGCCGCCGGCCTGCTGATCAGCGGCTATGCACTGGGCGTGTTCGTCGGGGCGCCGGTGCTGACCCTGGCCAGTGCGCGGCTGCCGCGCAAGGCGGTGCTGGTCGGCTTGATGGCGATCTTCACCCTGGGCAACGTGGCCTGCGCGCTGGCGCCGGACTACACCAGCCTGATGGTCGCGCGTGTGCTGACCTCGCTGGCGCACGGCACCTTCTTCGGCGTGGGCGCGGTGGTGGCCACCTCGCTGGTCCCGGCCGAGCGCCGTGCCTCGGCGATCTCGCTGATGTTTGCCGGCCTGACCGTGGCCACCCTGTTGGGCGTGCCGGCCGGCGCCTGGCTGGGTCTGCAGCTGGGCTGGCGGGCGACGTTTTGGGCGGTTGCGGTCGTCGGCGTGCTGGCCACGGCCGCGGTGGCGCTGTGGGTGCCGGCGAACGCAGGCGCGGCCGCGCCGGTGTCGTGGCGCCAGGAAGTGGCGGTGCTGGGGCGCGGGCAGGTGCTGCTGGCCCTGGCGATCACGGTGGTGGGCTATGCCGGCGTATTCGCGGTATTCACCTATATCCAGCCGTTGCTGGTGGACGTGAGCGGTTTTGCGCAGACGGCGGTATCGCCGGTGTTGTTGGTCTTCGGCGTCGGCATGATCGTGGGCAATCTGCTGGGCGGGCGTCTGGCCGACCGGCGTCCCACCGCTGCGTTGCTGGGCAGCCTGGCGGCATTGGTGGTGGTGCTCGCCGCGATGGGCCTGGTCCTGCACAACAAGACCGCGATGGTGGTGTTCGTCGGGTTGCTGGGCGTGGCCGCCTTCGCCACCGTGGCGCCGCTGCAGTTGCGCGTGCTCGAGCATGCGCGCGGCGCCGGCCAGAACCTGGCTTCCAGTCTCAATATCGCCGCGTTCAATCTGGGCAATGCGCTGGGCGCCTGGCTGGGCGGCGTGGTGATCGCCACCCATGCCGGCCTGGTCGCCACGCCCTGGGTTGCCGCGCTGTTGAGCGCGCTCGGCCTGGGCATCGCGTTGTGGAGCGTGCAACTGCAACGCCGGCGTACCGCCGCGCCGGGCGTGTGTGCGCCGGCAGGTTGATTCGTTTCTTAGGCACGAGCGCAGTGACCGCGCAACCGGCAGCCCTGCGCGATCGCGCGGGTGGTCGGCGAGCGGAGCCTGGCGCCTGGCATCGCGCATGGCCGGATCGACCGGCAGCGCACGGATTTTCTTTCGGTTTCAAGGAGTATTGCGATGGAGACACGTTTTCTCGGCCGTTCCGGCTTCAAGGTCCCGGTGCTCGGTCTGGGGGCCGGTACCTTCGGCGGCAAGGGGCCGCTGTTTTCTGCATGGGGCGATACCGATGTGGCGCAGGCGCAGCGCATGATCGACCTGTGCCTGGAGGCGGGCCTGAACCTGTTCGACACCGCCGATGTGTATTCGGACGGCGCCTCTGAAGAGATCCTCGGCCAGGCGCTGCAGGGCCGCCGCGATCAGGTGATCCTCTCGACCAAGACCGGCCTGCGCCTGGGCGATGGGCCCAACGATGCCGGTGCCTCGCGCTTCCGCCTGTTGCGCGCGGTGGATGCCTCGTTGCGACGCCTGCGCACCGACTATATCGATCTGCTGCAGCTGCATGCCTTCGACGCGATGACGCCGGTGGAAGAAACCCTGTCCACGCTGGACGGGCTGGTCCGCGCCGGCAAGGTGCGCTACCTGGGCGCGTCCAATTACGCCGGCTGGCAGCTGATGAAGTCGTTGGCGGTGGCCGATGCGCAGGGCTGGAGCCGCTTTGTCGCCAACCAGACCTATTACTCGCTGGCCGGGCGCGACTACGAATGGGAGCTGATGCCGCTGGGCATCGACCAGGGCGTGGGCGCGGTGGTGTGGAGTCCGCTGGGCTGGGGGCGTCTGACCGGCAAGCTGCGCCGTGGCCAGGCATTGCCCGAACACAGTCGCCTGCATGCCACTGCGGCCGCCGGCCCGGCGATCAGCGACGAGCGCCTGTTCGACATCGTCGATGTGCTCGACGCGATTGCTGACGAGACCGGCCGCAGCGTGCCGCAGATCGCCATCAACTGGCTGCTGCAACGGCCCACCGTGAGCACGGTGCTGATCGGCGCACGTGACGAAGCGCAGCTGCGCCAGAACCTGGGCGCGGTGGGCTGGTCGCTGACGGACGCGCAACGCGCGCGCCTGGATGCGGTGAGCGCGGTGGAGCCGCCGTATCCGTACTACCCGTACTGGCGCGGGCACTTTGCCGAACGCAGCCCGCTGCCGGTGTGATGCCGCATCGCAATGGCCGTGCCGTGCGCGGAACTACCTCGGGACAGGGCACCTCGATGTCTCGAAAGAGCCGGAAGAGCGCATCCGGGTTGAATGGCGGATGCGACAGGGCGTCGATCGGCTCCCGGTGCGCGGTTGCGCAGCCGATGCCGGCGGTGAGAAAGCGCAGCGGTCGCATGGCCGCGAAGGCGTAGCGGCTGGACCACTGCCACAGGCAGGCATGCGCCGCGCCCGCGTTTCCGCGTTGCGCGTTCAAGGACGTGGCCGCGCGCTCGGACGTGGACCACGCGACAGCCGTGGACTGCCGCGCGGGATGACGTCTTGGCTTGCCTACCAGCGATACGCCACCGACATCTGGTACTGCCGTCCGGCGATCGGCCGGCCCATGAACACGCCGCCGGTCGCTGCACCCGGGACACGCACATTGCCTTCGGTCAGGCCCAGCGTGTCGGTGACGTTGCTGCCGCTGGCGGTCACTTCCCAGTGCTCGCCCACATGCAGGTTGGCGCCGATGTCGAGCATGTCGTAGGACGGCAGCCGCTGGCTGTTGGCCAAGTCCGCAAAGCGGTCGCCGATGTAGGAATAGGTGGCAAACACCTTTAGGTCGCCAAACGGCAGCATCCAGTAATAGCTGGGCGTGATGCGGAACTGCCGCTTGGGCTGGCGCATCACCTGGTTGCCGGTGAACTCGCGGTAGTTGCGGTACTTGGCATCCAGCCACACCCCGGTGCCGGCCAGCTCGAAGCCGCCGAATGGGCGGATGGCACCTTCCACCTCCAGCCCGCGCGCACGCGAGTCGCCAACGGTGGTGAAGTTTTCACCATTGGCCAGGAACGCCTGGAACGGCGAGTTCTTGAAGGTGTTGTAGAACGCGGTCAGGTACAGGTCGTAGCTGCTGGCACCGGACTTGAGCCCGAGTTCGTACTGATCCACTTCCTGCACGCGATTCTGGCCATCGCGCAGATTGTCGAAGCCTGGGAACTTCACCCCCGAGTTGACGCGTGCGAACAGGCTGTTGTGCGTATCGAGCGTGAAGTTCAGGCCCGCCGTCCAGGAGAACGCCTCATCGTCCTGGTCGATGCGGCGCGTGCTGGCCAGGGCGAGCGAGGTGGCGTTGTCGTACAGCGTGTCCGGGTTGCCGTCCAGATCGACGGTGGCGGTGTCGTGCACATCGCCGGTGACGCTCTGGCGTTCGTAGCGGGCGCCCAGGTCCAGGCGCAGCCGCGCGTTGAGCTCCCATTCGTCGGCGACGAAGGCGGCGATGTTCTCGCCATCGTAGTTGGCGCGCAGGTTGAAGAACGCGGTGCTGGTGAAACCCTGGCGCGTGGCCTGCTGGCCGTTGTCCAGCGCCAGATCGATCCGGCGCGCGTTGTTCTGCGCGGTAAGCAGCATGGTGTTGCCCAGGTACCAGGTGTCTGCCGAGGAATATTTGGCGTAGTACGCGCCCACGGTGAGCGTGTTGCCCGTAAACAATTCGCGGCTCAGGCGCAAATCGTTGGTGACCGAATTCAGGCGCTTGTCCACCGACCACCAGCCGGCTTCCAGCACTTGCTGATTCGGATCGACGACGCCGCCGCCATTGGTGAAGCTACCGCTGCCGGTAGTGCCGTAACTGGCGATGAAATCGCTCAATCGCACCGGCGCATCGCCGGTGAACAACGCATAGGTCGGTGCGCTGCCGCTCATCACGTTGAAGCGGTCGGCAATGGTCCAGTCGCCAGTCTCCCAGTTAAGTTCGCCACCGAACACATCGATGTTGACGCCGCGGCCGTCAGCCAGATCGCGGCGGATGGTCTGTCCATCTGGCCCGACCAGCAGGTCGACATTGCGGAAGTCGCGGCCGAGCAGGGTACCGGTTTGAGCATTCAGGCCGGGGAAGCTGGACAGGTCGTTGCCGTTGTTGCGCGACAGCAGCGGAATGGCGGTATAGAAGGCATTGTTGTCGTCGCTATGCCGCGCGTAGAACGACAGTTCGCCGCTGTCCCAGCGCTTGCTCAAGGTGGCGCTGAACTGGCCACCCTTGTCGGCGGAAAACTGCGGGTCGCGCACGCCGTCGGTTTCGCGAAAGAAACCGCCCACACTGTAGTACCAGCCATTGCCCATCGGCCCGCTGTTGAAGACATCGATGCGGCGCAGCGCGTTGTTGCCGCCGGTCAGGCGTACGCTGCCTTCGGGCTCGTCCTGGCCTTTTTTCTGGATGAAGTTGACCGTCAGGCCCGGTTGACCGTTGGAGAAGATCGGGCTGGAGCCGCCACGCAACACCTCCATGCGCTCGACCGTGTCGTCGACGCGAAACAGCGTGGAATTTTCCAGGAACGACAGGGTCGGCGGCGGAAACAGCGGCGAGCCATCCAGTTGCATGGTCACGAACGGCGCATCGCCTTCGGATGGCATGCCGCGCACGAAGATATTGGCGCCGGTGCCGCCACCGCTGGGCTCGGCCCATACGCCGGGCACGATCTTCAGCAGGTCCGCAGTGCTCTGCGGCACGGCCTGCTGGATCTGCTCCGGGCTGGCGGTGGTGATCGAGAAGCTGGCATCGCGCTTGGCCAGGCCCTTGAAGCGCGCGGTGCCGCTGACGATCACTGCATCCAGCGTGGTGGCCTCGCTGCGCGGCTCGGCGGTGGACGTCTGCGCATGCGCGGCAGGCGCAAGCAGGGCGCCGATGGCAAGGGACAGGGCATAGCGGGGCATCGATGCGGTCATGAAAGCTCTCCTGGGATGACGTCGCAGCTGGCGGCAATGCGCGCGTCGTACACGCGCCGCCAAAGGGTGACCGGCAGCACGTCACAGTGGCCGGTCGCGCAACGCAGCGACACACGTCGCGCTGTTGTTCTAACGGAGTTGCCGGCAAAAGCTGTTGTGCGCTGCGGCACTCGGTGCAGGCGATATGCTCGCCATCGATCAATGCGGCAAGGCGCCAGACAGCGCGTGCGCAGTGCACGCGTGGCGCTATCGGATTGCGTGTGGGTCGTTCCAACGCGCACCACAGCGGCAGCTGATGCGAACCATCGTCGCGGCACGATGGCTTTTGCGTATGCGCTGCCAGGCACCGTGCAATGGCGCAGCGATGTCGCTGCATGCAGGCCGATAGGCAGGTGCGCGCTTGGGCCCGTTTTACGCTGCTGCGCGTACCGGCGCGGCTTCGCGGATCGGCAGGTTGATCAGTGCGGCGATGACTGCCAGCAGCATGTCGGCGTACCACATCCAGCTGTAATCGCCGAAGCGCTCCAGCGCCAGCCCGCCCAGCCACGCCCCGAAGAAGCCGCCGATCTGGTGCGACAACAAGGTCAGGCCGAACAAGGTGCCCAGGTAGCGCGGGCCGAACAGTTTGCCGATCAAACCTGCCGTCGGCGGCACCGTGCCCAGCCAGGTAAAGCCCAGTGCCGCGGCGAACAGGTAGAAGGTCAGCGGCGTCGGCGGCGCGATCAGGTACAAGCCGATCAGCACCGCGCGGCTGGCATACAAGGCGCACAGCAGCCACTTCATGCGGATGCGTTCGCCTAGCTTGCCGGCGACCAGGCTGCCGGCCACGTTGAACAGGCCGATCAACGCGATCGACACCGCCGACACGCTGGCGGGCAGGCCGCAGAGCGCGATCTCGCCGGGCAGGTGCGTGACCAGAAACGCGATATGCACGCCGCAAGTGAAAAAGCCCAGATGCAGGCACCAGTAACTGCGATCGCGCACGGCAACCTGCAGTTGCGCACGCAAGCCGATGTCGCCGTTTGCGATCGGCATGTGCATGCCCGGCGGCGGCGATCTGCGTCGCAGCGGCCAGGCCAGCGGCAAGGTCAGCAAGGAGATCATCGCCAGCCCGGTCATCGCCCTGGCCCAACCGGCGGCGCCGATCATCAGCTGCACCAGTGGCGCAAACACGAACTGGCCGAGCGAGCCGCCGGCATTGATCAGCCCGGCCGCGAACGAGCGCCGCTCCGGCGCCAGACGTCCGGCAGTGGCACCGATCAGCACCGAAAAACTGCCGGCGCCCGCACCGGCGGCAGCCAGGATGCCCAGCGAGACGATCAGGCCCCACTCGCTGGCCAGCCACGGGCTCAGTCCCAGGCCCAGCGACAACAGCACGCCGCCGAACAGCAGCACCGGCAGTGGCCCGCGCGCATCGGCGATCGCGCCGAATACCGGCTGCACCGCGCCCCAGACCAGTTGCCCCACCGCCAGCGCGAAGCTGATCGACGCGATGCCAATCCCGGTCTGGCGATGGATCGGCTCCACGAACAGGCCGGTGGTCTGGCGTGCGCCCATCGTCAGCATCAGCATGGCCGAGGCGGTGAGCAGCAATCCCCACTGCGCGCCGGTGCGGGCGCTCGCAGACGTGCTCATGCCGCTGCCTCCGCGTCCAGGGCCGCATCCAGTTGCATCAAGGTGGCGTGCAACTGCGCGGTGGACGCGCTGCCGAACAGCGTTTCCAGCTGCGTCTGTGCGCGTTGCCAATGCGGCAGGGCGCGCACCAGCAGCCCGCGCCCACTGCGGCTCAGTACCACCAGTTTCTGGCGCGCATCCTCGCCGCGACGTGCCTGCACCCAGCCCGCCGCCAGCAGCGGCTTGAGATTGCGGGTCAGCGTGGTGCGATCCATGCCCAGCGAGTGCGCCAACGCGCCCAACGGCTGTGCGCTGACCAGCCGGCGCAGGATCGAGTATTCGTTGAGGCTCAGGCCCACCTGCGCCAGGGCATGGTCGTACAGCTGCGAGGTACGCCGTGCGGCGCGGCGCAGCTGGAAGCAGGTGCAGGGGCCGGTCCCGGACATGGCGATGCTCCACGAGGATGTTCGCACTTTGCGTGCATATGCACCTATTGGCAAGCGCGTGGCGAATGTGGGGCGCCTGTTCGTCGAAGCAGGACCGATCGAGTCTGCAAGGCAATCGCAGGCCGCCCAACGCGCGGCAATGACGGCGCTGGCACATGCGTGGTGCGTACCGGGCAGCGTCGGCTATCGGCCAACGCCGGCAAGCGGCCTCGGTATGATCGGTCAGCGATGCGTCGAGCCAGCCCGTGCAATGCAGCGCAACGGCTCGCCGCTGCGAGTGGCGTTGCAGCGCAGGGCTGTCATCGCCGCGCCAATGCGCGCAGCAGTGCAGAACGCCGAGGCCGGCAACCCCGCCGCCGGACATGACGAGGCCGCCCGAAGGCGGCCTCGCTTATGACGGCGGGAGAGAGGTACCGTCAGAAGAACAGGCGCACGCCGAACGAGGCGCTGCGGCCGGGAAGCATCACGTCGTCCTTGAGGAAGGAGGTGTGCACGCGGGCGTCCTGGTTGGTCAGGTTGTTGCCGTCCAGGAACACTTCCCACGCGTTGCTGCCACGGTCCACGTGGTAGGCCAGATGCGCATCGACGAAGGTATAGCCGTCGGTCGGGGTTTCGTTCACCGCCACCTTGTCCTGCTTCATGGTGCGGGTGGCGCCGAGCGAGGCGCGCCATGCATCGGCGTTCCAGCGCATCTGCGCGCCGACGCGGCCCGGTGCGATGCGCGGCAGGTTGCCGCCATCCTTCAGGCGCGCACGCACGGTGTCGCCGAACACGCGCAGATCCCACGCGCCGGTGTCGTTGTCGGCCAGATGGAAGGTGGCCTCGCCCTCGAAACCGTGGAAGACCGCATCGTTCTGCGTCCACTGGCGGATCGGAAGGAAGTCGTTGTCTTCTTCGTTGAACCACTGGCCGCCGGTATCGACGATGTAGACAAAGTCGTTGTAGCGGTTGTAGTACGCGGCGATCTTGGCATCCACCCATGCGTTCTGGAAGTTCAGGCCCAGCTCGGCCTGGTTGGCCTTTTCGGTCTTCAGATCGGCATCGCCGATCTCGTAGGCGAGGGTGGCGATGTGGGGGCCGTTGGCGAACAGCTCTTCCTCGGCCGGTGCGCGTTCGGCGTGGTCGAGGTTGGCGGTCAGGCGCCATTGTTCGTTGAAACGGAAGCCGCCGCTGGCCGAGAAGCTGGTCGGGGTGAAGTCGCGGTCCACGCCGATGTCGGTGCGGTACTTGACCTTGTCCACGCGCGCGCCGACTTCGGCGGTGACGCGCTCCCAGCTGTTGCGCGCGACGCCGAACACGCCGAGCGAGCGGGTATCGGTCTTGGGCACGAAGGATTCCTCGCCGATCGCCTGGAAGGTGGTGTCGCTGCCCTGCAGGCCGAATGCGGTCTGCCAGCCGCCGCCGAAGGTGAAGGACACTTCCACACGGCCTTCGTTGGCACGCTTGGTGAACACGGTGCCGACTTCGGCGCCTTCGAACTCGGTGTGCGCGTAATCGGTGTGGCCGAAGCTGTAGCGCAGTGCGCTGCCTTCGCCCCAGGGATCGGTCAGCCCGCCCTTGAGGTCGTAGCGGTCCTGCTGCAGCTTCAACGACACCCCGCGCTCGCCGATCGTCGGGTCGCCCGGCTCGCCGGGGTTGCCGTAGTTGTCACGGAAGCGCGAGGCCGACAGGCCGACGAAACCCCAGTCGCCGGACAGCGAGGCGCCGACCGAGCCGACCTTGGAGTCGATCCAGCTGTTGAGCTGGCGCCCCTGCGGGGTGTCGTAATCGTTCTGGTTGCGGTACACGCCGTCGGCATGGATCGACAGGCCGCTGCCATTGCCGGCATCGACGCGGAACATGTCGGTGTTGCCGTCCTTGTCGCCGCCATCGAAGCGCACTTCGGCGCGGCCGCTGAAACCGTCCACCGGGGTTTCGGCAATGCGCCCGTCGACCACGTTGACCACGCCGCCGATCGCGCCGGAGCCGTACAGCAGCGTGGACGGGCCCTTGAGCACCTCGATCTGGTTGGCCAGGAACGGCTCGATCGCCGGCGAGTGGTCCTGGCTGACCGTGGACACGTCCTGGGTCGACAAGCCATCGCGCAGCACCGCCACGCGCGGGCCGTCCAGGCCACGGATGATCGGCCGGCCGACGCCGGGGCCGAAGTTGGAACTCTGCACGCCGGGCAGGCTGGCCACGGTCTCGCCCAGGCTGGAGCTGCGTACCTCGTCCAGACGCTCGCCGGCCAGTACCTCGACCGGGCGGCTCAACTCGCCGGCCGCATCGCGCAACGGGCTGGCGGTGACCACGACCTTGTCCAGGTCCTTGATATGGCGGCCACTGGAAGCGGTGGCGTCGTGGCGCGTGTCCGAGCTGGGCGGGGTCTGCGGGTCGGCGGCTGCCGGTGCGTCCTCGGCCAGGGCCAGGGCGGGCGTCAGCAGGCTGGTCAGCGCCAGCGAGAGCGTGGAGCGGCGGAACGAGAAAGCGAGGCGAGGGTGCATGGCGGGCCGGACTCTGTGATTGTTACTGTATATCAATGATAAGGCGCAGCTTGGCTGCTGTGCCGACGGCAGGACCCGCTCACCTGCGCGATGCAGCGGTGCGGGTCTGGAACAAGGAAGATGTTATATTATTCCACGTCGCCGCGAGCCCCTGCTGGAAGTCATGCCTCTACCGTCCCTTCGCCATGTGCTCGACCGCTTCGGTGCGACCGGTTCGCTGCTGTGCGCCGTGCATTGCGCGGTACTGCCGCTGGTACTGGCCCTGGCCCCGTCGTTGGGCCTGTCGTTCTGGCTGGGCGATGGGGTCGAACTGGCCATCGTGGTGTTCGTGACGCTGCTGGGGTTGTTCAGCCTGGTGCTGGGCTATCGCCGCCACAAGGCGCTGCACGCGCTGGCGCTGTTGCTGCCGGGCTTGCTGTTGCTGTGGGCTGGCCTGCTCTATGACCCCTTGCACCACGCCGTGGTGCCGCATGCGGTGGTGATGACGCTCGGTGGCGCGCTGGTCGGCATCGCCCACCTGGTCAACCTGCGTCTGAACCACGGGCACGCCCACGTCCACGACGCCAGCTGCGCGCACTAGCCCGGGCTGCGCGGGCAGGGCCTACGTGGTAGGCTTGCCGGCCTTGCGCGAGGGCGCCGCCGGCGTAAACCTCGCCAGACCCGTGTTCAGCGCGGGGATTTTGTATTCAGTATTCACATTCAGGAGTCGACGAACATGGGTAAGGGTGACCGCAAGACCGCCAAGGGCAAGCGCTACAATTCCAGCTACGGCAATTCGCGTTCGCACGCGGTGAGCAAGGTTGTCGTGGGTGCAGCTGCCCCGGTTGCCAAGAAGGGCGTGGTCAAGGCTCCGGCCAAGAAGGCTGTCGCCAAGAAGACCGTTGCCAAGGCCGGCTGATCCTTAGCCCGCTTCGCGACACCAGAACGCGGCGCTTGCGCCGCGTTTTTTTATGTCCGGCATCGGCGCAGACGCGCGCTGCAGCGCTCGCCCGAGCAGCAATTAGGCTACCGGCCTGCGTCGAAGCGGCGACCTGCGCGCCGCTGGCGTCGGTTCGCGCATGGCACGGCAGCGCCGGCCGCAGTGCGCGGCGGTCACGGCCGGCAGCTGCACACTGCGGTCGGTCGGCCCTGCGCCGCTCTCCCGCCTGGGATGTTCAGTGCGTCGTTGCCGTAGCCGGCGAGGTGCGGGACGGCGTCGGCGCCAGCAACTGTTCGGCCAGGCCGCGATAGATCGGCGTCTTGCACACCAGCCCGGACATTGCGCGCGCGATCAGCACGGTGGCCAGGATCGGCAGCAGCATCTGGCTGGTGTCGGTCAGTTCCAGCGAGATCACCGCCGAGGTCAACGGCGCCTGGGTCACGCCGGTCAGATACGCGCACATGCCCAGCAGCACGAAGGTGCGCGGGTCCACGCCCGGCATCAGCACCGACAGGTTGTGGCCGATGCCGGCGCCCACCGCCAGCGCCGGCGAGAACAGCCCGCCCGGAATGCCGGCCAGGTAGGAGACCAGATTGGCCACCAGCTTCATCAGCCCGAATTCGTGGCCGACCACTGCATGGCCCTGCACCAGGCTGCGCGCCTGCTCGTAGCCGGTGCCGAACGCGCCTTGCCCGAACACCAGTGCCAGCCCAACCAAGGCCACCCCGCACAGCGCGGCCAGCAGCACCGGGTGGCGCTGGCGCAGCGCTGCCAGCCAGCGCGGTTTGCCGCTGACGCTGGCCAGCACCAGGCGCGCGAAGATGCCGCCGAGCAGGCCGGCCACGCTGCCGCATAGCGCGATCGCCAGCCAGGCCTGGCCCAGCGGCAGGGCCACCGCCACCTTGCCGAAGTAGGTGTAGTTGCCCAGCAGGCCCAGCGACACCACGCCACCGACGATCACCGCGGTCAGCAAGGTGCCGGAGAAGCGGTGCTCGAAGCGCCCGCTCAATTCCTCGATCGCAAACACCACCCCGGCCAGCGGCGTGTTGAACGCCGCGGCGATACCGGCCGCGCCGCCGGCAAGCAGGAAATGCGAGAGCTCGCGCGGATCGCGAAACCCGAACCAGCGCCCGAACACATGCATCAGGCTGGCGCCGACATGCACGGTGGGGCCTTCGCGTCCGACCGAGGCGCCACCGAGCAGCGACAGGGTGGTCAGGGCGAGCTTGCCGATCGACACGCGCAGCGACAGATTGGTCTGGCGGAACGCCGCGTCGTCATGTTCCAGCGCCGCGATGACCTGCGGAATGCCGCTGCCACGCGTCGGCCGCATCGCGCCGGTGGTGAGCCAGGCCAGCAGGGCGAAGATGCCCGGCGTCAGCAGCAGTGCCCACCAGATCGAATGCGCGGTGATGCGCTGGAACAACTGGAAGGCGGCGTCGCTGGCCTTGGCGAACACGATCGCCACCAGTGCTACTGCGATTGCGCCGCCCCAGAGTGCGGCGCGACGACGCCAGCCTTGGCTGGACAACAACGGCCGCAGCCGAAGCCGGCGCGGCGAGGGATCAGGAGCAGACATGGCGCCATTGTCGCATCCGCGCCGCGCGGCCGCGACGCGTCACTCAGCGGGTGACGGCCGGCGGCACGCGCAGGGCCGGCAGCAGCGTGGCGGGATTTCCATCATTGGGCGCGGCGGGAATGCCCAGCAGCCGGGTCATCAGCGCATACACATCGACGTTGTCGAAACCCGGCAAGCGCTTGCCCTGCGCCAGATCCGGGCCCTGCGCCAGGAACACCGCGCGCATCGACGGCAGCGCCGGATCGAAACCGTGCGAGCCGCGCATCTGATCGCGCGGGCGCTTGGCCAGCTTGTCCGGGAACAGTGCATCCCAGCCTTCGTGCATCTGGCACACGATCGGCGGAATGCGCGGATGCGTGCCGTAGTGCCAGCGTGCCGGCAGCTCCGTCTTGCGCCAGCAGTCGTACTGCGCATGCGCACCGAGCAGGCCGGCTTCGGCGCGGGCCTGCTGTCCCGGCAATGGCGCAAAGCCGATCACCTGCCCGTCGGTCACGGCAGTGGCGATGTCCGGGCGCGCCATGTCTTCCACGCTGATCGCATGCCCGGGCGCCACCTCGGCCATGCCGTGGTCGGAGACCACGACGATATTGGTGCGCTCGCGCGTGCCGTCGCGCTGCATGCCGGCCAGCAGCCGGCCGATCGCGCCATCCACCGCACGCACGTTGTCGGCGTATTCGCGCGACTCCGGGCCGTGGTCGTGGCCGGCTTCGTCCACGTGTTCGAAATACAGCGTGACCAGGCGGTTGCGGTCGGCGCCGGAGGCGGCCAGCCAGCCCCGCACTTCGTCCACGCGCGTGTCCAGGCTGGTGCCTTCTTCGTAATGGCGCCAACGCGTGGGGCGCACGCCGCCGATCGCCGCCTCGCTGCCCGGCCACGACCAGGTTGCGGCATGCAGGCCATGGGTTTCCGCACCCACCCACAGCGGCTCGCCACCCCACCAGCGCGCATCGCCGACGGCATCCTGCTTGCTCAGCCAGAAGCCGCCCAGCGTCGCATCGCGCATGCTGTTGTGCACGATGCCGTGGTGGTCCGGGCGCAGGCCGGTGACCAGCGTGTAGTGATTGGGAAAGGTCAGCGACGGGTACGACGGCGTCATCCAGCGCGCACGTACGCCGTCGTGTGCCAGTTGCGACAGAGTCGGTGTGATGCCGCGATCGAGCATGTCCGCGCGCAGCCCATCGATGGAGATCAGCAGCACGCTGTGCGGTACATCGCTGTGTGGTGCGCCGGCCGACGCGGGCGTTGGCGTACTGCGCGAAGGGCCGTGAGAACTGCAGGCCGCGAGCAGTGCGAGCGCGGCAAACACAAAACGTCGATCGATCATCGCGCCAGTTTACGGCCTGGCAATGACGTCGCGAAGTCAGCGCGTGCCGGTGGCGGATGCGGCGAACAGATCGTCGGCCGCTGCGCCCTGGCGCGGCGACCAGCCTTCCAGCTGCAACAAGGCCTGCTTGGTCGGCAGACCGCCGCCGAAGCCGGTCAGCGCACCATTGGCGCCGATCACACGGTGGCAGGGCAGCACGATCGGCAATGGATTTCGCCCATTGGCAGCGCCGACCGCGCGGCTGGCGGCGGGGCGTCCCACCGCATGCGCGAGTTGCGCATAGCTCCAGGTCTGCCCGAACGGAATCTGCGCCAGCGTATGCCAGACCTGCAGTTGGAATGGCGTGCCGGTCGGGGCCAGGGGCAGGTCGAAGCTGCGCCGCCCGCCATACAGATAGTCGAGCAACTGCTCGCGCGCCTCGCGCACCAACGGCGCATCGGGGTCGTGCTGCCAACGCGCGCGTCCGACCGCGTCGTAGCGGTTCTGCGCGAACAGGATGTGGTGCACGCCGGCAGCATCGGCGGCCACGCTGAGCGCGCCGATCGGCGAGGGAAAGGTGTCGTAATACAACGTGCTCATGAGCGGGTGTCCTTGCGATCGACAGCGAGATGCCACAGGTGCAATACGGCGTAGGCGCGCCACGGCTGCCAGGCCTGCGAGCGCACTTCGGTGGCGCGCTCGCTCAGGCGCTCGGGCGTGCCGAGCACCTGCTGCAGGATCAGGTCGCCGGCCGGAAACGCGTCCGGATGCGACAGCGCACGCATGGCGACGTAGTGCGCGGTCCACGGCCCGATGCCGGGCAACGCGGTGCAGGCGGCGACGAACTCGGACAGGCGCTGGCCGGCGCCGAAATGCAGCTGCCCTTGCGCGCAGGCCGAGGCTAATGCACGCAGCGTGGCGGCGCGCGCCCGCGGCAGGCCGAGTTGTTCCAGCGGCGCCTCGGCCAGCTGTGCCGGGGTCGGAAAGATGCGGTCCAGGCCGGGCGGCATCTCCAGATGATGGCCGCCATGCCGGTCGACCAGCCGCGCCGCCAGCGTTGCCGCGCCGGCCACGCTGATCTGCTGGCCCAGCACGGCGCGCACGGCCACCTCGAAGCCGTCCCAGCCACCCGGCACGCGCAGGCCGGGGCGGCGCGCGATCGCCTCGGCCAGCAGCGGCTCGGTCGCTAGCGTGGCGTGCACCGCCTGCAGGTCTGCATCCAGATCGAACAGCCGGCGCACCCGCCGCACGATCTGCGGAATCTGGCGCGGGTCGGTGGCGCCGATGCGCAGCAGCAACTCCGCACGCTGCGGCGCCGCGCTGACCTCGATCAGCGTTGCGTTGCCCGGCGTGCCGATCACGCGCCGGTAGCCGCTGGCGTCGACCTGCTCGATGCCGGGAATCGCGCGGCGTTGCAGGAATGCCAGCATCGCCGGCAGATCCAGCGGCGGGCGGTAGCCCAGGCGCAGGGTCAACTCGCCACCCGGGACCTCGGCACGCTGCTTGCGCAGCGCCGATGGCGGCATCCCGCAGCCTTCCAGGAATGCGGCATTGAAGCGACGCAGGCTGTTGAAGCCGGCCGCCAGCGCGACCTCGGTGACCGGCAATGCGGTCTCGGTCAGCAGTTGCTTGGCCAGCAGCAGCCGGCGCGTGCCGTGCACCTGGATCGGGGTGGCACCGAGCTGCTGCACGAACTGCCGCTGCAGCTGGCGTGCGCTCAGGCCCACTGCGTCGGCCAGGGTCTGCACCGGCTGCTCCTGCAGGGCACCGTCGGCAATCATCGCCAGTGCGCGTTGCACGCTCTCTTCGCCCAGATGCTGCTGCGCCTGCGGCGACAGCTCGGGGCGGCAGCGCAGGCAGGGCCGGTAGCCGGCGGCACTGGCTGCCGCCGCGCTGGGGTAATAGCTGATGTTGCCCGGCTTGGGCGGCGGCGCCGGACAGACCGGGCGGCAGTAGATGCCGGTGCTGCGCACCGCGGTGAAGAACAGCCCGTCGAAGCGTGCATCGCGCGCCAGGCGGGCGCGGTCGCATTGGAGTCGGTCGGGCGTGGCGGTCTGCATGGCGCCAGTCTATGCGCTCGCCCCGACCCCGGCTGGCCGTTTTCGGACAGGGTTACACCAGGCCGCTGCGTTCATGGCAGGGTCAAACGCTTCGCCCATTCAGCCATAGACTGAGGGTGATCTCCGTCGCGGTCCGTTGCCTGACATCATGCTGAAACTGCTCTGCCTGTCCCTTTCATGCGTGCTGGCGCTGGCGGCCTGCGACCGCACCAGTACCTCGGCCGATGCCGCCGCGACGCAGCAGAGCGGCGCGGGGCAGGGCGATGGCGACCATATGGTGTCGGTGGATACACCCGAGCCGGTGGCGCCGCCGCCGCGGCCGCGGGCACAGGCCGGCGAAGCCGGCTGGCCGCAGGCGGAGCTGGACGCGGGCAAGGCCTGGATCAGTTGCGCCACCGATTACAGCAGCGAAGCCGGCGACGGCACGCTGCTGCCTGCGCTGGACCGCGCCAGCGTGGAGGCGGCGCTGGCGCCGTGTCGCGACACCGGCCTGCTGCGGGTGCGCTACGCCGGCAAGATCAACGCCGGCTTCTCTGCGTTGGTGTGGCGGCTGGCCGCGGTGGCCGAGCAACTGCGGCTGCCGCATCGCATCCTGGACCTGGACTCCAGCGGCGGGCAGGTGGAAGCGGCGATTCGCGCCGGCGATGTCATCGGCGAATCCAATTGGACCATCTGGGTGCGCGAAGGCTCGATCTGCCACAGCGCCTGCGTGTTCGTGCTGGCCGCCGGCGACAACCGGCTGGTGGCCGGCAAGGTCGGCATCCATCGCATGATGCGGATCAGTTCCAAGGCCACCTCGCGCGCGGAACTCAATCGCGAATTGCGCGAGGTCTACGGCAACGTCAAGGATTATCTGGAGCGCAACGGCGTGGCGGTGGCGGTGGCCGACCTGATGATGACCGTGCCCAACCGCAGCCTGCGCCTGCTGACGATGGACGAGCTGCGCGAGTACGGGCTGGATGGCACCAACGCGGTGCAGGACGACCTGGAGCGCATCCGCCAGATGCGCAAGTGCGGCGACGCCTTCGTGCGCCGCAAGGACGCGTTTCTGGTTGCCTTCGACCAGAAGTGCAAGGGCGAGGGCGCCGATCTGGAGGCGGTCAACGCCTGCGGCCTGGCCTTGAAGCAGCGCTTCGGCTTCCCGGATGCGGCCTGCCCGGAAGAAAGCCCGCTGGCCGAAACCGATGCCGCCGCGCTGCCGGCCACCGCCGCAGCGCAGGCCGCGCCGGCGGCCGACGCGGAGGCAGGAGCGCCAACTGCGGCACCGGCCGCAGAGTCGGCTGCCGAGCCCGCAACGGACCCCACCCAGGGCGAGGGCTGAGCTTCACACCCACCGCACTGCCGGCTGCCTATGGTCGCGGCATACCACGGAGCCGGGGGGCGACATGCTCGGAAAGACGAAAGGCGTTGCGCTGGCATACCTGCCATCGGCGCTGCTGGTGCTGGCCGGGTTTGGCGTGGCCGAACTGCTGCAGGTGATCGCTGCGGCCAGCCATGTGCAGTGGCCGGCGACGCTGGCGGTGTGGCTGAGCCTGGCGGCCCTGATCGCTGCCATCGCGCGCGCACTGTGGGTCAGTTGGCGACTGTGGCGGCCACGCGGCGTCGCGGCGGTTCCGCCGGGCGGCGACATCTGATTTTTGAGTCAAGGCGTGCGTTCCCGGCACCCGGCTCGCGCGTCGCTTGCACACTCACCTCACCATGCAGCGCAGGTCTTAAACTGCCGCACCCGTCGCAAACTCTGCGGCGGTTCCCATCCGTTTGCTACGCACAAGGTCATCTGCCCCATGTTCCGTCCTCGTCTGCTTGCCGCACTGCTGTTGGCTCCCTCGCTGGTCCTGGCACAACAGCCGCAGACCGCTGCACGTCCGGCCGCCGCTCCCCAGGCGGCGCCCACGGCCAGCCCGGCGCAGCAGGCGCAGCTGACCAAACAGAACACCGAGATGACCCAAGCGGCATTGCGGGTGGCGCAGATGGTCGACGCCAACCAGGTGGCCTCGCTGTGGGATGGCGCCTCCAGCGTCGCCAAGACCGCGGTCAAGCGCGATGTCTTCGTGAGCCAGATCGGCGCCGAACGTGCGCGCCTGGGGGCGGTGGTCGGACGCGGGCAGGGCTCGGTGACACGGGTCAAATACGCTGCCGGCGCGCAGGTGCCCGAAGGCCTGTACGTCAACGTCAGCTTCCCGACCCGGTTTGCCAAGGCCCAGCAGCCGGTGCGCGAGCTGGTGTCGTTCCGCCTGGACGAGGACAAGACCTGGCGTCTCGCCGGTTACAGCCTGCGCGCGTCGATCAAGTGATCTTGCAGCTCATCCGGAGACCCGTGTGGAACTGACCATCGAACTACAGATGCTGGGCTGGGCCATGGTGCTCGGTCTGGTGCAACTGCTGGCCGCCTCGGCCAGCATGACCGCCCAGCGCGGGACCAAATGGAATGCCAGCGCCCGCGATGGCGACCCCAAGCCCCTGACCGGCGTCGCGGCGCGGCTGGATCGCGCCTTCCGCAATTATCAGGAGACGTTCCCGATCTTCGCTGCTGCGGTACTGGCGGTGAGCGTTGCCGGACGTACCAATGCAGACACCGCACTGGGCGTGCAGCTGTACCTGTGGGCGCGCGTGGCTTACGTGCCGGCGTATGCGGCAGGCATTCCTTACCTGCGCAGCGCAATCTGGGTGGTGTCGTTCTGGGGCATCGTCAAGCTGGTGCGGGCGTTGCTGGGCTGGTGACGCAGGCTGGGCTGCGTGCGCGTAGCCGGTGGGCAGTGGCTGCGAAAACGCAGCGACAAGCCGCACGCCCGTGACTGCGGTGGTCCGCCTGCTCGGTCGCTGCTTGATCCTGATCAAGGCCGGCCAGCACCACTGCCGTTAAACTGAGAGCCGCTACCAAGACGGCTGCGCTTACCGCCATGCGTGCGTGCCCGATGCGGCAGGTGCCACGCGGACATGCCGGTTGCTCTGCGCCGACCGCATCCAGCTGACCATTGCATGCGAGGTCTTGTTAGCTCCTATGGGTCTTGGTGGTGAAGGAGCGTGGCATGCAATCGGTGGATGTCGCAGTCATTGGTGCCGGGCCGGTCGGCCTGAGTTTTGCGCGGTCGTTGGCCGGCAGTGGCCTGTCGGTGCTGGTGGTCGACCAGCAGCCACGCGCGCAGCTGGCCGAGCCGGCCTTCGACGGACGCGAAATCGCGCTGACCCATGCCTCGCGTGCATTGCTGGAGCAACTGGGCATCTGGCCGCAATTTCCCGCCGATGCGATCTCGCCGCTGCGCGACGCCCGCGTCATGGACGGACATTCGCACTTCGCGCTGACCTTCGCCGCCTCCGCGCGTGGTGCCGGCGATCTGGGCTGGCTGGTGCCCAATCATCTGATCCGTCGCGCGGCCTGGCAGGCGGTGCAGGCGCAAGCTGCGTTGGAGATGCGCTGTGCGTGCACGCTGCAGGCCGTGCAGCAGCAGCGCGACCGCGTGGTGCTGCAGTTATCCGATGGGGAAACGGTATCGGCGCGCCTGCTGGTGGCGGCCGACAGTCGCTTTTCCAGCACCCGGCGCCTGCTCGGCATCGGTGCGCAGCTGCGTGATTTCGGCAAGACCATGCTGGTGTGCCGGATGCGGCATGCGTTGCCGCACGGGCATGCCGCCTGGGAGTGGTTTGGCTACGGCAAGACGCTGGCGTTGTTGCCGCTGCAGGGCAATCGCGCCGGTGCGGTGCTGACCCTGCCGCCGCGACAGGTGGAGGCCTTGCTGGCGATGGAGGCGGCGGACTTCAGTGCGGCAGTGACCGAGGCATTCGAGCATCGGCTCGGGCCGATGCAGCAGGACGGCAGCCGGCATGCCTATCCGCTGGTGGCGGCCTATGCGCAACGCTTTATCGCCGAGCGTGCCGCGTTGATCGGTGATGCGGCGGTGGGCATGCACCCGGTCACCGCGCACGGCTTCAATTTTGGATTGCAGAGCCAGGCGCGCCTGGCCGAGCGTGTGCGCGCCGCTGCCGCCGCCGGGCGCGACATCGGGGCTGCGGCCCTGCTGCAGGGGTATGAGCGGGCTCACCGGCTGGCGACGCGGCCGCTGTATGAAGCGACCAATGCATTGGCCGCGCTGTATACCGACGACCGTGCGCCGGCCCGCCTGCTGCGACGTGGTGCCTTGCGTGCGGCGCATGCGGTGGCGCCGTTCAAGCAGGCGATTGCGGCGCATCTGACCCAGCGCAGCGTTTGACGTATCGAAGTGGGAGCAGGGAGGCACAGTGCGTGCAGCGCTGCGCTGTGGTCCTCACGCGCAGTGGCCTGCAACGGTGTTCGACGCGCGGGGGGGCAATGCGGTCATCCGCTCGCTCGCAGGTGCTCTTGCGGCAATCGGATGGGCTCGATCAGGCCGGATTTGCATGAGGTCGGCTTTCGTCACGCGCGCCGCATCGGGCACGCAGCCATCAGGCCGGCGTGTTGACCCGCGCAAGAATCGCATCGATCGCGGTGCGCGCATCGCCGCTGCGCAAGGCGTCTTCCAACAGTGGAATGACCCAGGCGCAGCCGGCCTTGGTCACGTCTGCGCGCCAGCCGCCGGGCCAGGCTTCCAGCTCGTGCAAGGCCAGCATGCTGCAACCGCCACGCTCGGCGTGACCGCCACGGATCGACTGCTCGAACCAGAACGGCGTGGGTGAATCGACGTCGATCGAGAAAATATAGACATCGTGGTCCGGGTCTTCAGCCGAGGGCGCGTTGTTGCGCCAGCTGACCTGCACCACGCTCATTCTGCCGGCTCCGCATCGGGGTCCAGCGCCAGCACGCGGATCTCCACATCGTCCAGTTGCACGCACTGGCCGGGGCGGATCTTGGCGGTCTTGCGCAGTTCCTGCACGCCATCGACGCTGACCGCGCCGCTGGCGACGATCGCCTTGCCCTGGCCGCCGCTGTCGGCGATGCCGGCCAGCTTGAGCAACTGGTTGAGTTCGATGTACTCGCCGTCCAGGTCGAATTCCAGAAATTGCATGGTGCGCTCGGTGACAGGAAGACGGCGATTATCCGCCTGTCGCAGCCGGCAACACCACCGTGCCGAACGCAGCCCCGGCAGGTGGAGTCGTGCGCGACGCATGCGCGCCAGCGGCGGACACGACGCCGGAGGCGCGGTGCGGGGCGGCACGCTTATTCGCGTCGAAAGCGTGCAATCTCGTCCAGCATGCTTTCGGCGCGCACGACGCCGGGCCCAGCATGCGCGTTGTCGATGCGCTCCAGCCACGGATGGCGTTTGCGCTGCAGCCGTCGATAGCCGAGCCAGGTGCCGATACCGCCGAATACACCCACCAACAGATTGAGCAGCAGCCAGTCGTGCGGCAAGGTCAGGCCGGTCAGCCCGCGCCAGCCGGCGTCGGCCACGGCCACCCACAGCACCCAGAACGCCACGCCCAGCCACGGGGCCACCCGCGTGCGCCAGCGCCGCAGCTGCGCGAGCGCGCGCTGCGTCGGCAGCAGCGGTCCGGCAAAGTCCAGTTGCGCCAGCAGCTGCAGCTGTCGTAGTGCGGAGATCGCCAGTGCAATGCTCCACAGCTGCAGCAGCACGCCGCCGATGATGGCTGCAGCCTGATCGGTGTGGGCAAGCCAGCTGCGCGCGATCACGATGTGCAGCACCACTGCGCACAGCAATTGCGCGGATTGGCTCAGCCACAGCGGGCGCAGGCTGGTGCGCGCCGCGTGGCCTCGCACCTGGCCGACGATGTGGCCGATCTGCGTGCCGTGCTGATCCAGGCGGTGTTCCATCGCGTGCCAGGCGCGTTGCATGTCGTCGAGTTCCATCGAATGTTCCTTGGGCGAAGTGGGTGGTCAGAGTTCGGCGCGGATGCGCGCCTTGAGGCGGCTGAGTTTCGTGGCGACATTGGTCTCGCTGATGCCGAGCACCTCGCCGATCTCGCGGTAGCTGTGCGCGTCCAGGTACAGCAGCATCAAGGCGCGTTCCAGCGGCGGCAGTTGGGCGATGAAGCCGTGGAGCGCGGCGACCTGCTGCGCGTGTGCCGGGTCGCGCGCCAGCGGGTCGGCGATGCTGTCGGCCACCGCCTCCAGTGGGAGCGGGTCCTGCGGCGCGCGGCTGCGGCCGCGCAGATCGCTGATCGCCACGTTCAAGGCGATGCGGTACATCCAGGTGGAAAAGCGCCGGCCGGCGTCGTAGCCGGGGAACGCGCGCCATAACTGCACGGTGATGTCTTGCGCCAGCTCGGCGCGGTCGTCCGGGTTCCAGCAATAGCTGGTCGCGACCTTCAGGACGATGCCGCGGTGCTGCTGCAGCAGAGCGTTGAAGCGAGTGTGCAGGTCTGTTTCCAGGGACATGGCTCCGGCCGGGTGGGTGGATGACAAGGGTCGAGGAGATGATTCGCCGCAGCGGGCAAATCCTCACAAGCTGAACGGACTGTCACGGAAATTTCGACAGCAGGGGGGCTGAGGGCGCACACTATGCTGCTTTGCGCCTGCCGGCTCCGTGCGGCGCCTCCGGAGTTACCCAATGACCCAAGAATCTCCCGCGCCGCTGCTGTTTGCAGACCTCGGCCTCTCAGACGCTGTGATGAAGGCGGTTGCCGCCGTCGGCTACGAGTCGCCGTCGCCGATCCAGGCTGCCACCATCCCCGCGCTGCTGGCCGGCCGCGACGTGCTCGGCCAGGCGCAGACCGGCACCGGCAAGACCGCCGCGTTCGCGCTGCCGGTGCTGTCCAATGCCGACCTCAACCAGCTCAAGCCGCAGGCGCTGGTGCTGGCCCCGACCCGCGAGCTGGCCATCCAGGTCGCCGAGGCGTTCCAGAAATATGCCGAAGCCATTCCCGGTTTCCGCGTGCTGCCGGTCTACGGCGGCCAGCCCTACGCGCAGCAGCTGAGCGCGCTCAAGCGCGGCGTGCATGTGGTGGTCGGCACCCCCGGCCGCGTGATCGATCACCTGGACCGCGGCACGCTGGACCTGTCCCAGCTCAAGACGCTGGTGCTGGACGAAGCCGACGAAATGCTGCGCATGGGCTTCATCGACGACGTCGAAGCGGTGCTGAAGAAGTTGCCGGAGAAGCGCCAGGTGGCGCTGTTCTCGGCGACCATGCCGCCGGCGATCCGCCGCATCGCGCAGACCTATCTGAAGGACCCGGCCGAAGTCACCATCGCGGCCAAGACCACCACCTCGGCCAATATCCGCCAGCGCTACTGGTGGGTGAGCGGCCTGCACAAGCTGGACGCACTGACCCGCATTCTCGAGGTCGAGCCGTTCGACGGCATGATCATCTTCGCGCGCACCAAGGCTGCCACCGAAGAGCTGGCGCAGAAGCTGCAGGCACGCGGCATGGCCGCGGCGGCCATCAACGGCGACATGCAGCAGGCCGCCCGCGAGAAGACCATTGCCCAGCTCAAGGACGGCAAGCTCGACATCCTGGTCGCCACCGACGTGGCCGCGCGCGGCCTGGACGTGGAGCGCGTCAGCCATGTGCTGAACTACGACATCCCGTACGACACCGAGAGCTACGTGCACCGCATCGGCCGTACCGGCCGTGCCGGCCGCAACGGCGATGCGATCCTGTTCGTCACCCCGCGCGAGAAGGGCATGCTGCGCGCGATCGAGCGCGCCACCCGCCAGCCGATCGAAGAAATGCAGTTGCCGAGCGTGGATGCGGTCAACGACACCCGCGTGGCACGTTTCATGACCCGCATCACCGAGACCCTGGCCGGCGGCCAGATCGAGATGTATCGCGATCTGCTGCAGCGCTACGAGAGCGAGAACAACGTACCGGCGATCGATATCGCTGCAGCATTGGCCAAGTTGCTGCAGGGCGATGCGCCGTTCCTGCTGACCCCGCCGGTGCGCGGTGCACGCGAGGAATTTGCACCGCGCGAGCGCAACGATCGCGGCGACCGCAACGATCGCGGCGACCGCAACGATCGCGGCGAGCGTCCGCGCTTCGAGCCGAAGTTCGAGCGTGGCCCGCGTGCCGATGGCGAGCGCGCGGCACGCCCGCCGCGTGCGGAACGTCCGGCGTTCGCCAGCGATGGCGCGGGCGCCGAGCGTCCGCGTCGCGATCCGGTTGCCCCGCGCGGCGAGCCGGAGTTCGGCATGGAGAGCTACCGCATCGAAGTGGGCCACACCCACGGCGTGAAGCCGGCCAACATCGTCGGCGCGATCGCCAACGAAGCCGGCCTGGAAAGCCGCTACATCGGCCGTATCGACATCCAGGACGATTATTCGATCCTGGACCTGCCGGCCGACATGCCGCGCGAGCTGCTGACGCACCTGAAGAAGGTCTGGGTGTCCGGCCAGCAGCTCAACATGCGCAAGCTGGAAGAAGGCGAGGCGGCCGCATCGCCGTCCAAGCCGCGCTTCCCGCGCGGCGGCAAGCCGTCCGGTCGCCCGAATGGCCCGAACCGTCCGATGGACCGCGCCGGCGCGCCGCATCGCAAGGGCCCGCCCAAGCCCCGCGGCGAGTAAGCACCGCTGACAACCCGGCGGCCTGCGGCTGCCCGGCCGATCCGGCCGGTCGCCGCAGTCGCTATGCTTATCGATGCATAGCGGTGTACGCGCGTCATGCGTCGGTACCGCAGCGATTGTCGGCAGTACCCTGTTAGCCATGCTAAGTTCCGCGCCGACCGTGGCCGGGCGGGCGCAGCCATACAGACTGCGCCGTTGCGGCCGCTACTGCCTTCAGGCGCCCACTGGGCGCCTGAATCGCATTGGGCAGCGGCAGTGGGGGCGAGGATGACAATGGCGCAGATGGCGGGCGGCACGAGCGGTGGGCGGACCATGCACCTGATGCGCGGCTGGCTGACGCTTCCCTTGGCCTTGTTGATCGGCATGGCCGTCAGCATGGCGGTGCTCTCGGCGCTGGTGATCGAGATTCAGTCCGGGGCAATGGCCTGGATCGTCGGCCAGAGCCACTGGTCCAATGCCCAGCAGGAGTCGGTGTACTGGCTGGAGCGCTACCTGGGCAGCGGCGATCCGGCCGACCTGCAGGCCGCCTGTCGGGCGCTGGAAGTGCCGCTCGGCGACCGCGCGGCACGCGAGGCGGTCGAGCAGCCGGTGATCGACTGGGCTGCGGTCCATGCCGGGCTGGCCGCCGGCCGCAATGCCCGTGAGGACATGCCGCAAATGGTGCGGCTGTATCGCTACGGCCATGTCTTTCCGTATCTGGGCGACGCCATCGCGATGTGGAAACACACCGACGCCGACCTGCTGCAGCTGAGCACCCTGGCCGACCGGGCCGCCTCCGTGCAGGCCGCCAGCCGCCCGGATCCGCGCGCGCTGCAGGCCTTGCGCGACGAGCTGCACCTGCTCGACGGCCGCATGCGCGGCGATACCGCGCAGTTCCAGGCGCTGCTGGTCCGCTGTGCGCGGCTGCTGCACGATGTGATGGTGGTCTGCAGCCTGGCGACCCTGTTGCTGGTGCTGATCACCTGCGTGCTGGCGATGCGCCGCATCCGCAATTATCTGCTCTCGCACGAAGGCCGCTTCCGCACCGCGTTTCAGCAAGCGGCGCTGGGCATGGTCAAGTTCGACCTGCGCGGCCGCGTGCTCGATGCCAATGCCGCGATGGCCAACATCCTGCGCTATCGGCCGGAGGAGCTGCAGGCCTGCACACTGGCCGAGGTGCTGCATCCGGACCATATCGCGCTGGACAGCCGCGGCCTGATCGACTGGCCGACGCTGCTGCAGTCCGGCGAGCGGCGCTTGCTGCGCGCCGACGGCGGGGTGATGTGGGGGCGTTGGAGCGCGTCGCTGGTGGAGCCCGGCCCGGAGGAGCCGACCCTGGTGCTGGCAGTGATCGAAGACGTCTCGCATGCGCACGAGCTGGCCGACGAAGTCGCCTTCCATGCGCGCCACGATGCCTTGACCGGCCTGATCAACCGCCGCGAGATCGAACGCCGGCTGCTGCGCCTGATCGAGCCGCCGCAATCGCCGCAGCTCTGCCATGCGCTGTGCTTCGTCGACCTGGATCACTTCAAGCTGGTCAACGACACCTTCGGGCATGCGGTGGGCGACAAGTTCCTGTGCCACTTCGCCGACGTGATCACCATGCAGTTGCGCCCCGGCGACTGGCTGGGGCGGCTGGGCGGCGACGAGTTCGCGATCCTGCTGGCCAATACCGATCTGGCGCAGGCGCAGTCCTTGCTGGAGCGCATGCATGCGGTGCTGGGTCAGCCGTGGAGCCATCAAGGCGGACGGCCGCTGACGCCGAGCTGCAGCTTCGGCGTGGTGGAAATCCGCCAGGGCGCCAGCGACGTCAATGCCTTGATGACCGCCGCCGATCTGGCCTGCCATGCGGCCAAGGAAGAGGGCCGCAACCGCATTCGCTGCTTCGGCGAAAACGATCTGGCGCTGGCGCGGCGGCGCCACGACGGCGGCTGGATCAGCGCGGTGCAGCAGGCGATCGCCGAGGACCGACTGCTGTTGTATGCGCAGAAGATCCAGGTGTTGAGCGATCCGGAACGCCTGCAGTACGAGGTGCTGGTGCGCATGCGCGCGCGCGACGGGCGGGTGCTGAGTCCGGGCGAATTCCTGCCTGCGGTGGAGCGCTACGGCCTGGGGCGCATGGTCGACGTGCATGTGCTGGAAACGCTGTGCGCGCAGCTGGCGGCCAATCCGATGCATGTGGCCACGCTGGACCTGTGCCACGTCAATCTGTCCGCACAGTCGATCGCGCAGCCGGATTTTCTCGATTTCGTGTGGTCCTTGTTCGAGCGCTACCCGAGCCTGGTGCCCAAGCTGTGCATGGAGATCACCGAGACCGCCGTCATCGGCGATCTGGAGCACGCGCAGCGCTTCGTGCAGAGCGTGCGTGCGCGCGGCTGCCATGTGGCGCTGGACGATTTCGGCAACGGCCTGGCCTCGTTCGGCTATCTCAAGCAGTTCACCGTGGACGTCCTCAAGATCGATTGCGGCTTCGTGCGCAACTACGCGCACGACGCGGTGGACCGCGCGGCAGTGCACTCGATCGCGCAGGTGGGCCTGGCGTTGGGGATCGAAGTGGTGGCCGAGGGCGTGGAGTCGGAGGCGGACATTCCCGGCCTGCGCGAGGCCGGTGTCGGCCAAGTGCAGGGTTTCAGCCTGCATCGTCCATGCCCGCTGGATGAGCTGCTGCATGCCGGGCAGCCGCTGCTGGCGCTGTCCTGATCGCAGATTGGTGCACGCGCGCCGCTCCAAATCGCCGATAATCGGCCGATGACGACCCGACTCAACAAATACATCGCCGAAACCGGCTTCTGCTCCCGCCGCGAGGCCGATCGCCTGATCGGCGAACGCCGGGTCACCGTCAATGGCGTGGCTGCCGGCACCGGTGCGGTGGTGGGTGAGGACGACACCGTACTGGTGGACGGCCAGCCGCTGCGCACGCGCGCCGCCAGCAAGCCCGGTGGCCGCAAGCATGTCTACATCGCGCTCAACAAGCCGGTGGGCATCACCTGCACCACCGAAAGTTCGGTCAAGGGCAACATCGTCGAATTCGTCGGCCACGAGCAGCGCATCTTCCCGGTCGGCCGGCTCGACAAGGAGTCAGAAGGTCTGATCCTGATGACCAGCAACGGCAACATCGTCAACGAGATCCTGCGCGCGGAAAATCGCCACCAGAAGGAATATCTGGTGGCGGTCAACAAGCCGGTCACCGACGAATTCCTGCGAGGTATGGCGCGCGGCGTGCGCATCCACAACGAGACCACGTTGCCGTGCCGCACCGCGCGCATCGCCAAGTTCGGCTTCCGCATCGTGCTGGAGCAGGGCTTGAACCGGCAGATCCGCCTGATGTCTGCCGAATTCGGCTACCGCGTGACCCAGCTGCGCCGGGTGCGCATCGACAACATCAAATTGGCCGCGCTCAAGCCCGGGCAGTGGCGCAATCTCAGCGATGCAGAATTGCGCGGACTGCTGCCGCAACGCACCGACTGGTGAGCTTTTCTCGCGCGTTGGACTGAACCGCAACAGCGCGGTGCATCGGCTGCGCAGGCGCAACCCGATGGCCGCGCATGACCGGCTCGGTCATACTTCCGCCGCCGACAGCCAGCTGGGGAGCGGGCAGAGTGATCAAACCGACATTGCCGGACAACGAAGCCGAGCGGCTTGCAGCGCTGCGTCAGTACGAGGTGCTGGACTCGCCGCCCGAGCGTGCCTTCGACGACCTCACCATGATTGCGTCCACGCTGTGCGAGACGCAGATGGCGGCCGTGGTGCTGGTCGACGAACAGCGGCAATGGTTCAAGTCCGCGCATGGCGCGCCGCGCAGCGAAGCATCGCGCGACATCTCGTTCTGCGCGCATGCGATCCTGCGCCCGGACGAAGTGATGATGGTCGACGACACCTTGCTCGACCCGCGCTTCCACGACAATCCGATGGTGACCGGCAGCTCTGCGGTGCGCTTCTATGCCGGCGCGCCGTTGGTGACCAGCGAGGGCATGGCGCTGGGCTCGCTCTGCGTCTTCGACCAGACCCCGGCGCATCTGCGCGAAGAACAGCGCGCCGCCTTGCAGGCATTGTCGCGGCAGGCCGCGCATCTGCTGGAGCTGCGTCTGGCCGGCAAGCGCCTGCGCCAGCAACTGCATGAGCGCGAATGGTACGAGCAGCAACTGGCCGGCTATTACGCGCAAATGGATGCGCTGAATGCCGATCTGGTCGAGCAGACCCGCACCGATCCGCTGACCGGCTTGCCCAATCGACGCGCGTTTTCAGTGGCCTTGGCCGCGGCCATGGAACAGACGCGTGCGGCAGGCCAGCCGTTGTCGGTGGCGTTGCTGGACGTGGACCACTTCAAGACCGTCAACGACGTGCATGGGCACGACCAGGGCGACGTGGTGCTGCGCGAACTGTCGGCGTTGCTGCGCGCGCATGTGGCCGGTGCCGGCACCATTGCGCGTTATGGCGGCGAGGAGTTCGTGCTGCTGCTGCCCAACGTGGATCTGCTGCAGGCGCGCGTGCAGTGCGAATACCTGCGCCAGAGCGTGGCGGTGATGACGATCGCGCTGCCGGTGACGGTGAGTATCGGCGTGGCCACGCTGCATCCGCAGGAAAGCGTGGACGCGGTGATCAAGCGCGCCGACCAGGCCCTGTATGCGGCCAAGCGTGGCGGGCGCGACCAGGTGGTGGCGTTGGGGTAGGGGCATGCGCACGCGGGTGCGTCATCGATAAGGTCGGTCGCGGCCTGGGCCGCTGCGACGGTGGCGTTTGTTGGTTGCGCCGTGCAGTCAGTCGACGATGTTCTTCGCCTCGGCAGTGCCGAGCAGCTCCGGATGCACGATCTTGCGCCGGCGTTCCAGCACCGGATGCAGGAACACCGCGCCGAGAATGATCGCCACGCCGAGATAGAACTGCACGGTCAGCTCGCGTTGCTCGCCGAGCAGGGCGATCGCCAGCACGATGGCGTAGACCGGTTCCAGGTTGGTCACCAGCTGCACCGAGTAGGCGCTGAGATGGCGCAGTGCCACCAGGGCCAGCGCAAACGGCAGCAGCGTACAGGCCAGCGACAGCACCAGCAGCAGGACGCCGTCGTGCAGGCTGGGGATGATCATCAGGTCGCCATGCAGCGACGGCAGCAACAGCGGCATGGCCGGCGCCAGCACCGTCAGGGTCAAGGTGCCGGCGCCAAGCTCAAGTGCGGTGACGGTGAGCGGGTCGGCATGCGCGACCATGCGCTTGTTGAGCGAACCGAACAGGCCGACGAACACCGCCGAAATCGCGCCGACCACCACGCCGGCGCGCATGCCATCCGGCACCCCGCCGACCACCAGCGCCACGCCGGGCAGCACTGCCAGGCCGAACAGCAATTCGCGCGGGCGGAAGGGGCGTTGCGTCACCCATGGCTCGATCACGGCGGTGAACACCGGCGCCAGTGCAATGCAGGTCGCCGCCACCGAGGCATTGGCCAGCTTGATTGCGCCGTAGAAGGTCAGCCAGTGCAGGGCCACCAGGGCGCCGATGCCGCAATAGCCCAGCACCACGCGGCCGGACAACCCGCGCAATCCGCGCCACACCCGCGGCAATAGCGCCAGCGCCACCACCACGATCAACATGCGCCACCACACCAACGGCAACGCGGGCAGCGTGATCAGCTTGCCCAGGATCGCGGTGATGCCCCAGAGCAGGACGCAGAAATGGATTTGCAGTTGCGCCTTGCGCAGGTCGGTCGTGGGCATGCGCCATTGTCGCCGAAGACGCGACGCAACGCCCCTGTCAGCGCGCCCCCAACGCCTGCAGCAACGCCATTGCCGCCGCCGGATTGCGCTCCTTGGCGGCACTGATGAAAAACACGAACACCTCGCGCGGCGTGGCTGCGGCGTGCATCGATGCGTCGACATGCGGCAGGTCCGCCACATCGTCGCCGCGCCGCCAGGCCTGGATGCGCTCGGCCCAGCGCGCCAGTGCCGGCGCCGGGTAGCCCGCATGCAGGCGCGCCTGGCTGCGCATCAGCCGCGCATAGACAAAGTCGGTGGACAGATCGGCAAAGGACGGATGCTCGTCCGAATCGGTGAACACCGTGGCCACCCCATGCCGGCGCACCAATGCCAGCAGCGCGGCATCCACCGCGTCGTGGTCGCGGATTTCCAGCACATGGCGCAGCACGCGCTTGCCGGCGCGTTTGGGCAGCAACGACAGGAAGGCGTCCAGGTCGTCGGCCTGCAGCCGATGCCCTTGTTCGAACTGCCACACCAGCGGCCCCAGCGTATCGCCGAGCTCGACAATGCCGCCGATGAAGTCGTCCACCTGCGCCTGGGTGCCGGCCAGTCTGCGCGACTGGGTGATGCGGCGCGGTGCCTTGGCCGAGAAGACGAACCCGGGCGGCACCTGGTCGCGCCACTTCGCGTAGGTGGCCGGTTTCTGCGTCCCGTAATACGTGCCGTTGATCTCGATGGCGGTGACGTGGCGGCTTGCGTATTCCAGCTCGCGGCGCTGCACCAGCCCTTGCGGATAGAACATCCCCGCCCGCCATGGCGCATACACCCAGCCGCCGATACCGACGTGGATGCCATCGAGCGCGGGCGGGGTGGCGGCGAACAGATCGGTCATGACAGATTCCACGTTGGCGTGAGCGCGCGCCTGGCATGTTCGCAGACGCACAGATGTGGCAAGCCGCCCAGATGATAGCCCCGCCGGCTCCGCGGCGAAGCAGCGCGGCCCCAAACGCTTGCGCGCACTGCCAGGCAGGCGCGGCCGTTGGCGCGCGGCGGCATGCAGGCGTTGTGCACTCGATGCAGGCACCGCCCGGCCAGCCGGCGGGGCGATCGGCGGCTTACGCGGACGCGGCCATGCCGCTACCATCGCAGATCGCCACTTTCGGACCGCAGCGATGACCTGGACCACGCCCGATCTGTGTGACCGCTTTCCCGAGGTGAGCATCGCCGAACCGTTGTTCCGCTCCTATGGCGGACGTGCGGCATTTTCCGGGCCGATCGTTACCGTGCGCTGTTTCGAGGACAACTCGCGGGTGCGCGAGCTGGCCTCCACGCCTGGCGACGGCCGCGTGCTGGTGGTGGACGGGCAGGGCTCGTTGAAGCACGCGCTGCTGGGCGACCAGATCGCGATGCAGGCGGTCGCCAACGGCTGGGCCGGCGTGTTGATCCACGGCTGCGTGCGCGATGTGGAGATCCTGGCCACGCTGCCGCTAGGCGTGCTGGCGCTGGGCGCCTGCCCCCGCCGCACCGAGCGCCGCGATCTGGGTGATGTGGATGTGCCGGTGAATTTTGCCGGCGTGGCCTTCGTGCCCGGCCATTGGCTGTATGCCGATGGCAACGGCGTGTTGGTGGCACCGCTGCCGCTGTCGCTGGACAGTGCCGGCGGATCGACCTGAGCGAATGAGAGGACGTGCGACAGTGACCGTGAACCGATGGCTGAGTGGAGGCATGCTGATGCTGGCAAGCTTGGTGACGACGCAGGCGGCCGAGCTTCCCGCCGGCATGCAGCAGTTCGACGCGCAGATGGAACGCGTGCGCAAGCAGTTCGATGTGCCCGGCATTGCGGTGGCCATCGTCAAGGATGGGCAGGTGGTGCTGGAGCGTGGCTACGGCGTGCGCGAGATCGGCAAGCCTGCGCCGGTGCAGGCCGACACGCTGTTTGCGATCGCCTCCAACACCAAGGCCTTCACTGCCGCATCGCTGTCGATCCTGGCCGACGAGGGCAAGCTCTCGCTCGACGACAAGGTCATCGACCACCTGCCATGGTTCCGCATGTCCGACCCGTACGTCAGCGGCGAGATGCGTGTGCGCGATCTGCTCGCGCACCGCAGCGGCCTGAGCCTGGGCGCGGGCGATCTGTTGTTCTGGCCGACCACCAGCTACAGCACCGACGAAGTGGTGCAGCGCCTGTCCAAGGTGCCGCTGAAGGGCGGTTTCCGCGATCGCTACGCCTACGACAATATCCTGTATGCGGTGGCGCAGAAGGTGATCGAGCAGGTCTCCGGGCAGACCTATGCGGCGTTTCTGCAGCAACGCATCTTCGCCCCGGTGGGCATGCGCGGTACGCGCTTCAATGCCGACCATCTGCAGCCGGGCGACAACGCGGCCGTGGGCCATGCCAAGTACGACTTCACCGAGCTGCGCACGGTCGCGCCGCTGACCTGGTCCAACAACTCCGGTGCCGGCGGCATCTATTCCAGCGCGCACGACATGGCGTTGTGGATGAAGGTGCAACTGGCCGGCGGCGTCCTGCCCGATGGCACGCCGCTGTTCAGTGCCAAACGGCAGCAGGAGATGTGGTCGATGATCACACCGATCGCGATTGCCGACCCAGCCGTGCCGGAGCTGGCGGCAGCACGCCCCAATTTTTCCGGCTACGGTGAGGGCTGGAGCCTGAGCGATTACCGCGGCCATCGGCTGGTGTGGCACACCGGCGGCTGGCCGGGCATGGTGTCGCGGCTGACGCTGGTGCCCGACCAGCAACTGGGCGTGGTGGTGCTGACCAATCAGGAGATCGGTGCGGCCTTCAATGCGGTGACCCTGCAGGTGCTGGATGCATTCTTGCAGGTGCCGGCCACCGATTGGATCGCCGCCTATGCCAAGGCGGTGGCCAAGGCCGACGGCGATGCGGACACCAGCTGGAAGAAACATCAGGACGCACGCGCAGCGCGCTCCACGCCGTCGCTGCCGCTGCGCAGCTATGCGGCGACCTATCGCGACCCGTGGTATGGCGACGTGGTGATCCGTCAGGACGGCAAGCGCCTGCGCCTGCAGTTTTCCAAGACCGCGCAATTGATCGGCACGCTGGAGCATTGGCAGCACGACAGCTTCATCGTGCGCTGGGACGATCGCAGCCTGAATGCCGATGCCTTCGTCAATTTCGCGCTGACCCCGGATGGTGCGGTGCGCGAGATGCGGATGGAGGCGATCTCGCCGCTGACCGATTTCAGCTTCGATTTCCAGGACCTGGTGTTGACGCCGGTGGCAGCGGAGCAAACGGGACACAAGTGACACATCCCTCGTCCTGCAAGCGGGGCACGGTCACTGCACGGAGCGTCTAGTGGCCGGCGGCCAATGCAGTATCGGTGTGGCGTCCACGCCATCCCCAACCGGTTGCAGGGCTTTCGGATGCCATCTGCGCCGCAATGCGCGCTGCAGGAGGATTGATCACGGCGGGTGCCGGCAACCGGGCTCGGCGCGCATGCGTCACGTGGTCGGGCCTGCCGGTGCAGGCAGACGTGCCGACGCCCGACGGCGCGTTGGCGCCAGCTGCACGATGCTATCGCCGGCCGGCACGGCTCGTTATGATCCGCGCACTTCTCAGGGATGTTGCCCAACGCATGACCACTCCGCAGATGTCGGTGTATTTCTTCTTGCAGGCTGCGGTGATCCTGCTGATCTGTCGTCTGGTGGGATTGCTGGCCAAGCGGGTGGGGCAGCCGCAGGTGGTGGGCGAGATGATTGCCGGCGTGGCGTTGGGTCCGTCGCTGTTCGGCATATTACTGCCGGATATGCAGGCGGCGCTGTTTCCCAAGCAGACGCTGGACGTGCTGTATGTGCTGGCCCAGTTCGGCGTGGGCCTGTACATGTTCCTGGTCGGCACCGACTTCCGCAGCGATCATTTCCGCGCACGCTATCGCAGCGCGATGAGCGTGTCGCTGGCCGGGATCGCGGTGCCGTTCGCATTGGCCTTTGCGATGTGTCCGTGGCTGATCAACGTGGACGGCTTGTTCTCGGAAAAAGCCAAGTTGATGGAGGCCTCGCTGTTCCTGGGCGCGGCCATTGCCATTACCGCCTTCCCGATGCTGGCGCGCATCATCCACGAGCGCGGGCTGACCAATAGCCCGTTGGGCACGCTCGCGCTCACTGCAGGTGCGTTCGACGATGCGGCGGCCTGGTGCATTCTTGCCGTGGTGCTGGCCAGCTTCGGCGGCAGCTGGGGCAGCGCCTATCTGGCCATCGGCGGCGGCGTTGCGTATGCGGCGTTCATGATCTTTGTCGGCCGGCATCTGCTGCGTCGTCTCGAGCGTTACGTGGTGCAGGACCAACCGCTGAGCAATGGCGTGTTGGCGGTCATCCTGATGCTGTTCTGCCTCAGCGCCTGGGCGATGGATGCGATCGGCATCCATGCAGTCTTCGGTGGCTTCCTGCTCGGCGTTTGCCTGCCCAGGGGCGCGTTGACCGAAAAATTGCGCGAGATGATGCAGCCGTTCGTGGTGGTGTTCCTGCTGCCGATGTTCTTCACCTATTCCGGCTTGAAGACACAGCTGAGCGTGTTGCTGCAGCCGCAGATCATGCTGGCCGGCGTGGCGATTCTGGCCGCATCGTTCATCGGCAAGGGACTGGCCTGCTGGGCCGCCGCACGCATCACCGGCGAGAACAACCGCGATGCGATGGCGATCGGCTCGCTGATGAATGCACGCGGTTTGATGGAACTGATCATCATCAACATCGGGTTGCAGGCCGGCGTGATCGAACAAGGCCTGTTCTCGGTGCTGGTGCTGATGGCGATCCTCTCCACGTTGATGGCCACGCCGCTGTTCAACTGGATCATGCGTCGCCATGCCGACGTGACCGCTGCGATGCCGAGCCTGCAGCAACGTTGATGCTCGCAGCTGCCCGGCATGCCAGGCAGCCGCAAGCGCGGCGGCGCAACCGCGCCAACGCCTCAGCGTGACAACGGCAGTTGCACGCTGGCCAGCAACCCGCCGCCGACGCGATTGCCCAGGATCAAGCGGCCATCGTGCGCCTGGCAGATGGCCGAGGCGATCGCCAGGCCCAGGCCGCTGCCACCGGAATGGCGCGCGCGTGAACTGTCCGCGCGCCAGAAGCGGTCCAGTAGGTGCGGCAGCTGCGCAGGCTCCACGCCGGGGCCGCGGTCGCCGAGCGTGACCAGCACATGCGCACCATCGCGGCGCAGCTCGATATCCAGCACCTTGCCTGCGGCGGCGTAGCGCAGTGCGTTGTCGATCAGGATGGAAAACACCTGGCCCAGGCGATGGCGGTCGGCGCAGACGCGTAGCCCGGAAGGTGCCGGCGCGGTGACCGTCGTCTGCAACGCGCGGATTGTCGGGCCTGCCCATTCCACCCGCTCGGCAATCAGCTCATGCAGATCGAAACTGTCCGGCTCCAGCACCAGCTGGCCGGCACGCGCCAGCGACACCAGATGCAGGTCGCCGATCAGCCGGTTGATCTGTTCCAGCTGGCGATGGACCAGGCGCAACTGCTCGGGATCGCGCGGGAAGACCTCGTCCAGCATGCCCTGTACGCGGCCCATCGCTGCGTTGAGCGGGGTGCGCAGTTCGTGTGCCAGCATTGCGCTGGACTCGCGCAGTTCGCGTTCGTACTGCTGCAGTTTGCCGCTCATGGCGTTGAAGTCGTCGGCCAGCGCCGTGAGCTCGTCCGGTGCGCCTGCCACCACCTGCGCGCGTGCGCCGAAGTCGCCATCGCTGACCCGATGCGCGGCCCTCGCCACCTGGGAAAATTGCCGCGACAACGGACGCGATGCAAGCAGCCCGCAGACCAGGATCACCGGGATGGAGAGGGCGACCATGGCCCCCAGCGTCCACCAGTCAGGGTTGGCCAGCCCGGGCAGAAAATTTTCCACATCGTAGTACTGCTGCAGCAGTTGCCACAGGCGTGCCTCGTTGGCGACCGGCTGTTCGCGCAGTTGTTCGATTTCGGTGCGGGCCGCCGCCGGCAGCTTGCCCAGGATCAGGCTGTCGCGCAGGTTGAAGTAGCACCACATGCCGAAGGCGATCACCACCACGGTCACCACTGCCAGTGCGCTCATCCGCACGCCCACCCACATCCACAGCGGCGCTTGCCGGCGCCAGGCGTTGAAGCGCCGCAGGGCATTCATTGGAAGCGGTATCCCACCGCGCGCACGGTGACCAGCACGCCGGTGATGCCGTGTACCTCCAGCTTGCGGCGCAGGTTGTGGATGTGCGAATCCACCACCCGTTCCAGTGCATCGCTGTCGGGCAGGCAGGCATCGAGCAGTTCGCTGCGGGTGAATGCCTTGAACGGCGTCTTGAGCAGGATGGCGAGCAGGTTGAATTCGGTCGGGGTCAGGTCCAGTGCCAGCTGAGCCCCGGCCGGGTCGTGCACGGTGGCCACCACCGCAGCCAGGTCCACACTCAGGCGGCCATGCCGCAGCGGCTCGCCCGGCGCACGCACCGCCACGCTTCGGCGCAGCACTGCATGGACGCGCGCCACCACTTCCTTGGGGCTGTACGGCTTGACCACGTAGTCGTCGGCACCATAGCGCAGTGCGCCCAGCTTCTCCGGCTCGTCGCCGATGGCGGTGACCATGATGACCGGCGTATCGCTGGCGCGGCGGATCGCCGACAGCACTTCGATACCGCTGAGCCTGGGCAGCATCACGTCCAGCAGCACCAAATCCGGCGCCCACTGACGATGCAGGTGAATCGCCCGCTCGCCGTCTCCGGCGATGGCAACGTCGAAGCCGTCGCGACGCAGATAGGCGTCCAGGATGCTGGCGCTGTCTGCATCGTCTTCCACCAGCAGAACCTTTTTGCCTGTCATGGCGTGGTGCCCTGTCGTCTCGATCAAATCTGGATAATTCCCGAAAACAACCTGGACGCTGCAGGTCGAGGATGTCGGTCGAGATTGGCTCGTGTGCTCCGACATCATGATTCCACAAATGACCGCGCCTCGTTGTTTCCGCGCCCTGCGTAATGCGGCAATCGCCATGTTGCTGGGCGGCTGTTCATTGACGCCGACTTACCAGCGACCGGCGGTGACCGTGCCGGGCACCTTCGGCAGCCAGCAGGCGGTGGCCGCTGTGGAACCGAGCGAGTCGGTGGGGATCGAGCTGAATCTGCAGGAACGCGCGTTTGTGCAGGCGTTCGCACCGGATCGCGATCTGCGGCCGTTGCTGCAACGCGCGCTTGCGCACAACAGCGACTTCCGTCGCGCCGCCTTGCAGGTGGAGCAGGCACGGGCGCAGTACCGCATCGAGCGCGCCGCGCGCGTGCCAAGCATCGGCGTGGGTGCACAACAGGTGCGGCAGCGCTTCGACGATCCGGCCCTGGACGCGCGCTACGGGCAGGATCTGGTCGTTGCCAACGCCGGCATCGGCAATCTCGAGCTGGACTTCTTCGGCAAGCTGCAGGCCATGTCCGAGGCGGCGCGGCAGCGCTATCTGGCCAGCACCCATGGGCGCGATGCGGCCCGGGGCGCGCTGGTTGCCGAGGTGCTGCGCGCCTACACCACCGAACGCGCAAGCAGCCAGGCGCTGCAGCAGCTGCAAGCAGCCGATGCCGACAGTGCTGCGCTGCTGGCGATCGCACAGCGGCAGTACCGGATTGGGCTGATCGCGCGCGACCAGCGCGATGGGCAGCAGCATCAGGCCGATCAGGCCCATGCTGCGGCCTTGCAGGGCGCCGACGACCACGCTGCGGCATTGCGCGCGCTGCAACTGCTGGTTGGCTACGACAGCTTGCCGGTGCCGGGCGACCTGCAGCGCCTGATTGCCGCAGATACACCCAGCACGGCGTGGCGTGCGCTGGATTCCTCGTTGTTGCTGCAACGCCCGGACATCCAGCAGGCGGAGCTGGAACTGCGCGCGGCAAACGCCGACATCGGCGCAGCACGCGCCGCGTTCTTTCCATCGATCACTCTGAGCAGCAGCGTGGGCACCGCCAGCGATGGCTTGAACGGGCTGTTTTCCGCCGGCCACGGCATGTGGAGCTTCAGCCCGCAATTGAACCTGCCGTTGTTCGACGGCGGCCGCAACCGCGCCAATCTCGCGCTGGCGCAGCTGCGCCAGCGGGCCGATGTCGCGGCCTACGAACAGGCGATCCAGTCCGCCTTCCGCGAGGTCGCCGATGCGCTCGACGCGCACGCCACCATGGCCGACTCCGAACCGCGTGCACGTGCGCAGGCCGAGCGTGAGCAATCGCGCATGACACGGCTCAGCAGGCGCGTGGAGGCAGGCCTGGAAGATCGCACCACGCTGCTGACCGAGCGCCTGCGCGCCACGCAGGTGCAACTGGATTACCTGACCACCGCACGCCAACGCTTGTTGAGCCGGATTGCCCTGTTTCAGGCGTTCTACGGCGTTTGCCTGCCATCCCTTTCCTGATCGCTGACGGAGATTTTCATGGCCATCCTGTTTTTCATGCAGCTGCCTCGTGACACCACACTGCGTGCCTGGCCGTTCGTTGCCAGCCTGCTGCTGCCATGCCTCGCGCACGCGCAGACCGATCTGACCGGCAGCTCGCGGCTGTTGGGCGACCACACCGATCTCACCGCGGGCGCGGCAGCGGTTGCGGCACCGCGGTATGCCGGCGCCGAGCGCGCGCGCGTGCAGGCCAACCCGGTGCTGGTGGTCCAGCGCGGCATGCTGTTCTTCGACACCGCGCGTGGCGCGGGTCTGCAGTTCCAGAGCGATTCCGGCTTCTATCTGTCGCAGTCGCTGTATTACGACCTGGGCCGCCTGCAACGCGACAGCGACTGGCGTCCGGGTTCGCGCGTGCTGGCCGGCATGGGCGATGTACCGGGGTCGGTCACCGCACGCACACTGGTGATGCAGCGGATCACGCCGTACATGAACGTCAACGCGGAAGCCGAATTCGCGCTCAAGCAGGACGCACGGCGCAACCGCTATCGCGCCGGCGTGGAGTTCACCCTGCTGCATGGCGCCAGCGACACGGTGACGCTGGATCTGGATGTGCATGCCGGCGATCGTCGCTTCAACCAGGCCTACTTCGGGGTCACCGACGCGCAGGCGGCGCGGACGCGCTGGCAGGCCTTCCATACCGGTTCCGGCGTGTATGCCGCCGCGGTGGGCAGCAGCTGGACGCATGCGCTGGGCGATCACTGGGCCACCACCGTGAGCGTGACCGGCACCCGCTATGCGGACAACGCCACGGACAGCCCGCTGGTTGCACGCCGCAGTTTTGTCGGCGGCACGGTTGCAGTGACCTACAGCCGCTGAGCGGCACATGGCAGGGGATAGCGTGATGATGGATGTTCTTCGCACCATGGTGTGTTGCGGTCTGTTGCTGGTGCTGGCCGGCTGCAGCCGGCCGGATGCGCCGGCGGCCGAGACCCCTCGGGCGGTCAAGCTGGAGCGCTTCGGCTCCGGCCGCGACGGGTGGCTGCAGGTGCCGGCAATGGCGCGTCAGCAACAACGGGCCGAGTTGGCGTTCGAGAGCGGCGGACGCATCGCCGCCGTGCTGGTGGATGTGGGCGACCGCGTACAGAAAGGGCAGGTGCTGGCACGCCTGGATGCCGAGCCGCTGCAATTGCGTCAGCAGCAGGCCGACGCGAACCTGCGCGCGGCGATGGCGCAGTCCGGCGAGCGGCAGCTGCAACTGCACCAGCAGCACGCCATGTTCGACGATGGTGCCAGCTCCGCGGCGACGCTGACCGCCGCCCGCGCGGCGGCGGATGCGGCAACCGCGCAACTGCAGGTGGCAAAGGCCGACCTGGCGCTGGCGCGGCGTGCATCGCGTCTTGGCGAGCTGCGCGCACCCTTCGATGGCGCCGTGGTCGCACGCCTGCAGCAACCGCATGCCGATGTGGGGGCGGGGCAGGGAGTGTTGCAGCTGGAAGGGCAGGCGCATCTGCAATTGCTCGCCAATCTGCCGCCTGTTGCTGCCGCAGGGCTGACGCCTGGGCAGACCGTGCAGGCCACGCTGGCCGACGAGCCTGCGGTGCCGCTGACATTACGCCTGCGCAGCCTGTCCAGCCGGCTGGATAACGGTGCCACTGCGCTGGCGATTCTGGAGGTAGTGCGCGCGCCACACGCGATGCGCAGTGGCGACAGTGTGCTGTTGCAGTTGCCCACGCAGGCTGCGAGCACGCCCAGCGTGCCGCTGTCTGCAGTACTGCCCAGGCTCAATCGCCAACGGGCCAGCGTGTTCGTGTATCAGCCGGCACAGCGGATCGTGCGCGAGCGCGCAGTCGAGCTCGGGTCGATCGTCGGCGGCCGCATCCAGGTCCGGCGCGGGCTGCAGGCCGGCGATCAGGTGGTCAGCGCAGGCGTGGGCTTCTTGATCGATGGCCAGCCGGTGGCGCCGTTGCAGATGCAGACGCAGCTGAGCGGAGGGCAGGCGCCATGATGCTGACCCGGATGGCGATGAGGTCGAGCCGGCTGACCTTGTTCGCGGCAGTGATGATCCTGCTCGGCGGCATCGTGGCGTTCGTCGGTTTTCCCTCGCAGGAAGAACCCTCGGTCACCGTGCGCGACACCATTGTGTCGGTGGCGTTTCCGGGCATGCCCAGCGAGCAGGTGGAAATCCTGTTGGCGCGCCCCCTCGAGGAGCGCCTGCGCGAACTGGCCGGCATCAAGCGCATCGTGAGCACGGTGCGGCCAGGCAGCGCGATCGTGCAGCTGACCGCTTACGACGATGTGCAGGATCTGCCGGCGTTATGGCAGCGCGTGCGGGCCAAGGCCGCCGAGGCGGGTGCGCAACTGCCTGCGGGCACGCAGGGACCGTTGGTCGACGATGACTTCGGACGGGTGTCGGTGGCCTCGATCGCAGTCACCGCACCAGGCTATTCGATGAGCGAGATGCGTGGGCCGCTGCGGCGCCTGCGCGAGCAGCTGTATACCCTGCCTGGCGTGGAGCAGGTGGCGTTGTACGGGCTGCAGGACGAGCGCGTGTATGTGGCGTTCGATCGCGCGCGGCTACTGGCGACCGGACTGAGCCCTGCCAGCGTAATGGCGCAGTTGCGCTCGCAGAATGTGGTGGCCTCCGGCGGGCTGGCGACGGTGTCCGGGCTGGCGATGACGGTTGCGACTTCCGGGGAGATACGCTCGCCTGCGCAGTTGCGGAACCTGTTGCTGACCTTGCCGACACCCAATGCCAATGGTGTGCGTGAAGTGACGTTGGGCGAGCTGGCGCAGGTACAGGTGATGCCTGCCGATCCGCCGGAAAGCGCTGCCGTCTACCAGGGCCAGCCGGCGGTGGTGGTGTCGGTCTCGATGAAGCCCGGCAGCAATATCGCCGACTTCGGCAAAACGCTGCGCGCCAAGCTGGACCAGACCGCGCAGGAATTGCCCGCAGGTTTTGCGCAGCACGTGGTCACCTTCCAGGCCGACGTGGTCGAGCGCGAGATGGGCAAGATGCACCACGTCATGGGCGAGACCATCATCATCGTCATGGCGGTGGTGATGCTGTTCCTGGGCTGGCGCACCGGCCTGATCGTCGGCGCGATCGTGCCGTTGACCATCTTCGCCTCACTGATCGTCATGCGCGTGCTGAGCGTGGAGCTGCAGACGGTGTCGATCGCGGCGATCATCCTGGCGCTCGGCCTGCTGGTGGACAACGGCATTGTCATTGCCGAAGACATCGAACGCCGCCTGGTTGCCGGAGAACAGCGCCGTCAGGCCTGCATCGACGCCGGCCGCTCCCTGGCCACCCCGTTGCTGACCTCGTCGTTGGTGATCGTGCTGGCGTTCTCGCCGTTCTTCTTCGGCCAGACCAGCACCAACGAATATCTGCGCTCGCTGGCTACCGTGCTCGGGGTGACCTTGCTGGGCTCGTGGCTGCTCAGCATCACGGTGACGCCGCTGTTGTGCATGTATTTCGCCAAGGCACATGTCGCACTCGGCAGCGAACAGGAACCGTCGCGCTTTTATCGTGGCTACCGCCGCCTCATCGAGCGCGTGCTGATGCACAAGGCGCTGTTTATCGCCGGCATGGTGGCGATGCTGGCGGTGGCGGTCGCGGTGCTGGTGTCGATCCCCTACGACTTTCTGCCCAAGTCCGATCGTCTGCAGTTCCAGATGCCGGTGACCTTGCAGGCAGGCAGCGATACGCGCGAAACCCTGCGCACGGTGCGTGCGCTGAGCCGCTGGTTGGCCGATCGGCGCGCCAACCCGGAGGTGGTGGACAGCATCGGCTATGTCGCCGATGGCGGCCCGCGCATCGTGCTGGGCCTCAATCCCCCGCTGCCGGCGGCCAACATGGCGTACTTCACCGTGAGCGTGCGCCCGGGCACCGATCTCGATGCAGTGATAGCGCGGGCACGTGCGCATGTCCGCAGCCACTTCCCCACCGTGCGCGCCGAGCCGAAGCGGTTTTCACTGGGCGCGACCGAAGCCGGGATGGCGGTGTATCGCGTGGTCGGCCCCGACGAGACAGTACTGCGCAGCAGCGCCGCTGCGATTGCAAAGGCGCTGCGCGCGTTGCCGGGCACCGTGGATGTGCAGGACGACTGGCAGGCGCGCATTCCGCGCTACGTGGTGCAGGTGGACCAGCTCAGGGCGCGGCGTGCCGGGGTGAGCAGCGAGGACATTGCGCAGGCGCTACAGGCGCGCTACAGCGGCGTGGATGCCTCGTTGATGCGCGACGATGGCAGCTCGGTGGCCGTGGTGTGGCGTGGCAGTGCGCAGGAACGCGCCGCCGACGGCACACCTGGCGACACCCTGGTGTACCCGCAAGCCGGCGGTGCGCCGGTGCCGCTGGCGGCGGTCGCCACGGTGCTGCACGACAGCGAGCCGTCGGCGATCCAGCGGCGCAACCTGAGCCGTGCGATCACCGTGACCGCACGCAACCCGCAGTTGACCGCGACCGAGATCGTCGAGCGCCTGTCGGTGCGGATGGCCGCGCTCAAGCTGCCACCCGGTTATCGGCTGGAGATCGGTGGCGAGCTGGAGGATTCTGCCGAGGCCAACCAGGCCCTGCTCCAATACATGCCGCACGCACTGGGCGCGATCCTGCTGCTGTTCGTGTGGCAGTTCAACTCGTTCCGCAAGCTGCTGATCGTGCTGTCGGCAGTCCCGTTCGTGCTGATCGGTGCGGCACTGGCCCTGGTGATCACCGGCTATCCGTTCGGTTTCATGGCGACCTTCGGCTTGCTGGCGCTGGCCGGCATCATCGTCAACAACGCGGTGCTGCTGCTGGAACGCATCGAAGCCGAGCTTGCCGATGGCCTGCCACGCCGCGAGGCGGTGATCGCCGCAGCGGTCAAGCGGCTGCGCCCGATCGTGATGACCAAGCTCACCTGCATCGTCGGCTTGATTCCGCTGATGCTGTTTGCCGGGCCGCTGTGGACCGGAATGGCCATCACCATGATCGGTGGCCTGGCGCTGGGCACGCTGGTGACGCTGGGCTTGATCCCGATCCTGTATGACCTGTTGTTCGGCCTGCGACTGCCGGCGCGTGCAGCGGGTGTGGCGTAAATCCGGGCGGGCGAGGGCGGCGGCGCAATGATGCTGGCGTGACGGTGGGCGGCATCGTCGATGCGTGATCGCGCGACATGCTGCACATCGCACATCGCACACTGCATGGTGCAGCGCTGACTGGGCGGTGCCATGCAGGCGCGGGCCGCTGCCGCCATACTGGCGACTGAGACACACGACCAAGACCCGATGACCAAGGCCAAGAAGAAAGCTGCACAGCAGGTGGCGCTCGCGCCTGAGCCGGTGTATCAGCTGCATGTTTCGCTGGTGGATAGCGCGCCGTTGATCTGGCGCCGCGTGCTGGTGGCCGGAGCGCTGCGCCTGGCCACGCTGCATCGTGTGCTGCAACCGGTGATGGGCTGGAGTGGTGCGCATCCGTACGAATTCGACCTGGGCGGCGGCCGCTACGGCGAGTCCGGGCTGGATGTGCCGGAGCGGCCACGGCTCAAGCATGCTGCCCGGGTCAGCATCGAAAGCGCGGTGGGCGAGCTGGAGCGGTTCGACTATTTCTACGGTGCCGGCGCGGGTTGGCAGCACCGCGTCCAGGTCGAGGCGATCCTGCCGCCGGACGCGAGCCTGCGCGCGGCCCGTTGCGTGGACGGCGCCAATGCCTGCCCGCCGGAAAGCAGCGAAGGAATCGACAGCTACCAGGCCTTGCTGCGGATCATCGCCGACCCGGAGCATGCGCAACATGTGCAGGAGCTGGCCACCCTGGGCGGGCGCTTCGATCCGGGCCATTTCGATCTGGTCGAGGTCAACCGCCTGCTCGCACGTGTCCGCGAATGAGCGCGACCGACGCCGCATGACCCGGGCAACCGGAACCGATGCGACGGGCCGGTTGCCTGCCGCGCACAGCGCAGCCTGCCGTGCGGGTGATGCTGCAGCAACCCGACGCCAGCGCCACTGCAGCTTGACGCGCGATCAGCTAGCCTGATCTCCCGGTTTTTCCCGAAAGTGTCTGCGATGTTCCGCTGGTTCGAATCCCTGATCGATGTCTTCCCGCCGATCGAGCGGGAAATGCCGCCGCGTAGCGTGTGGCGGTTCTATCTGCATTATCTGCGGCCGTTGTGGCCGATCCTGTTGGCCACGCTGATCGCCGGGCTGCTGCTGGCCCTGGTGGAAGTGGCGATGTTCGACTTCCTCGGGCGCATCGTCGACATGCTGGCCGAGCGGCCGGGAGCGGACTTCTTCCGCCGGCATGCCGGCGAATTGCTCTGGATGGCGGCGATCACACTGGTGGCGCGCCCGCTGTTCACCGGGCTGCACAATCTGCTGGTCAACCAGGCGATCGTTCCGGGCCTGAGCAACCGCTCGCGCTGGCTGATGCACAACTACGTGGTACGGCAGAGCCTGGGCTTCTTCAACAACGATTTCGCCGGCCGCATCGCCAACCGGGTGATGCAGACCGGGACCTCGCTGCGCGAATCGGCGGTGCAGATGGTCGATGCGCTCTGGTACATCGTGGTCTATACCGGCAGCGCACTGTGGCTGTTTGCGCAGGCCGACCCCTGGCTGATGCTGCCGCTACTGATCTGGCTGGTGGTATATGTCGCGCTGATGGCGTTCTTCGTGCCGCGCATGAAGGCGCGCGCGTGGATCGCGTCGGATGCACGCTCCAAGGCCACCGGGCGCATCGTCGACGGCTACACCAATATCTCCACGCTCAAGCTGTTCGCCCATGCCGGCCGCGAACAGGCCTATGTGCGCGATGCGATCGACGAGCTGGCGGTGAAGCATCGCGGGCAGACGCGCGTGACCACCACGATGGATACCGCCATTGCGGTGGCCAACGGCTTCCTGATCGTGGGCACCTGCGGGCTGGCGTTGTGGCTGTGGAGCCGCGGCCAGATCAGCGTCGGCGCGATCACGCTGGCCACCGGCCTGGTGATCCGCATCCACAACATGTCCGGCTGGATCATGTGGACGGTCAACGGCATCTTCGAAGACATCGGCAGCGTGCAGGACGGCATGCAGACCATCTCGCAGCCGGTGCTGGTGCAGGACGCGCCCGACGCCGTGCCGTTGCAGGTGACGCACGGCCAGGTGCAGTTCGAGCACATCCATTTCCATTACGGCAAGCGCGGCGGGGTGATCGCCGGGCTGGACCTGCAGGTGCGTGCCGGCGAGAAGATCGGCCTGGTCGGGCCGTCGGGCGCGGGCAAGTCGACCCTGGTCAACGTGCTGCTGCGGCTGTACGACCTGGAGCAGGGGCGCATCCTCATCGACGGGCAGGACATCGCCCAGGTCACCCAGGAAAGCCTGCGCGGGCAGATCGGCCTGGTCACCCAGGACACCTCGCTCCTGCATCGTTCGATCCGCGACAACCTGCTGTATGGCAGGCCGCAGGCCAGCGACGCGCAGATGCTGGAAGCGGTGCGCAAGGCACGCGCGGAAGGTTTCATCGACACGCTGGTCGATGGCGAAGGCCGGCGCGGATTCGATGCCTATGTGGGCGAACGCGGGGTCAAGCTGTCGGGCGGTCAGCGGCAGCGCATCGCCATTGCGCGCGTGCTGCTGAAGGATGCGCCGATCCTGATCCTGGACGAGGCTACCTCGGCGTTGGACTCGGAAGTGGAAGCGGCGATCCAGGACAGCCTGGATGCGTTGATGGGCAACAAGACGGTGATTGCGATTGCGCACCGCCTCTCCACCATCGCGCGCATGGACCGGCTGGTGGTGATGGATGCCGGACGCATCGTCGAGACCGGCACGCATGCGCAACTGATCGCGCAAGGCGGGCTGTATGCACGCCTGTGGGCGCGGCAGACCGGCGGGTTTGTTGCAGCGGATGGCTGAGGTCGCTGTTTAGTGGGCTGCGCAAATTAGTGGGCTGCACAAACGTGCAACCACCGCAGCAATACGCCCCTCTCCTGCCGGGACGCCAAGGCACGGCTTGCGCGCCACTGGCGCGCGTGCCTTGGAGCGCCCGCGCCGCAAGCGCGGGCCGGGGCGCTGAGCGGGGGTTGGGGTGAGGGTACGGGGCGAAGCCACTCGCTAGTTCCGGCCACACCAGGCTTCGCCCGCACCCTCATCCGCCCCTGCGGGACACCTTCTCCCGAGGGGCGAAGAGTGCTTGTTCTCCCGGTAGGAGAAGGATCAATCACTCGATCGGCTGGTCCAGCATCAACTCGCGTGCAAAGCGCACCGGCGGGGCGCCGTAGGACAGCATCTGGTCGTGGTACGCCTTCAGGTTGAAGTCCTTGCCCAGCTTGTCCTGCACCGCCTTGCGCGTGTCCAGATGTTCCTGCACGCCGACGAAGTAGGTCGGCAGCTGCGCGGACGACAGCTGCGCACGCACCCACTTGCCCGCCGCTTCGCTTTCCTGCTGGAAGGTGTCGTGGGTCATCAGGTGCATCGCCTTGTCGCGTTCCCAGCCATCCACATGCACGCCCTGATCGAGGATGGCGTTGGCGATGGTACGCAGGTAGAACTTGAGCTGCACCAGGTGGAACAGCGGGTCGTTATCCAGATAGCCCTGTTCCTGCATCATGCGTTCGGTGTAGACCGCCCAGCCTTCGGCGAACATGCCCGAGCGCAGCACCGCGCGCAGCGTGGAGGGGAACTTGGCCGAATGCCAGCCTTCCAGGTAATGGCCCGGGGTGCCTTCGTGGATGCTGAGCAGGTGGATCATGCGGCTGTTGTACTCGCGCAGGAACGAATCGACCTGCTTGTCGTTCCAGTCGTCGGGAATCGGCGAGACCGCATAGAAGGTCTTGAGATTCTTGTCGAGCGGGCCCGGCGAATCGCAGTACGCCACCGCCACGCCGCGCTGAAATTCCGGCATCAGGATGATGTCCACCGGCGAATCGGGCAGCGTCATCAGATCCTTCTGGCGCACGAACTCGGTGGACTGCGCCAGTGCGGCCTTGGCGTCGTCGACCACCTTGTCGCGTGCCGGCTTGTCGGCATAGGCCAGTTCCAGCGCCGCCTCGATCGCGGCCTGCTGCTGGTCGTCGTTGGGCGTCTCGGGCAGTTTGGGTGCGCCGGGCTTGTCCTTGAGTACCGTGCGGGCAATGCCGTACATCTCGCTGCGGACGCGCTTGAGCTCGGACTCGGCGCGCTGCTTGATCTCGGCACGCGACAGCGAAGACAGCAGCGCGAATTTCAGCTTCTGGTCGTAGATCTGCGCACCGACGCGGAAATCGCCTTTGGCATTGGGCACCAGCACGGTATCCAGCCAGGTCTGCTGCTCGGCCACGGCCTTGCGCAGGTCGTCGATGGCGGCCTGCGCGCGGGCCGCTTCGATCGGGCCGAGCTGGCCGATATTGGGTGCGATGAAGGTATCGACGATGCTGAGGATGCCCTTGTTCTGCTTGGCCACCGTTTCGGCATGGATCTTCGGCACGCGAGCCGGGTCCAGGTTGGCGCGCGCCTGCGCAAAGATGCCGGGAATCTTCTCCATGCGCTGCGTGGCGGAGCTCAGGCGCTCGGACAGCGGCGCGAAGTCGCGCGCCATCAGGCCATACAGCGCGCTGCCGGCCAGGCCGTTGTAGACCTGCGGGTCCCAGGCCCAGCTCTGCAGCACCTCGGTGTTCCAGATCTCCGATTGCAGCTGGTTGCGCAAAATGGCCGCATCGACCTGGTTCTCGCGCGACAGCTTGGCCACCTCGATGGCATCCAGCTCACTCAATAGCTTCTTGCCGGCCTCCAGGCTGCGCTGGCGGCCGGCGCTGCTCAGATCGTCGATCTGCGTGTCGAAGCGGTGATCGCCGGTCTGAGTGGCGGTAACCGGCGACAGCTGCATCCAGGTGTCGAGCGCGCGCTTGGACAGCGCCGCAAAGCGCGCATCCGGCGTCTGCGCAGCCTGCGTCGCGGCATCGGGGGTGCCGGCGCGCGGCGATTCGGGCTGCTGCTGGCAGGCGCTCAGGCCGGCGAGCAGGGCGAGGACAAGCAGACGTTGACGCATGGTGGATTCCAATGGAAGCAATCCGCCAGCATAGGCATGTGCGCGCTTGTCCGCATCCGCCATTGGTTTAGAGTGGCCGCTTTCAAGGAGGATCACCATGCACGACGCCGATAACTGTCATTGCGGACGCATCGCGTTCGACCCGCACACCGATGCGCCGAACCCCGATGCGTGCGAGCGCACGTGTGCGTCATGCCGTCGCCGTGGTGGCCTGCTGCGGCCCGGCATGCGCGCGCCATTGCGCCTGCAGGCGGCGCCCGAGATGCCGGGAATCCATCGCTTCAACCGGCAGCATGCCAATCACCACCACTTCCCGCAGCGCGGCAGTGCGCGCTCCAGCACGGGCGTGCGTTGCAGGACTGGCGAGGCCAGTGTGGCGGTCAAGCTGCGCGGTGCGTCCGCGCCGGGTCTGGCCGCGCAGAGCATGCACGCGGCCGATGGAGCCAGCCGATGAGGCGCCGGATGCAGTGGTACGCGGTCGGCTTGCTGCTGGGCTGGGCGCTGAGCGGGTGTGCCAGGCCGTCGGGCGAGATGGCGGCAGACGGCGGCGCGCCGGCGCCGGCACCGGCACCGCCCGCCGCGCAAGGCAATGCGCTGGCGTATGAGCACGATGTACGCATCGAACTGCCGGCCGATCAGATCGATCAACGCATCGCCGCGGTACGCACCGCCTGCCAGTCGGCGCAGTTCGGCGACTGCGCGCTGCTGGCGGTGGAACAAACCGGTGGGCGCGACCCCAGCGGCAGCGTCAGCGTGCGGTTAGCTCCGGACGGCATCGAGCCGATGGTGCAACTGGCCGGCCAGCATGGCGATGTCGCCGCCCGCAGCACGCGTGCCGAGGATCTGGCGCAGCAGATCGCCGATACCGGGCTGGCACAGGCGCGCCTGCAAAAGGAACATGCGCGCCTGCTCGAACTGCAGCAACGCCGCGACCTGGCCGTGACCGATCTGCTGGCCCTGTCCAAGCGGCTTGCCGAGATCGAGGCCGAAGCGCAGCAGACCCAGCAGGACGCCGCGCAGCAGCAACGGCGCGTGCGTACGCAGTTGCTGACGCTCAATTTCCGCGGCACCGGTGGCGAGCAGGGCAGGGGCGAGATTGCCGAGGCGGCAGCCGAGTTCGGCCAGGTCTTCGCATCCAGCGTGGCCTTCGTGATCCGTGCAGTGGCGGCGTTGCTGCCGGTGGTGGTGCTGGGGGGGATCGTCGGCTGGCTGCTACTGCAGGCATGGCGTTGGCGTGCGCGGCGACGCCGGATGTCCTGATCCACTGCGTAGCTGGTCGGCGATGCCGCATTAGCTGCGCATGTTTTTAGGAAGGGCGATTACTTCACGCAGCTACTCGACGCGTTGCGCGGTAGCACGTCGATCCTGATTGCGCTGCTTGCACGCGATCGCGGTACAGCACGTGGTGTGCAACATCTCCAGACACCGACTGCGCGCAAGTTCAGCGCAGTCGGTACGCAGCCGGCTCAGCCTTCGTCGAATTCGTACTCGACAAACACGTCCAGCTGCAGGGCCAGTTCCTGCACGGCGTCGCGCACCTTTTGCGCAGTGGCTTCATTGCCGGCTTCCACTTCGAACTCGTGGCTGCCCGGACCTTCGTCGTCGGACAGGCCGGCCGAGCTGGAATCGTCGTCATCCAGGTGCGGCATCAGGTCGTCGACTTCTTCCACGTGCTCGATGCCTTCGATGCTCTGCAGCAGGTTGGCGATGGCACGCGCGTCGTCGTCGGTGCCGGTGATACGCATGCGAAGAGTCGGCATGGGAAAGCTTCCTTGGATTGGGGACCCAAAGACTAGGCAGCCGTCAGGCAAGATCGGGTGATGGCCGGGTGCGCTGGCCGCTCACGGGCGCCGCGCGGTTGCCTGTGCTGCGGTGGTCTCCAGTACCGGCACCAGCAGGGCCTGGGCGGCAGTGCGCAGTAGCGCCGGTGCGATGTAGCGATGGTGCACGCCGTCCACCAGGGCCATGTAAACGCGGCCAAACCTGTTGCGGCAGGCCACGCGCGTCTCCAGGCTGAGCTCCACGCTGCCATCCTCCAGCACTTCCACGCCCACGCTGCTGCGAAAGACCAGGTGGCGGTCGTCGGCGCCCAGCAATACCTGCACGCGTCGATCCAGTGGCGCGTTGTCTTGCGCAAGTACCGGGAATCGCCCTGCGAACAGGCAGTCGCGCTGTGCCGACAGCAACGAAGACACCGGGCAGCCCAGCGGAGAAGTTCGCAACTGCAGCGGCGCCACCAGCGCATTGCGCAGCCGCATCAACCAGGTCACGCCGCGCGGCGCGCGCTCGGTGAACCCCTCCAGCAGCAACGCCATCAAGGTGTGCGCACCGCGTTGACGCAACTCATGCGGCTGCAGGCGCAGACGTACGCTGTCCTGATGATCGAAGCCCTGCAGGTGCCGGGTCAGCAGCGAGCCGGGCTTGGGCTCGGCATGCACGCGGACCTGCGCCAGCTGCGGTGCCATTGCAACGAACCCCACCGGTCGACGCAGCCGGCTCACTGCCTGGCGCAGCCTGCCGCTGAGCGCGCGCAGCCGGCCGCACCATGCAGACCTGCTGCTGCCTGGCGATGCGGCCAACGACAGGCGTACGGTGGGGATCTGCAGCGCGCGTGCCTGCGCCGAGGCCAGTAGCCCGATCACCGCCTCCGGCAGCGTTTCGGTGAGCGTGGCGATATCGGCGGTGCCGGACAGCACGCGTGCGCGCACCGCATCGCTCAACGCGCCGCCGGCCTCGTCGCTGTGGCAGGACAATGCGAAAAATGCCGGGTGTGCGGCTTGCGCTTTGAGCGGTGCGAACTGATGCCAGGTGCCGCCGCCAAAGCGCACGGTGAATAGGCAGTCGGCCGGTAGATCGATATGCCGCAACGCCGCCAGAAAGTGCTGTGGATCCTGTTCGATCTGCTCCATCGAGGCGGTGCAGAAGCGCAGTTGCGCGCCGCTGCTGCCGGTGATGGCAGTGAACATGCGATGGCCGGCGTGGCGATGGAACGGGTGGCCGTTGGCGCCCACCGCAAACGAGAACAGGGCAGTCGATTCGCCGTGCGCAAAGTCAGTGCCGGCCAGGCGTGCCGATGGCTCGTCCAGCGCATCGTGAAAACTGGGATGCGCGCGCTGGCGGCGGCAGGCCTGTTCGATCAACGGGTTGCCTGCGCCCACGCCCAGCTGTGCGATCAGCGTGACCTCCACCGGCAGACCGCCGCTGTAGGACTCCAGACGGACTGACGGAAAACCTGCCTGTGCATCGGCAGGGCGTTGCTGGGGCGTGCTGAACATCGGCATGAGTCCTTTGCGGCCGGAGGAGGGTCAGGAGGTCTTCTTGGTCAAGGCGCGCGCCTTGCGCTTGAGCGGCGCCGAGGCCGGGCAGACTTCGAAGGCAAAGCTGCTGAGCGTGTTGACCATGTTGTCCGGGGTGAGCCGGTAGACCACGAACTGGCCGCGCCGTTCGCTGGATACCAGCCCGGCGCTTTCCAGCACCGACAGATGCCGCGAGATGGCTGGCGCGCTCATTTCGAACAACTGCCCGATCTGGCCGGCGGTGAGTTCCTGGTCTGCCAGGCACGCCAGCATCTTGCGGCGGGGCTGGGAGGCAAGGGCTTCGAAGATGCGGTCGATGGACATAAGGAATTAGGCAATTAACGAATTAGCTAATTAATTGATTTTATGGCGGCCGATGTCAAGCGTCTTTTCGGCGCGGCACTGCCCGGCGGTGGTCCGGCGCGGCTGGCGGCTGTCGCCAACGTTGCCGTGATGGGGGATGCCCAGGCCTCTGGCGCGTGGGATCTGCCCGCGGGGCAGGTCGCAGCCGATCGGTGCTGAAGGTTTTTGCGGTTGGCGGCCTGCAGCCCAGGCATGCCAGATCAGTCCGGCAGCATCGGCTCAGGCACCGCGCTCAAGTTCTCAAGGCAGGCAGGGCCCGGCATGCAAGGTTGCAGCGATGCAAGCAGCCACCTCAGGCTGCAGGCAGTGCCAGCAGCTCTGCCGGCAAGGCAGGCATCGGGGTGCGTTCGTCCAGCGCCTCGCGCTTGAGCCAATCGATAAACGCCATTGCCGCAGGGCCGGGGACGCGGTGACTGGGGTGCACGATGTAGTAGGCGTAGCGTGCCTTGAGGGTGGGGCCGGGCAGGCGCACCAGCTCGTAACGCTGCAGGTACGGTTGGGCGATGTGCTTGCGCGCCAGGACCGCGCCCAGGCCATAGACGGCAGCGCGCATCGCGTCAGTGCTGTCGTTGAAGGTGTGCATCGGCGGCAGCGTGGTGCCGCGCACCTGGGCGGCACGGAACCAGTCGCGCCAGCCCTGCGGCGACATGTCGGTGAGCAGCGGCAATTGCGCGATCTGCGCCGCCGTGCGTAGCGCGGCGACCTCCGGCAGTGACGGCGAGGCCACCGGAAACAGTTCGTCGTCCATCAGATGATGCGAGGTCAACCCGGGCCAGGCGCCCTGGCCGTAGCGGATGCCGAGATCCGGGCCGCCTTCTTCGAAGCGCGAAAACGCCGCGTCCGATTGCAGATCCATGCGGATATGCGGATGCGCGCGACAGAAGCGCGGCAGCCGCGGCAACAGCCAGCAGTACGACAGCGAGCGCAAGGTGGTCACGCGCAGCGGGATGGCATCTTCGCGCGGATGCAGGTTGCCGGCCACCGAGGCGATCTCGGCCAATGCAGCGGTGGCGGCGTCGGCCAGCTGGCGGCCCTCGGCGGTGAGCTTGACCCCGCGCGGCAGGCGCTGGAACAGGGTCACGCCGAGCAGCGCTTCGAGCTTGCGCACATGGTGGCTGACCGCGCTGGCGGTCAGATGCAGTTCTTCGGCGGCATGCGCGAAGTTCTGGTGGCGCGCGGCGGCGGCGAACACGCCCAGCGCGGGCAGCAGGGTGGGGCGCAGGTTCATCGAGGCATGAGTGAGATTTGTGGCTCGCCTCGATACTACGCGCTTGTCGCGCCTGCGGTTGCAACCGATGCTGCAGTACCCCATCGCGATGATCGTGCCATGCCCGTTTGCTTGCCTGATGTTGTCTCTTGCGGTTTCAGCACATCACGGCAGCGTGCGCAGGTGCGGCCATGAGCGCGCAGCCGGCGACGCAGCCAGCGGTTGCGGCACGCGAATGGCGCACCCCGCTGGAGCTGGGGTTTCTCGGCATCGTCTGGGGTTGCTCGTTCCTGTTCATGCGCGTGGCCGCACCCAGGTTCGGCACCGTGGCGCTGGTGGAAATCCGCCTGGCGCTCGGTGCATTGGTGCTGTTGCCGTTCCTGTGGCTGGCGCGCGAACGCTTCCCGCTGCGTCGCTGGCCGATGCTGGCGGCGATCGGCGTGCTCAACTCCGCGTTGCCGTTCCTGCTGTTCGCCTGGGGCGCGCAACACGCACCGGCCGCGATCGGTGCGATCTGCAATGCGATGACGGTGCTGTTCACCGCATTGATCGCCTTCCTGTTCTTCGGCGAGAAGATCGGCACGCGTCGCGCGCTGGCCTTGCTGATCGGTTTCATCGGCGTGCTGGTGCTGGCCACCGGCAAGTCGGCCGGGTTGAGCGTGGGGCCGGCGGCACTGGCGGGCGCCACCGCGTCGCTGCTGTACGGCATCGGCTACAACCTGGTGAAGCGCCACATGGGCGATTTGCCGCCGGCCGCATCGGCAGCGTCCACGTTGGGTTGCAGCGCGCTGCTGCTGGCACCGCTGGCCTGGTTGCAGTGGCCGACCACGCCGGTGCCGGCAGTGGCCTGGGCCTGCGCCACCGCGCTGGGCGTGGTGTGCACCGGGTTGGCGTTCCTGATGTATTACCGCCTGATCCAGCGCATCGGCCCGGCACGCGCCTCCACGGTGACCTATCTGGTGCCGGTGTTCGGCGCACTGCTGGCATGGTCGCTGCTGGGCGAGCCGCTGACCTGGACCATGCTGGTGGCCGCGGTGCTGATCCTGGGCAGCGTCGCCTTCAGCCAGCGCGCCCGCTAGTCACGCGCGCGCCGCTTTACGATTCCCGATTCCCGATTCCCGACTCAGCCAGCCGGCGGCGTCCGCACCGGCAACGGCACGTTGCACAGATCGATATGCCCGGCCGGGCGCTTGTAGAAATCGTCCTTGCGATTGCGGCGCGCCTCGGCCACATCGCGGAAGGTCTGGCTGTCGGTGCGCAGCAACTGCAGTGGCGTGCGTTCGGGCATGGGCACCTCGCTGGCCAGGCGAATGGCGCGGATCGGCGAGCGCTGCGCGGGGTCTTTGTAGAAACCCATCGGGTCCGGTCCGCGCGGGATCACGCTGAGCAACTCCATGCCCTTGACCACGCGGCCGACCACGGTGATGTTGCGGTCGAGCTGGCGCGGCGATTGCCCGGTGACCACATACAGCTCGGCGCCGATGCTGCTGTCTTCGTCGTTGTTGCGGCCGGCGCCCAGGGTGCCGTAGCAATGCGCCAGCCAGGTCTTGCCGCTGGCACTGTCGCGCCCGACCGGGAAGCCGTCGACAAAGCCCACCTGCGCCGCCCAGCCATCGCTGTCGGGCAGGCGCTGGAAATCCAGGCCCTGCGACGGGCGTTCGAATTCGGCCGGCAGGTGCGTCTTCGCCGAGCCCAGCGACTTGGCCTTGGCCGGCGTCTCGCCATCCGGGTCGCCGAACTGCACCACGAAGTTGTCCTGCGAACGGTAGATGCTGAGCCCGTCCCAGAAGCGCTCGTGCGCCAGGGTGCGGATGTTGCCCACGTGCGCGGGCGCAAATTGCGGCGCCAGCTCGATGATCACCCGTCCGCCATCCAGCTCCAGGTACAGCGTGCGCTCGGGGTCGAGCACGCGCCAGGCGCTGGCCGGCGAGGCATCCAGGATCTGCTGCGGGCTGCGATAGGCCGCGTTGGCGGCAGCGGGTAACACCAGGGCAAGCAGGCAGGCGGAAGCAACAGTGCGCAGAAGCATGAAGGCAGCCAGCGGGAGGGATGCCCGATTCTTGCCGACCACGCGCCCGGACGCAAAGCGCCTGGACGCAACGTGCATAAACGCATAGCAGGACGCCGGCGAAATGCGCCGGCGTCGTGCTGTCACGCGCATGCCTGCTTCAGCTGTGCGCTTACGGGGTGTTGCGCACGTGCGGGCTGGTGTGGTGAACGTTGGCGTCATGGTCGTTACGGAACAGCGGGACCAGCTGCCACAACGCAGAGATGCCGACCAGCGTGTAGACCACACGCGACAGCAGGGCATCCTGGCCGCCGAACAGCGTGGCGACCAGATCGAACTGGAACAGACCGACCAGGCCCCAGTTCAAGCCGCCGACGATAAGAAGCACCAGGGTGATGACGTTGAGCGTTTTCATGAAGACAGTCCGTGTGGGTTGGAAGACCCCAGAGTCCGCATGCCGCGCGCAACACCTCGTGAGCGTGCGCGAGGGCATGACGGGCTTGCGCACGCCACGATCACGTCCAGCCGACGCGCATGAAACCGATGCAGTGTGTTGGCCATCAGCAGCGCGCCGACGGCGCAGTGTCAGCGTGCCGGTTTGCGCCTGACGTACAACTGCTTGCGCACCCGCGCCACCACCTCGCCCTGGCGGTTGTGCACCACGTTTTCGAACCAGCGCAGATGTTTTTCGCCATTGGCGGTGGCGGCGCGCAACTCGGCCAGCACGCTGTCGTCGATGACGAACTCCGCGCTCACCGTGCCGCGCCCGGGTTTGACGAACTCGATGCTGCCGGCCTTGTCCCACACGTAGTAGTCGCGCCCCAGGTTCTGCATGGTCAGCAGCATCCAGAACGGGTCGGTCATCGCGAACAGGCTGCCGCCGAAATGGGTGCCGACGTAATTGCGATTCCACGGCCGCTGGCGCAGCTCCACGCGTGCGTAGCGGTAATCGGCCGACAACTCGGTGACGTGGATGCCGGCGAACAGGTACGGCGGCCACAGGTTGATACCGAGCTTGAACAGTGAAGCACGCATGCGGCCAGGGTCCATGGCGGGGCGGGCCTGCAGCATACCATTCGCATGCGTATGGAACTTGCGGCGGTGACGGCAGCGCCCGGCCAGCAAACCGGGCGCCATGGTGCCGGCGGCGCTTAGAACACCAGCGACGACATCTTGCGGCGGTAGCGGCCTACCAGGTCTTCGTCCTCGATCACCCGGAACGCATCGATCAGGCTACGCCGCGGCAGGTTGTCGTCGAAGGCGCGGTCCTGCCGCAGCATTTCCAGGAACTGCTCCAGCGCGGCCTCGTCGTGGCCGTCGAGCAGGTGGCGCACGCCAAGCAGATGGCGTGCACGCAGGTCGGCGCCGTTGGCGGCAACGGCGGCCTGCAGCGCGTCGGCGTCAGGCGCATCCTTGAGCACATTGGCAAAGCTCAGCCGGGCCTTGGCGCGCACCGCACGGTCGTCGGTGGCCAGGTTGGCGGGCAGGGCGTCGATCAACTGCTCGGCCTCGGCGGTGTCGCCGGTCTTGAGCAGCGCCAGTGCCAGGTCCAGCTTGAGCTCGTCCTTGTCCGGCTCGGCGGCGATCGCCTCACGCAGCGCGGCGACCTGGTCCTGCGGCTCGAGCGGGGCCGGCGGCAGTGCTTCGGCGACCTGCGGCTCGGCCGGCAGCACGCCGTGCTGGGTCAGGAATTCGCGCACCTGGCCTTCCGGCATCGCGCCCGGGAAGCCGTCGACCAGCTCGCCGCCCTTGACCAGGAACACCGTCGGCACCGAGCGGATCTGGAACGCGGCGGCGATCTGCTGCTCCTTGTCCACATCGACCTTGGCCAGCTCGAAGGCACCGTTGTAGTCGGCGGCGAGCTTTTCCAGGATCGGCGTCAACGACTTGCAGGGGCCGCACCAGGTGGCCCAGAAGTCCACCAGCACCGGTGTCGTCAACGATTTCTGCAGGACCTCGGTCTCGAAGGTGTCGGTGGTGGCATCGAATACGTGCGGCTTGTCGGACATGGGCTTCCAGAAGTGATTGCGGCAACAGTGGGAGGTAATGGTGGCAAACCGGGCCGACACAAGGCTGGCCGGCCCGGGCGCATGGCGCGTGGCCGGCCGTCACGCCGGCAGGGGTTCACGCCACGCGCGCCCGGCACGACAATGCCGCGTCCTGGTGGCGCAGCCTGCGCCCCGCGTTGGAGCAAGGCAATGACACGCATCGATGGCACCCAGCGCTACCTGGGCCTGGTCGCCGCAACCGTCTTCGTGCTGGCGGTGGCCGGCTTCGGCGTGGCACTGCCCGGTTACCTGCAGGCCAGTCACCCGGTGGCATTGCTCGGTGCCAACGGGGTGCCGCATGCGCTGGGCTTCAACCTGCTGGCGTTCGTGCTGGTCGGTGCGCTCGGCATGGCCACCGGGGTCAGCCTGCTGGCGCGCATGCCGGCCAGGTCCAGCTGGAGCCTGCGCGTGGGCGGGCAGTTGATCGTACTGGCCGGGCTGGCCTTTCTCGGCATGGGCGCCTTGCCCCTGGACCCCACCGATCTGGACGGGCGCGCCAGCCAGGCCCATGCCACCGCCTGGCTGCTGTGGGCGGTGGCCTTCGTGCCGGGCATGTTGCTGCTCGCCGCCGCGCTGCTCAACCAGCCCGGCACCCGCGCACTGGCATGGCTGAGCCTGGGCGCGGGGCTGCTGGTGGCGGTGCTGGCGTTCGGCCCGCCGGGCCTGCTGCGGCAGGCGATCGCCCAGCGCCTGGCGTTCCTGGCCTGGGTCGGCTGGCTCGCGGTGGCGGCCTGGCGCTGGCCGGCCAGACCCGCCACCTGAGACAGCGTTTGGAGCACCTGCTGCACTGCGGTACCCTGTGCCGCTTTGCACCGCCCGAGCATCCGCTCCCAATGTCCACCGTCGAACCGAACGCCTACGACCCGCAGCAGGTCGAAACCTCCGCCCAGCAGTTCTGGGATGCCACCCACGCCTTTCAGGTCGACGAAACTTCGGACAAGCCGAAGTTCTATTGTCTGTCGATGCTGCCGTACCCATCCGGTGCGCTGCACATGGGCCATGTGCGCAACTACACCATCTCCGATGTGGTCAGCCGCTACAAGCGCATGACCGGCCACAACGTGATGCAGCCGATGGGCTGGGATGCGTTCGGATTGCCGGCGGAAAACGCGGCGATCAAGAACAAGACCGCGCCGGCCAAGTGGACCTACGCCAACATCGACCACATGCGCGGCCAGCTCAAATCGCTGGGCTATGCGATCGACTGGTCGCGCGAGTTCGCCACCTGCACGCCCGAGTACTACGTGCACGAGCAGCGCATGTTCACCCGCCTGATGCGCAAGGGCCTGGCCTATCGCCGCAACGCGGTGGTGAACTGGGACCCGATCGATCAGACCGTGCTGGCCAACGAGCAGGTCATCGATGGCCGCGGCTGGCGCTCCGGTGCGCTGGTGGAAAAACGCGAGATCCCGCAGTGGTTCCTGCGCATCACCGACTACGCGCAGGAACTGCTCGACGGCCTGGACCAGCTGGACGGCTGGCCGGATTCGGTCAAGACCATGCAGCGCAACTGGATCGGCCGCTCGGAAGGGCTGGAGATCCAGTTCGACGTGCGCGACACCGACGGCGCACCGCTGGACCCGCTGCGCGTGTTCACCACCCGCCCGGACACGCTGATGGGCGTGACCTTCGTGTCGATCGCCGCCGAGCATCCGCTGGCGCTGCATGCGGCCAAATCCAATCCGGAGCTGGCCGCGCTGCTGGAAACGCTCAAGCACGGCGGCGTCTCCGAAGCCGAGCTGGAAACCCAGGAAAAACGCGGCATGGCCACCGGCCTGACCGCGGTGCATCCGATCAGCGGCGAGCAGGTGCCGGTGTGGGTGGCCAACTTCGTGCTGATGGGCTACGGCACCGGCGCGGTGATGGCGGTGCCCGGCCACGACCAGCGCGATTTCGAGTTCGCCAACAAGTACAAGCTGCCGATCGTGCAGGTGGTCAAGCTGCGCGAGCCGCGCAACGACGACGAGCAGAGCTGGGACGCCAGCCAGTGGCGCGACTGGTACACCGACAAGAGCCGCCCGCTGGAGCTGATCAATTCGGCCGAGTTCGACGGGCTGGATTTCGGCGGCGCCTTCGAGGCACTGGCCGAGCGTTTCGAGCGCAAGGGCCAGGGCCAGCGCCGGGTCAATTACCGCCTGCGCGACTGGGGCGTGAGCCGCCAGCGCTATTGGGGCTGCCCGATCCCGGTGATCTATTGCGCCAAGTGCGGCGCGGTGCCGGTGCCGGAAGACCAGTTGCCGGTGGTGCTGCCGGAGAACGTGGAATTTGCCGGCACCGGTTCGCCGATCAAGACCGACCCGACCTGGCGCCAGACCACCTGCCCGGATTGCGGCGGCCCGGCCGAGCGCGAGACCGACACCTTCGACACCTTCATGGAGTCGAGCTGGTACGTGGCGCGTTACACCAGCCCCAACGCACGCGACATGGTCGACCGCCGCGCCAACTACTGGATGCCGGCCGACCTGTACGTGGGCGGCATCGAGCACGCGATCCTGCACCTGATGTACTTCCGCTTCTATCACAAGCTCATGCGCGACGCGCGGCTGGTGGACAGCGACGAGCCGGTGACCAACCTGCTCACCCAGGGCATGGTGATCGCCGACACCTTCTATCGCGATGCCGATAACGGCGGCAAGGACTGGATCAATCCGGCCGACGTGGAGATCCAGCGCGACGAGCGCGGCCGCGTCACCGGCGCGGTGCTGATTGCCGACGGCCAGCCGGTGCACATCGGCGGCACCGAGAAGATGTCCAAGTCCAAGAACAACGGGGTGGACCCGCAGTCGATGGTGGCCAAGTACGGCGCCGATACGGTGCGGCTGTTCTCGATGTTTGCCGCCCCGCCGGAGCAGTCGCTGGAATGGAACGAGGCCGGCGTCGATGGCATGGCGCGCTTCATGCGCCGGCTATGGGTGCAGGTGCACAAGCATGTGGGCGAGGGCGCTGCCGTTGCACTGGACGCCGCCGCGCTGAGCGCCGAGCAGAAGGCAATTCGCCGCAAGACCCACGAAACCATCGGCAAGGTCAGCGACGACTACGGCCGCCGCCACAGCTTCAACACCGCGATCGCCGCGGTGATGGAACTGTCCAACGCGTTGGCCAAGTTCGACGACGCCAGTGCGCAGGGCCGTGCGGTGCGCCAGGAAGCCCTGGAAGCGATGGTGCTGCTGCTCAACCCGATCACCCCGCACGCCAGCCACACCCTGTGGCAGGTGCTGGGCCACGGCGAGACGCTGCTGGAAGATGTCGCGTTTCCGCAGGTCGATGCCGCCGCGCTGGTGCGCGACGCGCTGACCCTGGCGGTGCAGGTCAACGGCAAGTTGCGCGGCACCATCGAGGTGGCCGCCGATGTTGGACGCGAGCAGATCGAAGCGCTGGCCCAGGCCGAGCCGAACGCGGCCAAGTTCCTGGAAGGGCTGAGCGTGCGCAAGATCATCATCGTGCCCGGCAAGATCGTGAATATCGTGGCGGGCTGATCGTTGCCACGCCGGTCCGTGCAGTGTCGCGGACCGGCGTGGCGACGCGCAGGTGAGATTGCCGCAGTGGCGTGTGGTCATTCATTTCACCGGCGCGTGGCGACGCGTTTGTCATTCCCGGGCGCCGCGTTTTTCGCGGTGCCCTCTCAAGCCCCGTTCACGCGGTGTCGGGCAGGCTAGCCGCCTGTTGCCGCCGCCGGGGCGCTCATCCAGACTGTGCCCATGATTCGATTTCCTACTGCCTTCGCTGCGTCCCTCGTGCTGGTCTCGAGCCTCACCGCCTGCGGCTTCCATCTGCGCAACTCGCTGGCGCTGCCGCCGGACACGCCCGCGGTGAAGGTGCAGTCCGCGGTGCAGTACAGCGAGCTGGCCAAGTTGCTGCGGCGTGGCCTCAAGGCCGCCGGCGCCACCCTGGCCGACGAAGATGCCAAGACCGGCTTTGCGCAGGTGCAGGTGTTGTCCGAGCGTTGGGGCGATCTGCCGATCGCCATCGACAGCCAGGGCCGCGCGCAGGAATACAGCCTGCGCTATGCGGCCATCTTCACCGTCACCACCGCCAACGGCTCGGTGCTGGTGCCGCAGCAGGTGATCGAGCTGTCGCGCGACTACGTGTCGCCACCGGTGGATGCCACCGGCACCGCGACTGAGCGCGAGATCCTCGCCAACGAACTGCGCAAGGACATGTCGGCCTCGATCCTGCGTCGCATCGACAGCGTCGTGCGCGCGCGTGTGGAGCGCGGCGAGACGCTGGAAAGCACGCCCAGCGCGCCGCTGCAGCCAGCCACCACACCGCCGGTGCAGCCGTCCACGCCGGAATCGAGCGTGCCGGCTTCGCTGCCGCCCGCGTCTTCGTCGAATAACTGAGCAACTGGTGATCGTCCCGTCCGCGCATCTGCCGGGCAACCGCGCACGCTGTGCGGAGTTGGCGTGCGCCAGGCGCATGTCGCGCTTGCTGCGCGGTGACCGTGCCCAGACGATCGCTGCCGACGCTGTCTTGTGCGTGACGGTGCAGTGGCGTGTGCCTTCGTAGTGATGGAACTTACCTAGTCATGGAACTTCGCCCAGAACAGCTCGCAGGCCAGTCCAATCAGCCGCTGCAGCCGGTCTACCTGATCGCCGGTCCGGAGACCTTGCGCGTGCTGGAGGCAGCCGATGCGGTGCGCGCACGCGCGCGCGCCGAAGGCATCAGCGAACGCGAAGTCTTCGACGCCGATGGCCGGGAGTTCGACTGGAACCAGCTGGATGCGACCTTCAACGCGCCCAGCCTGTTCAGTCCGCGCCGGCTGGTGGAAGTGCGCCTGCCCAGCGGCAAGCCGGGCAAGGACGGCGCCGAGGTCATCACCCGCTTCTGCGCCAACCCGCCGCCGGATGTGGTGCTGTTGATCACCGCCAACGACTGGAGCAAGGCGCACCAGGGCAAATGGGCCGATGCGATCGGCCGCATCGGCACCATTTCGGTGGCCTGGGCGATCAAGCCGCACGAGCTGTCCGACTGGATCGAGCGCCGCCTGCGCAGTCACGGCCTGCGTGCCGACGCCGCGGCGGTGCAGCGCCTGAGCGAGCGGGTGGAAGGCAACCTGCTGGCCGCCGCGCAGGAAATCGACAAGCTGGTGCTGCTGGCCGATGGCAAGGTGCTGGACCTGGAGGCGATGGAGTCGCTGGTCGCCGATGCCGCGCGCTACGACGTGTTCCGCCTGGCCGAAACCACGTTCTCCGGGCAGCCGGCCGCAGCGATCCGCATGCTCGCCGGCCTGCGCGCCGAAGGCGAGGCGGTGGCCGCGCTGATGCCGATCCTGATCAAGGAACTGCTGCGCACTGCGTCCTTGGCCAAGGTGCAGGCCAACGGCGGCAACCTCGCTGCCGAAATGAAGGCGCAGGGCCTGTGGGAATCACGCCAGGCGCCGTTCAAGCGCGCGCTGCAACGGCACCCCGAACCACGCCGCTGGGAGCGCTTCGTCGCCGAAGCCTCGCGGGTCGACCGCATGGCCAAGGGCCGCGCCGACGGCGACCCCTGGGTCGGCCTGGAACGCCTGCTGGTGGCCGTGGCCGAATCCCGCGCGGTGAGATTGCTGGCGTGAAGGCCGGCGATGCCGCCGACGGCGACGCGCGCCCCGCCTCCCCAAGCAGCGCAACCCCCGACCAGACCGCAGCTGCGACCCCCTCTAGCAGCGCAGCCCATACCTCGCCGCCCACCAACTCCCACCCGGCAGCGCCGAACCCACGCTCTTCCGATTCCCGAATCCCGATTCCCGAATCCCGGCTCCATCCCGAATCCCAGCTCCACCTCTACTACGGCGGCACCTTCGATCCGGTCCACCTGGGCCACCTCGCCATCGCCTGCGCCGCGCGCGACGAACTGGGCGCGCTGGTGCACCTGGTACCGGCCGCCGATCCGCCGCACCGTCCCGCACCCGGCGCCACCGCAGCGCAGCGCGCGCGCATGCTGGAGCTGGCGCTGGCCGACACCCCCGGGCTGGCGCTGGACACCCGCGAGCTGCAACGCGCCAGCCGCGACCATGCGCCGTCCTACACCGTCGACACCTTGCGCGCGCTGCGCGCCGAGCTCGGCCCCACGACACCGATCGCCTGGCTGCTCGGTGCCGATGCCTTCGTCGGAATGAGCAGCTGGCATCAGTGGGGAGATTTGTTCGAACTGGCGCATTTCGTCATTGCCGCGCGTCCGGGCACGCCGCTGGACCTGGCCGCCGCGCCGCAGCTCGCCGCGGCAGTGCAGGGCCGCTGGGCCGCCAGGGCGGGCGAGCTGGGCACCTCGCCCGCAGGCCGCCTGTGGTCGCTGCAGCAGCCGTTGCGCGGTGAATCGGCCAGCGCGGTGCGCTCGCGCATCACCGCCGGCGGCGACTGGCAGGCGCTGCTGCCGGCATCGGTGGCGGCATTTATCGCGCACGAAGGCCTCTACGGCTGCGCCCCGCCGACTAGCTGAACACGCAGCCGGCCGGACCGGCCTATAATTCGCGCCAATTCCATCGAGTTGCCCGCTTTGACCACCCAAGCCCAAGTCATCAAGACCTCCATCCCGAATCCGCCGCCGTCCGTGCCGGCCCTGCTGGCCACCGTGCGCGAGGCCGTGGAGGAGCTGAAAGCCAAGGACGTGGTCGAGATCGATGTGCGCGGCAAGTCCAGCGTCTGCGATTACATGGTGGTCGCCTCAGGTACCTCGACCCGCCACGTGAAGTCGATCGCCGAAGAAGTGGTCAAGTTCGCCAAGCGCCTGGACGTGATGCCGCTGGGCGTGGAAGGCGAGCGCGAGGCGGAGTGGGTGCTGGTGGACCTGGGCGACGTGGTGGTGCATGTGATGCTGCCGCGCGTGCGCGAGTTCTACGCGCTAGAGCGTCTGTGGACGGTGGGCGACCAGCGTCCGGACGATGCGGAAGCCGATCCCGAAGAGTGAGTGAGCCGGGCATGCCGCGCAATGCCCGACCCCCGACCGATGCGCCTGCCTCGCAGGCGCTGCAACAGCTGCGCAGCCAGGGCGCGCACGCCCCCGGCGCGCCGCTGTCGCCGGCACGCAAGCGCTTCGACCGATTGCTGCGCGACCTGGAACGGCATCGTGCCGACCTGCAGGCCTGGCAGCTTGCACTCGCGCAATGGCGCGAGCGTTACCACGCCGAATTGCAGCCCTTGCTCGACCACCGCCGCGCGGCCGACATCGCCCTGGTCGAAGAGCTCGACCGTGCGTATGCCACGGTCAAACTGGGTAAGGCCGACCGCGCCTTCCTGTCCGAGTTGCTGTGCGATATCGCCGCCCCGCTGATCGAGGCCGGCCACGCGTCACTGCGCCCGATCTACGATCGCCACAGCGCAGCCGGTTACGACCAGGAAGTCGCCGAATCCGATGCGCTGATGAAGCAGATCCTCGGCCAGGCCTACGGGCTGGATGCCGACGAGCTGGATGGCATCGATTCGCCCGAACAGCTCTACGAGCGCGTCAGCGAGCGCCTGCAGCAGGAGCGTGCGCAGCAACAGCAACGCCACACGCAACGGCGCAAGCGTGCCGAGCACAAGGCAGTTGGGGAGAATGCCGAGCCGCCTCCGTTGCGCGAGCTGTATCGCAAGCTGGCCGGCAATCTGCATCCGGACCGCGCCAAGGGCGCCGACGACCACGCCGCGCGCACCATCCTGATGCAGCGGCTCAACGCGGCCTACAAGGCCGGTGATCTGCTGGGTCTGCTCGAACTGCAGGCCGAGATCGGCCTGATGGACGCCCAAGGCGTGGATGCGATGAGCGCCGCGCGCCTGCAGGACTACAACCGCGAACTGGATCGGCAGTGCAGGCTGCTGCAACAGCAGGTGCAGCAGCAGTCGGACGACTTTTGCGCCGAATACGGGCTGGAGCTGCCGTCGCGCCCCAAGCCGGAGCGACTGGGCCGCTTGATGGCCCAACTCAAGCGCGAAGTCGAAGACGACCTGCTGGACGCGCGCCGTGGCCTGCGCGAGCTGGAAGACCCGCAATCGTTCAAGCGCTGGTTGAAGCGACAGCGTGCCATGGCGGGCGCGCCCGACGCGCCCTGGTTCTGATCCCGGTCTTTATGGTGGTTGGCGGCTTGCACACCCGCCATCGCGCGCGCGCGTGCGGCGCGCAGCCTTGGCTGGACACGCTGCCAGCCCTGCAATCGGGACGCGTGCATGCCTGGCGTTGTGCCGGCGGCCGGAGCGACGCTGCCGAACGGAGGCCGGTCCGTTCGGCAGCGCTGGCCGTTGCCCTATGCCTAAGACAGCCAGCTCAGGGCCGCAGGCTCACAACGGCCCGCGTTCCCACGGCCCGGTGATCGCCAGCGTGATGCCCGGGGTCTGGATGTTGACGAACAAGGTGCGCGCCAGCGGATCCCAACAGGCGCCGCAGAACTCGGTATCGCGGTAGTCGCCCTCGGCAATGGTCTTGCCGGCATCGGCGATCTGCTGCGAGGTGAGCTGCACATTGTTCTTGGCCAGATAGAACGATTCGCCGCCGCGGGTCAGCCCGAGCAGCCGCGCGCCGGGGCCGTATTCGTCCGGGCTTTCGCCGCCGTCTTCGCACAGCACCACGCCGCCGCGCGCGCTGACGGTGACATTGTCCGGGTTGTGCGCGGCCAGCTGATTGCCGCTGACGAACAGGGCGCTCAGGCGCTGGGTGAACAGGTCCAGCACCCACACCGCGCCGTTGCCGTAGCCGCGCCGGCCCTGCGCATCCACGCCGGTGCTGGTGTCGACGATGAAGAGCTTGCCGTAGCTGTACCAGATGCCTTCGCCACGGCTCATGCGCAGCGCACCGTCTGCCCAGGCCTGCGCAAACGGCCCGCTCAGGGTGTCGTTGGCGCCGATGTCGGCAAAGCCGGCCGGCGCGGCGATGCTGTCCAGATCCGGCTCTTCGATGTCCACCCATTCCAGCTGGAACTGCTGGCCGATGCTGGCGACGGTGAGATCGGCATTGCGCCGCCCGCGCACGCGTGCGGCCTGCAGCCGGCCACCGTTTTCCAGCGAGCCATTGCGCCCACGGCGGTCGTTGGGAATGAAGCGGTACAGCCCGGCCTTGTTGCGGTCGTCCTCGGTGAGATAGACGATGCCGGTGCGCGGATCGATCGCCACCGCCTCGTGGCTGAAGCGGCCCAGCCCGACCAGCGGGCGGCCGGTGGTGCGCTGGCTGTCCGGGTCCACTTCGAACACATAGCCGTGCTTGCGGCCGGTGCTGGATACCGCGTTGGTCTTGATCTCCTCGCAGCTCAGCCAGGTGCCCCACGGGGTCGGGCCGCCGGCGCAGTTGACCAGCGTGCCGCCCAGGCTGGGCTCCAGGCTGCCCCAGCCGCGGCGGCCATAACTCAGCGTGGTGGTGCCGCCACCGGCGGATTGGGTGCCGCTGACGATGCCGGTGTCGTACATCGCCGGCGCGCGGAACGGCGTGGTCGCACCGCGTTCGTGGTTGCGGATCAGCACGTATTCCAGGCCGCGCAGCGGATCGCTGCCCGGACGCCAGTCGGGCCGACGCAGGCCGACCACGGCCATGCCGTCATGGCGGTCGGGGCAGGGCTGGCCATCGTCCATGCGGTCGCCGCTCCAGCCGAACGAGCGGTAGCTGAAACCGCGCGGCAGCTGCAGCAGCGGCAGTCCGGTGCTCTGGTCGGCGACCGGCGCGAGCGGGCCGTACCGGCTGGGCACCGGGGCAAGTTGCAGCGGCGGCGAGGAACTGTTGGCGGCCTGGGCCTGGCGCGACTGCAGCGCACTCAAACTGCCTAGCGCACCGGCGGCCATCACGGCAGCGCTGCCCTTGAGCACCTGGCGGCGGGCGGGATCGAAAATCGGCATCGAACGACTCCTGCGGGCTGGGTAGTGCGCCGACCCTAGAAGCTCGCTGTAACCGCACCATGACACCGCTGTGATCGCCCCGGTTCCGATGCCCAAGCTGTGACGCGGATATCATGTGGTCATGAAATGCCGACTTATCGCTACCGGCGAGCGCGCACCGGCCTGGGTGGCGCAGGGCTTTGCCGAATATCAGAAACGTCTCTCGCACTGGATGCCGCTGGAGCTGGTCGAGATCGAACCCGGCCTGCGTGGCAAGGGCCGCGATGCACAACGCGCCATCGACGACGAAGGCCGCCGTGTGCTCGCCGCGCTGCCCAAGAACGCCTACGTGGTTGCGCTGGATATCCCGGGCCGCCCGCTCAGTTCGGAACAGCTGGCACAGCGCATGGAGCACTGGCGCGGGCAGGGCCGCGATCTGGCGTTCCTGATCGGCGGCCCCGAAGGTCACGCCGCCGAGGTGCTGAAAACCGCCAGCGAAAGCTGGTCGATCGGCCCGCTGACCCTGCCGCACATGCTGGTGCGCCTGATCGTCGCCGAGCAGCTGTACCGCGCTGCGGCGATGCTGGCCAATCACCCGTACCACCGCGCCTAAGCGGCATCGCGACGGCAGTATGCCGCGCGTCGCCGCTGCGCTTTCGAGATGGGTGTGCGGGCGAGTAGACGCGCGCATCCTCAACCCGATCCGCGAGACCGCACGTCGTCGCGTGCACGCAAGGCGCACTGCAACGATGCGCATGCAACAGCTGAAACCGTGGTCTTGCAGCAGCCGGCTGCGCAACGCCAGACCATGCGGCGACCGGGCATCCGGGTCGCCGCAGGTGATGACGCATCAGTTCAACGAAAAACTCACCGGCACCAGGCCGTAGGCCTGCACGGCCTGGCCGTTCTGCATCGCCGGCTGGAAGCGCCAGTTGCGCAGCACCTGGCTACGTGCCGCCAGATCGAGCGCGCGATGACCGCTGCTGGTCTGCACGCTGACTTCGGCCGGGCGCCCATCGGTGCCGACCAACACGCGCAGCAGCACCGTGCCCTGCTGCCCGGCACGCAGTGCCGCCACCGGGTAACTCGGCGCCGGTGAGCTCAGGTACTGCAACTGGCCTGCCTCGACCGGGCCGCTGGGCGCGGCAATCGCCGGCGCGCTGTCAGACACCGCCTCCGAGACCGCAGGTAAGGCGAACGTTGCGTTGTCGACCACCGCGGGCTCACTGATCACCGGGGTCTGCACCTGCACCGGCACCGTGGTCGGCGGTGTGTGCGTTGCCTTCGGCTTGAACTTCACCTCGATCGGAAACACCGGTGGCGGAGGTGTCTCGATGGTGATGGGCATGACCCAGCGTTCTTTCGGTGCGGGCTGCTGCGGAACCGCCCGGTACGAGAGCGGTATCAACAACAACCCGCCGGCCAGCAGATGCAAGGCCACCGCCGTGCTCATCGCCAGAACGCGCGAGGTGTCGATGCCGGTGGATCGGGAAGAAACCTGCGATTGCGTGCGAACCATCATCCACCTCCTCAACGGAACTGCGGAAAGGACCAGCGCGACCCGGACGCACTACACCATCCGGTAGCGTAGGTTTACCGCGAGCCTTGCGCGGGCACAAGCGATTTCGACGCGCTGGAGGTCGGCTGGTCGATTCGCCCCGGTCCCATCAATCCGCACACATTTGGCACGTCTGACTCGTGTCGGAAGCGGGGCAGGTGTCATCGCAAGGCGAGGCAACACAACTTTTGGCGTGCCCAATAAAAAACTGCCCTCGGGGAGGGCAGTCTGGAAAGCAAACCGAACGCGGTTGCGGTCAGGTCAACGACCCAACTCGAACGTCACGTCCAGGTTGATCGACAAGGTGCTCTCGCCCGGGGCGACCTGGGTGTCCATCTCGGCCTTGGCCGAGCGCATCGAGGCGGCCATCATCATCGGACGCACGCCGCCGCCGCTGCGGCCTTCGGAGATGCTGACGATGCGGCGCACCTTCAGGCCGAGCGACTTGGCATAGGTGTCGGCGCGGGCCTGGGCCTTCTTCAGCGCGGCCACGCGGGCCTCGTCGTAGGCCGGTTCGGGCTGGTCGACCGAGAAGCTGGGGCCGTTGATGTCGTTGGCGCCCTGGGCGACCAGCGCATCCAGCACCTTGCCCAGGCGCGAGATGTCGCGGACCTTGAGGCTGACCGTGTTGCTGGCCTGGTAGCCGTTGATCTTGGGCGCTTCGTTTTCCTTGTAGGTGTACTGCGGGCTGAGGTTGATGCCGGTGGTCTGCACGTCCTTGTCGGCGATGCCGGCGGCCTTGATCGCGGCCATGACCTTGCTCATCTGTTCGGCGTTCTGGCGCATGGCGGCGTTGCCGTCGGCGGCCTGGGTGACCACGCCGGCCGACAGCGTGGCGATGTCCGGTATGCGCTTGGCCTCCGCCTCGGCCGACACGTTGAGCAGGGTGCCGTCGTTGGGAATGGTGTAGCTCGGAGCGGTCTGGGCGTGGGCGGTCATGGCGGTTCCGGCAGCGATGGACAGGGCCAGCAACAACGGTTTGAGGGTGGTACGCATGAGATCTCCTTGTCTGTAGGGGAAGCGTGTTGCCGGTTCGATGAACATGTTGTGAGTCGAACGCGACCACTGCCGCCCGGATCGGCAAGCGGGCGGGGAGGGGCAACAGGTATGCTGGACGGATGCTCTATCTCGCCTCCCGGTCGCCGCGCCGGCAAGAACTGCTGCAACGCTTGGATGTGCCTTTCCAGACCCTGCAACTGGACGTGCCCGAACTGCGCGCGCCCGACGAATCGCCTGCGCAATACGTGCAGCGCGTGGCGCTGGACAAGGCGCGTGCCGGCCTGGCGCAGGTGCAGGCCAGCGACCCCGATGCGATCGTGCTCGGCTCCGATACCGAGGTGGTGCTGGGCGAGCGGGTGTTCGGCAAGCCGGCCGATTCGGACGATGCGATCGCCATGCTGAGCCTGCTGTCCGGGCGTACCCACCAGGTGCTCACGGCCGTGGTTCTAGTCTGCGCGCAACGCGCCCCGGTGCAGACGCTGGTGGTGTCGGAGGTGACCTTCGCGCCACTCGATGCTGCGCAGATCGCCGCGTACGTTGCGTGCGGCGAGCCGATGGGCAAGGCCGGCGCGTATGCGATCCAAGGCCGCGCCGAACGTTTTATCAGCCATCTGGCCGGCAGCTATTCCGGCGTGATGGGATTGCCGCTGTTTCACACCTCGCAGTTGCTCACAGCCCTCGGAGCGCATTGATGTCGGAAGAGATCTTGGTCAACGTCACCCCGCGCGAAACCCGCGTCGCGGTGATCGAGAACGGCATGCTGCAGGAGCTGCATATCGAGCGCGGCTGGCGCCGGGGCGTGGTCGGCAATATCTACAAGGGCAAGGTGCAACGGGTGATGCCGGGCATGCAGGCGGCATTTGTCGAGCTGGGCCTGGAGCGCGCCGCGTTCCTGCACGCCAACGACGTGGTGCGCCCGGCGCCGGCACCGGCCAGCGTGGTCGATACCGAGGAGACCCCGATCCCGCCGCCGCCGGCGGCTGCGGTGCCGATCGTGGAACTGCTGCGCGACGGCCAGGAGATCGTGGTGCAGGTGGTCAAGGACCCGATCGGCACCAAGGGCGCGCGGCTGACCACGCAGATCAGTATTCCTTCGCGCTACCTGGTGCTGCTGCCGCAATCCAAGATCGTCGGGGTGTCGGCGCGGATCGAGGACGAGGCCGAGCGGTTGCGCCTGAAGACCATCGTCAGCGAGGTCTCGGCCCAGCACGGCGGCTTTGGCTACATCATCCGCACCAACGCCGAAGGCCAGCCGGCCGAGGCGCTGGCCGAGGACATCGCCTACCTGTCGCGGGTCTGGAACGTGGTCGAGCGGCGCGGCCGCGAGGCGCCGCCGTGCAGCATCATCTACGAAGACCTGAGCCTGCCGTTGCGTGCGGTGCGCGATCTGATCCGCCGCGATGTGGAAAAGGTCAAGGTCGACTCCAACGAGACCTTCGTGCAGTTGCAGGCCTTCGTGGCCAAGTACATGCCGGTGCTGGCCGAGCGACTGGAGCTGTATACCGGCGACCGGCCGATCTTCGACCTGTACGGGGTCGAGGACGAGATCGGGCGCGCGCTGAACAAGCAGGTGCCGCTCAAGTCCGGCGGCTACCTGGTGATCGACCAGACCGAGGCGATGACCACCATCGACGTCAACACCGGTTCGTTCGTCGGCCAGCGCAATCTCGAGGAAACCGTATTCCGCACCAACCTGGAGGCCGCGCAGGCAGTGGCGCGGCAACTGCGGCTGCGCAACCTGGGCGGCATCATCATCATCGACTTCATCGACATGGACGATGCCGAGCACCGCCGCCAGGTGCTGCGCACGCTGGAGAAAGCGCTGGCGCGCGATCACGCCAAGACCACCGTGTACGAATTCTCGCCGCTGGGCCTGGTCGAGATGACCCGCAAGCGCACCGTCGAAAGCCTGGAGCGGCAGCTGTCGGAAACCTGCGGCCAGTGCAGCGGGCGCGGCACCATCAAGACCGCCGAAACGGTGACCTACGAGATCTTCCGCGAGATCACCCGCGCGGTACGCCAGTTCGATGCGGCGCGGCTGCTGGTGATCGCCTCGTCGAAGGTGGTCGCCCGCATCACCGACGAAGAGTCGGCCGCGGTGGCCGAGCTGGAGGAATTCCTCGGCAAGAGCATCCGCTTCCAGTCCGACGACCAGTATCTGCAGGAGCAGTTCGATGTGGTGCTGCTGTGAGTCCGGGATTGGGGAGTCGGGATTCGGGATTGGTCAACGCCGGCTCTGGTAGCGTGGCTTGGTCCGATAATGGCGCTTGACGGCACCGTGCGCGGCTTTGCTTTGACCAATCCCCAATCTCCAATGCCCAATCCCCGCCCCTGATGCCCACCCCGCTGCGCCGCCGTCTCCGTCTGTTTCGCCGCTATGCGATCACTGCCACCGCGCTTGCGCTGGTGGCGATCGCGTTGCTGGTGGGCGCGGCCAGCCAGGCGTTGCCGTTGGCCGAGCAGCGGCCGCAGCAGATCGCCGCATGGCTGAGCGAGCGCGCCGGCCAGCCGATCGCGTTCGATCGCCTGCAGACCGAATGGACCCGGCGCGGGCCGTTGCTGCGACTGGATGGCCTGCGGATCGGCCCGCATGGCGAGGTGCGTGTGGGCCAAGCCGAAATCCTGCTGGCGATGTACGCCGGCCTGTTGCCCGGCCACTCGCTGACCGAGGTGCGTCTGCGTGGCCTGGCGCTGACGCTGCAACGTAGCGACGATGGCGTGTGGTCGGTGCAGGGCCTGCCGGCCGGGCGGCGTTCGGACCCGTTGGAAGCGCTGCGCCGGCTCGGCGAGATCCAGGTGGCCGAGGCGCGCCTGCGCGTGGCCGCGCCGTCGATCGGCGTGGATACCACGCTGCCGCGCATCGACCTGCGCCTGCGCGTCAACGGCTCGACGGTGAAGGTCGGCAGCCGCGCCTGGATCGACCTGCAGCGCGCACCGCTGACCACGGTGATCGCGTTCGATCGCGACAGCGGTGACGGCAGCGCCTATGCACAAGCCGACCCGGCCGATCTGGCCGCCTGGGCGGCGTTGCTGCAGTTCGGCGGCATGCGCGTGGACGGCGGCGGCGGACGCCTGCAGGCCTGGGCGCAGTTGCGCGCGCGCCGGATCACTGCAGTCACCGTGGATGCCGATCTGCAGCAACTGCGATTGTCCGGGGCGGCATTGCCCGAGCAGACCGCACGCCGCACGTTGGTGTGGGAGCGGCTGCAGGCGCGCGCGCGCTGGCAGACCATCGACGGCGGCTGGCGCATGGATGCGCCGCTGCTGCGCTTGGGCCAGGCGGCCAGGCTGCAGCGGCTGGACGGGCTGAGCGTTGCCGGCGGGCGCCGTTATGCGGTGGTGGGCAACCACCTCGATGTCTCGGGCCTGATCGCGGCGGCCGCCTTGAGCGAGCAACTGTCGCCTGGCCTGCGGCGCTGGCTGAGCCTGTCACGGCCGCAGTTGCGCCTGGCCGATCTGCAGATCGCCGGCGAGCAGGGCGGAGCGGTGCGCGCGCAGGGCCGGATCGAGGAACTGGGCTTTTTGCCGGTGGGCAACGCGCCGGGCATCAGCGGCCTGCGCGGCCGGATCGATGGCGATGCGCAGGCAATCCAGCTCGACCCCGCAGCGGATGCCACGCTGCGCTTCGACTGGCCGACCGGTTTCGGGGTGGTGCACGAGTTGCAGCTGGCCGGCAGCATCGTGGGCTGGCGCGACGGCGCCGGCTGGCAGGTCGCCACGCCGGCGTTGCGCGTGCAGGCCAAGGACTATGGCGCCAGCGTGCGCGGCGGGCTGTGGTTCCAGAACGATGGCAGCCGCCCGCGCATCCAGCTGGCCACGCAACTGGACGATGTCGCCCTGCCAGTGGCGCGCAAGTTCTGGATCCGCTCCAAGATGAGCAAGGCGGCCATCGACTGGCTGGACACGGCGGTTGCCGGTGGCGTGATCACCGGCGGCACCGGCCTGGTCAGCGGCGACCTGGACGACTGGCCGTTCGACAACAACGACGGCCGGTTCGAGGCCTTAGGCCAGATCCGCGACGGCGTGATCCCGTTCAATCCGGACTGGCCGGCGATGGAGCAGGTGCAGGCCGATCTGCGCTTCATCGGCAACGGATTTTCCCTGCAGGGCAAGGGCGAGCTGGCCGGTGCGCCGATCGCGTCGCTGGAGGCGGGCATTCCCAGCTTCGCCACCTCCGAGCTGTACGTGCGCGCCTCCACCCGGGCTGATGCCGCGCAGCTGCTGGGCATGTTGCGCAAGAGCCCGCTGGAGCAGCGCTACGGCGATACCTTGCGCAACCTCACGGTGTCCGGCCCGGCAGCGGTGAGCTTCGACCTGCTGCGTCCCCTGCGCACCGGCGGTGTAGGCGGCCATCTACAGGGCACGGTCGCGCTGCAGGGGGCCAGGCTGGGCGATGCGCGCTGGAACCTGGCCTTCGACCAGGTCAGTGGACAGGCCGAGTACCGCGACAGCGGCTTTGCCGCCGAGCGCCTGAGCGTGCAGCACCAGGGCCGCATCGGCGAGTTGTCGTTGCGTGCCGGTGGCTTCGTGCAGGACCCCAAGCAGGCCTTCGAGGCGCGCTTTGGCGCTACCCTGGATGCGAAAGAGCTGTTCGACCGCGCGCCGCAGATGGAATGGTTGCGCCCCTACGTGCATGGCAGCGCACCGTGGCAGGTGGGCGTGGACGTGCCGCTGACCTCGCCGGGGCAGGCCGACGCGCAGGCGTTGCTGACGCTGCGCTCGCAGTTGGTCGGCATCACTTTGGATTTGCCCGCACCCTTGGACAAGGCGGCCACGCAGCCGCTGGACACGCAGGTCAGGGTGGCCTTGCCGGTGGGCGATGGCGACATCGACGTGGCCTTCGGCAAGCTGGTTGCGCTCAAGGCCAGCAGCCAGGGCAACCAGACCGGCGTGCGCGTGGTCATGGGCACCGACACGGTCACCGAGCGGCCGCCCGCCAACGGCCTGGTGGTCACCGGCCGCACTGCCTCGCTGGATGCGATTGACTGGATCAGCCTGGCGCGCGGCAGCAGCGAGCCGGACATGCCGCCACTGCCGGGCCAGCCGGCAGCACCGAAACAGGACGCCGTGCCATTGCAGCAGGTCGATGTGCAGGCCGACCGGTTGCTGATGATCGGTGGCGTGTTCCCGCAGACGCGCCTGCGCCTGCGGCCGACCCGCGACGCGGTGGCGGTGACCCTGGACGGCCCGTCGCTGGCCGGCCAGCTTAGCGTGCCCAATGCCGATGGCGCCGCCGTGCAGGGCAAGCTGAGCACGGTGCACTGGCAGCCGGTGGCTGCACCGGCCGAGCCGGCCGTGCCCGAGCCGGGCGATCCGCTGGCCGGTGCCTTGCCGGAACCGGCGCGCCGCGCGGTGGCCGAGTTCGACCCGGTCTCGATCCCGCCGCTGTCGCTGGACATCGACGACCTGCAGGTCGGCAAGATGACCCTGGGCGCGGCCACCCTGCGCAGCAGCCGGCTGACCGACGGCATGCAGGTGGACCAGCTGCAACTGCGCTCCAACGACCAGAACATCGGCCTGACCGGCGCCTGGCGCGGCAAGGGCGATTCCGCCAGCACCCGGCTGTCGGCACGGGTGGACAGCCGCAACCTCGGCAACCTGCTGCAGAACCTCACCCTGGGCGGCCAGCTGCGCGGCGGCGAAGGCCAGCTGGAACTCAATGCCGGCTGGCAGGGCTCGCCGACCGGGTTTGCGCTCGGTTCGCTGGATGGCGACCTCAAGATCGACGTGCGCAACGGCCAACTGCTGGAAGTGGACCCCGGCGCCGGTCGCGTGCTCGGCCTGCTCAGCGTGGCGCAGTTGCCGCGCCGGCTGATGTTCGACTTCCGCGATTTCTTCTCCAAGGGGCTGGCCTTCAACAAGCTGGACGGCCAGGTGCGCTTCGGCGAGGGCTTCGCGCGCACCGATGCGATCCGCATCGAAGGCCCGGCCGCCGACATCGCCATCCGGGGGCAGACCGACCTGCGCGCGCAGACCTTCGACCAGACCGTGGACGTGAACCCCAAGGCCGGCAATCTGCTCACCGTGGTTGGCGCGGTGGCCGGCGGCCCGGTCGGGGCGGCGGTGGGCGCGGCCGCCAATGCGGTGCTCGGCAAACCGCTCGGGGCGATCGGCGCCAAGACCTATCACGTCACCGGGCCGTGGAAGGATCCGCAGGTGGACGTGGTGGAGCGCGAAGTGCGCGAGCGGGCGCCCGGCAAGCCGCCTGCAGAAGGCGCGCCCACCGCAACGCCAGGCACGCCCGGTCGGTCGCCACGCTGACGCGTCCGGTTGCGGGCGCGTTGGCGTGTGCTGGTGCTGAGTTGTCGCGGGCACTCAGGCCTTGCGGCAAGTTGATCGAACGCGGCATGCGCGCCAGCGGCACGTCCCGTGCGCCGATGCAGCGATGCACTCAGTCGAGCGGGCTGTCGCCCTCGCAATCGACGCGTACGAACATCGGCAGACGCAGGCGCGAACGGTGGCCCTGCACCGGCGCCTGATCGGCACCGGCGACGCCACGGAAGTACCCGCGTTGCCATTTCTCGCGCGCGGCGGCCGACTGCGCATCCGGCAGTTCCTGCAGAAACTGCGTGCGGCTGCGGGTCCAGTCGGCATGCTGTTGCGCCAGTTGCGGCGCCTCGGACAAGGGCTTCCACTGCGGCTGCACCTGTTCGATCAGTTGGCGCGGCAGCGGGAACAGATGGCAGAACGGCTCGCCGGCCTCGAAGCGCACTTGCCCGGGCCGGGTGAACTTCCAGTTCATGGTGAAGGTGTACGGGCTCCAGTCGGTTTCGACCATGCCGCTCAGCGCGCCGATGCCGTCCTTGGGCCGGTTCAATGGCCCGGTGACAAACAGATCCATGTCGGCATCGGTGCGAAACAGGCAGGGCACGTGGAAGGTCAGCACGCCGTAGCCGAAGTGACTGATGGCCGGTGAGGCGGCGCCGGCATCGGCGCTGATCCGGATCGCATCCAGGCTGTCGCGCCCGTCCCAACTCGCTTCGAAACCGGCCTGGCACAGCAGCTCCCAGCCATGCGCATTGGCGATCGCCAGCGGCAGGCAGCGGTAGGCATAGCGCTGGTCGGTGGCGTCCATCCAGTCGCGCTCGTGCGGGGCGGGGCGGATGTCCAGCGTATGGCCATCCAGGACGTGGGCAGTGAGCTTCATGCGCGGGCGTCGGCGTGGCGATGGGCGCGATGATAGCCGTGCCGCATGTTCAGCCGAACGACTTGTCTCCCTGGCGCGCGGGCCCCATCCTGACTGCATGACCGATAACGCTCTCACTCTGGCCGAAACCCGGCTGCTGCTTCCTTCCGGCCTGGACACCGGCCATCTCGACCGCACCTTCGGCGCCCTGCTGGGCCCGGGCATCGACTTCGGCGACCTGTACTTCCAGCATTCGCGACGCGAGAGCTGGAGCGTGGAAGACGGCATCGTCAAGGACGGTGCGCATTCCATCGAACAGGGCGTGGGTGTACGCGCGATTGCCGGCGAGAAGACCGGCTTCGCCTATTCCGATGACATCCAGCGCGAGGCCTTGCTGGAGGCGGCGCAGTCCGCGCGCGCAATCTCGCGCGAGGGCGGTGCGCAATCCACCCGCTCGCTGGTGCGCGGCAACGGGCGTGCGCTGTACCCGGCCACCGACCCGATCGACGACATGGACAGCGCGACCAAGGTCGATCTGCTGCGCCGTATCGATCAGTACGTGCGCGCCGCCGACCCGCGCGTCAAGCAGGTGATGGTGAGCCTGTCCGGCGGGGTGGACACGGTGCTGATCGCGCGCAGCGACGGCGTACTCGCCGCCGACGTGCGCCCGCTGGTGCGCCTGAACGTGCAGGTGATCGTCGAGCAGGGCGGGCGGCGCGAGTCCGGTTACTCCGGCGGCGGTGGCCGTTACGGCTATGCCGAACTGTTCGCAGATGGCCGCCCCGAAGGCTTCGCCCGCGAAGCGTTGCGTCAGGCGCTGGTCAACCTGGATGCGATTCCGGCTCCGGCCGGCGTGATGCCGGTGGTGCTGGGCCCGGGCTGGCCCGGCGTGCTGCTGCACGAGGCGGTGGGGCATGGCCTGGAAGGCGACTTCAACCGCAAGGGCACCAGCGTCTACGCCGGCCGCGTCGGCGAGCGTGTGGCTTCGCCGGGCGTGACCATCGTCGATGACGGCACCCTGGATGGCCGCCGCGGCTCGCTCAATATCGACGACGAGGGCACGTCCACCCAGTGCACCACGTTGATCGAAGATGGCGTGCTGGTCGGTTACATGCAGGACACCCACAACGCGCGCCTGATGGGCGTGGCGCCGACCGGCAACGGCCGGCGCGAATCGTTCGCGCACCTGACCATGCCGCGCATGACCAACACCTACATGCGCGCCGGCCAGCACGATCCGCAGGAAATGATCCGCTCGGTGAAAAAGGGCATCTACGCGGTCAACTTCGGCGGCGGCCAGGTCGACATCACCAGCGGCAAATACGTGTTCTCGGCCACCGAGGCCTACCTGATCGAAGACGGCAAGGTCACCGCGCCGGTCAAGGGCGCCACGCTGATCGGCAACGGCCCGGAAACCATGCAGAAGGTGCGCATGATCGGCAACGACCTGGCGCTGGACGAAGGCGTGGGCGTGTGCGGCAAGGACGGGCAGAGCGTGCCGGTCGGCGTCGGCCAGCCGTCGCTGCTGATCGACGGCATCACCGTTGGTGGAACGCAGGCCTGAGATGCGGGGATTTGGGAATCGGGATTCGGGATTCGCAACAGCGGGGACTGCGGGGTGTGGTGGGTTCCGCTTGGGTGGATCCGGGAGCCGGGATCTGGGATTGGCAACGGCCGGGATGGCCGTTGCGGGGCTGGATGGATCGGGCGGAGCCTTATTCGTCGGCGTCCGATGCCGATTCGTCGTCTTCCAATCCCGAATCCCCACTCTCCAATCCCGGCTCCTGAGACAACTCGCGCAGCACCTGGAACAGCTCGCGGTAGGCGCGCGGCGGTTTGTTCTTGGCCCGCTCGTGGATGGCGTTGCGCACCAGCTGGCGCAGTTGTTGACGGTCGGCGGCCGGGTAGGTTTCCAGCAGTTCGGCCAGCGCCACGTCGCCTTCGGCGAGCAGGCGCTCGCGCCAGCGCTCGACGCGGTGGATCGCGGCCACTTCGCGGCGCGCGGTATCGCTGTTGGCATCCAGCGCATCGCGGATCGCGGCCAGCGTTTCGTCGTCCTCGCGGCGCATGTGCTTGGCCAGAAACGCCAGCTGGCGCTTGTGCGCGATATGCGAGGTGATGCGCTTGCTCTCCTCGATATGCGGGATCAGCGATTCGGGCACCGGCAACTTGGCCAGCTGCGCCGGAGTGAGCGCCACCAGCTTTTCGCCCAGGTCGAAGATTTCCAGCGCCTCGCGCCGCTGCTGGCTGCGGCTGGCGCCGCGGAATTCACCGGTGTCTTCGTCGCGTCCGCGCATTGCCATCCATCCGAAACAAGAAGTTATTCATCATTGAGACTAGGATAAAGCATTGAACGCACTCTCCTCCGAAACACGTGTCCAGGACGACAGCCTGCAGCGCCTGGATGCGCTCACCGACATCGCGCAGCGCCTGCTCGAGCGCGCCCGTGCCGCCGGCGCCACCCAGGCCGAAGTGAGCTGCAGCGAAGAGCGCGGCCTGGACGTCAACGTGCGCCTGGGCGATGTGGAAACGGTGGAATCCACCCGCGACCGCGGCATTGCGGTCACCGTGTACTTCGGCAAGCGCAAGGGCAGCGCCAGCACCGCCGATCTGCAGGATTCCAGCCTGGAATCGACCGTTGCCCAGGCCTGCGCGATCGCCCGTTACACCGAGGACGATGTCGCTGCCGGCCTGGCCGACCCGGAGCTGATGGCGCGCGACTTCCCCGAGCTGGACAGCTGGCACCCGTGGGCACTGGACGCCGACACCGCGGTGGACCTGGCGCTGGCCTGCGAGAGCGCCGGGCGCAATGCCGATGCGCGGATCAGCAACTCCGACGGCGCCTCGGCCAGCACCGGGCTCAGCCTGTCGGTCTACGCCAACTCGCATGGTTTCATCGGCCGCGAGCGCGGCACCCATCATTCGATCAGCTGTGCGCTGATTGCCGGCCAGGGCGACGGCATGCAGCGCGATGGCTGGTACAGCAGCGCGCTGGCGCGCGAAGACCTGGAGGCGCCGGAAGCGATCGGCCGCCACGCCGCCGAACGCACCCTGGCGCGGCTGCAGCCACGCTCGTTGCCGACCGGCCAGTTGCCGGTGCTGTTCGCGCCGGAAGTGGCGCGCTCGCTGGTCGGGCATCTGCTCGGCGCGGTCTCCGGCGGCGCGCTGTATCGCCGCGCCAGCTTCCTGCTCGACAGTGTCGGCAGCAAACTGTTCCCGGACTGGTTCAACATCGAAGAACTGCCGCACCTGCGCCGCGGCCTGCGCTCGGCCGCCTTCGATGGCGAAGGCGTGGCGACGCGGCGTTCGGCATTAATCAGTGACGGCGTGCTGCAGCGCTATGTGCTGGGCAGCTACTCCGCACGCAAGCTGGGCCTGCAGACCACCGCCAACGCCGGCGGCGTGCACAACCTGCAGGTCACCGCCAACGCCGGCGACCTGGCTTCGCTGGTTGCCGGCATGTCGCGCGGCCTGCTCGTCACCGAGCTGATGGGCAACGGCGTCAATCCGGTGACCGGCGATTATTCGCGCGGCGCCGGTGGCTTCTGGATCGAGAACGGCGTGATCGCCTATCCGGTCGACGGGCTGACCATCGCCGGCAATCTGCGCGAGATGTTCGCCGGCATCGAGGCGGTCGGCAGCGATGTCGATCCGCGCTCGCACGTCAAGATCGGCTCGGTGCTGGTCAACCGCATGACGGTGGCAGGCGATAGCTGAGCGCGGCTGAGCAGGGCTGCTGCGCCAACTGCACAGCGCCCGGCGCGCGCGCGTCGGGCCGCTCTGCCTGGCGGCAACCGCCGTGCAGAGCCGAGACCATGTCTTCCCGCACTGGTAGCTGGCTGAATCGTTGTTATAGTCCGCCGCACCACAACCATGCATGGGGAGACATGATGAGCGAATTCGAGTCGCACGCCGTACCGCCGCCGCCGCCGCCGATCGGGACCAGCACACCGTCGGAGGAGCGCACCCTGGCGCTGGCCGCGCACCTGCTCGGTATCCTGACGTCCTTCATCGGCGCGCTGGTGATCTGGCTGATCAGCAAGGACGCCAGTCCGTCCAAGCCGTTCGCTACCGATCAGGCCAAGGAGGCGTTGAACTTCCAGATCACCGTGATCATTGCCTACGTGGCTGCGGTGATCCTGACCATCGTGTCGTTCGGCATCCTGTTCTTCGTGCCGACGCTGGTGTGGATCGCCAACCTGGTGCTGTGCATCCTGGCCGCGGTCAAGGCCAACAACGGCGAACACTACCGTTACCCGTTCACGCTGCGCCTGATCAAGTAATCCGGCGCGGTGCAAATGACAAAGGCCCGGCAGCGATGCCGGGCCTTTGTCGTTTCAGACGATGACGCGATCAGTTCTGCGCCGGAGTGTTCTCGGCGAAGTACTCGTGGCTGTCGGCATTGGTGATTGCCTGGGCCGGGTTGCTGATCGCCAGGCTGCGCGCGCCGGACTGGCCGTAGACACGGTCCTGGGTGCCGGCGACGACCGTGAAGTGGCTGGTCTCGTGCACCAGCGTGCCGGCCTTGGAGTCGGTGCCGGTTGTCGACGCACTCCAGAACGCATTGCAGACATGGATCTCGTACGGCTGGTTCGGATAGACGTAGGCGAAGGCGTCCGCCAGATCCGCTTCGCAGCTGCAATTGATCGTCAGCTGGCCGTTGTTCTGGTCCAGCGCGTTGTCGATGTTGACGAAGTTCGAGCTGACCCGGCTGTAGCGCGAGGCGTTGTAGGCGCCGAACCAGGTGGTGTAGCGCGCACCGGTGCTGCCGGCATTGAGGTAGTTGCGCGCGTTCTGCGAGTAAGTACGCGCGGCAGTGACGGCACTGGCGGCCTGATTGGTGCGGGTGGTGCTGCAGTTGAGGTAGTTGATGCCATTAACCACGGCGGTCGGACCGATTGCGAGCTGGCGCTGCACGCCGCGACGCGCGCCGTCCAGCCAGACCGTGAGCGGCGTACTGGTGGCCACGGCCGGCTGGCCGTTGGCCGCCTTCATCAGACTGCCGTCGGACAGCGAGGCATATTGCAGCGACGAACGGACCTGGATGGTGTAGTTGCCACTGGTCGACAGATCGTAGGCGCCGGCCAGATCGACCTCGCCCTTGACGCTCTGGCCCGGCTTGAGGATGGTGAAGTCCGCCGCCTTGGGCAGGCCACGCTTGACCAGGCGTCCGGTGTAGCTCACCGGCACACCATCGCGGCTCACTTCCAGGATGCCGTTGTCCAGCGTCTGCAGCGGCAGTTGATAGGTCGGCACGCGTGCGATCTGGCTGCCGTTGTTGGTGACGGTCACCGCGATCTTGCCCTGGTGTCGCCCGGCCTGATCGGCGACCGGCGCCAGTTCGATGGTCAACGGGACCGGGCCGCGCACGGACTGCGCCTGCGCCGAACCGAGCACGCCAACAACGGCCAGCGTGCCTGCTGCAAACGATGCGAGAAAAACGTTCTTCACCAGTGACTCTCCATGTGGTCGGGGGATGTCCGCGAACGCGGGCAGGTCAACCTAGGCAGAGCGAGCAGACGCAACAAGAGAACCGATTGATGCGGTTTTTGGCCTTCCGGTAGTCAGGCAATGACAAATGCGGACACCGATGGCGACAATTCAGCCTGGAAGTGTGAATTAGCCCGCACTTCATTGCCGCCCTGCCGAAGTTTTCATGTGAAAAATGTATGGAAGGAGAAGTTACGTTCTGTGACGCAGCGCAGCGCTTGCAGGGCGGTGTGCTGCAGCCGCGCCGTGCGCTGGCGCACGGTATGCGCAAAGGCCGGTGCGAGCGCCTGATCGCTGCGGGCTGCTGAAGTCGAACGCGCTGCCGTAGTCGCCGTGCGTGGTGGCGTTGAAGCCGGCTGCGCGGCCGCTCGCCCTTGCGCATCGGCGGAGCCTGCGCATGTCGCCAGGCATCGGCGCACGAGGCGCCCGGCGCGCCTGTGCGGCAGCTCAAACGAACGCGGAGCGCTAGTGCGCGCGGTCCACCGCAAACCGGCCCAGCGTCGCCAGCGTGTCGCCGGGCGCACCGTAGGGCTGCAGGATGTCGTGCATGCGGGCGGCCAGTTCGGCCAGCTTGGCCTTGGCGCCGTCCATTCCGAGCAGGGCCGGATAGGTGGACTTGGCCTGCGCGGCGTCCTTGCCGGCGGTCTTGCCCAGCTGCGCCGAGCTCGATTCCACATCCAGGATGTCGTCGCGGACCTGGAACGCCAGGCCCAGTGCATCGGCAAATGCATCCAGGCGTTGCTGGTCGTCGGCTGCGGCAGCGCCGGTCAGCGCGCCCATGCGCACTGCGGCGCGGATCAGTGCGCCGGTCTTGAGGGCGTGCATGCGCTCGAGATCGCGCAGCGATTGCAACTGGCCGGTGGCATCGATATCCAGCGCCTGGCCGCCGCACATGCCGGCAGCGCCTGCGGCGGTGGCCAGACTCTGCAGCCAGCCGACCCGCAGCTCCGCGCTGACCGGGGCCGCAGCCAGCAGCTCGAAGGCGCGCGTCTGCAGCGCGTCGCCGGCCAGGATCGCCGTGGCTTCGTCGAAGGCGATGTGCACGGTGGGCTGGCCACGGCGCAAGGCGTCGTCGTCCATTGCCGGCAAGTCGTCGTGCACCAGCGAATAGGCGTGGATCAGCTCCACCGCCACCGCGGGCGTGTCCAGGCGGTCCTCGTCGGCGCCGAACAGTGCGCCGGTCGCATACACCAGCAGCGGGCGCATGCGCTTGCCGCCGCCCAGCACCGCGTGCCGCATCGCGGCGTGCAGTCGCTGCGGCGCCAGGGTGGGGCTGGGCAGACTGGCCTCCAGGCTGCGTTCGGTGCGGCCGATCCAGTGCTCGAACAACGCCGAACTCACCTCAGCCGCCGTCCTGCGACGGCGCCTGGAAGTCTTCGGCCAGATCGGGGCGCGCGGGGTCGGTCAGCATGCGCACGCGCAGTTCGGCCTGTTCCAGTGCCTGCTGGCAGTCGCGGTACAGGCCGATGCCGCGCTCGTAGGCGGTGAGCGACTGCTCCAGGCTCTGGTCGCCGACTTCCATCTTCTGCACCAGTTGCTCGAGTTCTTCCAGCGACTGTTCGAAGCGGGCGACCGGGGATGTTTCGTTCAAGGATTTTTTGACCATCGTCAAAGTGTGCGGCGCGCAGGCAGGCGGGTCAATTCGCAGTGGCGTGGTCGCGCCATCGCAAGGATGCGCCATGCGCGCGCAGCCAGTCGCTCAATGCTGCCGAGACGATGCAGTCGCCGGCTGCCAGCACCCGGCCGTCGGCCCACAGGATCGGCAGGCGCGCGCGTTGCCAGGGCGGTAGATCCAGCGCCTGCAGCAGGTGCTTGAGCCGGTGCGAATGCGCGCGCTGCGGCAGCACGATGCGTTCGCCACCCTGGCGTGCGCGCACCAGCAGCGGTTGCGCGAAGCGCAGGCCGGGTGCGCCGTGCAACTGCAGCTGCGCGCCATCCGGCAGTGGCAGCGGGGACGTGCCATCCCAGCGGGCCTGCCATGACGCCGGCCACGCGCTGTGCGGACGCAGCAGGTACAGGCACTGGCGCCAGCGCCGCACCTGCACCTGTTGCCAGGCAAAGCAGGCCTGCCGATCCGGTGCGTCGTCGTCGACTTCCTGCTCCAGGGCGGCAACGCCGTGCGCAGGCAGCGGTGGCGCCTGCGCTGCCGCTACCCAGGCGCGCAGCAGCCGCGGCCGACGTGTTGCCGGCTGCGCACGCAAGGCCTGCAGATCCAGTGCGCCGGCGGCGGTCAGCAAGCCGGGCAGCAGCGCGGTGTCCTCCTGCAGCAGCAGGTCGCTGGCATCGGCGCTCAGCTGCGCGCTGCGCGCCAGTGCCTCGGCGGCCTGCGGCCAGCGCTGCTGCAATACGGGCATCAGCTGGGTACGCAGGAAGTTGCGGTCGTGGCGGGTATCGGCATTGCTGGGGTCTTCGATCCAGTGCAGGCGATGTGCCTGCGCATACGCCAGCACCTCGGTGCGCGCATGCGCCAGCAGGGGGCGCCACAGCATGCCGGCGGCGAAGGGACGCTGCGCGCGCATCGCCGCCAAGCCGTCCGGGCCGGAAGCGCGCAATGCGCGCAGCAGGAAGGTTTCGGCTTGATCGTCGCGATGGTGCGCCAGCGCCAGCCATTCGCCGGGCGCCAGTGCCGCGGCAAACGCGGCATGGCGTGCATGGCGTGCCGCCGCTTCCAGCCCCAGGCCGCTGTCGCGCGCGACCTGCACGTGCGCAATTTGCAGGGGGACTTGCAAGGCATCGCACTGGCGCTGGCAATGCGCGGCCCAGGCGTCGGCATCGGCATGCAGGCCGTGATGCACATGCACCGCACGCAGCCCCGTGTCGCGACAACGCGGCGTCGCTGCCAGCAGGTGCAGCAAGACGCTCGAATCCACGCCGCCGCTGTAGGCGACCAGCACCGGGCCGGGCGGCGCCGCGGGTGGCAGCAATCCGGTCATCGATGCAGATGGCGTGCTGCGACGCTGCATCCGCACGCCGGCGGCGGGGCATGCCGCGCCGCCACCGTCCGCGCTGCGCGCAGCCAGCCCATCAGCGTTTGGCCGCAGTCTCGAACGTGGCCGACTGCGGCAACTCCACCGGCACGCCGGTGCTGTCGCAGGTACCGGCCTTGCACAGGCGCTCGCGCAGGCGCGGGGTGGCCTGCACGATGACGTGGTAGATCACGTTCTCTTCCAGCGTGCCTCGGAAGGCCGCGCTGCCCGGGCCGGTGGCCCAGATGCCGACGTCTTCGCCGCCATGGCTTTCGGACTTGGTCGGCACCAGCGATTCCTGCATGTAGCTGGGCGCCTCGGTATCGACGTGGGTCAGGTCCGGGCGGCCGGCGGCCGGCTCGCTGGTGCTGGGTTCGTGCGGGTATTTCTTGGGGCCGGCCGGCTGCGCGTTGCTGGCGCCGGTGTAGCCGGGGCCGTTGGCGTAGCTCAGCGTGGTGTAGGGCTGGCCGGCCAGGTCGGTGGCCAGCTGGCTGCGGTCGCCTTCTTCGCCGCCGGTGCCGCGCACCTTGCCCAGGATCGGGTTGCCGCGCACCGGGTAGCCGACGAAGTTGAGCGTATGCGAATGGTCGGCGGTGACGATGATCAGCGTGTCCGGCGGCGCGGTCTGCACGGCGGTGCGTACTGCATCGGACAGCGAGACGGTTTCGTCGAGCGCGCGGTAGGCATTGCCGGCGTGGTTGGCGTGATCGATGCGGCCGCCTTCGACCATCAGCACGAAGCCGTTCGGGTCGCGCGACAGCGACTTGATCGCGGTACGGGTCATCTCGGTCAGGCTGGGCTCGCCCTGCGCGGTGCGATTGCGGTCGTGGTCGAACTGCATGTGATCCGGCTCGAACAGGCCAAGCAATGCGGGCGCGCCGGCGGCCGCCTGCAACTGTTGTTCGTTCCAGACGTAGGCGCCCTGCGGGTGCGCCTGCTTCCACTCGGCGACCAGATCGCGGCCGTCCAGGCGCAGGCCGACCTTGTCGTCGTATTCCGGATCGCGCTCCTGCACGGTCTGGAACTGACTGCGTCCGCCGCCCAGCACCACCTGCGGGCCACGCCCGAAGCGCGCGCTGGACAGCAGTTGCTGGGCGATGTCCTGGCAGCCGGCAGTGCGGGCGGACCCGGGCAGGTCGGTATCGTTTTCCCAGTTGCGGTCCGGCGAATGCGCATAGGTCGCCGCCGGGGTGGCGTGGGTGAGGCGGGTGGTGGTGACGATGCCGGTGGCCATGCCGGCGCTGTCGGCCAGCTGCAGCCAGCTCAACAGGCCCTTGCCCAGGCTGTCGGCGCAATCGCTGCGGTTGCCGCTGCTGACGCCGATCGCACCCATATGCGTTTTCACCCCGGTGGTGATCGCGGTCATGGTGCCGGCCGAATCCGGCGTCTGCGAATCGGTGTTGTAGGTCTTGCTGAAGGCGGTGGCCGGGAACTGCTCCCACGACAGCAGGTTCTCCTCACCCGGCCCGCCCTTGCGCTGGCCATCCAAAATGCGTGCTGCCGCGACCGTGGTCAGGCTCATGCCATCGCCCAGGAACAGGATCACGTTGCGCGCGCGCCCGGCCATCGCGCCGTTGCCGGCTGCGCGCGCGGCGCCCGAGCGGTACCACCATTGCGGCGTCTCGCCGGCGGGATGCGTCACCTGCGGCACCTCCACGCGCACGGCGGCGGGCGCGGATGCGCTGGTGCCGGCGCTGGACGCGCAGGCGGCGACACACACGGTGGTCAGGGCGGCGAGGGCAGGCAGGCGGTAACGCATCGGCATCGAACTCGTGACTGAATCAGCGCGCATTATGCCGGGATGCCTGGTGTCACACAGATGACACGCCGCTGTTCCAGTCGTGGCCTCGCGGGCGACGCGGGCCTGGGCTATGGTGCATGCACTCTCCCCCCCGGATGATTCGACGCATGACATTGGTCTCGGCCTGGTTGCGCATTCCGTTCTGGCAACGCGTGGTGGCCGGCTTCGTGCTCGGCGCGCTGGCCGGCTGGGCCATGGGTCCGGCTGCCGATGTGTGGTTTGGCCCGCTCGGCGATCTGTACGTCACGCTGATCAAGATGATCGCGATCCCGCTGGTGTTCTTTGCGGTGATCAATGCGATCTCCTCGCTGCACGGGCAAAAATCCGTCGCCGCGCTCGGTGGGCGCACATTCCTGTGGTTCGTCATCACCGCCGCGCTGGCGGTGGGCGTGGGCCTGGCGGTGGGCACGTTGATGCAACCCGGCGCCGGCCATTTCAGCCTGAGCGTGGATTCGGCCTGGAAACCGCGCGATGTGCCCAGCCCGATCAAGGTGCTGCTGGACGTGGTGCCCTCCAACCCGTTCTACGCATTGACCGGCATCGGCACCAAGACCAATGCGGCCGGCGAAACGGTGCTGGCGGCCGGGCGCGGATCGATCCTGCCGGTGATCTTCTTCGCCGCGCTGCTGGGCTTTGCGATGGTCAAGCTCGGCGAGCGCGTGGCCGAGGCACGCAAGCTCACCGCGCAGTTGAGCGACATCATGATCCAGGTCACCCGCTTCGTGCTGGAGATGACCCCGCTCGGCACCTTCGGGCTGATCGCCAGCCTGGTCGGCAGCTATGGCTTCGAGAAACTGCTGCCGTTCGGCAACTTCGTGCTGGCGCTGTATGTGGCCTGCGCGATCCACATCGTGGTGGTCTACAGCAGCCTGTTGTTGCTGCATGGATTGAATCCGTGGAAGTTCTTCCGCGGCGCGGCGCCGGGCATGCAGGTGGCCTTCGTCAGTTCATCGAGTTTTGCCGCGATGCCGGTGGCGATGCGCTCGATCACGCATAACCTGGGCGTCAGCAAGGACTACGCCGCGTTCGCGGTGCCGCTGGGTGCCAGCATCAAGATGGATGGCTGCGGTGCGATCTTCCCGGCCCTGTGCGCGGTGTTCATCGCGCAATACACCGGCGTGCCGCTGACCGCCAACCAGTACTTCGTGGTGTTGATCGCCTCGGTGCTGGGCAGCTTCGGCACCGCCGGCGTGCCCGGCACCGCGGTGATCATGGCCACGGTGGTGTTGAGCGCGGCCAATCTGCCGCTGGAAGTGATCGGCTACCTGTACGCGATCGACCGCATTCTCGACATGATGCGCACCTTGACCAACGTGACCGGGCAGATGCTGGTGCCGGTGCTGGTGGCCAAGGAAACCGGCCTGCTCGACAAGGCCGTTTACGAGTCGGCCTCGACCAACGTGGGCCTGGAAGATCCGCTGACCGATCGCGCGCCGACGCAGCGCTGACCGCCGCCGATGCGCGCTGGATTTCCCACGCTGCGCGACCGCCTGCAGCAGTTGCCCGAGTTGCACAGCGTCGACGGCGTGTTGGTGCAGCGGTCGTTGGCCGACGACCCGTTCGAGCAGCAGTATCTGCAGGTTCGGCGCAAGGAAGGCCGGCTCTACACCGATGCACAGGTGCGCAGCCTGCCGCGTCCCGGCGGCAAGCTCGGCGCCAGTCTGGAATGGCAGGTGCGTGCGCTGTCCAGCGCCTTGCTGGTCCAACATCTGCGCGCGCAGGCAGGCGAGGGCGCCATTGCCGAACTGGGCTGCGGCAACGGCTGGCTGTCGCAGCTGCTGGCGCAGTCGCTGCAGCGTGACGTCTGCGGCATCGACGTCAACCGCACCGAGCTGACCCAGGCCGCGCGCGTGTTCGGCCATGACCAGCGCCTGAGCTTTATCGCCGCCGACATCCAGACCCTGGCACTGCCACGCGATCTGTTCGACGTCATCGTGGTCCCGGCCTGCATCCAATATTTCGCCGACCCTGCGGAACTGGTCGTGCGCCTGCTCGCCCAACTACGCGACGGCGGCGAGCTGCACATCCTCGACAGCCCGCTGTATGCGGATGCGCAAGCCGCCAACGCAAGCGCCGCGCGCAGCCTGCGTTACTTCACCGAACTGGGCGCTCCGGCGCTGGCCGCGCACTACCACCAGCATACTTACGCCAGCTTCGACCGCTTTGTGGTGCAGCGACTGTTCGACCCGCGACGCCCGGGGGCGCGCCTACGAAGAATGCTCAGGATGAAACAACCCCACTTTCCGTGGCTGTGCCTGCGCAGGCAGGACAACCTGGATGCGCTGCGTTCCTGAGTGAAGCATCGGCATTGCCGGACCCGGTGTCAGGCGTTTGCCTCGGGCGCGCTGACGTCCCACCCGCATGGCACACTGCCAGCTCATCCATTGACGGGGGCGGGCGGTGATTGGCCAACAGCGTGATCTGACATTTCGTTTTCTGGCCGAGCCCAGCGACGTCAACTTCGGCGGCAAGGTGCATGGCGGCGTGGTGATGAAGTGGATCGACCAGGTCGGCTTTGCCGCGGCCAGTGGCTGGAGCGGGCATTACTGCGTCACCGTGGCGGTGGGCGGCATCCGCTTCGTGGCGCCGGTGCGGATCGGCGATCTGGTCGCGGTGTCGGCCAAGCTGGTCTACACCGGACGCACCAGCATGCACTTCGCCATCGATGTACGGGCGCGCAGCCCGATGGGCGGCGACTCGCGGCTCTGCACGCATTGCATCATCGTGTTCGTGGCGATGGACCCGGATGGTGTCACGCCGGTGGAAGTGCCTTCCTGGCGGCCAGACACGCCTGAGGATCAGCGCCTGGCCGAATACGCGCTCAAGGTGATGGAACTGAGCAAGGGCATCGAGGACACCATGGCGCATTACCAGGCCGATGCCGCGCGCTGATCGGGGTGGCGAGGTGTGTGGTGCTGCGTACGTGATCTAGATGCGTGCGCGGCGACGGTAGGGAGCTTCCGCGCAAAGACCGTCCACAACGCAAAAGGCCGCGGAATCCGCGGCCCCTCTGTCATGCAGTGGATCAGCTGCTCGGGATCACAGCACCCGGCGTGCCTGGATGAACTTCTCGCTCCAGTAACCGCTGGCCAGCGAATCCACCCGCACGTCCTTGCCGCGGCTGGGCGCGTGCAGGAACTTGCCATCGCCGACCACCAGACCCACGTGGTCGATGCGGCCGCGCCTGCCGAAGAACACCAGATCGCCTGCCTTGAGCGCGTTGGGGTCCTTGATCAGTTCAGCAGACTCGTCACGCGCGATGTCGCGCGACACGCGCGGCAGGTCAATACCCAGGGCGGTCTTGAACACATAGCCGACCAGGCCGCTGCAGTCGAAACCTTCGGTGGACTCGCCGCCCCAGACGTACGGGGTGCCGAGCAGGGCCATGGCGCGTTGCAGGATCACCTGCACACGGCTGTCGGCCACGGCGTTCTGGGCAGCATTGGCCGCGCTCTGGGAGACGTCGTAATTGGCCAGCAGGCGGCTGAGGTCACCGGCGAACATCGCCGAGCGGTCCATCAGCGGAATGGCGTCGTTGGCGGCCAGGTGCGGAAGCAGGGCGGCCAGTGTTGCGGTGGCAGCGGCGTCGGCGCGGCTGCGGGTTGCGGCTTTCTCGGCGGCGACGGCGCTGTCTGGCGTGGTCGTCTGCGGAGCGGATGCGGTGCCGTTGGCGGTCTGGGCCAGGGCGGGTAGGGCTGCGAGCCAAAGAGCGGTGGCGCATAGCAGGCGGAGCGGTTTCCGGGGCGGAAGCGGGGCGGCGCCAGTGTTGATCTGTTCGTCGTTCGTCACGCGGGAATCACAATTCTGCTGTCGATGCGGGATGATGCCTTGGTGAAAGAATCGTTACGTTCAAAAAAGGTTAAATTTCCGTTTTATGAAATGTGATGCGCATCACATATCAGGGCAAAACCCGCTTTGAACCTGAATAATGGTCACGCCAGTAGGCGCCATCCAGGAAATCCAAGCGGACGGTACCGCCAGTATTCGGAGCATGTACGAAGCGGCCTTCACCGACATAAATGCCGACATGGGTCACGTTGCCGCTGGAGCCGAAGAACACCAGGTCGCCGGTGGTGAGTTGCTCCGGCGGGATGCGCGGGCCCTGTACCGCGGCCAGCTCCCGCGAGGTGCGTGGCAGCGACAGCGCCAGCACATCCTTGTAGACATAGGTGACCAGCCCGCTGCAGTCGAAGCCGGTTTCCGGCGTATTGCCGCCGAAGCGGTACGGCGTGCCGACCAGGCCCAGCGCACGCATCAGGATGTTGTTGGCGGCGGCCGGGTTGGACGGCGGCACCTGCGGCCAGACACGCGGTGCCGGTGGCGGGTTGGCGGCCGGTCGACGGACCGGCGCCTGTGCGCAACCGCCCAGCAGCACGAGCAGGCCCAGCAACGAACTGGCCGCGGCGCGGCGGGCGCGGGCGGCGAAAACTGGCGTGATATGCATGGAGCCGGGATAATGGGCGGTTCGAAAGGTCGCCATGATGGCGGCGCACCCGGCGGCCGACAAGCCGTCCTCCACCGTCTGCCACCGGGCAGCCTATCCAGAGCCAGGCATGAAGATCGAAAAAGACAGCGTCGTCCGCTTCCACTACACCGTTTCCGAGCTCGGCCAGGAGCCGATCGAGAGCTCCAAGGAGCGTGACCCGTTGGCGATCATGATCGGCCACGGCAACATCATTCCGGGCCTGGAAGCGGCCATGATGGACAAGGAAGCCGGCGACAGCTTCGGCGTGGACGTCAAGGCCACCGAAGCGTACGGCGAATACCGCGAAGGCCTGAGCCAGCGCGTGCCCAAGAAGCACTTCGGCGCCACCAAGCTGGTCCCGGGCACCCAGGTGGTGCTGCAGACCAACTTCGGCCCGCGCGCAGTGACGGTGCAGAAGGTCGGCATGAGCGTGGTCGACGTCGATCTCAATCACCCGATGGCCGGCAAGGACCTGCACTTCGACGTGGAGATCATCGAGGTGCGTGAAGCCACCCAGGAAGAGCGCGATCACGGGCATGTGCATGGCGAAGGCGGCCATCACCACTGAGCGCAGTCGTCACGCGGCCTGTGCGGCAGACGGACTGATGCGGTCTATCTGCAGGATCGGCATGCACCGCACGGTGATGCCGGCTTGCACGCGCCGATCGTGTCCGTGTGACCAGCGTTGGCTGGATGTGTTTCCGCGGCCCGCCATCTCGGCGGGCTGTTTGCATGTTGCGCGCCGCGATCGCCGCGCCGCGCTGCCCGAGCCGAGATGACTCCGCGCGATCCTTTGCTGCCCATCGCAATCAGCGAGCGAATCGCGGTGCTCGACGTGCTGCGCGGTTTTGCGCTGCTGGGCATCCTGCTGATGAATATCGAAGCCTTCGTCGGTCCGCTCGATCTGGCGGTCACCGGCGTGGAGCCGCATTGGCACGGCACCGACCGGGTTGCCGATGCGCTGGTGTACCTGCTGGTGCAGGGCAAGTTCTATACGCTGTTCTCGCTGCTGTTCGGCATGGGCTTTGCGGTGATGGCGCAACGTGCCGCGCAGGCCGGGCGTGGGTTGTTCGGCACCTATCTGCGCCGTACCGTCGGGCTGCTAGTGATCGGCCTACTGCATGCGCTGCTGCTGTGGTCCGGCGATGTGCTGGTGACCTACGCGTTGCTGGCCTTGTTGCTGCTGGCCACGCGCTCGGTGCCGACGGTGACGCTGCCGTGGTTTGCCGCGCTGGTCTACTGTTGCGCGCCCGCGCTGACGCTGCTGTACGGCGTCGCAGGCACCTTGACGCAGCTCGATCCGGCGGCTGCCGTGGAATGGAAGGTCGCGATGGCCGATGCGGCGCAACAGGCGGCAGCAAACGTGCAGGCGCAGCGCGCCGCCTTCGGGGGCGGCAGCTATGCGCAGGCCACGCTGGAGCGCTGGCACGACCTGCAGCACGCGATGACCGGGCTGAGCATCAATGGCCCGGCGATGCTCGGCATGTTCCTGCTGGGCAGCTGGTTTGTGCGCAGTGGCGCGATCGCCGCGCCCGAGCGCTTCCCGCGCCTGTTTCGGGCCCTGCGCTACTTGGTGCTGCCGCTCGGGCTGGGCGTGATGGGGGTGAGTTACGCGCTGGAGCCGTGGATCGATCCGGCGCGGCTGGATCTGCGCTTGTCGGGTGCGTTCGCGTTGTCGCTGATTGCCGGCCCGCTGATGAGCCTGGGCTATGCGGCCTGGGTGGTGCGCCTGGCGCCGCGCCTGGCCTGGCTTGCGCCTGCCGGACGCATGGCGCTGAGCAACTACCTGCTGCAGTCGCTGGTGTGCACGTGGATCTTCTACGGTTACGGGCTGGGCTATTTCGAGCAGCTGCCGCGCGTATGGCAGCTGCCGTTCGCGCTGGCGCTGTTTGCGTTGCAGGTGGTGCTGAGCCAATGGTGGTTGCGCTGGTTCCGCTTCGGGCCGATGGAATGGCTATGGCGCAGCGTGACCTATCTGCGTGTGCCGCCGATGCGCCGCAGCGACGCGCGCGTGGGGTAGTGCGCACATGAGCGCCGCGCCTGTCGATGTGGTGGTGGTCGGTGCCGGCGCCATTGGGCTGGCGACTGCGCTGGCACTGGTCGAAGCGGGCCGGCAGGTGCACGTGCTCGACGCCGGCGCGGTGGGTGCGGCGACGTCGTACGGCAACTGCGGCACCATCACGCCGAGCCATGCGCCGCCGCTGGCATCGCCGGGCATGATCGCGCAGGCGCTGAAGTGGATGCTGACGCCGGACGCGCCGCTGTATATCCGGCCACGTCTGGACCCGGCGCTGTGGCGCTGGTTGCTGCAGTTCGCGCAGCGCTGCAATACGCGTCACTGGCAGGCCAGCGCGCAGGCGCGCGCGGCGTTGCTGGGCGATGCGCGGCAACGCTTCGACGACTGGGTCGAGCGCTATGCGCTGGACTGCGAATTTCGCAGCGATGGGCTGGACTACGTGTTTGCCGATCCGCGCCGCTTTGCGCACTATCGCCACGAGTGCAACGTGCTTGCGCAGTGGGGTATCCAGGCCGAGATGATCGAGGGTGCCGACTACGTGCGCCAGGATCCGGCATTCCGCGCGGGCATTGCCGGTGCGATCCATTTCCCCGGAGATGCGCATCTGCGCCCGGAGCGTTACACCGCAGAACTGGCAAGAGTGCTGCGCGCGCGCGGTGCGGTGATCCAGGCGCAGTGCTGCGTCGATGCGGTGGTGCCGGACGCACGTGGCGCGTGCGTGCACACCGCGCGTGGGCGACTGCAGGCGCGCGAGGTGGTCATCGCAACCGGCCCGTGGTCGCCGCTGCTGGCGGCGCAACTGGGATTGCGTCTACCGGTGCAGGCCGGCAAGGGTTATTCGATCACCTATACCGCCCCGGCGCTGATGCCGCGTCGCCCGGTGGTGCTGAAGGACCGTTGGGTGTTCGTGGTGCCATGGCGCGATCGTCTGCGTATCGGGAGCACGATGGAATTCTCCGGGCACGACACCCACCTCAACCCCACGCGCCTGGCGGCACTGGAGCGCGCAGCGGCCGATTATCTGCATGCGCCGGCCGGCCCGGCCGTGATCGAGCGCTGGTATGGATGGCGGCCGATGACCTGGGACGACGTGCCGGTGCTGGGCGCGGTGCCGGGCCGTCCTCACGTCTGGCTCGCAGCCGGACATGGCATGCTCGGTATCAGCATGAGCACTGCAAGCGGACAACTGATGGCCGACCTGATCACGGGCCGCGCACCTGCGCTGGACCCGCACCCCTACCGGGCGGAGCGCTTCGCATGAGTGCCCGGTACGACTACGACGTGGTGATCCTGGGAGGCGGCTCCGGTGGACTGGCCGCTGCGTTTCGCGCGGCCAAGTATGGCGCGCGCGTGGCGATGATGGAGCCGAACGAATTGGGCGGCACCTGCGTCAATCTCGGCTGCGTGCCGAAGAAGGCGATGTGGCTGGCGGCCGATCTGGCCGGCAAGATCGAGCTGGCCGGGGCGCTGGGTTTCGATGTGCCGCGACCGACCCTGGCGTGGCAGGAACTGGTCACCCACCGGCAGGGCTACATCGGCAACATCCACGCCAGTTATCGGCGCCGCCTCGACGAAGATGGCGTGGTCATGATTCCGCAGCGCGGTGTGTTGCAGGATCGCCATACCATCATGGGCGGCGACGGCGTGCCGGTGACCGCCGAGCACATCGTGATCGCCACCGGTGCGCATCCGCTGCGCCCGGACATCGAAGGTGCCGAGCACGGTGAGGTGTCCGACGATTTCTTCAATCTCTGTCATGCGCCCGCGCAGGTGGCGATCATCGGCGGCGGCTATATCGCGGTGGAGATCGCCGGCCTGCTGCAGGCGCTGGGCAGCCGGGTGCATCTGTTCGTGCAGGGCGAGCGGTTGCTGGAGCGCTTCGATGCCGAGCTGACCCTGCAACTGGCCGACAACCTGCGGCACCTGGGCGTGCGCCTGCATTTCGGGTTTTCCACCACCGGCCTGGAGCGCGATGCAGAAGGCAGGCTGCGTGTGCATGGTCATCCCGCGCACCCCAGCGAGCAGGGCAACGACGTCTTCGACAAGGTGTTTTTCGCCACCGGCCGGCGCGCCAACACGGCGGGGCTGGGTCTGGAAGAGGTCGGGGTGCGCCTGGGCGACAAGGGCGAGGTGGTGGTGGACGAAGGCCAGACCACCAGCGTGCCGAACATCCATGCCATCGGCGATGTCGGCGGCAAGGTCGGACTGACGCCAGTGGCAATCGCGGCGGGACGCAAGTTGATGGATCGCCTGTTCGGCAAGCAGCCGGATGCGCGCATGGACTACGAAGGCGTGCCGAGCGTGGTGTTCTCGCATCCGCCGCTCGGGCAGGTCGGACTGACCGAGGAGCAGGCGCGCGCGCGGCACGGCAGCGCGGTGCGTGTCTACCGCAGCAACTTCCGCCCGATGTTGCACGCGCTGGCCGACGCGCCGCAGCGCAGCCTGTTCAAGCTGGTCTGTGTGGGCGAACAGGAGCGCGTGGTCGGCGTGCATCTGCTGGGCGAGAGCGCCGACGAAATGCTGCAGGGCTTTGCGGTGGCAGTGAAGATGGGTGCGACCAAGCGCGACTTCGACGAGACCGTGGCGATCCATCCCACCTCGTCGGAAGAGATCGTGTTGATGCACTGATGCACTGATGCATTGGTGCGGCAGTTGTGACCGGGCCGACGAGGGCATCAGCGCCCTGCCGGATGCAGGGACTGGCGTCGGCCCCTGCGTTTCATAACTTGCTGCAGCCCCGCGCAACAGGGCACACCACTCCGGCACCGACGTAAGTGCGCTTGACGCAGGCCAGGCCCCCGCAAGCAAGCGGATCAAAGCCCCTCTCCCCTCGGGAGAGGGGTTGGGGTGAGGGTTCGGTAAAGTCGATGCATCAATCAACTGCCGATCCGACGTTCACGGCCGGCCATGCCTCATCGGCCCTGCATGGAAGTTGGCCGCGCTGCTTGTCCGCCGAGCCTCGTGCCGCCCGAACCCTCACCTCAATCCCGCTTCGCGCTGTCGGCCAAGGCGCGTCAAGACACGCGCACCGAGAGCGCGCAAACACTGCCTCCTCGCTCGGACGGAAGAGGGATTTCAATCCCATAGCTGGCATCCTTGCGCGATGTCCAAGCCCCGCAAACCAACGACGCGTCGATCCGCCAATCCATCTGCGCGTGCCGCCTCCAACGCCGAGCCGCTCTCCGGCGAACAGGCGCGGCTGCGCATTCTTGCGGCGATTCGGGCAATACCTTCCGGCCAGGTTGCCGGCTATGGCGAGGTCGCACTACGCGCCGGCCTGCCCGGGCGGGCGCGGCTGGTGGCGCGCGTGCTCAGCGGCAATGATGATCCGCAGCTGCCGTGGCACCGGGTGCTGCGCAGCGATGGCCGGATCGCGTTGCCGGAAGGCTCGTCCGGCTACCGTGAGCAATGCCGGCGGCTGCGTGCCGAAGGCGTGGTGGTCGAGCAGGGCCGGGTGCGCCGTGCCAGCGCCGCGCAGCGGTTGGATGCCGCCGTGTGGGGACCTTCATAAGCCTGCCGTTATGATGGTTGGCATTCCGAAGGATGCCGTCATGCCCCAACTGCCGCCCGTCACCAAAGCGTTGTTGATCGCCAATATTGGCTTGTTCCTGCTGCAATGGGCACTGGGCGACCTGGGCGCCGGCGTGCTGCCCTCCGATGCGGCGCTGTCCTCGTTGATGCTATGGCCGATTTCCAATGGCTTCGATGCGTTCTCGCCCGGCGCCAGCTTCATGCCATGGCAGTTGTTGACCTATGCGTTCCTGCATGGCGGTTTCAACCATCTGTTCTTCAACATGCTGGCGCTTTTCATGTTCGGCGCGGCGCTGGAGCAGACCTGGGGGCAGAAGCGCTTTCTGACCTATTACCTGGTGTGCGTAGCCGGTGCCGGCGTGTGCCAGTTGCTGATGGCCTGGTTCACCCAGAGCGGGGCGCCGGTGGTGGGGGCGTCGGGCGGGGTGTTCGGTCTGTTGCTGGCCTACGGCATGCTGTTCCCCAATCAGCGGGTGATGCTGCTGTTTCCGCCGATCCCGATGAAGGCGCGCACCTTCGTGATCGTGTTCGGTGCGATCGAACTGTTCCTGGGTGCGACCGGCTGGCAGCCGGGCGTGGCCCACTTTGCGCATCTGGGCGGCATGCTGTTTGGCTGGCTGATGATCCGCTACTGGCGCGGGCAGTCGCCGTTTGGCGGCAGCGGCGGCGGGAAGGGTGGTGGCAAGGGGCGCAAGCCGCCGCTGCGTGTGGTGCGTTGAGGTAGTCGCGGCGTGGCAGATCCACGCTGATCCGTAGGAGCGGCCATGGCCGCGATGGGGCGTTACCGGTAAGGCTTCATCGCGGCCGGGGCCGCTCCTACCAAGCGTGCGTTGTCAGGCAAGCAACGGATGGATGACTGGCAGCCGGGCGTGGCCTACTTTGCGCATCTGGGCGGCATGCTGTTCGGTTGGCTGATGATCCGTTACTGGCGCGGGCAGCCGCCGTTTGGCGGCAGCGGCGGCAGGAAGAGTGGTGGCAAGGGGCGCAAGCCGCCGCTGCGTGTGGTGCGTTGAATGCGTGTGATGCGTTGAAATAGTCGCGGCGTGGCGGATCCACACTGATCCGTAGGAGCGGCCCTGGCCGCGATAGGGCGTTACCGGTAAGGCTTCATCGCGGCCGGGGCCGCTCCTACCGAGCGTGCGTTTTCAGGCAAGCAGCGGATGGATGACGGGCAGCCGGGCGTGGCAGATCCACGCTGATCCGTAGGAGCGGCCCTGGCCGCGATGGGGCGTTACCGGTAAGGCTTCATCGCGGCCGGGGCCGCTCCTACCAAGCGTTGGGATGGATGGACTGCCAGACACAAAAAAAGAGCGCGGAGTCCGCGCTCTTTTTTTATTGCCTGCCACTGCGTGTTGATTGCCAGTGACTTCCTGGCGCTTGACTCAGCGCCAGATCTTCAATTGCTCGGCATCCACGCGCTGCATCGGCTGGCCGGCCTTGCAGCTGAATGCCGCACCGAACTCCGGCAGGTTGGACAGCGGGCCGTTGGTGCGCCACTGGCCCGGCGCCCGGATGTCGGCGCTGGCACGCTGCACCGCTTCGTTCGGCGACAGCTGTTGGGCCCACAAACCGGCCCAGGCGGTGAAGAACGCCTGCTTGTCGGCCTCGGTGGCCGCTGGCTGTGCCTTGCTGAAGGCCTGCCAGGCCAGTTCGACGCCGGCCAGGTCGGCCAGGTTTTCTTCGGCGGTCTGCGCACCGTTGACCTTGACGTTGGGCACGCCCGGGTAGGGGTAGGCACCAAACTGGCTGGCCACCTTGCCGGTCAGCATGGTCCAGCTGCTCTTCTCGGCCGGCGTCCACCAGCTGCGCAACTCGCCCTTGGCATCCACCAGCGAGCCCTTGGCGTCGATGGCACGGGTCATTTCGTGGGCGACCAGCGCGCCGTAAGCGCCGTACTGCGCGGCCGGGGTGCTGCCGGCGGTGAGCACCGGTGCCTGCAGCACGGCGGCGGTGATGATCAGGCGGTTCTGCGCAATGTCGTAGGCCACTGCCGGCTGCTGCGGCAACACGTCCCAGCGACGGTCGGCGTTGCCCTTGCCGATGCGCTTCATCTCCTCGCGGTGACGCCAGGTCGAGGCGATCAGCATGTTGCCGCCGAAGCTGCCGCGGCCCATCGGCTGCACGGTGTAATCCAGATCGCGACGCGGTGCGCCGACTTCGATCTTCATCGCCGCCAGCTTGGCCTTGGCTTCGGCGATCACTTCACCGTTGCCCCAGCCGGTGCGCTCCAGCGCGGCCAGCTGCGCGTCGCGTACCTGGTCGGCGATCGCTTCGGCCTGGCGGCGCGTGTCGCTGCTCAGGTAACGCGCCACGTATTCGCGGCCGAGCATTGGGCCGGCGGCGATATTGATCGCGTCCAGCACCTGCTGCCAGCGCTGCGGCGGCAGCGCATCGCCACGCAGCAGACGGCCGCGGAACTGGTACTCGGCATCGTGGAAGCTCTTGGACAGGTACGGCGCCATCGCATCGCCTACGCGCCAGCGCAGATAGGCCTTCCACTGGTCCGGCTTGATGCTGACGATCATGCTGTCGAGCTGCTTGAACATGGCCGGGTCGGCCATCGACACCAGGTCGTCCTTGACGCCCTGCGCCTCCAGGAAGTCGGCCAGACGCAGATTCTTGTACTGCTTGGTCAGCTCCTTGGTGGCAATCGGGGCGTAGTTGTTGAACGGGTTGTTGATGCCCTGCACCGACTGCGCACTGCGCGCCAGCGCGGTCTCGATCTGCAGCACCGAGGCGGCATCGGCGTCGAGCCTGTCGGCCGGGGTGCCGGTCAGCGCCAGGATCTGCTTGACGTAGGCGCGGTAGCGGCCCATCAGCGCCTGGGTGTCGGCGTCGGTGCGGGTGTAGAACGCCGGGTCCGGCAGGCCCATGCCGCCCTGCATGAAATACCCGATGTGGCGATCCAGCGCCTTCAGGTCCACGTCCGGGCCGAAGTTGAAGCCGACCGGGATGCCGACCTGATGCAGTGCTGCGATGGAAGCGGGCACATCCTTGGCCTTCTTGATCGCGTCGATGCGCGACAGCAAGGGGGCGATGGGATTGGAGCCATCCTTTTCGACGGAGGCCTCGTCCAGGCCGCTGGCCCAGAAGTCGCCGAGCAATTTCTGCACGTTGCCCTGCGGCGCCTTCATCGACGCATCCAGCAACTCGCGCTGCTGCTGCAGTGCGCGCTCGGACAGCTGGCCCAGCGCGGTGACGGCACCGGCCTGCGGCACCGGGTTGGCCTTGAGCCAGCCGGCATTGGCGTAATCGTAGAAATCGGTGCAGGCCGCCGACACGGCCGGGGCCTTGGGAGCGGCCTTCTTCTTGCGAGCGGCGTCGGCGTCGGGGGCGGACAGCAGCGTGATCAGGCTGAAGCCAAGAGCGAGGGCAAGCGGACGAATGGTGGGCATCGAGAAGAAGGGTGGCCAGATTGAAGTCGGCGGAGTTTAGCAAGGCTGCGCCCCGTACAGGCGGGCGCGAGCTGCTGCCGGTCTTCGGTGTCGGCCGCTTGCATGAATGCGACAGGCCCGCAAGCGCGGGCCTGTGCATGTTGCGATCGAGCTGAAAGCGCTTGCAGCCGCATACCAGATCACCACGCGGTCTCTTTCGGCACGCACCATCGGAGCACCTGCCTTGCATGCGAAGGCCTGTGCGAAGGACGGAATGTCCGAGGGGACGGCATTGGCGCGCAGGCTGCCGGGCGCATGCGGGCCCGGGGCCAGATAGGCCAGTTGCTGCTGCTCGCGGATCTGTTCGCGCCAGTTGCGCGCAAAGCCCGGGAAGAAGCGTCGTTCCGGGCGGTACCCATCGATCGTCAGCGCGTGTTCGGGGTGGGGGCTGGATGCAGTGACGGCGATGGCGATGCATGTGGCCGGCCGTGATTTCCCCGCGGACGCAACAGAAAAACCGAAGCAAAAAAAACGGGCGACGATCTTCGATCGCCGCCCGCCCGAACTACCGCACTTGCGCAATTACCAGATCACGACCTGCTGATCGCCCTGACGCACCATCGCATCGCCGGCCTTGCACGAGAACGCGGCGGCAAACGCCGGCATGTTCGACGGCGCGCCGATGGCGCGGAAGTTGGCCGGCGCGTGCGGATCGGTCTTCAGGCGCACCACCAGTTCTTCCGGAGTGAAGTTGCGGCGCCACACCGTGGCCCAGTTGAGGAAGAAGCGCTGGTCACGGGTGATGCCGTCGGTCTTGGGGTCGTCCTTGCCGGCGGTGGCGGTCTTCATCGCGTCGTAGGCGGTGTTGAGGCCGCCCAGGTCGGCGATGTTTTCGCCCAGGGTCAGATCGCCCTTGACCTTGTCGCCGGCCGGGGTGCGATAGCCGTCGAACTGCGCGACCAGCTTGCCGGTGCGTGCCTTGAAGGCGTCCAGATCCTTCTGCGTCCACCAACCCGGATCGGCGATGAAGTTGCCATCGGCACCGAAGCGGCTGCCCTGGTCGTCGTAGCCGTGGGTCATCTCATGCCCGATCACCGCACCGATGCCGCCGTAGTTCATTTCCTCCGGCGCATTCGGGTCGAAGAACGGCGGCTGCAGGATCGCGGCCGGGAACACGATCTCGTTCTGCAACGGGTTGTAGTAGGCGTTGACCGTCTGCGGGCTCATGCCCCATTCGGTCTTGTCCACCGGCTTGCCGATCTTGGACAGGTTCCACTTGTAGTTGTACTCGGACGCGGCCATCACGTTGCCCAGGTAGCTGTCGCGACTGGTGTTCAAGCCGTTCCACTCGCGCCACTTTTCCGGGTAGCCGATCTTGGGCGTGAAGCTTTCCCACTTGGCGATCGCCTTGGTCTTGGTCTCCGGGCTCATCCAGTCCAGCTTTTCGATGCGGGCCTTCAGCGCGGTGCGCAGGTTGGTCACCAGGGTTTCCATCTTGGCCTTGGAGTCGGCCGGGAAGGCAACCTGGACGTACATCTGGCCCAGCGCTTCGCCGGTCTGGCCATTGATGGTCGCCAGCACACGCTTCCAGCGTGGCTTGATCTGCTTCTGCCCGCGCAGGGTCTGGTTGTAGAACGCGAAGTTCTCATCGACGAACGGCTGGCTGAGGAACGGCGAGGCACCATCGACGGTGTGGAAGCGCAGGTAGGCGCGCCAGATCGCCGGATCGGTGTCGGCGATCATCTTGCTCACTTCCTGGTGGAAGGCCGGTATCGCCAGCGAGAACATCTCCGGCGTGGCCACGCCCTGCGACTTGAAGAACTCGGTCCACGACCAGTTGGGGGTCAGCTTGTCGGCATCGGCCGGCGAGATCGGGTTGTAGGCCAGCGAGGCATCGCGCGACATCTGGGTGCTGGTCTTGGAGACCTTGGCCAGACGGGTCTCGAACGCGACCACCTGCTTGGCCTGCGCGGCGGCATCGGCCGCGGCCACGCCGGACAGTTCCAGCACCTTGGCCACGTGCGCCTGGTAGGCCTCCAGCTTGGCCTTGTTGGCGGCGCTGGTGTAGTACTCCGGATCCGGCAGGCCCAGGCCGCCCTGCATGGCATAGGCGATGTTCTGGCTGGATTTCTTGAAGTCGGCCTCGGCGCCGAAGCTGAAGAGCTCGTTGTTGCCCTTGGCGGCGCTGCTGCGCAGATAGTCGACCAGCTTGGCCTGGTCGTTGATGGCGTCGATCGCGGCCAGTTCCGGCTTCAGCGGCTCGATGCCCTGGGCGTTGATCTTGGCCTCGTCCATGCCGGTGGACCACAGGTCGCCGACGATCTTTTCCACGCCGGTGGCGCTGGTGTCGGCCGCGGCCTGTTCGACCAACTGCTGCTGGATCGCATTGGAACGCTCGTCGAGCATCTCGAACGCGCCCCAGCTGGTGCGATCGCTCGGCACCGGGTTGGCGGCCAGGAACTTGGCGTTGGCGTACGCATTCAAATCCGTGCAGGCGTTGCCGTTGGTATCCAGGTCGGCGGCGGTGAACTGGTTCACGGCCGGCAGCTTGCTCTGGTCCAGGGTCAGCGCCTTGGGAGCCGCCGGGGTGGTTGTGGCGGTATCGGCAGCGGGCGCGGCCGGCGCGGCGTCTTCGGATTTCTTGCAACCGCTCAGCGCGGCGGCCACGGCCAGGGACAGGGTCAACAAATGAGGTGTACGAATCACAAAGGGCTCCAGGAGCAGATGTGGGAAGCCCCGTCGCGGGGGCTGTGGCCGGCACTCTACGCCTCGCCAGCCGGATGGCATGGTGTCGAAGGTCATGGGTGCGGCATGTGTAGGTGAACCGGCCCGACGGTGTCCGGATGGGCGGCAGTCCTGCGCAGGGCACCAGCGCAGTGGCGGCCCGGTGTTTTCGCATCCTGTGCGCTGTGGCTTGAGGCTGTGCCTACCTGGTCCGGCAGTCTGTGTCGTTGCGCGGGCGGCAGTCGAGAGGGGCGAGTACCTGAATGCTCCTGCTGTGCAAGCAGTGCTATATACAAGCGCATGCCTACCGCCTCCGAACCGTTGGATGCCCTGATCATCGGCGCTGGCCATAATGGCCTGGTCTGCGCCGCCTACCTGGCCAAAGCCGGCAAGCGGGTAGTGGTGCTGGAAGCGCGCGACGTCGTCGGCGGCGCAGCGGTCACCGAAGAGTTCCATCCGGGGTTTCGCAACTCGGTGGCGGCGTACACGGTGTCGTTGCTGCAACCCAAGGTCATCGCCGATCTTGACCTGGAGCGACATGGCCTGCGCGTGGTGGCGCGCCGCATCAACAACTTTCTGCCATTGCCCACTGGCGAGTACCTGCTGGCCGGCGCGGGGCGTACTGCCTTGGAAGTCGGCAAGTTCTCCGCGCGCGATGCCGCTGCATTGCCTGCCTATGAAGCGCGCCTAGAGCAACTGGCCGATGTCTTGCGTGCGCTGGCATTGCAGCCACCGCCGGATGTCAGCGATGGTGGATGGCTGCGCGCGTTGCCGCAGCTATGGCGCGCGGGCAAGCTGGGGCTGCAGCTGCAGGAGCTACCGCTCGCGTTGCGGCAGGAGCTGCTCGACCTGTTCACGATTTCGGCCGCCGAGTATCTGGATCGCTGGTTCGAAAGCGCACCGATCAAGGCGCTATTCGGCTTCGACGGCATCGTCGGCAATTACGCCAGCCCCTACACGCCGGGCACCGCCTACGTGTTGCTGCATCACGTTTTCGGGCAAAGCAATGGCGTCAAAGGCGCCTGGGGGCACGCCATCGGCGGCATGGGCGCGATCACCCAGGCGATGGCCGCCAGTGCGCGCGACTCTGGCGTGACGATTCGCACCGGCTGCGCAGTGGCGCGCGTGCTGGTGGAGCAGGGGCGTGCGGTCGGTGTCATCACCGCTCAAGGAGAGACGCTGCGTGCGCGTGCAGTGGTGGCCAATGTCAATCCGAAGCTGCTGTATCAGCGCTTGATGCAGCCGGACGATGTCCCCGCGGCGACACGCGAGCGCATGGCGCATTACCGCTGCGGATCGGGCACCTTCCGCATGAATGTCGCGCTCTCGCGGCTGCCGGATTTCACCGCCTTGCCGGGCACGGGCGATCATCTGACTGCCGGCATCATCCTGGCGCCCAGCCTGGATTACATGGACCGTGCCTGGCAGGACGCGCGCGCTTCGGGATGGTCACGCGAACCGGTGGTCGAGTTGCTGATTCCCAGCACGCTGGACGACACGCTGGCACCGCCCGGGCAACACGTGGCCAGCCTGTTCTGCCAGCACGTGGCACCGCAGCTGCCGGATGGCCGGCATTGGGACGATCATCGTGAGCAAGTCGCCGAGTTGATGATCGCGACGGTCGAGCGCTACGCTCCCGGATTCGCGGCCTCGGTACTGGGCCGGCAGATCCTCAGCCCGCTCGATCTGGAACGCATCTTCGGGCTGACCGGCGGCGATATCTTCCACGGCGCCCTCAGCCTCAATCAACTTTTCAGCGCACGCCCGATGCTTGGGCAGGGCGCCTATCGCGGCGCGATTGCCGGGCTGTATCTGTGTGGATCCGGCACGCATCCGGGCGGCGGAGTGACCGGAGCGCCTGGGCATAATGCAGCGCGGGTGATTTTGGGTGATTGACATCTATCTTCAAGGCGCACTCTGCCCCTGCAAACAGATAAGGAGGCCCTGGAGAACCAGGGCCTTGGAGCAATGCACTAACTGATTGGCTGACTTAGGGAAGGCGCGGAATTCCTGCAACTAACCGTCAGGGCTAATCAAATGAAAGCAAGGCCGGCCTCAGTCAGATCTTCGATTATCAGTTGTACAAACCGCGCTGCCACGGGCTGGTCAAGTAGCCGTTAGGCCATGGGCCGTCTTCACACATTCCCTGTCCCCACGTATCGCAAAAGTCAGCGCGTAACTGCTGCGACACCTCGGTGTAGGCGATCGAGTTCACGTTGCGCGTATCGCATGCATAGCTGATGACGACGCGCTTGACGGTCGACGTCGTGCCCTGATGCTCAGTCTGATTACTGCAATACAGGATGCTTTGGCCAACTAGGTTTTCGTTAGCGTCGAACCACATCCAGGTACGGCCGTACTGCGTCGCTGCGTTTGCTTCAGTGGTGACAGCAAGTGCGCTTATTGCCAAAGAGACTGCCGCCAAAAGTACCGTTTTCATTCAACTGGCTCCTTGTTGTGCCTCAAATCCCTTGAGGCGTAGGTCGTACCCTTTTCCTGACTAGTCCTGACGAATAGCTTGTAGTTTTGCAGATGGGGCCATTTCCCCTTGCGTTTCTAGCATGTCCAACCCCGGTGTCGCTCAGTCCACGTTTTTCAGTCGGAAATTTATGGGCAAAGCGAGGTGGGATAGTTTAAAGAGCAAGAGGTACAGAGTCGCTGTGATTAAGAGTCGGGACTAATCAAGATCCATTAATTCACCGGAAGCGTCAAAGCGACGCTTCCGGTGGTTGCGATCAGAAGTCGTAGGATGCAGACAGGCGCACATAGCGCGGAGTGTTGTAGCTATAGTTTTCTAGGCCAATTCCATATGTATTTGAAACCAGGCCGGGATCTGTTTCATAAACTCCGTCGATGCGAGTGACAGCGCGATCATTAAGGACGTTGAATACCTGGAGCCCCAGAGCAAACTTGTGTTCGGCGAACGAAGGACGATATGTCACGCCCAGGTCGACGTTCTTAATCCAGGGGGTCCGGCCAGCATCACCGGGTCGCGAAGGCTGGCCGCCGCAATAGTGATAAGCCGATCCGTAGCTGATCGGATCCGGGTTTTCTGGATCGTTGAAATAGCCCAGGCAGGAAACGGGTGTGCCTGACATGACACGCAGGGTAGCTGATGCCATCCATTCTGGCGTGATCTGATAGGCGCCGAACGCTTTCAGTTGATGGCGACGATCATTTGCCAAGCTGCCGCCTGCATAGTACATCAACGCCGCCGCATCCCAGTCCTGCGTTTTAGAAACGTCAGATTGCCCGATATCGGACTTGACTTGGCCTTCGGTATTACCATAGCTATGTGACCAGGTGTAATCGATGCGGCCGTACCACTTCTCATCGAACGGGTGTTCCAAAAAGAGGTCAACCGCAATGTAACTGCGCTTGGCCTTATCGGTGAAGCCCCAGTCCGATTGGGACATTTGCAGCTGGGTAAAGCCCGATCCATCGCGATTTGCGAGATTATAGGTGTTGGTCTTGCCCGGATTGAAAATAACGCAATACGGAGTGTCGATGGTCCTGGGATCAATTCCTTGCGATGCAAGTTTCAGGTCGCCACGTGCGGTGTAGTCATCGTTATGCATGTCGCAGACGTCGTCGATTGCCGCTTCCAGCTTCCGATACGTTGCCTTGGCGCCGGAGTTCCAACTTTCACCAATCGTCTTTTCAAAGCCAAGAATCAACTCATCCTGGTACTGCGACTTCAAGTCGCTTGGAGCAAATGCTCCTGGATTGGGTGCTTGGCCAAATTCGCCGTTGGCTGAAACCGGTCCCGGCCCGAACGGCGTCAAGCCAGTTGGTTCGCCGTTGGCGTCGATGCCGGTATAGGTGAAATATTGATCGGTGTAGGTCGATGCCGACGCGCCACGGATGGCAACGCTATTAGGAAGCGCCAGGTAGTAACGGCCGAGATTAGCGAATATCTTCAAAGATGAGTCGCCAAAAACATCCCAGCTCGCTCCGAGACGCGGAGCCCACTGGTCACCGCTATCCACGTAGGCGACATGATCACTGTTGAAGTTGGTGAACTGGTCATTGCGGATGCCCAGCGTCAGCAGCCAGTTGTCGTTAACCTGCCAGCGATCTTCCAAGTAATACGCTTTTTGCTCCACTGCCATGCTTGTGGTGGTGGTGAAAATACGTTGTTGGGCGTAGAACCCGTTGGAGCCAGCTCCGGGAGCACCGACGCCCAGTCCTGGACGTACTGGTGTCTGCTCTGTGAGAGCGCGTCCATAGATCCATTGGTAGCCGGGGCCGGTGGTGCGTACGCCCTCGTCATAGGCATTGAAGTACATGTTGTCCACGCCGGCGGTGATGTCGTGGTCACCCAATCGATAGTTCAACTCCAGACGCAGGCTGCGAGTCTTGTTGATCGGATCCTCTGCCTTCGCGCGGTTGGTCGTCTGATTGTTGCGGATCGGCGTACCGCCGTTCAGTGCAGGGTTCTGGCTAGTGACGCTCCCAAGGAACGGCAGGTCGGAAACAAATGGGTTGAATTGCTGATTATGCTGGTTGCTGCGTCCCCATGTAGCGTTCAAGGTCAGATCGTCCGTCAAGTAGCTTGTGTACTTGAAGATGTCGTAGCTGTCTTTGATCTTGAATGTATCTGGATAGGTTCCGGTGCGATCGCCACTCACTAGGCCATCGTAATCAAACGAGGTGTAGTAGCCACTACGGCGATCAGTATTTTGAACGCGCGTGTATTCAAGGATGTTGCTGTCGTTGATATTCCAGTCGACTTTTCCGTAAAACTTTGGAGTGCTGTATTCGTAATTATTACGGGCCTGGATGCTTGCATTGCTGGCGTTCGTGCCTACTCCGTCAACTTTTTCACTTTCACCAGCCACAAAAATGAAAAGTTTATCCTCGATCAGCGGGCCGCCAGCGTATGCACTGTAGACAGTGCGCGTTTGCTTGTTGTCCTTGCCGGCGCGGTACAAGGTGCCCGGTTGGTCTGGCGTATCGTATTCGTACCCATCTGGGAGCGCTGCATTGGGGTACCACACGTCACCACGCGAGCTCGCCAGAGAATCTGGCTCCCAAACGGTCTGCACACCAAAATGCCATTCATTGGTGCCGCGCTTGCCGAGCTGGTTGATCACGCCGCCTGTGGAGCGGCCGTACTTGGCGCTATAGCCGCCGGTATAGGTTTCCTGCTGGTCGATGGCGCCATAGGGCAGGCTGACGCCGCCCAGGTTGCTCAGCGGATTGCTGACGTTGAAGCCGTTGATGTAATACGCGTTTTCGGTAACGCCCGAGCCGCCGAAAGACACGACGGAGCGCGAACCGTTGTTGAATGCGCCGGCACCCGAGACAGCACCGGGAGCAAGCAGCGCAATCGCTTCTGCACTGCGTCCCAGCGGCAGGGTTGCCAGCTGTTCGGACGTGATCACCGATCGCGAGCTGGTGGAGCTGACGTCGATCTTCGGTGCATTGGCGGCAGTGACCGTGATCGCGCCGAGCGTGGTTGCATCGGTGCTGCCGCTGGCAGCTGCGCCAGCAAACGACACCTCGGTGCCGGATCCCACGCGCAGCTGCACGTTCTTGCGGGTGTCGACGACCTGATCGCCACGCTTCAAGGTGACGGTGTAAGCACCGACCGGCAACGAGCCGAGGTTGTAACGGCCGTTGGCGTCGATGGTGATCGTCCGGCTGAGGCCGGTGTCGCTTTGAACGACGATGGTGCTGCCGGCTTCCGAGGGAGCGCTACCGTAGATGCTGCCGGTGGTGCTTTGTGCGTAGACCGCGCCATTGGCGAGACAGGCGCCGAGCACAACAGCCAGAGCGGTGCGCTTGAGGGCATGGCGACGAATTTGATTGCTCATTCCTAACCTTTCAGCTGGGTATCGGGAGAAGTGGCGGTCACCGGAGAGTCAGATGGCCTTAACCCGAACGTAATGAATGTGTGGTCTGGGTCGCAAGCGGTTTGAATGATTGGTTAATGAAAAGGGCGAGATCCGCATCAAATATGCGGATCTGCGCACAAATTGCAGGGCATGCGAACAATCGCTGACGTGTTCGTCACGAGTATTCATTTTTGTCAGTGCGTGCGATGCGGCATGACATTGCGCCGACTAACCGAACGCTACATGGCGCCGCGTTCATCTTGAGAGTGTCGCGTCCGGAGTTACTGGTTTCATATGAAACATGAAGTCAAAAAAAGACCCCGTCGAACGGGGTCTTTTCGATGCATCGTCAACAGCGCTCAGAACCTGACAGTCGTACCCAGGTAGAAGAACCGGCCGATGTTGTCGTACAGCGCGGAGGTGAAGTCCGAGCCGAAGTAGTTGCGCGGCGGGTCCTTGTCGAAGGCATTGTCGATGCCGAGGTAGACGTCGATCTTCGAGCCGGGGAACTGATAGCCGAACTGGAAGTTGTGGTAGGTGTACGAGCCGTTCTTGATCGGGCTGGCCGAGCCCGGATTGCTGTTGTAGCTTTCCGGCGTCACGCGCAGGTTGCCGTCCACATAGTTCATGTCCCACGAGGCACGCCATTCGTTCCAGTTGTACTTGGTCTGGAACTGCGCGCGCCAGCGCGGGTCGGTCACGTATGTCACGTACTCGTCGTACTCTGCCGGGAAGTCCTGGAACACCCATTCGCGCGACTGGATCAGGCGCGTACCGACAAGGCGCAGCACGGTGTTGCCTTCGCCGAGCTGGAAGCGGTAGTCCATTTCCAGATCCACGCCCACACGCCGCGAGCGTGACAGGTTTTCGTTGAGCGCCTGCCAGCCGATGATGCTGTGCTCGGGGTAGATGCGGCCCTGCGGGTCGGTGAATCCACCCAGCGGGGCGCGCTGCACGAAGCCGCAGAAGCTGTTGTTGATGCCGCCTGGGTTGTCCACGCAGCGCGTGGCATTGGTCTCTGCGGTCACGGTGCCGATCGCGTCCTGCAGGTCGATGCGCCAGTAGTCGATCGACATGCCGAAGCCGTCGAAGAACTCCGGCTGCCACACCAAGCCATAGGACAGGCTGCGCGCGCGCTCCGGCTTCAGTTCCGGGTTGCCGCCGCTCACGCCGGGGCGGGTGGAGGTGAAGGTATCGATCCAGCCCACCGGCACACCCAGCGCACTGCAGTTGGCCTGGCGCAATGCCGCATCGCCTGCGGTGCCGGGGCGGTTGGTGTTGGTCGGCAGGTAGTTGCAGGGGTCGTTGATGGTCGCGAAGTTTTCGCTCTGCGAGTCGTACAGCTCACCGATGCTGGGCGCACGCACTGCCTGTGCCACGGTGCCGCGCAGACGCAGCGACGGGATGATGGTCCAGTCCAGGCCCACGTTCCAGGTCTTGGTCGAGCCGATGCTGTCGTAGTCCGAATAGCGTCCTGCCACATCCAGCGCCAACCGGTCCACGCCCGGCAGGCCGGCAAGCAACGGAATGGTGCTCTCGACGAAGACTTCCTTGACGGTATATTCGCCACCGCTGTTGGGGATGGCGTTGAGGAAGGTCGCGCCCGAGGCCGCCAGCGGATCGGTGATTTCCTCGCTCTGCTCCTTGCGGTATTCCACGCCACCGGCAAATCCGATGTCGCCGGCCGGCAGCGACAGCAGGTTGCTGTTGGCCACCGATGCGCTGAACACGGTCTGCTGGATCTTGGCCTGCGAGCGCGCGGTGGTGTTGAACCATGCGGCTGCTTGCGGGGTCACCGCGCCGTTGCCGAACACGCTGAACGGCACGCAGCCTTCGCGTGCCAGCGCCGAATAGACGCGATTGGTGTGCGGATTGATCGCGTTCGGATCCAGCGTAGTGCGGCAGACGATGTTGCCGCTGGCATCACGTGCGGCATCGATACCGGCCTGCCAGCGCTCGTTGATGCGGTTGTTGAGGTTCAGGCGGTCGACCGTGGTCTTGCCGTAGTTGGCGGATACGTCATAGCTCCAGTTATCGGTGAAGTTGCCCTCGGCACCGAGCACTGCGCGATAGGTCTTGCGTTCGATGTTCTCGCCGCGACGGCCGGCATCGACGTTGAAGCGGTTCATCAGGATCTGCGTGGCACCGCGCGAATCCATCAGCGCACCGAGTTCGGGGCTGACATACGGATTCTGGCGGCGCACGCGCAGCGAACTGTCGAAGGCCGGCTGGCCGAAGAATTCCGAATCGGTCTCGCTGTACTTGCCTTCGAAGAACAGGCGATGGTTCTCGCTGACCTCGAAGTTGATCATGGTATTGACGCTCTTGCGATCGAAGCCGGGCTGCAGGTCGGCGACCGCATTCAGATCGACGAAATCGCAGTCCACGCACGAGGTGTTGCTGACCACCGTGCCGTTGTAGCGGTTGCGGCGGAAGCTGCCGTCCTGGTTGAACAGGTAGCGGTTGCCATAGCTGGCCGGGTTGCGGAAATCGAAGGTACCCAGGTTGAAGGTGCCGCCGTAGGACGTGGAATGATTGCCGCCCGGGCCGCTGAGCACGTTCTGCGGATTGCGCTCGCTCGGCGGTTGGCTCGGATCGAACGCGGGGTTCTGAACCGACACCAGGTACTCGCGGCCGATGGCGCGGTTGCCGCGACCGAAGCGGTCCTGCTTGCTGTATTCGCCCGACACCGCGATGTTGCCACGGCCGTCCGCAAAGTCGCTGCCTGCCGAGAAGCTGGCGAAGGAGCGGTTGTAATTGCCCTCATCGGCCAGACCGGTCTGCGCGCGCGTCTCGAATCCGGTGAAGGTCTTCTTGAGGATGAAGTTGACCACGCCGGCCACTGCGTCGGCACCGTAGACGGCCGAGGCACCACCGGTGATGACTTCGACGCGTTCCACCCATTCCACCGGAATCGTGTTGACGTCCACCGCAGTCGAGCCCGGGCTGGAACCCACGTGGCGGCGGCCGTTGACCAGGACCAGGGTGCGGTCCACGCCCATGCCGCGCAGGTCGAGCAGGCCAAGGCCGGCGGTGCCGATGAAGCGGGTGGAATTGCCCAGTGTGTAGCTCGGTGCCAGCGCCGGCATGCGCGCCATCAGGTCGCTGATGGTGGTCGCGCCGGTGGCGCGGATTTCCTCGGCACTGATTGCGGTGACCGGCGAGGGCGTGACAAAGCCGGTACGCGCAATGCGCGAGCCGGTGACAGTGACCTTGTCCAGATCGGTGGTGCCGGGTGCGAGCCCGTTTTCTGACTGCGCGGCAGCGTGGCCGGCAGAAGCGGCCAGCACCGCAAACAACGCGGTGCTCAAACGATGACGCGGGGTGTGTTGCGGAAGACGGCTCGACATGACCTTGCGGATTCCTCGCTGGGATTTTGCGAAACAGCTGTGCTCGCTGAGCGCTGGCTGAACTGAATCTCGAACGTAACAATTCCTTAATCATGTGTCCACATTTGTGAAATTTGTCGCCATTTGACACATAAGTAAGCGAGCAGCGCCGATGTCTGGTGGCAGCTTGAAACGCATCTGCCTGTGGCCGAGCCGGTAAACTGCCGGTCTTCCCATGCGCTGCGCCTGGCGATGCAGCCATCGCTGTGTTGGCAGCGCACGACGAATCAGGCAGGCAATGACGACGATGGTGCAATACGCTTCAAGCAAGGCGATCGACCCCTCCCGGAGCGCACGCGCATGAGCGGCGAGCGCAGAATCCCCGCGCATGCGGTGCAGGGGGCGCTGGCGCCGCATCCACGCATCCGCAATGTGATCGCGGTGGGCTCCGGCAAGGGTGGGGTGGGCAAGTCCACCACCGCGGTGAACCTGGCGCTGGCCTTGCGTCAGCAGGGCGCGCGCGTCGGCGTACTGGACGCGGACATCTACGGGCCGAGCGTGCCGGCGATGCTGGGCCTGAGCGGGCGGCCGGACAGCCCGGACAACAAGTCGATCGAGCCCTTGCGCGCGTTCGGAATCGAAGCGATGTCGATCGGCTTGCTGGTCGATCAGGACACGCCGATGATCTGGCGCGGGCCGATGGCGACCTCGGCATTGACCCAACTGTTCAACGACACCTTGTGGGACGACCTGGATTACCTGCTGATCGACCTGCCGCCGGGCACCGGCGACATCCAGCTGACCTTGTCCCAGAAGATCCCGGTGGCCGGCGCGGTCATCGTCACCACGCCGCAGGACATCGCCACGCTGGATGCGCGCAAGGCCTTGAAGATGTTCGAAAAGGTCGAGGTGCCGGTGCTCGGGATTGTCGAGAACATGGCGGTGCACACCTGCAGCCAGTGCGGCCACCGCGAGCACCTGTTCGGCGAAGGCGGCGGCGAGCGCATGGCCGCCCAGTACGGCGTGCCCTTGCTGGGGTCGTTGCCGCTGGCGATCGCGATCCGCGAGCAGGGCGATGTCGGCCAGCCGATCGTGGTGGCCGCGCCGGAGTCTGCGGCAGCGCAGGCCTACCTGGCCGCTGCCGCGCGCCTGTCCGAGGAGCTGGGCAAGCGGCCGCGCGCCAGCATCCCGATTTCGGCGTCGCTGCTGTAGCGCGCAGGCCGGCGCTGGTGCCGGCCGCTTGCTAGAATTCGTTGCCTTTCGCGCGGGCCGCTCGGCCTGCCGCCTTCCGTCTTCAAGGAACACCGCATGAGCATCAAGAGCGACCGCTGGATCAAGCGCATGGCCGAACAGCACGCGATGATCGAGCCGTTCGAACCCGGCCAGATCAAGCACGATGCCGCCGGCCAGCGCATCGTCAGCTTCGGCACTTCCAGCTACGGGTACGACGTGCGCTGCTCGCGCGAGTTCAAGATCTTCACCAACATCAACTCGACCATCGTCGACCCGAAGCACTTCGATCCGGGCAGCTTTGTCGATATCGAATCGGATGTGTGCATCATCCCGCCCAACAGCTTCGCGCTGGCACGCACGGTGGAATACTTCCGCATCCCGCGCGACACCCTGGTGGTGTGCCTGGGCAAGAGCACCTATGCGCGCTGCGGCATCATCGTCAACGTGACCCCGCTGGAGCCGGAGTGGGAAGGCCACGTCACGCTGGAATTCAGCAACACCACGCCGCTGCCGGCGCGCATCTACGCCAACGAAGGCGTGGCGCAGATGCTGTTCTTCCAGTCCGACGAAGTCTGCGAGACCTCGTACAAGGACCGCGGCGGCAAGTACCAGGGCCAGACCGGCGTGACCCTGCCGCGCACCTGATGCAGTGGAGCAGCCGCGGCCTTCAGCAGGTCGCGGTGGCGCAGCAGTTGGCGCACGCCGGCGGCGATCAGCAACGCCGGCCACCAGGTCGACACCAGGTTGCCCAGGTCGATACGGGCCAGCCCGAGGTTGTCCAGCAGAAACAGCGTGCCCAGCGTGATCAGGAACAGGGCGGGAATCAGGCGATAGTGCATGGCGATGTCCTCGGTAGGTGTGCGCCCATGCTGCGCGCAACACGCCGGCCGATCAGGTGCCGGAAGTCAACACTTGCAGATGACAAACGTCATGTCGGCAAGGTCATGGCTGTATTGGGGGCCGTGTCGTGTTCGCTGGCAGTTCCGGGGATACAGGAGTCCTGCCTCTCTACGGGTGCAGTCGGCTAGCGCATGAGGCTTCGCGCGTCCCCTGATCCGCCCTTCGGGGCACCTTCTCCTGCTGGGAGAAGGGATGTCGGCGCTCTGACCAGGCGCTGGGGCTGACTGCTGGAATCGCTCCATTCCATATTTTTGGGCGCTAACGCCCATCATGCGCACAGGCAAGAGCCGCGCCTCAAGGCGCATTGCCGCATCCAATCAGTGACAGATCAGCAGCTACAGCCGGACAGTTCGGGGACCAACAGCGCCAGAAGCACGTTCTTACGATTCCCCAATCCCGATTCCCGATTCCCGACTATTTGCCCCGCCCAAACAACATCCCCACACCGCAGGCGACCAACGCCGCCGGCCACCACGTGGCGATCAGCCGGCCAAGACTGACATTGGTCCAGCCCAGGTTGTTGGCCAGGAACAGCAGGCCGACGAGGATCAGGATCAGCGCGGCGACGACATTGGATTTCATGCGGACAGGTGGTTGTGAGACGGGCGCCTATCGTAGCCGCTGCGCCCACGCAGCGACATGCTGGTGCAGCGCGTCGGCCTCGAAGCGCTGCGCGCTGCCGCTGCCCCAGACCGGGCCAGGCCAGGCCGCATCGCCCGGATGCCGGCCGACCAGATGCACGTGCAGCTGCCGCACGATGTTGCCCAGCGCGCCGATATTGAGCTTGGCGACCCCGGGCTCGACCCGCAGCAACTGCGAGAGCTGATTGATCTCGGCCAGCAACAGACGCTGCTGGCCGCCATCCAGATCGATCCACTCGCTGACATCGGCGACCCGCGGCACCAGCACCAGCCACGGGAAGCGGCTGTCGTCCATCAGCCGCACCTGCGACAGCGGTCCGTCGGCGACGAACACGCTGTCTGCGGCCAGCCGCGCATCGAGCTGGAAGCCGCTCGCCCCGGACGTGCCGGCTGCAGTCCCGCTCATCCCAGATGCGCTTCGAAAAAGCCCAGGGTGCGCTCCAGTGCACGTTCGGCGCTGTCGGCGTCGTAATGCGTGGGGTCGATGCTGCGATTGAAGGCGTGGCCGGTCGGATACACGAAGGTTTCCATCTGCGGCAGCTTCTCGCGATGGGCCTGGATCGCCTCGGGCGGAATGCTGGTGTCCTGCTCGCCGAAGTGGAACATCACCGGCGCCTTCGGGGTTTCGTCCAGCAACTGGGTGTTGCGGCCGCCGTAGTAGCTCACCGAGGGCAGGCCCAGGCGGATCGCCGACAGCAGCGCCACCGAGCCGCCCCAGCAATAGCCCACGGTGCCGACCTTGCCGGCGCGGCCGAGCAGGGTGGCGGCGGATTTGACCACCTCCACCGCGCGCTCCAGGCCGACCGCATTGGCCAGTGCCAGGCCGCGCTGCAGGCTTTCCTGGTCGTAGGGCAGCTGCACGTCCTTCTCTTCCAGGTCGAAGAAGGCCGGCGCCAGCACTTCGTAGCCGCGTGCGGCGTAATCGTCGGCCACCGCGCGGATATGTTCGTTGACACCGAAGATCTCCTGGATCACCACCAGGCCGCCGCGCGGGCTGGAGGTCGGGGTGGCGTGCCAGGCGGCGACCTGGCCGTCGGGGGTGTCGAGCGTGGTCCAGTGACCCATGGGAACTCCTGCTGCGGTAGGGGGAAGGCGCGCATTATCGACCGGATCGGCGGCGCTGCAGGTGAGGGTCTCGCTAAGATGACCTTGCCTGCCTGCAGCGCGGTTCAGAGCGCTGCCCGCGCGCCGCTATAATTGCTCCACTCAGGCCCCAGGCCGCTCCGTTCCCAGGCTCCTGCTTCCATGTCCCAGCTGAACCCCAAAGTCGGCTTCGTCAGCCTTGGCTGCCCGAAGGCGCTCGTCGACTCCGAACGCATCCTCACCCAGTTGCGCGTGGAGGGCTACGACATCGTGCCCAGTTACGACGCTGCCGACGTGGTGGTGGTCAATACCTGCGGCTTCATCGACTCGGCGGTGACCGAGTCGCTGGATGCGATCGGCGAGGCGATGAACGCCAACGGCAAGGTGATCGTCACCGGCTGCCTGGGCAAGCGCCCGGAACAGATCCGCGAGGCCTACCCGCAGGTGCTGGCGGTGTCCGGCCCGCAGGACTACCAGAGCGTGATGGAGGCGGTGCACACCGCATTGCCACCGCGCCACGACCCGTTCGTGGATCTGGTGCCCGACTACGGCATCAAGCTGACCCCGCGCCATTACGCGTACCTGAAGATCTCCGAAGGCTGCAACCACCGTTGCAGCTTCTGCATCATTCCCTCGATGCGCGGCGATCTGGCCTCGCGTCCGGTCGATGAGGTGCTGCGCGAAGCCGAACGCCTGGTGCGTGGCGGGGTCAAGGAATTGCTGGTGGTCTCGCAGGACACCTCGGCCTACGGCGTGGACCTGAAATATGCCGAGCGCCCGTGGCGCGATCGCATGTACCAGACCCGCATGAAGGCGCTGTGCGAAGGCCTGTCGGAGCTGGGCGTGTGGACGCGGCTGCACTACGTGTATCCGTACCCGCACGTGGACGATGTGATTCCGCTGATGGCCGAAGGCAAGCTGCTGCCGTACCTGGACATCCCGTTCCAGCACGCCAGCCCGCGCATCCTCAAGCTGATGAAGCGGCCCGGCGCGGTGGAAAAAACCCTCGAGCGCGTGCAGCGCTGGAAGGCGATGTGCCCGGAGATCACGGTGCGCTCCACCTTCATCGTCGGCTTCCCCGGCGAGACCGATGCCGAATTCGAATCCATGCTCGACTTCCTGGATCAGGCCCAGCTCGATCGCGTCGGCGCGTTTGCCTATTCGCCGGTGGAAGGTGCCAGCGCCAACGCGTTGCCGGATCCGGTGCCGGAAGAGCTCAAGCAGGAGCGTCTGGCGCGCTTCATGGCCAGGCAGGCGGAGATCTCCGCCGCGCGGCTGGAGGCCAAGATCGGCAGCGTGCAGCAATGCTTGGTCGACCTGATCGAGGACGATATCGCGGTGGCGCGCTCACGCGCGGACGCACCGGAAATCGACGGCCTGGTGCATATCCAGAATGGCGGCGAGCGCGGCTTGAAGGTCGGCGACCTGGTCGATGTGGAAATCACCGACAGTGACGAGCACGATCTGTTCGGCGATGCATTGCCGGCCAATGTCGCAATCCAGCAGGGACGTCCGTTGAATCTGCAGATGGTGTAACTGGACGCTGGTCCTGGCACATCTATCCGTAGAAGCGCGCTTGCGCGCGATGAGGCCTTATCGATAACGCCCCATCGCGCACAAGTGCGCTCCTACACGCAGGTCAGCAGAGTGTGGTCACTCGCCTACTGGGTAGCGTAATCCACCGACACCACCACGAAGGTGTGCTTGCCCGACGGCAACTGTGCTTCGAACTCGTCGTCCACGCGTTTTTTCAGCAGCGCGCGCGCCAAGGGCGAGTCGATGCTGATCCAGCCACGTCCGGCGTCGGTTTCGTCCGGGCCGACGATGCGGTAGTGCAGCAGCTCGCCGCTGTCGGCGTCCTCCAGTTCGACCTGTGCCCCGAAGAACACCGCGCGCGGATCGGTCGGTGCGGTATCCACCACACGTAGCGCTTCCAGCCGTTTGCTCAGATAACGCACGCGGCGGTCGATCTCGCCCAGCTGCTTCTTGCGATAGGTGTACTCCGCGTTCTCCGAGCGGTCGCCCTCTGCCGCTGCGGCGGCCAGCGCACGCACCACCTCCGGCCGACGCACGCGCCACAGTTCTTCGAGCTCGGCCTTGAGCCGGGCGTGGCCGTCGGGCGTGATCAGTGCGGTGCTTTTTTCGGCGGGCGGGCGCCAGCGGCTCATGGGCGGTGTATCGGACAGCGGGGCCGCGATGCTAGCGCGCATGGCCGGCTTGCGCATCTGCCGTCGCACGGCGAAGCTTTGCGCTCTCTCGGACACGGACGTTGTCATGTTGCTGATGCCGCTGCACAAACCCTGGTCGCGCCAGAACATTCCCTGGGTGACGCTGCTGCTGGTGTTGGCCAATGTGGTGGTGTACCTGGGCTATCAACGCAAGGACGATGCGCTGGTCGAAAACGCGGTGCGCTACTACGTCGAGTCGGGTCTCGGTGCAGTGGAGGCGCAAGCCCACGAGCGCTATCTGCAGCAGACCGACGACACCAAGTTGCGCGCTGCGCGCCAGGCCAGGCTGGACAGCGTGCCGGCGCGGCAACGCCTTGCCTATCTGGCGCAGCTGACGATGCACGACCTGGTCTTTACAGAGGCATTGCGCAGCGGTGCATTGTTCAAGGACGAGCAGCGTCTGCGCGAATGGCGCACATTGCGCGCGCCCTACGATGCGCGCCTGTCCAAGGTGTTCACGTTGCGGCATCTGCAGCGTAGCTCCGAGTGGTCACCTGCGAGGATGCTGACGGCCACCTTCCTGCATGGCAGCTTCGATCATTTGCTGGGCAACATGCTGTTTCTGCTGGCGCTGGGCACCTTGCTGGAAGGTGCGATCGGCAGCGGCTGGTTCCTGCTGCTGTATCTGCTCGGCGGGTTCGGTGCCAGCGCGGCCAGCCTGTGGTGGCGCTGGGGCGCGCCGGGCGGCGGCCTGGGCGCCTCCGGTGCGATCGCTGCCTTGATGGGCGCGTTCTGCGTGGTCTGGGGCAGGCGCAAGGTGCGCTTCTTCTACTGGTTCTTTGTGGTATTCGATTACGTCCGCGGGCCGGCGATCCTGCTGCTGCCGCTGTGGTTGGGCTGGGAGCTGTACAGCCTGCTATGGAGCGACGACGGCAGCGTCGCCTTCGAAGCTCACGCCGGTGGGCTGGTCAGTGGCGCCGTGCTCGGTGTCGTACTGGTGCTGTTGCGGCGCACGCGCCCGGCCTTCATGCAGGAGAGCGAGGCAGTGCTGGTGGACGATCGTTGGGAGCGCGCGCAGCGGCATCTGGGACGCATGGAGAACGTGGAAGCCGAGCGCCTGTTGGCGGAGCTGGCCAGCGAACAGCCGCATAACCTGGACGTGGCGCTGGCGCGCTACCGCACCGCGCGCAATGCCGGACGCAACCAGGACAGCGTGCAGCATGCGCAGACGCTGTTGCAGCTGCACACGCACCACGCCGAGCAGACGCGCATCCAGCTGACAGTCGCCGCCGAACTGAGCAAGGCCGGAATTGAGTACGCGCCATCGGCACGCATGGCGCTGATCGGCGCATGTCTGCGCACGGGATTGTTGGCCGATGCCGAACGTCTGTTGAAGGAAGGCGAGTCGGCGATGCCGCGCGCCGAGCTGGCGCACCACTGGTTCGTACTGGCCCTGCGGCACGGCGAGCTGCAGGACGGCGCGCAGCGTACGCGCTTGCTGCGTCAGCTGCTGGAGCAGTTTCCCGAGCAGGCACAGGCCAGCAAGGCACGCTTTTTGCTCAAGAACGGGTGAGTGGTTTCTGCTTGATCCGTGTTGCCAACGCAAGCGGTGAGGGCGCCGTACTCGACTCACCGGAGCTTTTGATCTGGCATTTGACTGCACTTGAAAGACATTGCTACGCGAGGTCCGGGTTGCTGTTGTTTCTTCTGCCTCGAGCAGAATTGTCTAGCGCGGATGGATCAATTGCAGAGCAGTCGATCTTCGACCTTGCTGCAGGGTCCTTACCCGCCCACCATCGCGGGACACGCCGCAAGTACGTCCTTGTAGGCTCTTACGCGGCATCCATGCCGCGTAAGGTCCCGCGACGGTGAGCGGGCAAGGACCAGTCGAGATGGTCGGTATGTAGGGTTGCGAGCAGTACGCGTCGCGCGACGGACCGATGGTGGAGCATCTGGTCTGCGCCTTAGAAAGTTTTGTTGGCTGCTCAAGCTGGTTGAATCGCCACCGCTTTCAGCGCGGCTTCCAGCTTCGCGCGCAGTGCATCGTCGTCGCATTGAGCCAGTGCGTCTTGCAGCACTGCGCGCGCCTGCTCATCGCGGCCGAACCGTTCGCCCAACAGCAAGCCGGCATCCAGCGACCAGGCCGGCATCATCCGATCGCGCGGCCATGCGGCGATTGCCGCAAGCAAGCCGTCGGTCGCCAGCTGGAATTGCCCGGCCATCTTTGCGCGCTCGGCCAGCAAGGTGGCGTGCTCTGGCGTCAGCGGGGTAAACGTGGAGTCGCCGTCCAGCGCTTCGCGCTGCAATGCGAGAGCGCGACGCTCCTGTTTTTCCTGCAGCAGGCGGTTGATGTACTGGCGGGTGTGCTCGCGCAGTTCGTCGTTGCGATGGTGTTGACGCAGCAGGCGCTGATACAGCTCGTGCACCGCCAGGCTTACCGCACGCGAACGTACCGCCCCGCGCAGGGCCTGGAACGCCTCGTCGGAATGTCCGTCGCGCAGGTACTGGTCGGCTTCGTCGAGCAGGCGTTGATCGGGGTCTTCGCGCTCGAACGCGGCGTCGCCGCTGGGCACGTAGCCGAGGTCTTCGTGGTACTGGTAGACCAGATACCCCATCAGGTGGAAGCTGGCGAACAGGCTCCAGATCGAGGCGATCACCATCGTCGCCTCGCGCACGATCGGCGGCAGATACTTCACCGCAATGAAGATCGCCGCAGTGGCGCTGCCCTGGATCACGTACAGCAAACCGTATGCAGCCAGGTACGGCCAGCCGATGCGCACTGCCATGTCGATCGACACGGCCGGATTGAGGGCGCGGCGTAGGCTGCCATCGATGGCCAGCGCAATCATCATGCCCGGCAGCAGCAGCTGGACTGCCAGATAGGCGATGGTCAGGCCAGGCTTGCCCGCCAGCACGCCAGCGGCACCAATGACGATGCCCAACGCAAGCGCCAGCAGGATCAGCCGCAGCACCGCGCTGTCGAAGCTGTTGTAGCCCAGCCGGGGCGCGTCGGCTTGCCCGTCGGCGGTATGGCGCAGGATGTCGAAGGCATAGGTGTAGGTCGCCATGCCCAGCACGCCGGCGACCACCAGTTTCAGAATGCCGGGCAGCACCAGCAGCGCGCTGCACAGCGTCAGCGCGATCAATGCGTACAGCGCCGAGCCGCGCAGCGGATAGGTGGCAATGGCGGGAATGCGGGTCCAGAACGGTGCCGGCGCGGCCTGCGCGGCAACCTTGCGTGCGCGAAAACGGTCTTCCATGACGCTCCCCAGGCGTGTGATGTGACCGGATTGTGCGGTGGTGCGTGCCGTCACGCAATTAGGGGAGGGACGCCGACTACTTTGAATCGCCAGCGACCGGGGACATGTCGCGGGCATGGTCCGGATACTGCTGGCCAGGCCGTGCATCAGTGCCGGCATTGCATCGAAGCTCGCTGTGTCCGATAGCATCGGACGCGCATCGACAGACCGCCGATGCGTTGCGTGCGTGATCTGTCCGACGCACCGGAGGAGGCGATAGGTAAAATAATGGCCCGCCGCAATCTTGCGGCCCATACGAGCGACCGGGCGCGCCGCGCCCCTGGCATTGCCGTCGCTCGCATCACAGGGAGTGTCGCTTGAATCCTTCTGTCACCGGCAACCCGCAGGTCCGCATTCGCAGCATCGATGTGCTCTCGGACAATTGGTATGTGCTGCGCAAGGTCACGTTCGATTTTCAGCGCAAGGACGGCCGCTGGCAGACCCTGTCACGCGAGGCCTACGATCGTGGCAATGGCGCCACCATCCTGCTGTATAGCCGCGCCAAGCAGACGGTGATGCTCACCCGCCAGTTCCGCCTGCCCACGCTGCTCAACGGCAATCCCGACGGCATGCTGATCGAAGCCTGCGCCGGCCTGCTCGACCAGGACGATGCGCTGACCTGCATTCGCAAGGAAACCGAAGAAGAAACCGGCTACCGCATCGACAACGTGCGCAAGGTGTTCGAGGCCTTCATGAGCCCTGGCTCGGTCACCGAACGCCTGTACTTCTTCGTCGGCGAATACTTCGACGGCGACAAGGTCAGCGAGGGCGGCGGACTCGAAGAAGACGGCGAAGAGATCGAGGTGCTCGAGCTGTCACTGGATGCAGCGCTAGCGATGATCGGCTCGGGCGAAATCGCCGATGCCAAGACCATCATGCTGTTGCAGTACGCCAAGTTGCATGGTGTGTTGGAGTCCGTCCACGCCAACACGCGGTAGCCCTTCAGGGGCGACGGTGTCATCGAGACGTGTCAGCGGCGGTCAAGCTGATCAACGCTTCCCACCAAAAATGCTGCCGAAGATGCCGCGCACGATCTGCTGGCCGATCTTGCTGCCGATGGTGCGCGAGGTCTGCTTTGCCATCGTTTCCAGCATGCCCTGACGGCGGCCGGTGCCGAACACGGCATCCTTGACGGCTTTTCCGAAACCGCTGTCCTGCGTTTCCTCGTCCTCGCGGGTGCGTGCCGGCGGTGCGGCGTTGTGTTTGGCGACCTGTTCGACGCGGCGCGCCAGCAGCTCGGCAGCCGATTCGCGGTTGATCGCGGTGTCGTAGCGGGTGCCGACCGGGCTGGCCGCGCGCACCTGCGCGCGTTCGGTCTCGCTGATGGCGCCCATGCGGCAGCGCGGCGGGGCGATGAGCGTTTGCTGCACCGGTGCCGGCACCCCCTTGCCTTGCAGCGGCGACACCAGCGCCTCGCCGGTGCCCAGGCTGGAGATCGCCGTGGCCACATCGAGCTTGGGATTGGCCACGAAGGTCTGCGCCGCAGTCTTGACCGCCTTCTGGTCGCGCGGGGTGAACGCACGCAGGGCATGCTGCACGCGGTTGCCGAGCTGGCCGAGGATGTTGTCCGGAATGTCGTCGGGAAACTGCGAGCAGAAATACACGCCCACGCCCTTGGAACGGATCAGCCGGACCACCTGCTCGATCCGCTGCACCAGCGCAGCCGGCGCATCGTCGAACAGCAGATGCGCTTCGTCGAACACGAACACCAGCTTGGGGTGTTCCAGGTCGCCCACCTCGGGCAGACGCTCGAACAGTTCCGACAGCAGCCACAGCAGGAAGGTGGAATACAGCTTCGGCTTGAGCACCAGTTGATTGGCCGCCAGGATGCCGATCACACCGCGGCCGTCCGCAGATACGCGCATCAGGTCGGCCAGCTCCAGCGCCGGCTCGCCGAAGAAGTGCTCGCCACCGTCCTGCGCCAGCCGCAGCAGGGCGCGCTGGATCGCGGCCACCGACTGGCTAGAGACCAGCCCGTAACTGGTGGACAGTTCCTTGCGTTCTTCCACCACCAATCCAAGCAGTGCGCGCAGGTCGTCCAGGTCCAGCAACAGCAGGCCGCGGTCGTCGGCCAGCTTGAAGACGATGTCGAGCACGCCGGACTGGGTGTCGTTGAGTTCCAGAATGCGCGCCAGCAGGGCAGGGCCCATCTCGCTGACGGTGGTGCGCACCGGGTGGCCGAGCTGGCCGTACAGATCCCAGAACACCACCGGGCTGGCGGCCGGCGCGTAGTCGGCGATGCCGATCTCCGTGGCGCGCTGCAGCACGCCGGCGGCGCCGTCGCCTGCCACTGCCAGGCCGGCGACATCGCCTTTCACGTCGGCCAGGAACACCGGTACACCCATGCGCGAGAAGCCTTCGGCCAGGGTCATCAAGGTCACGGTCTTGCCGGTACCGGTGGCGCCTGCCACCAGTCCGTGGCGATTGCCGAAGCGCCCTTCCAGCACGACCGGGATGTCGTCGGTGACGCCTTTGCCGAGCAGGAACGAGGCCATAGCGCAGATCCGGTGGGAAACGCCGGATTCTAGCGGGCAATCCGGCCGCGCAGACCGGGCGGGGCTTGACCCTGGATTTCGACCCCTGTCCGGCTGACGGCGGCCGACAGGCGGTGCAATGACGCAGCCGGTGTGCCAGCCGCTTGCCGACCTTCCCCAAGGCATTCCAGTCCCGTTGCGCAGCCGCCAAGCTAACGGCCCACTGACCCTGCCGGCCCCGCCGCCTTGCCCCGGTGTCGCCCCGGCGGCTACCCTGCCTGCCTTTCCGCTGCACTGCCTACGATGCCGCTCGCTCATTTTGGTTTGCGCCCATGGCCGGTTCTGGTCGTGGTGGCGCTGATGTCTGTCGTCCCCGCTGCCCACGCCATTTCCAAACGCGACACGGAGAAGGCCGCCGTGCTCGATGCCCGCATGGCCGCCGCCGAAAAGCGTTACCGCGATGCGCTGGTGCTGGTGAACAACTCCGACCCCAAGGGCACCGCCGAAGGCGATGCCGCGCTGGAGGACATGGAAGACGTCATCGACGCCTGCATCAAGCAGCGCGGCTGCCTGGTCGCCAATCAGCTGGCCACCTACAAGCGCCTGCTCAAGGCGCGCGCCGATGCCGAAGCGCCGGCTGCCGAAGATCCGCAGGACGACGACACCCTGCTGCAGGCCGACCCGGACCACCTCGGCCCGGCGGCGAACGGCGTGCCCGAGGCGGCGCGTGCCGCCACGCTGCTCAACGACCAGCGCCACGATTTCGACAAGATGGTGCAGTACAACCCTGCCGTGCAGGCCGGCATCCGCCGCTGGCTGACCGACATGCGCCCGGCGCTGCTGACAAGCTACGAGAACTACAGCAACCTGCGCGGGGTGATGTGGCCGGAATGGCAGAAGCGCGGCCTGCCCGAGGCACTGCTGTTCGGCATCATGGCCAAGGAATCCAACGGCAAGGTGCACGCCAGCTCGCGTGCCGGCGCGGCCGGGTTGATGCAGTTCATGCCGGCCACCGGGCGCCGTTTCGGGCTGGGCCCGGATGGCACCGGCTTCGACACGCGCTTCGATGCACGCAGCGCCGCCGAAGCCAGCGCTGCCTACCTCAACGAGCGCATGGCCGGGCTCAACCGCAACATCGAACTGGCGCTGGCCGCCTACAACGGCGGCGAAGGCCGTGCCGCGCGTGTGTTCTCGCAGAGCGGCGGGCGCGGGTTCTGGGAGCAGGATGTCTACAACCAGTTCCCGGCCGAAACCAAGGACTATGTGCCGATGGTGATAGCTGCGGCGTGGATCTTCCTGCACCCGCGCCAGTACGGTGTGGACTTCGCCAAGCTCGACGCGCAGCCGGCCACGCTGAAGCTGGCCAAGTCGACCACCATCTACGAACTCACCATCTGCCTGGGCAGCATGGGCACGCGCGACGGTTACATGCGTGCGTTGCGCAACCTCAACCCGCGCTATGAATCCGATGGCTGGATCCCGGCCGGCACCGTCATCAACGCCACCAACCGCATCGCCAGCCTGTACACGCGCTACTGCGTGAACGGCCCGCGCGCGGACCTGGCACGCACGCTGATCACCGCCGATCTCAACAGCGCGATCGTGCGCAGCAGCAACGCCCCCGAGTACGTGCCCAGTGTGGCGGTGGGCGATGTCAGCCCGATGGCCGGCGTGCCGACCACCGTGGCCACCGGCCAGCCGGCGATCGCCAAGCCCAAGGCCAAGCAGGCGCGCAGCTACACCATCGCCCGGGGCGACACGCTCGGCCGCGTCGCGCAGAAGTACCAGTGCGAGATCAAGGAGCTGGCCAAGGCCAATGGCCTGAAGGCACCGTCGTATGCGCTCAAGCCAGGGCAGAGCATCAAGCTGGCCGGCTGCGATCGCTGAGCAGCGCTTGCCGTACCGCGTGCGTTAGAGCATCGGCCAGCTGCTTCGGCAAGCTGCGCCGAGCCGCGCTCCGTTAGAAGCGGTAGGCCGCCCCGTAGGAGCGGACCTGGCCGCGACGAAGCAGTCCGGGTAGTCCCAGCACAGGCAAGGCGGCTCCAAATCGGGGGCTGGGCGTGCCAAAGGCGCAAGCCCCCAGCCTCACTGCGCATGCCACGTCGCGGTCGGGCCCGCTCCTACGCCCGCATCGTCTTGTTAGGAGCCGGAGTGGGCACCGGTCTTGTAGCGAGCGAGCCTGGCGGCAATGACACCGTCGCGGCGGCGTTTTCGTTGCAGACCCATGCTCCTGCATCGGAGTAGGCCATCGAACTGATCAGCGGAGATCGTCGGCCAGCGCAGGCAGGCGCACCGCATCGGGCCAACGCGCCGGGCTGCGCCGTGGTAGGAGCGGACCTGGCCGCGACGAACCAGTCCGGGTAGTTCCAACGTAGGCGAGACGCTCTGCATCGAAAGCTGGGAGGGCGACATGCGCCTGCGCATTGAACGTCGTCGAGGAGGCCTGTCGCGGTCAGGCCCGCTCCTACGAGGGCGTCGCTGTTGCATCACCGAAGCGAACATCGCAGGCGCGCGGCGGTGATCAGCCCGCCTGGCGACGGGCGAGCGCTTGCCCCAGGCGCACCGATGTCTCCGCGGCAAGTCCGCCATCGAGCTTTGCGACACCGGGCGGCAGCAGCACGATCACGGTCGAGCCGTAATTGAAGCGCGCCATCTCCGCAAACCGCTCCAGCACGATGCCCTTGCCGCGATAGTCCTTGCGCGTGATGCGGTCGCCGTAGCGCGGGATCTCCACGCCGCTCCACACCGTTTCCACGCCCGACACCAGTAACGCGCCCACCATCACCGAGACCATCGGGCCGAAGTCGGTGTCGAAGTGGCAGACCAGGCGCTCGTTGCGTGCGAACAGCCGCGGCACATTGCGCACCGCATCCGGGCCGACGCTGAACAGGCGGCCGGGTACGTGCACGGTCTCGCGCAGGGTGCCGGTCCACGGCATATGCACGCGGTGGTAGTCCTTGGGCGAGAGGTAGACGGTGGCGAACAGGCCGTCGTTGAACGGCAACGCCGCTTCGGCGTCGCCGAGCAATTCGGCGGCAGTGAACGACTGCCCCTTGGCCTGGAAAATGCGGCCGTTCTCGATCGGGCCGAGCTGGCTGATGCGCCCGTCGGCGGGCATCAGCAGCGCCGCAGGATCGGCGTCGGGCACGCGTGCGCCCGGCTTCAAGGCGCGGGTGAAGAATGCATTGAAGGTGGGATAGGCGCGCGGGTCCGGTTCCAGTGCCTCGCCCAGGTCCACGCCGAACTTGCGCGTGACCGTGTCGATCAACCACTGTTTGGTGGACGGCGTATCGGAATAGGCCAGCGCACGCGCCAGCGAGGACAGCAACCGGTGCGGCAGCACGTAGGTCAGGGAAGTGACGAGACTCACGGAGCGGTTACCTTGGTCAGTTGCTGGAGGTCGGCGGCGATCGCCTTGGGGTCGAGCGGGGGACGGATCAGGCCGGCCAGGCGGCCCTGCGGGTCGAGCACGGCGATGCCGGCCGAGTGATCCATGCTGTAGTCGTTGGGATTGTCCGCAAAGCCCTTGCCCGGCACTTTCTGGAACACGAAGCCCAGCGCGGTGGCGAAGCGCTGCAGTGCCGGCACCTCGGCGGTGGCGGCCAGGGTGTCCTTGTGGAAGGCATGCGCATATTCGCCCAGGCGCGCCGGCGGGTCGCGCTGCGGGTCCACCGACACGAACAGCACGCGCGGGCGCAGGCCATCGGGGATGCTTTCCCACTGCTGCTGCGCCACCGCCAGATCGGTCAGCGTGGTCGGGCAGACGTCCGGGCAGAAGGTGAAGCCCAGGAACACCAGCGTCCAATGTCCCTGCAGCTCACCGGGTACCAGCTGGGTGCCGTCGGACTGGCGCAGGCTGAATTGCGGCAGCGTGCGTGGCTGCGGATAAAAGGTGATGGTGCGGGTGGGCGGCCAGGGCGAGCTGGGCGCGGCGCCAAGAAACTTCTGGCCCAGCAACAGCCCCAGGCCGGCGGCCAGCGCCACCAGCAGCACGATGCCGGTATTGCGATTGAACATGGCGGTTTCCAGTGCAACGGACGCTCATGATACCGATCCGACCTCTATAATCGTGGGCCGATTCCTCTTTAGTTGTTGCCATGACTGCCGCCGCGGCCGACGAACTGCACACCATCATCGACCTGATCCGCTACGGCACCAGCCGTTTCAATGCAGCCGGTCTGACCTTCGGCCATAGCTACGACAATGCGCTGGACGAGGCCACTCAGCTGGTCCTGCACAGCCTGCATCTGCCGCACGATCTGGGCCCGGCCTATGGTCAGGCGCGCCTGCTGCGCTCGGAAAAGGAGCAGGTGCTGGGCCTGTTCGAGCGCCGCATCAACGAGCGCGTGCCGGCGGCGTACCTGACCGGCGAGGCCTGGTTCGCCGGGCTGAGCTTCAAGAGCGATGCGCGTGCGCTGGTGCCGCGGTCGCCGATCGCCGAGCTGATCGAGGCCGGCTTCGAACCCTGGCTGGGCGGCCGCGAAGTGACCCGCGCGCTGGACCTGTGCACCGGTTCGGGCTGCATCGCGATCGCCATGGGCCACTACAACCCGCAGTGGGACGTGGACGGCGTGGACATCAGCGACGACGCGCTGGCACTGGCCGCCGAAAACAAGGCGCGCCTGCATGCCGACAATGTCACCCTGCTCAAGTCGGACCTGTTCGCCGGGCTGGGTGGCCGCCAGTACGACCTGATCGTCACCAATCCGCCGTATGTCACCAACGACGAAACCGACGCGCTGCCGCAGGAGTATTCCTACGAGCCGGAGCTGGGTCTGCGTGCGGGCGACGACGGCCTGGATCTGGTGCTGAAGATCCTGCGCGATGCGCCGCAGCACCTCAGCGAAGATGGTCTGCTGATCTGCGAAGTGGGCGAGTCCGAGCAGCACCTGGTCAAGCTGCTGCCGGAAGTGGATCTGGCCTGGGTCGAGTTCAAGGTGGGGCAGATGGGCATCTTCGCGGTCGAATGCCGCGAGTTGATCGCGCACGGCGCCCGCATCGCCGAGCTGGCCAGTGCGCGCTGAGTCGTCCATCGCGCGGCCGCAGCTAAGCGATCTGCTGTTGCTGGTGCCGGTGTCCATCTTCGGCGTCGGCATTCCGCTCGGTTTGATCGACGTGGTGTACCGCCTGTTCGACCCGATGTACGGCGGTCCCTTGCCTCAGCGCTTGTTGAGGGCGGGGGCGGAGATCGGCTTCGGCCTGATGGCGTTTTTCGGCCTGGTGTCGGCGTGGATCGTGGTGGTCAGTTCGGATGCGGCCTTGCGTGCGCATCGGCGCCGCACGCTCATTGTGGCACTCGGCCTGCTGGTCGGAACTGGCGTTGCGCTGCACCTGCTCGCCGATTGGCTGCTGAGTGGGCGCATTAAGCTGGATGTCTTTGCGCTGGTGTTCAGCGGCCTGTTGGCGGTGGCACCGATGCTGGTGGCGGCACGTCACCTGCCGCGCATCCTGCGCGCCACGCCACCTGCTGCAATGTTGAGAGGATGCCGTCATGGGCAGTAACAGTTTCGGCCGCCTGTTGACGGTCACCACCTTCGGCGAGTCGCACGGGCCGGCGATCGGCTGCGTGGTCGACGGTTGCCCGCCGGGCCTGGAGATCGCGCCGGAAGAATTCACCCACGATCTGCAGCGGCGTGCATCCGGTAAGAGCCGGCATACCTCGGCGCGCCGCGAAGCCGACGAGATCGAGATCCTGTCCGGCGTCTACGAAGGCCGGACCACCGGCACGCCGATCGGCCTGCTGATCCGCAACACCGATCAGCGTAGCAAGGACTACAGCAACATCGCCCAGCAGTTCCGCCCCGGGCACGCCGACTACACCTATTGGCAGAAGTACGGCATCCGCGATCCGCGCGGCGGTGGGCGCTCGTCCGCGCGTGAGACCACCATGCGCGTGGCCGCCGGGGTGATCGCCAAGAAGTGGCTCAAGCAGCGCTACGGCGTGCTGGTGCGCGGCTTTCTATCGCAGCTGGGCGAGATCCGCCCGACCGGTTTCGACTGGAATGCGGTCGAGGACAACCCGTTTTTCTGGCCGCATGCCGAGCAGGTGCCGGAGCTGGAGACCTACATGGACGCGCTGCGCAAGTCCGGCGACTCGGTCGGTGCGCGCGTGGACGTGGTGGCCGGTGGCGTGCCGGCGGGCTGGGGCGAGCCGATCTACGGCAAGCTCGATGCCGAACTGGCCGCCGCCTTGATGAGCATCAATGCGGTCAAGGGCGTGGAAATCGGCGACGGCTTCGCCAGCGCCGCGCAGAAGGGCACCGAACACCGCGACCTGATCACCCCGGAAGGCTTTCTCAGCAATCATGCCGGCGGCATCCTGGGCGGCATTTCCACCGGCCAGGCGATCACCGCCTCGATGGTGCTCAAGCCGACCTCCAGCCTGCGCCTGCCCGGCGCGACCGTGGACGCGGACGGCGCGGTGGTCGATGTGATCACCACCGGCCGCCACGACCCCTGCGTCGGTATCCGCGCCACCCCGATCGCCGAGGCGATGATGGCGCTGGTGCTGATGGACCAGGCCTTGCGTCATCGCGCCCAGTGCGGCGATGTCGGCGAGGTGGCGCCACGCATTCCCGGTCAGGCCGATGTCTGAGTCGCCCCGCGCCAAGGTGTGGGTCAGCCAGCCGCTGTTCGACGATGTCGTCGCGCAGCTGGGCGAGCATTTCGAGCTGACCACCACCGCGCGCGTCACCGCGTATTCGCCGGCCGAGCTGGCTGCGCGGCTGGCATCGCTGGACGGTGCGCTGATCACCCTCAACGAGCGTATCGGCGCGGCGGAAATCGCCTCTGCACCGCAACTGCGCGCGATCGCCAACGTCGGCGTGGGCTACAACAACCTGGATCTGGATGCGCTCAGCGCAGCCGGCATCCTGGCCAGCAACACCCCGGATGTGTTGACCGAGACCACCGCCGATCTCGGCTTTGCCTTGCTGATGGCCACCGCGCGCCGCATCACCGAAGCCGAGCGCTGGCTGCGCGACGGGCAGTGGGGGCAGTGGTCGTTCAAGACCATGCTCGGTGCCGATCTCCACGGCAGCACGCTGGGCATCCTGGGCATGGGCCGGATCGGGCAGGGCATCGCCCGCCGCGGCGCGCATGGCTTCGGCATGCGCGTGCTGTACCACAACCGCAGCCAGCTGCCGGCCACCACCGAACAGGCGCTCGGCGCGCAGTACGTGGACCTCGACACGTTGCTGGCGCAGTCCGATCACCTGGTGCTGGTGCTGCCGTACACCAGGGACTCGCACCACATCATCGATGCCGCGGCGCTGGGCAAGATGCGTCCCACCGCCACGCTGGTGAATATCGCGCGCGGCGGCCTGGTCGATGAAATCGCGCTGGCCGATGCGCTTGCCAACGGGCGCCTGGCCGGTGCCGGCCTGGATGTCTACGAAGGCGAGCCGTCCGTCCGTCCCGAACTGCTGGCCCTGCGCAACATCGTGCTCACCCCGCATATTGGCAGCGCCAGCCTGGCCACGCGCCGCGCGATGGTGCAGCTGGCGGTGGACAACCTGATTGCCGCGCTGGGCAAAGGCGCCAATGCCGGCCATCCGCCGAGCGCGCTGAATGCCGATGCGGTGGCTGCTGCCAAACAGGGCGGCGCGCGCGCTGGCGAAGCGACCAGCACCGGCAAAACCATCACGACCAAACGATAGGGAACCTCCGCGGCCAGCTTTGGAGGTTCCCCGAACCCACTGCGCAAGCGTATTCCCCACTTTCCTTATTCGATAAAGACAATCTCATGAGCAACGAAAACCGTCGTTTCAACGTCGCGGTCGTGGGCGCCACCGGCGCTGTCGGCGAGACCATGCTGAGCATCCTGGCTGAGCGCAACTTCCCGGTCGCCACCCTGTACGCGCTGGCCTCGGCGCGCTCGGCCGGCGGGCAGGTGGAGTTCAATGGCGGCAAGGTCGATGTGCTGGACCTGGCCGACTTCGATCCCACCGGCGTGGACATTGCGCTGTTCTCCGCAGGCGGCAGCGTGTCCAAGGACTACGGCCCCAAGTTCGCCGCCGCCGGCGCGGTGGTGATCGATAATTCCTCCGCGTTCCGCTACGACGACGACGTGCCGCTGGTGGTGTCGGAGGTCAATCCCGAAGCGCTGAAGCAGCGCCCGCGCGGCATCGTCGCCAACCCCAATTGCTCGACCATGCAGATGCTGGTCGCGCTCGGCCCGATCCACCGCAAGTACGGCATCGAGCGCATCAATGTGGCGACCTACCAGTCGGTCTCCGGCGGCGGGCGTTCGGCGATGGAAGAGCTGGGCAAGCAGACCAGCGAGCTGCTGAGCTTCCAGCAGATCGACCCGCAGCGTTTCCCGGTGCAGATCGCCTTCAACCTGATTCCGCACATCGACGACTTCCAGGACAACGGCTACACCAAGGAAGAGATGAAGCTGGTCTGGGAGACGCGCAAGATCCTGGGCGACGACTCCATCCAGGTGAATCCCACCGCGGTGCGCGTGCCGGTGTTCTACGGTCACTCCGAAGCGGTAGCGATCGAAACCCGCGACAAGATCAGCGTCGAAGACGCGCGCGCGCTGCTGGCCGCATCGCCCGGCGTGGAAGTGGTGGACGAGCGCAAGCCTGGCGGCTACCCGACGCCGGTCACGCATGCCTCCGGCAAGGACGCGGTGTTCGTCGGCCGTATCCGTGAGGACCTGTCGCATCCGCGCGGCCTGAATCTGTGGATCGTCTCGGACAACATCCGTAAGGGCGCCGCGCTCAACGCCGTGCAGCTGGCCGAGCTGGTCGCACAGGAAGGCTGACGCGGTAGTTCCGTAGGAGCGCGCTGCGCGCGATGAAGCTCTCCCAGTGAAGCCTCATCGCGCGCAAGTGCGCTCCTACCAATGCGTTGCCGATGAGCTGCAGCATGCATGTCGCATCGCGGCATCGCGGCGGCATCTGCGCTCTGCGTCGGGTCGCCGACTTTTTCGCTCATGCAGCGGCTATATTGATGCCCATGAAACATAGGGGCGGGGGCGCGATGCGTCCGATACAAGGGATAGGTGCGCTGCTGCTGATGGCCTGCAGCGGCGCTGCCATGGCGTTGGGCTTGGGCGATATCCGGGTGCTGTCCAGGCCCGGGCAGCCGTTGGTGGCCGAGATTCCGGTCATCTCCAACGAGCCGGGCGAACTCGACAACGCACGTGTGGCGCTGGCATCGGCCACCACGTTTGCACGGGTCGGCCTGGAGCGCCCGCAGGGCCTGGTCAGCAACCTGCAGTTCCAGTTCGCGCAGGACGCGCGCGGGCGTGCGGTGATCCGTGTGACCAGCAGCCAGGCAGTGGAGCAGCCGGCGATCAACTTCCTGATCGAGGTGGAGTGGGGCCAGGGCCGGCTGGTGCGCGAGTATTCCGCACTGGTCGATGCGCCCAACACCGCCGCGGCGATCGCCGAGCCAGGCATCGAGGCGCCGCGCGCCGGGGCCAGCAACGCCATCGCACGCGCACCGGCCGCCGCGCCCGCAGCCGCCGCCGAGCGCGCCGGACAGGCCGCCGACGCGGCGGCGCCTGGCGCACGTTCCAGCACGCGCGCTGCCGCGCCGGTGCCGGCCGGCGATGCATTGCCGGCGGTGCGCTCGGGCCAGACCTTGTCGGAGATCGCTGCCGCGGTGGCCCGTTCCAGCGGGCATTCGCTCGACCAGACCATGCTGGCGCTGCTGCGTACCAACCCGGACGCCTTCATCGGCGGCAACATCAACCGATTGAAGCAGGGCGCAGTGCTGCGTACCCCGCAGGAGGATGCGCTGGCGCAGGTCGGCGCCGCCGAGGCGGCGGTGATGGTGCGCGAGCAGGCCGCGCAGTGGCGTCAGGCGCGCTCGGCGATGCCGCAGCCGGCCGAGGCCGGCGCTGCGGCCGCAACGCCCGCGCCTGCCGCAGCGGCGGCGTCGGCGGGTGCCGGCGCGCGGCTCGAGATCGCCCCTGCAGTGGCGAGTCAAACCAACACCGCCGGCGCCACGTCCGGCACCAGTGCCGAAGGCGAGGGCGACATGGCGGCCAACCAACAGTTGCAACAGGCCAGGGAAGACATCGCCACCCGCGATGCGGAATTGCAGGATCTGCGCACACGCGTCGCCGATCTGGAAAAGCTCAAGCAGCAACAGCAGGCCTTGATCGCCATGAAGGACACCGACCTGGCGGCCGCGCAGAAGCGGCTGTCGGAGACGCCGGCTGCGGCACAGCAGGGCAGCGGGTTCCCGCTGTGGCTGATCGGTGGCCTGGTGTTGATCGTCGCGGCGGTCGTCGCCTGGCTGGCGGCGCGCCGGCGCAAACCCTCGCCGCTGCCGCCTTTGCCGCGGCGTCAGTTCGATTTCGTGCCGGTCGGTGCCGCGGCAGACGCCGCCGAACCGCAGGACGATGCGCAGGCCACCGTGCCCAGCGAGCACGATGTGCTGCACGACCCCGAATTCGAACAAGCCGATCTACGCGAAGAAGAACGCGCCCAGCAGACGCAGCAACCGCTGTCCGATGTGCTGCGCCGCGAGCCGCTGCTGTCCGAGCCTGCCGCCGCGCCGCCGGTGGTCGCCAGCGATGACTGGCGCTCGCTGCGCGCAACGCCGCCAGCGCCTCCGGTAGAGCAGCCGGCGTTCGTCGCGCCCGAGGACGCGGTGCCGGAGCCGCCGAGGTCCGCGCACGCGCAGCCGGAAGACGGCCAGCCGCCATACGTAGACGTTGCGCATGCCAGCAGCGATCTGCCGCCGGGCGTGCCGTCCGCGTCGGTCGCCACGCAGGACCGCCTGGATATCGATCCGGCCCCCATCGCGCCGGCCGCTGCGCCCAGCGCGGTGAACAGCAGGGAGTTCGTCTCGGCAGGGCGCGATCGTCTGGAGCTGGCCGTGGCCTACATGGACCTTGGCGACACGGACACCGCACGCGGCCTGTTGCTGGAAGTCGCGGCAACCGGCGACGAGACCAGCCGCGCCGAGGCTGCCGAGCTACTGGAACGCCTGGCATGAGCCCGGCGCTGGACAGCATGGCCGCCGCACGCGAGCGCCGCATCGATTACGTGGAATTCGCCTCGCTCGATCTGGAGGCCAGCCGCGCCTTTTTCGAAGCCGTGTTCGGCTGGCAGTTTCAGGCCTATGGCCCGGATTATCTGGCCTTCAACGACGGTCGTCTGGACGGCGGTTTCTATCGCGCCACCGCGGTAGCGCCGGCAGACGCTGGCCCATTGGTCGTGCTGTATGCCGACGCGCTGGAGCCCATGGCCGAGCGCGTTCGCGCGGCCGGTGGCGAGATCGTCAAGCCGGTATTCGGCTTTCCCGGCGGCAGCCGCTTTCATTTTCGCGAGCCGGGCGGTAACACGCTGGCAGTGTGGTCCGAGCGCGCGTTCGGCTAGTCCGCGCGCTCCATCGATTCGATAACAGGCAGGTTCCGATGCGTTACGCGCTGGGCGTGGAGTACGACGGCAGCGAGTTTCAGGGCTGGCAGCAGTTGGGGGAACATGGCGGGCCGAGCGTACAGGCCAGCCTGCAGGCGGCGCTGTCCTCGGTGGCCGATGCCCCGGTGCAGGTGGTGTGCGCGGGCCGCACCGATGCCGGCGTGCACGGCGAATGCCAGGTGGTGCATTTCGACAGCGATGCGCGCCGCGAGCCGCGTGGCTGGATGCTGGGCACCACCGCGCGCCTGCCGCCCTCGATCGCGGTGCGCTGGTGCGTGCCGGCCGCCGCCGACTTCCATGCGCGGTTTTCCGCACGCGCACGCCGCTACCGGTATCGCCTGCTGAATCGGCAGATACGCCCGGCGCTGTATCGCCAGACCTTGAGCTGGGAACGGCGCCCGCTGGATGCCGATGCCATGCACGCAGCCGCGCAGGCCTTGTTGGGCGAGAACGACTTCAGCGCATTTCGCAGTGTGCAGTGCCAGGCCCTGCATGCACGCCGCAACCTGCAGGCCATCAGCGTGCAACGCATCGGCGAGGTGGTGGAGGTGCAGGTCCAGGCCAATGCATTCCTTCATCACATGGTGCGGAATATTGTTGGCTCGCTGATCCTGATCGGAACCGGGGAACAACCGGGCGACTGGATCGCGACGTTGCTGGCCGGCCGCGACCGCACGGTGGCCGGGCCGACAGCGCCGCCACAAGGCCTGGTCTTCGTCGGGCCGCTGTATCCCGCAGAGTGGCATCTGCCCGCTGAGGTAACCCAATGAATCGATCGCTGTACCGCACCCGTATCAAGTTCTGTGGCATGACTCGCGCCGGTGATATCCGACTGGCCGGCGAGCTGGGTGTGGACGCGGTAGGTTTCATCTTTGCGCATGGCAGCCCGCGCCGCGTGGCGCCGGCCGAGGCGCGCGCAATGCGCCAGGCCACTGCGCCGATGGTCGATGTGGTGGCGCTGTTCCGCAATAATTCCAAGGAAGAAGTACGCGAAGTGGTGCGCACCGTACGTCCGACCTTGCTGCAGTTCCATGGCGAGGAAGATGACGCGTTCTGCCGCAGCTTCAACCTGCCGTATCTGAAGGCGGTGCCGATGGGCAGCGGCGGGATGAATGGCGAGGACGCCAACGCGCGAACCTTGCAGCTCGCCTTTCCCAATACCGCCGGTTTCCTGTTCGACAGCCATGCGCCCGGTGCAGGCGGCGGCACCGGCAAGACCTTCGATTGGTCGCGCCTGCCGACCGGCCTGCATCGCCCATTTCTGCTGGCCGGTGGCATCACCGCCGACAATGTGTTCGACGCGATCGTGGCAACGCTGCCGTGGGGCGTGGATGTGTCCAGCGGCGTGGAGTTGGCGCCCGGGATCAAGGACGGCCACATGATGCGCAAGTTCGTCGAAGAAGTGCGCCGGGCCGATTGTCACGAGATGGGGTGAGTTGGGGATTCGGGAATCGGGATTGGGGAATCGGAGTAGGCAGTCTGCTTCGTTGTTTTGATTGCCCTAGATCTTTCGCTTCTCTGATGATCGATTGTTCGGTCGCTGTTTCGCCGATCACTGAGCGTTCCAATCAGACGCTTGCGGCATCCGTGGTGCGCTGCTGATCTTCTGAAAGCGCGCTACGCAACCAGCCGGCGAGCTGTTCGATGCGCGGGTCCGGGTTGCGCCTTGCGGCGCACAGCACCCAGCGGCCGCGGGTTGGCGTGAAGCCCCACGGCGCCAGCAGGCGTCCGGCGGCCAGGTCCGCGGCAACCAGCGGTTGCGGTGCGATCGCTACGCCCAGGCCGGCGGCGGCGGCTTCCAGCAGGTAGACCAGATGTTCGAATTCAGTGCCGAAGCGCAGCGCTTCGGCTGCCACGCCGTGGCTCTGCGCCCATTCCGGCCAGGCCTGCGGGCGCGAGCGGGTATGCAGCAAGGCGTGATCGAGCAGGGCGGCAGGCGCTCTGCCAGCGAGCTGTGTTGCAGATGCCAACTGCGGACTCAGCACCGGACCGATCCACTCCACCCCCAGCTCGTGCACCTGCCAGTCGCCCGGCCAGGGCGGGGTGTCCAGCAGCAGGGCCGCATCCAGGCCGTCCAGGTCCGGGCCGGGCGCCTGCTCGTTGGCCGACAGGTGCAGGCGCACCTGCGGCAGATCCCGCTGCAGCCGGCCCAGCCGCGGGATGACCCAGCGCGCCAGCAGACTGCCCGAGCAGCCCAGCACCAGCGGCGCCTCGCTGCTCGGGCGCCGCAACGCCGCCCAGGTGTCGCCGATCAGCGCAAAGCCCTCGCCGGTCGCATCACGCAGCCGGGCGCCGGCAGGCGTCAGCACCAGGCCACGACCCTGGCGGGTGAACAGCGCCGCGCCCAGCGCCTGTTCCAGCGAGCGCACGTGCCGGCTGATGGCGCCATGGGTCACGTGCAACTCCTGCGCGGCCCGGCTGACGCTCTGCAGACGCGCGGCGGATTCGAACGCGCGTAGCGCTGCCAACGGTGGAAGCAGGGTGCTCATATGTGAGTCCAGGTCACAGGTTGCGGCAATCTTATCGATTTATCGCGCACCGTGGCTGCGCTACAGTAATGCCTCTTGTATGACCGCATCGCTGCAGAGGATTCCCATGTCGGCCCAGCCCATCAGTGACTTTCACGCCTATCCGGACGCTGCCGGCCACTTCGGCAAGTTCGGCGGCCGGTTCGTCGCCGAGACCTTGATCGGCCCGTTGCAGGAACTGGCTGCCGCCTACGACCAGGCGCGCCAGGATCCGGCCTTCATCGCCGAGTACGACAAGGATCTCAAGCATTACGTCGGCCGGCCCAGCCCGATCTACCACGCCGAGCGCCTGAGCCGCGAGGTGGGCGGGGCGCAGATCCTGCTCAAGCGCGAGGACCTGAACCACACCGGCGCGCACAAGATCAACAACACTATCGGCCAGGCCCTGCTGGCCAGCCGCATGGGCAAGACCCGCATCATCGCCGAGACCGGCGCCGGCCAGCATGGCGTGGCCAGCGCCACGGTCGCCGCGCGGCTGGGCCTGGAGTGCGTGGTCTACATGGGTGCCACCGACATCGAGCGGCAGAAGATCAACGTCTACCGCATGAAACTGCTCGGTGCCACGGTGATCCCGGTGACCTCCGGCTCGGCCACGCTCAAGGACGCGCTCAACGAGGCGATGCGCGACTGGGTCACCAACGTGCAGGACACTTTCTACATCATCGGCACCGTGGCCGGCCCGGATCCGTATCCGCGCATGGTGCGTGACTTCAATGCAATTGTCGGCCGCGAAGCGCGCGTGCAGATGCTGGAAGACTTCGGCCGCCTGCCGGATGCGATCAGCGCCTGCGTCGGCGGCGGCAGCAATGCGATCGGCCTGTTCCATGCCTTCCTCAACGACCCGGGCGTCAAGATCTACGGTGCCGAAGCGGCCGGCGACGGCATCGCCAGCGGCCGTCATGCGGCGTCGATCGCGGCCGGGCGCCCCGGCGTGCTGCATGGCAACCGCACCTATGTGATCTGCGACGACGACGGTCAGATCACCGAAACCCATTCGATCTCCGCCGGGCTGGATTACCCGGGCGTGGGCCCGGAGCATTCGTTCCTGTCCGACAGCGGCCGCGCGGTCTACCAGGGCATCACTGACGACGAAGCGATGGCCGCCTTCCATCTGTTGGCGCATACCGAAGGCATCCTGGCCGCGCTCGAATCCAGCCACGCGGTGGCGCAGTCGATCAAGCTCGCGCGCGAGATGCCCAAGGACGCGTTGATCCTGTGCAACCTGTCCGGCCGCGGCGACAAGGACGTGCACACCATCGCGGCGCGCGAAGGCGTGCAGGTCTGATGCCACTGCGGCGCGTCACCGTGACCGCGCTGGCCGACCAACCGGGCGAGCAGGAACTGCTGTTCGCCTGGCTCGATCGCTGGGCGCCGCAGATCCGCAGCTGCTCGGAAAACAGCGGCTGCGGCTGCTGCCTGGACAGTTTCGACCTCGAGGTCGAGGCCCAGGCATTGGCCGAACTGCCGCCTGCCATGTACCAGGACATCCATTGAAGCGGTCGCACCGCCTCTAAACTTTTGCAAGGTCTTTCAATGCGTCGTATCGACGAAACCTTCCAGCGCCTGCGCGCCGATGGCCGCAAGGCGCTCATCCCCTTCATCACCGCCGGCGACCCGTCGCTGGAAGCCACCGTACCGGTCATGCACGCGCTGGTACGTGCCGGTGCCGACGTCATCGAGCTGGGCGTGCCGTTCTCCGACCCGATGGCCGACGGCCCCACCATCCAGCGCAGCTCCGAGCGCGCGCTGGGCCGTGGTGCCGGCCTTGCCTACGTGCTGGAGGCGGTGCACGAATTCCGCCGCGAAGACGCCGCCACGCCGGTGGTGTTGATGGGCTACCTCAACCCGATCGAGATCCACGGCACCCGGCGCTTCGCCGAAGCCGCCGTCGCTGCCGGTGTGGATGGCCTGCTCCTGGTCGATCTGCCGCCCGAAGAAGCGGCCGAGACCCGCACCATCTTCACCGAGGTCGGCCTGGCCCTGATCGCGCTGGCCTCGCCGACCACCAGCGAGCAGCGCCTGGACATGCTGTGCAGCAGCGCCCAGGGCTATCTGTACTACGTCAGCTTCGCCGGCGTCACCGGCGCCTCGAATCTGCTCGACACCCATGCCGCCAGCGACCGCCTGCGCCAGCTGCGCCGGCGTGCCGGCGCTCCGGTGGTGGCCGGCTTCGGCATCAAGGACGCCGCCAGCGCCGCCGCGATGGCCGTCGACGCCGAAGGTGTGGTGGTCGGCAGCGCCCTGGTCGCCGCGCTGGCCGAGGCCACCGACGTCCGCAGCGCCCGCGAACGCGCCGAAGCCTTCCTGGCCCCACTGCGCCAGGCGCTCGACCAGGCCTGAAGCCAACGCCGCTCTCTGCTCCGGGGGAGACGGCGCGGCCTGCGCTCCATCTGGCGCGCCTGCCTTCAAGCGCCGGCGCGGCAGGCGCTGGCCGGGCCATGCCGGCCCCGCATTTAGCCTCCGCGCTACCTCGGCTTTCTCCCGGCGCGTTAGACTGTCGCCCCTCTGCGGCCCACATGGCCGCCCTGCATGGATTGTCATACACGCATGAGCTGGCTCAGCAAATTGATGCCCTCCGGCATCCGCACCGAGAACACCCCGGCCAAGAAGCGCAGCGTCCCCGAGGGCCTGTGGGAGAAGTGCAGCAACTGCGGCAGCGCGCTGTACGGCCCCGAGCTCGAGGAAAACCTCGAGGTGTGTCCCAAGTGCGACCACCATATGGCGATCCGCGCGCGCGCGCGCCTGAACTCGCTGTTCGATCCCGACACCGCGACCACCGAGATCGCCGCCCAGCTGGGCCCGGTCGACGTGCTCAAGTTCAAGGACCAGAAGCGCTACGGCGAGCGCATCAAGGCCAGCCAGAAGAGCAGCGGCGAGTACGACGCACTGATCGCCATGCGCGGCACGCTCAAGGGCAATCCGCTGGTCGCCGCGGCCTTCGACTTCGCCTTCATGGGCGGCTCGATGGGCTCGGTGGTCGGCGAGCGCTTCGCACGCGCGGCCGAAGTGGCGCTGGAAGTCGGCTGCCCGTTCGTGTGCTTTTCCGCCAGCGGCGGGGCGCGCATGCAGGAGGGCCTGTTCTCGCTGATGCAGATGGCCAAGACCTCCGCCGCGCTCGGTCGCCTGCGCGAAGCCGGCCTGCCGTACATCTCGGTGCTGACCCATCCCACCACCGGTGGCGTGTCGGCCTCGTTCGCGATGCTGGGCGATATCAATATCGCCGAGCCGCATGCCCTGATCGGCTTCGCCGGCCCGCGCGTGATCGAGCAGACCGTGCGCGAGACCCTCCCGGAAGGCTTCCAGCGTTCGGAGTTCCTGCTCGACCACGGTGCCATCGACCAGATCTGCGACCGCCGCGACATGCGCGACCGCATCGCCGATCTGACCGCGATGATGATGCGCCAGCCGCATCCGCAGGACGCGGCCGCATGAGGCCAGTGGTTGCGCGCATGCGCGACACCGTCGCACGCGCCGCTGCGTGTGCGTCCACCCGTAGGCAGGAACACCGTAACGCATGAGCAGTCGCAAGTATTTTGGAACCGACGGCATCCGCGGTCGGGTCGGGCAGGGCGTGATCTCGGCCGATTTCGTGCTGCGACTGGGCAATGCGCTCGGTCGGGTGCTCACCCAGGGCCGCAGCAAGCGCCCGCTGGTGCTGATCGGCAAGGACACCCGGATCTCCGGCTACATGTTCGAAGCCGCGTTGGAAGCCGGCCTGGTCGCCGCCGGCGCCGACGTGCAGCTGATCGGCCCGATGCCGACCCCGGCCATCGCCTTCCTGACCAACACTCTGCGCGCCGATGCCGGCGTGGTGATCAGTGCCTCGCACAACCCGCATTACGACAACGGCATCAAGTTCTTTTCCGCCGAAGGCGAGAAGCTCGACGACGCCACCGAAGCGGCGATCGAGGCCGCGCTGGACGAGTCGTTCCACACCGTGGAATCGGAGCGCCTGGGCAAGGCGATCCGCACCCGCGATGCGATCGGCCGTTACATCGAATTCTGCAAGGCCAGCGTGGCGCGCGGGTTCACCCTGCACGGCCTGAAGATGGTGCTGGACTGCGCGCATGGCGCGACCTATCACATCGCGCCGATGCTGTTCCGCGAGCTGGGTGCGGACGTGGTCGTCATCGGTGCCGCACCGGACGGTCTAAATATCAACGCCGGTGTCGGCTCCACCCATATCGACAACCTCGCTGCCAAGGTGCGCGAGAGCGGTGCGCAGCTCGGCATCGCCTTCGATGGCGATGGCGACCGCGTGCTGATGGCCGACGACCAGGGCAACCCGGTCGATGGCGACGATCTGCTCTACGTGCTCTCGCGCTCCTGGCAGGCCAGCGGCCGGCTCACCGGCACCGTGGTCGGCACCTTGATGACCAACTACGGTCTGGAACAGGCGCTGGCCGCATTGCACATCCCGTTCCAGCGCGCCAAGGTCGGCGACCGCTACGTGCACCAGGCCCTGGTCGAGGGCGGCGGCACGCTGGGCGGCGAAACCTCCGGCCATCTGCTGTGCCTGGATCGCGCCACCACCGGCGATGGCATCGTCAGTGCGCTACAGGTGCTCGAGGCACTGGGGCGCGACGGGCAGAGCCTGCGCGAGGCCCTGGGCAGCCTGAGCAAGGTGCCGCAGAAGACCGTCAATGTGCGGCTGGGAGGCGGGGCGGCCAAGGCGATCGTGGAGGCCGCCGGCGTGCAGCAGGCGCTGCAGCAGGCGCAGGCCGCCGTGCAGGGCCGTGGGCGCGCGTTCCTGCGTCCGTCCGGCACCGAGCCGGTGGTGCGCGTGACCGTGGAAGCCGACGACGCCGGCCTGATGCAGGACACGCTCGACCGTCTTTCCGGAGCCGTGCGTGACGCGGCGTGAGTCGCTGATCATTGGTGTGTGCGTGGTCTTTGCCAAGGCCGCGACGTTCTACCTGTTGTATCGCCTGCTGTCCTGAGCGGCAGGCCTTCCTTTCGACTTCCGACTTCAACTGCAGATATCCGTATGAGCGCCCGCATCCCGACCCTGGACATCACCCGTTTCGACAGCGACCGCGACGCCTTCGTCGCCGAGCTCGGCGCGGCCTATCGGCAGTGGGGCTTTGCCGGCATCCGCAACCACGGCATCGCGCAGGCCGACATCGACGCGGCGTATGACGTGTTCAAGGCGTTCTTCGCCCTGCCCGAAGAGGTCAAGCGTCGCTATCACGTGGAAGGCAGCGGCGGTGCGCGCGGTTACACCGCGTTCGGCGTGGAGACCGCCAAGGATTCCAAGCATTTCGATCTGAAGGAGTTCTGGCATATCGGTCGCGAGATCGCGGACGATTCGCCGTACCGCGCGGTGATGGCGCCGAACCTGTGGCCCGAAGAAGTCCCCGGCTTCCGTGAGCGCGGCTATCGCCTGTACCAGCAGCTGGACCACCTGGGCTCGCGCGTGCTGTCGGCATTGGCGCTGCATATCGGCCTGCCGCAGGACTATTTTGTCGACAAGACCAACAACGGCAACTCGATCCTGCGGCCGATCCACTATCCGCCGATCACCAGCGACGACATCCCCAATGTGCGCGCCGGTGCGCACGGCGACATCAATTTCATCACCCTGCTGGTCGGCGCCAGCGCGGCCGGGCTGGAAGTGCGCTCCAACGATGGCGAGTGGGTGCCGTTTACTGCCGACGCCGACACCATCGTGGTCAACATCGGCGACATGCTGCAGCGCCTGACCAACCACGTGTATCCGTCCACCATCCATCGCGTGGTCAATCCGCCGGGCGAACAGGCGCGCAAGCCGCGCTATTCGGTGCCGTTCTTCCTGCACCCCAATCCGGATTTCCTGATCGACGTGCTGCCTTCGTGCATCACCGTCGACAATCCGAGCCGTTATCCCGAGCCGATTACCGCGCACGGTTTTCTGGAAGAGCGTCTGCGCGAGATCAAGCTGAAGTAATCCGTTCGCAGCCGCGACAGCGCAGCCAACGGCTGCGCTCGCAGCATCGGCAATGACCTCCGCCACAGTTTGATTCATAAAATTCTGCTGGCGGCCGGTTAAAGCTTGCATTCACCTCAGCCGATAACCCAGTCTGATCGCTAGCGCGACGTCGGATTCGCCTGGCGTGCGCTGCCGATTGCACTAGGCTTGGGGGGCGCATGCGGACGCAGTGGTTCAAACGGATCGGCCCGGTTTTGGGGTTGCTGGCGTATTGCGCCGCAAGCTGTGTATGGGCGACGCCTCTCAGCGTGACCGTTGTCGATGCCAACGGCATGTTGGTCGATGCGGTGGTGAGTCTGGAGCCGGCACGTCCGGTGGCCGCCAGCGGGACGCCCAGAACCGTCGAGATGGACCAGGTCAACTCGCAGTTCGTGCCTGCGGTGCTGGCGGTGCGCACCGGCACCCTGGTGCGGTTTCCCAACAACGACCAGATTCGCCATCAGGTCTATTCGTTCTCTGCCGCAAAGCGGTTCGAGTTGCCACTGTTCCAGGGCAGCACTGCCGCGCCGGTGCGCTTTGACCAGGCTGGGCTGGTGACGGTGGGCTGCAATATCCACGACTGGATGCTGGGCTATATCGTGGTGGTGGACACGCCGTATTTCGGCAAGACCGGCAGCGACGGTCGCGTGCAGCTGGATGCGCCGGCAGGCAACTACACCTTGCGGGTCTGGCATCCGCGCATCAAGGGCGCCGCGCTCGCCGAGCCGGTGGCGCTTGCGCGCGAGGCCGTGCAACGGCGCGTGACCTTGCAGACCAGCGGCCCCGCACCAGCGGTGGCACCTCCGGATGCGCGCGTGCGCGCGCTGCAGGACAAGTTCCGCCGCGCCGACCCGCAGAAGCCCAAGCCATGAAGGCCATGCGCCTGCATACCCGCATCGCGGCGTTTCTGGTGCTGGTCGTGCTCGCCACGCAGGCGTTGACCTTCATCGCGGTGCAGGTCGCCACCGAGCGCAGCGTCAAGGCGCAGCTCGGCGAAGAGCTGCAGATCGGCGAGCGCGTCTGGCAACGCATCAATCTGCGCCGCGACGAACAACTGCTGCAGTCGGCCTCGGTGCTGGCCGACGACTTCGGTTTCCGCGCGGCCGTGGCCAGCGGCGATGTGCCGACCATGCAATCGGCATTGCGCAACCACGCCGCGCGCATGTCGGCGCAGACCGCGCTGCTGCTGGCGCCGGATGGCGAATTTTTGACCGGGCTTGCCGATCTGCCGCAAGCCGAACAGCTGCGCGCGGTGCAGACCCTGCTGCGGCAGGCGCAGCGCGATGGGCGTGCGGTTGGCGTGGTCGCGCTGGACCAACGCATCGTGCGGCTGGCGGTGGTGCAGGTACTGGCACCGAGCCGGGTGGGCTGGATCGCGATCGGCAACGAATCCGGCGACGGTCTCGCGCAGGATTTCCGTTCCACCACCGGGCTGGATGCGACCTTCTTCACCGATGGTCCGCCGGTGCGGGTGCTGGCGTCCACGCTGGAGCCGGCCGCGCGCGCCGAGTTCGCGCAGCAGTTGCCGACCGCCGAACGCGCGCAGGGCGCGGCGGTCGCGTTGACGCTGGCCGAGTCGCGTTACCTGGTCAAGCTGCAGTCGATCCAGGGCGACAGCCATGTGCGGGTCGCGCTGCAGGCCTCGCTGGATCGCGCGGTGGCGCCGTACCGCGTGCTCAAGTTGCGCATCCTGCTGCTGGCGGGCCTGGCCACGGCTGCGGCGCTGGGTGTGGCGATCTTCCTGGCGCGCAGCGTCAGCAGGCCGGTCGCGCAGCTGGTACAGGCAGCGCGGCGCATCCAGCGCGGCGACTACCACACCGCGGTCGAGGTGCCATCCGGGCGCGAACTGGCCGAGTTGGCCGACAGCTTCGGTCGCATGCAGCAGCAGATCGCCAGTCGCGAGCAGCACATCCTGCATCAGGCGCGCCACGATGCCTTAACCGGTCTGCCCAATCGCATCTGGTTGCTGGAGCGGCTGAAGGATGTGGTGGAGCAGACCGTGGCCTCCGGCGGCACGGCCGCGGTGCTGATCCTGGATCTTGAGCGCTTCAAGGAACTCAACGACAGCCTGGGCCACGATTTTGCCGACCAGGTCCTGGTCGAAGCAGGCCGCCGCCTTGCCGACGTGGTCCAGGAACCCAATCTCGTCGGGCGGCTGGGCAGCGACGAATTCATGGTGGTGGTGGCGCAGACCGATGTCACCACTGTGCAGCAGGATGCACAGCGCTTGCTGCTGCAGTTGCGCCGCCCGCTGGCGCTGCCACAGGCGCGCATCCAGCTGGAAGCCAGTATCGGCATCGCCCTGATTCCCGAACACGGCGCCGATCCGGACACCTTGTTGCGGCGCGCGGACATCGCCCGGCGCCAGGGCGGCAACGTCACCACCGTCGGCGCCAGCGTGTATCGCCTGGGCCAGGACGAGCAGCATCTGCGCCGGCTGCGCCTGACCGGTGATCTGCGCCAGGCCATCGGCGGCAACGAGCTGACCCTGCGCTTCCAGCCCAAGATCTGCCTGCGCAACGATCGCGTCGAACAGGTGGAGGTGCTGGTGCGCTGGCAGCATCCGGTGCTCGGGGCGATCGGCCCGGACGAATTCATTCCGCTGGCCGAGCACTCCGGCGTGATCCATCCCTTGACCCGCTTCGTGCTGGACGAGGCGCTGCGCTGCCAGGCGCAATGGCGCAGGCAGGGGCTGGAACTGGGCATGGCGATCAATCTCTCCGCACTGGATCTGTCCGACCCCGGCCTGCCCGATTACGTGCGTGGCCGTCTGGAACATCACGCGGTGCCGGCGCAGTCGGTGACGCTGGAACTGACCGAAAGCGCGCTGATGCGCGATGTCGAATCGGCGCTGCACATGTTGCATCAGCTGCGCAGCGTCGGCGTGCGCCTGTCCATCGACGACTTCGGCACCGGCTATTCCTCGTTGGCGCAACTCAAGCGCATGCCGGTGAACGAATTGAAGATCGACAAGAGCTTCGTCATGCAACTGGCCGAGGGCACCGACGATGCGTTCATCGTGCGCAGCACGATCGATCTCGGGCACAACCTGGGCTTGAGCGTGATCGCCGAAGGCGTGGAGAACGCCACCGCGCTGGGGCTGCTGCGCGGTTATGGCTGCGACATGGTGCAGGGCTATCTGTATTCGCCGCCACTGGAAGAAGTGCCGCTGGTCGCCTGGTGCATGCGGCAACTCGATCTGGCGCCGGCGGCGCAGGCAGGAGTGCATCGATGAGCAAATGGCGGGGCGCGCTGCTGTCTGCAGCGCTGGCCGGGCTGGCCAGCGCACCCGCGTCGGCGATCGCCGGCGACGGGCGCCTGCTCGCCACCGGTGGCGTGTCGATGATCGAAGGCAGCAGCGGTGGCGGCATCGTGCCGTGGGCCACGTTGTCGGGCTACGGCACCCGCGACGAACTCGGCAGCGTGCTGTTTGCCACGCATGTGGACAGCGGCGATTACCGGCTCGACGTGCAGGGTGCCGCGCTGACGGTCGGCAACCGGCTGGAACTTTCGCTGGCGCGGCAACGGCTGGATCTGGGCACCCTGCAGGATCGGCTGGGCCTGCCATGGAATGCGCTTGGCCAGGACGTGTTCGGCGCCAAGCTGCGGGTCTACGGCGATCTGGTCTACGGACATGCGCCGCAGGTCAGCGTGGGCGTGCAGTACAAACGCCTGCGCAATGGCACGCTGCCGCTGGCGATCGGCGCGCGCGACGATCACGGCACCGATGTGTATGTCAGTGCCAGCCGGTTGTTCCTGCAGGCCGCGGGCGGCTATCAACTGCTGCTCAACGGCACCTTGCGCGCGACCCGCGCCAATCAGACCGGCTTGCTCGGTTTCGGCGGCGATCGCCGCAACGCCTATCGGCTGGTTGGCGAAGCCGGCGCCGCCGTCGTGCTGTCGCCGGCGTGGGTGGTCGGCGTGGAATATCGCGACAAGCCCGATAATCTCGGCTTCGCCCGCGAGCAGGCCTGGGCGGATGCATTCGTGGCCTGGTTTCCCAGCAAGCATGTGTCCCTGACCGCGGCCTGGGCCGAGCTTGGCGACATCGCCACGCTCACCGACCAAGGCGGTCCCTATCTTTCCCTGCAGGTGGCGTTCTGATGAATCGACGGCTGCGCTGGCCCTTGCTGTGCATGCTGGCGCTGATGAGTGCCTGCGCCACCACGCAACCGCGCCCCACGCTCTATGACGAACTCGGCGGGCAGGCCGGGATCGAAGCGCTGGTGGAAACCATGCTGTCGCGCATCGCCGACGACCAACGCATCGTCGACAAGTTCGCGCGCGTCAACATCGTGATGCTCAACGAGCGCCTGGTGCAGAAGTTCTGTCATGTCGCCGACGGCCCGTGCCCGGATACCGCCAAGTCGATGCAGCAGGCGCACGCGCACCTGGCCATTCGCGAAGGCGACTTCAATGCGCTGGTGGAGGATCTGAACTGGGCGATGGATCAGCGCAAGATTCCGCGCCGCACGCAGAACCGTCTGCTGGCGCGGCTGGCGGCCATGCATGGCGAAATCGTCAATCACTGAGGGTGTCGCATCGCTGCCGCGCGCAGTGATGGACGCGCGTGGTCGCTGCTCGTAACACCATGTTTCCAGCCACGGACTTGGGGCTCTGGGCGGGGCCGTTCATGGCATCCAGAGTCCGCTCGCGACGTATTGTCAGTCGCCCTGCGCCGCAGACAGGAGCGAGGCCGCTGCCGGTATCGGTCTTGGCTATACGGACAAGCTGGCTACTGCAAGCGGCGCGCGGTCACGGGTATGTGGCTGCGCAGGCAAGACGCTGCAGGCAGCCGATGCGCCGCCGCCTCTCACTGCAACGGACGCACCCGCTGCGATCCGCGCGCCATCAGGCGCAGTGCGAGCGCATGCGGCATCACGCGCAAGGCCGCATTGACCAGGCGATAGCGCCAGCCCGGCACGGCCAGCACCTGGCCGCGTTCCAGCGCGGCAATGCCGTACTCGGCCACGTCGTCGGCCTGCAGCCACGCCCAGCGGGGCAGGGTGGACATCGCCGCGCGGGTGCCGGTGACATCGTGAAACTCCGACCAGGCAAAGCCGGGACACAGCGCGCAGACCTTGACCGCGCAGTCGGCGTTCTCCAGTGCCAGTGATTCGCTGAAGCGCAGCAGGAAGCTCTTGCTGGCTGCGTACAGCGTCTGCCCGTCGGCACTCGGCGACAGTGCGGCGAACGAGGCCACATTGAGGATGCGGCCCTGGCCGCTGGCGCGAATCATCGGCAAGAGCCGCCAGGTCAGTTCGCACACCGCGCCCACCATCACCTGCAGAAAGCGTGCATGCGTGGCCCAGTCGTTGTGCAGATAGCGGCCCGGCACGCCGTAGCCGGCGTTGTTGACCAGGGTGCCCACCGTCCAGCCATTGCGCTGGATCTGCGCAACCAATGCTTCGACCGCGGCGGGATCGCCCAGATCGGCCGGCACCACTTCCACCCGTACCAACGGCCGCAACTCCTCGGCCAGCGCCTGCAGCCGGTCGACCCGGCGCGCGGTCAGGATCAGCGGCACGCCACGCCTTGCGTAGGCACGCGCAATCTCGCGGCCGATGCCGCTGGAGGCGCCGGTGACCAGCGCGAAGACAGGCAAAACGGACATGGCAGGTTCCTGGTGGAGGAGGGGGAGGACAGGCAACGGACAGAAGTGTGCCGGCTGCCGACAGGGCATGGGCTATTCTGTCGCCTGTCTTCCACTCAGGAACCTGCGCCTGATGCGTCGAAAGATCGTTGCCGGAAATTGGAAGCTGCATGGCAGCCGCGCCTTCGCCACCGAACTGGTGGCCCAGATCGCCGCACACATGCCCCTGGAGGGTGTCGATGTCGTCATCCTGCCGCCACTGCCTTACCTGGGCGACCTGATCGAGGATTTCGAGGAACACCATCTGTGTTTCGGTGCCCAGGACGTCAGCAGTAACGAGAAGGGCGCCTACACCGGGGAAGTCTCGGCCACGATGCTGGTCGATGTCGGCGCCGAGTACGGGCTGGTCGGCCACTCCGAGCGGCGCCAGTATCATCGAGAGAGCAGTGAGCTGGTGGCGCATAAGTTCGCCGCCGCCATGCATGCCGGGCTGATTCCGGTGCTGTGCGTGGGCGAGTCGCTGGAGCAGCGCGAGGCCGACCAGACCGAGGCGGTGCTGCGCGCCCAACTCGCGCCGGTGCTGGCGCTGGTGGGCAGCGCGGGCTTTGCCCGCGCCGTGCTCGCCTACGAGCCGATCTGGGCCATTGGTACCGGCCGCACCGCCAGCCCGGAGCAGGCGCAGGCGGTGCACGCGTTCCTGCGTGGCGAAGTCGCGAAGGCGGATGCTAGAATCGCCGATTCTCTGCCCATCCTGTACGGGGGCAGTGTCAAGCCCGATAACGCCAGCGAGCTGTTTGCCCAGCCCGACGTCGATGGCGGGCTGGTCGGAGGCGCCTCGCTGGTCGCCGAGGATTTCCTGGCCATCGCGCGTGCGGCGGCCGCTTGTTAACCCATTAAGTTTTGTCCGGGGACGGATTTCGAAATGCTGATGTTGATCCTCAATGTGGTCTACGTGCTGGTCGCGCTGGCGATGATTGCGCTGATCCTGATGCAGCGTGGTGCGGGTGCGGCAGCCGGTTCCGGCTTCGGCGCCGGCGCGTCGGGCACCGTGTTCGGCTCGCAGGGCGCGTCGAACTTCCTGTCCAAGTCGACCAAGTGGCTGGCGGTGGTGTTCTTCAGCATCAGCCTGTTCATGGCGTGGTACGCCACCCACGGCGCACGTCCGACCGACCAGAACCTGGGCGTGATGTCGCAGTCGGCCACCCCGGCGCCCGCCGCCGCGGGCGAGCTGACTCAGCCGTTACCGCAGGTGCCGGCCGCCGGCGCAGTCCCGACCGCGCCTTCGCAGCCAGTGCCCGCCGCAACTCCGGCTGCAACGCCGGCGCAATCCGCACCGGTGCAGCAGGCGCCCGCGGCACGCGAAGAAAACGCTTCAGAACCAGCACAAAAACGCTGAAGCCGGTTACAATACGCTGCGCACTGGGATGCCCAGCGGCGCAACGTATGCCCAGGTGGCGGAATTGGTAGACGCACTACCTTGAGGTGGTAGCGACTTAGGTCGTAGGGGTTCGAGTCCCCTCTTGGGCACCATTGTTTGGCTGCAGTTCCTGCGCATCGCTGGTCGCGCGCGGGGTCTGCCTATACCCCATGCCGGCACGCGGCGCGTGCGGGCAGAGGCAAGAGAGAATCGCTGTGCTGGCCGAATATTTGCCGAGTCTGCTGTTTCTGATCGTCGCCACCGGTGTCGGCATCGTGCTGATGCTGGTCGGTCGATTCCTCGGTCCGCGTAGTCCGGACCCGCGCAAGCTCTCGCCTTACGAGTGTGGCTTCGAAGCCTTCGAAGACGCGCGCATGAAGTTCGACGTGCGCTACTACCTGATCGCGATCCAGTTCATCGTGTTCGATCTGGAAATCATCTTCATCGTGCCGTGGACGCAGGTGTTCATGGAGATCGGCGCACGTTCGCTGGTCACCATGGGCCTGTTCGTCGGCATGTTGTTCCTCGGCTTTATCTACGTGTGGAAGAAGGGAGCGCTGGAATGGGAGTGATTCAGACCCTGGATCGTCTGATGACCAACCCGATGCCGGAAGGCCGGGTGGAAGACATCCTGCGCCCGGAAGGCGAAAACCCGCTGCTCGAGAAGGGCTACGTGACCACCAGCGTCGATGCGCTGCTGAACTGGGCGCGCACCGGCTCGATGTGGCCGATGACCTTCGGCCTGGCCTGCTGCGCGGTCGAGATGATGCATGCCGGCGCCGCGCGTCTGGATCTGGACCGCTACGGCGTGGTGTTCCGCCCGTCGCCGCGCCAGTCCGACGTGATGATCGTGGCCGGCACACTGGTCAACAAGATGGCCCCGGCGCTGCGCAAGGTCTATGACCAGATGCCGGACCCGAAGTGGGTCATCTCGATGGGTAGCTGCGCCAATGGCGGCGGCTACTATCATTATTCGTATTCGGTGGTGCGCGGTTGCGATCGCATCGTGCCGGTGGACATCTACGTCCCCGGTTGCCCGCCGACCGCCGAGGCGCTGGTATACGGCATCCTGCAGCTGCAGAAGAAGATCTGGCGTACCCAGACCATCGCGCGCTGACACCCGTCTTCTTCTACTGAGAGCAGCCAAGCCCCCATGGCAGAGCAAGCATCTTCCTTCACTGACCGACTTGCGGCACGTTTCGCCGGTGCGCAGATCGCCGTGGCATTGCCGCGCGGCGAAGTGACGCTGGAAGTCGCTGCGGCCGATTGGCACGCCACCTGTCTGGCCCTGCGCGACGAGCTCGGTTTCGAGCAGCTCAGCGACCTGTGCGGCGTCGATTACCTGGGCTACGGCAGCGACGAGTGGGATACCGCCGACGTGTCGTCGCAGGGCTTCAGCCGCGGCGTCGAGGGCAAGGCCGTCGGTCGTTTCGCCTGGGGCGAATTTCCCAGCCAGGAAAGCTCCGACGGCGCCCATCCGCAGCACATGCCCAAGCAGCGTTTTGCGGTGGTCGCGCAGCTGATCTCCTACCAGCACAACCAGCGTCTGCGCGTGCGTTGCTACGCACCGGACGAGCAGGTACCGATGGTGGCCTCGTTGACCGATATCTGGCCCGGCGTGAACTGGTTCGAACGCGAAGCCTTCGACCTGTTCGGCATCGTCTTCGATGGCCATCCGGACCTGCGCCGCATCCTGACCGACTACGGATTTGTCGGCCATCCGTTCCGCAAGGATTTCCCGCTGATCGGCAACGTCGAAGTGCGTTACGACGATGAGCGCAAGCGTGTCGTGTACGAGCCGGTGACCTCGGTCGAGCCGCGCGTTGGTGTGCCGCGCGTGATCCGCGACGACGCCCGTTATGAGACTGCCGCTGGTGAAGTGGGCAAGTCGGAGACCGCCAAGTGAGTGAGTTCCGCCAGGCAACCGATGCCTTCGCGAGCAATCCTGTCGAAAGCAAGCAGGAAATCCGCAATTACACGATGAACTTCGGCCCGCAGCATCCTGCGGCGCACGGCGTGCTGCGCCTGATCCTGGAAATGGACGGCGAGACCGTGGTGCGTGCCGATCCGCATATCGGCCTGCTGCACCGTGGCACCGAGAAGCTGGCCGAATCCAAGCCGTTCAACCAGTCGGTTCCATACATGGACCGCCTGGATTACGTGTCGATGATGTGCAACGAGCACGCCTACGTGCGCGCGATCGAGTCCCTGATGGGCATCGAAGTGCCCGAGCGTGCGCACTACATCCGCACCATGTTCGACGAGATCACCCGCATCAAGAACCACCTGATGTGGGTTGGTTCCAACGCGCTCGACCTGGGCGCGATGGCGGTGATGCTGTACGCGTTCCGCGAGCGCGAAGAATTGATGGACGTCTACGAGGCGGTCAGTGGTGCGCGCATGCACGCTGCCTACTACCGTCCCGGCGGCGTGTATCGCGATCTGCCCGATCGCATGCCCAAGTACAAGGAATCCCGCTGGCACAAGGGCGGGGCACTGAAGAAGCTCAATGCAGCGCGCGAAGGCTCGATGCTGGACTTCCTCGAGGATTTCACCAATACGTTCCCGTCGCGTGTGGACGAGTACGAGACGCTGCTGACCGATAACCGTATCTGGAAGCAGCGTACTGTCGACGTCGGCATCATCAGCCCGGATCTGGCGCGTGCCTGGGGCATGACCGGCCCGATGCTGCGTGGCTCGGGCATCGAATGGGACCTGCGTAAGAAGCAGCCGTACGCCAAGTACGACGCGGTGCAGTTTGACGTGCCGGTCGGCACCAATGGCGATTGCTACGACCGCTATCTGGTGCGCGTGGCCGAGATGCGCGAGTCCAACCGCATCATCAAGCAATGCGTGAAGTGGCTGAAGGCCAACCCCGGCCCGGTCATGGTCACCAATTTCAAGGTCGCTCCGCCAAGCCGCGAAGGCATGAAGGACGACATGGAAGCGCTGATCCATCACTTCAAGCTGTTCAGTGAAGGCTACTGCGTACCGGCTGGCGAAACCTATTGCGCGGTCGAAGCGCCCAAGGGCGAATTCGGCTGCTATCTGATGTCCGATGGCGCCAACAAGCCGTTCCGCGTGCATCTGCGCGCGCCGGGCTTTGCGCATCTGTCGTCGATGGACGCAGTGGTGCGTGGCTATCTGCTGGCCGACGTCGTGGCGATGATCGGTACTTACGATTTGGTTTTCGGTGAGGTTGACCGATGAAGGCGACGGGTAATTTCGAAGCGGCGCGCGACGTCGATCCGCAGGTGGTGCTGAGCGACAAGACGCGCGCGCACATCGATCACTGGTTGAGCAAGTTTCCGCCCGATCGCAAGCGTTCGGCCGTGCTGCAAGGCCTGCACGCTGCGCAGGAGCAGAACCAGGGCTGGCTGACCGACGAGCTGATTGTCGGCGTGGCCAAGTATCTGGACCTGCCGCCGGTGTGGGCCTACGAGGTCGCCAGCTTCTACTCGATGTTCGAGACCGAGAAGGTCGGCCGCCACAACGTGGCGTTCTGCACCAACATCAGCTGCTGGCTCAACGGCGCCGAAGATCTGCTGGCGCACGCGGAAAAGAAACTGGGTTGCAAGCTGGGGCAGTCGACGGCTGATGGCCGCGTCTACCTCAAGCGCGAAGAAGAGTGCCTGGCGGCCTGCTCTGCAGCGCCGATGATGGTCATCAACGGCCATTACCACGAGCACCTGACGAAAGAGAAGGTCGACGCGCTGCTGGACGGGCTGGAGTAAGACATGGCACATCATCACGCACCCTCAGGCCCGGTCGGTCCGGCGCCGTTGCCGCATCAGGTCGTCTACACGACGCTGCATTACGACACCCCGTGGTCGTATGAGAGCTATCTGAAAACCGGTGGCTACGCCGCGCTGCGCAAGATCCTCGAAGAGAAGATCGCGCCGGCCGACGTCATCGAGATGGTCAAGGCGTCCAACCTGCGCGGCCGTGGCGGCGCAGGCTTCCCGACTGGCCTGAAGTGGTCGTTCATGCCCAAGGGCACGATGCAGAAGTACATCCTGTGCAACTCGGACGAATCCGAGCCGGGCACCTGCAAGGACCGCGACATCCTGCGTTACAACCCGCACTCGGTGGTGGAGGGCATGGCGATCGCCTGCTACGCCACTGGCTCGACGGTGGGTTACAACTATCTGCGTGGCGAGTTCCACCACGAGCCGTTCGAGAACTTCGAGCTGGCGCTGGCCGATGCCTATGCCAACGGCTGGCTGGGCAAGAACATCCTCGGCAGCGGCGTGGATATCGATATCTACGGTGCGCTGGGTGCCGGTGCCTACATCTGCGGCGAAGAAACCGCGCTGATGGAATCGCTGGAAGGCAAAAAGGGCCAGCCGCGCTACAAGCCGCCGTTCCCGGCCAACTTCGGCCTGTACGGCAAGCCGACCACCATCAACAACACCGAGACCTATGCGTCGGTGCCGGCGATCATTCGCAACGGCCCGGAATGGTTCCTGGGGCTGAGCAAGACCAAGAACGGCGGCCCCAAGATCTTCTCGGTGTCCGGCTGCGTGCAGAAGGGCGGCAATTTCGAAGTGCCGCTCGGCACCACCTTCGACGAACTGCTGGAAATGGCCGGTGGCCTGCGTCCGGGCCGCAAGCTCAAGGGCGTGGTGCCTGGCGGCGTGTCGATGCCGGTGCTGAAGGCCGACCAGGTTGCCGGGCTGCAGATGGACTACGACACCTTGCGTGCGCTCGGCACCGGCCTGGGGTCGGGTGCGATCGTGGTGCTGGATGACAGCGTGTGCTGCGTGCGCTTCGCCTGCCGCATCTCGCAGTTCTTCCACAAGGAATCCTGCGGCCAGTGCACCCCGTGCCGCGAGGGCACCGGCTGGATGCACCGCGTGCTGGAGCGCATCGTTGCCGGCAAGGCGACGATGGAAGACCTGCATCAGCTGCGCACCGTTGCCGGCCAGATCGAAGGACACACCATCTGTGCCTTCGGCGAGGCGGCGGCGTGGCCGATCCAAGGCTTCCTGCGCCAGTTCTGGGACGAGTTCGAGTACTACATCGTCAACGGTCGTTCGATCGTCGACACGCACGTCGGAGTGGCCGCATGAGCGCCCAACCAGTGAACCCCAACGTGCCACCGGACCATGTCACCGTCGAGATCGACGGGCAGTCCCTGGTGGTGCCGAAGGGTTCGATGATCATCCAGGCGGCCGACAAGGCCGGCATCCCGATCCCGCGCTTCTGCTACCACGAGAAGCTGCCGATCGCGGCCAACTGCCGCATGTGCCTGGTGGACGTCGAGAAATCCCCGAAGCCGTCGCCCGCCTGCGCCACGCCGGTGATGGACGGCATGAAGGTCACCACGCGTAGCGAAAAGGCGCTGAAGTACCAGCGCAGCGTGATGGAATTCCTGCTGATCAACCATCCGCTGGACTGCCCGATCTGCGATCAGGGCGGCGAGTGCGAACTGCAGGACGTGTCGCTCGGTTATGGCCGTTCGGTCAGCCGCTTCAACGAACGCAAGCGCGTGGTGCCGGACGAGGACATCGGTCCGCTGGTCGCCACCGAAATGACCCGCTGCATCCAGTGCACCCGCTGCGTGCGTTTCACCGCAGACATCGCCGGCACCTACGAGCTGGGTGGCATGTATCGCGGCGAGAACCTGCAGATCGGCACCTACGACGGCAAGCCGCTGACCACCGAAATCTCCGGCAACGTCATCGACGTCTGCCCGGTGGGCGCGCTGACCAACAAGGTGTTCCAGTTCCGTGCGCGTCCGTGGGAGCTGATGGCGCGCGAGTCGCTTGGCTACCACGATGCGATGGGCTCGAACCTGTTCCTGCACGTGCGTCGCGGCGAAGTGCTGCGCACCGTGCCGCGCGAGAACGAGGCGGTCAACGAGTGCTGGCTGTCCGACCGTGATCGTTATTCGCATCAGGGCCTGTATGCGGAAGACCGTGCGGTCAAGCCGCTGAAGAAGGTCAACGGGCAGTGGACCGAGGTGAGCTGGGCCGAAGGTCTGGCCGCCGCGACGCAGATCCTGCGTGACAACGCCGGCGATCAGCTCGGTGTGCTGGTGCATCCGTCCACCTCCAACGAAGAGGGCGCCTTGCTCGCACGTCTGGCCGAAGGCCTGAACAGCGGCAATCTGGATCACCGCCTGCTCAACCGCGATTTCTCCGATGCTGCGGTGGCCGAAGCGTTCGCCACGCCGCTGGCAGAGATCGAGCGCGCCGATGTGGTGGTGCTGTTCGGCACCAACGTACGTCACGAGCTGCCGTTGCTGCATGCCCGCCTGCGCAAGGCCAGCATCCAGAACGGGACGCAGATCCATTCGGTCAACCCGGTCGATTTCGACTTTGCCTTCACCCAGGCAAGCCGCACGGTCGTTGCGCCGTCGCAGCTGGCCGGTGCTCTGGACGATGCGGCGTTGCGCGATGCGGTCAAGGGCGCCACGCGCGCCGTGATCGTGGTCGGTGCACTGGCTGAAAACCACCCGCAGGCTGCTGCATTGCGTGCCGCTGCACGCGACTTTGCCGCTGCAACCGGCGCCTCGCTGTGCCGCATCCCGCAGGGTGCGAACGCGGTCGGTCTGGTGTCGCAGGGTGTGCTGCCGACCGCACGCGATGTCGCCGGCATGCTGGCGCAGCCGCGCCAGGCCTACGTGCTGTATGGCATCGAGCCGGGTCTGGATTTCGCCGATGCCGCCGCCGCACGCAGCGCCCTGGCGGGTGCCAAGGTGGTCGCGTTCAGTCAGTTCGCCTGCGCCTCGACGCGCGACGTGGCCGATGTGATCCTGCCGATCGGTGCGCTGCCGGAAATCGACGCATCGCTGACCAATCTGGATGGCCGCGTGCAGACCGCACGTGCCGCCGGTCGCCTGCCGGTCGAAGCCCGCGAGGGCTGGCGCGTACTGCGTGCACTTGGTGGCGAGCTGGGTCTGGGCGGTTTCGAATTCATCGATTTGGTCGGCCTGCGTGCCGGCATGCAGAACCGTTCCGTCAGCCCTGTCGCCTCGGCGCAGCCGGCTGCGGCCAGCGACGGGCTGGAAGTTGCCGCCACCGCTGCGATCTATCGCACCGATGCGGTGGTGCGTCGCGCCGCCGCGCTGCAGTCGCATCCGCTCAATATCGCGCCGTGTGTGGCGATGCATCCGGAGCAGGCCGCGCAGTTGCAGGTCGGCGCTGGTCAGATGGTCAAGGTCGGTACCGACGCCGGTAAGGCGACGTTGCCGGTAGTGCTGGACAAGCGCGTCGCACCGGGCACGGTGTGGATCGAATCCGGCCATGGCGCAACCGCGCCGCTCGGTGCCGGTCGTGTAACGGTGGTGGCTGCATGAACGAATTGCTGTTGAACCTGGTCGATCCCCTGCACCAATGGTTTGTCGGTCTGGGCGATGGCGGCGTGGTGCTGTGGACCGTGCTGAAGATCCTGCTGATCACCGTGCCGGTGATCGTGTCGGTGGCCTTCTACGTGGTCTGGGAGCGCAAGCTGATCGGCTGGATGCACGTGCGTCACGGGCCGATGTACGTGGGCATGGGCATCTTCCAGGCCTTCGCCGACGTGTTCAAACTCCTGTTCAAGGAGATCGTGCAACCGAGCAGCTCGCACAAGGCGATGTTCATCATCGCGCCGCTGCTGACGCTGGCGCCTGCCTTCGCGGCCTGGTCGGTGGTGCCGTTCGACGCGCAGCTGGTGCTGTCCAACGCCAACGTCGGTTTGCTGTATCTGCTGGCGATGACCTCGCTGGGCGTGTACGGCATCATCCTGGCCGGCTGGGCGTCCAACTCCAAGTACGCGTTCCTGGGTGCGATGCGCTCGGCCGCGCAGGTGGTCAGCTACGAAATCGCGATGGGCTTTGCGCTGGTCGGCGTGATGATCGCCTCCGGCAGCGTCAACTTGAGCCAGATCGTGTTCGCGCAGGCGGGCAGCTCGGGCTTCTTCGACTGGTTCCTGATTCCGCTGTTCCCGTTGTTCATCGTGTACTGGGTGTCCGGCGTCGCCGAAACCAACCGCGCGCCGTTCGACGTGGTGGAAGGCGAATCGGAAATCGTCGCCGGCCACATGGTGGAGTACTCGGGCGGTGCGTTCGCGCTGTTCTTCCTTGCCGAATACGCCAACATGATCCTGGTCAGCTTCCTGATCTCGATCTTCTTCCTCGGCGGCTGGTTGAGCCCGATCCAGGGTTGGGTCAATGCGGATATCTCGCCGTGGATCGACTGGTTGTGGAAGGGCGGTTGGCCGTGGCTGCTGATGAAGGTGTTCTTCTTCGCCAGCGCTTACATCTGGTTCCGTGCCAGCTTCCCGCGCTACCGCTATGACCAGATCATGCGTCTGGGCTGGAAGGTGTTCATTCCGCTCACGATCGTGTGGATCGCAGTGACGGCGTTGATGGTGTTTTACGGCGTGATCCAGAAGGGCGTGTAACTGATGAACAAGATCACCCATTACTTCAAGAGCCTGCTTCTGCTCGAACTGCTAGGCGGCCTGTGGCTGACGTTGAAATACACGTTCAAGCCAAAGTACACCGTGCTGTACCCGATGGAGAAGTTCCCGCAGTCGCCGCGTTTCCGTGGCCTGCACGCATTGCGTCGCTATCCCAACGGTGAAGAGCGCTGCATCGCCTGCAAGCTGTGCGAAGCGGTGTGCCCTGCGCTGGCGATCACCATCGACTCGGCCAAGCGCGAGGACGGCTCGCGCCGTACCACGCGCTACGACATCGATCTGTTCAAGTGCATCTTCTGCGGCTTCTGCGAAGAAAGCTGCCCGGTGGACTCGATCGTCGAGACGCACATCCTCGAGTACCACTTCGAGAGGCGTGGCGAGAACATTGTCAACAAGCCGCAGCTGCTGGCGATCGGAGACCGGTTTGAAACCGAGATCGCCGAGCGTCGCGCTGCCGATGCCGCCTTCCGTTGAGGTCATGATGGACTGGGTCACTATTGCTTTTTACGCCTTCTCCGCCGTCGCGGTCGTGTCCGCCGGTGCGGTGATCAGCGTGCGCAACCCGGTGTACGCCGTGTTGTGCCTGATCCTCACCTTCTTCTCGATGGCATGCATCTGGTTGCTGGTCGGCGCCGAGTTCCTCGGCGTGACGCTGGTGCTGGTCTACGTCGGCGCGGTGATGGTGCTGTTCCTGTTCGTGGTGATGATGCTGGACATCGACACCAGCCGCCTGCGCGAAGGGTGGGTCAAGTACATGCCGGTCGGTGTCATCGTGGCGGTTGCCATGCTGGCGCAGATGGTCACCCTGATCGGGGTCAAGGCGCGCAGTGCCGCACCGTTCCCGGCCGATAACGCCGCTGCGCAGGCCGCCGACGTGTCGAACCTGACCTGGCTAGCCAAGACCCTTTACACCCAGTTCCTGCTGCCGTTCGAGTTCGCCGCGGTGATCCTGACCGTGGCCGTGGTGGCCGCGGTGATGCTGACCCTGCGCAAGCGCACCGGCATCAAGCACCAGAATGCGGGCGAGCAGTCGCGAGTGAAGGCGGGCGATCGTCTGCGCATGGTCAAAATGGCGGTTGAAAAGCCGGTACAGGTCGCGCCGAAGCTGGATGCGACCGACGGACAGGAGGCGAAGTCTTGATTACCTTGGGCCACCTGCTGGGACTGGGCGCGGTGCTGTTCTGCATCTCCCTGGCCGGCATCTTCCTCAACCGCAAGAACGTCATCGTGCTGCTGATGTCGATCGAACTGATGCTGCTGTCGGTCAACGTCAACTTCATTGCGTTCTCGCGCGAGCTTGGCGACCCCGCCGGTCAGCTGTTCGTGTTCTTCATCCTGACCGTTGCCGCCGCGGAGGCTGCGATCGGCCTTGCGATCCTGGTGACTCTGTTCCGCACGCGCCGCACGATCAATGTGGCCGAAGTCGATACGTTGAAGGGCTGACCTGTAGATGGAAATCACTCTCTCCAAGAGTCTGTTGATCGCGGTGGTGCTTGCACCGCTGGTCGGCAGCATCATCGCCGGCCTGTTCGGTCGCCAGGTAGGGCGCAAGGGCGCGCAATACGTCACCATCCTGGGCGTGGCGGTCAGCTGCGTGCTGTCGTGCCTGACGCTGTATCAACTGGTGGAGCAGGGCGCCAGCCCGTTCAACCAGAACCTGTACACCTTCTTCGATGTCGGTAACTACTCGGCGCATGTCGGCTTCATGGTCGATCGCCTGACCGCGATGATGATGGTGGTAGTGACCTTCGTGTCGCTGCTGGTGCACATCTACACCATCGGCTACATGGAAGAAGACCCGGGCTACCAGCGCTTCTTCAGCTACATCTCGTTGTTCACCTTCTCCATGCTCACGCTGGTGATGAGCAACAACTTCCTGCAGCTGTTCTTCGGCTGGGAAGCAGTGGGTCTGGTGTCCTACCTGTTGATCGGTTTCTGGTTCAAGCGCCCGACCGCCGTGTTCGCCAACATGAAGGCGTTCCTGGTCAATCGCGTCGGCGACTTCGGCTTCATTCTCGGTATCGCCGGTGTGCTGCTGTGGTTCGGCTCGCTGGATTACTCCACCGTGTTCGCCAACGCGACCACCATGGCCGGTGCCAAGGTGCAGCTGTTCGCGGGGCATGAGTGGAGCGTGATGACGCTGATCTGCATCTGCCTGTTCATCGGCGCGATGGGCAAGTCGGCGCAGGTGCCGTTGCACGTGTGGCTGCCGGACTCGATGGAAGGCCCGACCCCGATTTCGGCACTGATCCATGCCGCGACGATGGTGACCGCCGGCATCTTCATGGTCGCGCGCATGTCGCCGCTGTTCGAGCTGTCGGAAACCGCGTTGAACTTCATCCTGTTCATCGGTGCGACCACGGCCTTCTTCACCGGCCTGATCGGCATCGTGCAGAACGACATCAAGCGCGTGGTTGCGTACTCCACACTGTCGCAGCTGGGCTACATGACCGTGGCGCTGGGCGTGTCGGCGTATTCGGCCGCCGTGTTCCACCTGATGACGCATGCCTTCTTCAAGGCGCTGCTGTTCCTGGCGGCCGGTTCGGTCATCATCGGCATGCACCACGAGCAGGACATGCGCAAGATGGGTGGCCTGCGCAAGTACATGAAGGTGACCTACTGGACCAGCGTGATCGGTACCTTGGCACTGGTCGGTACGCCGTTCTTCTCCGGCTTCTACTCCAAGGACACCATCATCGAGGCAGCCGCACACCATGCCCATGAGTCGCATAGCTGGATCGCGACCTATGGCTACTGGGCAGTGCTCGGCGGCGTGCTGGTGACCAGCTTCTACAGCTTCCGCCTTCTGTTCCTGACCTTCCACGGCAAGGAGCGCTTCCGCGATGCCCATGCGCACGATGCGCATGCACATCACGACAGCGCGCACACCGATGCCGAGGCGCAGGTCCACGCGCACGACAGTCATGCGCACGACGCACATGCACACGATACGCACGGCCACGACGACCACGGTCATGGCCACCATGGTGCCCACGAGCCGCATGAATCCAAGTGGGTGGTGACGCTGCCGTTGATCCTGCTGGCGATCCCGTCGGTGGCGATCGGTTTCTTCACCATCGGTCCGATGCTGTTCGGCACCGACTGGCAGGGCCACCACGCCGCGCATGCGCTCAAGGGGCAGGCAGTGTCGTTCTTCACCGGCATCGTCGATTTCTACGATCCGGCGCGTGACACCGTCGGCGTACTGGCCGAAGAGTTCCATGGCCCGGTCGCCTTCGCGCTGCATGGCATGATGGCGGCGCCGTTCTTCCTGACGGTCGCCGGCCTGCTGCTGGCTGCGCTGTTCTATCTGTGGAAGCCGGAACTGGCTACCAAGTCGCGCAAGGCGTTCGCGCCGGTGGTGTGGCTGCTGGAAAACAAGTACGGCTTCGACAAGCTCTGGATCAATGGCTTCGCCGGTGGCGGCGTGGTCCTTGGCAAGGCGTCACGTGCCATCGATACCCATGTGGTCGACGGTGTCGTCGTCAATGGTTCTGCCCGACTGATCGACCTGGCTGCAAATCTGCTGCGTCGCACGCAATCCGGTTTCCTCTATCACTACGCCTTCGCAATGATCATCGGTTTGATCGCCTTGTTGGCGGTACTGATGCATTTCTGGCGTTGACCTGTACGGAATAAGAAAACGTGTCGAACTGGCCTTTACTGTCTATCTTGATCTGGCTGCCGATTATCGGTGGCGCCTTGATCCTTGCGTTGCGCAACGCCGAGACTGCCCGCTGGGCATCGTTGGCGGTGGCGGTGGCGACCTTTGTGCTGAGTCTGCCGCTGCTGGGCTACGACACCGCCAATGACGCCATGCAGTTCATCGAACTGCATGCCTGGATCCCGGCCTACAACATCGGCTACAACCTGGGCGTGGACGGCATCGCGGTCGCGTTGATCGTGCTCACCACGCTGGTGACGGTGCTGGCCCTGATTGGCGCCTGGCGCTCGATCGACAAGCGCGTCAATCAGTACGTCGCCGCCTTCCTGATCCTGGAAGGCGTCACGGTCGGCATCTTTGCCGCGACCGACGCGATGCTGTTCTATGTCTTCTTCGAAGCCATGCTGATCCCGATGTTCCTGATCATCGGCGTCTGGGGCGGTCCGCGGCGCATCTACGCGGCGATGAAGTTCTTCCTGTACACCTTCCTCGGCTCGGTGCTGATGCTGGTGGGCCTGGTCTACCTGTACCTGAAGGGCGGCAGCTTCCAGCTGGCCGATCTCTACGCGCTGCAGCTGACCGCCAAGGAGCAGACCTGGATCTTCTTCGCCTTCCTGATCGCGTTCGCGGTCAAGGTGCCGATGTTCCCGGTGCACACCTGGCTGCCGGATGCGCACGTCGAAGCGCCGACCGCCGGCTCGGTGATTCTGGCCGCGATCGCGTTGAAGATCGGCGGCTACGGCTTCCTGCGCTTCAACCTGCCGATCGTGCCGGATGCAAGCCACGAGTTCGCCTGGCTGGTGATCACGCTGTCGCTGATCGCGGTGATCTACGTCGGTCTGGTGGCCCTGGTGCAGGACGACATGAAGAAGCTGGTGGCGTATTCGTCCATCGCGCACATGGGCTTCGTCACCCTTGGCACCTTCATCGCCTTCACCCTGGTCCGTGAGTACGGCAGCACCGATGCCGCCCGCCTGGGCCTGCAGGGTGCGATGGTGCAGATGATTTCGCACGGCTTCGTGTCCGGTGCGATGTTCTCCTGCATCGGCGTGCTGTACGACCGCATGCATACCCGCCGCATCGCCGATTACGGCGGCGTGGTCAACGTGATGCCGTGGTTCGCGACGTTCTCCATGCTGTTCTTCATGGCCAATGCCGGCCTGCCGGGTACCAGTGGCTTCGTCGGCGAGTTCATGGTGATCCTGGCCAGCTTCCAGAAGCATCCGCTGGTTGCCTTCGCTGCCGCCACCACGCTGGTGATCACCGCCGCGTATACGCTGTGGCTCTACAAGCGCGTGTTCTTCGGCGAAGTGGCCAATGCCCATGTGGCCGAGCTGAAGGACATCAATGGCCGTGAGGCGTTCGTGCTGGGGGTGTTCGCCGTTGGCGTGCTGGCCCTGGGCCTGTATCCGAAGCCGCTGACCGATCTGATGGAACCATCGATCGCCAGGCTGGCTACCCAGATTGCCGCGTCCAAGCTGTAACAGCTTGCCGTACGTTTTGATTTCCAGGATTTGATGATGACCACGCCAACGCTCGCGCCGTTGACCACCGCTGACCTGGCTCCGCTTGTTCCGGAGCTGGTGCTGATCGGCGGCGCCTTTGCACTGCTGATGCTCGACCTGTTCGTGAGCCAGCGGAACAAGGTCTGGACCCACCTGTTCTCCGTCGCCGTGCTCGCGGTGGTGTTCGCGCTATTGGCGACCGGTACGGGCGGGCAGGGCGAGATCTTCCACGGCATGTTCGTGCGCGACACCGCGGCCGACGTGATGAAGACGGTGATCGTGCTGGTCAGTGGCCTGAGCCTGGTCTACGGCTGGACCTACCTGCGCGAACGTAATCTCTATCAGGGCGAGATCCCGGTGCTGGTGTTGTTCGCCACCGCCGGCATGATGCTGCTGACCTCGGCCGGCAGCCTGTTGATGGTGTACCTGGGCCTGGAACTGCTCGCGCTGTGCTCATACGCATTGGTCGCCTCCAATCGCGACAACGGCCTGGCCACCGAAGCGGCGATGAAGTACTTCGTGCTCGGTTCGCTGGCCTCGGGCCTGCTGCTGTACGGCATGTCGCTGGTCTACGGCGCCACCGGGACGCTGAGCTTGAGCGGCATCCACGACGCGATCGAAGGCTCCAATGAGCGCACGTTGCTGCTGACCGGCACCATCTTCATGATCGCCGGCGTGGCCTTCAAGCTCGGTGCTGCCCCGTTCCACATGTGGTTGCCTGACGTGTACCAGGGTGCGCCGGCGCCGATCGCCTTGTTCATCAGCTCTGCACCCAAGCTCGCTGCCTTCGGTATGGCGTATCGCCTGCTCGAGGTCGGCATGGGTCCGCTGTCGCCGCAGTGGCATCTGTTGATCGGCGGCCTGTCTGCAGTGTCGCTGGTGATCGGCAACCTGATGGCGATTGCGCAGAGCAACCTCAAGCGCATGCTGGCGTACTCGACCGTCTCGCACATCGGCTTTCTGTTGATGGGCGTGGCCGGCGGTGGCGAGGAAGGCTATGCCGCGGCGATGTTCTACGCGGTGAGCTACACCATCATGTCGACCGCCGCGTTCGGCGCGATCATCGCGTTGTCGCGCAATGGCTTCGAAGCCGAGAACATCGACGACTTCAAGGGACTCAACGCACGCAATCCGTGGATGGCCGGCCTGGTGCTGTGCATCATGGCCTCGCTTGCGGGTATCCCGCCGTTCCTGGGCTTCTGGACCAAGCTGGCGGTGCTCAGCGCCGCGGTAAATGGCGACATGCTGTGGCTGGCCCTGGTCGGTGTGCTCTGCGCGGTGATCGGCGCCTTCTACTATCTGCGTGTCATCAAGGTCATGTACTTCGATGAGCCGGTGGGCGAGCCGCTGCCGGCCAACAACGACCGTGTGCTGGGTACCGTGCTCGGTGTCAACGCGCTTGCGTTGCTTGCGCTTGGCCTGGCCTGGAGCCCGATCATGGTGTGGTGCCAGCGTGCATTTGCAGGCCTTGCCTGAGTTACAGTCGTGGCATGACCTCGCGGCACATGTGCACACGCACTGTTGATGGGCCGACTGAAATAAAGTCGTGATTGCTGTTTCGTTTTTGTTGCAATGCGGTTATCATTTGCCGCGACGTTGAAGACCCCCCGGGGTTTTCAATCGATGAAAAACTAGGGCTTGCAATTGCCGCTCAAGTTCTTCATAATTCCGCTTCTGCTGCGGGGTGGAGCAGTCTGGCAGCTCGTCGGGCTCATAACCCGAAGGTCGCAGGTTCAAATCCTGCCCCCGCTACCAAGTTTTGAAGTACTGCTTTAATGCAATGCCTTAGGGCAGTCCTTCAACTTCTTGGATCGCAAAGACGCATGTTCCCGTCTTTGCGCCGACCCTGAGAGGTCGGGCTTTTTTCACGCAAGGGGCCCATCGGGCCCCTTGTTTTTTCCGGAACCGGAAAGTTTGCTGCCGGTTGCCGGGGTTCTACTGGCAATCATCTGATCAGGGCAGTCTGTGAGCGAAAAAGCGACCGAAATCGCGAATCTGCTGAGTCCAACGGTTGAGTCCTTGGGCTTGGAACTGCTGGGTGTGGAATATCTTCCCGCTCCAGGTGGCGCCACATTGCGCCTGTACATCGATGTGCCGCTGGCCGAACAGCCCGAGCGTGTCATCAACGTCGACGACTGCGAGCGTGTGAGCCGCGAAGTCTCGGCCCAGCTCGACGTCGAAGACCCCATCACCGGCAACTACACGCTCGAGGTGTCCTCGCCGGGTGTGGACCGTCCGTTGTTCACGCTGGAGCAGTTCGGCCGTCACGTTGGCGAGTCCGCCAAGATCGTGCTGAAGCTGGCGCAGGATGGCCGGCGCCGCTTCCAGGGCCAGATCGTGCGGATCGACTCCGAGACGGATGCGGTGGTGTTCGCCGTCGACGGCAAGGATGTGCAGATCGGCTTCGACAACATCGACAAGGCGCGCATCCTGCCGGATTGGGTCGCCCTGGGCCTGGCCCCGCAAAAACCGAACAAGCCCGGCCCGAAAAAACCCGGGCACGACAAGAAGAAACCATCCAACGAGTCGGCGGCTGGCAAGCCGCGCGCGGAGTGACGAAATGAGCAAGGAACTTTTGCTGGTAGTGGATGCGGTGGCCAACGAAAAGGGCGTGCCGCGCGAAGTGATCTTCGATGCGATCGAGGCCGCGCTGGCTTCCGCAGCGAAGAAGCGCTATCCCGACCAGGACGTGCTGACGCGCGTGACCATCGACCACAAGGACGGTAACTACGAAACCTATCGTCGTTGGGAAGTGGTTGCCGACGATGTCGTGATGGAATCCCCGGATCGCCAGGTGCGTCTGATGGATGCCGTCGACGAAGCCGACGGCGTCGAGGTGGGAGACTACATCGAAGAACAGATCGAAAACCCGGACTTCGGCCGTATCGCCGCGCAGGCTGCCAAGCAGGTGATCGTGCAGCGTGTGCGCGAGGCCGAGCGTCAGCAGGTGGTCGATGCCTGGAAGGATCGCGTCGGCGAGTTGATCACCGGTGTGGTCAAGCGCGCCGAGCGCGGCAACATCTTTGTCGATCTGGGCGGCAATGCCGAAGCCTTCATTCCCAAGGACAAGGGCATTCCGCGTGACGTGCTGCGCCCCGGCGACCGCGTGCGCGGCTATCTGGCCGAAGTGCGTTCCGAGCCGCGTGGCCCGCAGCTGTTCATCAGCCGCGCCGCGCCGGAGTTCATGATCGAGCTGTTCAAGCTCGAAGTGCCGGAAGTGGGCCAGGGCCTGGTCGAGATCAAGGCCTGCGCACGCGATCCGGGCGACCGCGCCAAGATCGCGGTGATCGCGCACGACACCCGCACCGATCCGATCGGCGCGTGCATCGGTATGCGTGGTTCGCGCGTGCAGGCGGTATCCAACGAGCTCAATGGCGAGCGCGTGGACATCGTGCTGTGGAACGAGAACCCGGCCAACTTCGTCATCAATGCGATGGCGCCGGCCGAAGTGCAGTCGATCATCGTCGATGAAGACAAGCACTCGATGGATCTGGCCGTGGCGGAAGATCGCCTGGCCCAGGCGATCGGCAAGGGCGGCCAGAACGTGCGTCTGGCCAGCCGCCTGACCGGTTGGCAGCTTAATGTGATGACCGCCGACCAGGTGGCCGCCAAGTCCGAAGCCGAGCAGACCTCCGCGCGCCAGTTGTTCATGGATCGCCTGGAAGTGGACGAAGAAATCGCAGCGATCCTGGTGACTGAAGGCTTCAATACGGTCGAAGAAATCGCCTACGTGCCGGTCGGCGAGTTGCTGGCGGTGGAAGGCTTCGACGAAGACATCGTCGAAGAGTTGCGCGCCCGCGCCCGCGATGCGTTGCTCAACGCTGCGCTGGCAGAAGAAGAAGGCCTGGAAGGAACTCAGCCCACCGAGGACCTGCTGGCGCTGGAGGGGATGGACGAGGAAACGGCCTTTGCTCTGGCCGAGCACGGCGTGCGCACCAGCGAGGACTTGTCCGACCTGGCAGCGGACGAGATCGTCGACTTCGGCATCGAGGGTCTGACCCAGGAGCGCGCCGCGGCGCTGATCCTGGCGGCCCGCGCCGAGGAGATCGCCCGTTTGGAGCGCGGCGAATGAGCCGGCAATGAACCGCGCCCTGACCCCATCAGGGCTTAGAATCAGCGTTTCCCTTGCTCTGGGCGAGGGGGCGCCAACCAGATCATAGGATCCGAATGTCGCAGCAAACCACCATCCGCAAGCTTGCCGAACTGGTCAATACGCCGGTCGATAAACTGCTGGTTCAACTGGCCGAGGCCGGAATGAAGTTCAGCGGTCCCGACCAGGTCGTGACCAGCACCGAGAAGATGAAACTGCTTGGCTTCCTGCGTCGCACGCATGGCAAGGCCGAGACGCCTGCCGAAGCGGCGAGCGAAGCAGCCAAGAAGATCACCCTCAACCGGCGCAAGCTGCAGGAAGTCACGGTCAGCGCCGGCCGCACCAAGACCACGGTCAACGTGGAAGTGCGGCAGAAGCGCACCTATGTGAAGTCCGAAAACGAAGGCGGCGGCCGTCCTGCGCCGATGACGCCGGACGAAGAGCGCGCCGACATCCTGGCCAAGCTCGCCGCTTCGCGTCAGCGCAATCTCGACGAGCAGCAGGCACTGGCCGAAAGCGACCGCCTGCGTGACGAAGCGATCCAGCGCAAGCGCGAAGAGGAACAGGCTGCGCGCGACCGCGCCGAAGCCGAGCGCAAGGCTGCCGAGGAAGCCGCTGCGGCTGCCAGTGCGCCGGCGCCGGTGGCTGCTGCGCCCGCGCCGTCTGCAGCGCCTGCCGCACGCGCGCCGTCGTCGCCGTCTGCGCCGCGTCCGGCCCGTCCGGCTGGCGCATCGCCGGCATCGCGCCCGGCCACGCCGGCGCGTCCGGACGACCGTTCCAATGCGGCCAAGCACAAGACGCGCGGTTCGCACGTCATGGTGGCCGGTGTCGAGGACGACGATGCGACCAAGCGTTTTGCCGGGCAGTTGCACCTGTCCGCGGCAGATCGCGCGCGCCGTTCCAACGTGCGCGGCAAGCCGACCGGTCGTCCGGGCTCGTCGTCCTCGCGTCGTGGCAACGACAATGGCCGTGGTGGCAACCAAGGCAACAGCGGTCCGCACGGATTCGAACGTCCGACCGCACCGGTGGTGCGCGAAGTGGCGATCGGCGAGACCATCACCGTGGCCGATCTGGCGCAGAAGCTCGCGCTCAAGGGCGGCGACGTGGTCAAGGCGCTGTTCAAGATGGGCGTCATGGCGACCATCACCCAGAGCATCGACCATGACACCGCCGCGCTGGTGACCGAAGAACTCGGCCACAAGGCCGTGCGTGCCGACAATGCCGACTTCGAGGATGCGCTGCTGGCACATGCCGAGGATGCGCAGGGCGATGCCACGCCGCGTCCGCCGGTGGTGACCATCATGGGTCACGTCGATCACGGCAAGACCTCGCTGCTGGATTACATCCGTCGCACCAAGATCGCCTCCGGCGAAGCCGGCGGCATCACCCAGCACATCGGTGCGTACCACGTTGAAACCGCCCGTGGCGTCATCAGCTTCCTGGATACGCCCGGCCATGCCGCGTTTACCTCGATGCGTGCCCGTGGCGCCAAGATCACCGACATCGTGGTGCTGGTGGTTGCAGCCGATGACGGCGTGATGCCGCAGACCAAGGAAGCGGTGGCGCATGCCAAGGCGGCAGGCGTCCCGTTGATCGTGGCGGTGAACAAGATCGACAAGGCCGGCGCCGATCCGCTGCGGGTCAAGAACGAATTGCTGGCCGAAAACGTGGTGGCCGAAGAGTTCGGCGGCGATACCCAGTTCATCGAAGTGTCGGCCAAGGTCGGTACCGGTGTGGACACGCTGCTGGACGCGATTTCGCTGCAGGCCGAAGTACTCGAGCTCAAGGCAGTGGCCGAGGGCCGCGCCAGCGGCACCGTGATCGAATCCTCGCTGGACAAGGGCCGCGGCCCGGTGGCCACGGTGCTGGTGCAGCAGGGCGCGCTGAAGCGTGGCGATTACCTGGTGTGCGGCATCCAGTACGGCCGCGTGCGTGCGCTATTCGACGAGACCGGCCACCAGCCGGCCTCGGCCGGCCCGTCGATCCCGGTGCAGGTGCTCGGCCTGTCCGGCGTGCCGGAAGCCGGCGACGACTTCGTGGTCGTCGACGACGAGCGTCTGGCCAAGGACGTGGCGCAGCAGCGCGAAACCAAGCGTCGCGAGTCGCGTCTGGTGGCCTCGGCCAGCAACCGCATGGAAGACATCCTGGCCCAGATGGGCAAGGGTGAAGGCCAGCAGGTGCTGAACCTGGTGATCAAGGCCGACGTGCAGGGCTCGGTGGAAGCGCTCAAGCAATCGCTGGTGGCGTTGTCCAACGACGACATCCGCATCAACGTGATCCACTCCGGCGTGGGCGGCATCACCGAATCCGATGCGAATTCGGCAGCGGCCTCCAAGGCCACGGTGATCGGTTTCAACGTGCGTGCCGATGCCTCGGCCCGCAAGATCGTCGAGTCCAACGGCATCGATCTGCGTTACTTCTCGATCATCTATGACGTGATCGACCAGGTGAAGCAGGTGGCCTCCGGTCTGCTCGGCGTGGAAATCCGCGAAGAGATCATCGGTATCGCGCAGGTCCGCGACGTGTTCCGCAGCTCCAAGTTCGGCGCGGTTGCAGGCTGCATGATCATCGAAGGTGTGGTGAAGCGCAGCAAGCCGATCCGCGTGCTCCGCGACAGCGTCGTGGTGTTCGAGGGCGAGCTGGAATCGCTGCGTCGCTTCAAGGAAAACGTCGAGGAAGTGCGTAACGGTACCGAGTGCGGTATCGGCGTGAAGGCTTACAACGACGTCAAGGCCGGCGATCAGATCGAGTGCTTCGAGCGTATCGAAGTCGCCCGTACGCTGTAACGGCTGCCGGGGCCTGCGGGCCCGGACTCCGCCAGGCGGAGTTGCAAGGCAAGTTCTGCAAGGCGAGGGCGGCATGGCCGCCCGCGTCCGTTTTTGGCTTCGGTGCCAATTGGCCCTCCGAATCAACCAGGTCCATGACCATGCCAACCAAATCATTCCATCGCACCGACCGCGTTTCGGCGCAGGTGCGTCGCGACCTCGGCACGATCGTGCACGCGGCCGTGCGCGACCACGGCCTGCCGTCGGTCAGCGTTTCCGACGTCGAAATCAGCCGCGACCTGGCGCATGCCAAGGTGTTCGTCACCGCGCTGCAGCAGGAACGCTCGGCCGAAGCGGTCAAGGGGCTCAAGGAAATCGCCGGTCAGTTGCGTACGCAGCTGGCGCGCGCGATGAAGCTGCGCCACGTGCCCGAGCTGCATTTCCATTACGACGATTCGGTCGACCGCGGCGAGCGTATCGACAACCTGCTGCGTGACCTGGACGATGTCGGCCCCGAGGCCGCATCCAGCGACGAGGACGCCGAGCAGCGCTGAGCGCTGCCGGCCCGCCGCCTGTCGATCAGCGGCCCCGATTTCAACGGGCACGCACAGTGCCCGCTTCGAGCACCGATCTGTTGAAACCCCGTATCGTCTATCGCCCGTTGCACGGCATCCTGTTGCTCGACAAGCCGGCTGGAGTCAGCTCCAACACGGCCTTGCAGTCCGCGCGCCGTTTGTTGCGTGCCGAAAAGGGCGGCCACACCGGCAGCCTGGATCCGCTGGCCACCGGCTTGCTGCCGCTGTGTCTGGGCGAGGCCACCAAGATTGCCGGCCTGCTGCTCGGTTCGGCCAAGGCCTACGACGCCGAGATCGTGCTGGGTGTCACCACCGATACCGACGATGCCGATGGTCAGGTGTTGCGCGAGCGTGCGGTGCCGGCACTGGGCGAAGACGCGCTGCGTGCAGCGCTGACGCCCTTTATCGGGCGCATCCGCCAACAGGCGCCGATCTATTCTGCGCTCAAGCAGGGTGGCGAGCCGCTGTACGCCAAGGCTCGCCGTGGCGAGGTGATCGAGGCGCCGGTGCGCGAGGTCGATGTGCATGCGATCGATGTGCTCGGTTACGCCGCGCCGCGGCTGCAGCTGCGTGTGACCTGCGGCTCGGGCACCTATATCCGCAGCCTGGCGCGCGATCTGGGCGAGGTGCTTGGCTGCGGTGCGCATATCGCCTCGCTGCGCCGGCTCTGGGTGGAGCCGTTTCGCGCGCCGCAGATGATCACGCTGGAAGCGCTGTCGGCAGCCCTGGAAGCGGGCACCGACGCGCAGGAGCTATTACTGCCGATCGAGGCCGGACTGGCCGATTTTGCGCGGATCGTGCTCGATGCGTCGCATGCGGCGCGTTTTCGCATGGGCCAGCGTCTGCGCGATCCTGCTTTCCCGACCGGCCAGGTGGCGGTGTTCGGACCCGACGGGATCCCCTCAGGGCTAGGCCTGGTGGACGCGGAGGGGCGTTTGTCGCCGCAGCGATTGTTCAATGGACTGAACGAAGCAGGGGCTTGTTAAGGTTTAGTCAACTTGTTCCCGGGCCCGCACGACGTTACAATTTTGCGGCCCCGATCGGGGCACCTCCAGCGCCAAGCGCGCTCATCCCTAGCAAACGGCGAGTCCGGCGGTGCGTCATGCACGTTCCTGCCGACCACGCATCTATCGAGTAAACATCATGTCCGTCGACACCCAGAAAGTTATTGAAGACAACAAGCGCAGCGCCCAGGACACCGGTTCGCCGGAAGTGCAGGTCGCCCTGCTGACCGCGCGCATCGAGCTGCTGACTGGTCACTTCAAGACCCACAAGAAGGATCACCACAGCCGTCGTGGCCTGCTGCAGATGGTCAACCGTCGCCGCAGCCTGCTCGACTACCTGAAGAAGAAGGACAACGAGCGTTACAAGTCCTTGATCGAGAAGCTCGGCCTGCGCCGCTAATCGAGTCACACCGCCGCGGCGCAGCGATGCGCCGCGGCTTTGTTTTGGTCATTCGCATCACGTTATCTGCAGCATGCAGTTCATGGGCCGGAGCCTCCCGGCCGCCCGTTCTCGGCATGGGTCGACGACGGTCCAACGAAGACAGCAACACCTAAGGGAAAAAACCTCCGTGGCAAAAATCACCAAAACCTTCCAGTACGGCAAGCACACCGTCACCCTGGAGACGGGCGAAATCGCTCGCCAGGCAGGCGGCGCCGTCATCGTCAAGTTCGACGACACCGTACTGCTGGTCACCGCCGTCGCCGCCAAGAGCGCGCGCGAAGGGCAGGACTTCTTTCCTCTGACGGTTGATTATCAGGAGAAGTTCTACGCCGGCGGCCGCATCCCGGGCGGCTTCTTCAAGCGCGAAGGACGTGCGACCGAGAAGGAAACGTTGATCTCGCGCCTGATCGATCGCCCGATCCGTCCGCTGTTCCCGGAGGACTACAAGAACGAAGTGCAGATCATCGCCACCGTGATGTCGATGAACCCGGACATCGACGGCGATATCGCCGCGCTGATCGGCGCATCGGCCGCGCTGTCGCTGGCCGGCACCCCGTTCAACGGCCCGATCGCTGCGGCGAAGGTTGGTTACAAGAATGGCGAATACATCCTCAACCCGACCGTGACCGAGCTGAAAGATTCGCAGCTGGAGCTGGTCGTGGCCGGTACCGCCAATGCGGTGCTGATGGTCGAGTCCGAAGCCGAGCTGCTGTCGGAAGAAGTGATGCTGGGCGCGGTGACGTTCGGCCATCGCGAGATGCAGAAGGTCATCAACATCATCAACGAGCTGACCGTCGAAGCCGGCACCAAGCCGTCCGACTGGGTGGCTCCGGCCAAGAACGACAGCATGATCGCTGCGCTGAAGGAAGCGGTGGGCGACCAGCTCGCGTCGGCGTTCCAGGTGCGTGACAAGCTGCAGCGCCGCGACGCGATTTCGGCGATCAAGAAGGACGTGCTGGGTGCGCTGGCACCGCGCGCCACGGTCGAAGGCTGGGCTGCCGGTGACCTGTCCAAGGAATTCGGCGAGCTGGAATACCAGACCATGCGCGGCTCGGTGCTGAGCACCAAGGTGCGCATCGACGGCCGTGCACTGGATACCGTGCGTCCGATCAGCGCCAAGGCCGGCGTGCTGCCGCGTACCCACGGTTCGGCGCTGTTCACCCGCGGCGAGACCCAGGCGATCGTGATCACCACGCTCGGCACCGCACGCGACGGTCAGGTCATCGACGCCGTCTCGGGCGAGTACAAAGAGAACTTCCTGTTCCATTACAACTTCCCTCCTTACTCGGTGGGCGAGTGCGGTCGTTTCGGCGCGCCGAAGCGTCGCGAGATCGGCCACGGTCGCCTGGCCAAGCGCGGCGTGCTGGCGGTGATGCCGAGCCTGGAAGAATTCCCGTACACCATCCGCGTGGTCTCGGAAATCACCGAGTCCAACGGTTCGTCCTCGATGGCATCGGTCTGCGGCAGCTCGCTGGCGCTGATGGACGCCGGTGTGCCGATCAAGGCGCCGGTCGCCGGTATCGCGATGGGCCTGGTCAAGGAAGGCAACGACTTCGTGGTGCTGTCGGACATCCTGGGTGACGAAGATCACCTCGGCGACATGGACTTCAAGGTGGCCGGCACTTCCGAAGGCGTGTCCGCGTTGCAGATGGACATCAAGATCGAAGGCATCACCGAAGAAATCATGAAGCAGGCATTGCAGCAGGCCAAGGCCGGCCGTCTGCACATCCTCGGCGAGATGGCGCATGCGCTGACCACCCCGCGTCAGGAATTGAGCGATTACGCGCCGCGCTTGCTGACCATCAAGATCCACCCGGACAAGATCCGCGAAGTGATTGGCAAGGGCGGCTCGACCATCCAGGCCATCACCAAGGAAACCGGTACCCAGATCGACATCCAGGACGACGGCACGATCATCATCGCCTCGGTCAATGCGATTGCCGCGCAAGCTGCGAAGTCGCGCATCGAGCAGATCACCTCGGACGTGGAGCCGGGCCGCATTTACGAAGGCAAGGTCGCCAAGATCATGGACTTCGGTGCGTTCGTCACCATCCTGCCGGGCAAGGACGGCCTGGTGCACGTCTCGCAGATCTCCAGCGAGCGCGTGGAAAAGGTCGGCGACAAGCTGAAGGAAGGCGATCTGGTCCGCGTCAAGGTGCTGGAAGTGGACAAGCAGGGCCGTATCCGTCTGTCGATCAAGGCAGTTGAAGAAGGCGAGGGCGTTCCGCCGTCGGCCGAGTAATCGCCGCTGGTTGATGCGTCACGAAAAAGCGGGCTTCGGCCCGCTTTTTTGTTGGGTGTTCGGCAAGGGCGCCTGACTTGATCCTTCTCCTGCGGGAGAAGGTGCCCCGCAGGGGCGGATAAGGTTACGCGCGAAGCCTCGCGCGGTTGAACCTTGGCCAGGGCTTCCGCCTTCGTGCCCTCACCCCAACCCCTCTCCGGATGGGAGAGGGGCTTTGAGCCTTGCTTACCCGGGCTGCTGTGTCGGCGCGGGCTGTGTTTCCGGACGCGGCGGCACCACGCGCGGGAAACCCGGTGGCATCGTGGTCGGTAAGGTGGTTGGCGAAGGCAGCGGTTCGACCGGTGGTGGCGCCGTCATCACCGCATCCGGGCGCAGCTTCAACAGAGCCGCCCAGTCGCGTCGATTGAAATCGCAGAGTTCTTCGTGTGCCGGCGTGCACTCGCTGGCGATGCCCATGCCGTCCTCGCTCTGGTCCTGGCTGCCGTCAGATTGGGGCGTCGGCAACACCACGCGGCCGGCGCGGTCCAGCGGCATCTTGCGCATCATCACCGTGTTGAACACATTGCCGCCGATCAGGTACAGGGTGCGATCGCCACCGACGTTGGCGGCGATCACCACGTCGCAATGCGATTGCCACGGCATCGGCGCGCTGCCGCCAAGCCCGGCCTTGAGGCCGGCGTAGCCGAGCGCAGCGCTGCGCCCGCGCAGCAGGCACAGCAGATCGCCGGGGGCGGGTTTTTCCACCGCCGGGTCGGTGAACTGGTACGGGCCGCTTGCGCCATCGTTGTAGGCGCTGCGGATGTAATCCAGATGGCGTGCAGAGCGGTGGAAACCGCTCAGTCCGGCCTGCGTCATCACCCAGGAGATGAAGGCGGCCGACCACGGGTTGTCGACCAGGAACGCGCGGCAATCGCTGGCGGTGTAGCGCGTGCCATCCAGTGCCGCGCAACTCGATGCGCCGGGGCGGCCGCCCATCGATGCCAGCGTGCCGCTGTCGCGCCAGTAGCCGGCCACGCGTTGCCAGGCGACCACGCCGTGGTCGGCCAGATAGCCCGATTCGGCCTCGGTCACGCCCAGGCTTGCCAGACGGCCCTTGGCATCGATAAACGGGTGCTGCCACAGGCGGTGCTCGTTGCAGGCACTGCGCACGATGGCGATTGCTGCAGGGCTGGTGCCGAAGCGCGGGGGCACATCGCAGACTTCCGCGGCGGCCGCGGTGCCGCCCCATGCGGCCAACACCAGACAGAGCCACGGCCAAGGTTTTACAGTCATCGCAGATCCTGCACAGAACAATCGCAGCAGGCTGACAGAGCCGGCTGCGGGCACGCGTGAAATCAGCGCGGCGGCGGGCCGAGTTTGAGCGACAGATCGACCGCCTGCACGTGCTTGGTGAGCCCGCCGATGGAGATGCAATCCACGCCATCGGCTGCAATGGCGGCAATGCCGGCCAGATCCACGCTGCCGGAGACTTCCAGCGGAATGCGTCGTTCGCGCGGCAGGGCGGCAACGATGCGCACCGCGTCGCGACGCATCACCGGGTCGAAATCGTCGATCAGGATGCGCGTGCAACCGACCTGCAAGGCCTCGTGCAGCTGCTCCAGCGTTTCCACCTCCACCACCAGCGGCAACTGCGGTTGCTGCGCACGTGCGGCATGCACGGCGGCGCTCAGCGAGCCGGCGGCGCGAATATGGTTTTCCTTGAGCATCACCGTGTCGAACAGGCCGATGCGGTGGTTGTCGCCACCGCCGCAGCGCACCGCGTATTTCTGCGCGACGCGCAGGCCCGGCAGCGTCTTGCGCGTGTCCAGGATGCGCGTGCCGGTGCCGGCCACGGCGGCCACGTATGCAGCGGTGGCGGTCGCGGTGGCCGACAGCGTCTGCATGAAATTGAGCGAGGTGCGCTCGGCGCTGACCAGGCTGCGGCTGCGTCCATGCAGCAGCGCCAGCACCGTGCCGGCGGCGACGTGCTGGCCTTCGTGCACCTGCCAGTCGATCCGCACCTGCGGATCGAGCGCGCGGTGCGTGGCGTCGAACCACGGCCGCCCGGCGATCACGGCGTCCTGCTTGCACAGCAGGTATGCGCTGTCTGGCTGATCGGGCAACAGCGCCGCGGTCACATCGCCGCTGCCGATGTCCTCGGCCAGCGCGCGCGCCACATCGGCCTCCACCAGCGCGGCCGGTGGCGCCTCCGGCACGGTGGTGCGAACGGAAGGATTCACTTTTCGGGGAAGTCGGCGATCTGTGCAGTGCCGATGGCTTCTTCGGCCAGCAGCACCGGAATGCCGTCGTCGACGCGGAAGATCTGCTTGCGGTCGCGCGTGATCAGCGCCTCGCGCAGTGGCTGTGTCTGCGCGGTGCCGTCGGCACGCTGCAGGGTTCCGCCGGCGATGGCGGTGTTGAGTGCCTCCAGGCCCTTGCCGTCGAGCAGCGAGAGCGGCTGGCGGGTGTCGGGCGAGCACAGCAGGTCGAGCAGTTTGCGATCCATCGAAGTCTTGTCTTGCGTGGAAGATGGCTAGAATACGTCTTTACCGCAGGGCAGGGCCATGACCTCCAACCACTCCGCGCCGCTGGTCGGCATCGTGATGGGTTCCCGTTCCGATTGGGAAACCATGCAACACGCAGCTCAGAAGCTCGATGCGCTGGGCGTGCCTTACGAAGTCAAGGTGGTCTCGGCGCACCGCACACCGGACGTGTTGTTCAGCTATGCCGAGCAGGCTGGCGCACGCGGTCTGCGCGCGATCATTGCCGGTGCCGGCGGTGCGGCGCATCTGCCGGGCATGCTGGCGGCCAAGACGGCGGTGCCGGTGCTCGGTGTGCCGGTACAGTCCAAGGCGCTCAACGGCATGGATTCGTTGCTGTCGATCGTGCAGATGCCGGCCGGGATTCCGGTGGCGACGTTTGCAATCGGCAATGCCGGCGCGGCCAATGCGGCCTTGTTCGCCGCTGCGATGCTGGCGCCGGAGCAGGCGCAGATCGGTCAGGCACTGGCGCAGTTCCGCGCCAGGCAGACCGACGATGTCATGGCCAGCGACGACCCGCGCCAATGACCACGGTCGGCATTCTGGGTGGCGGCCAGTTGGCCCGCATGCTGGTGTTGGCCGGCGCGCCGCTGGGCTTGCGGTTTGCGGTGTTCGACCCGGCCACCGATGCCTGCGCAGGGCAGGTGGCGCCGCTGCAGGCAGGCGCCTTCGACGACACCGCCGCGCTTGCCGCATTCGCCGCGCACGTGGATGTGATCACCTTCGATTTCGAAAACGTGCCGGCCGCCGGCGCGCAGCAGTTGGCTGCGCAGGTGCCGGTGTTTCCCAGCGCTGCCGCGTTGGCGGTGGCGCAGGACCGGCTCAGCGAAAAAACCCTGTTCCGCGAGCTCGGCATTCCGGTGCCCGAGTTCGCCGCCATCGACGACCGTGCAGGGCTCGACGCTGCATTGGCCCGTGTCGGCACGCCGTGCGTGCTCAAGACACGTCGCTTCGGCTACGACGGCAAGGGCCAGTTCCGCATCAAGACGCTGGCCGATGCCGATGCCGCGTGGGACGCGCTCGGCGCGCAGGCGGCGAAGGTCGGGCTGATCGTGGAGGCCTTCGTGCCGTTCGAGCGCGAGGTCAGCGTGGTGGCAGTGCGTGGGCGTGATGGCGAATTCCGCGCCTGGCCGCTGACCGAGAACTGGCATGTGGACGGCGTGCTCTCGGCCAGTCTTGCGCCGGCGCGTGTGGATGCCGGCTTGCAGGCTGCGGCAGAGACGCATGCGCGTGCGGTCGCCGAGCGGCTGGACTACGTCGGCGTGTTCGCGCTGGAACTGTTCGTACGCGATGGCCAGTTGCTCGCCAACGAGATGGCGCCGCGCGTGCACAACTCCGGGCATTGGACCATCGAGGGTGCCGAGACCTCACAGTTCGAAAATCATGTGCGCGCCGTGCTCGGTCTGCCGCTCGGCAGCACCGCGATGCGCGGGCATGCCTGCATGCTCAACTGGCTGGGCGCGATGCCGGACGCGACTGCATTTTTGGCGGTGCCCGGTGGGCATTGGCACGACTACGGCAAGCAATCGCGCGAGGGCCGCAAGGTCGGCCATGCCACACTGCGCGCCGAGACGCCGCAGCTGCTTGCTCAGGCCCTGAGCGACGCAGGCGCCGCGCTGCAGCGTGATGCGCAGGTGGAACCGGTGCTCGCGCGTTTGAGCGAAGGGTGATTCGCAGAGCCATCGGTGGCACTGCTGGCCTCGCCGATGCGCAGGTCCGTGGCGAAGATGCACGCAGTGCGCGATGCCGCCGGACGCTGTTGCAACAGGTCACCTGATCGTTGACCTGTTGCAACGGCGCAAGCGGCTAACCCAACCGGCTGGCCACGAACTCCCAGTTGATCAGCTTCCAGAACGCGTCCAGGTACTGCGCGCGGTCCTGCCGGTAATCCAGGTAATAGGCGTGCTCCCAGAGGTCGCAGGTGAGCAGCGGGGTGTCCGGCCCGGTGAGCGGCGTGGACGCATTCGGCGTGGCGACGATCGCCAGTGCGCCATCCGGGCGCTGCACCAGCCACACCCAGCCCGAGCCGAAGCTGCCCAGGGCGACGCGGTTGAATTCCTGCTTGAAATGCACGAAGTCGCCGAACGATTTGGCGATGCGGTCGGCCAGCCGGCCCAGCGGCTCACCGCCGCCGCGCGGGCGCAGGCACTGCCAATAGAAATTGTGGTTCCACACCTGCGCAGCCAGATGGAATAGCGTGCCCTGCGCCTGCGCGATGATGTCTTCCAGCGTCAGCTCGGCGAACTCGCTGCCTTCGATGCGCGCATTGAGCCGATCGACCTCGCTGCGGTGACAGACGCCGTGGTGCGCCTCCAATGTGGCGGCAGACAGATGCGGCTCCAGGGCGACGCGGGAGTAGGGCAGTGCAAGGTGTTCGATCGGCATGATGGCAAGGGCAGCGAAGGGAGTGCGGCGACAGGTCGCGCTGAAGGCTTACAATGCGCGCCTTTGCGGAAGTCTATCCGACCCGGCGGTCGGGCCTGCCGCTCCCAGTCAGGAGAGTCCAATGCCGGTGATGGAACGGATCCAGGCCGAAGTCGAACAACACCCGATCGTGCTGTTCATGAAAGGCACCCCGCAATTTCCGATGTGCGGTTTTTCCAGCCGCGCCGTGCAGGCCCTGGTGGCTGCCGGCGCCGATCAGTTGCGCACGGTCAATGTGCTGGAAGAGCCCGAAGTGCGCGCCAATCTGCCGCGCTATTCCAACTGGCCGACCTTCCCGCAGCTGTTCATCCACGGCGAGCTGATCGGCGGTTGCGACATCACGCTGGAACTGTTCGAAGCCGGCGAGCTCAAGCGCATCGTCAGCGAGGCCTACCAGCCGTGAGTCTGGCGCAGGCCCGGCCCGACGCGGCGGCACTTGCCGGCCGCGTGGTGCTGATCACCGGTGCAGCCGGCGGGCTGGGGAGCGCGGCGGCGCAGGCGTGCGCATCCGCCGGTGCGACCGTGGTGTTGCTCGGCCGCAAGCTGCGCCCGCTGGAGCGCCTCTACGACGCGGTCGCCACGCGGGGTCCGGAGCCGTTGCTGTATCCGCTGGATCTGGCCGGCGCCACGCCGGACGACTACGCCACGCTCGCGCAGCGGCTGCAGTCCGAGCTCGGTGGCCTGCACGGCCTGCTGCACTGCGCCGCCGATTTCGCCGGCTTGACCCCGGCCGAACTCGCGGCGCCTGCCGACTTCGCACGCAACCTCCATATCAACCTCACCGCGCGCGCCTGGTTGACCCAGGCCTGCCTGCCGCTGTTGCGGCAGCAAGGCGATGCGGCGGTGGTCTTCGTCGTCGATGACCCGGCACGTGTTGGCCAGGCGTACTGGGGTGCCTATGGCGCTGCCCAGCATGCACAGCGTGGCCTGCTCGCCAGCCTGCATCACGAAACCGTCGCCGGCCCGGTCCGCATCAGCGGATTGCAGCCCGGCCCGATGCGCACCGCCTTGCGCGCGCGCGCCTTCACCCATCAGGAAGACAGCGAAGCGCTGGACCCCACGCGCTATGCCGCCGCCTGCGTTACCTTGTTGTCAACGGCCGGTGGCGCGCACCGCGGCGCGATCTGGAGTCCTTCCGCATGACCATTCTGTCGGCGGCACTGCTGCTGTTTCTGATCCTCGACCCGCTGGGCAACATTCCGGTGTTTCTCAGTGTGCTCAAGCCGCTGCCGCCCAAGCGCCAGCGCTTCGTGCTCGCGCGCGAGTTGCTGATCGCCCTGTTCGTGCTGATGGCGTTCCTGTGGGGCGGCAAGTACGCGCTGGAGCTGATGCATCTGCGCCAGGAATCGGTGGCGATCGCCGGCGGCATCGTGCTGTTCCTGATCGGCATCCGCATGATCTTCCCGCGCCCGGAAGGCCTGATGGGCGAGATCCCCGACGGCGAGCCCTTCATCGTGCCGCTGGCGATCCCGCTGGTGGCCGGCCCGTCCGGCATGGCCGCAGTGATGCTGATGGGCAGCAATGAGCCCACCCGGTTATGGGATTGGAGCCTGGCGCTGATGATCGCCTGGATCGGTGCTTCCACCATCCTGGCCTCGGCCCCGCTGTTGTACAAACTGCTCGGTCATCGCGCACTGACCGCGATCGAGCGCCTGATGGGGATGTTGCTGGTGGCCATTTCGGTGCAGATGTTTCTGGACGGCCTTGGCACTTATTTCAAGCTGCCGGTGTCGATCTGAGTCGAGTTGGCGATGGGCGGGCAGGGTGCGTGGCATGGGGACGGCTTGTTGGATGCCTGGCGGGCTTTGAAGCCGCGTCGCCGACCCGTGGCATGAGCGGCTGGCGGTGTCTGGCGACCACAGCGCGGGATGGCTGCCGATAGCCAGCGCTGCGTTTTCAGGCCAAACGTTGCCGGTTTGCGACAGGCCAGCTCGATAGCGCGACGCCAGTCGCAAATGCCGCGCGACTTTGCGCAAGCTGGCGTTTAGGCCTTCACATGCGAAGTTCGTGTTGCACCGCGCGAACTTTGTCACGCCGCCGTCACAATCAGGCCTTAGCGTGTTAATCTGTTGTTAACCGTTGCGGCAGCAACCAGCCGCGCGGCAAGGGACCCCAGATCATCGGCAGCCCACCCCCGGGAACGGTTGGGCTGACTGCGCCTTTTTGTCACTGCCCAACCTGTATCGAGGCTACCGAAATGACCCACCCCCGCTGTCTCCGCATGTCCAAGCTGACGCTTGGCCTTGTTGCCGCACTCGCCGCCGCCCCCGTGTTCGCCCAGAGCACCTCTGCCGGCGTCGCTGGCCTGGTGACCAGCAGCGCCGGTCAACCGGTGCCGAATGCCGAAGTGACGATCACCCACGTCGAATCGGGCACGGTCAGCCGCGCCACCACCGATGCCAGCGGACGCTACAACGCGCGCGGCCTGCGTGTGGGTGGGCCGTACACGATCACCATTACCGCTTCCGGTGCGGGCAACACCACGCGTGAAGGCGTGTACTTGAACCTGGATAAGGTCAATCAGGTTGATGCAGCCCTGGGCGGCGATCTGGCCACGCTCGGTACCGTGCAGGCGATCGCAGGCAACTACGGCTCAGCGATCTTTAGCGCCAACAAGATGGGCACCGGCACCAACGTGACCCGCGAAGAAATCGAGTCGCTGCCGTCGATCAACCGCAACCTGCAGGACTACGTGCGTCTGGATCCGCGCGTCGCGCAGACCGACAAGGCGCGCAACGAAATCTCCATCGCCGGCCAGAACCCGCGCTACAACGCGATTCGCGTCGACGGCATCAGCACCAACGATGCTTTCGGACTGGAATCCAACAGCCTGCCGACTCCGCGCCAGCCGTTCTCGATGGACGTCATCGACGAAATCTCGGTGGACGTGGCCAATTACGATGTGGCCATCACCGGTGGCACCGGCGGCGTCATTAATGCCGTGACCAAGTCTGGTACCAACGAATTTCACGGTTCAGTTTATGGAACCTATCGTGAGAACGACTGGTCCGGAAAAAACCAAAACGGTATCCGCCCGCAGCTGTTCGACAATGAAGCCACTTATGGCCTGACCCTGGGGGGGCCGGTTGTCAAGGACAAGCTGTTTTTCTTCGCTAACTACGAAAAGTACAAGGGCAAAGGCGTATTCACCGGAGCATCCGGCTACGGTCCGACCGGCTCGGGCGCCAGCAATATCGTTGGCGTGAGCCAGGCACAGGTTGACGAGATCGTCGACATTTCGCGCAATGTCTATGGCTTCGACCCGGGAACACTGGCTCTGCCAGCACTTGATTCTGAGTCGGAAGAGAAGGGCATTAAGATCGACTGGAACATCAGCGACAAGCACCGCGCCTCGTTTCGTTACGGCAAGTCCGAACAGGAGACCGCTAACCTCAATGGCTTCAGCGCTACCGCCTTGTCATTGAACTCGTACCATTACACCCGCAATTTCGAGCTTGAAACCTACACCGCTCAATTGTTCAGTGACTGGACCGAGAAATTCTCTACCGAAGCCAAGGTTTCCTACCGCGATTATTCTGCAGTGCGTGACGCTGCCTCGCAATTGCCGGCTGTCGGTGTCCGGATCGGCAACAACTTCGTCAACTTCGGTACCGAGCAGAGTACACAGGCCAATGCACTGCGTACTGAAACGTGGAATGCGTTCTTTGCTGCCAATCTGTATCTGGATGATCACACCCTGAAGTTTGGTGGCGACTACGAAGACAACGACATCTTCAACCTGTTTGCTCAGCGTGTCTTTGGTTCGTACAACTTCAACTCGATTGCCGACTATCGCAACAATCGTCCGGCTAGCTACCGTTACTCTCAGTCCACCAGCGGAAATATCGACGATATTGCAGCGCAGTGGGGCATGAAGAATGTCGGCCTATTCTTGCAGGACACATGGGCTGTCAACAGCAACCTGACCTTGACCTTCGGTGTCCGTTACGACGAGCCGATGGTGAAGAACAAGCCGCAATATAATGCAGCTGCCTCGACCACGTTTGGTGTGCGTAACGACGAAACCATAGATGGCAACGGGCTGCTGCAGCCGCGCTTTGGGTTCAATTACACCTTCGATGCAGACCGTCCCACGCAGTTGCGTGGCGGTGTTGGCCTGTTCCAAGGCGCAGCGGCGTCGGTATGGCTGTCCAATCCTTACTCGAATACCGGTCTGGCTTACACCGATTACAACTTCTCAAGCGTAAATCTGGTCAATAGCAACGGCATCGCGTTTACGCCGGACATCAACAACCAGCCGCGTGGTAACGGGACGTTGAACGGCGCCACTCAGTCTGTCGACTTCGTTGACAAGGATCTGGGTCAACCTGCTGTGTGGAAGGCGAACTTGGCGTTCGATACCGAGTTGCCTTGGTACGGTGTAGTGGCGTCGGTCGAGGGCGTCGTTACGAAGGTCAAAGAAGCTATTTACTACCAACAGCTGAATCTCAGCCAGACCGGACCGACTGCGGTCGGTCAGGATGGCCGTCAGATCTATTGGAATCAGGCGGGCTTAAATCCCGCCAACTGGAATGTCAACGGAACTCAGCCGACTGGCATTTCGGTCGACCCGCGTGGCAATCGTTATCGCAGCTACAACGATGCGATCATTGCGCGCTCTACCAGCAAGGGTGGCAGCCAGAGCCTGACCGTTGGATTGAATAAGCCGTTCAACGATAGCGATTGGTCCTGGAGCCTGGCTTATACCTTCGCCAATGCCGACGAAGTGAGTGGCCTGACAAGCTCCACCTCCGGTTCGCAGCTGGGCAATACGGCGGTGTTCCAGGCCAACGAAGAGGTCAATGCGACGTCTGCTTATGAGATCCGCAATAGCTTCCTCGGAACGTTGCAGTGGAAGCACAACTTCTTCGGCGACTTTGCCACCAAGGTCGGCCTGATCTACCAGGGCCGTAGTGGCCGTCCCTACAGCTATACCTTTGACAACGATGCAAATGGCGACAGCCGCTTGAACGACCTGCTGTACATCCCCGCAGGTCCGGGTGATGTTCGCTTTGGCTCGGCAGCGGAAGAAGCTGCGTTTTGGAACTTCGTCAACAATGATGAATATTTGTCGTCCCATAAGGGACAGGTTGCGCAGCGCAATGCAGTGCGCAACTCGTGGGTAAACCAGTTCGACCTGCACATCGAGCAGGAGCTGCCTGGCTTCTTGGAAGGCAACAAGGCGCAGATCTGGCTTGACGTGATGAACGTCGGAAACCTGCTCAATAAGAAGTGGGGCCGTGTGGACGAGTACGCGTTCCCGGGTATGCGCGGCGTGGTTGAGTACGGCGGTATCGATGCGGCTACCGGTAAATACGTTTACCGCTTCAATACGCCTGATCCGTCAACCATCTACGACGACAAGGGCATCTCCCGCTGGGCACTGCAGCTGGGCTTCCGCTACCAGTTCTAAAGTTGGCTAGTGGCTCGAAGCTTGCAGAAACGGCCGGGTTCTCCCGGCCGTTTTCTTTTGTGCGGGTGAGTACGCTAAAGTTCTGAGATACGACAGGAGCAAGCTATGGAACTCAGCAGTACGGCAGCACGGGCGCTGCCGGTGGTGGATGCGCGGATCTACCCGCGCGGTGGCCTGGACGTGTTGTCCAAGGCGGAAGTTGCGCGTCTGCGCGATGCCTCCAGCGGTGGCATGCATGAGTTGTTGCGCCGCTGCGCGCTGGCCGTGCTGACCAGCGGCAGCGCGTCGGACGACCCGCGCGCCGCGCGTGACCTATATCCGGATTTCGATATCCAGGTGAATCAGCAGGATCGCGGCATCCGCATCGATCTAAGCAACGCACCGGCGATGGCCTTTGTGGATGGCGAGATCATCCGGGGTGTGGCCGAACTGCTGTTCGCCGTGGTGCGCGACCTGGCCTACATGGCGATCGAGCTGGAAGCCCAGCGCGGGGATCTGGATACCAGCGAAGGCATCACCAACGCGGTGTTCGGGCAGCTGCGCAATGCGCGCATCCTGCAGCCGTCGGACCCGAACCTAGTCGTGTGCTGGGGTGGGCATTCCATCTCGCGCGACGAATACCTCTACACCAAACAGGTGGGCTACGAGCTGGGCCTGCGTGGTCTGGACATCTGCACCGGCTGCGGACCGGGCGCCATGAAGGGCCCGATGAAGGGCGCCACCATCGCGCACGCCAAGCAGCGCAAGCATCACACGCGCTACATCGGTGTGACCGAGCCGGGCATCATCGCCGCCGAGTCGCCGAATCCGATCGTCAACCACCTGGTGATCATGCCGGACATCGAGAAGCGCCTGGAAGCCTTCGTCCGCATCGGCCACGGTATCCTGGTGTTTCCGGGCGGCGTCGGCACGGCAGAGGAAATCCTCTACCTGCTCGGCATCCTGCTGCGCGAAGAGAACGCCGACCTGCCGTTCCCGCTGATCCTGACTGGCCCGACCATTGCCGCGCCGTACTTTGAACAGATCGACCGCTTCATCCGGCTCACCCTGGGCGAAGCTGTCGCTTCCCGCTACGAGATCATCGTTGGCGACCCAGTTGCCGTGGCGCGTCGCATGGCCGAAGGCATCCACGAGGTGCGCGCGCACCGCAAGGAACAGAAGGATTCGTACTACTTCAACTGGTCGGTACACATCCCGCTCGAGTACCAGCAGCCGTTCGAACCCAGCCACGAGGCCATGGCCGCCCTCGACCTGCACCACGGCCGCCCAGCGCCTGCCCTGGCCGCCGACCTGCGGCGTGCCTTCTCCGGCATCGTCGCCGGCAACGTCAAGGAAGACGGCATGCGCCGCATCGAGGAATTCGGCCCCTTCGAAATCCACGGCGACCCGGACATCATGCAGGCCCTGGACGAACTGCTGCGCGGCTTCGTCGAGCAGCGCCGGATGAAGATTTCGGGAGACTACCGGCCTTGTTATCGGGTGGTGACTTGATTTAGCGAGTGGGGATCGCTGTAAGCGGGGCATGAAGGGCAGCCAGGAAATGGCTGCCCTCCTTTGTGGTGTGTAGTTCAATTCTGCTGTCGAGATCGTGCAAGCGGGCGCGGACGGCGGCCAGTCCCACTTGATATCCTGTATGGACTATTTTGCCATCGGGCGGGAGGGGATTGCTGATTTCGATCACAATCGCGTCCGATGTTTGGCGGAGTTCCACAATTATATGAGATGCCTCGGAACGAAGTTCCACGCCATGACGAATTGCATTCTCAACCAAGGGCTGGATGGAGAGAGACGGAACCATGAGATGGGGAATGGCATCGGGAATCTTCCAGACGATGCTCAAACGCTTTCCGAAGCGGAGTTGCTCGATATCTAGATAGTGCTTTGCGATATCGAGCTCCTTGGATAGGGTCACAAGTTCCGGCCCTGTCAGAGTCGCTCGAAACAGTTCTGCCAGATCCATCAGTAAGCGCTCGGCATTGGCAGGATTGAGGCGCACAAGTGCTGTTGCTGTATTGAGCGTGTTGAACAGGAAGTGCGGTTGAATTCTCGCCTTGAGCGCTTCGAGTTCGAATTGTTTCGCGCGAATTGCATACTGTCTGGCGCGCCAATGAGTGTGGAAGGCCCATATTCCCAGCAAGCCAACCGTTAGTGCGATGCCTTCGGTTTGCAACAACAGCTTCAACCATTGGCGTGTGCCCATCGACCATGCATTTCCAACTACGCCCATTGCGATAAACAGCACTAGTGCTGCTGCTAGGAGAAGGAGTGCAAGGGTGACATTGGCGACTGTGATCGGACGGGCACGCTTAAGTCGGCGGCGAAGTAGGTAAAGGCCCGCCAGGGTCAGCAAGGCCGTCCACTGCATTGCAAATGATGTGATTCCAAAACCGATCCAGCCGGTCTGCAGGCCGGGTGCCAGGCTCAAAAGCACGGCGATCGCTTCTGCCACGAGCAAAACGCACGCCAGGGTACGAGAGTCCCACAGGGTTTGCAGGAAGGATTCGCCGATTGCGGTTGTCATTAGGATGCGTACCCCGAAAAACTGCTGTACATCATGCCCTTGTCGCGATCTGATAGGTGGGGCGCCTTTCGTGCGCCCGCAGAGCCCGTTCGTCGCCCACCTTTCGCAGCCGGGTGAATGCTTGGGTATTGTACGCTCATGTATCTGGTTGCCTGGGGAGGCTGCCCTATGTCCTATATCCGGCGCCTGGCACCCCGGGCACAGCAAGGTTTTTCGCTGATTGAAATGATGGTGACGGTCATCGTCTTGGCAATCGTCATGGCCATCGCTTTCCCAAGTTTCACAGCGCTCATCAATAGTAATCGGCTGTCGGCTGCGGCAAACGAGTTATCGGCATCGCTCCAGCTCGCCCGTTCTGAAGCGGTGCGCAGCAACGCCAGTGTGACCTTGTGTAGATCCAATGACGGCGCAACATGCGCCAATGGCGGCACCTGGGCGCGCTGGATCGTATTGCGTGGTGCCGAAGTCCTGCGTGTGAGTGAAGTCAGGTCGCAGCTACAGGTAAGCGTAAGCCCGGCGATTTCTTCCTCCAGCGCGCGGATTGTTTTCCGACCCGATGGACTCGCGCGTGATTCCACTGGTGCGAGGTTGTTGGCAGGAGCCGTGTCAATCTGCATGACGACTACCCAGCCGCCGGAAAATCAACGCATCGTGGCAATTGCGGGAGGGAGTCGGGTAGCAATCACCCGCGGAACTGACCCGCAGTGTCAGGCGCCGTCCGATGCACCAGCCTTGATCTGAGGAAAAGACAGATGAGAACGTCAGCGGCAGGCAGTCGTCGAAGTCAGGTCGGTGTCAGCCTGATCGAGGTTTTAATTTCCGTTGTGATCCTGGGCATCGGCATGCTGGGCATTGCTGCAATGCAGGCACGTGCGCTACAGAACAACAGCAGTTCCCTTGAGCGTAGCCAGATGGTGGTTCAGTCGTATGCGATTCTGGACGCGATGCGAGCCAATCTGACTGCGGCGCGTGCGGGGGCCTACAACGCTGCGATGACATGTAACGTTCCCGCCGGTGGCAACCTTGCGGCCAATGATCGACGGGATTGGATCACTGCCCTGAAGTCCAGTATGGGATCGACCGCTTGTGGTTCCATCCAGTGCGAGGCAAATGGCGTGCGTTGCACTGTCTCAGTGCGCTGGGACGACAGTCGTGCGACTGCGATGGGTTCCAGCGATAATTCAGCGCAGCGCGAATTCAGCGTGGTCACCCGGTTATGAGCACGATATTTCCTCCGCGCAAGTCGGTGTTTGGTTTCACACTGATTGAACTATTGATTTCACTGGTGCTGGGATTGCTGGTGACACTGGGTGCGATCGGTCTGTTCCTGACCAGCCGTCGAACTGCGGCTGCTACCGATAGCCTAAGTCGTGTCCAGGAGAACGCGCGTGTTGCTTTCGAGTTGATGGCGCGGGATATCAGAGAAGCTGGCGGAAATCCGTGCAACAGCAGCAACAACATGGCGATGGTGAACGTGCTAAGCGCTCCGGCAACGCGCTGGTGGACCAACTGGAATGTCGGTACTGCGAATGGAACTCTGCAAGGCTATGACGGGTCAACGGCGATTCCGGGGATCGGTTTTGGCACAACAACCGCCGGTCAACGGATTGCTGGCACAGACGCGTTGTCGCTGCTGTCGTCCGGGGATGCAACAGCGGTAGTGACGGCGCATGCTCCGGCTGCTGCGACGTTTACCGTCAACACTGCATCACACGGCTTGATACCCGGCGACTTGTTGATGGTATGTGGCCCCAATGCCGAAACGGGCGGTGTGATGCGCTTGGGAGCCATCTTTCAGATGACAGGTGCGGCAGGTACTGTTTCCATTGCACATGGCACGGGTGGTTCGCCTGGAAATGCAACCAATCGCCTGGGATTGGGCGGCTCTCTGTTCACCTTCGGTCCCAATGCCACGATTACCCGTCTGAATGCGTCAGCTTGGTATATCGGCACCAACGGGCGTACTAGGGGGCTTTATCAATCCACCCTGATCAATACCGGAGGGGTTGCCAGTGTTCAAGCGCAAGAGGTTGCAGAAGGGGTGCAAAACATGGCATTGACTTATTTGGTTGACGGAACCACAAGTTATGGCAATGCAGCGAGTGTTGCCGGTCGTTGGAGCCAGGTGACTGCAATCAGGATCACCTTGACGTTGGCGGGAACTGATCGTGACGGCGTGGACAATGCGGCGTTAGCACGCACTGTGAGTCAGGTCATCGCTCTTCGGAATAGAGCCCCATGAGCGGATCTTGGTCAGTCTCCTATCCATTGCGTCAGCAAGGCGTTTCGCTGGTTGTGGTGCTCATCCTGCTGCTCATCATGACGTTGCTCGGACTGGCTGTCTTGCGAAGCACGGTTCTCGAAGAGCGCATGAGTGCGAATCTGGTGGATCGCAATCTCAGTTTTCAGGCAGCTGAAGCGGCCTTGCGTGAAGGCGAAGCACTTGCCGCCAGTCGCACTAACGCTGAGCACGCTGCGATCGCGGCGGCTGCAGCGGGGGGCGCCTGCGTCAATGGCATCTGCCCTAGGCCGGATGCGACAGCAGTGGAGCGCTGGAAAAACGCGAGCTTCGGCGGTTGGCGTGCAGCAACTACTAGTGTCGGCGCGATCGCCTCGGCTCCGCAGTTCTTTATCGAATACATGGGTACGTCGGAGACGTGGCTGGAATGTAATCTCGACCCTCGCTATACAGGCAGCGATATTTGCTTACGCCCGGTGTATCGCGTGACGGCGCGAAGTGAGGCGGCAGGCCGTGCCAGCGTTATTGTCCAATCCAATTTCATTGTTCCGTAGGGGAACGTCGCCATGACTCCTTCCAGTCCATCTTCGCATCGGCTGTCCCGTACAGCAGGGCAGGTGCGTTGCGCTTTCATGGCGCTGGCCGCAACTTTGCTCGCCGCCCCAGTTGCCGCTGTTAACTTGCCCGTAGAGCCCTTGCAGTCCAGCGGAAGAGTGCCTCCCAATATCCTATTCATCCTGGATGATTCGGGTTCGATGAGCTACTCATATATGCCGGATGATGTGCCTCCGCTAGACATTGTAAATCCGGATGATGCAAATGATTTTGCAAATTTGAAGGCGTACACCCGGAACAGTATTTATTACAATCCTTCAGTCTCTTATTTTCCGTGGACAAATCCGGATGGGACTTTGATGGTTGGTGGTACGAATTATAACTCGGTTTATGGTAATGCTTCCTTCCTCACCAATCCGATAAATCTGTCTAGTAGCACCCAGACGTTCTACGTTCCAAAAAGCGATCTCACAACGGAAGCTCAGCTGTCAAATGGTCTGAATTACTGGCGTTATCAAATTCACCGAGATGGTGTGGTGATCCGTAGTGAATTGATGAATAATACGAACGGTCGCGAAGGGCTCTCCGGGCGTGGTTGCAGCTCAAGCAGGGATGGGCGGCAGTGGAAGAATTGTCAGAATATTACTCCTACTGGCCGCACTGATGCAGCCGAGCGGCTTAACTTTGCGACTTGGTACTCCTACCATAGAACCCGAATGAAGGTTGCTAAGGCCAGTGCGGGTCAGGCTTTCAGTGAGCTGAATACTTCTGTACGGGTGGGGTTTCGTACCATTTGGCGGCGTGAAAAAAATGGTAATCCTATTACACATGCAAACCCAATACCGGTCTCGCGAAATGAGGGGTTGTTTGACAATCCTAATGGGTTAACTGGTGCAAACAACAATAGAGCGCTCTGGTACGACCGACTCTATGGTGCGGAGGGCTCGGATGCCACTCCTCTCCATAGCGCTTTAACCGATGCAGGTCAGTATTTCAGTAGCGCCTCATCTTCCGGCCCTTATGGACCTCAGGTTGGCGATGCGCAGTTTGCATGTCGGCAGAATTTTACGATTCTCACCACGGATGGATATTGGAACGGAAAGGCAAATTATACCGACGTTGCTAATGAGCAAGACAATGTTTCCGGGCAGGTGATTCCTAACCCCAGAGGCGACTCGTACAGATACGAGCCTGTAAATCCATATCGTGGGACCGCCTCCGACACGCTTGCAGATGTAGCGATGCGTTATTGGAAAAATGATCTGCGAGGAGATCTCGATAACGTCGTTCCTACGTCATCTAAGGATCCCGCGTTTTGGCAGCACATGGCGACTTATTCCATCTCTATTGGTGCTGCTGGAACGCTTAATCCTGCTACGGATCTTCCTAGGTTGACCAGCGGGGCAATCAATTGGCCCACTCCCGCCAGTAATCGTATACAAAATGTAGACGATTTGTGGCATGCCTCGATCAATGGCAGGGGTGATTTTATTGTTGCAAGCGATCCGGATGAATTCACCAAAGGGTTGAAATCGGCTCTTGCCTCAATTATTGAACGAGCGGGCGCTTTCTCTAATTTGACAGCAAATTCCACGCGGTTAGAGACATCTACGTTATCGTTTCAGGCAAGTTTTATTTCCGGCTTGTGGTCCGGTCAGTTGCGCGCCTTTCCGGTGACTGTCAGTGGAACGTCGGCTACGGCGACGTGGAATGCATCGGCTGGTATTCCAACATCTGGACGCAAGATTTTCACTTTCAACGGATCAACAGGTGCTGCCTTTCCAACTGCTGCCCAATTGGTGCCTTTGGCACGTAGTGCTGAGCCGGCAGTAAGCGGCGCGAGTAATGCTGCCTACATTGCAGGTGCTCGAGATCAGGAGCTTGCGAATGGGGGAGAGCTGCGTAATCGCACAACGGTGCTGGGTGATATTGTCGGCTCTTCGCCTGTCTACGATGCTCAAACAAATACCGTCTATGTGGGGGCCAACGACGGCATGCTGCATGCTTTTGACGCGGGTGACGGTACCGAGGAGTTTGCTTACGTTCCCGCAGCACTTGATTTTTCCGATCTGAGTACGCTGAGTCAGCCTGATTATGAGCATCGCTATTTCGTAGATGGCCCGGTTATTTTGTCGCGCCGCGATCAGACCCCCGATACGAGCATTCTTGTGGGTACGCTTGGGCGCGGGGGTAAAGGGCTGTACTCGCTCGATGTCACCAATCCCTCAACCTTCGCCGCCGCCCGTGTTAAGTGGGAGCGGACTGAGACACCGCTTAATAACATGGGGTTGATTCTTGGTCAGCCAATTATTGCTAAGCTCAATAATGGCGACATGGGACTGATCGTTCCGAATGGTGTTAACAGCACCAATAATCGCGCAGCCTTGCTGATCTATCGACTCAGTGATGGCACTCTCTTGGCCGAGATGGACACAGGGGTAGGCTCGGCCGCTGCTCCCAATGGGATGTCGGCTCCCACGATCCGGGACGTGGACGGGAATGGCACAGCCGACTTCGTTTACGCCGGCGACATGCTAGGGAATATGTGGAAGTTTGACATCAGTTCGGCAGCCCGCTCGGCATGGAGTAACGCCAGCAGCCGGGTCAGGATGTTCACTGCCACCAATCCGGCCGGCCAAGCTCAACCAATCACCTCGTCACCGGTGGTTGCCCGTGATCCGGCGACGTTCCAATTGTGGGTCTTCTTCGGTACTGGTCGATTTATGGAAACCGGCGATGTAGTGGATCGAAGTGTTCAGACTTTCTATGGATTAAAAGACGCGACTGCTGCGGTCGCAAAAAGTGCGTTGCAACAGCGCACGATCGCCGCAGTTGCGACAGATGAAGATACGGGACGTACCGTACGTGCCTTTGAAGTGCCCTCCGTTCTCCCCTCGGGGCGTAGCGGCTGGTACATCGATTTAGTTAGTCCGCCAACACCTCCCGGCACACCGGTTGGCGAACGTGTCGTCAGCGACCCTCAGGTGGTCAATGATGTATTGAACTTTTCAAGCATCATTCCCAGTAGCGATCCGTGTCTGCCAGGAGGCACCGGCTTTCAGAACGCGTTGAACGCTTTCACCGGAGCGAGCTTATCCGAGTCGTTCTTCGACCTAAATGGTAACGGTTCATTCGCAGACGAGACGGTGTCGGTAGGCGGTAGCACGGGGTCGCCAGGAACACCGGCGGCAACTGGATCTGTTGGGCTTGGAGGAATGGGCACGACAGGCAATATCCTGACTGGCGGTGGCGGTGGCGGTGGCGGTCCGGGACTTATCTGTACGAACCTTTCCAATGCAACCGTGGAGTGTCAGCGTATCCGTGAGGCGCGCCGGACTTCTCGTGTCTCTTGGCGCGAACTGTTGAAGGAGATGTGAGCATGAAAGCCGTTGGCAAAAAGCATGCTGCTGCGGGCTTTACACTGATCGAGCTGATGATCGTGGTTGCTGTGATTGCGGTCCTGGCAGGCATTGCGATGTATAACTACCAAGCGGCGGTAGTGCGCGCGAAGCGTTCAGCTGCAACGAGCTGCCTGCAGAGTGGTGCGCAGTACATGGAGCGTTACTACACGACGTATATGTCCTACAACAACACCAGTGCCCCACCAGCACTTCCTCAGTGCGATTCCGGTGTTGCCACTAGCTATACGTTAGCGCTTGCACCTTCAGCAGATGGAAGGACCTACACGATCACAGCAACGCCGATCAACCAACAAGCTAGAGCAGATACGAAATGCGCCACTCTGTCGATTCTGCAATCAGGTGAGCGCCGGGAGAGTGGTACGGCAACGTCTGTCAGCGATTGTTGGTGATTTTTTACGCATCTTCGTCGCATCATCAATGCCGGGCGTGAAGGGTGCGTAATCACTGAGCTGGCCTGTCTTTCGGCTGACCGAGCCGCTTGTGGATCAAACAGCAGGCGGTGCATTACTGCACCGCCTGCTGTTGTCATTTTCAGAGTGTGCCTTCGCAGACAGCAGCCTTTGGTTCTGAGCGTGAGTTGCGTTGCTGCGCAGTTGCGTCTGGTAGAACGTTTGGATGCAGCTCAGAAACAAAAAAACCCACGCCGTAGCGTGGGTTTTTAATTTGGCGCCCGAAGTTGGACTCGAACCAACGACCCCCTGATTAACAGTCAAGTGCTCTAACCGGCTGAGCTATTCGGGCGGGGAGGCAAATTATAGGGATGGCCGGCCGGCTGTGCAAGCCCCCAGTTACGTCCGCGCGTCAGGTTCTCATGAGGGGCATGGTTGTGGCTGCGGCCGTACAGAGCGGGTCCGCCCGGCAATGCTGACGATTACTTGGGCCTCAAGGCTCCCACCCTGGCAGATGTGGAAGGTCACATTGCTCCCTAGGGTGGTTCCCAATGAGCCGTACCGCACCTGCGTGCGGCCCGTGGTGGTAAGGATGCTGAGCTTTGAGCTGTGCGTCGGTTTTGCCGACGCGATGATGTCGCTGGCATCGTCCGGCCTGCGATTGCCGTCGGGATCCGCGTATATAAGCCAACCGCTGGTCCAGTCATGGCCAGTCATGCATTCGCTTAACGAGTTCCTCGGACATATCGCAACGGCACTTCCCCGCGCAATGGACGTTGACCTTGCTAAGGTCAGGTGTGCGACGAGTTCGAGCACGGTGGCAGTGACTTGGTGTGACCGGTGGAGTCTGCTGAGGGATGGCAGCGCGATCGAGACGGCGATTGCAAGGACCGCTACTGCAATCATTGCTTCCATCAGGTTGAATCCTGCCTGGCGTCGGATCTTATCCATCGTGGAGCCCTCCGCTGAGGAGCTCAAGCTTCGGGAATGAGCCTTGGCCTGACGATCAGGTCAAGGCTGAAATTAGAGTAGGGAAACAACAAACATGGCCATCATCTGCCGTCGGTATACTTAGCGGTCGATTGAGGGTGCCGCTTCATGACCGACCGTTTCCAGCTCGTATCCCCGTACTCCCCAGCCGGCGATCAGCCTGCTGCCATCGAGAAGCTGGTGGCCAGCTTCGAGGCCGGTCTGGCCAAGCAGACCTTGCTGGGCGTGACCGGCTCCGGCAAGACCTACACCATTGCCAACGTGATCCAGCAGGTGCAGAAGCCGACCCTGGTGATGGCGCCGAACAAGACGCTGGCGGCGCAGCTGTACGGTGAGTTCAAGTCGTTCTTTCCGCACAACGCGGTTGAGTACTTCGTCAGCTACTACGACTACTACCAGCCCGAGGCCTACGTGCCCTCGTCGGACACCTTCATCGAGAAGGACAGTTCGATCAACGAGCACATCGAGCAGATGCGTCTGTCGGCGACCAAGACCCTGCTATCGCGTCGTGATTCGCTGGTGGTGGCCACAGTGTCGGCGATCTACGGCCTGGGCGCGCCGGAAGACTATCTGTCGCTGCGCTTGATCCTGTCGGTGGGCGAGCACATCGATCAACGTCAGTTGATCCGCCATCTCACCGATCTGCAGTACACCCGCAACGAATTCGAGCTGACCCGCGGCGCGTTCCGCGTGCGCGGCGAAGTGCTGGACGTGTTCCCGGCCGAATCCGACACCGAGGCGTTGCGGATCGAGTTGTTCGATGGCGACATCGAGCGGCTGACGCTGTTCGATCCGTTGACCGGTGAAACGCTGCGCAAGCTGCAGCGCTACACCGTGTACCCCAAGACGCATTACGCGACCACGCGCGAGCGCACGTTGAGCGCGGTGGACACGATCAAGGACGAATTGAAGGAAAGGTTGGAGCAACTGTATTCGCAGAATAAGCTGGTCGAAGCGCAGCGCCTGGCGCAACGCACCCAGTTCGATCTGGAAATGATGGCCGAGGTCGGCTTCTGCAACGGCATCGAAAACTACTCGCGGCATCTCACCGGCAAGGCGCCCGGCGAGCCGCCGCCGACGCTGTTCGACTACTTGCCACCGGACGCGCTGCTGGTCATCGACGAGTCGCATGTGACCATTCCGCAGATCGGCGCGATGTACAAGGGCGACCGCTCGCGTAAGGAAACGCTGGTGGAGTTCGGTTTTCGGCTGCCATCGGCACTGGACAACCGGCCATTGCGTTTCGAGGAATGGGAGGCACGTTCGCCGCGTAGCATCTACGTGTCGGCCACACCGGGTCCCTACGAGTTGCGCGAGTCTGCGGGCGAAATCACTGAGTTGGTGGTGCGGCCAACTGGCCTGATCGATCCGGTGGTCGAGATTCGTCCTGTCGGAACGCAGGTGGACGACCTGATGTCCGAAATCCAGGAGCGCATCAAGCTTGGCGACCGCGTGTTGGTGACGACGCTGACCAAGCGCATGTCCGAGAACCTCACCGAGTACCTCGGCGAGCACGGTATCCGGGTGCGCTATCTGCATTCGGATATCGACACGGTGGAGCGCGTGGAGATCATCCGCGACCTGCGCCTGGGCAAGTTCGACGTGCTGGTCGGCATCAACCTGCTCCGTGAAGGCCTGGACATGCCGGAAGTGTCGCTGGTGGCGATCCTAGATGCGGACAAGGAGGGCTTCCTGCGTTCGACCGGCTCGCTGATTCAGACCATCGGCCGCGCGGCGCGCAACCTGCGCGGCAAGGCCATTCTGTACGCCGACAAGATCACGCGTTCGATGCAGGCAGCGATCGACGAGACCGACCGTCGCCGCGAGAAGCAGGTCGAGTACAACCTGGAGCATGGCATCACGCCCAAGTCGGTGGCGCGTCCGATCTCCGACATCATGGAAGGTGCGCGCGAGGATGCCGCCGAGAAGAAGGCCGGCAAGGGGCGCTCGAAGTCGCGCCAGGTGGCGGAGGAAATGCCCGATTACCGCGCGATGGGGCCTGCCCAGATCGCCGGCAAGCTCAAGAGCCTGGAGCAGCAGATGTACCAGCACGCCAAGGACCTGGAGTTCGAGGCGGCCGCGCAGATTCGCGACCAGATCCAGAAACTCAAAGCTGCCAGCCTGGCGTAGGGCAGGGCGACAGCACGAAAGTTAGAGCGCAGGGAGGGCTTGTGGTGATCCAAACCCTGCGCTAGAATGCGCGCCCTGCACAGCGCAATGCTGACGCAGGAAACGGGCGGTTAGCTCAGCGGTAGAGCACTACCTTGACATGGTAGGGGTCACAGGTTCGAACCCTGTACCGCCCACCACTCCAAGTCCGGACGGCACGGCGACTTGAGTGGCTTCAACATCGGCAGCGACTGCTGCCGCGGATCCGAAAGTGACTTACGCAGCAGCTCTTGCAGCTTCCGCGTCTCCTGTATTTGGTCTTCGACAATCGCTTTCACTTCCTTCTGTGCATTGACCAGGCGTGTTGGACGAATTTCGTGCACCAGTCGGGCATTGCTGGCGGCGGAGCGGTTGGCTAGCAAGCTGGGCACTCTTTCGCCCCTGCGGACGAGGCCCTGGTGTCAGGCCAAGCTTCCGCTCAGCGTGCCATTTCGTCGCAGCGCTGGTCACCCCTTTCCCGAAGCGGCGAGCAGGTTTTTTAGTGCCAGGCGCGTGTGTGGCTAAGAAAGCACATCAAGTGCTGACGGAATTCCGCCGGCGCTGACCCATTCCGATCCGCGCCTGGCGTCGAATGCGCGCGCGGTTGTGTCGGCTTCACCGAAACCGCTTTCTCCATCACACGTCTTGCTTTAGCATCGCCTCCGCGCTGACGAAAAGGAAGACTGGCGATGGACGAGTATCAGCACACCGTGCTGACCAGGGGCGGGTACCGTGTCGTGGCAATCACCCGGGAAGACACCTATGCGCCCGACGCTGTGGTGGCCTATGCCGTGGTGACGGATGCCGGAACCCGGATCACGCCGGATCTTTCCCTGGATCAAGCCAGAGTCTGGATTGACTCGCTCGTCGAGAGCGAGAGTGGTGGACGCAAGTCGGATCTGGTCGATCACAGACCCGTTGTCCGTCGCTGATTGCCGTTGAGAAGTAAGCCAAGGAGTAGGGGCGCGTGTCCAAAGCCAAATTAATTGCAATCGCCACCGTGGTGACATTGCTTGTTGGATATTTCCTGTCCGGATATCTGACGCTTCTGTTGTTGCGGCTCGATACCGGGCTGTACGCATGGGATACCTACTACCGCTACGTCAAGGCGCTGGGCCTGCCGGAAGTGGCGCCTTACGCAACCAAGATCAAGATGTCCGGCATTCTCGGCTTTGGCCTGCCCGGGATCATCTGGGCCATCACGGTCGTGCTCCTGGTCAAGCCGAAGGCGCGGGCGCTGCATGGCGACGCGCGCTTTGCCGGAGCGGCAGACCTTTCCAAGCACGGTTTGTTCAAGCCGAGCGGCAACGGCATCGTGGTGGGCAAGTTCAACGGCAAGCTTGTACGGCTGAGCGGGCAACAGTTCGTGATCCTGGCCGCGCCAACGCGCTCCGGCAAGGGCGTCGGCGTGGTCATTCCCAACCTGCTGGAGTACCAGGAATCGGTAGTGGTCCTGGACATCAAGCAGGAGAACTTCGACCTCACCAGCGGCTGGCGGGCCAGTCAGGGGCATGAGGTGTTCCTCTTCAATCCCTTCGCCGAAGACCGGCGCACCCATCGCTGGAATCCGCTGACCTACGTATCCAGCGACCCCGCCTTCCGCGTGTCCGATCTGATGAGCATCGCCGCGATGCTGTATCCGGACGGGTCGGATGACCAGAAGTTCTGGGTCAGTCAGGCACGTAACGCGTTCATGGCGTTCGCCCTGTATCTGTTCGAAAACCAGGACGAAGAGTTGTCGCTCGGCTTCCCGGGCGGGGCAGGGGCTCCCACGCTTGGCGGCATCTATCGACTCTCGTCCGGGGATGGCACAGACCTCAAGAAATACCTCAAGTCACTGTCCGAGCGCAGATTCCTCAGCAGCAATGCGCGCTCAGCGTTTGCCAACATGCTGTCACAGGCCGATGAGACCTTTGCGTCCATCATGGGAACCCTGAAGGAGCCGCTCAACGCGTGGATCAACCCGGTCCTGGATGCGGCAACAAGCGCGGACGACTTCTTGCTCACCGACCTGCGCAAGAAGAAGATGACGATCTACATCGGCATCCAGCCGAACAAGCTGGCCGAAAGCCGGCTCATCATCAACTTGCTCTTCAGTCAGATCATCAACCTCAATACCCGCGAGCTCCCGAAATCCAACCCGGAACTCAAGTATCAATGCTTGCTGTTGATGGACGAATTCACCTCGATCGGCAAAGTGGACATCATTGCCACCGCGGTAGCCTATATGGCGGGTTACAACCTTCGCCTGCTGCCGATCATTCAGAGCATGGCGCAGCTGGACGCCACCTATGGCAAGGATCTGTCGCGCACCATCATCACCAACCATGCGCTGCAAATCCTCTACGCGCCGCGCGAGCAGCAGGATGCGAACGACTACTCCGAGATGTTGGGCTACACCACCATCAAGAAGAAGAACGTCACCCGCGGCAGGGAAACCACCCGGAGTATTTCCGAGGAGCGGCGTGCGCTCATGTTGCCGCAGGAGCTGAAGGCGATGGGCAACGAGAAGGAGGTCTTCCTGTACGAAGGCATCCCGCATCCGGTGAAATGCGACAAAATCCGCTACTACGAAGACCGCTATTTCACCGCACGCCTGCTGCCCAAGACAGACGTGAAAACGCTTTCCATCAGGTTGTGATGGTCGTCGCACAACGGCTGCGAAGGGGCGCCGGTAATTCTTGACTCATGTGTTCGTTAAGGGCAAAGTTACCCAGAATTTGCGCGGTGTTGATTTTTTGTTAAGAGGGGCGGCGCCGGACGGGGTCGTACAGGAGTAAGGCTATGGATGGTTCTTCGGCGTATTCATTTTTATCGATTGCGTGGCGTGGTGCTGACCTGCCTATGTGTGCTGGGTCGGCCAGGCATGTCCGCTCAAGCGAGTCATCAAAGACAGATTCACTCCGCCGCCCCAGGGTGAGCGGAGCTGTTGTGCTGTCCGTCTTAAGCCCGAAATCTCATGAGTTGGAGAAGTCAGAGTGAATCCGATGTATGTGTCCAAGCTGTCGCTGGTCTTGGTGGTCGCTGCGTTGGTCGGTGCCTGCGCGACCAAGCCTGCTCCCGATTTTGGTGGACGTTGGAAGCACGTCAATCACTTTGACGAAGCCCCTACCGAAATTCCGCTCTACACCTCCTACACGTATCAGGCTACGCCGATGGACGGCACGTTGAAGACGATGCTGGAGCGGTGGGCCGCGGATTCCAACATGCAGCTTTCCTACAACCTGCCTTCGGACTACACCCTGATCGCCCCGGTTTCCAATATCAGCACCACCAGCGTGCAGCAAGCCGCCACCGAGCTGAGCGCGGTCTACGCAGCGCAAGGTGTCTCGGTCTCGGTCTCTGCCAACAAGCTGCTGGTACAGCCGGTGCCGGTATCGTCTGGAGCCAAGCTCTAAGAGCTGAACCGCTGATCCGATGCTAACGGCATTCGGTCGGTGACTGAGCTCAAGCCTCCCATGTGCCCGCGCTCGTCGCGGCGATAGTTTCAGGCCTGACAAGGCCTTACGGTGACGGATCTAGACATGTTGCGTAAGAAGGTCAGTGAAAAGGACGGATCTGCCCAAGTGGGTGCGGCCGTCCAGAAAGCGGTGAACTACGAGGTCAGCATCGCCGATCTCGCGCGCCGCAGCGAAAAGCGTGCATGGATGGTAGCGACCGTTTCCATGATCATTACCGTTATGACGGCCGGCGGCTATTACTACATGCTGCCGCTGAAAGAGAAGGTGCCGTACCTGGTGATGGCGGACGCCTACTCGGGAACCAGCACGATCGCAAAACTCGAGGCGAATTTTGGTGGTCGGACGATCAGTACCAGTGAGGCGCTAGCGCGCAGCAATATTGCCCGGTTCATTATTGCTCGCGAATCATTCGACCTTACCATCATCGGTCAGCGCGACTGGAATACTGTGTCGGCAATGGGCTCCACGAACGTTGTGAATGAGTATCGGGCGCTGCACTCCGCCAATAATCCGTTACGGCCCTTGAATACATACGGAAAGCTGCGTGCCATCCGTATCAATATTCTGAGTATTACCTTGATTGGCGGAAAAGGACAGCCCTACAAAGGGGCAACCGTACGTTTTCAACGGACTGTGTACGACAAGAATTCGACGGTCTCTACGTTGCTTGACAATAAGATTGCGACGATGGGATTTGTCTACCAAGATAATTTGGAGATGAATGACAGCCTGCGAGTCGAAAATCCTTTAGGCTTCCGAGTAACTGATTATCGGGTAGACAACGACTACTCCTCGTTGCCAGCTGCTCCTGCCGGTGGCGCCGTGATCAACCCCCAGCCTCAGCCAACGGCGCAGCAGGCTGGTACTGGCATGATCGATCCTAGCGCGGCAAACGCCTCTGGTGCAGTTCAGCAGGGGGGCGTCCCATTGCAGCAGGGAGTACTTCCGCAGGGTGGCGTGCCTCAACAGCAGGTGCAGCCTGCGTTTCCCGATCAAATGCAGCCGGCAGCTCAGCCCGCGGCGCAGCCCGCGATTCAACCCCAGGGGATGCAGAACAATGTCAATGGAGCGAGTGGTCGATGAAACTTTTTAATCGGTACAGCGCTGCGTTATTTTCAGCACTGCCACTTGCAATATGTGCTTTCTCGGCTGCCGCTCAAGTGGTTCAGGAGTATGAGTATGCTCCGGATCGCATCTACCAGGTACGCACCGGCCTTGGCATTACCACTCAGGTCGAGCTAAGCCCGAACGAAAAGATCCTGGATTACAGCACAGGCTTTACTGGTGGTTGGGAGCTGACGCGGCGCGAGAATGTTTTTTATCTCAAGCCCAAAAATGTCGATGTCGATACGAACATGATGATTCGTACGGCAACGCATTCCTACATTCTTGAGCTCAAAGTAGTTGCAACAGATTGGCAGCGCCTCGAGCAGGCGAAGCAGGCTGGAGTTCAATACAAGGTCGTGTTCACCTACCCGAAGGACACAAGCTTCAACAATGTCGAAGACGCGGATGCGGCAAAGAAAGGCCCGTTGTTGAATGCCAAGATTTTGAAGGATCGGCGTTATTACTACGACTACGACTATGCGACACGTGCCAAGAAGTCCTGGCTTATTCCAAGCCGCGTCTATGACGACGGCAAGTTCACCTATATCAATATGGATTTGACGCGGTTTCCGACCGGGAACTTCCCAGCAGTTTTTGCCCGCGAAAAGGAACACGCGGAGGATTTTCTCGTCAATACCACAGTGGAGGGCAACACCCTGATCGTGCACGGGACTTACCCTTTCTTGGTGGTTCGCCATGGCGATAACGTCGTCGGTCTGCGAAGGAACAAGCAAAAGTGAACTCGAATATTCCAAACAGCCCTGATGAGCGCTCCCCAAACAATGGCGGGGAAGAACTGCGCAACGGTGAGTACAACGAGCGCAACAATCCTTACTTTGCGCGTCAGCAGGCAGGTGCCGAGCCGGACCTCGACGCCAATGAACCAGTGTTGCGTTCCAGCGACATCAAGCGTCTGAATCGTAAGGCGCTGGTGTTTCTGGCTGCCATTGCGGCCTTGTTGATTCTCGTCATCTTCTGGCTGGCGACACAAAGCGGAAACGATTCTCCCCCGCCTAAACAGCGTACGGAGACGGTGGTTGCGCCAGCGTTGCCGCAGAACATGACTGCGCCGGTGGAGGAAGCGCCAGTTCCACTTGCCCAGCAACCCAGCTTGCCGCCCCTGCCGCCAATGCCGACTGACGACAGCGAAGAGGGCAGCTCAGCGCCGGAGCGTCAGCGCGGCCCGACCTTGCTGGAGCGCCGTATCCTTGCCGAATCTGCCGCAAACGGCGCCGGCATGCCCGGGCAAACGGGCGCTCAGCCCGCACCTGGCCAAGAAGAAAGTCCTGTTACGCTGGCTAAGCCGATCAGCAACCCGGATGGCCTGTTGGTACGTGGCACCTACATCCGTTGCATCCTGGAGACCCGGATCATTTCCGACTTCGGTGGCTACACCTCGTGCATCGTGACCGAGCCGGTGTACTCGATCAACGGTCATAACCTGCTCTTGCCGAAGGGTTCGAAGATGCTAGGCCAGTACGGCGCCGGAGAGCCGACGACCAGGCGCCTGCAGGTCGTTTGGGATCGCGTCACCACGCCGACCGGGCTGGATGTCACGCTGGTCGGCCCTGGTATCGACACGCTCGGCAGCGCCGGCCATCCGGGTGATTACAGCGCGCATTGGGGCAACAAGATTGCGTCGGCGCTGTTCATCAGCTTGTTGAGCGATGCATTCAAGTATGCAGCTGCTGAATATGGTCCAGAAACGACCACAATCGGTGTTGGCAGCGGAATCGTCACTCAGCAGCCCTTCGAGAGTAATACTGCTCGCAGCATCCAGCAGCTCGCCGAGCAGGCTGTGGAAAAGTCTGGGCGTCGTCCGGCAACCTTGACGATCAATCAGGGCACCGTATTGAACGTTTATGTTGCCAAGGACGTCGATTTCTCGGCGGTCCTGCCGAAGTGAATGAAAAGCCTGCCATGACGATCGATGATTCCCCGACGGCGCGCATTTCGAATGATTTCCTGGATTACCAGTACTCTGTGCTGGGCATCCTGGACTACCTGAATTCGCCTGACGTGACTGAAATCTGCATCAATCGGCCTGGCGAGCTGTATCTTGAAACGATCCATGGGTGGCAGCGGGTCGACGTGCCATCCTTGACATATGACCGCGCCCGCCAGTTCTGCACCGCGGTGGTGAACGAAAGCAACACCGGGCAGCGCATTACCGATGCGGATCCCGTGGTTTCGCTGACGTTTCCTACAGGGCAGCGTGCGCAGTTTGTCATGCCGCCCGCGTGCGATGCAGGCAAGGTGTCCATCACCATCCGGCTTCCGTCCAAGCACACCAAATCGCTCGAGCAATACAAGCACGACGGGTTCTTTGACGAGGTGCTTGAGCAATCGGCCGATGTCAGCGATCACGATCAAGAATTGCTGGAGTTGCGCCGCAAGCGCGATTACGCAGAATTCTTCAAAAAGTGCGTGCTCTATAAGAAGAACGTGGTCGTCGCCGGGGCGACAGGTAGCGGCAAGACCACCTTCATGAAGGCGCTCGTCAATCATATTCCGAGCGAAGAGCGCCTAGTGACGATCGAGGACGCTCGGGAACTGTTCATCAGTCAGCCCAATTCCGTGCACCTGCTGTACTCGAAGGGCGGGCAGAGCAGCAGTAACGTGACAGCTAAAAGCTGCATGGAAGCCTGTTTGCGCATGAAGCCGGATCGCATCATCCTGGCCGAGCTGCGTGGTGATGAGTCGTTCTACTTCATCCGTAACTGCGCATCCGGGCATCCGGGTTCTATTACCAGCTGCCACGCCGGAAGTGTCGAGCAGACGTGGGACCAGTTGGCGTTGATGGTGAAGGCATCGAGCGAAGGCTCCGGTCTGGAATTCGAGGTGATCAAGCGTTTGCTGAGAATGACCATCGATATCGTGGTTCATATCAAGGCACACGCGGGGCGCCGGTTCATCACGGGCATCGACTTCGATCCCTTGAGAACCCTGCGCGGTGGTTGAAAGGTCAATCCTTTGGTTGGGGCTGGTTCGGTTTTGCAAGGAGTAATGACATGTTGCCTGGCATGGAACTGATGGGGTGCACTGGACTTGCTGTTCCTGGCGAGGTGATGCAGCACGTTGTCCGTGTCGAGTCGTCGCGCAATCCGTATGCCATCGGTGTGGTTGGCGGGCGGTTGGTGCGTGAGCCGCGGGGGTTGGCCGAGGCAGTGGCCACTGCCAAGATGCTGGAGCAGAAGGGCTACAACTTCTCCCTCGGACTGGGCCAGGTCAATCGCTACAATCTGCAGAAGTACGGACTCACCAGTTATGAGATGGCATTCGATAAATGCCCCAATCTGGTGGCTGCTTCGAGGATTCTGGCGGAGTGCCATTCACGCTCCGGCGCCAATTGGGGCAAGTCGTTCAGCTGTTACTACTCCGGCAACTTCGAGACCGGCTTCAAGCATGGTTATGTCCAAAAGATCTATGCATCCATTCGTCAGTCGGTAGCATCCTCTGGAGCCGAGCCCATCGCGGTCGTGCCGACGCGCCAGGTGCAGTTACGGCCTGCCAATCCGCTCAAGCAGGCAGCCGCCGAATTGGCAGATGCGATCGTGGCGCGTCGTATTCAGGATCTAGCCGGAACGGGCAACACGGTGGCTTCACCGTCGGGGCCTATGCTATCGGCACCTTCAGCACCTTACTCTCTGCCAAGTCGCGCCACCCCCGTGGCCCCAGCGGCGGAGAACGAGTTGTATGTGATAAAGCCAACGGGCCAAGGGCGTGGGGTAGCGTTGCCCTCTGTCGCGCCGCAAGCCTCGACGCAGACCGAACAACCCATAAACCCCGTCTCCGTGCCGCGTGCACCACAGGCGGCTCCGCAAACAGATAGTGCATTTGTTTTTTAGGATGGAAGATCGCCAAGGATTATGGCTGCTGGACCCCCTCTGTTCCCAAGGAGTTAGACATGAAGTTTGAAATCGACAAGAAGACAGTTGCGGATGCCAAGATGGTCGGCACGCAGGCAGTGAAGGCGCTGCTGTTCACCTCGTTGTTGCTGGCGGCGGGCGGCGCTGGTGCGACGAATGAACTCGGCGGCACGGATACCCGCGTCTGCGGATTCCTGAACAATGTGACCAAGCTGCTGAACATGGGCTCGATCGCTGTCGTCACCATCGCCGTCATCGTGGCCGGCTACCAGATCGCATTTGCGCACAAGCGCATTTCCGAAGTTTCCCCGATCCTCATTGGTGGCGTACTGATTGGTGCGGCTGGGCAGATTGCGAATATGATCCTTCAGAATAAGGAGGGAGGCGCTCAGGAGTGCTCGACGCTCACCACTTCGCTTCTGCAGATCGCTCAGTACTATGCATAAAGACGTACTCTTCCGCGGCTGCACCCGTCCGGCGATGTTTCTGGGGGTGCCGTATATCCCTTTCTTCATCGGTGCGGGCGGTGGCTTGCTGCTGGGGATGTATATCAATCTTTGGTACCTGTTCACCATCCCCGTCATCATCTTTGGCATGCAGCAAATGGCAAAGAGGGACGAAATGATCTTCAGGTTGCTTGGATTGCGCTGGCTTTTCCGAATGCGCGTCCGAAACCTTCAGCGCTATTCCGGGATGTGGGTATTCACTCCCAACGAGTATCGCAAGGGGCCCCCGGGCACGCCGCGATGAGCACGTGAAAAGGTCAGCCAGCCCCATGCGCTCAATCCGCATGGGGTTGGTGTTTTAGCTGGTTCTTGGTGTGATGCTTTTCCTCTTACCTGGTAATGCCCATGTTCAGTCCAGACAGTCCGATCGGCGAATTTGTTTCCATCTCGACACATGTCGCTCCGTCCGTCGTCAAGACGACAGGTGGCGACTATCTGTTGATCTGGCATTTGGCTGGCTTGCCCTTCGTTGGGCGGGACGAATTTGAACTTGAGCAGCGGCACAATACGTTCAATCGGTTATTGCAAACCTTGCGTGCACCGGATTTCGCCAATATCGCGTTCTGGGTTCATGACGTTCGCCGTCGTCGCAAGATCGGTACCGGCGGGCGCTTCAAGCAATCGTTCAATCAGACGCTGTCCGACGAGTATTACGCGGCGCTATCCTCGCAAAAAATCATGCAGAACGAGTTGTACTTCAGCATGATCTATCGCCCGGTGGTGACGGGGCGGCGCCTGGTCGAAAAATCTGTAAATCCTGACAAAATCCGCGCCGAGGAAGAGCAGGCTATCTCCAAGATCGTCGAGTTAGCCACTAACGTCGAGGCGGTACTGAAGGATTATTCACCTTACCGGCTTGGCATGTATGAGGCCAAGAATGGTGTGGTGTTTTCCGAGACGCTTGAGTTTCTCGGCTACCTGCTCAACCGGATCGACGAGCCTGTTCCGGTGCTGCAAGCCCCAGTGCCAGCGTATCTGCCCGTCAGCAAGCACATGTTTGCCAACAAGACCGGCGATTTTGTCATTCGCACGCCGGACGGCATCAATCATTTCGGTGCGATCCTCAATGTCAAGGAGTATGCCGATGGAACCTATCCCGGCATTCTCAATGGTTTGAAGTATCTCGATTTTGAGTATGTGATGACGCATTCCTTCAGCCCGGTCGGTCGCCACGATGCACTAAAGGTGCTGGAACGCACCAAGGGCATGATGATTTCGTCGGGCGACAAATCCTCCAGTCAGATCCGCGACCTGGACCTGGCGATGGATGACGTGGCCTCCGGCAATTTTGTATTGGGCGAGTACCACTTCACCCTGGCGGTGTATGCCGACAGCCAGGAGAAGTTGGCAAGGCAGATCGCGACGACGCGAGCAGAGCTCTCCAATGCCGGTTTCGTCTCGGCCAAGGAGGATCTGGCGATCGCCTCGTCGTTCTATGCCCAGCTGCCGGGTAACTGGCGCTTCCGCACGCGTATCGCCAACCTGAGTTCGCTCAATTTCCTCGGTTTGTCGCCGTTGCACAACTTCGCCCAGGGCAAGCAGCACAACAATCCATGGGGTGATTGCGTCACGACGCTGCAGACCACTAACGGTCAGCCGTATTACTTCAACTTTCATGCCACGCACCCGGCCGAGAATTCTCTGGGCGAAAAGGCGATCGGCAACACGATGGTCATCGGCAAGTCTGGTACCGGCAAGACGGCATTGATCAACTTCCTGCTAAGCCAGGTGCAGAAGTTCGATCCAATCCCGACGATCTTCTTCTTCGACAAGGACCGCGGCGCGGAGATTTTCGTGCGTGCCTGTGGCGGGAACTACCTGGCGCTGGAGAACGGCTCCCCGACCGGCTTCAACCCGTTTCAGTGCGAGCGCAATGAGGCCAATACCCAATTCCTTGCTGAGCTGATCAAGGTGCTCGGTGGCAAGGCCGAGTACAGCGCCCGCGAGGAGGAAGACATCTACCGCGCGGTGGAAGGCATGCTGGACACGCCGATGCATCTGCGCAACATGAGCAACTTCCGCAAGAGCCTGCCCAATATGGGCGACGACGGGCTGTATGCGCGCCTGCGTCGTTGGACCGCCGGCAACTCGCTGGGCTGGGTATTCGACAACCCGGTCGATACCATCGACCTGACGCGCGCCTCGATCATCGGCTTCGACTACACCGACGTGATCGACAACGCCGAAGTGCGCGTGCCGGTGATCAATTATCTGCTGCACCGCCTGGAGGCGCTGATCGACGGCCGCCCGCTGATCTACGTGATGGACGAGTTCTGGAAGATCCTGGACGGCAAGGGCGGCCTGAAGGAGTTCGCCAAGAATAAGCAGAAGACCATCCGTAAGCAAAACGGCCTGGGCATCTTTGCCACGCAGAGCCCGGAAGACGCCCTAGCCAGCGACATCGCCGCGGCGCTGATCGAGCAGACCGCCACGATGGTGCTGCTGCCCAACCCCAACGCCAGTCGCGACGATTACATCGAAGGCCTCAAGCTGACCGATGCCGAGTACCAGGTGGTGGTCTCGCTCGACGAGCGCTCGCGCTGCTTCCTGGTCAAGCAAGGCCACGCCTCTGCGGTATGCCAGCTCAATCTGCGTGGTATGGACGACGCACTGTCGGTCATTTCGTCCTCGACCGACAACATCGAGATCATGCATGAAATCCTGGCCGGCAAGGCCAGCAAGTTGGGCGTCACCGTCGATCAGCTGACGCCGGAGCAGTGGCTGAGCGATTTCTATGCCAACCGCAAGGGCTCGGGTAAGCGCAAAGCCGTCAAAGACAAGGAGGCCGAGGATGCGTAGTCCTCATCATCGGCAGCACACTTTCCACGCATCAACTTCATCTGTGTCAGGAGGCAAAAACACCATGGCAACCAAGTTCAGACATTTTTCTCGCGTGTTCACGGGACTGGTGCTGCTCTGCATGGCCGGAGCCGCCAGTGCGCAGTGGGAAGTGGAAGACAAGAAGTTGAATGAGAAGGTGGAGCAGATTCGCAAGAACCAGACCATCAAAAATGGCGATGGTAAGGAATCCAGTGGCAAGGAAGTAGAGAAGCCGAAGGAAAAGATCGAGAAGATTCCCGATGACCAAGGTGTGGCGGCATGCGCGGCTTCAACGAAAGGAACGCCCGTGTCCGATTCGCAGAAGGAATCGTGCGAGTTGATTCAACGCACTCTCAATTCTCAATACAACTACATGGTCGCCATGTATGAGATCACCACCAAGCGTCTTGAACGTTTACGCACGATCGAGGATGAACGCAAGAAGATCGGCGACCAAAAGATCGGCGAATTGGAGAGCAATACCAACAAGCTGCTCGCGCTGAAAGCGATGATGGATATCGACCGCCAGCAGATGGAGTCGGCGATGTTTGCCTATGACAAGCGCATTGCCTACCTGACTGGGCAGCAGACAGCAGCGGCCAAGGCGGCAATGGCCGGCAAGGAACCACCAAAAAGCAATCGTTGGAGTTGGGTGCCGGATTGGGTGCCCGACGATGTGCTGAGTCTAGGTAAAACGCTTGCGGCCGGTGCAGTGATGAAGGGCGCGCTCGAGGCGATCAAGAGTGACAAGCCATCTGGCATGGAACCGCCGTTGGCAATCGATAAAGACTGACGATATGGCACGACCGGATCATGCAACGTAATCAACCCCGGGGCAGCGACTGCCCCACGGCGCAGCCGTCTAGTGGATGTGGTGACATATGGATTTTTTGACGAACATCGCCAACTACGAATTTTTTCGTCTGATCAACAACTACCTGCGCGATGAGATTGCGATTTTTCAGTGGGAGTTGTTGCAGCGCACAACGGCCTGGGTGGGTATGGTGTCCCTGACGGTGTTGACGCTTTGGATTTTTATCCAAGGTTATCGCATCGTGACCGGTCAGTCGCGCGAGGCGGCGATGGGCTTGGTGGTCACGGCGCTTCGCGCGGCGCTGATCATCGGATTGGCGACCAGCATGGCGCAAGGCTCTCCGCGTTTGTATTGGACGCTAACAGACGGGATCAGCTCGGCGATCACCCGGACAGTGACGGGCAGCTCAAAGAGTCCCTACGAGGCGATCGACAAGAATCTGATGCTGATGCAAGTGGCGATGTCGGCGTTGGATCAGATCAAGACGGGCGGTGACGAGGAGAGCAAAGACGAAAAAGACCGGGCTCGGTGGTTCACCGGCCTCGGAATGGCCGGTCCAGGGGTTGTCGCCGGCTCGATGTTGCTACTCAACAAACTGGCAATGGCGCTGGTAGTAGGATTTGGGCCTCTGTTCATCCTGTGTCTGCTGTTTCAGGCGACGAAGTCGTTGTTCAGCAAGTGGCTGCTATACGGATTGGGCACTGTGTTTTCGTTGTCGGTGTTGACCTTCACGGTGAGCTTGGCGACCAAGGTGGTCGGCGCAGTGGGCGCAGCCTTCGTCGCAAAGTGGGCAATGAACGGATTTACGGGTGAAGGCATCAGCAGCATGGCGCTGCAGCAGGGAGGATTAGGACTGGTGTTAACGACGTTGATCATCACGGCACCACCAATGGCAGCAGCCTTCTTCCAGGGCACGCTAGGCCAGTTCACGGCGTACTCGGCGCTGGGGCAGCTGGATCGGGCAGGTCAGTCTCCGGCAGCTGGGCGGCCTTATGAGCCTGGGGCGCCTGCTAAAGATTCAGGTCGCCCCGACAGTCATGCTAGAGGTGGCGCGGATAACATAGTTCGATCAGATACAGGAGTCCGTTCTGATTCTCCTCCTCCTCAGGAATCCGGGAACCGCGGTCTTGCACAGCGTTAGGCGCAACCTTAAGGGGTGCTGAATGAAATTTATCTATTTGGTATTATTCTTATTTTTAGCAGCGAGCGCTAGTCCAGTTCTCTCTCAGACGGCATGCCCTTCAGGAGTCGCTGCCGGTAGCCCGCAATGTGGGCCTGACTCTGGCACATCAAGAGGCGATCTCTCGATTCCTCCCCCTCGACCTACAGGAGAATGGCTTAAGACATGGGGGGCAATTGCTACATCTGAGTCGACCGGTGAGGCTGGCACAGCAGTCAATAAGTTTTCGGAAAAAGATGCTCGAAATTCCGCTATTAACCAATGCGCCTTGGGTGGCGCATCGGATTGTAAAGTCCATTTAGTCTACAGAAATCAGTGTGCTTCATTTGCAGCTTCTCATTCAGATACTTTCTTCCAAGCAGCTGAAAGTAAAGAGGTGGCGACCGAATTAGCGAAAAAGAATTGCGAAAAAAGTGGAACTGGCTCCTGTAAATTGATGTATTCCGATTGTACGGAGCCGGTATTTAAGAAATATTGATTTGAATTGGAAGGGTTTTACATGGTGGAGCGTACACTAGCAAGAGCGGTCCTGGGAGCGCTGTATTTAGCTTGTGTTATCTCGATTACAGCGTGCGGTCCTGGCAATACTCCGTCCGCAGAGGCTGACGGAGCGAAATTATCCGATCGAGATCAAACTGGCAAAAAGCCTGAATCCTCGACGCAAAAGGACTTGAAAATGCCATCTACTGTCAATGCCAAGCTCAACGATCAGGGCGAGATAAACGCAGATATCAGTGGCATTGCTGTTTCAATCAAGGCGCAGGGCTGTAGCGAAGATAGTCCAGGGATCATGCTATGTAACCGTTCGCCGGTCGTGGAGGTGACATTCCCCGGAGCCAAGCCGATTGCACTGGAGCCTGAGGCTTTGTACGTGGATAGTAATTCCACGTTCTATCATGGTCAGCTAGACGACACTTACAAGAAGAACCGCCACTCAGTCATTCTGACCGATATCAATGGCGATGGGCACGAAGATGTAGTGGTGTGGTCTGGCAAAGAGGGTAATTATGGTGGTCCCTCTTACAGTGTTTATCTTTTCGATGCTGCGCAGAAAAGCCTTGTTTTCAATCAGTCGCTATCCGATATTACGGTAATGGCCAACGGCCTATTCTCCTTGAAAGGGAATGTGTTGGCGTCTACTTCTGGCGATGGATGTTGTATCCACATCTTTGATACCTATGAGCTTAAAGATAACGAAGCAGTGCTGATAGAGCGGTTAACCGAAGATACGAATGATCCGGCTAATCCGAAGAAAAAGATCGAGCGGCTTCAAGACGGTGAAATGAAGGAGGTGTCCAACTAGGAAGTGATTGGTAATTGCTAGTGAGTACATGCAACGCATCTTCGGGTCTGCAATGCCGGTAGATGCAACAACAAATTCTAATGATATGCACGTACGGAGAATACTATGAGCGATGGACGTGGTCGGAGCACCGAAGGCTTTGGTGTGGATCGGGAGTCTTCTGTTAGGTTGATCGTCAAAACCGCTCTTGAGAACGGTGTGACAGATCCAAAGCAAATATCGTACATGTTGGCGACGGCTCAACATGAGACGCGTAATTTTCAGGCGCCTGAAGAAGATTTCGGACGCAGCCAAGCGCGCAAGCTTGGATATAGCGGCGGCGAGGAGTTCTATGGCCGTGGTTACGTACATCTTACCCACGACTACAACTATGCGAAGTTCGATAAGTTGCTAGGCCTTAACGGTGAAATGGTCCGCAACCCGGACATGGCCAAGCAACCGGAAATCGCTGCAAAGGTTCTAGTTGTAGGTATGCGTGACGGCTTATTTACAGGCAAGCCTCTTGATCGCTACATCGATAATGATAGCCACGACGTCTACAACGCGCGACGCGTCGTCAACGGAGTTACTCCTAGCAAACCCTGGAGCGTGAAGGCAGCCAAGGAATGCGAGGAGTATGCGGGCAATTGGGAACGTCGCGTTCCCGATTTGATAGAAAGCGTCAAGCGCGATGGTGTCGACCTTAAGCACAGCGTGACGTCTGGTTCGACATCCCATCAAGTTTCGAAGTCCAATGATGGCAAGCTCGAAGAAGGCGAGCGCGGCGAGCAAGTGAAGCAGTTGCAAGGCCAACTTGCGCAACTCGGTGCCGTTGGTCGCGATGGCAAACCCTTGAAACCTGACGGCGACTTCGGCGGCAACACCAAGCACGCGGTCGAGCAATTCCAGCGCGAGCACGGGTTGCAGATAGACGGCGTCGCAGGTCAACAGACTCAGGCCGCTTTGGCCAAGGTGTTGACCCAGGCGACACCCAAGCAAGCTGAGCACACTCCCGCTCCTGCTGCGCCGGCACAGGCAGCATCCAGCCCCTTGTTGTCTGACCCGCGCCATCCCGACAACGCGATGTACAACGGCGCAGTGAGCAAGCTCGAAGCGCTGGGTGAACGTGGCGGTTTTGCCAACCGTAAAGAACTCGAGCAGGCAGCCGGGCAAATCGTGTTCGAGTCCAAGGTCAGCGGTCTCCAGCGCATCGACCATGTGGTGCCCAATAAGAACGGCGACGGCTTCTTCGCAGTACAGGGCGAGATGACCGACCCGGCAATGCAGCGGATTTTTGTGGATCGCAACCAAGCGCAGAATCAATCGTTGGAAAACAGTAGCCGGCAAGCAGCCGAGGAAAGCCAGCGTCAGGCCACTCAGGTGCAGGCACAGGAAACTGCTTCACGTTCGATGTCCATGTAAATCGGGCGTGTTGGTCGTTGCGTTTCAGCGATCTGGTAAATCGCCAAGGCAGTCAGGAATGTCCGCCTTGGCTCTATTTCCTGCGACCTGCGCGACGAAATTTCCATCTTTCAATAGGAAGTTGTTGCAGCGCACGACCGCCTGCGTCGGTATGGTGTCATTGACGTACTGACGCTTCGGATCTTCATCCGTGGCTACCGCATCTTGATCGGCTAGTCGTGCGAAGCGGCGATGGGGTTGGTGGTGACGGCACTGCGGGCGGCGCTGATCATCGGATTAGCCACTAGCATGGCCAAAGGCTCTCCGCAGTTGTACTGGACGCTGACCGACGGGATCAGCTCGGTGATCACGCAGACGGTGACAGTGTCGGTGACTCTGAGAGTCCTTATGAGGCGATCCGTTTATTGTGGTTGGTGAACCATTACTTGGTTGTCCGTGTATATCGTTCAGCGTGCAGAATATGTCTATTTTCAGGCGCGCAGACGATTCTCCTATGCCGCATACGCCGCTTCATTAACTGCGTGACCTGGGCAAAAAGCCGCTGAGTCGTCGCACATGTGGCTGCTCATGAATACGTATGCACGAGCATGCTCTAGGTCTGTTACGCCGCTACGCTAACGCTCTTGGCTGGGTGCTCCTTCGTGTACCCGCATTGGCCCGGGAGGGGCGTACATGTCGCAGACACCATGGTGGCGCGGGGCCGTCATCTATCAGATCTATCCGCGTAGTTTTCTCGATTCCAACGGCGATGGGGTGGGCGATCTGCCGGGCATCATCGCCAAGCTCGACTACATCGCAGGGTTGGGCGTGGATGCGATCTGGATCTCGCCGTTCTTCAAGTCGCCGATGGCCGATTTCGGCTACGACATCGCGGACTACCGTGCGGTGGATCCGCTGTTCGGGACGCTGGATGACTTCGATCGGTTGCTCGACAAGGCGCATGGCCTTGGCTTGAAGGTGATGATCGATCAGGTGTTGAGCCACACCTCGATCGCACATGCCTGGTTTCAGGAAAGCCGCCAGGATCGGACCAATGCGAAGGCCGATTGGTATGTGTGGGCCGATCCGCGCGAGGATGGGACACCGCCGAACAACTGGTTGTCGTTGTTCGGTGGGGTGGCGTGGCAATGGGAGCCGCAGCGTGAACAGTATTACCTGCACAACTTCCTGGTGGATCAGCCGGACCTCAACTTTCACAACGCCGAGGTGCAGCAGGCGACGCTGGATAACGTACGCTTCTGGCTGGATCGCGGGGTGGATGGGTTCCGCCTGGATGCGATCAACTTCTGCTTCCACGATGCGCAGCTGCGTGACAATCCGGCCAAGCCGGCCGACAAGCGGGTGGGGCGCGGGTTCAGTGCCGACAACCCTTACGCGTATCAGTACCACTACTTCAACAACACGCAGCCGGAAAATCTAGCGTTCCTCGAGCGCTTGCGCGGGCTGTTGGATCTTTATCCGAATGCAGTGAGCCTTGGCGAGATCTCGTCGGAGGACTCGCTGGCGACCACTGCCGAGTACACCGCCCATGGCCGCCTGCATATGGGCTACAGCTTCGAGCTGCTGGTGCAGGACTACAGTGCTGCTTATATCCGCGAGACGGTGAGCCGGCTCGAAGCCACGATGTTGGAAGGTTGGCCATGTTGGGCCATTTCCAACCACGACGTGGTGCGCGCGGTGACACGCTGGGGCGGGGCCGATGCGTCGCTGGCGTTCGCGCGAATGGTGGTTGCAATGCTGTGTTCGCTGCGTGGCTCGATCTGCCTGTACCAGGGCGAGGAGCTGGGCCTGGGCGAGGCGGATGTGGCGTTCGAGGATCTGCGCGATCCGTATGGCATCACCTTCTGGCCAACCTTCAAGGGTCGCGATGGCTGCCGCACGCCGATGCCATGGACGGATGCGCCGTCGGCAGGGTTCAGCAGCGGCAAGCCGTGGTTGCCGCTGGCTGAGGAGCATCGTGCGGCTGCGGTGAGCGTGCAGCAGGACGATCCGTTGTCCGTGCTCAGTGCGGTGCGACAGTTCCTGGCTTGGCGCAGGGGCGAGCCTGCGTTACGCGAGGGCGCGATCACGTTCTACGAAACCGCCGAACCTGTGCTGATGTTCCGGCGCGAGCACGCCGGCCAGGTGATGTTGCTGGCATTCAATCTGTCGGCCGATGCAGCTGAGCTTGGGCTGCCGGCTGGCGCGTGGAAGCAGGTCGATGTGCCCGGCGTGGAGCGCGGAGCCATCGAACATGATCGCCTGCGCTTGGCCGGGCATGCAGTGGTTTGTGCGATCGAAGTTCGCTGACGGTGTGTCGCGCCAGCTAGCTGTCTGTGCGTGATTGTCTGGAACGCGGCGAGGCATTCCTTGGGGGAATGCCTCGCTTTTTTTTGTAGTGACGATTGCTTGGTTTGCCAAGCATTTATAGCGTTACGCCAGCTGTGCGGCTATTCCCAGTCGATCAGGTCCTTGCTCTCTGGATGAGGCAGGGTGTGCTGTTCTCCATGCCAGTCGGAGTGGTCTGACCAGAAGGCTGAACGTGGATGGCAATGGGCTGCGAGGACGTCAGCGTTGCCGGCGGCCCTGCAGCAACGGCTTGGATTCGTGTTGGTGCAGGCAGGCGCTGATGGTGTCGGGAGATTGGCCCCGTTCCGGTGCGACAGGCGAATGTTATGCGCAGGGAGGTGCTGATGCGCAGGTGGCGGTCGATCCTGTGCGCTTTGCGAAGGGCAATGCAAGCTTGGATTTTGAAAATCTTGGATCAAAAGAAAACCCGCCGGTGTCACATCGGCGGGTTTTCTTTGGTCGATGTTGTCGTTTTGATCAGGAGAGCATTCGGTTCTTCTAGTTAGAGGCGGCATCTTGAATGACGGCCCATGGAGCCCGACAGAGCAGAACTGGTACTACTTGATTGGCGCGCGTTGCGCTTGTGCCGAACCCTCACCCCAACCCCTCTCCCGGTGGGAGAGGGGCTTTGGTGTCCCGGTGGAGAGGGCTGGCACCGGGGCCGGCCAGCCAGGTGATGCGCCGGTTGTCACGTAGGTAGCGTAGCCGCAGTTAGCGATGTGGCCACAGCCAAAGATGTAGCCAATCAGCGCATCGTTTGCAGTTCACAGCTCATCAGAACTTGTAGTTGACGCCCAGCACGAAGGTGCGGCCCCATTCGATGTATTCCAGCGGACGGTCCTTGGTTTCGGCATAGGTGCGGTAGGGCGAGTTGCTGAGGTTGCTGGCCTGCAGCAGCAAGGTCAGGCCGGCAAGATCGCTGCTGTCGTTGAAGCTGTAGCTGATCTGCGCATCGGTGATGTTTTCGCCGACCACGTAGCGCAGCGTGCGGTTGCCGTTGAAGTTGCCGATCTCGCCGATGAAGTCCGAGCGGCGGCGCTGGCTGACGCGTGCTTCGAAGCCCTTGTGCTCGTAGTAGGCGGTGAGGTTGTAGACGCGTTCGGACAGGCCGGGCAGGCTGATTTCGCCATCACCGACACTGGAGGCGCTCTCCGGGTCGCGGATCTTGACGTCGCTGTCGTTGAAGGTGGCGCTGGCCTGGATACCGAAACCTTCCAACGGAGCGAAGACCAGATCCAGCGGCAGCGAAGCGGTGAGTTCGACGCCGCGCAGGGTGCCGCCCTTGCCGTTGAACGGAGCGCTGAAGGTGCCGGTGGTCAATACCGGCGCCGAGCCCGGTGGTGGCACATAGCCGGCCACCAACGCGGAGAAATCGTAGTTGTCGCGGCTCTGGGTGTAGATGTAGCTCTTGAGGTCCTTGTAGAAGAACGCGGCGGCCACGTAGGCGCGCTCGGCGAAATACTTTTCGTAGGAGAGGTCGATGGCGTTCGCGCGCCAGGGATCCAGCATCGGGTTACCGCCGCTGGCGCCGGGGCGGCCGGTGGAGGTGTCGACGCCGAATTCCAGCGAGGCGCGCAGCTGATCCACGCGTGGGCGTGCGACCTGCTTTGCCATCGCAAAGCGCAGTGTCTGTTCGTACGGGAACTGGAAGGCCAGATTCAGGCTGGGCAGCCAGTCGCGATAGGTCTTGCCGTCGTCGATCGGGCGCACTTCACTGCCTGCCGGCTGCGACGCGTCCCAATAATTTGCGTGCGAGGATTGGTCGGCGCTCTGCAGCTGCACGCCGATATTGCCGCGCACGCCCACATCGCCCCATTCGGTATCGAGATTGGCGCGCAGCCAGGCGGTGGTGATCTTTTCTTCCACGGTCCAGGCCTTGGACACCAGGAACGAGGCATCGTCGCTGGGATTGAACAGCATGTAACGCGAGACCACCGCCGGGACGTTCCAGGCGGGCAGGGTACCGATGCCGGCAAAGCCCAGGTTGACCGGCGCGTATTGCAGGTCCGGTGCGATGGTGGATTCGCCCTGCGCGCCAAGGGTGATGTTGCCTTCCGGCTGGGTTTTCTGTTTTTCGCGATTGGCGTAGTTGACGCCCACATCCAGATCCGAGAACCAGCTCAGCGCTTCGGGCATCGGGAAGCTGGCCTGCAGGCGTGCGCCCTTGAGCACATCTTCCACGCTCGGCACCTTGCCGTAGCCGGAGCCGTAGATGGTGTTGGTCAAAAACAGCTGATCGGGATTGGAGTAATCCATTCCGGGCGCAAGCTGGGAGAAACCGTTGCCGACAACCGTTACGCCGACGGTATCCAGCTGCGGCATGGGCGCACGCTGAAGATTATTCTCCAGGTTCAGTTCGTCGCGCGTGGCCTTGGAATAATTGAGATCGGCAGTGATCTTGACCGCACCGGCAGTGATCTCATTGTTCCAGCCGAATGCATCGATGGTGTCTTCGCGCTTGTTGTACATGCCGCGGACCAGCGGATAGACGCCACTGGCGTCGCCGCCGGTGAAGCTGTTGCTGTCGTTGACGCGCACGTTGCTGATGTTCAGGCCCGGCGTGTAGCCACCGTTGTAGTTGCTCAGGTTGAGCTCGAACTGGTTGGCGGTGTCGATCTGCTCGGCCTTGGTGTGGAAGGCGTCGAGCGTGCTGGTCCAGGCGTTGGACGGGCGGTATTGCAAGGTGGCCATGACGCCGTCGCGCTTCTGGTTGCCGGTGCGGCGCAATGCCTTGATGCCGTCGGAAAAATACACGCCGTCGGCCACGCCGGGGCGCGGGCGTTGTGCGTTGACCGGCTGCCATGGTTCGTACAAGCCGACCTGATTTTCCTGGATCGGCATGTCGGTGTGTGCGTAGCCGATGGTCAGGCCGATGGTGCGGTCGGCGAACTGGTCGATGTAGCTGACATTGAAGCGGTTGCCGTAAGGATCGACGTTGGCGGCCTTGCCCAGCGAATTGCGTTGGTAACGGCCACCGATGGCGATCACGCGCTCGTTGTAGCTGAGCGGGCGCGCAGTCTGCATGTCGACGGTGCCGGACAGGCCCTGGCCGACCAGGCCGGCGTCGGGCGTCTTGTAGACGGTGACACCGCTGACCAGTTCGGACGGGTACTGGTCGAATTCCACGCTGCGGTTATCGCCGGTGCTGACCACTTCGCGGCCGTTGAGCAGGGTGGTGGAGAAGTCCGGCGACAGCCCGCGCACGCTAATGACCTGTGCGCGACCGGCCACACGTTGCGCCGCCAGGCCAGGCAGGCGCGCGAGCGATTCGGCGATGCTGACGTCGGGCAGCCGGCCGATATCTTCGGCCGAAATGGCTTCCACGATCGAGGTCGAGTCCCGCTTGACCGAGATGGCACCTTCGATCGCGCGGCGCAGGCCGGTGACCTGGACCTTGTCCAAGTCCGTCACCGCGCCGGCGGTTTGTTCGGTGTCGGTTGCTTGCGCCGGTGTCGCCGATTGCGCGGCGGCCAACGTCGGTGCCATGGCAACGGCCAGGGCGATACTCAGCGCAGAGCGCTTGTGCTTCAACATTTTCCCCTCCCAGGTACATGTTGTTCTTTGATTTTTCGATCCGGCAGACGCCTGGATGCATCGCATCGCGCGCCACGACGGACGTTACGACTGCGACGTATGGTAGACACGGCACCTGGGTGCAAACGGGCACTGCATACGTATTCACTCCGGCTGATTGCGCTGGAATCGATTCCACGCCGGCTTTGCTGCGGCGCGGTACGCTCCTGGCCTGTCGTAAGGCAACGCCAATGCGCAATCTGCAGCGGTTGCGGTGCCGTTGCGTGATGCACTCGGTCGTGTTGAAGGTCTCTTCAGCCCGTTGCGACCAAATTAGCGCCTGCCATCCACCGGCACGAAGCGAATCGCCTGCCCACCACCTGGCGCAAGACGCAGTTCCAGCGTGTCGGCACTGCTGACCTGGCGTTGTTCGCTGACAAAGGCGAATGGGTTGCTGACATAGTCCGCACCGTCGCCGTCGCGATAGATCTGCGCGGTGTAGCGCATGCCCGGCTCAAGGAATCCGAGCGACACCTGCAGCAGCCGGCCATGCTCGTCGGTGATGCTGCCCAGGAACCAGTCGCGGCTATGCCGATCCTTGCGCGCGATGGTGACGTAGTCGCCGACTTCGCCATTCAAGGCGCGGGTCTGATCCCAATCCACCGCCACGTCCTCGATGAAGCGGAAGGCATCGCGGTGCTGCAGATAATGCTCGGGCAGATCGGCGGCCATCTGGATCGGGCTGTAAAGCGTCACGTACAGCGCCAGCTGGCGCGCAAGCGTGCTGGGAATCGCCTGGCCGTTGCGGCCTTTCAGGCTGAGGATGCCGGGCGTGTAATCCATCGGCCCGGCGAGCAGGCGGGTGAACACCAGGTTGACCTCGTGCTCGGGCGGATTCGGTGGCTGGCCCCAGGCGTTGTATTCCATGCCACGCGCGCCCTCGCGCGAGATCCAGTTGGGATAGGTGCGGCGCAGGCCAGTGTCCTTGATCGGTTCGTGCGCATTGACTGCAAGGTGGCGCGCGGCAGCTTCCTGCACCACGCGCAGATGATGGCGTGCCATCCATTGGCCGTCGTGCCATTCGCGCAGCGGTGTGCCGCCTGCCGGGTTACGACGTTCCACCTGGCCGTCGTCGCAGACATAGCCGGTCTTGACCGAGTCCACGCCGAACCGGGCGTACAGGTCCATCGCTTCGGCAATCTGGTCTTCGTAATGATCCACTGCGCACCCCGTTTCATGATGGCCGATCAGATGCACGCCCTTGCCGGCGGCGTATTTGCTCAGCGCGGGCAGGTCGAAATCCGGTGTCGGCCGGGTGAAATCGAAACTGCCGCCGTTGCCGAACCATTCGCCGTCCCAGCCCGGATTCCAGCCTTCCACCAACACGCCACGAAAGCCGTGTGCCGCAGCGAAGTCGATATAGCGCTTGGTGTTGGCAGTGGTGGCGCCGTGTGTCGGCCCGGTCGCCCAGGTTTGCTGGTTGAGATGCATGGACCACCACACCCCGACGTATTTAGACGGCTTGACCCAGCTCACATCGCCCAGGGCGTTGGGCGCGTTGAGGTTGAGGATCAGGTTGGACTCCACCAGCCCGGTGGCCTGGTCGGCGATCTGCAGCGTGCGCCACGGCGTATCGAACGGCAGCTTGCGCCGCACCTTCCAGCCTTCGGCGGCGGGCGACAGCTGCGCGCGCAGGCGCCGGCCTTCGGTACGGCGCAGCCACATGCCGGCGTAGTCGACCAGCGCCGCTTCATGCAGCGCGACATGCAGCCCGCTCTCGGTGCGCAAGGTGAGCGGCGTATGTGCCAGCGCGACCTGGTTCAACGGCGTGCGCTGATACAGGTATTCGTAGTGGATCGGCTCGCCTGCCGGAATCCACCATGCCTCGGAGGGTTGCGCGATGGCGAATTCGGTGACTTCCTCGTCGATGATGGCTTCGCGCAATCCCGCTTGCTCGGGAAAGTGATAGCGCAGGCCGATGCCATCGTCGTACACGCGCAAGATCACATCGAAGCGGCGTTGCGCGCCGCTGCTTTCGCCCAGGCTGACGCTTAGTTCGTTGTAGTGGTTGCGCACCAGGCGCGTCTCGCCCCAGGGTTGTTCCCAGGTATCGTCATGGGCTTGGCGTGCTTGCGAGAGGACGACCAGGCCGCGGTCCAGCCGGCCGTCGCGCAACTGGAAACCCAGGCGCGAGCGTTCCAGTACCGGCTGGCCCAGGCGTTGCACGCGGTAGTAGGGCGTGCCGCCGTCCACTTCCAGCGTGACCTGCAGGACGTTGCCAGGCGAATCGGCACTGATGGCGATGCGCTCGGCCTGCGCGATGCCCGCAAGACTGCCAAGCAACAGGACAAGCAGTGGCGCACTGCGTGCGGCGCGCGCTATCGAACGCACGCGATGTGAAACCAGCGGCATATCCCCTCCCAAGGCGGCCGTTGCGTCAGCGGCGACTATGCAGCGCTGTGGCGTGGATGAGCCATGCTGCACTGCGGCCATTGCCATGAATACGTATGCATTGATGCGGAACCGCTGAGCGCGCGTCTACCATGGCGTCACGGCACCTGGGAGGGTCCGCGCCCGTGGCACGCCAGTGCCGCGCACTACAACGCGTGCAACGAGGGAGGGAGGCCGACGGTGCAAGCCGTCTGGCCGCTTCGATGCTGAAGATGATCTGCATGGCTGCAACGCTCGGCGTTGCGGCAAGCTCGCCGGTGTTGGCCGATGAGCTGGAATTCCAGGGCCGCCGTGCGCAAGCGCAGGCGCTCGAAGACGGCGGTTTCGTGTTGCGCTGGCCGCAGGGCGAGCGCCGCATCGGGCCGCAGCCGATGCGTACCCATACCGCCAGTCCGTTGTTCGACGCCCTGTTCGCCATGGCGCAGCAGGAAATGGCCGACGACCGCGTCGAGGCGATCCGCGATCCGGCCTTCAACGACGGCAAGCCGGTGCCTTGCGCGTGTTTCGAAACCGGTGAGCGCTGGCCTTACGTATGGACGCGCGATGTCAGCTTCGCCGCCGATCTGGCGTTGGCGCGGCTGGAGCCGGAGCGCGCGCGCAACGCGCTGCGCTTCAAGCTGTCGGCGGCGCGCGACGGGCAGACGCCAGGGGTGTTTGTTGCGCAGGACACCGGCTCCGGTGGCAGCTGGCCGATCAGCAGCGACCGCGTGGTGTGGTTTCTTGCCGCGCGCGGCCTGCTGGATGACAAGGCGTTCGCTGAAGACGTCTGGGAAGCGTTGCAGGCCACGCTCGCGCAGGATCGTGACGCGGTCTTCGATGCGCAGATCGGCCTCTACCGCGGCGAAACCTCGTTTCTGGATTGGCGCGAGCAGACCTACCCGGAGTGGACGCGCCAGGATGTGCGCTTCATTGCCGAGTCCTTCGCCCTGTCCACCAACGTGTTGCACTACCAGGCCCTGCGCCTGGCCGAGCAGCTGGCGCGCCAGCATGGCGATGCGCGTGCGTCCAGGTACGCCCAGTGGGCCGATGCGCTGCGTCAGGCCATCGCCACGCGCTTCTGGGATGCGCCCAGCAATCAGTATGTGAGCTATCTGGGCAATGCGGCGCATCCGGTGCGCTATGCCAAGGTCGATCTGCTCGGTGTGTCGCTTGGCGTGCTGGCCGAGGTGTTTCCGAAGGAGCGTGCGCGTGCCGCGCTGCGCGGGTATCCGCTGGTTGCCGGCGGCAGCCCGGTGGTGTGGCCGCAGGACGCCGAACAGCCGATTTATCACAATCGCGCCGTCTGGCCCTTCGTCAGTGCGTACGCGCTACGCGCCGCACGCCAGCTGGACGACGCGCCGCGCATTGCGCTGGAGCTGCAGTCGTTGATGCGCGGCAGCGCGCTGGCTGGCTCCAACATGGAAAACTACGAGATGCAGAGCCTGGCGGTGCATGTGGAGGAGGGGCCCCGCAGTGGCCCGGTGGTGAATTCGCCGCGCCAGTTGTGGTCGGTTGCCGGCTATCTCTCCGCGGTGCTGGAAGGCGTGTTCGGCATTGGCGCCGATGGCAGTGTGACGCCGAAACTGCCGCGTACGTTGGTGCCGTTGTTGTTTGGCGATCGCCAGCAGATCGTGCTTGAACAGGGCGCCCGACGCTATGTGCTGCAGCGGCCGACGGCGAGTGCGGGTGAGTTGCTGGTGGCGGGGAAGGTCGAGCAACAAGGCCAGACCACGTTGGTGCATCTGATCGGTCGCAAGGCCGATACCACCGCCCCGCCGCAGCCAGGCCAGGTGTTCGCACCCAGCACGCCGGAGGCGCCCGTCGCGCAACGGCAGGGCGACGGCCACCGCATCGTGATTCCGGCTGGGACGACGCTGTACATGGATGGGCATGCGTTGGACGCCACGCAGCACTTAGACCTGCGCGAGGACGGCCGGCTGCACGTGCTCAGCCTGACCCGCCGCGCCGATGGCCTGGAGTCGCTGCACAGTCCCGCGTTGACGCTCGGCCCGTTGCAGGAGGTCGCGGGCAGCGAGGCCTGGGTTTGGACTGCCACGCGCGCGGGCCAGCATCGCGTATCGCTGCGTTATCGCAACCCCAACGGGCCGATCAATACCGGCGTCACTGCGGCGGTCAAGCGGCTGCTGCTGGAATGCCCGGGGCAGGCGACGCAGTCGCAGGTCGTGGTGATGCCGCATAGCGTGGGCGAGCAGCTGTCCACGCAGGTCAGCTTCACTGTGGTGGCCGGGCAGCAGTGCAGGTTCCGGCTGGAAGATGGCTTCAACATGAGCGCACTCGCGCATTTTGCGCAGTACAACGGCGGCCGCGGTGGTCGCGATGGCGTGGTCAACACCGCGCAGGTGAGCGCGCTGCTGGTCGGCCCCGCAGCGAGCACGGAGGCTGCGCAATGACCGCCAAGCCACGCCTGAGTTTCTGGCAGATCTGGAACATGTGTTTCGGCTTTCTCGGTATCCAGTTCGGCTTCGCGCTGCAGAACGCCAACGCCAGCCGCATCTTCCAGACCCTGGGGGCGCAGGTCGACGATGTGCCCGGTCTGTGGATCGCCGCACCGCTCACCGGTCTGATCGTGCAGCCCATCATCGGCTACCTGTCCGACCGCACCTGGACGCCATGCGGGCGCCGACGTCCGTATTTCATGGTCGGCGCGGTATTCACCACACTGGCCTTGCTGGTGATGCCCAACGCGCCGATGCTGTGGATTGCCGCCGGCACGTTGTGGGTGCTGGATGCATCGATCAACATCTCGATGGAGCCATTCCGCGCCCTGGTCGGCGATCAACTGCCACCGGCGCAGCGGCCCACCGGCTATGCGATGCAGAGCTTCTTCATCGGGGTCGGCGCGATTGTGGCGAGTTTCCTGCCGTGGTTGCTCACGCATTGGGGCGTGGCCAATACCGCGCCGCCGGGGCAGTTGCCCGACAGCGTGCGCTACGCCTTCTACCTCGGTGCCGCAGTGCTGTTCCTGTCGATCAGCTGGACGGTGCTGCGCACGCGCGAATACAGCCCGCAGCAGCTGGCCGGTTTCGACGATGCGCATCCGCCTGTAGCGGCTGCAGCGATCGCCGGCACCTTGCCGCCGCAACGTGCGAGTGCGCTCTGGTGCGGCATCGGTGTGCTGCTCGCCGCTGCGATCGCCTGGCAGCACGGCGACCGCATGCTCTACGTGCTGGCCGGCCTGTGCATCGCCTACGGTGCGCTGCTTGCGTTGGCGCGCGTGCTGCCATCGACCGGCATGCTGGTGGCGATCGTGCAGGACGTGCGCAGCATGCCGCTGACGATGCGACGCCTAGCCTGGGTGCAGTTCTTCTCCTGGTTCGCGCTGTTTGCGATGTGGATCTACACCACCGCCGCAGTCACCCAGGTGCACTTCGGTGCCAAGGACACCGCATCGGCAGCCTACAACGAAGGTGCGAACTGGGTGGGCGTGTTGTTTGGCGCCTACAACGGATTTGCGGCGTTGGCGGCATTGGTCATTCCACTGCTGGTGCGTGCGATCGGCCTGCGCTGGAGTCATCTGTGCAACCTGTGGCTGGGTGCGGCCGGGCTGTTGTCGATGCTGGTGATCCGCGACCCGCAGTGGCTGCTGCTGTCGATGCTGGGTGTCGGCTTTGCCTGGGCCTCGATCCTGTCGCTGCCCTATGCCTTGCTGTCCGACAGCGTGCCCGCCGCCAAGATGGGCGTGTACATGGGCATCTTCAATTTTTTCATCGTGATTCCGCAGCTGGTCGCGGCCAGCGCACTGGGCTTCGTGCTGCGCGTCTGGCTGGGCGGTCAGCCGATCCATGCGCTGGCCATCGGTGGCGCCAGTTTGCTCATTGCCGGTGTGTGCGTGGTGCGGGTTCCAATGGCCTCGGGAGGGCAGTGATGCGGCATGTGATGATGGCTGGATTGATCGTATCTGCAGGGGCGGCGAGCGCGGCGGCTGCACCCGGCGATTACTACGGCACGCTGGAACCGTTCGCTGCCGACGCGGTGTATTTCGTGGTGACCGACCGTTTCGTCAATGGCGACCCCGGCAACGACCAGCGTGACCAGGGCGGTGCGCATCGCACGTTCGATGTGCCGACGCCTTGCGCAGATGGAGTCGGCGACAACATCGGTTACCTGGGGGGCGACTTCAAGGGCATCGTCGAACATGCCGACTACATCCGCGACATGGGCTTTGGCGCGGTATGGATCACGCCGATTGTCGACAATCCGGATGAGGCCTTCACCGGCGGCAAGCCGATCAGCTGCGGCAGTACGCTCAGCGACCACGGCAAGACCGGCTATCACGGCTACTGGGGCGTGAATTTCTACAAGCTCGACGAGCATCTGCCCAGTCCGGGCCTGGACTTTGCCGGCTTCACCCGCGCCATGCATGCCAACCGCTTGAAGGTAGTGCTGGATATCGTGGGCAATCACGGCTCGCCGGCCTACAGCATGCCGGTGGCGCAGCCGGGCTTCGGCAAGCTGTACGACGCCGATGGCCGACTGGTCGCCGATCACCAGAATCTGCCACCGGCGCAGCTGGATCCGCAGCACGTTCCGCTGCACGCGTTCTACAACACCGGCGGCGGCCTGGCCGAGTTGTCCGATCTCAACGAAAACAATCCCGCCGTGCTCGATTATCTGGCTGGCGCGTATCTGCAGTGGATGGAGCAGGGCGCCGACGCGTTCCGTATCGACACCATCGGCTGGATGCCCGACCGTTTCTGGCATGCCTTCGTTGCGCGCATCCGCGAAAAGCGTCCGGGGTTCTTCATGTTCGGCGAAGCCTTCGATTACGACGCCAGCAAGATTGCCGGGCATACCTGGGCGCGCAATGCCGGCGTCAGCGTGCTGGATTTCCCATTGAAGCAGCAGCTGTCCGCTGTCTTCGGGCATGAGCAGGCCGGGTTCGAGAAGCTTGCCGCGCCGCTGTTTCTGCGTCAGGGGCCGTATGCCAATCCGTACGAGCTGATGAGCTTCTACGACAATCACGACATGGCGCGCCTGGATGCCAGCGACACCGGCTTCATCGACGCGCACAACTGGCTGTTTACCGCGCGCGGTATCCCGGTGATCTATTACGGCTCGGAGACCGGCTTCATGCGCGGGCGCGCCGAACATGCAGGCAACCGCAATTACTTCGGTGCCGAGCGCATCCGCACTGCACCGCACAGCCCGATTTTCGGCCCGTTGCAGCAGATCGCGCGGCTGCGTCGCGATACCCCGGCATTGCAACGCGGCGTGCAGGTGGATGTGCTGCTACGCGGGGAGCACGCGGCATTTTTGCGGGTCTATCAGCATGCGGGCGCCAGCCAGACGGCGTTGGTGCTGCTCAACAAGGGCGATGCGGCGGCGAACATCGAGGTGACGCGTTTTCTGCAGCCCGGCACCTGGCGCGACGCGATGAGTGGCGAGCAGGTGCCGGTGCAGCGTCGGCTGCTGGCGGCGGTGCCCGCGCATGGGGTGCGGGTGCTGCTGTCGGACGCGCCGATCACCGACCCGGCCTTGCGCAGGCAGCTCGACGCGCAGATGGCCGAGCAAGCCGCGCGCGACGCCCGCAACCGGTAGGAGCGCCCCCGGGCGCGACGGGCGTTGCCGGCAATGCCCCGTCGCGCCCGGGTGCGCTCCTACGAGGCATCAGATCGGGGACTTTCGCGCACGCTCCAACGAATCCCGAATCCCGAATCCCGAATCCCGAATCCGGCCGACGCTGATTTCGATCCTGGTCACGCTGCGGGCCGCGACAGCACGGGGCCGCCCGCAACAGGTAGGAGCGCACCCGGGCGCGATGGGCGTTGCCGGGAACGCCCCGTCGCGCCCGGGTGCGCTCCTACGAGGCGTCAATGGCTGCGGCTGACCCCGCGCAGCCCGTCACGTATGCTCTAACGATTCCCGATTCCCGATTCCCGAATCCCGATTCCCGATTCCCGACTCAACGCCTGACAGCCCCATCAGCGGCCCGGCCAAGCACCGCCTCGCCGGTCTCCGAGCCGGACGGTCTCCAGCCCAACGGTGGCTGCAGCCCACTGCTGCGCGAGGAATCACGCAGCGCCAGCTTCACTGGAATCGTGCGGCTCTGGGCCGCTTCACCGCGGATCAGCGCCACCAGGCTTTCCACCAGGAGCGTGCCGGCCTGCTTGGTGTCCTGCTGCACCGTCGACAGCGCCGGCGCCACCGACGCCGCCAATGCGATATCGTCGAAGCCGCTCACCGCCACATCCTGCGGCACTCGCAGGCCGCGCTCGCGCAAGGCGCGCATTGCGCCGATCGCAATCAGGTCGCTGGCCGCGCACACCGCATCGAATGCCTTGCCGCTGTCGAGCAGCGCCAGGCACGCGGCATGGCCGGACGACTCGGTGGTGATCGCGTCGAACTGCAGCGCGCGATCGGCCACCAAACCCTGCTGCTTCAGCGCAGCCACGTAGCCGCGGTAGCGCTCTTCGAACTCGGGATAGTGGTTGGACGCGTGGCCGAGAAAGGCGATGCGGCGGCAGCCCTGCGCCAGCAGATGCTCGGTGATATCCAGCCCGCCCTGGTAATTGTCGCTGCCGATCGAGATGCCCGGCTGCCCCGGCAGCGCCGCGCCCCAGCGCACGAAGTGGGTACCTTGTTCGACCAGCAACTGCAGCCGCTGGCGCGACTGCTGATAATCGCCGTAGCCGAGCAGGATGATGCCGTCGGCCTTGTTGCTGTCTTCGTAATCGGCCTGCCAGTCCTTGGACAGCTGCTGGAAGGACACCAGCAGGTCGTAACCCTGCAGCGCGCAGGCGCGGGTGATCGAGCCCAGCATCGAATGGAAGAACGGGTTGATCAGCGAATCGTCGGCGGTAGGGTCTTCGAAGAACAGCAGTGCCAGCGTGCCGGCATTGCGCAGCCGCAGCGACGAGGCGTTCTTGTCGACCTTGTAGTTCAATTCCTTGGCGATGCGCAGGATGCGCTTGCGGGTTTCTTCGTTGACCATCGGGCTGCCGCGCAGTGCGCGCGATACGGTCGGCTGCGACACGCCGGCCAGGTAGGCGATATCCAGCGAGGTGGCTTTACCCTTGATGGTCATGGTCGGCACTGGCAGCACAGGTGGCCGGCATCATGCCACGCGCCCGCCGGCCCCGTGCCGGCATGCGCAACACTGGGCTGATTGGTTTACCATTCGCTTCCAATACCCCTTGCGAGAAGGTGGCCCGCGCCCCGCGCCGGCCCAGCGTGCGACATGAGCACTACCACCGCCCACCGCTGATTCCGGCCGCGCCAGTCCGCAGGGCGCCCGCGCCGCGTTCGTTCCGCCCCACCTCTCGCCATACCCTTATCCGAGCCTGTCCCGTAGCGGGCAGACCTCCCTTGCCGCCGCCGCGCTGCAGCCAGCACAGACCTCATCCTTGCCCATGATCAACATCACGCTCCCCGACGGCAGCCGCCGCGAATTCGAATCCCCCGTCTCGGTGATGCAGGTCGCCCAGTCGATCGGCGCCGGCCTGGCCAAGGCCACCATCGCCGGCCAGGTCGACGGCCAGCTGGTCGATGCCAGCGACGTCATCGACCACGATGCCAGCCTGCGCATCATCACCGCCAAGGACGCCGAAGGTGTGGAGATCATCCGCCACTCCTGCGCGCATCTGGTCGGGCATGCGGTCAAGCAGCTGTACCCGGAGGTCAAGATGGTGATCGGCCCGGTCATCGCCGAAGGCTTCTACTACGACATCTACAGCGAACGCCCGTTCACGCCGGACGACATGGCCGCGATCGAGCAGCGCATGCAGGAATTGATCGCGCAGGACTACGACGTGATCAAGAAGGTCACCCCGCGCGCTGAGGTGATCGAGGTATTCGCCCAGCGCGGCGAGGAGTACAAGCTGCGCCTGATCGAGGACATGTCCGACGACATCACCGCGATGGGCCTGTACTACCACCAGGAATACGTGGACATGTGCCGCGGCCCGCACGTGCCCAACACGCGCTTCCTCAAGGCCTTCAAGCTGACCCGTATTTCCGGCGCCTACTGGCGCGGCGATGCCAAGAACGAGCAGCTGCAGCGCATCTACGGCACCGCCTGGGCCGACAAGAAGCAGCTGGACGCCTACATCCTGCGCATGGAAGAAGCCGACAAGCGCGACCATCGCCGCATCGGCAAGCAGCAGGACCTGTTCCATCTGCAGGAAGAGGCGCCGGGCCTGGTGTTCTGGCATCCCAAGGGCTGGTCGCTGTGGCAGGTGGTCGAGCAGTACATGCGCAAGGTCTATCGCGACAGCGGCTACGGCGAAGTGCGCTGCCCGCAGATCCTGGACGTGTCGCTGTGGCAGAAATCCGGCCACTGGGACAACTACCAGGACGCGATGTTCTTCACCGAGTCGGAGAAGCGCACCTATGCGGTCAAGCCAATGAATTGCCCGGGCCACGTGCAGGTGTTCAATCAGGGCCTGCACAGCTACCGCGACCTGCCGATCCGCTACGGCGAGTTCGGCGCCTGCCACCGCAACGAGCCCTCCGGCGCGCTGCACGGCATCCTGCGCGTGCGCGGCTTCACCCAGGACGACGGCCACGTGTTCTGCCTGGAATCGCAGATCGAAGCCGAAGTCACCGCGTTCCATCAGCAGGCACTGGCGGTCTACACCGCGTTTGGCTTTGAGGACATCGAGATCAAGATCGCGCTGCGTCCGGAAAAGCGCCTGGGCGACGACGTCACCTGGGACAAGGCCGAAGCCGCGCTGCGCAGCGCGCTGGGCGTCTGCGGGGTGGAGTGGCAGGAGTTGCCGGGCGAGGGCGCCTTCTACGGCCCCAAGATCGAGTACCACCTCAAGGACGCGATCGGCCGTACCTGGCAGCTGGGCACCATGCAGGTCGATTTCATGATGCCGGGCCGCCTCGGCGCCGAGTACGTGGACGAGCACAGCCAGAAGAAGCATCCGGTCATGCTGCACCGGGCGATCGTCGGCTCGATGGAGCGTTTCATCGGCATCTTGATCGAACACCACGCCGGCGCCTTCCCCGCCTGGCTCGCCCCGGTCCAGGTCGTTGTCGCAAATATCACCGACGCCCAGGCAGACTATGTCGACTCGGTTCGGAAAACCCTTGCAAATCAAGGCTTCCGTGTGAGCGCCGATTTGCGTAACGAGAAGATCGGATATAAGATTCGCGAGCATACGCTGCAACGCGTGCCTTATCTGCTCGTGGTCGGTGACCGCGAGAAGGAAAACGGCGCCGTCGCCGTGCGGACACGCTCGGGAGAGGACCTCGGGACCATGACGGTCTCGGCCTTCATCGAACGTCTGCAGGCAGAGCAGGCAGCGTGAGCCAACCCCGGCCGGTCTGGATGATCCGGATGCGCCGGTTCGATTCCCCTGGGAGATTGCAATATCAGTACCCCTGACAACAAACAGAACCGCAAGAACCAAGAAATCCGTGTGCCGCGCGTCCGCGTGATAGGCAGTGACGGTGAGATGGTCGGCGTGTTGTCGCGCGACGAAGCGCTCGCCAAGGCCGAGGAAGAAGGCCTGGATCTGGTCGAAATCCAGCCGCAGGCCGATCCGCCGGTCTGCAAGATCATGGATTTCGGCAAGTTCAAGTTCGAGCAGCAGAAAAAGGCCAACGAGGCCAAGAAGAAGACCAAGCAGGTCGAGATCAAGGAACTCAAGTTCCGTCCGGTCACCGACGAGGGTGACTACCAGATCAAGCTGCGCAACATGCGCCGCTTCCTGGAAGAGGGCGACAAGGTCAAGGTCAATATCCGCTTCCGTGGCCGTGAAATGAGCCACCAGGAGCTGGGGCGCGAAATGGCGTCCCGGATCGAGGCCGACCTGGGCGACGACATCGTCATCGAGTCGCGTCCGCGCCTGGAAGGGCGCCAGATGGTCATGATGATCGCGCCGAAGAAGAAGATCTGATCCCGCGCCAGGGCAGGCTCGACGGGCCAGCCCTGGCCGGCGACAGCATCCATTTGCAAGAATTCCCGGCAACGGGCATACTGCGCGGCCTGGTTTTGCCGGGGCGCCGCGCAAGCGGTACAGGACCTGTCCGGATCGTGTTCGATCAAGGACTTACAAGCAGGCAAGGGCAAGGATGGAAAGCGTGGTCGCAAGACTGCCGCCCGGGTCAGTGACAAAACACCATCAAGGACATTGCAATGCCCAAGATCAAGACCAACCGGGCGGCGGCCAAGCGTTTCCGCAAGACCGCCTCCGGCAAGTACAAGTGCGGCCACGCAAACCGTAGCCATATCCTCACGAAGAAAGCGACCAAGCGGAAGCGCAACCTGCGGCAGACGAACCACGTCCGTGCCGAGGACGCTGGCCGTCTCGATCGTATGCTTCCCTACCTCTGAGGACTGACCCATGGCACGAGTAAAGCGTGGCGTACAGGCGCGTCGCCGCCACAAGAAAATTCTGACCCTGGCGAAGGGTTACTACAACGCTCGCCGCAAGGTCTTCCGCGTTGCCAAGCAGGCAGTCATCAAGGCGCAGCAGTACGCCTACATTGGCCGCAAGCAGAAGAAGCGTAACTTCCGTTCGTTGTGGATCACCCGCATCAATGCGGCTGCCCGCATCAACGGCTTGAGCTATAGCCGTTTCATGAATGGCCTGCTCAAGGCTGGCATCACCCTGGACCGCAAGGTGCTGGCTGATATCGCCGTGCACGACGCCGCCGGCTTTGCCGCGCTGGCGGAGAAGGCCAAGGGCGCGCTGGCGGCGTAAATGCAGGTCCCTCTGCAAGAGCCCGCACATCCATGTGCGGACTTTTGAAGGGATAGCGTCTCGAAGGGGTTTGCGCATTCGTGTACAGGCCTCCGGCGAGGGCAAGCAGATATGCAGGGGGAAGGGCGCGAGTCCTTCCCCTTTTGCGTTTTTAGATGGCCGGCATCGCTGACTGGATGCCGGGCTAGACCAGATTTGAGTGGCAATGCGTTCCGGTGCATCCGGAAACACCGTTCGGTTGACGCAGTTGAGGCGCGAGTGCAATGAGTGAGATTCAATCCCTGACCGAGCGTGCGCTGGCCGATGTCGCCGCCGCGCAGACGCCGGACCAACTGGAAGCCTTGCGCGTCGCATTGCTCGGCAAGAGCGGCAGCATCACCGCCCAGCTCAAGCAGCTCGGCACGCTGCCGGCCGATCAGCGAAAGGCCGCTGGCGAAGCGATCAACCTGTCGCGCGATGCGCTGACCGCGGCGTTGTCCGAGCGCAAGCACACGCTGGAAAACGCCGCGCTGGACGCACGTCTGGCCGGGGAGCGTATCGATGTCACCTTGCCGGGGCGTCGCAGCGAACGCGGTGGATTGCACCCGGTTACGCGCACGCTTGAGCGCATCGTCGAGATCTTTGCGCGCCTGGGCTATGAGTTGTCCGATGGTCCGGAGATCGAGGACGACTGGCACAACTTCGAAGCCCTGAACTTTCCGCCGCACCATCCGGCGCGCGCAATGCACGACACGTTCTATTTCGGCGATGGCCGCCTGTTGCGCACCCACACCTCCGGCGTGCAGGTGCGTTACATGGATGCGCACAAACCGCCGCTGCGCATGATCGCGGCCGGCAAGGTGTACCGCTCCGATTCGGACCAGACCCATTCGCCGATGTTCCATCAGGTCGAAGGCCTGCTGGTCGACGAACACTCCAACTTCGCCGATCTCAAGGGCACCTTGTCCGAGTTCGTGCGGGCGTTCTTCGAGCGCGATTTCGAGATGCGCTTCCGCCCCAGCTATTTCCCGTTCGTGGAACCGGGCGCGGAAGTGGACATCGCCTGGCAGCAGCCGGACGGCAGCACCCGCTGGCTGGAAGTGCTCGGCTGCGGCATGGTGCACCCCAACGTGCTGCGCAGCGTCGGCATCGACCCGGAGCGCTACACCGGCTTCGCGTTCGGCCTGGGCGTGGAGCGCTTTGCGATGCTGCGCTACGGCGTCAACGACCTGCGCGCATTCTTCGAAAACGACGTGCGTTTTCTCAGGCAGTTCGCCTGACGGCGGGGGATTGGGGATTCGGGATTGGGGATTCGCAACGGCGCCCCGGTCCGCCCCAGACTCCGTCGACGCGTTTTAGCTAATCCCCAATCCCGAATCCCCAATCCCGGCTCCTCATGAAATTCTCTGAAAATTGGCTGCGCAGCCACGTTCCCATCCAGGCGAGCCGCGACGAGCTTGCCGCGACGCTGACGGCGATCGGTCTGGAGGTCGAAGAGGTCACGCCACTGGGCGAGGCGCTGGGGCAGGTGGTGGTGGCGCGTATCGTCGAGGCGGTGCGTCATCCGGAAGCCGATCGTCTGCAGGTCTGCAGTGTCGACGCAGGGCAGGGCGAGTTGCTGCAGATCGTGTGTGGCGCGCCCAATGCGCGTGCCGGTCTGGTTGCACCGCTGGCGCTGGTCGGTGCGCAGGTCGGCGCGCTCACCATCACTGCGGCCAAGCTGCGCGGGGTGGCGTCCAACGGCATGCTGTGCTCGGCCAAGGAGCTGGGGCTGGACAGCGATGCGTCCGGCCTGTTCGAGCTGCCCGACGATGCGCCGGTGGGTCAGGCGCTGGCCGAGTACCTGGGCCTGCCCGATGCCAGCATCGAGATCAAGCTGACGCCCAATCGCGCCGACTGCTTCAGCGTGCGCGGCATCGCTTTCGATGTGGCGGCCGCCTGCGCCAGCGCAGTGGTGGCCTTTGAAGCCGGTGCGGTGGCGCCGGTGTCCACGCGCACGCTGGCGGTGGAATTGCATGCCGGCAACGCTGCGCCGCGCTATTGCGGACGGGTGATCGAAGGTATCGACCCGGCCGCAACAACGCCGGTGTGGCTGGCCGAGCGGCTGCGTCGCAGCGGCGTGCGTCCGGTCTCGCTGCTGGTGGACATCACCCAGTACGTGATGCTGGAACTTGGCCAGCCGATGCATGCGTTCGATCTGGACACCCTGCAAGGCCCGATCGGCGTGCGCCATTCGCGCAGCGGCGAGCAGCTGGCGTTGCTGGACGGGCGGCAGGTCACGCTGGACGACAGCTTCCTGACCATCACCGATGCCGACCGCCCGGTCGCATTGGCCGGCCTGATGGGCGGCCTGGATACCCGCGTCACCGACACCACGCGCAACGTGTTCCTGGAGTCGGCTTACTTCGATCCGGCCGCAATCATGGGGCGTGGCCGCAAGTTCGGTCTGCATACCGATGCCGGGCATCGTTTCGAGCGTGGTGTGGATCCGGCATTGCCGCCACAGGCGATCGAAGTGGCGACGCGGCTGGTGCTGGAACTGGCCGGTGGTGCGCCGGGCCCAGTGGTGCATGCGCAATTGCCGGAGCATCTGCCACAGCCGGTGCGCATCCTGCTGCGGCGTGCGCGGATTGCGCGCGTGCTCGGTATCCAGATTGACGATGCCGAGGTCGTGCGCATTCTGGGTGCGCTTGGCATGCAGCTGGAGGCGGTTGCCGAAGGCTGGCAGGTGATGGCGCCGAGCCGTCGCTTCGATATCGCCATCGAAGAGGATCTGATCGAGGAACTGGCGCGTATCCACGGGTACGACCGCGTGCCGACCACGCTGCCGGGCGGCGCAAGCCGGATTGCGATGCCGAGCGAAACCCAGCTCGATGAGCTCAGCGTGCGGCGCCAGCTGGTGGCGCGCGAGCTGCAGGAAACCATCAATTACGCCTTCGTCGACGCCACCTTGCTGGAGCGCTGGCAGCTGACCGACGGCCTGGTGCCGTTGGCCAATCCGCTCAGCGCCGAGCTGGCGATCATGCGTCCGCGCCTGTTGCCGGGCCTGGTGGCGACGCTGGGCCGCAATGCCGCCCGCCAGGCCGGGCGGGTGCGCCTGTTCGAGCTGGGCAAGGTGTTCGCGGCCGCGTCCGATGCCGGCGCCGCCCCGCAGGAGTCGCAGCATGTCGCCGCGGCCGTGTGCGGCGATGCCCTGGCGCTGCAGTGGGGCGAGCCCGCGCGCAAAGTGGACTTCCACGATCTGAAGGGCGACCTGATGGCGCTGGCCGCGGCCAGTGGCGCGGGGCTGGAGTTCCAGCCCTCTGCCCAGCCCTTCGGGCATCCGGGGCGCTCGGCCGACATCCATCGCGATGGCGTGTGCATCGGCTGGATCGGGCAGGTGCATCCGCGCCTGGCCAAGGCATTGGACATCGACGTGGATGTGATCGCGTTCGAACTGCAGCTGACGGCGTTGGTCAAGCGTGCGCTGCCGCGTGCCGGCGAGCTGTCGCGGTTCCCCTCGGTGCGTCGCGATCTGGCCTTCCTGGTCCCGGAAGAGGTGAGCTGGGCGGCGCTGTCGAGCAGCGTGCGCACCACCGTCGGGCCGTTGTTGCGCGAGGTGCAGCTGTTCGACCGCTACGTCGGGCAGGGGGTCGAGCCAGGTTTCAAGAGTCTGGCTATGGGCTTGATTTTGCAGGATAACTCGCGCACTCTCACCGACCGGGACGTCGACGCAGTCGTTGCCGATGTGGTGGCCGTGATCGAGCGCGAACACCGCGCCCGGATCCGGAGTTGAGGCGGTAACCAGGGGATTGGCATGGCATTGACGAAAGCGGAGATGGCCGAACGTCTGTTCGACGAGGTCGGTCTGAACAAGCGCGAGGCAAAGGAATTTGTCGACGCGTTCTTCGATGTGCTGCGCGATGCGCTGGAGCAGGGCCGTCAAGTGAAGCTGTCCGGTTTCGGCAACTTCGATCTGCGGCGCAAGAATCAACGGCCCGGTCGCAATCCCAAGACCGGCGAGGAAATTCCGATCTCGGCCCGCACGGTGGTGACTTTCCGTCCGGGCCAGAAGCTCAAGGAGCGGGTGGAGGCTTATGCTGGATCCGGGCAGTAATCGCGAACTACCGCCAATCCCGGCCAAGCGCTACTTCACCATCGGCGAAGTCAGCGAGCTGTGCGACGTCAAGCCGCATGTGCTGCGCTATTGGGAAACCGAGTTTCCGAGCCTGGAACCGGTCAAGCGGCGCGGCAACCGGCGCTACTACCAGCGCCACGACGTGCTGATGGTGCGCCAGATCCGTGGCCTGCTGTACGAGCAGGGTTACACCATCGGCGGCGCACGCCTGCGTCTTGAAGGCGATGGCGCCAAGAGCGAGTCGGCGCTGAGCAACCAGATCATCAAACAGGTGCGCATGGAGCTGGAAGAGGTTCTGCAACTGCTGCGCCGCTAGGAAAACGTTTCACAAAGCCGCTATAATCGCAGGCCGCCCTCGCGGCGGACGCAACATCTTCGGGGTATAGCGCAGCCTGGTAGCGCACTAGTCTGGGGGACTAGTGGTCGTCGGTTCGAATCCGGCTACCCCGACCAAACACGGAGCCCATGTCTTCACGGACATGGGCTTTTTTGTTGCGCCGCACAATGCGATCGGCGGTCTGTCATACGCCTGACACGATATGTCCATCGGCATACTGCACAGCAGCATGAAATGCCTGGCCGAGCCCGTTTGGTTGCGGTTCTGTTCGCTATGGACCTGGGTCACGCAATGTCGCTAAGTCCCCGAAAATGCTCCAAATCATTGGCGGCGGATTCGTACTTGGATCACGTTTTGTTAACGCTGCAACGACGAACTTGAATCAATAGGCCAACGCCGTCAAAAAAATGGCGAGCAGCGTCTTGCGATGCGTTGGTTCTATGCCATAGTGCACTGCAACACGTCACACCTGTCGTGATCCCAAGCGTCTTGGGATGAATTTCTCTGTCGTACGTTCTTGCTGGCGTGTTGGCCGGTTGAATGCTGCGCGAGGTCCTGTCCCACCCAACCGAGGCAGCCAGCCACACGCATGAAAAAACTGATCGGACGATTTTGCCAAGGCCTCAGCCTGGCGTTGATCTGCTCGATGGCACTGGGCGCATGCAGCACCGGTCCGAAGATGGCCGATTCGCTGCCGCTTCCGGATCCGCTCGCGATGTCCGCCGTGCAACCGGAGTATCGACTTGCCCCAGGCGACTTGCTGTTGTTCAAGGTGTTCCAGGTCGACGATCTGGAGCGGCAGGTCCGCATCGATCAGAACGGCCACATCTCGCTGCCGTTGATCGGCGACGTCAAGGCAGCCGGCCTGGGTGTCGGCGAGCTGGAAAAGCTGGTGGCAGAACGCTACGCCGCCGGTTATCTGCAGCAGCCGCAGGTGTCGGTGTTCGTGCAGGAATCCAATGGTCGCCGGGTCACGGTGACCGGTGCGGTCGACGAGCCGGGCATCTATCCGGTGATCGGCGCCAACCTGACCCTGCAGCAGGCCATCGCGCAGGCCAAGGGCGTCAGCACCGTGGCCAGCCGCGGCAACGTCATCGTGTTTCGCACCGTCAACGGTCAAAAGATGATCGCCAGATTCGATCTGACCCAGATCGAGAAGGGGGCCAACCCGGATCCTGAGATCTACGGCGGCGACATCGTTGTGGTGTACCGCTCCGACGCACGCGTCTGGCTGCGCACCATGCTGGAACTGACCCCCCTTGTGATGGTGTGGCGCGCTTACCGATGAGTATGAATTCAGACAATCGTTCTTCCCCGTCTCATCGTCACGGGCATCTCGAGCTGGCCGACGTTGGCTTGCTCGACTACTGGCGCGCGCTGGTCTCACAGCGCTGGTTGATCATTCTGATCACCGTCGGGGCAGTGGCACTGGCGTTTGGCGTCACCCTGCTGATGCCGGAAAAATACCGCGCCACCAGCACGCTGCAGATCGAGCGCGACTCGCTCAACGTGGTGAATGTCGACAACCTGATGCCGGTGGAATCGCCGCAGGATCGCGATTTCTACCAGACCCAGTACCAGCTGCTGCAGAGCCGCTCGCTGGCCCGTGCGGTGATCCGCGAAGCCAAGCTCGATCAGGAGCCGGCGTTCAAGCAGCAGGTCGACGAAGCGCTGGAAAAGGCTGCTGCCAAGAATCCGGAAGCCGGCAAGTCGGTCGACTCGCGCCAGGCCATCATCGAGCGCAGCCTGACCGATACGCTGCTGGCCGGGCTGGTGGTCGAGCCGATCCTCAATTCGCGCCTGGTCTACGTCAACTACGATTCGCCGGACCCGGTGCTGGCTGCCAAGATCGCCAACACCTATACCAAGGTCTTCATCGTCAGCACGCAGGAACGCCGCATCAAGGCATCCTCGTTCGCGACCAAGTTCCTGGCCGAGCGCCTGGAGCAGTTGCGCGACAAGGTGGAGGACTCAGAGAAGAATTTGGTCTCCTATTCCACCGACGAGCAGATCGTGTCGGTGGGCGACGACAAGCCATCGCTTCCGGCGCAGAACCTCAGCGACCTCAATGCGATGTTGGCATCGGCGCAGGACGCCCGCATCAAGGCCGAGGCAGCCTGGCGTCAGGTCAGCAGCGGTGACGCGATGTCGCTGCCGCAGGTGCTGAGCAATCCGCTGATCCAGAGCCTGCGCGGCGAGCAGATCCGCTTGAACACCGAATATCAGCAAAAGCTGTCGACCTTCAAGCCTGACTATCCGGAAATGCAGCGTCTGAAGGCGCAGATCGAAGAGTCGCGTCGCCAGATCAATGGCGAGGTCCTCAATATCCGCCAGTCGCTGAAGGCGACCTACGACGCATCGGTGCATCAGGAGCAGCTGCTCAACCAGCGCATCGCCGGGTTGCGTAACGATGAGCTCGATCTGCAGAGCCGCAGCATCCGCTACAACATGCTCAAGCGCGACGTCGATACCAACCGCCAGCTCTACGATGCGCTCCTGCAGCGCTACAAGGAGATCGGTGTGGCGAGCAACGTCGGCGCCAACAACGTGACCATCATCGATACCGCAGACGTGCCTACGTCTAAGACTTCGCCGAAACTTAAACTGAACCTCGCTTTGGGCTTCATCTTTGGCGTATTCCTGGGTGTGGCTGTGGCACTGGTGCGCTACTTCCTGCGTGGCACGGCCGCGCAGACGCGGTTGGACTGACATCGTCGTGTTGCACAACGATGGTTAATTGAAGTGACAACTGATTCAGCGTGGAAAAGGTTGGATCCCGTATGTTTCGGGCTCCTTCGTTTGAAAGTTTGTCTCTGTTGAAACAAAGGGCTGTCGTGCGATCTGGGGTCGGTAGGTATTACCGCGGTGATCGCCCGACGGAGATGATTGAAAGCTCGCGTGCGTTTCGTATGTTCCCCCGCATGCGCCGTATCGAGTTTGGAGGACATCCCCATGCTTTTGGCAGACTTGAGTAGCGCGACTTACACCACATCCTCGCCGCGATTGTTGTCCAAGTATTCGGCTGCGGCCGATCTGGTCCTGCGCGTCTTCGACCTCACCATGGTCGTGGTCTCCGGGCTAATCGCCTATCGCATCGTCTTCGGCTCCTGGGTGCCTGCGGCACCGTACCGGGTCGCCATCGCCACCACGCTGTTGTACTCGGTGATCTGCTTTGCGCTGTTCCCGTTGTATCGCAGCTGGCGCGGTCGCGGGCTGTTGAGCGAGCTGATGGTGCTGGGCGGTGCATTCGGCGGCGTGTTTGCGCTGTTCGCGGTACATGCGCTGATCGTGCAGGTCGGCGAGCAGGTCTCGCGCGGCTGGATCGGCCTGTGGTTCGTCGGTGGGCTGGCCTCGCTGGTGGCGGCCCGCACGGTGCTGCGCGGCTTCCTGAATCACCTGCGTACCCAGGGTGTGGATGTGCAGCGGGTGGTGGTGGTCGGTCTGCGTCACCCGGTGATGAAGATCAATCACTACCTCAGCCGCAACCCCTGGGTCGGCATGAACCTGGTCGGTTATTTCCGCACACCGTACGACATTGCCGTGACCGAGCAGCGTCAGTCGCTGCCGTGCCTGGGCGATCCGGACGCGCTGATCGAGTACCTGAAGGACAACCAGGTCGAGCAGGTGTGGATCTCGCTGCCGCTGGGCGAACGTGACCACATCAAGCAGTTGCTGCAGCGCCTGGATCGCTATCCGATCAACGTGAAGCTGGTGCCGGACCTGTTCGACTTCGGTCTGTTGAACCAGTCCGGCGAGCAGATTGGCAACGTGCCGGTGATCAACTTGCGCCAGGGCGGTGTGGACCGCGACAACTACTTCGTGGTCGCCAAGGCGCTGCAGGACAAGATCCTGGCCGTGGTTGCGCTGATGGGCCTGTGGCCTTTGATGGCTGCGATTGCGGTCGGTGTGAAGATGAGTTCGCCGGGCCCGGTGTTCTTCCGCCAGCGTCGTCATGGCCTGGGTGGGCGCGAGTTCTACATGTTCAAGTTCCGCTCGATGCGTGTGCATGACGACCATGGCACCACCATCCAGCAGGCGACCAGGAACGACACCCGTATCACCCGTTTCGGTGCGTTCCTACGCCGCAGCAGCCTGGACGAGTTGCCGCAGATCTTCAACGTGCTCGGTGGCAGCATGTCGATCGTGGGGCCGCGCCCGCATGCCGCGCAGCACAACACCCATTACGAAAAGCTGATCAATCACTATATGCAGCGCCATTACGTCAAGCCGGGCATCACCGGTTGGGCGCAGGTCAATGGATTCCGTGGTGAAACCCCGGAGCTGCGCACCATGAAGAAGCGCATCCAGTACGACCTGGACTACATCCGTCGTTGGTCGCTGTGGCTGGATATCCGCATCATCGTGCTGACCGCAGTGCGTGTGCTCGGACAGAAGACCGCGTACTGATGATGGCGGGGAGTGTGCGACCTGGCGCGCCGAGCGCCGCGGGCGGCTGCATCGCAGCCGCCCCTCTCAAGCAGGCGTCTGCATGCTGATCCGAATGAGCGACGAGGCCCGCGTTCGCTGGCACAACCTGCTGATCGAGCTGACGCTGCTGGTCGGCGTCGGTTACAACCTGCTGCTGGCGCTGATCAACGCGAACGTGTTCACCGTACGTCCGGTGATCACTTACGCAGTCGAGTTCATGGTCTACGCCGCGTGTTTCCTGCTCGGCCTGGGTTCGATGAGCCGCAAGCGCATTGCATTGATCATCAGCGGCCTGGGGCTGATCGTCACCTTGATGTTCGTGCGCTTCCTGGTGAACTGGCAGATCGATCCGAAGTTCTTCCGCGACGCGCTGGTGGTGTTTGCGTTCGTGGTGCTTGGTTCGGCTTACACCGGGTCGGTGCCCAAGCTGTTCGTGCGCATGACCATCATCGTGTCGTTGGTTGCGGCGTTCGAACTGGCGATGCCCAGCGCCTATGGCGATCTGGTCAACCCGAAGAGCTTCTTCGTCAACGCGCGCGGCATGAGCGCGGAAGGGTTCTGGAACGAAGACAGCAACCTGTTCGTCAGCGCCACGCGTCCGGGCGAGCGCAACTTCCTGCCGGGCTCCAATCTTCCCCGCGCCTCCTCGATGTTCATCGAGCCGGTGACGATGGGTAACTACATCTGCTTCTTTACCGCGATCGTGCTGGTGTTCTGGCGCTGGATGCGTCCGGCGATGCTGATCCTGTCGGTCGGTTTGATCGGTTTCATGGTCGTGGCCTCCGACGGCCGACTTGCGGCGGGCACCTGCGTGCTGATGGTGCTGCTGTCGCCGCTATTGAAACGCCTGGATCAACGGTTGGCGTTCCTGGTCTTCCTGCTCGTGATCATGACGGCGTGGTTGCTGGTGTGGATCACCGGGATCACGGCCTATCAGGACAACACGATGGGCCGGATCTTCTTCACCGTCAATTCGATGAACAACCTGTCCTTCAACTCGTGGATGGGCCTGGATTTTGCGCAGGCGTACCGTTACTTCGACAGCGGCATTGCCTACTTCATCGCATCGCAGTCGATCGTCGGCGTGCTTGCATTCCTGCTGTCGTACTCGTTCCTGTTGTTGATGCCGAGCAAGGAAGGGCAGTTGTTCAAGAACCTGGCGATCTTTGCGTTCGCGCTGAGCCTGCTGGTGTCCAACGGCTACTTCTCGATCAAGACGTCGGCATTGTGGTGGTTCGTGTGCGGCTGCCTGTGGCACATGCGGCCGACCTGGTCTGCTGCCAGCGCTACGCAGCTGCCCAGACAGGATCCGGCCGACGAGGATGCGCGATTGCCACTGCCCGCGGGAGGTACGCGATGAGTGTGGCGGCAACGCAAGCACCACAACCGGTGGCACCGGTCGTCGGTGCGTCCGTTGCCACCGGCGGGCGCAGCCGCGACCCGCGTATCGATGCCACCAAGGCCCTGGCGATCCTGTTGGTGGTGTTCTGCCACGCCAAGGGCGTGCCGCATGCGATGACGTTGTTTGCCTACAGCTTCCACGTGCCGCTGTTTTTCATGGTGTCCGGCTGGCTGGCGGCGGGCTATGCGTCGCGGACCACCGGCTTGCCGCAGACCATCAGCAAGCAGGCACGCAGCCTGTTGCTGCCGTATGTGACGTTTTATCTGCTTGGCTACGCGTACTGGTTGCTTACGCGCAATATCGGCGAGAAGGCGGCGCGCTGGGGCAGCCATCCGTGGTGGGAGCCGATCGTCGCGATGTTCACCGGCATCGGCCCCGATCTGTATGTGCAGCCCCCGCTATGGTTCCTGCCGGTGATGCTGGTGACGGTGCTGAGCTATGTGGTGCTGCGCCGCTGGCTGTCGCCGGTGGTGATCGCGGTGGCGTCGTTGATCCTGGCCTGGTGCTGGATGCGCTGGTTTCCGGGCCAACAGGTCCGGCTTTTTTTTGGCCTGGACGTTCTACCGGTGTCGCTGTGTTTCTACGCGCTGGGCGCCTTGCTGATCCATGTTTCCGCACGTCTGCCGAGCTCCTTGCCGGTGAGCGCGCTGGCGACCGTGCTGCTGGCGTTGCCGGTGGCCTGGCTGGCCGATCGTAATGGCCGCATCGACGTCAACATGCTGGAGTTTGGCCGCAACCACGTCGGGTTTGTGGTCAGCGCAGTACTTGGCTCACTGATGGTGATCTGTGCCGCACGGTTGGTGCAGGGCTGGGCCTGGATACAGTGGATCGGCCGCAATACCTTGCTGATCCTGTGCACCCATATGCTGGTGTTCTTCGTGCTCTCCGGTGTTGCGGCGCTGGCCGGCGGATTCGCTGCCTCGCGCCCGGGCCTGGGCTGGGCAGTGTTCGTGACGGTGTTTGCGCTGCTCGCGTGCGTGCCGCTGCGCTGGTTGCTGATGCGTTTTGCGCCGTGGACCCTGGGTGCCCGCCCGGTGGCGGCATGAACGGCGCTGCGCCATGACCACCGCACCGTATTCCAACGCGGCCCGGCACGGCGGCCTGGGTGCCAAGGCTGCGCCGGCGCCTGCATTGACCCGCGATTGGCAGATCGATGCAGCAAAGGCGCTGGCGATCGTCCTGGTGGTGCTGGGGCATGCCAACGGCATGCCGGCCGCCTACAAGTTGTTCGCCTACAGTTTTCATGTGCCGCTGTTTTTCGTGCTGTCCGGCTGGGTCGGCGAGCGCTTCGGCCACCGCGCAATGACGGTGGCGACGATTGCGAAGTTGGCGCGCACGTTGCTGGTTCCCTATGTCGCGTTTTTCCTGGTGGCCTACGCCTGCTGGCTGCTGATGGGAGTGACCAGCCGCGCGGCGCATCCATCGCATGTGCTGCCGTGGTGGGATCCATTTGTGGGCCTGTTCTGGGCCAATGGCACGCGTCTGTACGTGCTTCCGGCGTTGTGGTTCCTGCCTGCCTTGTTCGTCACCACGCTGGCCTACATCGCCTTGCGCACGCGCCTGACGACGGCGGCCCTGGCGGCAGTCAGTTTGTTGCTCGCCTTGGCATGGGCGGGCTGGTTTCCGTCGTTGCACCTGCGGCTTCCGTTGGCGCTGGATGTATTGCCTGTCGCGCTGTTCTTCATCGCCGTGGGCGGATGGCTGTCGCGCTACGCCGATGCACTGCGCGCGCTTGGCGCCTCGGCATGGGTGTTGGCACTGCCGGTGCTGGCAGCAGCGTGGTGGTGGCTGGCCGGATGGAACGGGCAAGTGGATGTGAACAATCTGCAGTTCGGGCATTCCGCTGCGGTATTCCTGCTGGTCAGCCTGCTGGGTACCGCAATGACTTTGTGCGTGGCGTATTTCGTTCGACAGTGGCGTTGGCTGCAGTGGATCGGTGGCAATACCTTGCTGATCCTGTGCACGCACACATTGGTGTTTCTGGTGCTCACCAGTGTGGTGGCACGAACGGGTGTGATCGCTCGCAGCCTGATCGGCACACCGGCCTGGGCGATGGGCCTGAGCGCATTTGCTGTCGCGGTCAGCGTGCCGATGCGCGCGGTGCTGGTGCGCGTTGCACCATGGATGTTGGGATTGAAACGCAAATGACGAGCTTCCAGAATGATCAGCCGAGCATGCAGATGTGTCTGCGTCGCTGGCACAGGAGATTGGCGCAATGAAAGTGGTGCATGTCGTCCGCCAATTCCATCCTTCGATCGGGGGCATGGAGGAAGTCGTTCTCAATGTGGCCCGTCAACACCAGGCCACCAGTGCCGATACGGTGGAGGTCGTGACGCTGGATCGGGTGTTTACCGATCCGGGCGCGCAGCTTGCGCAGCAGGAGACGTATCAGGGCTTGCCGATCCGACGCATCGGTTATCGCGGCTCGTCGCGTTATCCGTTGGCGCCGTCCGTGCTGAGCGCGATCCGCTCGGCCGATCTGGTGCATCTGCATGGCATCGATTTTTTCTACGACTATCTGGCGCTGACCAAACCGCTGCATGGCAAGCCGATGGTGGTGTCCACGCACGGCGGCTTCTTCCACACCGCGTATGCCTCGCGGATGAAGCAGCTATGGTTTCAAACGCTCACCCGCACTTCGGCATTGGCGTATGCGCGGGTGATCGCCACCAGCGAGAACGACGGCGAGCTGTTCGCCAAGGTGGTGTCGCCGGCGCGTTTGCGGGTGATCGAAAACGGCGTGGATGTGGAGAAATACGCAGGGCAGGGCGCAGCCACGCCGGGACGGACCATGATGTATTTCGGCCGCTGGTCGGTGAACAAGGGCTTGATCGAAACCCTGGAGCTGCTGCAGGCGGTATTGCAGCGCGACCCGCAGTGGCGCCTGATCATCGCCGGGCGCGAATACGATTTGAACGAGGCCGACCTGCGCAAGGCGATCGCCGAGCGGGGCTTGCAGGACAAGGTGCAGCTCAGCATGTCGCCGTCGCAGGAGCAATTGCGCAGCCTGATGCAGCAGGCGCAGTTCTTCGTCTGCCTGTCGCGCCATGAAGGCTTCGGCATCGCTGCGGTCGAAGCGATGAGTGCCGGCCTGATTCCGATCCTCAGCGACATCCCGCCGTTCGTGCGTCTCGCCAGCGAATCGGGGCAGGGCGTGATCGTCAACCGCGACCGGATCGATGCGGCCGCAGAGCAGGTACAGACGCTAGCGCTGCAGGCGGATGCCGATTTCGATACGCGTCGTGCAGCGTCCATGGCGTATGTGAGCCGCTACGACTGGAAGCATGTGGTCGGGCGCTACGTCGACGAATACCACACCGCGTTGGGCACCCGCCGTACCCAGGAGGCAGTGCGATGAGCGCGCCTGCATCGGCAGCGAGTGCGCGTGCGTCCGCGCAGCCGCAGGTGACCGTGCTGTTCTCCACCGAGAAGCCCAATGCCAGCACCAATCCGTACCTGACCCAGCTTTACGCATCGCTGCCCGCTGCAGTGCAGCCGCGCTTCTTTTCGATGCGCGATGCGCTGTTGTCGCGCTACGACGTGCTGCATCTGCATTGGCCGGAATATCTGCTGCGCCATCCCAGCGCGATCGGCACCCTGGCCAAGCAGATGTGTGCGGCGCTGTTGCTGCTCAAGCTGCAGCTGACCGGCACGCCGGTGGTGCGCACCTTGCACAACCTGGCACCGCACGAGGATCGCGGCTGGCGCGAGCGCGGCCTGTTGCGCTGGATCGATCGGCTGACGCGTCGCTGGATCCGCATCAACGCGACCACGCCGCCGCGACCGCCATTCACTGACACCATCCTGCACGGCCATTATCGCGAGTGGTTTGCAAAGATGCCGCAAGGCACGCCGGTTCCGGGGCGGCTGCTGCATTTCGGTCTGATCCGCCCGTACAAGGGCGTGGAAACGCTGCTGGAGGTGATGCGTCAGGTCGACGATCCGCGCCTGAAGCTGCGTATTGTCGGCAACCCGGCCACGCCGCAGATGCGCAGCCTGGTGGAGGAGGCCTGCGCGCAGGATCCGCGTGTGAGTGCCTTGCTGGCTTATGTCGAAGAGCCGGTGCTGGCACGCGAAGTCAGCGAGGCCGAGCTGGTGGTGCTGCCGTACCGGCAGATGCACAACTCCGGCACCTTGTTGCTGGCGTTGTCGCTGGCGCGCCCGGTGCTGGCACCGTGGAGCGAATCCAATGCGGCGATTGCCGAAGAAGTGGGGCCGGGCTGGGTGTTTCTCTATGACGGCGAATTCGATGCGGCGCTGCTGACCGGCATGCTGGACCAGGTGCGTGCCGCGCCGCGCGGCCCGGCACCGGATCTCTCGCAACGCGACTGGCCACGGATCGGACAGCTGCACTACCGCACCTACCTGGAAGCGCTCGGCAAGGATGGAGACGCCGCGCTGTGACCGCAGAGATCCCGACGATGAATTCCCCCACGCCGCCGCCACAGCGCAGCCTCGGTTCGCGCGCCGCCGGCGGCGCAGCGGTGACCATGATCGGCCAGTCGGCCAAGATGGTCGTGCAGTTCGGCGGCATCATCCTGCTGGCGCGCCTGCTGACGCCTTACGACTACGGCCTGATGGCGATGGTCACCGCGATTGTCGGTGCGGCCGAGATCCTGCGCGATTTCGGCCTGTCTGCCGCTGCCGTGCAGGCCAAGCATGTCAGCCGCGAGCAGCGCGACAACCTGTTCTGGATCAACAGCGGCATCGGCTTGTCGCTGTCGGTGATGGTGTACGCCTCTGCCCATGTGATCGCCAACTTCTACAAGGAGCCGGCGCTGGTGACGATCTCCCAGGCGCTGGCGGTGACCTTCCTGATCAACGGCATGACCACGCAGTACCGCGCGCATCTGAGCCGCGGGCTGCGGTTTGGCCAGGTCGCGCTCAGCGATGTGGGATCGCAGGTGCTGGGCCTGGGCGCGGCCGTCGCTGCCGCCTTGCTGGGCTGGGGCTATTGGGCGCTGGTGGTGCAGCAGGTGGTGCAGGCGGTGGTCAATTTCATCATCGCGGCGAGCTGTGCACGCTGGTTGCCGGGCGGATACCAACGCTCGGCGCCGATGCGCGACTTCATGAGCTTCGGCTGGAACCTGATGGCCGCGCAGTTGCTGGGCTATGCCAGCCGCAACGTTGGCCAGGTCATCATCGGTTGGCGCACCGGCCCGGACGCACTGGGCCTGTACAACCGTGCGTTTCAGCTGTTGATGATGCCGTTGAATCAGATCAACGCGCCGGCCACCAGCGTGGCGTTGCCGGTGTTGTCGCAGCTGCAGGACGACCGCGAACGCTTCAGCGCCTTCCTGCTGCGCGGGCAGACGGTGATGGTGCATCTGATCGTTGCGCTGTTCGCCTTCGCCTGCGCGCTGGCCATGCCGCTGATCGTGCTGGTGCTGGGCGAGCAGTGGCGCGAGGCGGTGCCCCTGTTCCAGGTGCTGACGCTGGGCGGTATTTTCCAGACCGCGTCCTATGCAACCTACTGGGTGTTCCTTGCCAGGGGCCTGATGCGCGCGCAGTTGCTGTTCTCGCTGGTCAGCCGCATCGTGCTGATCGGCTGTATCTTCGTCGGCTCGCGCTGGGGCGCGATGGGCGTGGCGATCGGTTATTCGTTCGGCCTGCTGGTGACCTGGCCGTTGTCGCTGGTCTGGGTCGGCAAGATCTCCGACGCACCGGTGGCTGCACTGTTCACCAATGCGGTGCGCGCGATGACCGCGTACGGCGTGGCGGGCGTGTGCGCGTACTACGCATCCATCACCGTCGGTGGCCCGCTGTGGCAGCAGCTGGCCGTTGGTGCGGCCACGATGGCGGCGGTCTGTCTGCTGGCGTTGGCGATCTGGCCGGCGTTCCGTCGCGACGTCATTGCCATTCTCAACATCCGCAAGTTGCTGAGGCAGGCCAAGGCACGCCAATGAGATCGACATCGTCTTCGCCTGCGTTCCTGCATGCTTTCTCCCACTCATTCATAGGACACGGCCCATGAGCGATACACCCGCCGCCGCTTCCGGCATTCGCCGGCCTTGCTATCTGGTCCTGTCCGCCCACGATTACCGCACGCCACGGCGTGCGAATATCCACTTCATCACCGATCAACTCGCGCTGCGCGGCACCACGCGGTTTTTCTCGCTGCGCTATAGCCGGCTATCGCGCATGAAGGGCGACATGCGGCTGCCGCTGGACGACACCGCGAATACCGTGGTGTCGCACAAGGGCGTGGAGTGCTATCTGTGGCGCACGACGGTGCATCCGTTCAACACGCGCCGCGCCTGGCTGCGTTCTGTCGAAGATGCGATGTTCCGCTGGTATGCCGCGCATCCGCCACGTCAGCTGCTGGACTGGATGCGCGAGGCGGACGTGATCGTGTTCGAAAGCGGTATCGCGGTGGCCTTCATCGAGCTGGCCAAGCGCGTCAATCCGGCAGCGAAGCTGGTCTATCGCGCTTCCGACGGCCTGAGCACGATCAATGTCGCGTCCTATATCGAGCGCGAGTTCGATCGGGTTGCACCGACGCTGGATGTGATCGCATTGGTGTCGCCGGCAATGGCGGAGGAAGTGGCAAGCCGCGACAATGTGTATCACGTCGGTCACGGTGTGGATCACAACCTGGATCAGCTGGGCGACCCGTCGCCGTACGGCGAGGGCATCCATGCGGTCGCGGTGGGCTCGATGTTGTTCGATCCGGACTTCTTCGTGGTTGCCAGCAAGGCGTTCCCGCAGGTCACGTTCCATGTGATCGGCTCGGGCATGGGCCGGCATCCCGGCTATGGCGACAACGTGATCGTCTATGGCGAGATGAAGCACGCCGAGACCATCGGCTACATCAAGCACGCCCGTTTCGGGATCGCGCCGTACGCATCCGAGCAGGTGCCGGTGTATCTGGCCGATAGTTCGATGAAGTTGCTGCAATACGATTTCTTCGGCCTGCCTGCGGTGTGTCCGAATGCCGTCGTGGGGCCGTATCAATCGCGTTTCGGCTACACTCCCGGCAACGGTGAGTCGGTCATTGCGGCGATCAGTCGCGCGCTGGAAGCACCGCGCGTGCGTTACCGCCAATGCCTGAATTGGTCCGACACCACCGACCGCGTACTGAATCCAGGTGCGTATCCGGAAACCCGTTTGTACCCGCAGCAAGATGGCGCAGCGGTGCGTGCTTCTTCGGAGGCCGCGCTCTCGCACTGATGCAGCGCACCCAACTTTAGAAGGAGACTGCTCGTTATGGCCAATGCTTTGCTGCAGAAATGGATCGAACATGCGGAACGCCGTGCCTTGTTCTGGTGGCAGCCGAAGAACGCTGGCGTCAACATGGGCGATCATCTGTCCAAGGTGATTGTGTCCTGTGTGCTCTCCTTGCAGGACAAGACGCTGATCGAGAAGCGTGATCTCAGCAAGAAGCTGATCGCCATCGGGTCGGTGCTGCATTTTGCCAAGGACGGCGACACCGTCTGGGGCAGCGGCATCAACGGCAAGATTCCCGCCGAGCGAAATACCTTCAGCACGCTCGATGTGCGTGCAGTACGTGGTCCGAAGACGCGTCAGTTCCTGCTCGACCGCGGGATCGCGGTACCGGAAGTCTATGGCGACCCCGGTCTGCTGACACCGATGTTTTTCCCCGCCGATGCGCTGGGAACGGCGAACAAGCGCCCCTTCGCTATCGTTCCGCATTTCAACGAGCCGGTCGAGAAGTACAGCGCGTACGCGGACCATCTGGTATTTCCCAACGTCAAACCTGCAACCTTCATGAGTGCGTTGCTGGGCGCCGAGTTGGTGATCAGCAGTTCGCTGCACGGGCTGATTCTTGCCGAAGCGTACGGGATTCCGGCGGTGTACCTGGATTGGGGCAACGGCGAGGATCGTTTCAAGTACGACGACTACTACAACGGCACCGGACGCATGCAGTGGCACTCGGGCAACAGCGTGGAAGAGTGCCTGAAGCTTGGCGGTAACGGCGATTTTGACCTGGAGAAACTGCAGGCCGGGCTGCTGGCCGCGTTTCCTTACGACCTTTGGTGATTCGATGATGCACGGCCGGCAGGTGGATACGGAGACGACAGCAACCGCCAACACGGCGATGCCGCAGGGCGTGGTGATTCCGCTCGGCGGATTTCCGGTGCTCTCCACCACGCAGGAAGCGTTTGCACTGGAATTGTTTCACGCATTGGCCGCCCGGCAACCACGCCGGGTGTTTTTTGCCAACACCAATTTCATCGTGCAATGCCAGGCACTGCGGCTGCGCATGCGCGAGCCCAGCGTGCGCATCGTCAATGACGGCATCGGCATGGATCTGGCAGCGCGCCTGATCCATGGCCGCCGCTTTGCCGGCAACCTCAATGGCACCGACCTGATTCCGTATCTGTGTCGCGAGGCCGCGCAGCCGCTCAAGTTCTTCCTGCTCGGTGGTCGTCCGGGCGTGGGCAAGACCGCTGCCGCGACCTTGACTGGAACCCTGGGCCAGCAGGTGGTCGGCATGTGCGACGGCTACGGCGAATTTGCCGCCGCCGGCGAGGGCCTGGCCGAGCGCATCAATCGCTCGGGCGCCGATGTGCTGCTGGTGGCCTTCGGCAACCCGCTGCAGGAGCGCTGGATCCTCGATCACAGCCATGCCTTGAACGTGCCGCTGGTGTTCGGGGTCGGCGCGTTGCTGGATTTCCTGTCCGGCACCGCCAAGCGTGCGCCGGATTGGGTACGGCGCGTGCATATGGAATGGATGTACCGGCTGCTCAACGAGCCGCGTCGTTTGCTCAAGCGCTATAGCTGGGATCTGCTGGTGTTCTTCCGCACCTGCCTGCGTGCGGGCAAGCACCTGCCGTGATGCATGCGCGGCGTTGGCTGGCTTAGCATGTAGGCATGCATCCGACCGCCGCCAGCTTGATCCATTCGCTCGAACTCGCTCCGCATCCCGAGGGCGGGCATTTCCGTCGCGTGTACGCGTCCGCGCGCCAGGTGAGCGAGGGCGGTCAACCGCGCCCGGCGTTGACCGCCATCCGCTTCCTGCTCGCTGCCGGCGAATGCAGCGCCTGGCATCGCGTCGATGCGGAAGAAAGCTGGCATTGGCAGCAGGGCGATGCGCTGGAGCTATCGATCTACGACGAGGCCAGCGGACAGCTGCAACGCCTGATCCTGGATGCCGCCGAGCGCGGTGAGCCGATGCACGTGGTGCCGGCAGGGTGCTGGCAGGCGGCGCGGTCGCTTGGCGATTTCACCCTGGTGGGCTGCACGGTCTCGCCCGGATTCGTCTGGGAAGGATTCGCATTGCTCGACGGCGGCTCGCCACTGGCTGCGCACCTGGCCAGCCTGGATCCACGCTGAGCCATCCGCGGCTGCGGCGGCGAACATTTCCCTAACGCGGCCATGGCCGGCTTGGCGTAGTGTCCGCGTTCTCACACAGGGGGCGAGACGTGATGCGAGGCCAGCGGGCGGGGTGGGGCGTGGGAATGATGCTGGTATCGTTGCTGGCGTCGGCCAGCGATGGCACGCCGCCGCCGCCGGCCGCGCCATCGCCGCCGGCCGTGGTCGATCTGGAAGCGATGGTGGTGCGCGGCGTGCAGCCCGGCCCAGGCCTGTGGAAGGTCAGCAAGGGCGATCATGTGCTGTGGATCCTGGGCACCGTGTCGCCGCTGCCGAAGCGGCTGCAGTGGCAGTCGGCCGAGGTGGAAACGATCATCGGCCAATCGCAGCAGGTGCTGATGGCCCCGACCGTCCAGATCGATGCGGACATGGGGTTCTTCGGCAAACTGACCCTGTTGCCCTCGGCGATGAAGGCGATGAAGAACGAGGACGGCCGCGAACTGCGCGAGCTGCTGCCGGCCGATCTGTATGCGCGCTGGTCGGTTGCCAAGGCACGCTATCTCGGCAGCGACCGTGGGGTGGAGCGCAAGCGCCCGATGCTTGCCGCCGGCGAGTTGTATCAGGCGGCGATCAAACGCTCCGGCCTGGCGCGCTCGCCGGTGATCTGGTCGGTGGTGGAGCGTGCCGCCAAGCGCGCCGGGATCAAGCCGACCCCCACCGCGCTGGATTACAAGATCGCCGACCCGCGCCAGGCCATCAAGGAGTTCCGCGCCGGTGGCATGGACGATACCGCGTGCTTCCGCAGCATCCTGGTCACCGTCGAGCGCGACCTGCCCACGATGGTCGAGCGCGCCAACGCCTGGTCGGTGGGCGATATCGAGGCACTGCGCCAGTTGCCACGCGAGGATCCCCAGGCCGCCTGCATGAGCGCCCTGGCCAGTTCCGGCGCCGCCAGGAAGCGCGGCATCGACGATCTGGAACGGCGCATGCGCGAGCACTGGCTGAGCATCGCCACCACCGCGCTGCAACGCAATCGCAGCACCTTCGCGGTGCTGCCGATCAGCCGACTGACCGCAGCCGATGGCTATCTGGCGCGCTTGCAGGCGCTGGGATACGCGGTGGAAGCGCCCTGACACGTCGGCACGACTGCCCGGCGGTTGTGGTCTGGAACGAGGTGGCAATCGACTGACCGATCGCCGTCCTCGCAGGCAGGCGATGCGCATTGCGCGCTTCGGCGATCGATCGGCTCGGCCCACGCCAGCCACGGTATGCTGCGCGCCTTGTCCAACGAGACCTCCGTGTTGAACGCATTGCCGCTGCGCATTCTGGGCACCGGGCGCCATGTCCCCGCCACGGAGGTGACCTCGCAACAGCTGGATCAACGCTGGCAGCTGCCGGCAGGCACCACCTTGGCGCGCTCGGGAGTGGCCACGCGCCATTACGTGGGCGAGGGCGAGACGGCTTCGTCGATGGGTGCGGCGGCGGCGACCCAGGCGCTGGCAAGCGCGGGCATCGACCCCGGTCAGATCGATTGCCTGATCTCGGCCTGCAGCGTCATGGAGCAGCCGATTCCCTGCCAGGCGGTGCTGATCCAGCGCGCGCTCGGGCTGGGCGATTCGGGTATTCCGGCCTTCGACGTCAATGCGACCTGCCTGAGCTTTCTGGTGGCGCTGGACATGGCCGCGAACGCGTTGGCGCTCGGGCGCTACCGGTGCGTGTTGATCGTTTCCAGCGAGGTGGCATCGGGCGGGCTGGATGCATCGACGCCGGCCACCGCCGGCCTGTTTGGCGATGGCGCGGCCGCGGTGGTCGTGGGGCGCAGCGCCGCCGATGACGGCTCGGCACTGCTGTCCAGCCGCCTGTCCAGTTACGGCGATGGCGCGGAGCTGTGCCGCATTCGCGGCGGCGGCACCCGCTATCCACGCGGCGAAGAACAGTCGTCCGAGGCCTTGCGCAGCTTCAGCATGGATGGGCGCGGCGCCTACCGGTTCGCGGCGCGCCATCTGCCTGCGTTCTGGGAGCGGTTGCTGGGCGAGGCCGGCACCACCACGGCAGCGTTGCGCTGCCTGGTCCCGCACCAGGCCTCCGGTGGCGGCCTGGATCATGTGGTACAGGCGCTGGGGCTGCGCCCCGATCAGGTGATTCGCATCCTGCAGACCTCCGGCAACCAGGTCGCCGCCTCGCTGCCGCATGCCTTGCATCACGCCCGGATCGAACAGCGCATGCAGCGTGGCGATCTGGTTGCGCTGCTCGGCACCGGTGCCGGGCTGGCGATCGGCGGCATGGTGTTGCGGTACTAGGGCATGGCATGTTCCGACCAGGTCGCGCCCTGATGCCGCCGCGCGTGTCGCTCGAGTTGCTGCGCATCGGCCATTGCCGCCACTGCGAGCGCATGGTGCGTGCGGACGGCCACTGGCATGCCGTGGAATTCCCCGCGTTGAGCGTACTGATCCGGCATCCGCAGCGCGGCGCGCTGTTGTACGACACCGGGTATGCCGAGCATTTTTTCCGCGCGACCGATCCCTGGCCCGAGCGCCTGTATCGCTGGACCACGCCGGTGCACCTGCCCGCGCACGAAACGCTGGGCGCACAGCTGGCACGCCGTGGCGTGCAGCTGGAGGAGATCGCCTGGTGCCTGATTTCGCACTTCCATGCCGATCATGTCGGCGGTCTGCGCGATCTGCCCAACGCGCGCTTCCTGTGCCTGCGTGCCGACTATCAACAGCTGCGCGGTTGTTCGCGCCTCGGCGGCCTGCGGCATGCCTTGTTGCCGCAGCTATTGCCCGAGGATTTCGATCGGCGCCTGCAGTTTGCCGAGCAGGCGCCGTTGCGTGCGTTGACCGGCGCCTGGCAAGGGCTGGGCGCGGCCTACGATCTGTTCGAGGACGGCAGCGTGCTGGCCGTGCCGTTGCCCGGGCACGTGCCCGGGCAGATGGGCCTGTGGTTGCGCGATCAACACGACCGCGAGGTGTTGCTGTGCGCCGACGCGGTGTGGTCGTCGGCGACCTGGTCTGCACTGCAGTGGCCTGCCTGGCCCACACGTTTGTTGATGCACGATTGGCGCGCGTTCCGGCGCACCGTGCAGCAGCTGCATGCGCTGTCGCATGCACACCCGGAGTTGGCCATCCTGCCGTCGCACTGCCAACCCAGCCTTGACCGTTATCAACCGGAGTGGCGATGAGCCTGCGTATTCTCGTGACCGGGGCATCCGGCTTTGTCGGTGGTTCCTTCCTGCGACGTTTCCAGGGGCGGCCGGGTGTGGAGATCCACGGCATCGGGCGCCGCGCCAGCGAGCTGCCCAACTACCATCGTATCGATCTGAGCCAGCCGTTCTCGTTGCAGTGGCAGCCGGATGTGGTGATCCACGCTGCGGCATTGGCCTCGCCGTGGGGCACGCGCGCGCAGTTCCAGTTGCACAACGTCCAGGCCACTGCCAACGTCATCGACTTCTGCAAGCGCCATGGCTGCCCGCGTCTGCTGTATGTGTCGTCCAGTTCGGTGTTCTATCGCGAGGAGCATCAATACGACCTCAGCGAGGACAGCCCGATCGGGCCGGCGTTCGTCAACACCTACGCGCAGACCAAATACCTTGGCGAAACGCTGCTGGAGCAGTATCCGGGCGACAAATCCGTGCTGCGCCCGCGTGCGGTGTTCGGGCCGGGAGACACGGTGCTGTTCCCGCGCGTGATCGCCGCTGCGCGCAAGGGTGCGCTGCCACGCTTCGTCGGCCAGACGCAGCCGGTGATCGGCGACCTGATCTACATCGATACGCTGTGCGATTACCTCTATCGCGCTGCGACCGCGCCGCAGTTGCAGCCGGCCTACAACCTCACCAATGCGCAGCCGGTGGATCTGCAGCAGTTGCTGTTGGACCTGCTCACGCGCCTGCAGCTGCCGCTGCCGCGACGCGAGGTGCGCATCGCTACCGCACTGCGCATGGCCAGCGTGGTGGAAGCGGCGTATCGCGTGCTGCGCCTGCGCGGCGAGCCGCCGATCACGCGCTTCGGCGTGGGTGCATTTGCCTACTCCAAGACCTTCGACCCACGCCGCACGCTCGCCGATCTCGGGCCGCCCAGCGTCAGTCTGGAGCAAGGCATCGAGGCATTCGTGCGTTGGCAGGCGGCGCAGTGGGCGTAGTCGTTCCGACAGTGGCAGCTGCCTACCTGGCGGTGCTGATGGTCAAGACGGCTGCAGTGCTGTGGGTGCTGCGTGGTGCACGCGCACTGCCAGCGGGGGGCGCCAGCGCAACCCTGGCCGAGGTGGCGATCCTGCAGCCGGTGCTGGGGGGCGATGCGCATTTGCAGCAGGTGCTTGCGGCCAACCTGCAAGCGCTGCCGGATGCGCAGTTTGTCTGGTTGCTGGATGCAGACGACATCCCGGGAAATAGCGTTGCCGACGCCTTGGTCGCGCTGCATCCGCATACACGCATCCAGCGCATGCGGGTGCCGGCCGCGCCAGCCGGGATCAACCCCAAGGCCTGGAAGCTCGAGCACGCGCTGGCGCATGTGCGCGCGCCGATCAGCCTGGTCCTCGACGACGATGCACAGCTGAGCGCCAGCGCGCTCGCGCGCCTGCTGCAGGATCTGACCGACGCCGATATGGTCACCGCGTTGCCGTACTACCAGGACAGCGCCACGCTGCCAGGCCGGCTGCTGTCGCAATTCGTCAACAACAATGCGGCACTGACCTATCTGGGCTGGCTGCCGTTCGCCGCGCCGCTGACCATCAACGGCATGTGCTATGCCGCGCGTACCGAGCAACTGCGTGCCTGGGGCGGGTTTGCTGCGTTACTGCAGCAGCTCACCGACGATCTGGCCGTTGCCACCTTGGTGCGTGAGCGCGGCGGGCGACTCCGCCAATCCGTCGCGCCGGTGGCGATGCGCACCGCGATGCCGGATCTGGCCAGCTACGCACGCCAGATGCATCGATGGATGCTGTTCGCGTCGCTCCTGCTGCGTCGGCAGAGCGTGGGCGTGCGTTCGGCGATCGGCGTGCTACAGGGGCTGCCGCCGTTGCTGCTGCTGGCCTTGCTGGCCTGTGCCTGCGTGCAGGCGAGCTGGCCGGCGCTGGCCTGGGTGCTGGGCACCGTGCTGCTGCGTGCGCTGCTGCTGTGCCTGGTGCAATGGCGGGTGAGCGGTGCGGTGCGCCACCGTCCGCTGCTGTCGGTCGTTGCGGAGTGCCTGCAGCCGCTGCATCTGCTGCATGCGGCGCTGGTGCGCACGATCCGCTGGCGCACCCGGCGTTATCGCGTGTTGCCGGATGGGCGTTTCCGTGCGGACTGACGGCGCCAGCCTGCAGATCGCTTTCCTCACCGGGCAAAGCGATCCGGAGAGTTGCGCATTGAGCATGCAACAGCAGCATTTTCTGCAGCAGCTGCAAGGCCCGGGCCGGCGGCTGATCGACTGCAATTATCCGTATCGCTCCGCTAGTCCAACTTACCGGCACATGCCGCTGTGGCGTGCCAGCGTGTCCAACGCGCGCCAGTATCTGGCCGCGCGCGCCGCACGCGTTGCCGATGCAGATCGCATGCGCGTGGTGGCGCTGCTGGAGCAGGCGCCGACGACGGTACTGCTGGCCGGCAGTTGTGGCCTGCAGCTGCTGACAGCCTTACGGCTGCCGCAGGCGCTGCGCACGCGGCTTGCGGTGTTCGCCTATGGCCCGGTGTGCAATACGCCTGGCACGTTCGGGCAGCTGCGCGTCGTCCAGGGCAGCGGCGACTGGATCTCGCGCGCGCTGTTCGCCGGTGCGCCCGATCTGACGCCTGCCTGCGGGCATCTGCACTATCTGCGCGATGCGACAGTGCTGGCCGAGTGCCAGGCCTTCATCGCGCAGGTCGAGCAGGCAGTGCAGGGGAGGGAACATGCGCATTGATCTGATTGCGCCGCCGTATAGCGGGCATCTGCATCCGATCCTGGCGATCGCCCGGCAGCTGGCGCCACATCACGATGTCCAGGTCATCAGCACGCCGGAGGCACTGGCGCGCATCCGTGCATGCGGACTGAGCGCGGTCAGCGTGCTGGATGCGCAAGCGGATCGGCGCCTGCTCGATATCGCCAATCCACCGCATGCGGTAGGCCACAATCCCTTGCGGCTGCGCCGACAGTTGCACAGCGCGCTTGGCCTGATGGCGCGCGTGGGCGATGCGGTACGGCAGCGCTGGCGCGAGCGGAGGCCGGACCTGGTGATCGCCGATTTCACCTTGCCCAGCGCGGGGCTGGCAGCACAGGCGATGGGGATCGCCTGGTGGACCAGCATGCCGTCGCCATGCGTGATCGAAACCGGCGACGGGCCTCCGGCGTATTTCGGCGGCCTGCTTCCGCCATCCACGGCAGCGCAGCGGATCTGGCAGGCGATGGCGCGGCGGCTGACGCGTGGCTTCAAACGGAGTCTGCACCTGTGTTACCGCCGTCAGATGCGCGCATCCGGATTGCCGGCGATCTATCGCAGCGATCGCAGCGAGGCGGTGTATTCGCCGCACTGCATCCTGGCCTTGGGTCTGCCGTCGTTCGAGTTGGCACGGCGCTGGCCGGCGGCGGTGCGCTTCGTCGGGCCGCAGCTGTGCACGCCGCCAGCGGCGGTTGCGCCGCCGCAGTTCGTCCCCGGTCGTCGGCATGTGCTGGTGACGCTGGGCACCCATCTGCAATGGATCAAGCAGCGGATGGACCAGGTGCTGCGTGCGGTGGCGCTGCAGTTTCCGCAGGTGATCTTCCACTTCAGCGATGGCGATACCGCCGCGCCGCCAGCGCAGACGCACGGCAACTACCAGCGCCTGCCGTACGTGGACTACGCGCAGCAGCTGCATCGCTACGACCTAGTGGTCCACCACGGCGGTGCCGGCATCCTGTATGCCTGCCTGGCCGCGGGCTTGCCGTCGATCGTCTACCCGCTGGATTACGATCAGTTCGACCATGCCGCGCGCCTGCAGCGCGCAGGTGCGTCGTGGTGGCTGCGCGAGCTGGACGGCCTGCCTGCGCTGTTGCGCGAAGCACTTGCCGCCACCGAGCTGCCGGCGGGCGTGCGCAGATTGCAGGCAGAGCTGCACGGCATCGATGCGCAGGCGCGCATCCTGCGGCTGGTGGAGGCGTTTGCGCGTACCGGGGCGGTGCCGCAGGTCTAGTGCGTCATCGCGCGGGATCGGTCGTGTTGCGGGTCATTACATCGGCATCAGCACGCGGCATCCGTCATTGCCGACACAGGCAGGCGGTTTTGCACCCGCCTGCCGCAACTGCCGCCGTGTGTGACCCGCGCAGGCCTCAGCCTGCAGCGGCATTCAACGCGGGCGGCTTGCCTGCCATCAGCTGCGGCCAGCGCTTGAGCACCGCAGCGCGGATGCCTGCCTGGTCGATGCCGGCCTCGGCCAGCAGGTCTTCGCGGCTGGCGTGATGCTGGAAGCTGTCCGGCAGGCCCAGGTGCAGCATCGGCATGGTGACCGCTTCGGCGTTGAGCAACTCGGCCACGCCCGAGCCGGCGCCGCCGGCAACGACGTTGTCTTCGATGGTGACGAAGCCTTCGTGGCTCTTGGCCAGCTCCAGCAGCATGGCCTTATCGAGCGGTTTGACAAAGCGCATGTTGACCACGGTCAGGCCGAGTTCGCGGCCGACCGCTTCTGCGGCATCCACGCTGGCGCCGAAACCCAGCAGGGCGATGCGTGTGCCGCTGTGACGCAGCTGCGCCTTGCCGATCGGCAGGCTGGTGAGCGATGCATCGAGTGCGCTGCCCGGGCCGGTGCCGCGCGGGTAACGCACTGCCGCCGGGCCTTCGTAATGCACGCCGGTGGTGAGCATCTGACGGCATTCGGCCTCGTCGGCCGGCGCCATCACCACCATGTGCGGGACGCAGCGCAGGAAGCTCAGGTCCAGGTTGCCGGCGTGGGTGGCGCCATCCGGGCCGACCACGCCGCCGCGGTCGATCGCGAACAGCACGTCGAGCTTCTGCACCGCCACGTCGTGCACCAGCTGGTCGTAGCCGCGCTGCAGGAAGGTGGAGTAGATCGCCACCACCGGTTTGGCGCCCTGGGTCGCCATGCCGGCAGCCAGCGTCACCGCGTGTTGCTCGGCGATCGCCACGTCGAAATAGCGCTGCGGGTATTCCTTGCTGAAACGCACCAGGCCCGAGCCCTCGCGCATCGCCGGGGTGATCACCAGCAGCCTGGGTTCGGCCGCGGCCATGTCGCAGACCCAGTCGCTGAAGACATCGGTATAGGTCGGCTTCTTGGCGCCGGCCTTGGCGACCAGGCCCTTGCTCGGATCGAACGGGCCCACGGCGTGATAACCGATCTGGTCGCCTTCGGCCAGCTCGTAGCCCTTGCCCTTGGTGGTGATCACGTGCAGCAACTGCGGGCCCTTGAGCGTCTTCAGGGTCTTCAGTGCGCCGACCAGGCCGGGCAGGTCGTGGCCGTCGATCGGGCCGGTGTAGTGGAAGCCCATTTCCTCGAACAGCGTGGACGGCACGAACATGCCCTTCCAGTGTTCTTCCCAGCGCCGCACGAAGCGCGCGGTGGGATTGTTCTTCTTGTCGCCGAGGATTTTCTTGCCGCCCTCGCGGATGGCGTTGAGGGTGCGGCTGCCGCTGGCACGCCCCAGCATCTTGGTCAGCCCGCCGACCGCTTCGGAGATCGACATGCGGTTGTCGTTGAGGATCACCAGCAGGTTCGGCTCCGGGTCCATGCCGCCGGCGTGGTTGAGCGCCTCGTAGACCATGCCGGCGGTCATCGCGCCGTCGCCGATCACCGCCACCACCTTGCGCTCGTCGCCGCTGCGCTGCGCGGCGATCGCCATGCCCAGCGCGGCCGAGATCGAAGTCGAGGAATGCCCGACGCCGAAGGTGTCGTAGACGCTCTCTTCGCGCTTGGGGAACGGCGCCACGCCGTCCTTTTGCTTGACCGTGTGGATCTGGTCGCGGCGGCCGGTGAGGATCTTGTGCGGATAGGTCTGATGGCCCACATCCCACACCAGCTGATCGACCGGGGTCTGATACAGGTAGTGCAGGGCGACGGTGAGCTCGATCACGCCCAGCCCGGCCGCGAAATGCCCGCCGCTCTTGCCCACCGATTCGATGAGGTAGGCGCGCAGCTCTTCGGCGATCGCGGTCAGATCGGCCTCGTCGAAAGTGCGCAGATCGTCGGGGGTCTGGATGCGGGACAGGCGCGGATAGCGGGTGGAGTCGATCATCATCGTGTCAATGTTCTGAAGCCGTATTGTCCTCCCCATGCGAAGGCCCGGCAAGCAAACCGGTTCAGCTGTCAGCGGGAAGTGATGGCCGAGCGCGCTGGCAGCGCAGGCGGGCGCGCCGGGTTTCCAGGGCTGCGGCAATCTGCCGCACCTGGGTCAGCGGCCTGGGATAGGTCAGGGTTGCCTGGCCGTTGTATGGCTCGCGGATGAAGCCGGTGCCCAGGGGAGGACGGGTACGAGGCCATGCGAGGCAATGCGCCGTCGTGAGCCGATCGCTCGACACCGTCGATGATGCCTTTCTCTCGATCGGCCATTGCCAACGGTCGTATTTGGCGCTCGCAACATCACGCCGAGCCGGTATGGCGGACTACAGCGACAGTTTCGAGCGCTTGGGCAACTGCGCGCGCAGGAACGCCATCTGGTCGGAGAGGATGTTGCGGTTGGACAGGATCAGATGTTCGATCCAGCTCGGCCGGTACGGCACGGCCAGCAACGGCATATGCGCCTGCTGTGGCGTCCGGTTGGCCTTGCGCGAGTTGCACTGGAAGCAGGCGGTGACCACGTTTTCCCAGCTGTCGCGGCCGCCCTTGGACACCGGCATGACGTGATCGCGGGTCAGCTGCGGGCGACTGAAGTGCTGGCCGCAATACATGCACAGCTGCGCGTCGCGCGCGAACAGGGCGGTGTTGCTGAGGGTCGGCGTCGGGTCCAGCGCACGCGAACGCGCGTGCCCGCGTGCGGCGATGATGGGATGCAGTTCCAGCACGCTGCGCTCGCCGGTCAGGCGCGAGATGCCGCCATGGATCTGCATGCAGGGCTCGCCCAGCGTCCAGGACACCGCATCGCGTGCGTACAGACAGGCGGCGTCCTGCCAATTGATCCAGTCCAGCACGCGGCCATGCGCATCGAGCGACAGCAGGCGCAAGGTGGGAAGTTGCTGGATCGCAGCGACAGCGCTGCCCGCGACCGGAGCAGAAGAGCCTCCGGGGAAGATCACATCACCTGCGTGCGTGTCTGTCTCCATCGGGAAAACAGCTTATACCCGATCGTTGACAGTTTGTGTATCGCAGCGAATGGCTTTGGTGCGCGTCTTGCAATCATCGGTCGGCACGTCTCCGCGCAGCCACCCCGGCCGCCGCGCTGCGCAACCATGTTCTGACGCCTTGCAGGCCTTGCTTAGCCGTGTAGGAGCGCACCCGGGCGCGACGTCCTGCCGGTCGGTACTGCCTCGTCGCGGCCAGGTCCGCTGCTACGACCGCGGCGGAATCCAGGGATGTTGCCGTAGGCGCGCACCCGGGCGCGAGGTTTTGCCGATCGGTACTGCCTCGTCGCGGCCAGGTCCGCTCCTACGACGGCGGCGGAAATCCTGCGGTGTTGCCGTAGGAGCGCACCCGGGCGCGACGTCTTGCCGATCGGTACCACCTCGTCGCGGCCATGTCCGCTGCTACGACCGCGGCAGCCCACCGCGATGATGACGCTTGCTTAGGCTTCGCCGAACAATTCCGCTTCCAGCGTCATCAACGGCGCTGCGCCGCTGCGGATGGTGGCGGCATGGGTCAGCGTGCGCGGCAACATGCGTGCGAAGTAGAAGCGGGCGGTTTCGCGCTTGGCGCGCTTGAACTCCTCGCTGTGCGCGGAAGCATCGGCAGCGGCCACGCTGCGCGCCCACCAGTACGCCAGCAACACATAGCCGGAATAGAACAGGTAGTCGTAGCTGGCGGCACCGAGTTCGTCCGGGTTGCGGGCGGCGCGATCGAGCACGTCGCGGGTCAGCATCGCCCACTCGCTGCACTTGTCGCGCAGCGGCTTGATGAACTCGGCCAGCGCGGCATTGCCTTCCTGCGCATTGGCGAAGGTTTCCACATCGGCCAGGAACAGCTTGAGTCCCGCCGCCTGGCTGGCAGCGGTCTTGCGGCCGATCAGATCCAGCGCCTGGATGCCGGTGGTGCCTTCGTAGATGGTGGTGATGCGCGCGTCGCGGGCCAGCTGCTCCATACCGTATTCGCGGATATAGCCGTGGCCGCCGAAGCACTGCAGCGCGTGGTAGGTGTTCTCGATCGACCACTCGGTCTGGCAGGCCTTGGAGATTGGGGTGAGGAAGCTCACCAGGGTCTCGGCATCGGCGCGTTCCTGCTCGGAGGTGCCGCGGTGGGCCACATCGACCAGGCTGGCCGCGTGCAGCGCCAGCAGGCGGCTGCCTTCGGTCAGCGACTTGATGGTCAGCAGCATGCGGCGCACGTCCGGGTGCACGATGATCGGGTCGGCCGGCTTGTCGGGGAATTTGGCACCGCTGAGCGCGCGCGACTGCAGGCGCTCGCGGGTGTAGCGCAGCGCGTTCTGATACGCACGCTCGGACAGGCCGATGCCCTGCAGACCCACACTCAGGCGCGCGGTATTCATCATCGTAAACATGGCCTGCAGGCCCTTGTGCGGCTGGCCGACCAGATAGCCTTGCGCGCCTTCGAAGTTCATCACGCAGGTCACCGAGCCCTTGATGCCCATCTTGTGCTCGATCGAGCCGCAGTGCAGCGCATTACGTTCGCCCACGTTGCCGTCGCGGTCCACCTTGAACTTGGGGGTGACGAACAGCGAGATGCCCTTGGCGCCGGCCGGTGCGTCCGGCAACTTGGCCAGCACCAGATGCACGATGTTGTCGGTGAGGTCGTGCTCGCCGGCGGTGATGAAGATCTTGGTGCCGGTGATGGCATAGCTGCCGTCGGCGTTGGGCTCGGCGCGGGTCTTGAGCAGGCCCAGGTCGGTGCCGCAATGCGGCTCGGTCAGGCACATGGTGCCGGTCCAGCGGCCGTCGATCAGTGGCTTGAGGAAGACATCCTGCTGCCAGGTTTCGCCGTGCTGGCGCAGCGCTTCCATCGCGCCGTGCGACAGCAGCGGGAAGTTGCCCCAGGCCAGGTTGGCGGCGTTGATCATTTCGCTCAACGGTACGCCCAGCGTGTGCGGCATGCCCTGGCCACCGAACTGCGTCTCGGCGGTGAGCCCGTTCCAGCCGCCTTCCACGAACTGGTCGTAGGCCGCACGGAAGCCGGGTGGGGTGGTCACCGCATGGGTGCTCTTGTCGAAGGCACAGCCGATTTCGTCGCCGATGCTGTTGAGCGGCGCCAGCACCTGCGCGGTGAAGCGGCCGGCTTCTTCGAGCACGGCGTCGATGATGTCGGTGCTGGCGTCGGCATAGCCGAGCCGGGCGAACAGGGCCTGCGCGCCGAGCACGTCGTGCAGGGCAAAGCGGAAATCGGTCAGCGGGGCGGTGTAGCTGCTCATGCGGGATCCTTCAAACGAGTGCGGGAAGGCGTGCGCGTCAGCGCAGCACGCCGTTGAGGCCGGGGGCCGGGCTGAGCGTGTTACGTGATTCGACGCTGAAATCGCGCTGCTTCTTATCCTGCGGCGTCGCCCACACCGTGCCCTTGAGCGAGTAAGGCAGCGAGCGGCCGCCGGCGAGCACATCGGCCACGGTGAGGCGGCCCAGCGAGGTCGGCTGCACGCTGACGGTCACCACGTCGGCAGTTTCCGGGCCGATCGAGATACCGACGCTCTGGTCGAGCTTGCCGGCCAGCTGATCGCCGGCGGAAATCTCCAGCGCCACGCGCTCGAACTGCATCGGGATGCTGCTGTAGTTCTGCAGCCGCAGATCGACCGACCAGGAGCCATCGGCACGCACGGTCAGTTGCTGGATGCTGGCGGCTGGCTCGGACACGCGGCGGACCGCACCGCCGCAGGCGCTCAGCAGCAGGCCGCAGGCCAGCGACACGATCAGGAGACGGTAGGCACGACGCATGTACTGAGGTCCTTGGCGGGTGTAAGGCGGCGCCAAGAATACTACGCAGTACGGACGCTGCCTTGCTGCCTTGCGGCGTGTCCGTATGCAGGCGTTGCGGCACATCACGCGGCACGGCCTGCGTTCAGGCTGCTGGCGTCAACGCAAGGGCGCAGCCACGATCAGCGGCGACAGGTCATAGCCCATCTGCGTGGCCTGACGCTTGAGTTGCTCGAACTGCGCGCGCGGCATCTGTGGCGAGCGCGACAGGATCCACAGGTATTTGCGATCCGGCTCGCCGACCACCGCCCATTGGTAGTCCGGGTCGAGCGCGATCACCCAATAGTCGGCCCACACCAGCGGCAACCAGCTCAGCCACTCCGGCGCAAAGCGCACCTGCAGCTGCCCGGGCCGGCCCTCGACCGGCCGTGCCACTCCCTCGGCCTGGGTCAGCTCGCCATCGGCGCTGCGGCAGCCGTTGCGCACGCCGATCAAGCCATCGTCGCGCAAGGTGTAGCTGGCGGTGATGTCGCTGCGGCACTTCTTCTGGAACGACACCGGAAGATGCGCGATCTCGTGCCACTGCCCAGCGTAGCGGGAGATGTCCAGTTGCGGCACTGCGCGTACCGGCTGTTGGGCCGCGGCCATCAACGGCAGCAGCAAGGCGAACGACAACAGCAGGCAGGGCAGGCGCATGACATTCTCCTCGGGACCTGCGCAGGCTAGGCCATGCTGCCTTCCGCGCGGTGTGAACCGATGCAGGAAAGCGCGGTCGCCGCGCCGGCCCGCAACAAAGTTCATCGCAACGCTTGCTCAAACTGCGCCTGCTCGCTATGATGCGCGTCCTCGCAACGCAGGCAGCATGTTGCGATAGTGGCCGAGTAGCTCAGTTGGTAGAGCAGGGGATTGAAAATCCCCGTGTCGGCGGTTCGATTCCGTCCTCGGCCACCATTTCCACGCCTTCGTTCGCAAGGCGTCCCGGCAATCGCCGGATGTGCACACTCTCTTCCTTGTTTTGTCGATGCCACGTTGCGGCGACTGCTGCGGATGGACTTGTTGCGTTTGCCGGCAGACCTGGCGCCTGCGGCGGCGGTTTTCCACGTGGTCTTCAACTGCGCGTGGCGATACTTCCGGGCATGACGCACAGAACACTTCGACGCACGTTGATTCACGGCTACTGCGGTGAGTTCCGCGTGGAAACGATGGAAAGTCAGGCCCCTGGGCAGACGCAGTGGTCGTCGACGGCGTTCGTGTATCACCGCGACCATCCTTCGCCGATCGCCACGATCGAAGGCGCAGGGCAGGGCGAATACCGCGGCGATGCGCGCGAGCAGGCACTGCGCGTGGGTTCCTGTCTTGCCGAGTTTCTGGACCCGAAGGAATACCGGCTCTGACGACTTGGCGCCCGCTCTGCGGCGCCAGGCTCCGCCGATGCGCATGAGCGGGCGCCAGAAGCGCAAGGCCGATCCGTGCAGGCCGATCGCGCTGTCTGCCGATACGTCTGCACCCGAGTCACGCGGCAGAGACACTTAACCCTCTGCGGGCCACCAGTTGTCCATGTTGCGCCGGTAGACGAACAGGCGCGGCGCCTTGGCCACCTGCGCTGCGGCCTGGCGTTCGCCGGCGACCAACGAAAACCCGATGTCCGCCAGCATGCGCGAGAGCGCGTTGGCGTTGCCGCGGCCCGGATCGCTGATGACGATCTCGCACGAAGGCCTGGCCAGCGCGGGAATGAGGCTGGCCAACATGGTGGCGTGGCGGGTTTCGTACAGCACGTCGCTGGCGATGATCATGTCGAACTGGCCCATGTTCAGCGCGCCGGCGTCCCAGTCGAGCCGGCGATACGGCACCGAGTCCAGGGAGTTGAGTGCGGCGTTGTACGCCAGGAACACCTCTGCCAGTGGGTGATGATCGCTGGCGACCACGTCGGCGCCGCGCCGGCGCAACACCAGGCTGGCCAGCCCCAGGCCGCAGCCGAGTTCGAGAATGCGCCGGCCTTCGATCGGGCGCGTGGCCATTGCTTCGGCCAGTAGCTGGCCGGCAGGCCAGACCTGTCCGAACAGGCTCCACTGCGCCGAGGAGATGCCGGCATCGGCCGCACTCTCGTCCGGATCGGCGTATTGCTGTTTGTCGGCAAGTGCGCGGATGACGTAGGTCAGTTGCCCGAAGGTCAACTCGTGAATCTGGGTCTGGTAGCCCGGCATGGTGGCATCGCATGATTGCCAGAGCCTGCGCTGGCTGGAAAGACGCGCGCAACGGCGCCAGAACGGCCGAATGAAGCGCAAGAGCTGCTTGCTGCCTGCGCATGCTACGGTAAAACGACCGATGCTCCTGCCTGCCAATGCTCGCCCGCCGTGCCTTCATTAGCCTGCTTTCAGCAAGCGACGGCGCAGGCAATGGCGCACAGCGACGCGCTTGCAAGCAAGCCGGTGCCTGCGGCTATGGTCGCCGCATTCCACGGGCAAGGTGCGGCGATGAAGAACTGGATATTCCTGGCAATCGCGATCTGCGCAGAAGTCACCGCCACGGCGGCGCTCAAATCGAGCGAAGGCTTCACGCGCATGTGGCCATCGCTGCTCACCGTGCTGGGCTACGGCATTTCGTTCTATTTCCTGGCGCTGACGTTGCGCGTGATCCCGGTCGGCATCGCCTACGCCATGTGGTCGGGCGCGGGCATCGTGTTGATTTCGCTGGTGGCCTGGGCCGTGCACGGACAACGGCTGGATGCGCCGGCGCTGCTGGGCATGGGCCTGATCGTGGCCGGTGCGGTGGTCATCAACGTGTTTTCCAAGGTGGCGCCACATTAGCGCGTGCTGCCTGCCGCACGCCGGGTTGCATCGGCGGGCGCGGCCGTACGGGATAGGCTCATGGATGTGAGGAATCAACTCACCGGCCCCAACTAGACTATCGCCACGGGAATGGCCCCGCGGAGAACATGCACTTGAACGATCCTGGTAACGGAGAGCTGCGGGCGCCTCATATCAGCGAATCTCGCAGCCTGCCTGTGGAGAAGCATCGCTCGGATATCTTTTTTGCCGCGGTGGAAACCACGCGGATGCCGATGACGGTCACCGACCCGCACCTGCCCGACAATCCGATCGTGTTCGCCAACCGGGCATTCCTGGAAATGACCGGGTATTCGTCCGAGGAGATCATCGGCAACAACTGCCGTTTCCTGCAGGGCCCGGAAACCGATCCGGCCAGCGTGCAGGACGTGCGCGAGTCCATCGAGCAACGCCGCGAATTCGCCACCGAGGTGCTGAATTACCGCAAGGATGGCTCCTCGTTCTGGAACGCGCTGTTCGTCTCGCCGGTGTTCGACGAGCAAGGCAACCTGGTCTACTTCTTTGGTTCGCAGCTGGACGTGAGTCGTCGTCGCGATGCCGAGGACGCCTTGCGCCAGGCGCAGAAGATGGAAGCGCTGGGGCAGTTGACCGGCGGCATCGCGCACGATTTCAACAATCTGCTGCAGGTGATGTCCGGGCATCTGGAAGTGATCCAGATGATGGTCTCCGGCGATGCCGCCAGGAATGCCGAACGCATCGCCTTCAGCGCCGAACATGCCGCAACGGCCGCGGCCAAGGCGGCCACCCTGACCCAGCAATTGCTGGCGTTTTCGCGCAAGCAGAAATTGCGGGGGCGGGTGGTCAATCTCAATGGCCTGGTGTCGGGCATGAACAACATGGCCGAGCGCACGCTGGGGGGCGGCATCAGCCTGCGGCAGTCGCTGGAAGAGGGGCTGTGGAACTGCCAGATCGACACCACCCAGGCCGAAGTGGCGCTGTTGAATGTGCTGATCAATGCGCGCGATGCGATGGCGCAGTCCGAGCGCAAGGAAGTGACCGTGCAGACCCAGAACGTGGAAATCACCAGCCACGATCTGGCCATGCACCACCAGTTGGCGCCGGGTCGCTATGTGAGCATTGCCGTCAGCGACACGGGCTTGGGCATGCCGCCGGAGGTGGCCAGCCGCGTCATGGAGCCGTTTTTTACCACCAAGGACGAGGGGCAGGGCACAGGCCTGGGTCTGTCGATGGTGTACGGCTTCGTCAAGCAGTCCGGCGGCACCGTGCGCATCTACAGCGAAGTGGGCGAAGGCACCACGGTGCGGTTGTATTTCCCCGCATCCAACGAGTTCGAGAACGACCTGCAGGCCGTCAAGAGCCGTGCCATCGACAAGGGCGGCAGCGAAACCATCCTGGTGGTGGAAGACAAGCAGGACGTGGCGGTGGTGGCCAGGATGTTCCTGGAAAACGCCGGTTACCGCATTCTCTCTGCAGCCAGCGGGCGCGAGGCGATCGAGTTACTCGAGCAGCATGCGGAAGTGGATGCGCTGTTCACCGATCTGATCATGCCCGGCGGCATGAATGGCGTGGTGCTGGCCCGCGAGGCGCGGCGCATGCTGCCCAGGATCAAGGTCCTGCTGACCACCGGCTATGCCGATGCCAGCATTCAGCGCACCGACGTGGGCGGCGCGGAGTTCGACGTGGTCAACAAACCGTATACGCAGAAGGAGCTGCTCAAGCGGATCCGCATGCTGCTGGACGGGCCGACCGGCGTCGGTTGAGGCGCACGCATTCGGGCGGTGCGATTCAGGGCGGTGCGATGCCCTGAAGTCGCCTGCAGATGGTCGCTGCGGTCGTGTAGCGGCTGCTGCGTTGCAGGCCTATCCTTCGCTGCGCTCGCTCTGTCCTGTCTGACAACGGCTAAAGCCGCGGCCAGCAGTGCCCGGCCCGAAGGAAGTGTTGCGCATGATCTGGAGGGCAGATGTGATGCACGCCGATCCCGGTCACAGGCCGCGCCTGTCCGGCAGTGAGCGCAGTGGTCTGTTGGCCGGGCTGAATCCTGACGTGCTTACTCTTCGCTCATCGGCGCGACATAGCCATCCGGCTTGTCGGCGTTGCGTTCGAACAGGAACTTCCGCAATTCGGCTTCGAGAAATGCGCGGTGCTTGGGGTCGCGTGGCGACAGCCGGTTTTCGTTGATCAGCATGGTCTGATGCGCCAGCCAGGCCTGCCATGCGCTCTTGCCGATCTGCGCGAACACGCGCTGGCCGAGCTCGCCGGGATACGGCACAAAATCCAGGCCTTCGGTGTCGCATTGCTGGTACTGGCAGAACACGGTGCGGGACATGCGGATTCCTTTGAGTGCGCGCCTAGAGGGCGTCGAGCAGTTTGCGGATCGGCGCCGGCAAGCCCAGCGATGCGAGATCGGCGCGGGCGACCCAGCGCAGGTCGTCATTGTCGCGTACCGCCGGGCGCAGTGCGACCTTGCCGAGGCGCAAGGGCTGCAGATGCAGCCGGTAATGACTGAAGGTGTGCACGATCAGCGGCAGTTCGTCGGCGCGGTCGTAGTTGCCATCGATGTGTTTGTCGAACCATGCGCGCATGCCGCTGTCGGTCTCGGCCTGCGGCAGCGTCCACAGCGAGGCCCAGATGCCGGTCGGTGGGCGGCGCTGCAGCAGGATCTGCCTGTCAGCATTTTCCAGCAGCAAGGCGGTGGCTTCGCGCTCGGGCAACGCCTTGCCGGGCTTGGGCGTGGGCAGTGCCTCCACCAGTCCATCGCGGCGCGCCACGCAATCGTCCTGCAGCGGGCACAGCACGCAGGCCGGTTTGGCGCGTGTGCATAGCGTGGCGCCGAAATCCATCTGCGCCTGGGTGTAGTCGGCCAGGCGGCCGGCCGGCACCTGCGCCACATGCGTCGTCGCCAGTTGCCATAACTGCTTTTCGATCGCCGGCAGGCCGGGGTAGCCGGCAATGCCGTGGAAGCGCGTCAGCACGCGTTTGACGTTGCCGTCCATGATCGCGAAGCGGTCGTTCCAGGCCTGGCTGAGGATCGCGCCGGCGGTGCTGCGGCCGATGCCGGGCAACGCCAGCAAGGCATCGACATCGCGTGGCAGCTCGCCATCGTGCAGGGTGACACATTGCCGGGCTGCGGCATGCAGGTTGCGTGCGCGTGCGTAGTAGCCCAACCCGGCCCAGTGCGCCATCACGGTGTCGTTGTCGGCTGCGGCCAGGTCGGCCAGGGTCGGAAAGCGGGCGACGAACTTGTGGAAATACGGAATGACCACCGCAACCTGGGTCTGCTGCAGCATGATTTCCGACAACCACACCCGGTAAGGCGCGCGCGGATGTTGCCAGGGCAGGTCGTGGCGGCCGTGGCCGTCGAACCAGTGCAGCAGGCGGTCGACGAAGGCGTCAGCGGTGGCAGTGGCGTGATCGGCTGGCATGGGGTCTGCTGGCGAAGGAGGGCGATGACGGCGGGCGGATGACGCCCGGCTGTGCGCGTATGGCGGTAGGCCGATCAGTGCAGCGGAAACGCAAGTCCAACCCGGCATTGGTCGCAGAAGAAGCCTTCATCGCCAGGCCAGTGCGGTGCGGCCGGTGCATGGTAATGAACCAGCTCTGCATGGCGCCGCGCCTGCTTGCGCAACGCCGCCGGCAACGGCTGGGCGAACTCCAGCACACGCTTGGCGCGCGACCAGTCGCCGGACACGTCCCGCACCGTGCAGCCTAACTGCAGCGCCTGCGCGCACAGCGCTTGCAGATGCGGGCAGGCCTCTGCCACTCAGCTGCCCAGGGCTTCCGGCAACAACGCATCGACGAAGGCGACCGGGTCGAACACGCGTAGATCTTCCGGGCGCTCTCCGATGCCGGCGAAGCGGATCGGAATGCCGAACTCGCGCGCCAGTGCGAACACCACGCCGCCCTTGGCGGTGCCATCGAGCTTGGTGACGACCAGGCCGGTGACGCCGACCGCGGCATGGAACTGGCGCAGCTGCGAGATGGCGTTCTGACCGGTGGTGCCGTCGATGACCATCAGCACCTCGTGCGGTGCGGCGGCATCGATCTTGCCGAGCACGCGACGGATCTTGCCCAGCTCGTTCATCAGCCCGGTCTGGGTGTGCAGGCGGCCGGCGGTGTCGGCGATCAACACCTCGGTGCCGCGCGCCTTGGCGGCCTGCAGCGCGTCGAACGCCACCGAGGCGGCATCGGCATTCTGCCCCTGCGCGATCACGGCCACGCCGTTGCGATCGCCCCAGGCCTGCAGCTGCGCCACCGCCGCGGCGCGGAAGGTGTCGCCGGCGGCCAGCATCAGGCTGTTGCCGTCGTCCTTGAAGCGCTTGGCCAGCTTGCCGATGGTGGTGGTCTTGCCGACGCCGTTGACGCCGACGGTGAGCACCACGAAGGGCTTGGCCGAGCGGTCGATGACCAACGGTTTGGAAACCGGCTGCAGCAGCGCGATGAGATCGGCGCGCAAGGCCTTGAACATCGCCTGCGCATCGGCGAACTCGCGCGACTTCATGCGCTTGCGCAGCCCTTCGACCAGGGCGGTGGTCGCGCCGATGCCGACGTCGGCAGTGATCAGCGCGGTTTCGATCTCGTCGAGCAGGTCGTCGTCGAGCTTGGGGTTGCGCGAGAACAGACCGCCGAAGCTGCGCGCGAAGCTGCTGTTGCGCAGACGGTCGCGCCAGCCCGGCTTGCCGGCCGGGGCGGCCGGTAGCGCATCGCGCTGGCCGTTGATGCTGTCGTTGTCGGAACTGGCCGGCACTGGGGCGCTGATCACGGCCGGGGCGACGACGTTGGGCGCGGCGGTGGGCAACGGGGCGACGGCCGGTTGCACTGTGGGCGCAGCTGTTGCGGCGGCAGGTGTCACGACAGCGGGTGTAACCACAGCAGGCGTGGCAGCAGGCGTTGCAGTCGACGGTACGACGGCGGGCGCGGCGCCTTGTGCAGGCGTCGGCGCAGGCGTGCCTGCCGGCTGCGCGGGTACGCTGTGCGGCGGCACGACCACCGGTGGCGGCACCACTACCGTGGGAGCGTGCGGCGCGGCAGACGGAAGCGGATCGGGCAGCGCCTGCAAGGCCGCAGGCGCCGGCGTGGCCGGCGGCGTGGGTGCATTGGGGACTGCGGCAACGCTCTGCGCCTGGCCAGTGCGTGTGGCGATGTCCTGGGCAAGCTGGTCGGCCGGTGCCGCGGCAGGCGGCGTTGCGGCGGGCGTCGGCGTTACCGCATCGCTGCGCGCCGGTGCGGCAGGCGCGGGTGATGCTGGTGTGGCCGATGTGCCAGGTTCGGCAGTCGGCATTGCCTCGACCGGCGATGCCGGGGTGGCGGCAGACGGCGCGGTGGGGAATGCGGCTGCCAGTTCTTCCAGGCTATAGCGCGAGGTACGCGCGCTGTCGGGCGTGGTGGGCTTGTTACGGCGGAAAAAGCTGGCCATTGGCAACGCGGTAGGGGAAACCAGAAAGTCTACCATCCGGGCCCGGGGCCGCCTTGACGCGGCCTTCAGCGCGGCCCTGTCTGTGCCACCTCCTGCGCGTCGCGACAGCGGTGCAACGACCTGCGCAAACTACATCGCCGCAGTATCGCCAATGCTGCCGAATTCGGCATTTGTGCCAGCGGTGTGTCAGCGTGTGTTTGCGCGCCTACAACTGCCCCTTGAGCGCACGGTAATCGCGCGGGGTCATGCCGACGGTTGCCTTGAACTGACGCGCGAATGCGCTCTGGTCGGCAAAGCCGCAGCGTTGCCCGATGCTGGCGATGCTGTCGTCGCCGTACAGCAACCGCATCGCCGATTCGATCCGCAGCTTGGTCAGCAGTTGCTGCGGGGTCACCTGGAACACGCGGCGGAAGTGCCGTTCCAGCTGCGCCACCGACAGGCCGGCCAGGTCGGCCAGGCTCTGCACGCGCAGGTTGTCGCCGAAGTTGGCCTGCATGTGATCCATCACCTGGCTCAGGCGCTCGTACGCCGAGTGCCGGCTGTCGGGCTGGCCCAGATCGCGCGAAATGCCGACCACGCCAATCACTTCATTGGCCTCGCACAGCGGGCGCTTGAAGGTCAGACACCAGCCGGGCAGGCGGTTGGGATACAGATGCACCTCCAGCTGGTTGTCGATGAGCTCGCCACACAGCACGCGGCGGTCCTGCATCATGTAGCTGCCGCCCAGCGGCAGCGGGAACACTTCCAGTGGCGAGCGGCCGATGATTTCGCTGCGCAGTTTGCGTCCGAGCCGGCGCACCAGCGTCAGGTTGCAATGGGTGTAGCGGCCCTCGCTGTCCTTGATGAAGAACACCACGTCCGGCAGCGCATCGAACAGCGTCTGCATTTCCAGCGCGGGAAGGTTGAGGTCCATCGGCGTCATGGTGGCGGTCACGATTGACGGCTGCACGAAAGGCGCGGCCCTGTATTGATCCTAGCGCAAACGCGGGGCTGTGAAGCGGGTTGTCGATTGTGCGGATTTCCGCATTTGCAACTCGCATTGGACGCTAGTCGTCCGCTGGCCGGCAGTGGGAGCATGAGCCATGCACACCATCGACGTCATCGACTCCCATACGGCCGGCGAACCTACCCGCGTGGTCCTCTCCGGCTTCCCCGATCTGGGCGATGGCGATCTGGCGCAATGCCGCGAGCGGTTTGGCCGCGATTTCGACCAGTGGCGCAGCGCGATCGCCTGCGAACCGCGCGGCTCGGACACCATGGTCGGCGCCTTGCTGCTGCCGGCCCGCGACCCCAGCGCCTGCACCGGGGTGATCTTCTTCAACAACGTCGGCTACCTGGGCATGTGCGGGCACGGCACCATCGGCGTGGTGCGTACGCTGGCCGAGCTGGGGCGCATCGCGCCGGGCCAGCACCGCATCGAGACGCCGGTCGGCACGGTCGGCGTGGAACTGGCCGAAGACGGCACGGTATCGGTCGACAATGTCGACAGCTATCGCGTCGCGACCGAGGTGGACGTGGACGTGCCCGGTTACGGGCCGGTGCGTGGCGATGTGGCCTGGGGCGGCAACTGGTTCTTCATCACCGGGCAGGCGCCGTGTGCGCTGGACCTGGCACATCAGCGCGAGCTGACCGCCTATACCGAAGCGATCCGGCTGGCGCTGGAAGCGGCCGGCATCACCGGCGAGGCCGGCGGCGAGATCGACCATATCGAAATCAACGGCAGCGCACCGGACGGCAGCGGCGTGGCGCGCAACTTCGTGCTGTGCCCGGGGCTGGCCTACGACCGTTCGCCGTGCGGCACCGGCACCAGCGCCAAGCTGGCCTGCCTGGCCGCCGACGGCAAGCTGGCCGAAGGCGAGCGCTGGGTGCAGCAGGGCATTCTGGGCAGCGCCTTCGAAGGGAGCTATCGCCTGAGCGGGCGCGGCATTGCGCCACGCATCAGCGGGCATGCCTACATCACCGCGCGCGCGCAGCTGCTGATCGACCCGGCCGACCCGTTCGCCTGGGGCATCGTGGCCTGATGGACGAAGTGCGGCCCGCATCGGAGGGAGTTGGCAGCGCGCCGGCCGCCGATGCGGCGCCGTCGGCAGCGTCCACGCGACGCAGCTACGACCTGATCGTGGTGGGCGCGGGCATCGTCGGCGCGGCCTGCGCCGAGGCGGCCGCGTGCGAAGGGCTGCGCGTGGCGATCGTCGAGCCGGGGCCGATCGGCGGCGGTTCCACCGCGGCGGCGATGGGGCACCTGGTGGCGATGGACGACGACCCGGCCGAGCTGGCGTTGTCGGCGTATTCGCTGCGGCTGTGGGAGCGCTTCGCACAACTGGGCGAGGCCGAATTCAGCCGCTGCGGCACGCTGTGGGTGGCCCGCGATGCGCGCGAACTGGCGGCGGTGCCGGCCAAGATCGCGCGGCTGGCGGCGGCCGGCCTGCATGCCGACGCCATCGATGCCAGCCAGTTGTATGCACTGGAGCCGCAACTGGTGGCGGGCCTGGCCGGCGGCATGCGCGTGCCCGATGAGGCCGTGGTGTATCCGCCGCGGGTGGCGCGGCATCTGGTGAGCCTGGCCTGCAAGGCGGGCGCGCACCTGTTTGCCGGCCGCAAGGTGGAGCAGTTGCAGGCGCATGGGGTGCGTCTGGACGATGGCCAGCTGTTGGCCGGCCCGGTGCTGGTGGCCAGCGGGGTGGCCTTGCCGCAGTTGTTGCCGGAGCTGGCGCTACGCCCGCGCAAGGGCCATCTGGTCATCACCGATCGCCATCCTGGCTTGATCCGTCATCAGCTACTGGAACTGGGCTATGCCGATTCGGCGCATGGCGCCGACGCCACCAGCGTGGCCTTCAATGTGCAGCCGCGGCCGACCGGGCAGATATTGATCGGCTCCTCGCGCCAGTTCGGCGAGCACGACCGCGCGCTGTCGCTGCCGGTACTGCAGCAGATGCTGCAGCGCGCATTCGCCTATCTGCCGGTGCTGCGCGAGTTGCAGGCGATCCGGGTGTGGACCGGGCTGCGCCCGGCCACGCCGGACGGGCGCCCGTATCTCGGGGCGGTGCCCGGCCGGCGCGATGTGTGGGTAGCCGCCGGTCATGAGGGGCTGGGCGTCACCACGGCGCTGGGGAGCGCCCGGGTGATCGTGGACAGCCTGCTCGGGCGCACCCCGGCCATCGACCCCAGCCCGTACGCTCCGGCGCGCGCCGTGCATGGTGCAGCCGCATGAGCGCGACGGTGCGCCTGCACGTGGATGCGCAAGCGGTCGAGGTGCCGGCCGGCGCCAGCGTGGCCGCTGCGGTGGCGCAGGCGACGCTGCAGTTCCGGCAGTCGTGCAGCGGCCAGCCGCGCGCGCCGTTGTGCGGCATGGGCGTGTGTTTCGAATGCCGGGTGCGCATCGATGGCATCGGCCAGCAACGCGCCTGCCTGGTGGATGCGCGCGACGGCATGCAGGTACGCACCGATGGCTGAGCGCGTGCAGCATTTCGATGTGCTGGTGATCGGCGCCGGCCCGGCCGGCCTGGCGGCAGCGCAGGCAGCGGCCAGTCATGGCGTGCGGGTGGGCGTGGTCGACCTGCAGCCGCGTGCCGGCGGGCAGGTGTGGCGCAACGATGTGCGGCACGGCGCGCCGGCCGATGCGCGCGCGCTGTTGCGGCAGGTGCAGGGCGCTGCGTCGATCACGCTGCTGACGCAAACGCAGATCCTGCTGGCGCAGCCGGGCTGGCTGCTGGCCGATGGCCCGCACGGTTCCCTGCAACTGCATTACGCCGCCCTGGTGCTGGCCACCGGCGCGCGCGAATTGCTGCTGCCGTTTCCAGGCTGGACCTTGCCCGGCGTCACCGGCGCCGGCGCGGCGCAGGCGCTGGCCAAACAGGGCTGGCCGCTGGCCGGCAAGCGCGTGGTGGTCGCCGGCAGCGGCCCGCTGCTGCTGGCCAGTGCGGCCACCTTGCAACGGCATGGCGCGCAGGTGCTCTGCATGCACGAACAGACCTCTGCAGCTGCGTTGCGGCAGTTCGCATTGCAGCTGTGGCGCTGGCCGGGCAAGGCGGCGCAGGCGGTGGCGCTGCGCCTGCAATTGCGCGCGGTGGCGTATCGCGCCGGCAGCTTTGTCGTTGCCGCACACGGCGACACGCAACTGCGTGAAATCGAGATCGAAGGGCCGGCCGGCCGCACGCGTGTTGCCTGCGACCAGTTGGCGGTTGGCTATGGCCTGGTGCCGAACACCGAGCTCGCACAGTTGCTCGGTTGCCGGCTGGACGCGTACGGCGCGCATCAACAGGTGCATGTGGACGCACTGCTGCGCACCAGCGTGCGGCAGGTCTTTGCAGCGGGCGAGGCCTGCGGCATTGGCGGACGCGATTGCGCGCTGATCGAAGGTGCGATGGCCGGGCATATGGCTGCCGACGCGCCGGACGCTGCGCTGCGCCTGCAGCCGCGGCGACGTGCCGCGCGTGCGTTCGCCGGGGTGCTGCAACAGCAGTTCGCGCTTGATCCACGCATCCGCAGGCTGGCGCAGCCCGACACGCTGGTGTGCCGCTGCGAAGACGTGCCGCTGGGCGCGCTGGACAACTTCAACGATGCACGCGATGCCAAGCTCGCTTCGCGCTGCGGCATGGGCGCCTGTCAGGGCCGCATCTGCGGCACCGCGCTCGCCGAACTGGGGCGTTGCCCGCCCGCGCTTTCCACCGACGCCGGCCGCCGGCCGCCGTTGTTCCCGGTCCGCCTCGCGGCGCTGGCCGACCCGTTCACTTCCGACTCGCAAGGGAATCATCCATGAGTATTGCTGCGTTCTGGCATGGCGTGCTGCCGGCCATCACCACCCCGTTCACCGCCTCCGGCGAGATCGATCACGACTTCCTCGCCAAGCATGCCAATCAACTGGTGGATGCCGGCTGCACCGCGATCGTGCCGCTAGGCTCGCTGGGCGAGGCGGCCACCTTGAGCGTGGACGACAAGCTGGCCGTGCTCAAGACGCTGGTTAGCGCATTGAACGGCCGCGTGCCGGTGGTGCCGGGCATCGCCAGCCTGGCGACCGGCGAGGCGGTGGCACTGGCCAAGGCGGCCAAGGACCTCGGTTGCGGCGGGCTGATGGTGTTGCCGCCCTACGTCTACTCCACCGACTGGCGCGAGATGGGCGCGCATGTACGCGCGGTGATCGCCGCCACCGACCTGCCGGTGATCCTGTACAACAACCCGGTGGCCTACAAGACCGATTTCGGCCCGGCGCAGATCGCCGAGCTGGCCGCCGAATTCCCCAACCTGCAGGCAGTGAAGGAGTCCTCGGGCGACGTGCGCCGCTTCGCCGCGCTGCAGGAGCTGCTGGGCGATCGTCTGGCGCTGCTGGTGGGCATGGACGATGCCATCGTCGAAGGCCTGAGCATGGGCGCCAAGGGCTGGATCGCCGGCTTGGTCAACGCCTACCCGAAGGAATCGGTGCGCCTGTTCGAACTCGCGCGCGACGGTGGATACCCTGCGGCCAAGGAACTCTACGACTGGTTCCTGCCGCTGCTGCGCCTGGATACCGTGCCCAAGTTCGTGCAGTTGATCAAACTGGTGCAGGAAAAGGTCGGCCTGGGCAGCGAGCGCGTGCGCGCGCCGCGCCTGGTGGTCGACGGTGCCGAGCGCGAGGCCGCGCTCAAGGTCATCGACCACGCCATCGCCACTGCGCCCACACTGTCCTGACGATGAGCTCGCGCTGCACGCCACCGGATGAGCGCCGCGCACGGATGCACGCGCGGACGCGGTGGCCGGCGGAGCGCGAGGTGGGTCGATGAGGATGTCGCATCAGCGCGGCATCCTCGTCGTTTTTTGGTCGGCCGCTGCCGCACAGTGCGCAGGGTCTGTCCTCATGCAACCGAAGGTGCCGCAATGAACGAGACGCTCCAATCCCCTCCCGCACAGCAGGCCGAGGTGTTGCTGGCCGGCCGGTGGCAACCCAGCCGCGCGGCGAGCGCCAGCTTCCGTGCCGCCGACCCGAGCACGGGCGAGGCGATCGGGCCGCAGTTTCCGGTCAGCGGTGCGGAGGATGTCGAAACCGCGGTTGCGGCAGCGCAAGCGGTTGCAGCGGAACTTGCGGCAGCACCGGTCGAACGGATCGCCGCATTCCTGGACGCCTATGCCGACGCGCTGGATGCCGATGCCGACACCCTGGTCGCGCTTGCCCATGCAGAAACCGCATTGCCGGCGCCTACGCGCTTGCGTGGCAACGAGCTGCCGCGCACCAGCGGGCAGTTGCGTCAGGCCGCCCAGGCGGTGCGCAGCTATAGCTGGACCCAGCCCATCATCGACACCGCTGCCGATCTGCGTTCGCATCTGGCGCCGCTCGGCAAGCCGGTGGTGGTGTTTGGCCCGAACAATTTCCCGTTCGCCTTCAATGCGATTGCCGGCAGCGATTTCGCCTCGGCCATTGCCGCGCGCAACCCGGTGATCGCCAAGGCGCATCCGCTGCATCCGGCCACCAGCCAGCGCATGGCGCAGCTTGCGCACACAGGCTTGCTTGCGGCGGGCCTGCCGGCTGCGGCGGTGCAGTTGCTGTATCACGTCGACAACGCCACCGGCCTGCGGCTGGCCGGCGATGCGCGGCTGGGGGCGATCGGCTTCACCGGCAGCCGTGCGGGCGGGCTGGCGCTGAAGGCCGCCGCCGATGCGGCCGGCGTGCCGTTCTATGCCGAGCTGTCCAGCGTCAACCCGGTGTTCCTGCTGCCGGGCGCACTGGCCGAACGCGGCGCGGCGCTGGCGCAGGAATTCTTCTCCTCGTGCACGCTGGGCAGCGGCCAGTTCTGCACCAATCCCGGGGTGGTGGTGGTGCCACAGGGCGAGGCCGGCGATGCGTTCGTGGCCGCGACCACGGCGCACTTCGAAGCCGCCATGCCGATGGTGCTGTTTTCCAGCGCAGGCGTGGAAGGCGTGCAACACGGTGTGGCAGCGCTGCGCGCTGCCGGCGCCGCGCTGCTTGCCGGCGGGCATACCGGCGAAGACGGCTATCGCCATGCGCCGACCTTGTTGAGCGTGGATGCGCAGGCGTTCCTCACCAGCCCGCATGCGTTGCAGACCGAGGCCTTCGGCCCGGTGAGCCTGCTGGTGCGTGCACGCGACGTGGCGCAGATGACGCAGATCGCCGCTGCATTCGAAGGCAACCTCACCGGCACCTTGTACCGCGCGGCCGATGGCAGCGACGATGCGGCCTGGCAGGCCATCGCCCCGGTGCTGCGGGCGCGGGTGGGGCGCTTGATCAACAGCAAGATGCCGACCGGCGTGGCGGTGAGCGCGGCGCAGAACCATGGCGGGCCGTTTCCCAGCACCGGGCACCCGGGCTTCACCGCGGTGGGCATGCCCGGTTCGATCCGCCGCTTCGCCGCCCTGCACAGCTACGACGCGGTGCCGGACGCCTTGCTGCCGGCCGACTTGCGCCAGCGCAATCCGGGTGGCGTGGCGCGCCTGGTCGATGGGCAATGGAGCACCGCCGACCTTGGAGCCGGCGCATGAGCAGCCAGATCGGCGGGCTGTCGCTGGAACAGGCGCGCGCGCAATTGACGCCGTGGACGCAGCGCGCCGCGCCGATCGCCGCGCAGGAATACACACAGCGTATCGAACGCGCACGCCGCCTGATGCGTGCGCACGGCGTGGATGCGCTGTTGATCGGCGCTGGCACGTCGCTGCGTTATTTCACCGGCGTGCCCTGGGGCGCGAGCGAGCGGCTGGTCGCGCTGCTGCTCACGCTGGACGGCGACCCGGTGCTGATCTGCCCCGCGTTCGAAGAAGGCTCGCTGGATGCGGTGCTGAAGATCGCGGTCGCCAAACATCTGTGGGAAGAACACGAGGACCCGTACGCACTGGTGGTGCAGGTGATGGACGACCGCCACGCGCATGCACTGGCGCTGGATCCGGGCATCGCCTTTGCCGTACACACCGGCCTGCGCGCGCACCTGGGCACGGCGATCCGCGATGCCGCGGCCATCATCGACGGCTGCCGCATGTGCAAGTCACCGGCCGAGCTGGCGCTGATGCAGCAGGCCTGCGACATGACCTTGCTGGTGCAGCGGCTGGCCGCCGGCATCGCGCAGGAGGGCATCGGCACCGACCAGTTGGTGCGCTTCATCGACGAAGCGCATCGCGCGCTGGGCGCGGACAACGGCTCGACCTTCTGCATCGTGCAGTTCGGCCATGCCACCGCATTCCCGCACGGCATTCCCGGCGTGCAGCACCTGCGTGCAGGCGAGCTGGTGCTGATCGACACCGGCTGCACCGTGCAGGGCTACCACTCCGATATCACCCGCACCTGGATCTACGGCACGCCCGACGACGCGCAACGGCGCATCTGGGACCTGGAGCAGGCGGCGCAGGCAGCGGCGTTTGCGGCGATCCGCCCCGGGCTCGCCTGCGAAGCGGTGGACCAGGCCGCGCGCAGCGTGCTGGAGGCCGCTGGGCTGGGCCCGGACTACCGCTTGCCAGGATTGCCGCACCGCACCGGCCATGGCTGCGGCCTGGCGATCCACGAGGCGCCGTATCTGGTGCGCGGCAATGCGCAGCCGCTGCAGCCGGGCATGTGCGCCAGCAACGAGCCGATGATCGTGGTGCCCGGTGCGTTCGGGGTGCGCCTGGAAGACCACTTTTACGTCACCGATACCGACGCGCAGTGGTTTACGCCGCCGTCGCCGGCGATCGACCAACCGTTCGCATGAGCCGTTACAGGCTCACGCACGCGTAGGAGCGCGCCCGGGCGCGACGGGCAGTCCCGTTAAAGCCGTCGCGCTCAGGCGCGCTCCTACAGCCGCCATTGCATCTTGGAGTAACTGCATGAACCACCTGCGTCCCGTCGCCATCGGCCTGCTGGCCGCCGCCTTGTTCACAGCCTGCAAGCCGGCGCCGCCGGCAGCGGAAACGGCGGCTGCAGCCACCGCTGCGCCAACCGGCGAGCAAGCCGCCAAGGCCTTCGATGCGCTGCTGGACAAGCAATGGCAGTACCAGTTGCGGCACAACCCGGAGTTCGCCAGCATCATCGGCGACAAGCGGTACAACGATCGTTGGAGCGACTATTCGCTTCAGGCCGTGCAGGCCGAGCGCACGGCCACCGCCGAGCTGCTCACGCAATTCGAAGCGATCGACAGCAAGACGCTGGACGAGCAGCGCCAGCTCAGCCTGCAGATGATGCTCGGCCAGTTGCGCGACAAGCTGGAAGGCATCGACCTGAAGACCTATGCGATGCCGCTGGAGCCGATCGGCGGCATCCAGCTGGGGCTGGCCGGTTACGGCGATGCGTTTCCGTTCGAGAACGCCAAGGATTATCAGGACTACATCAAGCGCCTGCAGACGATTCCGACGGTGATCGACCAGGTGATCGCGGTGTCGCGGCAGGGCGCCAAGGAGGGGCTGGTGCAGCCGCGTTATCTGCTGGAGCGCCTGCCCGAGCAGATCGACAAGATCGCCGCGCTGACCGGCGAGCAGAGCCCGTTCGCCTCGCCGCTGAAAAAACTCGACGCCGCGGTGCCGTCCGAGCAGCGCGCTGCGCTGCGCACGCAGTTGCTTGCGGCGATCGAGCAGCAGGTGCGCCCGGCCTACACCAAGCTGGCCGCGTTCGTGCGCGACGAGTACGCCGCGCAAGGGCGTGCGCAGGAAGGGGTATGGTTGCTGCCCGATGGCGAACGCCGCTATCGCTACGCCATCCATACCCAGACCACCACCGACATGGCGCCGGAGGAGATCCATCAGATCGGCCTGAAGGAAGTGGCGCGCATCGAAGGCGAGATGACGGTGATCGCCAAGGCGCAGGGCTTTGCCGACCTGGCCAGCTTCCGCAAGGCGGTGGACACCGACAAGCGCCACTTCGCCAGCTCCGGCGAGCAGATCCTGCAGCAGTACCGCGATTACATCGCCGCGATGGAACCCGAGTTGCCCAAGCTGTTCGGTCACCTGCCGAAAACGCCGCTGGAAGTGCAGGCGATGCCGGCATTCCGACGCAGCGCGCCCGGCGCCGAGTACTGGCAGAGCAATCCGGAAGGCACCAAGCCGGCCATCGTCAAGGTCAACACCAGCGACTTCGCCAGCCGCACGCTGGTCAATATCGAAACCACCGCCTATCACGAGGGCGTGCCGGGCCATCACCTGCAGATCTCGCTTGCGCAGACGTTGCCATTGCCGCCGTTCCGCCAGCAGGCCGGCTACAACGCCTATATCGAAGGCTGGGCGCTGTACGCCGAGCGCCTGGGCAAGGAGATCGGTTTCTTCAAGGACCCGTACAACGACTACGGCCGGCTGTCCGGCGAGCTGTTGCGCGCCAATCGCCTGGTGCTCGACACCGGCGTGCATTACAAGCGCTGGAACCGCCAGCAGATGGTGGATTTCTTCCACGCGCATCCGTCCGATGACGAGCCCAGCATCCAGTCCGAAACCGATCGCTACATCGTCTGGCCGGGCCAGGCCTTGGGCTACAAGTTGGGGCAGCTGCAGATTCTTGCGCTGCGTGCGGAGGCGGAAAAAGAGCTCGGCGATCGCTTCGATGTGCGCGCCTTCCACGATGCGGTGCTCGGCGGCGGCGCAATGCCGCTGGCGATGCTGCAGCAGCGCGTGCGCCAGTGGATTGCACAGGCCAAGGCGGCGCCGGAGGCACGCGGATGAAGACCAGCAGTGTCTGGCGCGCGAGCGCATTGAGCGTGCTGATTGTTGCCAGCCTGGGCGGCACGGTGTCGCAAGCACAGGCCGCAGCACCTGCACCCGCAGCAAGCACGCAAGACAGTGCGGCGGAACGCTTCAAGGCGCTGTACACGCGCGAATGGCGCTGGCGGCAGGCGCAGCTGTCTGGCGCGGTGGATGAAGACAACCAGGCCACGCAGGACAGGCAGTCCGACCATCTGCCCAAGGTCGATGTGGCCACGCAAAACCTGCGCACCGCGTACTGGCAACAGACGTTGAAGGAGCTGGATGCGATTCCGGCAGCGCAGTTGCCGGCCGAAGATCAGGTGAGCTACCAGGTGTACCGGCAGCAGCTGCTGGTGCTGCTGGATCAGCAGCATTTTCGCGCCTGGGAAATGCCGTTCAACAGCGACTCGGCGTTCTGGAGCGACCTGGGCTTCAGTGCCGAAGCCAAGCTGCGCACGCGCGAGGACTACCAGCGCTATCTGAAGATGCTGGCCGATATCCCGCGCTATTTCGCCGAGCACACCGACAATATGCGTGCGGGCCTGGCGCGCGGTTTCAGCCAGCCCCGGGTGACCCTGACCGGGCGCGACCAGTCCATCGCCGACGTGGTGCAGGCCAAGGGCGAGGCCAATCCGTTCTACGCACCGTTCAAGCAGATGCCGGCCACGCTGCCTGCCGATGTGCAGGCGCAATTGCGCCAGCAGGCAGTGCAGACCATCGATACGCAGGTGCTGCCGGCCTACGCGAAGCTGCTGGACTTCATCCGCAACGAGTACCAACCGCGCGCGCGCACCACGCTGGCCGGCGAAGCCTTGCCGGACGGGCAGGCGTATTACCGCGCGCAGATCCGCGAATTCACCACGCTGGAGTTGAGCCCGGAGCAGATCCACCAGATCGGTCTGCAGGAAGTGGCCAAGCTGCGCACGCAGATGGATCAGACCATCGCCGCCAGCGGCTTCAAGGCACCGGCCGGGCAGGCAGTGTTTCCGGCCTTCCTGCAGTTCCTGCGCAGCGACCCGCAGTTCTATGCCAAGACGCCGGAACAGTTGCTCAAGCAGGCCGCCTGGATCGCCAAGCGCGTGGACGCCAAGGTGGGCGATTACATCGGCCGGCTGCCGCGCCGACGCTTCGCGATCGAACCGGTGCCGCCGGAGCTGGCGCCGTTCTACACCGGCGGGCGCGGTGGCCCGGGCATCTATCTGGTCAACACCTACAACCTGCCGTCGCGGCCGCTGTACAACCTCACCGCACTGACGTTGCACGAGTCCTCGCCTGGCCACGCGCTGCAAATGCCGCTGGCGGCAGAGGCACAGGGGCTGCCGGAGTTTCGCCGCTACGCCTACATTTCTGCCTATGGCGAAGGCTGGGCCCTGTATTCGGAGTACCTGGGCCAGGAAATGGGCATGTACGACACGCCCTATGACCGCTTCGGCTATCTCACCTACCAGATGTGGCGCGCCTGCCGCCTGGTGATCGACACCGGCATCCACCACAAGGGCTGGACGCGTGCGCAGGCGCAGGCCTACCTGCGCGACAACACCGCCTTGAGCGAGCACGAAGTCACCACCGAGGTGGACCGCTACATCGCCTGGCCGGGGCAGGCGTTGTCGTATTACCTGGGCGAGCTGAAGATCCTGGAGCTGCGGCGCAAGGCCGAAGCCGCCCTGGGCGAAAAATTCGACCTGCGCCATTTCCACGATGCGGTGCTGCAGACCGGCTCGGTGCCATTGCCGGTGCTGGAGGCGCGCATCGACCGCTTCATCGCCGACGGTGGTGTCTCGCCGTATGCCGCCGAAGATGCTGCCGGGTCGGCGGCAGCAGCGGCCAAGGCCGCTGCCAGCGACTGATCCGGGACATCACCCGCCGACGTTCTTCGCTACACCAACCGCGTATCCACGCTTCGGGGCGACCAATGACCACACACGGTGCGACCACGCAAGGCAAGTTCCACAAGCGACTCAGCCTGACCGACCTGACCTTTATCGGGCTGGGTTCGATCTTCGGCTCGGGCTGGTTGTTCTCGGCCAGCCATGTCTCTTCCATTGCCGGGCCGGCCGGCATCCTGTCGTGGATCCTTGGCGGCATCGCGGTGTTGCTGCTCGGCTTGGTGTATTGCGAACTCGGTGCCGCGCTGCCGCGCGCCGGTGGCGTGGTGCGCTACCCGGAGTATTCGCATGGCGCCTTGCTCGGCTCGTTGACCGGCTTCATCACCCTGATCGCGTTTTCCAGCCTGATCGCGATCGAGGTGGAGGCAGCGCGGCAGTACGCGGCGGCGTGGTTTCCGCTGCTCAACCAACCCGGCGGCAGCCATCCCAGCGTGTGGGGCTGGTTGGTGCAACTGGCCTTGCTGGTGCTGTTCTTCCTGCTCAACTATTTCAGCGTCAAGACCTTTGCGTTGGCCAACAACATCGTCAGCATCTTCAAGTTCCTGGTGCCGATCCTGGTGATCGTGCTGCTGATGAAGCACTTCAATCCGGGCAACCTGAGCGTGCACGGGTTTGCGCCCTCGGGCATGGCCGGGGTGGAAGCGGCGATTTCTGCCGGCGGCATCATCTTTGCCTACCTGGGCCTGACCCCGATCGTGTCGGTGGCCAGCGAGGTGCGCGACCCGCAGCGCAATATTCCGATCGCCCTGATCCTGTCGGTGGCCTTGTCCACGGTGATCTACGTGCTGCTGCAGCTGGCATTCCTTGGCAGCATTCCGGCCGCGCAACTGGCACCGGGCTGGAGCGGCATCGACAAGGTGTTTGCGCTGCCGTATCACGACATCGCGCTGGCGTTGGGGATGGCGTGGCTGGCTGCGCTGGTGATCTGCGATGCGATGGTCTCGCCCAGCGGCACCGGCAACATCTACATGAATGCCACCCCGCGCGTGGTGTACGGCTGGGCGCGCAGCGGCGGGTTCTTGCCGGTGCTGACGCGGGTGGATCCGCAATCGGGCATTCCGCGTCCGGCATTGTGGTTGAGCCTGGGCTTGTCGATCTTCTGGACGCTGCCGTTCCCCTCGTGGGAGACCCTGATCGGCGTGGTGTCGGCGGCCCTGGTGCTGAGCTACGCGGTGGCGCCGGTGACGGTGGCGGCGTTGCGCCGCAGTGCGCCGGACTTGCCGCGGCCGTTTCGCGTCCGTGGCCTTGCCGTGCTGGGGCCGCTGTCGTTCATCGTCGCCGCCTTGATCGTCTACTGGTCGACCTGGCCCACCTTGTCGTGGTTGCTGGGCCTGCAGGTGGTCGCGTTCGTGCTGTATGTGCTGTATCGCCTGCCATCGCGCCAGGGCAGGGCACGCCTGCTGCGCCAGGTGCGCGCATCGCTGTGGTTGATCGTGTTCTTCGTGCTGGTGATGGCAGTGTCCTGGGCCGGCACGTTCGGCGGTCACGGCTGGATCGCGCATCCGTTCGACACCTTGAGCGTGGCGGTAATTGCATTCTTCATCTATCACTGGGGCGCGCGTAGCGGCTTGCGCAGCGATGAGCTGGCGTTGGAGGAGGACGATGGCGAGTGAGCTGCGCCGCAGCGCGGGTGCATCGCGCTGGTTGCGTGGCTGCTTGAACGGGGTGGCTGCGTGCATCGTGTTGCTGTCGACGGCGGCACAGGCCGCGCCCAGTGTGGCCGACTACCATCGCGCGCTGGGCTTGCGCGCGCACTGGAGCACGCTGACCGAGAACGTGGCCTGGCCGGCGCAATGGCAGGACAACGGCACGTTCTATTACCGCAAGACGGTGCCGGGCGGATTCGCCTTCGTCCGTATGGATGTCGCCACGCTGCAGAAAACGCCGGCGTTCGATCAGCTGCGCGTGGCGCAGGCATTGAGTGCAGCGACCGGCACACCCTACACCGCGTTGCAGTTGCCGTTCGAGCGCTTTGCCTATGCGCCGGACGGCGAGCGCAGCGACGGGGCGATTCGCTTCGCGCTTGGCGAAGCGCCCTGGCGTTGCAGCCTGACGGACGACCGCTGCGCCCGCGATGACGCCGCCACGCAGCAGCGTCCACGCGGCTTCGGTGTGGTGCGCGACCCTGCGGTGCCAGCCGACACCACGCCGCGCCGTTCGCCGGATGGCCGCTGGGAAGCGCTCGCCGATGGCTGGAACCTGCTGCTGCGTCGCGTTGCCGATGGCCAGCTGACCCGGCTCAGCGACGATGGCCGCGCAGACGATTATTTCGATCCGGAAAGCATCGCCTGGTCGCCGGACTCGCAGCGGCTGGCGGTGTATCGCGTGCGCCCCGGGTTGGCCCGCCGCGTCACCCGCGTGGAAGCAGCGCCCGCAGGCGGCGGCCAGCCGCGCGTGCATACCCAGTTATATCCCAAGCCCGGCGATGCGGTGGATGTGGAGCGGCCGGTGCTGTTCGCCGTGGACGGCACACGCCGCGAGGTGGACACCGCCCTGTTCGCCAATCCGTATGCGTTGTCGCCGCTGCAGTGGCGTAGCGATGGCCACAGCGTGAGCTTCGACTACGTGCAACGCGGCTTTCAGCGCATGCGGGTGATCGCGGTGGATGCGCAGAGCGGTCGCGCGCACGTGGCGGTCGGCGAGGATGCGCGCACCTTCGTCTACGCCGACCGCAGTTTCCGCCATGACGTGGATGGGCGCGGCGATGATTTGCTGTGGATTTCCGAGCGCGACGGCTGGCGGCACCTGTACCTGGTCGATGGCCGCAGCGGCAGGTTCAAGCGACAGCTCACGCGCGGGCCGTGGATCGTGCGCGATGTGCTGCGCGTGGACGACGCGCAGCGGCGCATCTGGTTCACCGCCAGCGGCATGGATGCGGGCAAGGACCCGTACTACCGGCAGCTGTACAGCGTGGATTTCGACGGCCGCCGGTTGACCCGGCTAACCCACAGCGATGCCGATCATGACGTGGCGATCGCAGACGACGGCCGGCATTACGTCGATGTCTACTCGCGCCCGGATCTGCCGCCGGTGATGGAGCTGCACAGTATCGATGGCCGGCTGCTGCAGCAGGTGGAGCAGGGCAAGATCGACAGGTTGCTGGCCGCCGGCTGGCGCGCGCCGGAGACCTTCGTGGCCAAGGGCCGCGATGGCCGCACCGACATCTGGGGCATGGTGGTGCGCCCACGCGATTACGACCCGCACAAGAAGTATCCGGTGATCGAGAACATCTACGCCGGCCCGCACGACTCCTTCGTGCCGAAGACGTTCTGGCCGTTTGGCTATCACTCCGGTGGCGACAAGCAGATCGGCATGCAGGCGCAGGCGGACCTGGGCTTTATCGTGGTGATGATCGACGGCATGGGTACCGCCAACCGCTCCAAGGCCTTCCATGATGTGGCGTGGAAGAACCTGGGCGATTCCGGCTTTGCCGATCGCATCGCCTGGCACCGTGCGTTGGCGGCCAGGGACCCTTCCTACGACATCGGTCGGGTCGGCATCTATGGCGCCTCGGCCGGCGGGCAGAGCACGCTGGGCGCGCTCGAACGCCATCCGGACTTCTACAAGGTGGGCGTGGCGTTCGCCGGTTGCTACGACAACCGCATGGACAAGATCAGCTGGAACGAGCAGTGGATGGGCTGGCCGGTGGATGCCGGTTATGCGCAGGCCTCGGGCGTGGTCAATGCGGCCAAGTTGCAGGGCGACCTGCTGCTGATCGTCGGCGAGCAGGACAGCAATGTAGACCCGGCCTCCACCGCGCAGGTGGTCGATGCGCTGATCAAGGCCGGCAAGGACTTCGAGCTGCTCAACGTGCCTGGTGGCGAGCATTCGGTAGGCCGCTCCAGCGGGCCGATCGACTATGTGCAGCGTCGCCAGTACGACTTCTTCGTGCGCCATCTGCGCGACGAACCCACGCCGCATTGGAATTCACTACCGTCGGAGGCGCGATGATGCGTTTGCTTGCCCTGAAGATGCCGCGGCCGCGCGGCCGCATCGCAGCCCTGCTGTGGTCGCTGGCGATGTTGGCCGGTTGCGTGCCATCGCTGGCCAGCGCGGAAGAACTGCCGCGCTTCGTTACCCAGAATGGCCGCCATGCGCTGTTCGTCGATGGCGCGCCATACACCGTGCTGGCCGCGCAGCTGCACAATTCCAGCGCCTGGCCGGCGGTGCTGCCCAAGGCGCTGGACGAGGTGGTCGCGCTGCACGCCAACACGGTGGAAGCGCCGGTGTACTGGGAGCAGTTCGAGCCGGCGCCCGGGCGCTTCGATAGCACCAACGTGGATGCCTTGATTGCCGGCGCGCGCAAGCGTGGCCTGCGCGTGGCCCTGCTGTGGTTCGGCAGCTGGAAGAACGGCCAGATGCATTACGTGCCAGAGTGGATCAAGCGCGACGACGCCACCTACCCGCGCATGCGCGATGCCAATGGCGAACCGGTGGATGTGCTGTCGCCGCATGTGGCCGCCAACGTGCAGGCCGATGTGCGTGCGTTCACCGCATTGATGCAGCACCTGCGCAAGGTCGATGGCGACCGCCACACGGTGATCCTGGTACAGGTGGAAAACGAGCCCGGCGCGATCGGCACGGTGCGCGACCATGGCCCGGCCGGCGAGGCGGCGTTCGCGCAACCGGTGCCCGCTGCGATCGCGCAAAAACTGGGCAAGCCGCAAGGCAGCTGGCAGCAGCTATTCGGTGCCGAAGCCGCCGAAGCCTTCAATGCGCATGCGACGGCGGCGTACATCGAACAGGTGGCCGCAGCCGGCAAGCACGTTTATCCGCTGCCGCTCTACGTCAACACCTGGCTGCGCTACAAGGGCAAGCGTTACCCGGGCATGGATTATCCGTCCGGCGGTGCGACAGTGAATGTGTTCGCGCTGTGGCGCGCGGCCACGCCGTCGATCGATTTCATCGGCACCGATATCTACACCAGCGACTACAACGAGTACACCAAGGTCATCGGCCAGTACGCACGGCCGGACAACCCGGCCTGGGTCTCGGAGACCGGCTTCGAGGCGGCCACCGCGCCGTATCTGTTCCATGTGCTGGGGCAGGGCGGGATCGGCTTTTCGGTGTTCGGCATGGATGGCAACCAGGACAGCCAGGCCAACCGCGACGCGATCGCTGCACACGCCGCCAACTTCAAGCTGCTGGCCCCGCTGCAGCGCGTGATCGCCCAGGCCGCCTTCGACGGCCGGCTGCAGGCGGTGGCCGAACAGCCCGGCGCGCCGCAACGCACGCTGCGCTTCGGCGATTGGCAGGCCAAGGTGTCGTTCGGTGCGCCGATGTGGGGCGATGCGCCGGCGATCCTGCCCGGCAACGACGACCACGCCGGCCGGCTGCTGGTGGCGCAGTTGGGGCCGGAGGAGTTCCTGGTCACCGGCATGGCCGCGCGGATTGAATTTTTCCGCGAGGCGGCCGATACCCGTCATGGACAACTGTTGCGGGTGGAGCAGGGGCGGTACGTGGACGGGCGCTGGCAGGTCGAAAGACAACTCAACGGCGACCAGACCGACTACGGCCTCAACTTCGGTCGTGTGGATGCGGCGGGTGAAGTGCCGGTGGTGTTGCGTGTGCGGGTAGGCACCTATTGAGCCTGCGTGAGGCGGCTGGGCAGCCGTGAGGTGGGCGTGATCGGAATCGGTGGGTGGGACACGTCATTGCGGTTCCTGTCAGCTGATTCCACCTCGTGAGACACGCTCGCCACGCGCCTCGGTGGGCGTAGGAAAGACAGCAGTGCGGCGCGACTGCCGGCAACGATTGTGTTGATTGGTTGGCAAACAAACGTCATTGGTTATTTCTCAGTTTCTGCACCGGAGCCATCATGAGCATCAGCAGTATCGCCAGTTCCGGAATGCAGGTCGCCGCACTGCGCCAGCAGGTGGCCGCCAGCAATGTCGCGCGTCAGCCGGTGGACGGCAGTCCGCGTCAGGCCGTTGCAGCCAGCACGCAGCTCAATGGTGGAGTGGCAGCCAGCGTGGTCGACGCCAACGCCGATCCATCGGCACCGGCCACCGATCTGGTCGAAGGCCTCTCGGCACGCAACGATTTTCAGGCCAACGCCACTGCGCTACGGCGCTCCGACGAGATGCTGGGCAGCTTGCTGGATGTGCTGAGCTGAGAGCCTGGATTGACGAAGGCCGGTTGTCGATCTAGTGCATTAGGTGCGCGGCCTTCGCCTTGATGCCGCATCTGGCTGCACCTGAAACCGGATTTGCGTTCTGCATTTCGTGGAGTCAGCGAATTGATGGCTTCTGCTTATGCCGGTATCGATAGACGACTCGATAGTGCGCTTGTCTTGGCTGCGGGCTTTTAGGGCAGTGCGGATAGAGCGCAAGCGTGGAGCAGCTGGTCTGATAGCTGGCCGCAGGGCCGTTGCCCGCCCACCATCGCAGGACACGCCGCAAGTACGTCCGTGTAGGCTCTTACGCGGCATCCATGCCGCGTAAGGTCCCGCGACGGTGGGCAGCCAACGGCCAGTCGAGAGTGTCGGTTTGCAGTGTGCAAGCAATGCATGACGCGCTTCTGATTCGCTAACGTTCATGTGGTTGCGGCCCAAATCAGCAAGCCGATGGAATCCGCGAGATGGGTCGCTTTTCACAACGCTAGCGTAGCCCCGGGTGCGATGTCCTTGCCGATTGCGGGACCGTGCGGCGGCATCAATGCAGCCACCGAGCCCCCACGGGCGGGTTCACAGCGTGTCCGGCGAGCGGCGAGGGCACCGCGCCTTCGACTGACTCGCGTTTGGCCTGGAGCGTCATGCTGACGGCGTTGTACTCACGGCCCGTCACTGCCCAGCACCTGCGCCGCATCCACGATATCCACGCCCTGCAGCTGCCCCAACCAGTTGTCGAACCAGGGCTTGTGCATGGCACCGACCACTGCCAGCACCTTCGCACCGGGTTGTTCGGCAAAGCTGGCACGTACATTGGACACCATGCGCAGGTTGCGGATCTCCCAGCCGGACACGTAGCGATAGCCGTAGCGCTGCGGCGAACCCTCGCTCAGTGCGGCGCGAAAATCCACCGCGATGGCCAGCTGCTGGCTGGCCGGCAGGTTGATCGCGCGATAGAGCTCCAGCAACCTGCCTTGACTTGCCAGCTGGTCCTCGCGCTCACGCATGACGCGCGCCCGCGGTGCGGCCTTGTCCCAGGCGGCCTGGATCGCCTTGCCGTACGCCGCCGGGTCGCCCAGGTCAACGTTGTCGCCGGTGTGATCGTCGGCCGGATGGACGCGCTGCAGGCCAAGGCGTGCCGCCAACCGTGCGGCGATCTGGTAACTCTCGTTGGGGCGCTGTTCCATGCTGCGCAGTCGCGCGACCAGTGCCGCATCCAGGCCATCGCCGCTGCGCTGTTCGGCTGGCGCAAGCTGCAGCCACTGCACCAGCGCAGATGGTGGCTCGCCCGAGGCCAGAAACAGCGCAGCCAGGTGCCGACGCTGTGCCGGTGTGGGCGCACTGGGCAAGCTGCGGAGTGCTGCACGGACCTGGCCGAGAGCGGTGGGAACGTCCAGCCCGGTGGCACGCGCCGCCTCGCTGGTGTCGGGGCAATAGGTCGTGGTGTCCTCGGGCAGATACACCGCCGGATGGCGCCGCATCAGGTCGCAGGTTTCGCCCGCCAGGTCCTCTGTGGTGATGATGGTGGGCGCGTACGCGGCCAGCCGGTCCATCAATGGTTGCAGGCGTGCTGCACCGATATCGCTGCCCTTGGGCAACTGCGACAGATGCACGCTGCCAAGCACCAGCACCTGGGTGCGTGGGGCGGCCATCTCGGCATCCACCTGCGATAGATCCACCTGCGCCTGCGCGATGCAGGGCACGATCAAGGCCAGCAACAGCCAGCGATGCGCCGGACGTTTCAGCCGCCTGGCAGACGCGCTGCCGGCATCGAAAAACCACGCTGCGGCGCGGGCACTGTGCGCAATGCGCGATGGGGATGGCTGCATGACGGTCCTTGTGGGTGGGCTTGGGTTGCGTTGCGGTCTGGCGACGGTGCCGCCTGCGTCTGTGCAGCCAGTGTGGCCGCCACCGCAGATACCGGCGTGGCCAGAAAGTCACGTGGCTAAATGGCAGGGGGGCGGCAACTGGGCGCTGCGCCGTTGCTGCGATGGCAGCGCAGCAACAGCTGCTTGTGTGCGGATTTCCGCATACGTGCCAGACAGCTGCCACAAGACGCAAGCCGCGCTGTCGCGCAGGATGTGGATGAGATCAACCGAGGGCGCGACGATGGACCGCAGAAGCTTTTTGCGTCAGGGCATGGCGGCAACCGCGGCGGTAGGCGCAGGTGCCGCGCTCGCGCTGCCGGGCACGTCGCACACCCCGGCGCCGTTGCCGCCACCGGCGCTGCCGCGTCTTGAGGCGCTGCCGTCGGCCGCGCATGTGGGCAGCAAGCTGTGCAGTTTTGAACACCTGCAGCAGCAGTGGACCGTCTACGAGCACCTCGACAACCCGCAGGGCCAGCTGACGCTGTGGACCGACAGTGGCATGCTGCGCCTGGACAAACGCACCGAGCCGGCCTATCCCGCCGAGGGCAAGCCGTACTTCGGGATGTCGCTGGCCGAGGTGGCGATGGCCGAGGCGGATCTGCTCGCCGACCGCCTGCTGCGCGATGGCGACCCGGACGAGGCGCAGGTGCGCGATGTCGCGCCGCCGCCGGCCTCGCTGCTCGACCCCAAGGACAATGGTGGCCGCTGGCCGTGGACCACCTTCGTCGGCACGCGCGAAAGCCTGGATACCATGCCGATCCTGCCCAACGGCCGCAGCCGCACCTCGCGGCCGGAACACGCCTTCGCCGAGTTGGGCGAAGAGGCGTTGATCAAACGGCGCGAGGAAGGCCTGCTGGGTGGCTGGATGCCGGCGGTACGCAAGGTGATGCGGCGCGAAGGCGGGGCCGATAGCTGGTACGACGTGCTGGTGTTCGCCGATGTGCGTGCCAGCGATCGCTTCGTGGTGCAGACCTGGCATCGCACGATGCAGGTGCGCGGCGGCGAGATCGTCGGCGTGCACTACACCCACAGCTATCCCGCGTTTGCACCGTCGCGCAAGCCGGCCACCGCCGAGCAGTTCTACGCGGGGTTGATCGATTTCGCCGCGTATTGGCAGCAGGCCCTGGACGGCACGGTGCAGGCGCAGCTGCCCGATGCCAGCTGGAACGACATGGCGCAGTTCGCCTTCGCACGCGAGCTGGTGGTGCGCCCCGGTGGCGATTATCCGAAGTACGGCGCGGTGGAGCGCGACTACTACGGCAACGAGTACGACGGTTTCCAGGACACTTTCACCAGCTCGTTCTACGCCAATCTGGAATGGGGTCGCTTTGCGCAGGCCGCTGCGGTACTGGACAACTACTTCGACGACTTCGTGCAGGACGATGGCCTGCCGAACATGCGCGGGCCGGAGGTCGGGCAGTTCGGGCTGACCCTGTCGCTGCTGGCGCGCTATCTGCGCTATACCGGCGATGCGGCGCGGCTGCGCCGCCTGCTGCCCAAGATCGCCGCCACCGCGCAGCTGCTGTGCGAGCTGCACGACCAGGCGCTGGCATTGCCGCGCAGCACGCATGGCCATGGCCTGCTGCACGGCTGGAACGAATCCGATGCCTGCCTGTTTCCGGATCCGTCGCTGTGGTGGAAACCGTATTACGCCAATAGCGCGCTGACGATACGCGGCTGGGAAGACATCGCCCAGGTCTGGAGCACGCTCGGCGGCGATGCCGGTCTGGCCACGCAATGGCAGCATCGCGCCAGGCAGTTGCGCGCGAGGCTGGAGGCCAGCCTGCGTGCCAACGTGCGCCGCGATCTGTCGCCGCCGTATATCGGCCCGTTGCCGGGCACAAAACTCACGTTTCGCCAATCGCTGCTGCAGGAAAAGCCCAGCGAGCAGCAATGGCCGCACCGCGCGTATGCGGAATTGCTGCAGGCCGATGTGCTGCCCGACGACCTGGCCAACCTGGTGATCGATTGCCTGCGCGGCCATGGCGGTACCAGCATCGGCGTGGTGGCCAACATCGCACCACCGGAGCCGGGCAGCCGCGATTTGCTCGGTTTCATTTCCTACGGCTATGCGCAACAGCTGCTGCGGTTGGATCGCATCGAAGAGTATCTGTTGTTCGTCTATGCGCACCGCTACCAGGTGCATACCCGCGGCAGCTGGACCGCCGGCGAGGTCAGCGGCATCACCGGTGGCATGCCGCTGTTCTGCATCCCCGCGCAGATGACCATCCCGTTGCTGCTGCGCTGGATGCTGGTCAGCGACGACAGCGCAGGCGAGCAGTTGTTCCTTGCGCGTGCGCTGCCGCGCGCATGGCTGGGTAGTGGCGCTGCGATCGGCATCACCGCAGCGCCCACACGCTGGGGCAAGCTCACGCTGACCTTGCGCACCGACGTGGCGGCACGCCGCATCGATGCCGAGGTGCAACTGCCGGAACGGCCCCCCAGGCACACCTGGCTGAGCTTGCGCGTGCCCAAGGGTAAGAAGCTCACCCGCGTGCTCGTCGACGGCAAGTCGGCGCGTGCGCAGGGCCCGCATGCCGATCGCGTGGCATTGCCCGGCAGCACAGCGGCGGTGAAGGTGCAGGCCTGGTACGGGTGATGGCCCATTGGCGCGATGACCGTGCCGACCACGACCACACCATCTCCGCGGATAAACGCATGAAGCCACTGCTGCATCACACCCAGACCTCCAGGCGGCATAGCGTCGCAGCATGCTGCCTGAGCATCGCACTCTGGACGCTCTCGGCAAGCGCAGCGGCTGCATCCGTTGCACCCGTAGCAACCACGCCCGTGCCCACGCCCACACCGGCGCAGTACGCGCAGGCGATCGGTCTGGCCGATCACTATGCGTCGCTGGTCGACAGGCAGCCGACGGCGCCGGTATGGATCGATGCAGGGCATTTCGTGTATCGGCGTGGCGTGGCACGTGCCGATCAGGCGCCGGCCATCGAGTACCGCCTGGTGGATGCGGCCAGCGGCCGCAACACGCTGGCCTTCGATCATGCGCGGCTGGCGGCGGCCCTGACCCAGGCCGGTGCGCAAGCCATCGACGCCACGCAACTGCAGCTGGAGGAACTCACCCTGGACCGGCAGCGCCTGGGCTTCCAGCTGGCGAAGCTGGGCTGGCAGTGCGATCTGGCCCGCTATCGCTGCGCGCATGTGCCCGAACGCGACGTGCAGGCCGAGTCGATGGACATGCGCCTGCCGCTCAAGCAGGGCGAGCGGCAGGCCAAGCTATCGCCGGATGGCCGCTGGCGCGCCTGGGTGGAGCAGGCCAATCTGGTGATCGCGCCGGTCGATGGTGGCGAGCGCAGCGTGCTCAGCCGCGATGGCAGTGCCGATGATTACTACGCACTCGACAGCGTGGTGTGGTCGCCGGACTCGCAGCATCTGGCTGCGTATCGGGTCAAGGCGCCGCCGCCGCGCATGGTCTATTACATCGAGTCGGCGCCGGCCGATCAGCTGCAGCCGAAGTTGCACCAGCAGGTCTATCCCAAGCCCGGCGATGTCTTGCCGGTGATGCAGCCGGTGCTGTTCGACATCGCCACGCGCGCCGCGCATCCGGTGGCGATGACGCTGTTGCCCAATGCCTTCAGCCTGAGCGAGATGGTCTGGTGGAAGGACAGCCGCGGGCTCACCTTCGAATACAACGCGCGCGGGCACCAGCTGTATCGGGTCATCGAAGTGGACGCACGCACGGCTGTCGCGCGCACCCTGATCGAAGAGACCTCGCCCACCTTCATCGAATACTCCGAACTCAGCGGAACGCACGAGGACGGCGGCAAGCATGCGCGGCGTGATCTGGCCGACGGCGCGCAGATCCTGTGGGCCTCCGAGCGCGATGGCTGGGAGCACGTGTATCTGTACGACGGCCACAGCGGTACGGTGATCCGCCAGGTCACGCAGGGCGACTGGGTGGTGCGCAAGCTCGACTACCTCGACGAGGGCGCAGGCCAGCTGTATTTCACCGCCTCCGGCATGCAGCCCGGTGAGGACCCGTATTACCGCCATGCCTATCGCATCGGTCTGGACGGCACCGGGCTCACTGCATTGACGCCGGCAGCCGCCGATCACCAGGTGAGTTATTCGCCGGACGGCAAATGGTATCTGGACCTGTACTCGCGCGTGGACCTGGGCCCGGTGCTGGAGCTGCGGCGCAGTGCCGACGGCAGCCTGGCACGCACGGTGGAGCGCACCGACCTGAGCCGTCTGCAGGCTGCCGGCTGGCAGCCACCGTTGCCGTTCCACACCACCGGCCGCGACGGCAAGACCGAGATCTGGGGCGTGATCCAGCGCCCCACGCAAATGCGGCCACAGCAGCGTTACCGCGTGATCGAATACATCTACGCCGGGCCGCAAGGGTCCTTCGTGCCCAAGACGTTCACCACCCGCACATCAGCGCTGACTGCGCTGGGATTTGCGGTCGCGCAGATCGACGGCATGGGCACCAACAATCGCTCGCGCGCCTTCCACGATGTGGCCTGGCGCAACCTCAAGGATGCGGGCCTGCCGGATCGCATCGCCTGGCACAAGGCCGCTGCCGCACAGTACCCGTGGTACGCCATCGACGGCGGCGTCGGTGTATACGGCACCTCGGCCGGTGGCCAGAACGCATTGGGTGCGCTGCTGTTCCATCCGGAATTCTATGTGGCAGGCGTGGCCAATTCCGGTTGCCACGACAACCGCATGGACAAGATCTGGTGGAACGAGCAATGGATGGGCTGGCCGGTCGGGCCGTGGTATGCCGAATCGTCGAACGTGGAAAACGCCGCGCGCCTGCAAGGGCATCTGCTGTTGGTCACTGGCGACATGGACATGAATGTCGATCCGGCCAGCACCTTGCAGGTGGCCGATCGGCTGATCAAGGCAGGCAAGGATTTCGACCTGCTGGTGGTGCCCGGCGGCGATCACGGCGCCGGTGGCGACTACGGCAAGCGCCGCCTGCTGGATTTCTTCCTGCGCTGGATGCAGCAAGTGCCAACGCCGGACTGGAACCACGACCAGCCTGCGACGACGCAGGCGCCGTGATCCGTGAGGCCGGTCTGCCGGCCGACCGTTTGACTGCAGTGCCTAGACCACAGCCGCTGAAACAGGGCGGGCAGGGCAGTGCACGCTGATTGCCGTCACCGCGCTGCTGCATGCATGCGCAGTGCTCGATTTCTAGATCGACTGTCATCGCACATGGTTGCAGGCGATACATCGCCTCGGGTGTCCCGTCCATCGCTTTAGGCTTGGTGCCCAGCTGCAGACGTTGCTGCAGAGTGCAACGTCAAGGCAGGCTGGTTCATTTGCGAACCATGCAGTTTTCCGCACGCGCTGTCGCCAAATGCGACAAGACGTAGCGCGTGCGCACAGGCACATTGTGACCAGCTGATGAAACTGGAGCGCATGGGCGCCTCCGGTGCGGAACCAACACCCTTTTTGACAACACGCGCTGCTGCGTGACCCTGCGTGGTCATGCGCGTCGCAGGTTGTCTGCATGTCTGCAGCACAGCGCTGGCGAGAAGTTTCGCTGCGTGCGCGTCTGCCATCCATCTTGCCCTGCGCTGGTGTCCGCCGGCACGGGTGTGTGTTGCCCATCGTTTGTCTGCCATACGAATCAGGAGCCTTGCATGCCGATGCCGCTGTTGCCTTTCTCCCGGACCTCCGGCACGCCCACGCGCCCGGTGCCGAGCATGCTCAGCGCCGCATTGCTGCTGGCGCTGTCTGCAGGCGTCAGCGCACCGGTGTCTGCGCAGCAGGCCGGCGGCAGTAGTGACGCGCCGCAAACGCTGGACAGCGTGGTCGTCACCGGCTCGCGTCTGCGCCGCGTGGATACCGAAACCGCCAACCCGGTGGTCACGGTCAGCCAGGAACAGATCGCCGCGACCGGCAAGGCCACGGTCGGCGATCTGCTGCAGGAGCTGCCGTCGATCGCCGGCAACGCCACCAATCCGTATACCAACAACGGCGGCGGCACCGGCGCGTCGGCCATTTCGCTGCGTGGTCTGGGCGACAAGCGCACCTTGGTGCTGGTCAACGGTATTCGTCTGGCCTACAACGACGTCAACGCGATTCCGTCCAGCATGATCGAGCGCATCGAAGTGCTCAGCGACGGTGCCTCTGCGGTGTATGGCTCCGACGCTATCGGCGGCGTGGTCAATTTCATCCTGCGCAGCCAGTTCGATGGCGTGCAGTTCAGCAGCGACTTCGGCACCAGCAGCGAAGGCGACGGCAACCGGCGCAACTTCACCCTGACCACCGGCAAGACCTGGGAGCGTGGCAGCCTGATCGGCGGCCTGTCGTACCACAACATCGATCCGGTCTCGGCAGCGGCGCGCGACTATTCCAGGGACGCGCTTGCGTTGACCAACGGGCAACCGGTGAAGCAGGGCTCGTCCGCAACGCCCACCGGCACCGTGAATTTCAACGATGGCTCGGATCAGTCCACGCAGCTTGCGCAAGCCAACGGCTGCGGGCGTGTCACCCTCAACAGCGGCGTGAGCGGTCGCGCCGGCCCGGGCGATTTCCACTGTTACAACGCCAGCGCCGACTCCTACAACTACCAGCCGTTCAACCTGTTGCAGACCCCGCAGAAGCGCACCAATGCGTTTTTGCTGGGCACCTATCGCTTCACCGACAACGTCGAGGGCTACGTCAACACCTGGTTCAGTAAAACCGAATCCGCCTCGATCATTGCGCCGATCCCGATCTTCGCCAACGGCGACAACATCCTGGTGTCGTCGCAGAGTTACTACAACCCGTTCGGCGTGAACTTCGGCACCGATCGCAGCACCGGCACCTCGTACAACGACCTCAACACGCGCGCCACCGTGCTGGGCAATCGCAGCTATCAATACAACACCTACAACTTCCAGATCAGCCCCGGTTTGCGCGGCCGCTTCGGCGACAGTTCCTGGCAGTGGGATGCCACCTTCAACTACGGCAAGGTCAAACAGAAGTCGATCAACAACGGCTTTCTGGACTATGCCGCGTTCAATCAGGCCATTGGCCCCTCGTTCCTGGACAGCGATGGCGTGGTCAAGTGCGGCAGCGCGGGCGCGGCGATCGCCGGCTGCACACCGCTGAACTTCTTCAACCTCAATGACAGCGCCAACCTGTCCGCGCTGCAGGGCATGGTGGTCAACCCCATCGTGACCAGCGTCTACACGGTCAAGCAATTCGAGGCCAATGCCAACGGTTCGCTGTTCGAACTGCCGGCCGGCACGGTCAGCCTGGCGACCGGCGTCTCCTATCGCAAGGAGCGTTCGACCACCGCCTCCGACCCGCTATGGACCGGCGATGAAGACGGCCTGTGCGGAGTGATCGAATTCTGTTCGTCCACCCTGGCCGGCAGTTTCGACGTCAAGGAGGCCTATGCCGAAGCGTTGTTTCCGCTGCTGAAGGATCTGCCCGGCATCAACGCCTTGAACATCACGCTGGGCACGCGCTTTTCCGACTTCAGCTCGGTCGGCAGCAAGACCAACAGCAAGATCTCGCTGGAATATCGCCCGATCGAGAACCTGCTGATCCGCGGCACGGTGTCGGAGGTGTTCCGCGCGCCCAACATCAACGAGCTGTATGCCGGCGTGGCCGGCGATGCGGCCACCGTCAACGACCCATGCAATGGCTACACCGGTGGCAATAGCGTGGCCTGCGCCAATGTGCCCACCGACGGCAGCTACCAGCAATCCGATGGCCAGGTGTCGGGCAAGGTGTCCGGCGCAGCAGTGGCCGGGTACCAGCTCAAGCCGGAAACCGGCAAGTCCTACGACGTGGGGCTGGTGTACGACCCGCAGTGGATCGATGGGCTGTCGCTGAGCGCGGACTGGTGGCGCATCGATCTGGAAGACACCATCACCACGGTGTCGGCGCAGACCGTGCTCAATCAATGCTTCGCCAACCCGGCCAGCTCCTTCTGCGCGTTGATCCATCGCAACGGCAACGGCACCATCAATTACATCGCCGAACCCACCGTCAACCTGGGCAAGCTGTGGGCCAAGGGCATGGACTTCAACCTGACCTACCGCGCGCCGCCCACCGCATGGGGCAATCTCAGCGCCGGGCTCAACGGCACCTATCTCACCCGTTACGACGTGCTGCCCGATACCACCGACCCCAGCTCGGTCACCATCCACAACGTCGGCCGCTACACCCAGGCCTACGGCAATTTCCCGCGCTGGCGTGCGCTGGGCACGGTGAACTGGGCATTGGACGACTGGAGCGCCACCTGGCGCATCCGTTATGTGGGGCACACCGCCATCGGCAATTCGGATCCGGACCAGAGCCTGTCCGCCGATTCCAGCGAGCCGATGGTGGTGCGCAAGATCGGCGCCTACGTCTACAACAACCTGCAGCTGGGCTACAACGTCGAACCGTGGCACACGCGCTTCGAAGTGGGCGTGGACAATATCGCCAACAAACAGCCGCCGTTGTATTACTCCAACAACGTCGGTAACGCCGTTACCGATGTGGCCACCTACGATCTGCTGGGTCGGTTCTACTGGGCGCGTGCCACGGTGAAGTTCTGATCGGGCCGCTGTATCGCGCTGGCGTGCGGCCAGATGCCATCGGTCGCGGGCGTCATGCGTATGCACGCGCGTGTTGGTGCGACTGCGCAGGCGGTTGTTGCAATGGCGCGCGCGGTCTGTGCGCGCCGACAGGAGCTAAGCTGAGCCCATGACCGAGACGTATTCGAGCGAGTTGCCCAACGACCAGGCGCCGAGCCTGTCGCGGCGGCGCTTTCTGGCCTGGAGCAGCCTGGCGGTTGCGGCGGGTTTGCTGCGCTTTCCGGCCCAGGCCAGTGCCGCACGACCCGGCAGCGTGCGCGCCGTGCCGCTGGCGCAGGTGCGGCTCACGCCGTCGTTGTTCCTGGACGCGCTGCACACCAACCGTCGTTACCTGATGCGGCTGGAGCCGGACCGGCTGTTGCACAACTTCGTACTGTACGCCGGCCTCGATCCCAAGGCGCCTGCATACGGCGGCTGGGAGGCGGACACCATCGCCGGGCATACGCTCGGTCACTATCTCAGCGCATTGGCACTGATGCATGCGCAGACCGGCGATGCGCAATGCCGCACGCGCGCCGGGTACCTGGTCGCAGCGCTGGCACGCTGCCAGGCGCATGCAGGCGATGGCTACGTCGCCGGATTCACCCGCAAGAACGCCGTAGGGAAGATCGAAAGCGGGCGCGTGGTGTTCGATGAACTCAGGCGCGGCAAGATCGACCCGGCGCCGTTCTACCTCAACGGCAGCTGGGCACCGCTCTACACCTGGCACAAGTTGTTTGCCGGCCTGCTCGACGTGCATGCGCATTGCGACAACGCGCAGGCGCTGCAGGTGGCGGTAAGCCTGGCCGGCTATCTGCAAGGCATCTTCGCCGCACTCGACGACGCGCAGCTGCAGAAGGTGCTGTCGTGCGAATTCGGTGGCCTCAACGAATCCTTCGTCGAGCTGCATGTGCGGACCGGCGATGCGCAATGGCTGGCACTGGCGCAGCGCCTGCACCATCACGCCGTGCTGGATCCGCTTATCGCCCAACGCGACGAGCTGGTGCACCAGCATTCCAATACCAACATCCCCAAGCTGATCGGCCTGGCACGCGAGTACGAAGTCACTGGCGATGCCGCGTCGGGCGCGGCCGCGCGCTTCTTCTGGCACACCGTCACCGACCACCACACCTACGTGATCGGCGGCAACGGTGACCGCGAGTATTTCCAGCAGCCGGACAGCATCTCGAAGTTTGTCACCGAGCAGACCTGCGAGCACTGCGCCAGCTACAACATGCTCAAGCTCACCCGGCACCTGTACCAATGGGGCCCGCAGGCCGAGTTCTTCGATTACTACGAGCGCACGCTGCTCAACCACGTGTTGGCGCAGCAGCATCCGCGCACCGGCATGTTCACCTACATGACACCGATGCTGGCCGGCGAAGCGCGCGCCTGGTCGTCGCCGTTCGACGATTTCTGGTGCTGCGTCGGCAGCGGCATGGAGGCACATGCCCAGTTCGGCGATTCCATCTACTGGCACGACGGGCAGGGCGTTTACGTCAATCTGTATGTGCCCTCCAGCGTGCGCGATGCTGCCGGGCTGGACATGACCCTGCACAGCACGATGCCGGAGCAGGGCAGCGCCTCGCTACGCATCGACGCCGCGCCGGCCGAGCAACGCACGCTCGCACTGCGCGTGCCTGGTTGGGCGCAGTCGCCGAGGCTGCAGCTTAACGGCCAGCCGGTCGATGCCACAGTCAACGAGGGCTACCTGCGCATCGCCCGCGTCTGGCGCGCCGGCGACACGCTCACGCTGTCGTTCGAGATGCCGCTGCGCCTGGAAGCCACGCCGGACGACCCGGCCTGGGTCTCGGTGCTGCGCGGGCCGCTGGTGCTGGCGGCCGACCTGGGTGCTGCGGCAAAACCCTGGTCGGGCAAGACCCCGGCGTTGATCGGCGGCGATGAGGTCTTGCAGCGCCTGCAGCCGGTGGTGGGCCAGACCGCGTTCGACTACAGCGACGGCAGCCAGCACTGGCGCTTCTCGCCGTTCTACGCGCAGTTCGATCGCCGCAGCGCGCCCTACCTGGAGCATCGCGACGCCGCTGCATGGCAGCAGCATCAAGCCGAGCAGGCCGCAGCAGACGCGAAACAACAGGCATTGGACACGCGCGCACTGGACCGCATTGCCCTGGGCGATGAAGCCTCTGAAAAAGCCCACGGCCTGCACAGCGAAAGCTCCTACGCACTGAGCTACCGCCGCCGTGCCGGCCGCGACGCCCGCACCGGCGGCTTCATCGCCTTCACCCTGCGCAACACCACCCAGGCCAGGATCCTGCGCCTGCGCTACTGGGGCGACGAAACCCGCCGCCGCTTCCGCATCCTCGCCGACGGCGAGCTCATCGCCAACGAACGCCTGGACGGCAACCGCGGCCTGAACTTCGTCGATGTGGATTACGCCTTGCCTGCAGCAGTGGCAGGCCGCGCCACCTTGCAAATCCGCATCGAGCCGGAGACCGGCTATTCGGCAGGGCCAGCGTTCGGGTGCTGGGTGCTGGAGTCGGCGTGAGTGCTGTAGCGAGGGTGTCTCGAAGGAATGACACGCCCTCGCGCGACCTCTGGAGAGCGCATGGCACCACAGAGCGAAGAAACCGCGCCCGCAGCTATACGTAATAACTCAGACATGCAACATCAAGCCCCTCTTCCCACGGGAGAGCAACTGTCTTGATCAACTGGCGGCGGTAGCAGCCAGTTGATCTCGCATCTTGGCGTTGAGGATGACCAGCAACTTGCGCATGGCCGCCACCAGAGCCACCTTGGGGGGCCTTGCCCTTGTGACGCAGCCGTTGATAAAAATCGCGCAGCGGCGGATTGAAGCACACTGCCACTAGGGTGGCCATGTACAGCACCTGGCGGATGCCGGCCCGCCCGCCCCAGATGCGCCGCACCCCGCGCATCGCGCCGCTGTCGCGCGCCAGTGGTGCCACTCCGACCAGCTTGGCGATGGCCTCGACGCTCAGTCGGCCCAGTTCCGGCAGCACCGCCGCCATGTGCGCCAACGCACGCTGGGAATCCGCTGGCTGTGTGACCGGCCCGGCTCTGCATTGTAGAACGCATAGCCCACCGTGCAGCTTGTCGGCGTGCGTGCCTTGCGGGGCAGACGCGGTGACAGATCGTCTAAGGGGTGCCTGGGGCGACGGTCGAAATCCGGGTTGTCCACATCTAACGTGGGCGAGGGCACCAGCCGCATGGGCTGCGGGTCTTTCACCGGCAAGACTGTTTGCTTGGCGGCAGCTGCGCTGCTTGGAATTCGATTTGGGCCGCTTGGCGGTTAGAGACTGCGCCCGGCACATGGCCTCACCTCTGCAAGCACCATGGAGCGACGACGCCCACCAATCTGCACTATCGATACATCTGCCATGACAACGCCTCCTCCGAAGAACAGGCATCGCCGCCCGATGGCGACGAGATGTCGGGAGGTTAGAAATCGCTCATAGCCGGCGGGCGTATTTCTCCCTAGGGAGTGTTGTTTTATCCGCCTCCCGACGCAGGCATCGCATAGGTTTGCGCCTGCGAACAGGCACAAAAACCTACCGGTTTGATGGAGGTGGGTACCGCTACTAGGGACGGTCTGAACAACTAACCAGCATCTTGTAGATTCAATGAGCACCGCCGAGGCGGCGTGCACTGTTGGCGTCTGCGTTGTAATCCATGCGCCTTTTGCTGGCTTATCCTGCCGCAGGGCGGCATTACCCTGGCCGGCAGTAGCTGCCGGCGCACCATCCACAGATTTGAGAGCGCAAACAACGTCAGCACTTGCGCGGCTTTTTTTTGGCCAAGTCGCGATAGCGGACCTTGGTGTAGCCAAACTGGCGCTTGATCACGCCGAACGAATGCCGCACCTTCGCGCGCAAACCGAAGTTGAAGTGTTCCCAACGTTCTTCCCGGGCACGCCCGCGTTTGTTGCTGACGGCCTGAAGTCGCGCGGGCTTGGCGGCAATGAAAAATGCTGCCTCGCAGGTCCGCAGTTCTTCGCGTTTGTCTGTTCCGGTGTAGCCGCTGTCGCCGAACACGCTGTCTTCGTTACTGTGCAACAGCTTGTGCGTCACCGTGACATGGGCAGCATTGGCGGCCGTGCAATGGACGTGGTGCACCAACCCTGAAAACTCATCCACGCCGATGTGCGCCTTCATCCCGAAATACCATTGGTTTCCTTTCTTGGGCTGATGCATCTCAGGGGCGCGCGCATGGTCGGCGTTCCTGGTCGAACTGGTTGCAGTGATCAGCGTCGCATCGACAATCGTACCGGACCGCAGGCTCTGACCCTTGCGCGCCAAATGCGCTTTGACCGCTTCCGGCATCTGCGCAGCAAGGCCATGGGTTTCCAATAGGCGGCGAAAGTTGAGAATCGTTGTATCGGCAGGAACGTTGTCCAAACCACCGAGCTGGGCAAAACGCAGCTAGGTCGGGATTTCATGCAACTCTTCTTACGTTGCCGGATCGCTCAACGCGTAGCCACTGCTGCAGCAAGTGAATCCGCAACATTGTCGCCAGTGCGTACGGCTGCCGACCTGGCCGCCCTGACACCGGATAGTGCGGTTCGACCAGTTCAAGCAATTGCTGCCACGGAACGACTTGATCGATCTCGGCCAGGAATTCTCCTGGCGGGTCTGCTTGCGCTTGCCCAGGCAATCAGCGTCACGGAAACGTCAGTTGCATAGATCACTTCTCAACATGGGGGGCGCTTATCTACGGTGCGTTGTTCAGAGGTTCCTTAGGTGCTCTTAGTCCAGCGCCATGCCGCTGGCAGGCCGCGCCATCCTCGCGCTAGCCGGCAGATGAGTTTGGCGTTAGAACCGTCAACTGTTTGAGTTCGTGTGCTCACATCATCGACTTCACCGGCGCAAAACAGTCGCGCGGCTCATCAATCGAGATGTCACGACTCAACAGATCAGAGCCTTGACTTATTGCCGCATTGCAGCTCTACTGCAGGGGAGGTAGGGCTTGGCGGAGTCAGTTGTCAAGCACATAATCAGCCGCTGCTTCAACGGCTCTTAGCTGAAGCCAAGATGGCAAATCGCTACTAAAGGAATAAGTAGAGATGATGGATTACGCTTCGTTTTCCGTATGCGAGCGCATCGGTGTTCGACATCCTCGACCCGCTAACACGCTACCGCTCATTTTTCAGAGACTAGGCCCTACGCTTTTGGTCGGAGCTGGCCGTACTCACATGCGCCGCGTTAGTCGCGCGTTGAGAGTTGGATTTTCCTGCAAGGGATCATTCGCACATACCGATATCTCCGGGCTTTTTGGCAAGTCAAGTTTTGGCAAGCCATGCTCCGGGGCTGGGCCACCCGCGCGCCAAACGGCTCGGGCCATGCGAAGACGTCCCTAAGCTGCTTCAAAACCTTTCCGTCCCCAAATCAGTTGAGGGCGTCATGTCAGATGACTGGAATGTGCTCGAGAGTAGGCTGCATGTGCCTTATCTCCTAATCCCCAACGTATTTTTGCCCTACGAACTCGTTGAGCTCAATCAACTATTCAATGATTTCGAAATGGTGCCTGGACAAACGTTGGAGCGAGAAGGTTTCTTGGTAGTCGCTGAGCGACGCAAAGTGCTTACGGCCTTTTGGCCCCGTAGTGACTCAAGTCAGTGGATCTACGACAGGATCGACAAGGTCTTCTTTGCGGCAGCCAAACACTGGGGGCTGGACGTCCGCGAGACGACCGAAGAGTTGAAGCTTTGCGAGTATAGGGCTGGTGATCATTTTCAGCAGTGGCACGCGGACTCTGGGCCGGGCTATGCATCGCGCCGGAAGATCAGCATCTCGATCGAACTGTCGGACCCCAATGATTACACCGGTGGGGAGTTCGAGATGTTCCCTGGCATATCGGTTTCGTCCTCCAATGGAAGGCTGGCCGGATCTGCCGTCGTATTTCCTTCGCACCGACACCATCGCGCAAACCCTGTTCAATCGGGTGTGCGACGAGTCCTTATCAACTGGATTAGCGGACCGCCTCTTAGGTAAACGCCATGGAAGAAAATGCTCTGTCTTTCGATATCGTCCTTAAGATCACTGAACGGTGCAATTTAGCGTGTCCTTACTGTTATTACTTCAATCATGAGTACGATGCTACAAAGCGTCCCCCAACCATACGAAACGAGGTCGTAGCCGCACTTCCCGGGTTTCTTCGACGTTCTTACGACGCCTTGAATCTATCTAGGATTAACGTCGTATTTCACGGAGGCGAGCCGCTACTCCTCAAGAAAAAGCGGTTTGTTGAGATATGCGAAACGTTACGGATCGTTGAAGCTGAAAAGAGGTCGATAACGTTTGCGGTTCAGACCAATGGGACGCTGATCGACGAGGAGTGGATTGATATCTTCGAGCGATTTGATGTAAAGGCCGGCATCAGCATCGACGGCGAACGAGAAGCTCACGATCGTAATCGTCCTGATCACCAAGGTCGAGGGAGTTACGACAAAGCGCTAGCGGGGTTGCGTCTGGTGGAGAGCGCACGGAAGGCGGGCCGAGTTTCTCGTTCCGGCATCCTTGCCGTTGTCGATGCGAATGAAGATCTGAGCCGTCTCTTGGATTTTCTAATCGGTGAAATTGGGGCTACTAGCCCAAGTCTTAATTATCCACGAGGGGGGTATGACGAGCCCAGCGCGGTGTCGTGGGGCAAGTCAGTAGAGCGCATTCGGCCTTTGGTGGCTACCTGGCTCGACAAGTATGTGTTTCCAACCCCGTATTTCATTCGCGGGCTGACCGATGTCATCCTTGCCATGTATTCGGATGCTGGTATTGAACGCAACTCAAAGCGTCATGCTACCCAGCATTTCATCGCCACAGTCGCTAGTGATGGGAGTCTCCTCGTAGACGACAATATAATTGCACTTGATAGTGAGTTTGCCGAAACGCACCTCAACATCTTTGATCATAATCTCAGGGACTTGGTCACTAGTGAATTATTCGGGCGGTTGACGAGAGCAATTGATCATGTTCCTGCGAAATGCAGCACGTGTGCTTGGTTCAAATCATGCAGATCGGGCGCCCTCTACAACAGATATTCCAAGGCCGCGCCGTTCGAAAACGAATCGGTTCTATGTGATGTGTTGCAGATGATTCATGAAGAAACGGCCCGGTTTCTTGTTCAGAAGTCCATTGTTTCTCTCGATAAACTGGCTAATCGTCTCGAGTCAGTCCCCCTAACCAGCGCCGAATTTATGGTTAATGTCCTCAAGCAACGCAAGGAAGCACTTCCATGCTGAAGGAGCTATCAAACCCCATGGTCGGTGATTACATGTCGCTCTACGGCTACGTGGCCGACAAATTGTTCTATGCCTTGCTGGATAAGCTCGAAGAGGAAGGGGGCGCGAGAATATCCAAGGGTATAGATCGCCGTCCATTAATGGGTAAGGGGTGGTTGCCGCCGGTTGGCTTCGTCCGACTCTCGTGGCAGGCTGAGCCGATATGGGCGGACATTCAGATGGCCATAATTTCTCACGCCGCCGGACTCATTTCCGAGTTCGATGCGGAACTCCCAAGCGGGAACCAGCCCTTAATGCTCGGTGGGAGGGCGCTGCCGCCTTGTCGTTACAGGATCAAAGCAAGCCCGGACAGTGTGATTGTTAGGTCGAAGGAAAGCGGCGATTTCGTTTTTAGGCGAACTGACCATGGCCATTATCTAATGTCGTCAGGCGATATGGTGGAGTTGCTTGGGTCCTATGCGCTGGTGCACTCGCAAGGAGAGTGGCTCCAATACAAGGAGCCTCTTGAGACAATGTGGCCCCTCACAGAGGACCGCGCCGGCAGCATTGAAGCCGTAGACGGCGTGTTGACGACCCTAAGGGACTCGGTTCCGGAGTACCTCCTGTGGGTCTTACTGCCCATCAAGGAGATAACGCTCCTCCACCCTACCGATCCGCGAAAAACACAGAGCCGTTCATCATCAATTTTTCCGGGAAACATCCAGATTACGGCTCCGAGCACGCTGCCTCGGCTACTAGCGCAACTCGTGCACGAGTGCTCTCACCAGTATTTCCACCTAGGTCAGTGGGTGGGGCCTGTCACCGTCGCCAATGCGCCAACTGCCTATTCGATCCTGAAGAACACGCACCGCCCGCTCGACCGAGTTCTATTAGGCTATCATGCGTTCGCCAATATCTACGCGGCGCTTATGCTCCTTCGAACGCGCACCGGTGACATGCACGGCAGCGTGCTTGATCAGGAGATTGAGCACGCCAAAACCAGTGCGCATCAGCTTGGGTCAGAGCTCGATTCAAGGCTGGAATATCTGACGGAGATTGGCCAGGACCTGTATTTGCCTCTGCGCACGACGGTCTTTGAACTCGAATCAGCGTGAGAACCATGCATCGGCTCCCTGTTCTATATCAAAGCGAAACTGCAGAGTGCGGTCTCGTTTGCCTGGCCATGATCGCGCGCTTCTTTGGAATGCCGATCGATGTCTTTCAGCTCCGTGAGAAGTATCGTGTGTCATTGAAAGGGCTCACACTACGCAGTCTTTTGCAGGTTGCGAAATCAATTGGCATGAATGGCAGGGCGTATCGGTGTTCGGCTGCTCAGTTGAAAGACCTGCGCTTGCCAGTGATGCTGCACTGGGACATGGAACATCTGGTCGTTCTTAAGGCCGTTCGAGGAAAGGTTTTTCGTATCCACGATCCTGCAATTGGCGCTTTATCCCTATCTCTTGAAGAACTAACCGAGAGCTACTCTGGCGTCGCTGTAGAGTTCGATTTGGACCAGACATTCTCTAGTGGGCAGGGGCGTTATACGCCTTTTAGCGTCGTTCGGCACTTGGCCGCTAGCGTCAGATCAGAACTCTTTCGTCTGGTCGCGGTGGGATTGGCGCTAGGCCTAGTTGCCGAATCGCTCGCGCTTGGCATCCCATTCTTGCTGCACAAGACAGTTCTGGATTGGCTGGAGGTCACTTCTGTGAGAGTGCCGGTGGCCATTATCCTGTTGGCGATCTTTGCGTCATTACTAACATTTATGCGCGACCAAGCCGTCCGACGCATGGGTATCGCACTGGGCGCAGGCCTCGCCGATGACATCGTCACCAAGCATCTTGCACTGCCGGTCAACTTCTTTGAAGTACGACAACATGGGCATCTTGTTGAGCGTTATCGCGCGGTTGAGGATCTCGATCAGTTGCTTTGCGGGTCGTTTCCTCTCGCAATCGTGGACGGCGTGCTTGCCACCTTGGCACTCAGCCTACTCGCTGTGGCCTCACCAGCCTGCTGCATCCTCGTTGCCAGCGCTGTAGTGATATATGCAATACTTAGGTTTGGCCTATCTAGTCGCTCACGCACTCTTGAAGCTAGACTCAGCAAGGCGAGAGCTGATGAAAGTGGGCTCATGGTTGAGACTTTGGCGACCGTTCTCTCAACGAAGGCCCACGGACTTGAACAGAAACGACTCGCGGACTGGAGAAAAGCAAGCTCGCGCGTGCGCACCGCCCAGGAGCCGATCGCGACTCAGGACAGTATCTTGAAGGGCGTGCGAATCTTATTGGCCGTTGCAATCGTTCCCATTGCAGCGCTTCAACTAGCTGGTGGGCAGTTTAATCTCATTCTCATCCTTCTTGTAGGAACACTCGGACTTAGCAGAGCCCTTTATACGGTAGATCGTCTGGCAGACGTTGAGCGCGTGACCCAGCGGCTACGAAAATTAGAGGATGTTCTTCGAACAAAGCCGGAAGCGGATCACTTTAGCGCGGATATTGCAGCCCCTACAGGCACGATTACTTGCACAGACCTGAGATTCTCCTATTCAATCCACGATGAGCCCGTACTGAAGTCGGTAACACTCGATATCGCTAGCGGCGACTTCGTAGTAATAACTGGTCAGAACGGAGCGGGGAAGTCAACCTTGGCCAAGTGTCTCAGTGGGTTCTATCAGGCGACAGGTGGGCAGCTGTGGCTAGCTGGGCACCCAGTGAATTCCACGACTCTGCAAGCGCTAAAGCGATACGTTGATCTTGTCATGCAGGATGACAAGCTATTCCTTGGCACAATTATCGAAAACATACTGGGCGCGGAGAGCCTTGACCAAGAACGGCTTGATGCTAGTATTGAAGCTGTTGATCTAAAGCTCGTTCTGAGCGAACTGCCGATGGGACTCAACACCAAGGTGGGCGCTTCCATCTGTCCACTTTCGGTGGGTCAGAGGCAGCGAATCACACTAGCGCGCGCGATCTATCGTAGGCCGTATATTCTCTTTTTGGATGAGGCCACCTGCTTCCTTGATGAAAGCAGCGAGAAACTGGTGCTTTCAAATATCGCGAAGTTGGGCTGCACAACTATTTTAATTACTCACCGACCACACCTCGCCCTAGGTTTTGCCACGCAGCACCTGATTGTAGGCGAAGATGGGGTCAGGTCGGTCCGCGTGCAACTTGCAGAGACGCTTGGTACGCAAAAAAATCTGGACAGTCTTGCGGTGGCAGAACTGGGGCATCAAATCACATGACGTCAAAAATATTTAGCCTGCGAGGCGTCAAAAAGGTCTACCAAACCGAGTCGGTGCTCACGTGGGCGCTGCAGCCCGTCGACTTAGATATCGCCGAAGGTGAGTTTGTGGCGATAATGGGGCCATCAGGATCTGGCAAGACGACGCTCCTGAGCATCCTCGGCCTACTTGAGCCGCCAACATCTGGCCGATTCAAGATCTTGGGCCAGGACATAGCCAAATGTTCCGATAGGGTGCTGAGCCAAATCCGCAGTGAGAGCATTGGATTCGTGTTTCAAAGCTTCAACCTGATTCCCACACTTAGCATAATCGAAAACGTTGAGTTGCCGATGCTCTATCGCCGACTCGAGCATAGTCGCGAGCGCGCCGAGGTCGCCTTGGCTAGGTTTGGCTTACAGGGCAGGTTGATGCATATGCCAAGTCAGCTATCCGGTGGACAGCAGCAGCGAGCCGCTATTGCGCGTGCCATTGCCGGCGAACCCGAGTTAATTCTCTTAGACGAGCTTACTGGAAACCTGGACACGGAGTCCGCCAAAACTGTGATGGAGATAGTGAAACAAATAAATGCCGACGGCACCGCCATAGTCATGGTAACTCATGACCGCGACTGCGCACGTTATGCGCGCCGCACTCTACATATTGTCGATGGCGTAGTGCATGAAGTCCCTGCGACGAAACTATTTAGCGAAGACGAAGCAGGAGCGGGCTTGTGTACAGACACTTTCTGACTTCTGGGCTGAAGCAGATTCTACGGAGCCCTGGCTTGGCGTTGCTTGTGGTGAGTATCGTGGGGCTCGGGATCGGGTTGGCAATGGCAGCTTGGACATCGGTATACATTCTCGCTAAAGATCCGATCCCGGAGAAAAGTGACAGACTTTTTCGTATCCATTTAGATCCACGCCGCGTAATAGGTGAGGAGGTCTCCTCTTATCTAACTCGCTTGGATGCTGAAACCTTACTTCGCGACGGACATGGTGCTCGCCAGACAATGGTGGCTGCTGGCCCATCCATGCTTCGAATTCCGAATAAGGAAGGGGCCGCATCGCATGCAATCTCGAGATATACAACAACTGACTTCTTCTCGATGTTTCTTGTTCCGATCGTACGCGGTCGCGTTTGGACAAGGCAAGAAGAATCGTCCCAAGCGCAGGTTGCATTGATCGACAAGGGCTTGAGCGAGAAGCTCTTTGGCACGCCAGATAGCGTTGGTCGAGACCTTGTAATCGATGGCTTTGTGTTCCGGATTATCGGCATTACCGACTCTTGGCGGCCAATCCCACGATTCTATGATTTATCCGGAGACCACTTCCGCAACCAGGACCAGTTGTTCATTCCATTCACCACTGCGCTGGGCAACCGCCTTAATTTTTCCGGCGAGCTCAGCTGCTGGGCCGATGTTCCGTCATTAGAGGGGGGGGGCGATCCGCGCAGGGCCACAGGAGCACCTTGCAGCTGGGTCGGGTACTGGGTGGAGCTGACATCCCCCAGCGATAGAAATTCGTATCGTGCTTATCTTGACAACTACGCGCGACATCAAAATGCAATTGGTCGATTCTTGGAGCCAGAAAATGTGCGTATGCAGAACGTTCGCGAATGGCTACGTTCACAAAAGATCGTACCGCGCGACGTTTGGATCCAGTCATGGGTCGCGACCGGCCTATTGATTCTAGCCATCGTGAACGCGTCTGGCCTGATCCTTACCATTTTCATGCGCAGACGTCATGAGATTGCGATACGCCGGGCAATAGGTGCCTCGCGTGCCAGCATTTTTGCGCAGTTCATGATCGAGGCGGGTCTGCTCGGCTCCTTAGGCGCTGGCCTAAGCATAATGATTTCGATCTTGGCCCTTTGGATTCTCCGGCAACAGCCATACGCGTATGCAGGGCTAGCGCGGATGAACCTCACGATGTTTGGGACGACGCTGTTAGCAGCGCTCACATCAATGCTTCTTGCCGGCGCGTTTCCAAGTTGGCGCGCGATGCGTGTGCCCCCGGCGACTAGCCTGAAACAAGGTGCGTAAGAACGCCATATGATGGACCAAGTTTTGAAGCCACTGCTGCGCAATCGCGTGATGACCTTCCTGGTTGTACTACAGGGTGCAATAGCATGCGCTATTGTCTGCAATTTATTCTTTCTTGCGGGTCTTCGTTTTGACCGCATTCTCCGTACTAGTGGCGCAATCGAAAACGAGATCGTGTACATACAAGTGCAACGTGCGTCGTCGCAACATCGTACCGTTGACTACCTGGAAAATGAACTTGGCGCACTGCGTCAGCTTCCCGGAGTTAAAGCGGTCTCGTCCGTGAATCAAGTGCTTTATGGAGGTTCCTCCTGGAGCACTTCAATCAATCTGGCGCCACAGCAAGAAGCTGCCAATTTGACGGCGAGTGTCTATACAGGCGACCGCGATTTTATCGAGACTCTGGGATTACGCCTGACACGTGGACGGGCCTTCACTACGGAGGAATATCAGGATTGGGATGACTATGAGGCGAGCGAGAGTTATGCGCCCGCGATAATTGTGTCGTCAGCTGTTGGTGAGAAGCTCTTCGGCGATTCGAATCCAATTGGTCGATCTATATATAGCTGGGGTAATAAGCCATCGCAGATTGTCGGCGTGGTTGACAAGCTCGCGCAACCGAACGATAACGCAGGTAACTCCGACGGTTACGATTACTCCATCATCGTTCCTGTGCGTGTCGATCGAGGCAACTATCTCCTTCGTACCGATTCGTCCAATCGCGGTGAGGTGATGCGCCAAGCTCAAGAGCGCTTGTCGACCCTTGATGGTAGAGGGTCAGCTTTGGGGGCAGCGACGCTGGAGGAACTTCGCCGCTCCTACTATGGCGGCGAGAGAGCGGCGATGTATCTCCTATTGATAGTTCTTATCACGCTTATCTATATCTCGGTTGGTGGGCTTGCAGGACTCCTTGGCCATTGGATTGCCCAACGCGATTCAAGCACTGGTATCCGGCGCGCCTTGGGAGCCACCCGCAAGGACATTGCACGTCATTACCTGTGCGAGACGGCTTTTCTTTCGCTTGTTGGCGCATTGTTCGGAGTTCTTCTCGCGTATGCCTTCAACGCATTGTTGATGACGGCGTATGAACTACCTCGTATGCCGCTGGCCTACGGCGCTATCGGCATGGTTGCACTTATCGTGCTCGCTCAGTTCGCGGCAATTGGTGCCGTGCGACGAGCATGCCAAATTGACCCTGCGTTGTTGGCAAGGTCATTGTAGCGGTACCCTGAAAACCAACTGCCGAAGGAGGCGAACATGAATAAGCTCATTGAAGAGCTTGCTAGGAAGCTCAATCTTGACAATGGATCGGTCGATGCCGGCAAGGCCGCGCAGATCGATAGTCGAATGAACGAAGTGCTGGATCATCATCTCGAACAAATCGCTGCGGCCCACGGCAGCACACACATCGATCATCACTCAAGTTTGATCATCTAGCTAAATGCAATCGGTGATCTCTACATTTCCCGCGTAGAGATCACCACCCCATTGAAAATTGATTCTTCACCCGGGTCCGGGGAAAACGGCGCGGATCTTCAGAAAGAAGTAGGCGTCATCGGGGGAACCATATTTTTTCGACTCCCCGCGGTTCAATACTAGGCTAAATTAGAGGTTTCCGGTTCGTGGTACTGGAGGAACTCGGCGGGCGTCAGCCCGCCAAGGCTGTCGTGAGGTATCTTGGTATGGTAGTCAGCCAACCACTGCTCTGCCTGTTTGCACACTTCTCCCAGATTGTGGAAGACGCGCATATTCAACACGCCGCGTCGGAAGCTGCCATTGAAGCGTTCGATGAAGCCGTTTTGCATCGGCCGTCCTGGCGCGATGAAGTCCAAACGCAATGTTCTTGCGTTCTGCCCATTCCGCTAACGCCAACGTGATGAACTCCGGGCCATTGTCCAGGCGAAGCTTCCCGGATAGCCGCGCCACGCCGCAATTCGTTCCAAGGTGCGGATAACGAGTGTCGCAGGAAAGTTCAGATCAATCTCGATGGCCAATGCCGCACGACTGAAATCGTCGCTCACATTGAATTTACGGAATAGCCGCCCGTCCCAAAGCGCGTCTGACATGAAGTCGATTGACCAGCTGCTATTGATCTGCTCGCAGCCACCAACGGCATCGGGTGTCGGTTTGGTAGACGCTTCTTCCTTCGTCGACGCTGATTGAGCTTCATCAGGCAATATACACGCCAGATACGCTTGTGATTCCAGATCAAACCTCGGCGGCGAATCAGTTGAAATAGCTTGCCGAAGCCGCGTTCGGGAAAACGCTCAGCGAGCTCAACCAACAATGCGATCACTTCCTATCCCGATCTGGTCGACGGCGGTAGCGTGCCGTTGACCGTGAGATCTCAACCACCACACAGGCCCGGCGTTCGCTCCAGCCGCGGCAATCCGGCAACCAGGCTAGAAGCGGGCACTTGTACGCCAAGTCTACAGCATTTTTTTGCGATCAGATCCTTCAACGCATGGTTCTCCATTGCCAGCTCGGCGTACATCCGCTTGAGCTTAGCGTGCTCGGCTTCAACGTCACGGAAATACTGCGAGTCCGACGCTTCCATGCCGCCGTACTTGGACTTCCAGACGTAGTACGTCGCATCGGAACTGCCCAGCTCACTGCAGACTTCCTAGACCTGTCTTCCGGCCTCAAACTGCTTCAGCGCCGTGACGATCTGGTTCTCGGTGAATTTGCTCTTGCGCATCAGTTGTCTCCTTGAGGCTAGTTTGCCCGGAGACCTCTAACAATATCTGGATCAAGCTTACGGACAGGGGACAGGGGTTGAGCCCATTTTTTTCACTAGCCCATAACGCAAAGACCGGCGATTAAGCCGGTCTTTGAAGTAAGAAAATTTGATCAGGCTTACGCCGACAACTCCAACAGCAACTTGTTCAACCGTCGCACATACCCGGCCGGGTCCTTGAGGCTGTCGCCCGCCGCCAGCGCCGCCTGGTCGAACAGCACCCGGCTTAGATCGCCGAAGCGGTCCATGTCGGCTTCCGCATCCAACTTTTCGATCAGCGGGTGGGCCGGGTTGAATTCGAATACCGGCTTGGACTCCGGCACGGCCTGGCCGCTGGCTTCCAGCAGTTGACGCATCTGCAGGCCCAAGTCGCCCTGGCCGATGGCCAGGATTGCCGGGGAATCGGTCAGGCGGTGCGAGACGCGCACTTCGGCCACGTCGTCGCCCAGGGCGGCCTTGATGCGCGAGGCCAGGCCTTCCTTGGATTTGGCGACTTCTTCCTGCGCCTTCTTGTCTTCTTCCGAATCCAGCTTGCCCAGGTCCAGGTCGCCGCGTGCCACATCCACGAACGACTTGCCGTCGAACTCGGTGAGATAGCTCATCAGCCACTCGTCGATGCGGTCGGTGAGCAGCAGCACTTCGATGCCCTTCTTGCGGAAGACCTCCAGGTGCGGGCTGTCCTTGATCTGCGCGTAGCTCTCGCCGGTGAGGTAGTACAGCTTGTCCTGGCCCTCGGCCAGACGACCCACGTAATCGGCCAGGCCCACGCTCTGCGTGCCGGTGGTGTCATGCGTGGAGGAGAAGCGCAGCAGGCCGGCGATCTTCTCGCGGTTGGCGTAATCCTCGGCCGGGCCTTCCTTCAGCGCCTGGCCGAAGTTGCGCCAGAACGTTGCATAGTCGTCCGGCTTGTCCTTGGCCAGCTTCTCCAGCATGTCCAGCGAGCGCTTGGTCAGCGCCGACTTCATCGAGTCGACCACCGGGCCGGACTGCAGGATCTCGCGCGAGACATTGAGCGACAGGTCGGACGAATCCACCACGCCCTTGATGAAACGCAGGTACAGCGGCAGGAACTGCTCGGCCTGGTCCATGATGAAAACGCGCTGCACGTACAGCTTCAGGCCCTTGGCCGAATCGCGGTGATACAGGTCGAACGGGGCGCGGCCGGGCACGAACAGCAGCGAGGTGTACTCCAGCTTGCCTTCGACCTTGTTGTGGCTCCACGCCAGCGGGTTGCCGGCATCATGCGCGACGTGCTTGTAGAACTCCTGATATTCCTCGTCCTTGATCTCGGACTTGGGCCGCGTCCACAGCGCGCTGGCGCGGTTGACCGCTTCCCACTCCGGCTCGGCGGGCGCGTCGGCCTGTTCGCCGTGGTGCTCCTTGCGCATCTCGATCGGCAGGCCGATATGGTCGGAGTATTTCTTGAGGATGCCGCGCAGCGTCCAGCCGTCGGCAAAGCTGTCTTCGCCGTCCTTCAGGTGCAGCACGATGCGGGTGCCGCGCTCGGGCTTGTCGACGCTGGCGACTTCAAACTCGCCTTCGCCACGCGAGGACCAGTGCACGCCCTCGTTGGCGGGCAGGCCGGCGCGACGCGAGTACACGTCGACCTGGTCGGCGACAATGAAGGCACTATAGAAGCCCACGCCGAACTGGCCGATCAGGTTGGCGTCCTTCTTCTGGTCGCCGCTGAGGTGCTTGAGGAAGTCGGCGGTGCCGGACTTGGCGATGGTGCCCAGATGCGAGACCGCATCCTCGCGGCTCATGCCGATGCCGTTGTCGTCGATGGTGACGGTGCGCGCGTCCTTGTCGTAGTCCACGCGGATGCGCAGCTCGCCGCCGCCTTCCAGCAGCTCCGGCTTCACCAGTGCCTCGAAACGCAGCTTGTCGGCGGCGTCGGCGGCATTGGAGACCAGCTCGCGCAGGAAGATTTCCTTGTTTGAGTACAACGAGTGGATCATCAGCTGCAGCAGCTGCTTGACCTCGGTCTGGAAGCCAAGCGTCTGCTTGTCGGTATCAACGGTCATTGGGGTCGTGCTCCATGGTGGCCCAGGCCGCAACGCGGCCGATGGCCTGGGGGATGAGGCCGTGTGGGGATTTTTCAAGGCGGGCGTGCGCCAGATCGCCTGCGTCCATAGCGATCGAGGAGGGCGGTTGCGGCGATCGCGGCGGTATCATGGCCGGCCAACCGTCCTGCCTTGAGCCATGTCGCCATTTGCGCTGCCGTCGTCCTGCACCCGTTCGCCCGCACCCGGCGCGTGGCGATGAGGCGCCCCGCACGGCCGGCGCCACGCGCCGCGGAAGGGCAGGTGCGCATCGTCGGCGGGCGCTGGCGCAACACCAAGCTGGCGGTGCCGGACCTGCCCGGCCTGCGCCCGAGCAGCGACCGCGTCCGCGAGACGGTATTCAACTGGCTGATGCCGCGCCTGCCCGGCGCGCGTGTGCTGGACCTGTTTGCCGGGTCGGGTGCGCTGGGCCTGGAGGCGGTGTCGCGCGGCGCCGCGCACGCGACCCTGATCGAGCGCGACCCTGGCCTGGTGCAGCGCTTGCGCCAGCACGTGACCAGGCTGGATGCGGCCGATCAGGTGCAGGTGCTGCAGGAGGATGCGCTGCGCTGGCTGGAGCGTGCGCCGGTGGCGCAGGCCAGCATCGCGTTCGTCGACCCGCCGTTTGCCGCCGGGCTGTGGCCCAGCGTGCTGGAACGCCTGCCCGCGCACCTGAGCGCCGACGCCTGGCTATACCTGGAAGGCCCGGCCGAGGTCCCGCCGCAGGTGCCGGCCGGCTGGCATCTGCACCGTGAAGGCGCCACCCAGCAGGTGCGCTATGCGCTGTACCGCCGGGCCGCTGCTACACTGAACGGCGATCCGACCCCGGTAGTTTCCGTATGAGCGTGGCCAATAGCCGCACCGCCGTCTATCCCGGTACCTTCGACCCGATCACCAACGGGCATATCGATCTGGTGAACCGCGCCGCGCCGTTGTTCGAGCGCGTGGTGGTCGGCGTGGCCTACAGCCCCTCCAAGGGCCCGGCCCTGCCGCTGGAGCGCCGCGTGGAGCTGGCCCAGGAAGCACTGGCCGCGCACGCCAATGTGGAAGTGCGCGGCTTCGACACGCTGCTGGCCCACTTCGTGCGCGACATGGGCGCCGGCGTGCTGTTGCGCGGCCTGCGCGCGGTGTCCGACTTCGAATACGAGTTCCAGATGGCCAGCATGAACCGCCATCTGATCCCGGAGGTGGAGACGCTGTTCCTCACCCCGGCCGAGCAGTACAGCTTCATCTCGTCCTCGCTGGTGCGCGAAATCGCGCGGCTGGGCGGGGACGTGTCCGGTTTCGTTCCGGCTTCGGTCGTCGAAGCCTTACGGCAGGTGCGCGAGTCCCGCGCGCAGGCCTGATTCTCTAGCAGTCACATCACCACATGCTTTTCAAAGGGAGGAGTTTCATGAAACACACAATGCGCGCGCTGGTGCTCGCTTCGGTCGCCGCTCTGGCCGTCACCGCCTGCAAGAAGGAAGAGCCGGCACCGACCGCCGCCGCCGCTCCGGCTGCGCTGACCGCGCCGGCCAAGGATGACAACGCCGGCTGGAAGAAGTACCTGCAGGAAGTGGTCGGCCAGAACCTGGGCACCACCACCAACAGCCCGTTCCTGTATTACTTGCCGCCGGAGTCCGATGCCGAGTTCGCCGGCAGCTACGAGCGTCAGCTGGAAAGCGTCAAGACCGCACTCGCGCGTGGCGTGCAGCCGGGCAACATGCTGGCCTTCGGTTCGTCCGCCTCGACCAAGATGGCCGACCTGATCGACGCCGCGTTCAAGGACGTGCCGGCCGATTCGATGAAGGGCGTGCGCGTGCTGTTCATCGGCAATGCGGCCGAGAATGCGCGGGTGCAAGGCATCGTCCAGCCCAAGGGCGTGGAATACACCTTCGTTGAAGCCAAGTAATGCCGTACCAGGCCGGAGGCGCGGGAGGGCGCGTCCGGCCGCTGTGCGGGATCGCAGCATGCTGCTGATCCCGCACGCCGTCGGCGCCGGTCCGCTCGGACCGGTTACCGGCCACATGCATGGCGTTGTCTGTGCATCGCGCTACGCCCCGTGCGTCCGCTTCCAGCAGTACGTTGCGTTCCAGCGCCTGGCGTTGCATCGCGCCGCGCCACATCGCATGGTGGTGCCGATATGTCGCTGAAAATCAACGAGCTCTGCGTCAACTGCGATGTCTGCGAGCCGGCGTGCCCGAACCAGGCCATCTCGATGGGCGAAACCATCTACGTGATCGACCCGGCACGTTGCACCGAGTGCGTGGGCCATTTCGACGAAGCGCAATGCGTGGTGGTGTGCCCGGTCGAATGCATCGACCCGGATCCGGCAATACCGGAAACCCACGATCAACTGCTCGCCAAGCTCATGCAGCTGCAGCGCGACCACCCCGAACTGTACGAACAGGAGCCTCCCGCCCCGTGAGCATCTTTTCCCGACGTTTCTCTTCGCGCGGCCTGTTGCTGCTGGCCCTGGTGCTGGCACCGCCGGCCTGGGCTGCCGATGGCGCCAAGCCTGCAGCAGCCACGACCTCGCCGGTGGCGGGGCACCCGCCCGGTGCGGCGATTGCCAGCGGTCATGCGCTGGCCACCGATGCCGGCCTGCAGATCCTGCGCGAGGGCGGCAATGCGTTCGATGCGGCGATCGCGGTGTCGTCCACGCTGGCGGTGGTCGAGCCGATCAGCTCGGGGCTGGGTGGCGGCGGCTTCTTCCTGCTGCACGATGCCAAGACCGGCAAGGACGTGATGCTGGACGCGCGCGAGACCGCGCCCGAGTCAGCCAGCGAGGCGCAATTCCTGGACAAGCAGGGCGCGCTGGACCGCGACCGCTCGGTCAACGGTCCCTGGTCGGCCGGTATTCCCGGGCTGCCAGCAGCATTGGTGGAGCTGGCCACCAAGCACGGCCGGCTGCCGCTGAAGCAGTCGCTGGCGCCGTCGATCCGCATCGCCAGCGAAGGCTTCCCGGTGTATGCGCGCATGGCCAAGGGCTATGCCTCGCGGCGCGAGGTGATGGAGCGTTATCCCGGCACGCGTGAGGTATATCTGCGCGGCGGCAAGCCGATTGCCGAAGGCGACATCTTCAAGCAGCCCGAGCTGGCGCATACCCTGCAGCTGCTCGGCGACAAGGGCTTCGATGGCTTCTACAAGGGCGAAACCGCCAGGAAACTGCTGGCCGGCGTCAAGCAGGCCGGCGGGCAGTGGAAGGCCGCCGAGCTGTCCGGGTACCGGGTCAAGCAGCGCACGCCGATCCAGTTCGATTACCGCGGCTGGAAGATCACCACCGCACCGCCGCCGTCCTCCGGCGGGATCGCACTCGCCGCCATGCTGCAGATCCTGGAAGGCTGGGAACTGGACACGCTCGACGATGCGCACCGTACCCATCTGGTGGTGGAAGCGATGCGCCGGGCCTACCGCGACCGCACCTTCTTCCTGGGCGACCCGGACTTTGTCGCCGTGCCGCAGCGCGTGCTGACCAGCAAGGATTACGCACAAGGCCTGCGCGCCACGATCAACCCGGACAAGGCCACCCCCAGCGACCTGCTGTCGGGCAACCCGACCCCGCTGGAAGACGACGAGACCACGCACTTTTCCATCATCGACGGCGAAGGCAACCGCGTCGGCGCCACCCAGACCGTCAACCTGCTGTACGGCTCGGGCCTGATCCCCAAGGGCACCGGCGTGCTGCTCAACGACGAGATGGACGACTTCGCGCTCAAGCCGGGCACGCCCAATGCCTTCGGCGTGATGGGCTACGCGGCCAACGCCCCCAAGCCGGGCAAGCGCATGCTCAGCTCGATGACGCCGACCTTCATGGAATCGGCCGACAAGGTCGCGGTGATCGGCACGCCGGGTGGCAGCCGCATCATCACCATGGTGCTGCTCGGCATCCTGGGCTACGACGCCGGCCTGGACGCGCAGCAGGTCAGCGCCTTGCCGCGCTATCACCACCAGTGGCTGCCGGACGTGATCGAGGCCGAGAGCAACGCGTTCTCGCCACAGACCGCCAAGGCGCTGCAGGCGATGGGCCACGCGCTCAAGCTGCCGGGCGATACCGCCGAGGGCGGCCGCGGTTCCAGCCACGTCTGGGGCAACCTGCAGACGGTGGAATGGGACAAGCGCAGCAACGTGCTCACCGGCGGGAGCGACCCGCGCAACCCGGTGGGCAAGGCGCAGGTGCAGCTGGAGGCTGCGGCGCGCTGATCGCTGATTGATCGAGATATGCCTGTCCTCGTCGGCGAGGGCAGGCATGGTCGGACGGCAGCGGGTGTTGCCCGTTGCATCTGCCGCGCCGTGCCATGGCATGGCATGGCATGGCCTGCGCGATGACGCGGTCGGCCGCAGGTGCTCGCCACCATCGATGCAGGCACGCGGCCGCAGCGATGCATTTCCACGCGGTTGCCTATGCCAGGATTGGACTTGTCGCCCTGCGCCAATGCAGCGACCATCGCGGCATGAACATTTTCCAGACTCTGCTCACCGGCATGGTGATCGCATCGCCCATCGCCGCTTGCGCGGCCGACACCACCGGCGACAAGACCGCAGCGGCAACGGGCGCTGCCATCCACGTCAATCAGCTCGGCTATCTGCCGAGTTCGGCCAAGCTTGCGGTGCTCGGATTGCCGCAAGGCGCGGCGCCCGCTGCGGACCGTTTCACGGTCGAGGATGCGCAGGGCCGCCAGGTGCTGGAGGGCAAGCTGCAGGCCGCCGCGCTGTGGACGCCGGCCGGCCAGCAGGCGCGGGTGGCGGATTTTTCCAGCCTGCGCGCGCCGGGTACCTACCGATTGAAGATCGAGGGGCAGCCGGCGTCCGATCCGTTCCCGATCGCGGCCAGCGCGTATCGGCCCGTGCTCGACGCATCGCTGAAGGCGTTCTATTTCAATCGCGCCAGTACTGCGCTGCCGGCGCAGTTCGCCGGGCGCTATGCGCGCGCGGCCGGGCATCCGGATACGCAGGTGCGCATCCATCCTTCGGCGGCATCGGCCACGCGCCCGGCCGACAGCGTGATCAGTGCGCCCAAGGGCTGGTACGACGCCGGCGACTACAACAAGTACATCGTCAATTCCGGCATCAGCACCTATACCTTGCTGGCCGCCTATGAGCAGTACCCGGCACTGTTCAAGGCGCAGGCCTTGACCATTCCCGACGACGCGCCCGGCGTGCCCGGCATCCTGCAGGAGACCTGGTGGAATCTGGAATGGATGCTGGCCATGCAGGACCCGGCCGACGGTGGCGTGTACCACAAGCTCACCGACAAGCAGTTCGACGGGTTGGTGATGCCCGCGCAGGCCACGCAACAACGCTATGTAGTGATGAAGGCCACCGCCGCCACGCTGGATTTCGCCGCAGTGATGGCGGCAGCCAGCCGCGTTTATGCGCCGTTCGACAAGCAGTATCCGGGCGCATCGGCGCGCATGTTGAACGCCGCGCGCAGTGCCTGGGCGTGGGCGCAGCAACACCCGGATGTGATCTATCGCCAGCCCGACGACGTGCGCACCGGCGGCTACGACGATGCGCAGGTAGACGACGAATTCGCCTGGGCTGCGGCCGAGCTGTACGTGAGCACGCGCGAGGACGGCTTCTACGACGCAATGATTGCGCGCAACGTACCGGCGAGCGTGCCGGGCTGGAGCAACGTCGGCGGCCTGGCCTGGATGTCGCTGGCCGAACATCGCGACACGCTCACCCCGCATGCCGATCGCGCACGCATCGCGGGTGAGATCACCGGCCTGGCGCAGCGTCTTGCCGATGAGTGGCAGGCCTCGCCCTGGCGTCTGGCGATGACCGACACCGACTTCGTGTGGGGCAGCAATGCGGTGGTGCTCAACCGCGCGATGATGCTGATGCAGGGCTATCGGCTGACCCGGCAGCGGCCGTATCTGGATGCCGCGCAGTCGCAGCTGGATTACATCCTGGGGCGCAATCCGTTGGGCCTGTCGTTCGTCACGGGTGTGGGGCTACGCAGCCCGATGCATATCCACCATCGCCCCTCCGAGGCAGACGGCATCGACGCCCCGGTGCCGGGCTGGCTGGCCGGTGGTCCGCAACCGGGCCAGCAGGACGCCAAGGACTGCAAGGTGGCGTACCCCTCCAAACTGCCGGCGCTGTCGTATCTGGACAACACCTGCAGTTATGCCAGCAACGAGGTGGCGATCAACTGGAATGCGCCGCTGGTGTATGTGAGTGCGGCGATCCAGGCATCGACGCAGTAGGGCGGGCGTTTTTCAACGCGATGCCCGATGCCGCCGCCGTTCCTTCTCCCATCGGGAGAAGGTGGCGCGTAGCGCCGGATAAGGGTGCGCCTCAGGGGAGCTACCAATGCCGGCAATGACAAACGTGTCGCCACGCGCCGTCAGAAGTGACTCACCGACTGCTTCGCTCGACGGACCTTCACCCCAATCCCCACTGCGCGCCCCCGGCCCGCGCTTGCGGCGCAGGCGCTTCAAGGCACGCGCGCCAAGGGCGCGCAAGCGGAGTCTTCTCGCCCCGCAGGCAGAGGGGCTTCAAGCCTCCGCAGCTCACTCCACCCGCGTTCCGAAGATGCGGTCGCCTGCATCACCCAGGCCGGGCAGGATGTAGCCCTTGTCGTTGAGGTGGTCGTCGATCGCGGCGGTGTAGACCTCCACGTCCGGATGCACGGCTTCCAGTGCCTTGAGGCCTTCCGGTGCGGCGACCAGGAAGATGCCCTTGATCCGCCGCGCGCCGGCGCGCTTGAGCATGTCGATGGTGGCGATCAGCGTGCCGCCGGTGGCTAGCATCGGGTCCAGGATCAGTGCATCGCGTTCTTCCAGGCGGCCGGTGAGGCGTTCGAAGTAGGGCACCGGCTGCAGGGTTTCTTCGTCGCGCTGCAGGCCGACCACGCTCACGCGCGCGGCCGGGATCAGCGCCAGCACGCCGGGCAGCATGCCCAACCCTGCGCGCAGGATCGGCACCAGGGTGATTTTTGCGCCGGCAATCCGCTGCACGGTCACCGGGCCGGCCCAGCCGGGTTGCACGTGCGATTCGGTGTCCAGATTGGCGGTGGCCTCGTAGGCCAGCAGGGTGCCCAGCTCGGTGACCAGTTCGCGGAAGCCCTTGGTGCTCAAGGCGGCATCGCGCAGCAGACCGATCTTGTGCTGGACGAGGGGGTGACGCACTTCGACGATTTTCATGGGCAGCGACAGGCGGGAGAGACCCACAGTGTGCCGCAGCCGGCGGCAGCGTCGCCACACATTGCGCGTGATCGCGCTTGCAGATGTCATGTCAGTGAAACGTCGTAGACATAGTGTGCCCACCCATTCTTAACCGATTGGGGAAGCACCCGTGTTGAACAAGACTCCGCTGTGCCTGGCGATCACGCTGACGTTGGCGGCGGCCGCGTGGAGCCCGCTTGCGCAGGCGGCCGAGGGTGCGGCAGCTGCCACCGGTGCATCCGGCGCGGCGGCCATCGATCTGGAGCGCCTGGAAGTGCGCCCGCAGGTGGAATCGCAGGTGCGCGCAGTCGATCTCAAGCGTGGCTCCGATGCGATCCAGGATGCGGTGGCTTCCGATGCGATGGGCCGCTACCCCGACAAGAATGTTGCAGAATCCTTGCAGCGCCTGCCCGGCGTCAGCGTCACCCGCGATCAGGGCGAGGGCCGCTTCGTGGTGATCCGCGGCCTGGATTCGGCGCTCAACAGCGTCACCATCGACGGCATGACCATGGGCACGCCGGAAGACGGCACGCGCTCGGCACCGCTGGACGTGATTCCGTCCGACTCCACCGAACGCCTGAAGGTGGTCAAGTCGCCGACCCCGGACATGCCGGGCGATTCCATCGGCGGTGCGATCCAGGTCGAGTCCACCTCCGCGTTCGATCGCGATGGCCGCACGCTGCGCGGCTCGGTCGAAGGCAGCCACCAGTCGCTGTCGGGCAAGACCAGCCCGAAGGGCGCGTTCAACTACAGCGATATCTTCGACGGCACCTTCGGCGTCGCAGTGGGCGTGAACTACCAGGACCGCGAATTCGAATCCGACAATACCGAGGTGGCCTACGACAGCTTCGACGGCGGTGCGGCCGACGATCTGTTCGCCGGCGAGGTGCAGCGTCGCAAGTACTTCATCGAGCGCACCCGCATGGGCGCCAACCTCAATCTGGACTGGCGCCCGGATGCGGACAACCGCTATTACCTGCGCACGCTGTACAGCCGCTTCGACGATGCCGAAACGCGCCAGCGCACCATCTTCGGCCTGGCCGATGGGCAGGTCAGCGCCAATGGCGATGGCACCTACGAGGTGGCCGACCTGCCGGCCGATGCCATCTCCAAGCGCGTGCGCTATCGCACCAAGAAGGAGGACACCATGGCCTTGAGCGTGGGCGGTGAAAACCGTCTGAGCGCGGCCACGGTGGATTACAAGCTGGGCTACACCAAGACCACCGAGCGCGTGAACGACGAGATGGAAGCGCGCTTCAACTATGACGGCGACGATCTGTCGGCCACGGTCGACCAGAACAGCGGCATTCCGCGCCTTGGCTTTTCCGATAACGGCTGGCAGAGCAACGACGATTTCGTGTTCGACCGCTTCGTGCTTGCGCCCAAGCGGGTGGACGACAGCGAGCGCAGCGCGCAGATCAATGTACGCTTCGACGGCGAGCATTCCAGCCTGAAGATGGGTGTACTCGGCCGCTGGCGCGAGCGCGATGTCAATGTGGACGAAAGCGAGCTGCGTCGCGGGCCGGCGATCGATCTGAGCGACTGGACCACCGCCGCGCCGGAACACCGTGGCGGCACGCTGGGCGAAAGCATCGGCTCGGACGGCATGCGCCGTTACTGGAACACCTCCGGCAATCTGTACAGCGCACGCCCGCAGGATGTCGGCGGCAATCTGCAGACCTCGCTGCAGGACGACTACAAGGCCACCGAAGACGTGTTCGCCACCTATGTGATGGGCACCTGGGACATCGGTGCGCTGCGCGCGATTGCCGGTGTGCGCGTGGAAAACACCCAGTTCGACGCCACCGGCAATCAGGTCGACGTGGCCGAGAACGGCCGCACCGCCACGGTGACGCCGCGCGAAGCCTCCAGCAGCTACACCAATGTGCTGCCTGGCCTGCATCTGCGCTACGACACCGGCAACGACTGGGTACTGCGGTTTGCCGCCAACAAGACCTTGTCGCGGCCTGCGTTCGGTGATGTCTCCCCGCGCGTGAGCATCAATCGCGGCGACAACGAGGTGAACGTCGGCAACCCCGATCTCGATCCGTATCGCTCCACCAACCTGGACCTGTCGTTCGAAAAGTACATCGGCAGCACCGGTCTGATCTCGCTCGGCGTGTTCAACAAGTCGATCGACGACTACATCGTGCAGACCATCAGCACCAACGATGCCGAGTTCCCCGACCTGCAGGTCACGCGCTCGATCAACGGCGACACCGCCAAGGTGCGCGGCGCCGAATTCAACTGGCAGCAGGCGCTGGACTTCCTGCCCGAAGGCTGGAACGGCCTGCTGGTCGGCGCCAGCGCCACCGTGCTGGACAGCGACTTCGATCCCGGCCTGAGCGATCGCGCCGGCGAGGACTTCACCTTGCCGCGCTCGTCCAAGCGCATCTACAGCGGCCACCTGGGCTACGAAAAATATGGCTTCAGTGCGCGGGTTGCGGCGGTGTACCGCAGCGAGTACCTGGACACCATCGGCGAAAGCCGCGCGTACGATATCTATGTCGCCCCGCATACCCAGCTGGATTTCAGCATGAACTACCAATTCAACAGCCACGTCAGCCTGTATCTGGAAGCGCAGAACCTGCTGGACGAACCGCTGGAGCTGTACCAGGGCGTGCCCTCGCGCACGCTGCAGAACGAAGAATACGGCCGCACCTATGCGCTCGGCCTGAAGGTGGCACTGTGATCGCAACGCGCACGCGGCTCCACACACCGTTACTCCACACCACGCTGCTCGCCAGCGCGCTGGCGCTGACCGCCTGCGCCAGCGCACCGGCCGACCGCGAAGCCGACGAGGCATTGCTGAAAGACCCCTTGCTCAGCGAGGCCAAGGTGGCGCACCAGGTGGTGCCGGAGGCCTTCATCACCGCGCTGACCCCGGCCGACAATCTGGATTCGCCGGCCAGCTGGAGTGCGCCCGATGGCCGCCGCTGGTTGATCGCCACCGCCAAGGCCACGCATGCGCTGGTGGTGTTCGATGGCGATAGCGGCAAACGCCTGCGCGTGGTCGGCGGCAAGGGCAAGGCGCTGGGCAAGCTGGATCGCCCGAACGGGATTTCGGTGGTCGACGATCTGGTGTTCGTGGTCGAGCGCGACAATCGCCGCGTGCAGGTGTTTGCGCTGCCCGACTTCAAGCCGCTGACCAGCTTCGGCCAGGACGAACTGCGCGAGCCCTACGGCCTGTGGGTGCGCAAGCACGACGGCGGCTACGAGGTGGTGGTCAGCGACAACTACATGTCGCCGGCCAACAAGGATGTGCCGCCGCCGGTGGCCGAACTCGGTCAACGCTTTCGGCGCTATCAATTGAGCGCTGCGGGGCAGGGCTGGCAGGCGCGCTTGACCCAGAGCTTCGGCGATACCAGCGACGCGGGCGCGATCCGGATCGCCGAGTCGGTGTTCGGCGATGAAGCGCATGCGCGCCTGATGATTGCCGAAGAAGACGTCGCCGTGGGCACGCAGTTGCGCGAATACGGCATGGACGGACGCTACCGCGGCCGCAATGTCGGCAGCGGCCTGTTCAAGGCGCAGGCCGAAGGCATGACGCTGTTTGCGTGCAAGGACGGTAGCGGCTACTGGATCGCCACCGATCAGTTCAAGGACCGCAGCGTGTTCCAGGTATTCGATCGCCAGAGCCTGGCGCATGTCGGTGCCTTCGCTGGCCGGGTGACTGCCAATACCGACGGCGTGTGGCTGGATCAACGCGGCGATGCGCGCTTTCCGGGCGGGGTGTTCTATGCCTTGCACGACGATCAGGCGGTGGCGGCATTCGACTGGCGCGATATCGCGCGCACGCTGCGCCTGAAAGAGTGCGCGCCATGAGCGCGGCACGTGCGGCGCTGTCTGCAGCGCTGTTGCTGGGGGCGATGGCAGGCACGCGGGCGTTTGCCGCCGAGCGCGCCGCCGAACCGAATACCCAGGTGCCGGCGGGTTCCACCCACTATGTTGCCGATGGCTTCCCGGACCGCATCGTCGCCACGCCCGCGCAGGCGGCGGCGACCGGTTTCGCAGTGGCCTGGCGTACCGATGCCAGCGTCGACCAGCCGTGGCTGGAACTGGTGGTTGCCGGCGACTCGCCCGACCTGGGTACGCCGCGCCGCATCCGTGCCAGCACCGCCACGCTGGCCAGCGAAAACGGCAGCTCGCACCACCACCGCGCCGACATCGACGGGCTGAAGCCGGACACGCTGTACGCCTACCGCGTGCAGGGCAACCGTACCTGGGGTGCGTGGAATCATTTCCGCACCGCCGCCAGCCCCGACACACCGCTGACGCTGCTGTACTTCGGCGACACCCAGAACAAGAACCTCAGCCTGGTCTCGCGGGTGATCCGCCAGGCCTGGCGCAGCGCACCGGACGCGCGGCTGGCCCTGTTTGCCGGCGACCTGGTCAGCGGCAAGGACGGCCAGGACGACAACGAATGGGCCGAGTGGTTCGAAGCCGGGCGCTGGTTGCTGGAAGGCACCGCAGTGGCACCGGCGCCGGGCAATCACGAGTATCACGAAGAGGGCGAGGACACCCCGCAGGCCACGCGCACGCTCGGCAACCACTGGCCGGTGACCTTCGCCCTGCCGCGCAACGGGCCGTCGGCCACGGCGCGCACCAGCTACTGGTTCGACTATCAGGGCGTGCGCATCGCCGTGCTGGACGGCACCTCGGTGCTGGATCTGGGCACCGGCCCGGCACAGGCGCAGTGGCTGGACACGGTACTGGCCGACAACCCGCATCCGTGGTCGATCGTGTTGATCCACCAGCCGTTCTTTTCCCCGCGCGCCGATCGCGAGAACCAGAAGCTGGTCGAGCAGGTGCTGCCGGTGATCCGCCGCCACAAGGTCGATCTGGTGCTGCAGGGCCACGACCACACCTACGGCCGGCGCGGCGATGACGCAGGGCAGGCGACGCCGGTGTTCGTGGTCTCGGTGGCCGGGCCCAAGCAGTACCGGCTCTCGGACATGGCGCGCAAGACCATGCGTCCGGTCGGCGAAGACACCCAGCTCTATCAGGTGCTTCGCATCGACAACCAGAAGTTGCGTTACGAGTCGCGCACCGCCACCGGACGTCTCTACGATGCGTTCGAGCTGGAGCGCGGCAGCGATGGCGGCAAGCGGCTGGTGGAGCAGGAAGCCGGGCGCATCGCACCGCGCGATTGCCCGCGCAGCGCAACCCTGAAGGGACGTGCAGACCGGTGCTGGGAGTGAGGCACAGGACAACAGCGTTGCGAGCTCCGCCGTGCGGGATGACGAGGCTGTGAGCGAACTTCGCTTCTGGATTGATGATGCGAATCGGCGGCAGGCGTAACCATTTAAAATTGTGAATTACGTCACACTAATAATGGGACTACTGTTGCGGCTAACCGGAGCTCCATCCGGGTAGCCGCTTTTTGGTGCGGTGCTTCGGTGGAGGTCTGGTTCCCCCAGCCCCGAGAAGCCCCCATGATCCCCCACGTGTTCCATCTCACTGCGCCGACCAAGCACCTGCTTTGGGAAGAGCGCAAGATCCAGGCCCGCCTGCAGCGGCTGTTGCCGGGCTGGACCTGCCATGTCTGGGACGACGCCGACAACTCCGCACTGATGCGGCGCGCGTTCCCGGAATTCGCCGACCGCTACGAGGCGATACGCTTCGGCGTGATGAAGGCCGACATCGCGCGCTGCGCCTATATGCACAGCTACGGTGGCTTCTATTTCGACACCGACTACAAGCTGCTGCGCACGCTTGGCGCGGACGTACTGGCACAGCAATGCGTGCTGCCGATCGAAGAGGGCGCGCCCGGCAACGAGCAGTTCAAGATCGGCAACGCCGTGTTCGGCTCGGAGGCAGGGCATCCGTTCTGGCGCGCCTTCATCGAGCACATCTTCACCACGCATGCGCCCGAGATGCTGGAAGACCACCGGCAGATTCCGATGATCTCCGGCCCGCGCGGGCTGACGCGTTTCTACAACGCGCACGCCGGCGAGTTTGCCGGCATCGTGTTCCCGGCGCGCGATGCGTTCCATCCGGATCGCACCTGGTTCGGGCTCGGCCACCGTGGCGGCACCGTCGCGGTGGGCTCGCACCTGTGCTGGGCGTCCTGGCGCGGCAAGTCGCCACGCCGGGCCGTGACCAATTACCTGCGCCGCAAGCTGAGCGCCGTGCCGATCTGACCAGCCGGGCAGCACATCGCCGCGCGCGACGGCAGGGACGCGCGGTGAGCTTCGGGGCGGCCGCGCACCTGTCCGAGGCGCGCAAGTAATGCCTGCGTCGCCTTGGCTTCAAGCGGCTCGCAAAACCATGGCGCTCACTGATCAGTGAGCGCAGCCGGTACTCGGAATCGGCGTGCACCGCTCGGATACTGCGCACCGTCCACTACCTGCGGACTGCCCGCCATCTTCTGCGGGTGGCTCTCAGGCCGCTTCGGCCTGGGCCTGGCGCGGACCTTCCTTCAGTGCACGCGCGATCAACCCGACCAGCAGATCGAGCTCGTCTTCGTCCATCGCAAAGTGCGGGGTGAAGCGCAGCGAATTCTCGCCGCCATGGATGACGTTGACGCCGCGATGGCGCAGCCACTCTTCGGTGGAACCGGCGCCATAGCACTTGAATTGCGGTGCCAGTTCGCAAGAGAACAGCAAGCCGGTGCCCTGCACCTTGGTGATCAAACCGCCGAGCTCGGACTGCAGTGCCTGCAGCTTGGCGATCGCCTGCGCGCCGCGGGTGCGGATGTTCTCGCGCACCTGCGGGGTGAACAACGCCAGCGTGGCGCAGGCGACATCCAGCGCACGCGGATTGGTGGTCATGGTGTTGCCGTAGGTCCCCTTGCGGTACACCTGCGCGGCGTGTGCGGTCACTGCCAGTACCGACAGCGGGTATTGCGCAGCGTTGAGCGCCTTGGAATAGGTCTCCAGATCCGGCGGGTCGAGCTGCTCGAAGCCGGGGTAATCCACCACCGACAGCACGCCGTGCGCGCGCAGACCGGCCTGGATCGAATCCACCAGCAGCAGGCTGCCATGCAGGCGGGTCAGTTCGCGCGCCGCGGCATAGAACGCGGCCGGCAATGCGCGGCCCGGGTCGCCTTCGCCCATCACCGGCTCCAGGAACACCGCCTCGATAAACCAGTGATTGCGCGCGGCCTCGTCGAAGGCGCGCTGCAGCGCCGCCACGTCGTACGGCGCGATCGCGATCACCGAGTCTTCGTCGCGGTAGCTGGCCAGGTACTTGGTGTAGGTCTTGCGGCTGGAATCGGAATACAGGCCGGGGCGGTCGGTACGGCCATGGAAGCTGCCCTTGACCACCACGCGCTTGATGCTGGCACCAGCATGGCGCGCGCCCGGGTCGGTGTGCAGCTTGGCGTTGGTATCGACGATGCGCGCGGCCAGACCGACCGCTTCGGAGCCGGAGTTGAGACACATGAAGCGTGCGAACGTACAGCCGCCACGGGTATGGCCGATCTCGGCGCGCAGGGCGCGGTCGAGCCGGCGCTGCGCCAGGCTGGGGGTCATCACGTTGGCCATCACCTGCGGACGCGCCATCGCCTCGAGCACCGGCGCGGGGGTATGGCCGAAGCCGAGCATGCCGTAGCCGCCGGCGTCGTACAGCACCGCGCCCTTGAGCGTGATCACCCAGGGACCGCGCGCGGCCAGCGCCACGTACGGGGTCACCGCATCGTCGGCATAGAAATTGATGAAGCCGTCCTGCACCGCACCGATCTGGGCGTCTTCGTCCAGGTCCAGCAGGTCGGCGGCCTCCGCGCGCACCTGCGCGTACTCGGCGGCCGCGGCGTCGATGGCGCGTGCAAGATCCGGGTGGTTGGCGGCCAGACGCTCGATGCTGGCATCGTCCAGGCCATCGGTCAGGCGGCGGCCGGCGTGGGCACGCAGCGGGGCGAGCGGGGCGAGGACGGACATGGCGCATCTCCTGCAAGGTGGCGTTCCCTTCCTATTATCGGCAGAAGATCGGCGTTTGGCAGCGTGAATCCGAGCAAGAAGTCGGGTATTTTCGTCGAATCGACGAACCAATTGGGCAAAAGTGAAAATCACTCCCTCCGACGAACGCCTGCTGTCGCTGCTGCGCGAGGACGCGCGCGCCTCCACCGCGCAGATTGCGCGCCGGCTCGGGCTGTCGCGCACCACCGTGCAGAGCCGGATCGAAAAACTCGAACGCGACGGCGTGATCAGCGGCTACACCGTGCGCACCCACGACGCCTACGAACAGGGCCGCATCCGCGCGCATATCCTGATCACCGTGCTGCCCAAGAAGATGCCGGCCGTGGTCAAGGCGCTGCGCGACATCCCGCAGGTGCGCCTGCTGCACTCGGTCAGCGGCGCCTACGACCTGATCGCCCTGGGCGTGGTCGGCGGCGTCAACGAGATGGACGTGCTCACCGACGCCATCGGCGCGATCGACGGCGTGGAGCGCACGACGACGTCGATCATTTTGTCAACGAAGTTTGAGCGGTGAGAGGCGGGGAATCGGGAGTGGGGAATCGGGAATCGGGAGAGCATGATCCGGTGACCGGAGCCCTTACTGCGCAAAGCGGCCCGCTTTTACGATTCCCGATTCCCGATTCTCCATTCCCGGCCGCAGTTACAATATCCGGCTCCTCAGCCAACACATCCTGCGGCCTTGAAGAAGTCCGATTTCAACTATTCGCTGCCCGACGAGCTGATTGCCCAGGCGCCGTTGGCCGAGCGGGCGGCCAGCCGCTTGCTGGTGGTGCCGCCGTCGCCGCAGGCGCTGGTCGACCGGCAGGTGCGGGATCTGCCCGAGCTGCTGCAGCCGGGCGATCTGCTGATCTTCAACGATACCCGGGTGATCCCGGCGCGCCTGTTCGGGCAGAAGGCCAGTGGCGGGCGGGTGGAAATCCTGATCGAGCGCCTGCTCGGCGAGCGCGAGGCGCGGGTGCAGATCGGCGCCAGCAAGTCGCCCAAGGCCGGCAGTTGGATCGCGCTGGATGCCGGCGGCCAGGCGGAGGTGCTGGGCCGCGACGGCGAGTTCTATCTGCTGCGCTTCGAGATCCCCACACCGCTGGAGCACTGGCTGCTGGAAGCCGGGCGCCTGCCGCTGCCGCCGTACATCCGCCGCGAGCCGGGAGTGGAAGACCGCGAGCGCTACCAGACCGTGTTCGCGCGCGAGGTCGGTGCGGTCGCCGCGCCCACTGCCGGGCTGCATTTCGACGAGGCATTGCTGGCACGCCTGCGCGAGCGCGGGGTCGAGTTCGGCCATGTCACCCTGCATGTGGGCGCCGGCACCTTCCAGCCGGTACGCGTGGATGCGCTCGATCAGCACGTGATGCACACCGAATGGCTCAACGTCGGCGCCGCGCTGGTCGAGCAGGTGCGCCGCACCCGGGCCCGCGGCGGCCGCGTCATCGCGGTGGGAACCACGGTGGTGCGCTCGCTGGAAAGCGCCTGGCGCACCAGCGATGCCGCGCCCGAGGGCGAACTGCTGCCATTTGCCGGCGAAACCCAGATCTTCATCCTGCCCGGCTACCGCATCCGCAGCGTCGACGCGATGGTCACCAACTTCCATCTGCCCGAAAGCACGCTGCTGATGATGGTCTCGGCCTTCGCCGGCCGCGAGCGCATCTTCGCCGCCTATCAACACGCCATCGAACAGCGCTATCGCTTCTTTTCCTACGGCGATGCGATGTTGCTGTGGAGCAGGGATTGGGGAGTCGGGAGTGGGGATTCGTAACAGCACTCCGCTCGCCGCCTTCTCGCTTTTGCCAATCCCGAATCCCCAATTTCCAATCCCGGCCTTTCAATGTCCCGACTCCAGTTCCAGCTCCAAGCCACCGACGGCCATGCCCGGCGTGGGCGTCTGACCTTTCCGCGTGGCACCGTCGAGACGCCGGCGTTCATGCCGGTGGGCACCTATGGCTCGGTCAAGGGCATCCTGCCCGAGCAGATCCGCGCGCTGGGTGCGGAGATCATCCTGGGCAATACCTTCCACCTGTATCTGCGCCCGGGCCTGGATGTGATCGGCGATCACGGCGGCTTGCACGGGTTTGCGCGCTGGGACGGGCCGATCCTCACCGATTCGGGCGGGTTCCAGGTGTTTTCGCTGGCGCATCGCCGCAAGATCACCGAGCAGGGCGTGACCTTCGCCTCGCCCACCGATGGCGCGCGGGTGTTCCTGGGCCCGGAAGAGAGCATGCAGATCCAGAAGGTGCTCGATTCGGACATCGTGATGATCTTCGACGAATGCACGCCGTACCCGGCCACCGAAGAGGTGGCGCGGCGCTCGATGGAGCTGAGCCTGCGCTGGGCGCAGCGCTCGCGGCAGGCGCATGACGGGCTGGGCAACGACGCGGCGCTGTTCGGCATCGTGCAGGGTGGGGTGCATCCGGACCTGCGCAGCCGCTCGCTGGACGGGCTGCAGGGCATCGGGTTCGACGGCTACGCCATCGGCGGGCTGGCGGTGGGCGAGCCGGAGCACGAGCGCAACGCGATGCTGGAACACCTGCATCCGCGCCTGCCGGCCGACCGCCCGCGTTACCTGATGGGGGTGGGCCGGCCGGAGGACCTGGTCGAAGGCGTGGCACGGGGCGTGGACATGTTCGACTGCGTGATGCCCACCCGCAATGCGCGCAACGGGCATTACTTCACCTCCTTCGGCACCGTGCGCATCCGCAACGCCAAGTACGAGCGCGACCTGGACACCATCGAGCCGGGCTGCGGCTGCCATGCCTGCAGCAGCGGCTACACGCGCTCCTACCTGCGCCATCTGGACCGCTGCAACGAGATGCTGGCGCCGATGCTGGGCACCCTGCACAACCTCTGGTACTACGAGAAGTTGATGGCCGACCTGCGTGCGGCGATCGCCTCGGGAACCTTTGCCGAGTTCCGGCGGTCCTTCTATGCGGCACGCGGCGCCATCACGCCGCCGTTGCCGGGGGAAACCAGCTGAGACCGGCCGTCCGCGCCCTTGCGCGGACGGTTTGGAACCTGCATGGCATAATTCCCGGCTGTTCCGCTCCGGCGGTACCTGAATAGCGAGCGGCCGGTTGGCGCGCTGGCACCCAAACTAGGATGCACTGAATGAATCTGCTCGATTTCCTGATCCCCGTCGCCCAGGCGCAGGCCACTGGCGGCGCGCCGGCGCCCGGCCCGATGGGCGGCCTGTCCACCTTCGCGCTGCCGATCATCCTGATCGCGGTCATGTACTTCCTGATGATCCGCCCGCAGATGAAGCGCCAGAAGGAGCACAAGTCGCTGCTGGACAAGCTGGCGCGCGGCGACGAGGTCATCACCTCCGGCGGCGTGGCGGGCGTGATCACCGATATCGGCGACAACTTCATCACCGTGGAAGTGGCCGACAACGTGCGCATCCGCGTACAGAAGAGTGCCGTGGGCCACGTGCTGCCCAAGGGCACGCTGAAGTCTGCCAACTAAGCGGCAACCAACCCGCTGCGCCCACTGTCAGGTGGGCGCAGTCGGTGCCGCGAACCGGCGTTCTCCGCCGCATCCACCTGACGACCGCTGGCGACGTTGTGTTGGCCGCTGGAAGTCGTTCTCACTGCTAGGCGCGTCGCCGGGATGGTGTCGCGCGGGACTGTCGCAATGCTCGAATTTCCTCGCTGGAAGTATTTCCTGATCCTGCTGGTGCTAGCGGTCAGCGCGTTGTACGCGTTGCCCAACATCTACCAGAAGGACCCGTCCGTGCAGATCACCGCCAGCCGCGGCGCCCAGCTCGACGATGCCTTGCGCAGCCGCATCGACGCCGACCTCAAGGCCGCCGGCATCACGCCGAAGGCCGTCACCCGGGAAGGCGACAGCCTGATGGTGCGCCTGCCCAACCTGCAGGCACAGACCCGTGCCAACGACGTGCTGCGCCAGCAACTGGGCGAAAACTACACGGTGGCGCTGAATCTGGCCTCGACCGTGCCGGACTGGCTGGCCAAGCTGGGCGGCCGGCCGATGGTGCTGGGCCTGGACCTGGTCGGCGGCGTGCACTTCGCCATGCAGGTGGACCAGAAGGCCGCGCTGGAAAAGCGCCTGGACGGCTTTGCCGAAGACATCCGCACCACGCTGCGTGACGGCCGTATCGCCTACCGCTCGGTCGAGCGCCGCGGCGACAACAGCATCCAGGTCAGCCTGAGCGAAGGCGCCAGCGTCGACGCAGCGCGTACCGCGCTGGCCAAGTCGCAGCCGACCCTGACCTACGACGTCAGCGGCCAGAACATCTCGGTCAAGGTGCCGGAGGCCGAACTCAAGCAGATCGCCAGCGGCGCGATCGAGCAGAACCTCACCACCTTGCGTAACCGCGTCAACGCGCTGGGCGTGTCCGAACCGACCATCCAGCGCCAGGGCGAGGACCGCATCGTGGTCGAACTGCCCGGCCTGCAGGACACCGCCGAGGCCAAGCGCCTGATCGGCGCCACCGCCTCGCTGGAATTCCGTGCGGTGGTCGAAGGCAATGCCGAAGACGCCGTGCGCAGCGGCAGCATCCCGCCCGAAGCCAAGGTCTACCGCGTACGCGATACCGGTGCGCCGGTGCTGCTCAACAAGCGCGCGCTGGTGACCGGTGACCAGATGGTCAGCGCCAGCGTCAGCACCGACCAGAACGGCATGCCGGCGGTGGCGGTGACGCTCAACAACGTCGCCGGCCAGCGCATGCTGGACTACACCAGCGCCAACGTCGGCAAGCTGATGTCGGTGGTCTACATCGAGCGCATTCCCACCGTCAGCATGGTCGACGGCAAGGAAGTGCGCAGCGTGCGGGTCAAGGAAGAGGCGCTGTCGCCGACCCGCATCGCCGGCGTGTTCGGCAAGAACTTCCAGACCACCGGCCTGGAGAAGGTGGAGGCCGAGAACCTGGCCAAGCTGCTGAAATCCGGTTCGCTGGCCGCACCGATGGATTTTGTCGAGGAATACGTGATCGGCCCGAGTCTGGGCGCGGAGAACGTGGAGCGCGGCGTCACTGCGGTGATCTACTCGTTCCTGTTCACGCTGGTGTTCTTCACCGTCTACTACCGCGTGTTCGGCGCGATCACCTCGGTGGCGCTGTTGTTCAACCTGCTGATCGTGGTGGCGGTGATGTCGCTGTTCGGCGCGACCATGACGCTGCCCGGGTTTGCCGGCCTGGCCTTGTCGGTGGGCCTGTCGGTGGACGCCAATGTGCTGATCAACGAGCGTATCCGCGAGGAGCTGCGACTGGGCGTGCCGGCCAAATCGGCGATTGCCGCCGGTTATGAAAAGGCCGGCGGCACCATCCTGGACGCCAACCTCACCGGTTTGATCGTGGCGGTGGCCTTGTACGCGTTCGGCACCGGCCCGCTGAAGGGCTTCGCGCTGACCATGATGATCGGTATCTTCGCCTCGATGTTCACCGCGATCACCGTGTCGCGTGCGCTGGCGGTGCTGATCTACGGCCGCCGCAAGAAGCTGAAGACCGTCGCCATCTGAGATGCGAGTCCGGCCTTGTCCCTGCAGCGCGCTGCAAGGGGCGGGGGATGAATCCCTTCGCAAGCGCTGCGCATCCTGACGGTGTGCAACGTCTAAACGGAAGATCTTTTCCATGAAATTGTTCCCGCTCCATCTCATTCCCAACGACACCAAGATCGACTTCATGCGCCTGCGCAAGCCGGTGCTGATCCTGATGCTGGTGATCGCGGTGGCCTCGGTCGGCGTCATCGTCGGCAAGGGCTTCAACTACGCATTGGAATTCACCGGCGGCACGCTGGTGCAGACCTCGTTCCAGAAGACCGTGGACGTGGATCAGGTGCGCGAGCAACTGGCCAAGGCCGGCTTCGAGAACGCCCAGGTGCAGAACGCGCGCGGCGGCAACGAAGTGATGATCCGCCTGCAGGCGCGCGAGCAGCACAACAACCGCGACGATGCCGCAACCACCGTCGCCGAAGAAGTGCGCAAGGCGGTCAGCACCGCGCAGAATCCCGCCACCGTGCAGCCGGGCGAGTTCGTCGGCCCGCAGGTCGGCAAGGACCTGGCCTTGAACGGCGTGTACGCTACCGTGTTCATGCTGGTGGGCTTTCTGATCTATATCGCCTTCCGCTTCGAGTGGAAGTTCGCGGTGGTCGCCAGCCTGACCGCTCTGTTCGACCTGCTGGTCACCGTGGCCTTCGTGTCGCTGACCGGCCGCGAGTTCGACCTGACCGTGCTGGCCGGCCTGTTGTCGGTGATGGGCTTTGCGATCAACGACATCATCGTGGTGTTCGACCGCGTGCGCGAAAACTTCCGCGCGTTGCGGGTGGAGCCGCTGGAGGTGCTGAACCGCTCGATCAACCAGACGCTGTCGCGCACGGTGATCACCGCGGTGATGTTCTTCCTGTCGGCGCTGGCCCTGTACATCTACGGCGGCGAGTCGATGGAGGGCCTGGCCGAGACGCACATGATCGGCGCGGTGATCGTGGTGATCTCCTCGGTGATCGTGGCAGTGCCGATGCTGAGCATCGGGCCGTTTGCCGTCACCAAGCAGGATCTGCTGCCCAAGGCCAAGGACGTGGAGGCGCTGGCGCGTCGTCCCTGATTGGTCATCGATCTTCGATCACGAAAAAACCGCGCGCTGCGCGGTTTTTTCGTTTTGGCGCATCAAGCAGGTCAGCGCAGCGCGTCGTAGGAGCGCGCCTGAGCGCGACCGGGCTTTATCGGTAACGCCTCATCGCGCCCAGGTGCGCTCCTACGAAGCAAGGCGAAGTGCGCTGGCTAAACCCGCCGAAACCAGGTCAGCCATGCAGTGCAATGCGTCGTAGGAGCGCGCCAGAGCGCGACCGGGCTTTATCGGGAATGCCTCATCGCGCTCAGGCGCGCTCCTACCGAGCTAGGTGAGTGTGCTGCAACGTCCTGCAACGCACGCACCGATCCTCGCGGACTTACAGATTCCAGTCGATCCGCATGCCTGCAATCAGCGCGTTCTTCAGATCGTTGGTACGGGTCGGTTCGTTGAACTGGTCGGGGTTGATCACGTAATGCAGGTTCGGCGCGATGCGCAGGCGCTTGGTGACCTGGATGCCGTAGCTCAGCTCCATCATGATCTGGTTGTCGGCCGGGGTGCCGGTGCCGCCGGCCGAGGCGCGCGCCAGGCGCAGGTTTTCGATCGCCTCGTCGCTGTACTTCTGCTGGGTGATCACAAACGCAATGTTGTCCTGCGGGCGGCTGGCGAAGGTGCCTTTCTGCACCAGGCCCAGTTGCACGAAGTGGTCCTCGATCGCCTGGCCGCCGGTGCTCTTGAGGATGGCGCCGAACACGGTCAGGCCACGGGCGCCGGACGGATCCGGGTTGGTGACCTGTTGTTCGAAGCGGGCGAACATGCCCGAGCGGCCCTGCTTGTTCTCGTAGCCCAGGCCGCTGAGCACGGCCGGGTTGCCGTTGCGGTCGCGCAGCGGGTCGGTGTAGTCGGAGTTGTCCTGCCAGCCGCCCAGTTCGTACATCGCGGCCATGCTGCCGTCGCCGCCCTTGTTCTTGTAGCCGACCGCGTAAGGCACCACCACGCCGGTGGTGTCGTCGGTGCTCCACTTCAGGCCGTGCTGGCCGTCCTGCGCCTGCACCGGGTTCACCTCGTAGGCGCCCACGTGCACATAGACCTTGGGCGTGACCCAGGCGGTGGCATGCGCGGCCCAGCTGGACACCGGCCAGTAGGTGAAGTTGCTGGTGCGGAACACGAAGGTGGGGTTGCCGCAGGCCGAGTTGCCCTGGAAGTACTGGCACAGGTCCGAGCCGAGGAAGTGGATGTTGGCCACGCTGCGGCCGGCCTCCAGTTCCAGGCGGTCGTCGAACAGTTTCTGCAGCAGGGTGAAGTTGGCCAGCCGCGTGCCCTGGCCACCGTAGATCTCCTGCACCGAGGTGCTGTTGCCGATGCTGCTGTTGGCCAGGTTGGTGCCGTGGCGGTTGGTGACGTACAGCTTGACGGTGGCGCCGCCCCAGCCGAACAGGCGGTCCATGTCGACGTCGGTACCGACCATCAGCTGGCCGGCATAGGCGTCGCCGTTCTTGCGGCCGCCATCGATCATCGAGGCGGCTTCGCCGGTGTAACCCAGCTTGAGCTTGAAGGCATCGGCGGCATCCTGCGCGTGGGCGAGCGGGGTCAGCGCCAGTGCCAGCGACAGGCACAGCAGGCGGGGACGGGCATGGCGGGGGGCGAGGACGGTCATGGCAGGACTCCGAACGAAGGAAGGCGTGGCCGGGTGGCGAACGCGACAGCTAGGGGATGGGCAAGCCGCTGGCCGCGCACGAGGGTGCGCAGCGCAGCGGTGAAACCAGTCAGGGGTGGGGCGGGGCGGCGATCAGGCGTGGCGCATGCGCGGGCGGCAAGCGCCAGTGGCGGGGTGGCCGAAGGTCAGGCGACCACGTCGGCCACCGGCTTCTTGAGCAGGCGCAGTGCCACCGCGGTGACCACCACGCCGACCACCAGGGCCAGCACGTAATTGAGCAGGTGGGTCACCGCGTTGGGGATCAGCAGCACGAAGATGCCGCCGTGCGGTGCCTTCAACTCGGCGCCGGCGGTCATCGAGATCGCGCCGGCCACGGCCGAGCCGATCACCAGCGCCGGAATGGTGCGCAGCGGGTCGCGCGCGGCATACGGGATGGCGCCTTCGGTGACGAAGGCCAGCCCGAGCACGCCGGCGGCCGTGGCCGAGCCGCGCTCTTCCACGGTGAAGCGGTTGCGGAACACCCAGGTGGCCAGCGCGATGCCCAGCGGCGGGGTCATGCCGGCGACCATGGCGGCGGCCATCGGGGTGTAGACCTGGCTGGCGATCAGGCCGGTGGAGAACGCATAGGCGGCCTTGTTGACCGGCCCGCCCATGTCGAAGGCCATCATGCCGCCGAGCAACAGGCCCAGCAGCAACGCGCTGCTGCCCTGCATGCCGCGCAGCCAGGCGGTGAGCCAGGCCAGCAGGTCGGCCACCGGCTGGCCGAACACGTACATCATCGCCAGGCCGACCAGCAGCGTGCCCAGCACCGGCAGGATCAGCACCGGCTTGAGTCCTTCCAGGTTACGCGGCAGGCGGATGTAGCGGTTGAGCGCGGCCACGCCGTAGCCGGCGATGAAGCCGGCAATGATGCCGCCGAGGAAACCAGCATTGAGGTTGGCCGCGACCAGGCCGCCGATCATGCCGGGCGCGATGCCGGGGCGGTCGGCGATGGAGTAGGCGATATAGCCGGCCAGCGCGGGCACCATCAGGGTGAAGCCGGCCTTGGCGCCGATCTGGAACAGCGACCAGGCCAGCGTGCCCTGGTGGGCATCGTCGCCGGCATAGATGCCGCCGAGCGCGAATGCCAGCGCGATCAACAGGCCGCCGGCGGTGACGAAGGGCAGCATGAACGACACGCCGGTCATCAGGTGCTTGTAGGCGCCGGTGCGGCCGTTGCCGGTGTTTTCGGCCTTGGCGGCGCCTGCGACCGGCGCCGCGCCGCCGTGCACGCCGGCTTCGGCCAGCGCTTTCTGGATCAAGGCCGGGCCATCGTTGATGGCCGGCTTGGTGCCGCTCTTGAACAGGCGCTTGCCGCCGAAACGGGCCAGGTCGACTTCGCGATCGGCGGCGATCAGCACCAGGTCGGCGTCGCGGATTTCCGCGTCGGTCAGGGCGTCCTGCGCGCCGACCGAGCCCTGGGTTTCCACGCGGATCTGGTAGCCGAGTTTCTTCGCGGCCTGCTGCAGGCCTTCGGCTGCCATGAAGGTGTGCGCGATGCCGGTGGGGCAGGAGGTGATCGCAACGATGCGCTTGCTGCCGGCGCCCGCGCTGCCTGCGGCAGCCGATGCATTCGTGGCAGCCGGTGCGGCGAGCTGGTTCACCGCGGCGGCCGGGTCGTCCAGTACCGCGCCCAGGCTCAGGCGCAGCAGCTGCGCGTCGCCGAAGCGGGCGGTGTCGGCATCGGCGTCGCCGATCACCAGCACCTGGCTGGCGGCGCTGGCCAGTTCGCCCGGCAATGCGCCGAGCACGCCCTGGTCGCTGCGGATTTCGATCGTCACGCTGCGCCCGGCGGCGGTGGCCGCGCGGCGCAGCGCTTCGGCCGCCAGGACGGCTTCGGTGCTGCGGTCGCCAGCGGCGATGACCACGATGGAAGAGGACATGCAAATCTCCTGCGTTGTTCGGTCGCCGGCAAGCGCCGGCGGGATACGTGGTGTCTTGCGCATAACACCGGCGCGCTGCGCTGGCGCTGCCAGCGTTCGCGCCGGCGGTGGTGCTACGAGAGCGGGTCGATGACGATCTCGCCAGCGAGCTTGCGTACCTGCTGCGGGTTCAGCCGGCGCGCATCGCCGCTTTCCAGCCGGCTGACCGAGAACGCGGTCGCCAGCCGTGCGCAACTTTCCAGATCGGTGGACTCGCCGAGCAGCGCGGCGGCCAGGCCGGCCACCATCGCGTCACCGGCGCCCACGCTGCTGCCCTGCGCCAGGCGCGGCGGACGCGCGATCAGGCGCTGGTCGCGCTGCACGAACAGCGCGCCTTCGGTCCCCATCGAAATGACCACCAGCTGGATGCCGCGCGCGATCAGTTCGTGCGCGGCGGCGCTGAGGGCGGCACGGTCGCTCAGCGGGCGACCGGTCCAGGCTTCCAGCTCGTGGCGGTTCGGCTTGACCGCGTACGGCAGCGCCTGGCGTTCGGCACCAAGCGCGGCCACCAGCGGCGCGCCGCTGGTGTCCAGCAGCACGCGCGCACCGGCGGCGCTGGCCTGGGCCTGCAACTGCGCCCAGCTGTCGTCCGGCAGGCCGGCCGGCAGGCTGCCCGACAGCACCACCGGCAGGCCGGGGCGCAGCAGCGGGGCGAGGTGATCGGCCACGCCCTGCAGGTGCGGCTGGCCCAGGCGCAGCCCGGGCAGGTTGATGTCGGTGGTGTCGTTGCTGCGCGCTTCGACCAGCTTGAGGTTGGTGCGTGTCTCGCCGGCCACGCGCTGGCAGTGATCGGCAATGCCGCGCTCGCGGAACAGCGCCTCGAACACGCCGGCATTGCCGACCCCGAGCACGCCGAGCGCGGCGACCTGGCTGCCCCAGTCGGCCAGACAGGCGGCCACGTTGATGCCCTTGCCGCCGGCATCGTTGCGCACGCTGCTGGCGCGATGCACCGCGCCCGGCTGCAGGCTGTCGAGCTGGATGGTCTGGTCGATCGCCGGGTTCAGCGTCACCGTGATGGCGTGCAGGTTCATGCCTGGCCCTCGCGCTGCGCTTCCAGGGCGCGCACCTGCTCTGCGGTTTCGCAGTTCAGCGCCTGCTCGGCGAGCTGCTGCAGCGTGCTCAGCGCGGTGCCGCGCAGGCGTGCCTTCACCGCCGGGATGTCGTTGGGCGTCATCGACAGTTCCTGCACGCCCAGTCCGGCCAGCAGGCTGGCGCCGAACGGATCGCCGGCCAGGCCACCGCACACGCCGACCCAGCGGTCGTGTTTGCGCGCACCTTCGATCGTGCTGCGGATCATGCGCAGCACCGCCGGGTGCAGGCTGTCGGCTTCGGCGGCCAGCTCCGGGTTCTGGCGGTCGATCGCCAGCACGTACTGGGTCAGGTCGTTGGTGCCGATCGAGAAGAAGTCCGCATGGCGCGCCAGCACGTCGGCCTGCGCGGCGGCGGCGGGTACCTCGATCATGATGCCGATCGGCACCTCGGGCGCGTCGAGTTCGGCGCGGATGCGCGCGCAGATGGCGCGCAGGGTGATCAGCTCCGGCACCGAGGTGATCATCGGGAACATGATCGACAGCCGCGCCCCGTCCTTGGCGGCGCGGTACAGCGCACGCAGCTGCGGTTCGAGCAGGTCCGGGCGACGCAGCAGCAGGCGCGCGCCGCGCACGCCCAGGAACGGGTTTTCCTCGTGCGGCAGCTCCAGATGCGCCACCTGCTTGTCGCCGCCTATATCCAGCGCGCGCACGATCAGCGGGCGGCCATCCAGCGCCTGCGCCATCGCCAGGTAGGTTGCGTGCTGCTCGTCCTCGCTGGGCGTACTGCCGCTTTCCAGGAACAGGAATTCGGTCCGCATCAGGCCGACGCCGTCGGCGCCCTGGGTCAGCGCCATCGCAACCTGGTCGGGCAGGTTGACGTTGGCGCCGATGTCGATGTGGTGGCCGTCGCTGGTTTCGGCTGGCAAGGCGCGCTGCGCGGCTTCGCGCTCGCGGATCGCCTGCTGCTCGGCGATATGCGTGCGCGCCGCATCCAGGTCCAGCTCGGACGGGTTGATGTACAGCCGCCCACTGCTGCCGTCGATGATGGCGGTGACGCCGTCTTCGATATCCATGAGTTGGCCGCCGGCCGCGACCAGCGCCGGCAGTCCGAGCGTGCGCGACAGGATCGCGGTATGCGAGGTCGGCCCGCCTTGCGCGGTGGCCAGACCGAGCACGCGTGCGGTGTCCAGGTTGGCGGTGTCCGACGGCGACAGATCGCCGGCCAGCAGGATGCAGGGCTGCTCGGGCAGGTCGGTCAGGCCGGCGCCGGCGGCAGCCGGGTCGAGCTGGCCCAGCACGCGGCGGCCGACGTCGCGCAGGTCGGCCGCGCGGCCGGCCAGCACCGGGTTGCCGAGTGCGGCCAGGCCCGAGGCGATCTGTTCCACCGCCTGGTGCCAGGACCACGCCACGCCGTGGCCTTCGACCATCAGCTGGCAGGTGCGGGTGATCAGGTCGGTGTCGTTGAGCAGCTCGGCCTGGGCCTTGAAGATCGCCGCGTCCGAGGCGCCGAGCCGGCGCTGGGTGTCGTCCTGGATCGCCGCCAGCTGCTGGCGGGTGCGGGTCAGCGCGTCGTGCAGCAGCGCGCCGCCATCGCCCAGGCCGACCGGTTGATCGGCCACCTCGGTCTGCGCCGCGCGCAGCCGGTGCACGATGCCGATCGCCACGCCCGGGCTGGCGCCGATGCCGACGATGGCCGGCTGCGCCTGCGGCGGCGTCCAGCCGGCCACCGGGGCGGCGCGGCGTTGCGCGGCACGCTCGGCATCGGCCTTTTCCTGCGCGGTCAGGCTGTCCATCACTGCGCGCAGGCGCTTGAGCAGCGCACCCGCATCAGTGCCTTCGGCCGAAACGGTGATGCTGTCGCCGGCACGCAGGCCCAGCTGCAGCAGGCCGACCAGGCTCTTGGCATCGGCGGCCTGGTCGCCGGCGCGCACCTGGGCGCGCGCCGAGAAACCGCGCGCGGTCTCGGCCCAGCGCGTGGCCGGGCGGGCGTGCAGGCCGCTGGGGTAGGCGATGGTCCATTCGAAGGATTCGGCCAGATCGGTGGCCGGCGCGGCGCTGCTGTCGGGTGCGCGGTCGCCGGTCAAGGCCGCCACGATCACGCCGGGGTCATCGGTGGTGAACAGCGCTTCCAGCTGGGCCGGGTCCTGGATCAGGCGGGTCAGCCGGCGCAGCAGGGTGATGTGGGTGTCGGACTGGGCGGCGATGCCGACCACCAGCCGGGTGGTCTGGCCCGGGTTCCACTCCACGCCCTCGGGCAACTGCAGCACGGCGATGCCATCGCGGCGCACCAGGTGGCGGTCTTCGCCGACGCCGTGCGGGATCGCCAAGCCGTGGCCGAGGAAGGTGTTCGCCAGGCCTTCGCGGCGCCGCATGCTGGCGTCGTAGCCCGGCGCCACGCAGCCGGCGGCGACCAGCAACTGGGCGGCCTGCGCGATGGCATCGTCCTTGTCGCGGGCATGCGCACGCAGGCGCACGAGTTCGGGGGTGACGGGGGCGGCTGGCGACGGAGAGGACAAGACGGACTCCGGGGGTGGGGACGGGCTGGGCAGTATAGTGGGAACGTTCCCATGTTCCAGGTCAATGTGCGCTGCACAAAAACGTTGTAGTGCTTTCGGGTTAGCATCGAATCAGAGACGGCGCCTGGCCCCAGGTGCGCAAATGGAGCGGGAACGGTCCCAGTGAGTATCAGCATCAATGACGTGGCCCGGGTGGCCGGGGTTTCCAAATCGACGGTCTCGCGCGCGCTGGGCACCGGCCCGGTCAGCGAGGAAGTACGGGCCAAGGTCGAGGCGGCGGTGCGCCAGACCGGCTACCGGCCCAACTTGATGGCGCGGCGCCTGCGATCCCAGCAGTCCGGCATCCTCGGGGTGATCGTCGCCGACATCCGCAACCCCTACTTCACCGCGCTGATCCGCGCGGTGGAGGAGGTGGCCTACCGCGCCGGCATGCGCGTGACCCTGTGCAATACCGACGAAGATCCCGAGCGCGAGGCGCTGTACCTGCAGTTGATGCAGGAAGAACGCATTACCGGGCTGATCTTTGCGCCGACCCGCAGCACGGTCGGGCGCATGCACGAGCTGGTGCTGGATTATCCGACCGTGCTGGTGGACCGCGCCGGCCCCGGCAGCCGCTACGACAGCGTGGTGCTGGATAACGCTGCGGCCATGGACGAGCTGGTCGCGCACCTGCAGGCGCAGGGCTATCGGCGAATCGGTGGGCTGTTCGGCACCAGTACCACCGCGACCGAGCGCCGCAACGGCTATCTGGCCGCGATGGCGGTGCCGGGGCTGACGCCGGCTTACCGCGAAGTGGCGCCCACCGCCGAAGCGGCGATCGCCGAAGTCGGCCAGTGGCTGGCCGGCGCTGACCGCCCCGACGCCATCGTGACCAGTAACAGCCTGTTGTTGATGGGCGCGCTCAAGGCCGCCCGCACCGCCGGTCTGCGCATCCCCGACGACCTGGCGCTGGCCGGCTTCGACAACGAGCGCTGGACCGACCTGGTCGAGCCGGGCATCACCGTGGTCGAGCAACCGGTCGAGGACATGGGCCGCGCGGCGATGTCGCTGCTGCTCGAGCGTTTGAGCAATCCGCAGCTACCGATCCGCCGCATGGTGATGACCGGCCGCTGCATGGTCCGCGGCTCTACCGGCGCACGCCCGCGCACCTAGCCGCCGGCATCGTAGGCGCGCACCCGGGCGCGACGGGCGTTACCGGTGAGGCCTATCGCGCCCAGGTGCGCTCCTACGACGGCATGGCGGTTGTCGCGGGTCGCGCTGTGCGGGTCCTGTCGAAGCACGCCATGTCACCAATCCCCGCCACTCCGTAGGAGCGCACCCGGGCGCGACGGGCGTTACCGGTGAGCCCTATCGCGCCCAGGTGCGCTCCTACGACGGCATGGCGGTTGTCGCGGATCGCGCTGCGCGGGTCCTGTCGAAGCACGCCATGTCACCAATTCCCGCCACTTCGTAGGAGCGCACCCGAGCGCGACGGGCGTTACCGGTGAGGCCTATCGCGCCCAGGTGCGCTCCTACGACGGCGTGGCGTTCGTTGCGGATCGCGCTGTGCGGGTCCTGCCCAGGCACGCCATGTCACCAATCCCCGCCACTCCGTAGGAGCGCACCCGGGCGCGACGGGCGTTACCGGTGAGGCCCATCGCGCCCGGGTGCGCTCCTACGAGACATGACTGCAGCGCAGCCAAAAAAAAGCCCCGGCACTGCCGGGGCTTTTCGTTCTGCGCCATGTCCGGGATCAGCGATCCGGACGATGCGGGCCCGAGTCGTTCTGCGCGAGCAGGTATTCCTTGGACTGTTCGTCCAGCTTGTCGCCCAGCATGCGGCGCACCACCACGAAGAACAGCGGAATGAAGATCACGCCGAGCACGGTGGCGAACACCATGCCGCCGATCACGCCGGTACCGATGGAGTGACGCGAGTTGGCGCCGGCACCGGTGGAGATGGCCAGCGGCAGCACACCTAGGATGAAGGCGAACGAAGTCATCAGGATCGGGCGGAAGCGCAGATGCGCCGCTTCCAGCGTCGCCTCGCGCAGCGTCTTGCCTGCCGCACGCTGCTCCACCGCGAACTCCACGATCAGGATCGCATTCTTCGCCGCCAGGCCGATCACGGTGATCATGCCGATCTTGAAGTACAGATCGTTCGGCAGACCGCGCAGCATCGAGAAGGTGATCGCACCCAGCACGCCGATCGGCACCACCATCAGCACCGCCACCGGAATCGACCAGCTCTCGTAGAGCGCGGCCAGGCACAGGAACACCACCACCACCGACAACGCCAGCAACAGCGTGGCCGCATTACCGGCAATGATTTCCTGGTACGACATGCCGCTCCAGTCGAAACCGAAGCCCGGCGGCAGGTCGTTGTTGACGATCTCCTCCATCGCGGTCATCGCCTGGCCGGAGCTGCCGCCCGGCGCCGGGTTGCCGACGATATTCACCGCCGAATAGCCGTTGTAGCGGTTCAGTGCCGGCGAGGCGTAGGTCCAGTCGGCCTTGACCACATTGCTCAGCGGAATCATTCCCGGCTGACCATCGGCACCGGTGGCCGTGGCGCTGGGGCTGAAGAAGCTGCGCAGCGACTCCGGGCCGGTACGGAACTGGTCGTCGGCACGGATGTTGACGCGCTTGATGCGGCCTTCGGAAAAGTAGTCGTTGATGTAGACAGGCGCCAGCATCAGCTGGATCGAGCTGTAGACGTCGCTGACGTCCAGGCCCATCGACTGCGCCTGCACACGGTCCACGTGCAACTGCAGCTGCGGCGCGTCTTCCAGGCCATTCGGGCGCACGCCCACCATGGTGTCCTGCTTTTCCGCCGCCTTGCCCAGCACGATGTTGCGCGCCTGGGTCAAAGCTTGCTGGCCTGCGCCGGAGCGGTCCTGCAGCCACATGTCGAAGCCGCCGAACTGGCCCAGGCCCTGCACGGTGGGCAGGTTGACCACGAAGATCTGCGCGCCCTTGATGCCGTAGAAGGCACCGTTGAGCTGCTGGATCAACTGCTCGGCAGTGACGTCACGCTCTTCCCACGGCTTGAGCCGGATGAAGCCCATGCCGACGTTTTCGCCCGAACCCAGGAAGCTGAAGCCGGCGATCTGCAGCATGCCTTCCACGGCCGGCTGCTTCTCCAGCACCGCACGCATCTGCGCGAAGGCCTCGTTGGTGCGGATCTTGGTCGCGCCCGGCGGCAGCTGCACGATGGCCACCGCAAAGCCCTGATCCTCTTCCGGCAGGAAGCTGCCCGGCATGCGGGTGAACAGGAAGCCGCACAGCACCACCAGCACCACGAACACGATCATCCACGGCGGCGAGCGCTTGAGGGTGTGGCCGACCACGCCGACATAGCGATGCGCCAGCTTGTCGTAGTACTTGTCGAAGGTGCGGTAGATCCAGTTCTTCTTGGTCGAATGGGTCGACTTGAGGAACGCGCCGCACAGCGCCGGGGTGAAGCTCAACGCCAGGAACGCGGAGAACCCCATCGACATGGCGATGGTCAGTGCGAACTGCTTGTAGATCGCGCCCGAAGCGCCCGGTTGCAGCGAGGAGGGGATGAACACCGCTGCCAGCACCACGGTGATGGCCACCACCGCGCCGGTGATCTGGGTCATCGCCTTCTGGGTGGCCGCCTTCGGCTCCAGGTGTTCCTCGCTCATGATGCGTTCGACGTTCTCGATCACCACGATCGCGTCGTCGACCACGATGCCGATCGCCAGCACCATCGCAAACAGCGTCAGCTGGTTGATGGTGAAGCCGATCATGTACATGCCGAAGAACGTGCCCAGCAGCGCGACCGGAATCACCAGCGTGGGGATGACGGTGGCGCGGAAGTTCTGCAGGAACAGCAGCATCACCAGGAACACCAGCACGATGGCTTCCACCAGCGTGTGGATCACTTCCTCGATGGAGATGCGCACGAAGGTGGTCGATTCGTACGGCGCAAACCAGGTCACGCCCTGCGGGAAGGTCGGCTGCAGTTCGTCGAGCTTGGCACCGACCGCCTCGGAGACGTTCAGGGCGTTGGCACCCGGCAACAGCTGGATACCGAAGGCGCCGGTGGGCTTGCCGTTGTACTGGGTGTCGAAGCCGTAGTTGCTAGGCCCCACGGTGACCCGTGCGACGTCCTTCAACCGCACCGTGGCGCCGTTGTTGTCGGTGCGCAGGATGATGTTCTCGAACTGGTCCGGCGAGCTGAAGCGGCCCTCGGCCGAGACCGTGGCGGTGAAGCTGATGCCTTCCGGGGTCGGGTCGGCGCCCACCGAACCGGCCGCGAACTGCACGTTCTGGTTGCGCACCGCGGTCAGCACCTGGGTGGCCGACAGGTTGTAGCCCTGCAGCTTCTCCGGGTTCAACCAGATGTTCATCGCGTACTCGGCGCCGAACTGGTTGGTGCTGCCCACGCCGGGCACGCGCGAGATCTGCTCGAGCACGCGCGAGCCGACGATGTCGTTGAGCGCGTCGCGGTTGATCGACGGGTTGTCCGAGCGCAACGCGGCCACCATCAGGAAGCCGGCGTTGGCCTTGGCCACCACCACACCCTGCTGGGTGACTTCCGAGGGCAGGCGCGGCGTGGCCAGCGACACCTTGTTCTGCACCTGCACCTGCGCGATATCCGCGTCGGTGCCGGTTTCGAAGGTCAGCGTGATGGTCACGCGGCCGTTGGCGGCCGAGGACGAGTTGAAGTACAGCAGGTGGTCGATACCGGTGAGCTGCTGCTCGATGACCTGGGTCACCGCTTTTTCGGCGGTATCGGCGCTGGCGCCGGGAAAGTTGGCGGTAACGGTGACCTGCGGCGGGGCGATCGTGGGGTACGACTCGATACCCAGATTCAGGATCGAGATCACGCCCGCAAGCGAGATCAGGATCGCCACCACCCAGGCAAAGACAGGGTGTTCGATGAAAAACTTAGGCATGTCCGGGTTCCGTTACTGCTGCTTGGACTGGGAGTCGGCCGGCTGCGCCGCAGCGTCCGGCTTGGACTGTTCCTGCGCGGCCGGTGCCGCTGCATCGGCCTTGTCGGCCGCCGGTGCGGCCTGCGCGCCGCCGCCCTGGGCAGCGGCGGGAGCCGCGCCCGGTGCGCCGGGCTGGCCGCCCTGCGCCGGCTTGTTCGGATCCCACGGCACGCCCTTGGCCGGCTGGCCTTCCTTCGCCTTCTGCACGCCGTCGACGATCACCTGGTCGCCCGGGGTCACGCCCGCGGTGACGATCCACTGGCCCTTCTGCTGGCCATCGACGGTGAGATTCTTGCGCACCACCTTGCCGTCCTTGCCCAGCACCAGCGCGTAGGCGCCGGTGGCATCGCGCTGCACGGCCTGCTGCGGCACCAGGTAGGCGTTGTTGCGCTGGCCAAGGCTGGCCTTGAAGGTCACGAACGCGCCCGGCAGCAGCGCCTGCTCCGGATTGGGCAGGGTCGCGCGCAGCGACACCGCACCGGTGCTCGGGTCCACCGTCACCGCCGACACATCCAGCGTACCCGGGTGCGGGTACTGCGTGCCGTTGCCCAGTTCCACGTTGATGGTGGACTTGCCATCGCCGCTGAGCTGCACGTTGCCGCTGCTCTGGGCCTGGCGCAGGGCGGCCAGTTCTTCGCTGCTCATCGCAAAGTTCACGTACAGCGGGTCGATCTGGTCGACCGTGGTCAGCAGGGTCGCCTCACCGGCGCCCACCAGCGCACCTTCGGTCACGCGCTGGATGCCGGCGCGGCCGGTGATCGGCGAGGTGACGCTGGCAAAGCCGAGCTGGATGCGGGCGGACTCGACCTGGCCGCGTGCCTGCTGCACGTTGGCGCCGGAGGAGCGCTCGGTGGCTTCGGCATTGTCGATGTCGGCACGCGACACATATTGCTGCGGAGCCAGGCTGCGCGCGCGCTTGGCGGCGACCTGGGCATTAGCATAGGTCGCCTGGGCGGCGGCCAGCTGCCCTTGCGCCTGCAGCAGCGTGGCCTTCAGCGGCGCCGGGTCGATCTCGAACAGCGGCTGGCCTTCCTTGACGTCGGTACCTTCGGTGTACAGGCGCTTGAGCAGCACGCCGTCCACACGCGCGCGCACGTCGGCCGAGCGGAATGCCGACAGCCGGCCGACCAGGTCGCGTTCCAGCGGCAGGGTCTGCGGCTTCATTTCCAGCACCGACACTTCCGGCGGCGGCGGCGCCTGCTGTTGTTCGGGCTTGCTGCAGGCAGCCAGCGCCAGGGTGATGGCACAGGCCAGGCCGAATGTGCGGAGCGGGGCGATCATCAGGAGGAACTCCGTTAGGGTCTTGAAGTGAGAAAGGAAAGCGGGGACAGCGAAGGCGTGGCAGCGACCGCGGCAAATGCGCGCAGGAAGGTGTCGACAGCGAATTGCGCCCACTGCTGCCTGGCGGGAAGGCCGGCGCGGTGGGGAACCTGAAAGCGTTGCCGGTCGAAATCCAGACCGACGATCATGCTCAACAGCAGTTCGGCCATACAGTGCGGATCGTCATGGCGCAGCTGGCCGGCCTGCATCGCCTGCTCGAAGCGCTGCGCCAGGCGCTGCTGCATGCCGACGACCCCGTCCTGGAAGATCTGCTGCGACTGATCGGGGAACCGGTGCGATTCGGCTTCCACCAACCGGCAGGTCTGTAACACATCCGGGCGGTTTAGGCGGTCAAGGTGGGCCAGTGCGAAGGCCAGCAGATCCTCGCGCAACTCGCCCGAGGCGGTGCCTAGCGGCACCGTGGCCAGGTGCACATGGTCCTGGAGCACATCGCGCAGCAGGTTTTCTTTACAACCGTAATAACTATAGAGCGTCTGCTTGGAGCAGCCGGCGCGCTCGGCCACCGCGTCCATGCTCAGCCGCATGCCGCGCTCGGCAAGCAGCGTATGCACAGCCGCATGGATGCGGCGATCGCAGTCCGAGCGCCGGGCAGCACGGTGGGAACGGGGGGTCATGGCGGTAGACTATACCGTCCAGTTTAGTTTTTAAACAGGCTTGACGGTCGCAGTTCTGTCTGCGCAACGCCTTGTGGCCCAAGCGCCCGGCCGGACTTTGCCGGTTGTGGCGGTCTGGCGGGTGGCCATGCAGGTGCCAATCCGGCGCCGCTGCAGGAATGACAGTCGGGTAGTGCTTTTGCGCCGCGCCGGGGGCGGGCGTCCGACCAGGATTTTGCGCTATGCAGCAAGGCGTCTTCATCCGGCGCCGGTACAATTCAGGTTTTCCACCGAGCATCCCAGCGCTCTCATGACAGCCAAGAAAGCTGCTTCGAAATCGTCCACGACGTCGGTCAAACCGGTCGCCGACCATGCCGTCCCCGTGCTTGCCACCGCGCCGCAGGCGGTCACCCTGGAGCCGGTGTTTGCCGCGTTGCGCAAGCGCTACCCGGCCGCCCGCCAGTCCGAGGTGCAGCTGTTCGCCGCCGACTTCTACCGGCGCATGGAAGAGGACGAGTTCCCCAACCACCCGGCCGAACAGTGGGCGGCCCTGGCGGCGGACATGCTGGAATTTGCGCGCACGCGCAAGGCCGGCACGGTCAATGTGCGGGTGTTCAACCCGACCCTGAAGAGCCACGGTTACGAATCGCCGCACACGCTGCTGCAGATCGTCAACGACGACATGCCGTTCCTGGTGGACTCGGTGAGCATGACGCTATCGGACCTGGGCATCGGCGTGCACGTGCTCGGCCACCCGGTGCTGCGCATTGCGCGCGACAAGGCCGGCAAGCTGACCGCGGTGGGCGAGGGCAAGAGCGAGTCGCTGATGGTGCTGGAGATCGACCGCCAGCCCGCCGAGGACATGCCCAAGGTGGAAGCGGCGGTGCGCAAGGTGCTGGGCGAGGTGCGCGCGATCGTGCACGACTGGGCGTCGATGCGCGAAAAAATGGTGATGCTGGCCGACGACCTGGCCACCCGCCGCCTGCCGATGGACGACATCAGCCGCCACGAGGCGCAGGAGTTCCTGCGCTGGGCGGCGGCCGACCATTTCACCTTCTTCGGCTATCGCGAGTACCGCGTGGAGAAGCAGGACGGCCAGGACGTGCTGGCGCCGGTGGAAGAAACCGGCCTGGGCCTGATGCGCGGCCGCGACACCTCACCGGCGCGCCCGGTGACCACGCTGGCGGCGCACGGCCTGAACACCTCGGCCAAGCTCAAGGATGCGCTGATCCTGACCAAGACCAATGCGCGCTCGCGCGTGCATCGGGTCGGCTACATGGATTACATCGGCATCCTGGAATTCGATGCCAAGGGCCGTATCGTCGGCGAGCAGCGTTTCCTGGGCCTGTTCACCTCCAGCGCCTACAACCGCCGCCCGTGGGAAATCCCGCTGGTGCGCCAGCGCCACGAATACGTGATGAGCAAGTCCGGGCTGACCCCGAGCAGCCACAGCGGCAAGGCGTTGCGGCACATTCTCGAGACGCTGCCACGCGAGGAGCTGTTCCAGTCCAACGAGGAAGAGCTGTATCGCACCGCGATCGGCATCCTCGGCCTGCAGGAGCGCGTGCGCAGCCGCATGTTCCTGCGCCGCGACAAGTACAGCCGCTTCATCTCCGCGCTGGTGTACATCCCGCGCGAACGCTTCAACACCGATGTGCGGCTGCGCATCGAAGCCTTGCTCAAGGACGCGCTGCACGGCGAATACATCGATTCCAGCGTGGTGCTGGGCGAGTCGCCGCTGGCGCAGCTGCACCTGATCGTGCGGCCCAAGAGTGGCGAGGCGCTGGAATTCAACACTACCGAACTCGAGGCCCGGCTGGCGCATCTGCTGCGCAACTGGCGCGATGCCCTGCGCGAGGCGCTGGTGGCGCGGCATGGCGAGGTCAATGGCCTGCGCATGGCCGCCAACTTCGGGCGTGCGCTGCCGGCCGGCTACATCGAGGACTCGTCGATCGAATCGGCGGTGTCCGACGTCGAGCATCTGGCCGCACTGGACGGCCCGGACGATCTGCACCTGAGCCTGCAGGAGATCCGTCGCGACGACGGCGTGCGGCTGGACGCCGGCGAGGGCCTGCGCCTGAAGCTGTATCGCCAGCTCGACGACATCCCGTTGTCCGATGCGATGCCGATGATGGAGAACATGGGCCTGCGGGTGATCTCCGAGCGGCCATACCGGCTGCAGGTCGGCGAGACGCCGGTCTACATCCAGGATTTCGAGGTCGAATCGACCTCCGGCAAGATCAACGCAGCCAATGCCGACGCCGGTTTCGGCGAAGCCTTCGAGCGGATCTGGAGCGGCGATGCCGAAAACGACGGCTTCAACCGCCTGATTCTGGCCGCCGGCCTGCACTGGCGCCAGGTCGCGCTGCTGCGCGGCTACTGCAAGTATCTGCTGCAGACCGCTGTGCCGTTTTCGCAGGCCTATGTCGAGGCGACGTTTACCCGTTACCCGCTGCTGGCGCGCCTGCTGGTAGAACTGTTCGAAGCGCGCTTCGATCCGGCCACCGGCAGCGAGACCAAGGCGCAGATCTTTGCCGGGCAGGAACGCCTGCGCGAGGAACTGTCGGTGCTGGCAGGTGACGACGAGGCCACGCTCAAGGCCCTGGAGCCGGTGTTGCAGGCGCGCGGAAGCGACCGCGATGCGCAGCAGGAAGCCACCCGCGCGACGTTGCTGAAGCTGATGGACCGCGTCTCCAGCCTGGACGAGGACCGCATCCTGCGCAGCTTTATCGGTGTGATCGATGCGACGCTGCGCACCAACTATTACCAGACCGACAAGAGCGGCAAGCACGGCCACTGCATCAGCTTCAAGCTGGATTCTTCGATCGTGCCGGACCTGCCCAAGCCGCGCCCATACCGCGAGATCTTCGTCTACAGCCCGCGGGTGGAGGGCGTGCACCTGCGCTTCGGCGCGGTGGCGCGTGGCGGCCTGCGCTGGTCGGACCGGCGCGAGGATTTCCGCACCGAGGTGCTGGGCCTGGTCAAGGCGCAGATGGTCAAGAACACCGTCATCGTGCCGGTCGGGGCCAAGGGCGGTTTCTACGTCAAGCGCTCGCCGGTCGGCGGCGACCGCGATGCGATCCAGGCCGAAGGCATCGCCTGCTACAAGCTGTTCATCCAGAGCCTGCTCGACATCACCGACAACATCGTCGGCGGCAAGATCGTGCCGCCGCCGCAGGTGGTGCGTCACGACCAGGATGATCCGTACCTGGTGGTCGCGGCCGACAAGGGCACCGCCACGTTCTCCGACATCGCCAACGGGCTGGCGCTGGACCACGGCTTCTGGCTGGGCGATGCGTTCGCTTCCGGCGGTTCGGTCGGTTACGACCACAAGGGCATGGGCATCACCGCGCGCGGTGCGTGGGAGTCGGTCAAGCGCCACTTCCGTGCGATGGGGCGCGATTGCCAGAGCCAGGACTTCAGCGTGGTCGGCATCGGCGACATGTCCGGCGACGTGTTCGGCAACGGCATGCTGTTGTCACGGCATATCCGCCTGCTGGCCGCGTTCGATCACCGGCATATCTTCCTGGATCCCAATCCGGATGCCGCTGCCTCGTTCGCCGAGCGCGAGCGCCTGTTCAAGCTGCCGCGTTCCAGCTGGGCCGACTACGAGGCCAAGCTGATCAGCGCCGGCGGCGGCATCTATCCGCGCACGCTCAAGTCCATCGACATCAGCGCGCCGGTGCGCGAGGTCCTGGGCTTGGAATCCGACGTCAAGCAGCTCTCGCCCAACGAGCTGATGAACGCCATCCTCAAGGCGCCGGTGGACCTGTTCTGGAATGGCGGCATCGGCACCTACGTCAAGGCGTCCAGCGAGTCGCACGCCGATGTGGGCGACCGCGCCAACAACGGCCTGCGCGTCAACGGTGGCGAGCTGCGCTGCAAGGTGGTGGGCGAGGGTGGCAACCTGGGCCTGACCCAGCTCGGCCGCATCGAGGCCGCGCAGGCCGGGGTGCTGCTCAACACCGACTTCATCGACAACTCGGCCGGCGTGGACACCTCCGATCACGAGGTGAACATCAAGATCCTGCTCAACGACATGGTGCAGGCCAAGAAGCTCACCTACGACGCGCGCAACACATTGCTCGCTTCGATGACCGACGAAGTGGCCGACCTGGTGTTGTGGGACAACTACCGCCAGAACCAGGCGATCAGCCTGATGGAGCGGATGAGCGTCAAACGTCTCGGCTCCAAGCAGCACTTCATCCGCACGCTGGAACTGCAGGGCCTGCTCGATCGCCAGATCGAGTTCCTGCCGTCCGATGCCGAACTGTCCGCACGCAAGGCGCGCGGGCAGGGCTTGTCGCGCCCGGAGCTGTCGGTGCTGTTGTCGTACTCCAAGCTGGTGGCATTCCAGCAGCTGCTGGAATCGGATATTCCCGAAGACCCGTATCTGTCCAAGGAATTGCAGCGTTACTTCCCGCAGCCGCTGCAGAAAAAGTACGCCGATGCGATGGAGCGTCACCGCCTCAAGCGCGAGATCATCGCCACCGCGGTGACCAACACCACCATCAACCGCATGGGCGCCACCTTCCTGATGCGCATGCAGGAAGACACCGGCCGCAGCATCGCCGAGGTCGCCAAGGCCTACACCATCAGCCGCGAGACGCTGGATGCACGCGCGCTGTGGACGCAGATCGACGCGTTGGACGGCAAGGTGCCCGAGTCGGTGCAGATCGATGCGCTGGAAGTGATCTGGCGGCTGCAGCGCTCGTTCGTGCGTTGGCTGCTGTTGCGTCCGGGCCAGATGCCGGGCATCACCGCGGCGGTGGAGCGTTACCACGGCCCGTTCAACGACATCCGTGTCGCCTCCGGTGTGCTCTCCGATACGCAGCGCCCGCAGTACGAAGCCAGCGTGCAGGAATGGCAGGACAAGGGCCTACCGCCGCAGCTGGCGCAGCAGTTGTCCGAGCTACGCTATCTGGAACCGGCCTTCGACATCATCGAAACCGCACGCACCCGCAAGCTCAAGCCGGTGGACGTGTCCAAGGTGCATTTCCGCCTGGGCGAAGCGCTGCGTTTGCCGTGGTTGTTTGAGCAGATCGACGCGCTGGAGGTCAACGGCCGCTGGCACGCGGTGGCACGTGGTGTGCTGCGCGACGAGCTGGCCGCGCATCAACGCGCACTGGTGGCGCAGGTGCTGACCCTGCCCGGCAGCAGCGCCGAGGACAAGGTGGCCAATTGGCTGGCACGCGACGATTCCAGCCTGCGCTTCACCCTGGCCATGCTCGCCGATGTGGCCGAGCAGAAGACCCTGGACTACCCGACCGTATCGGTCGCAGTGCAGCGTCTCGGGCAACTGGCGGCACACGGCTTGTAAGGACGTGCCAAAGCGCGATGGCGGAGCTGAGAATCCGTCATCGTGCTTCTCTACTAATTGCAATTGCTTCCAGCAAATAGTCTGCCCGTGGGCGTAATGCTGTTCACTTTAAGAAAAAACGGCGCTTTCGTGTCTCAGGGAAGCGCTGTTTTCATTGGGTTTGGCGACGTTATTCAGCCGCAAAACGCTCGACCAAGCGCTTAAGTGAACAGAATTATGCCCGTGAGCGGCCTTTTTATCGTGTTTCAACGTTCACCAATTCACCATTAGAAAAGCGTTGTCGGAAGATTGTTTTATAAGTGCTATATATCGCCTATAAATATGTTTAAAATGTAAAAAACAATATTTTAATATATGGTAATGTATAAGATCATTGTTCATATCCTGTTAATTTATCCGGGCAATACTTGAGTAGTGGCAAAAGACATTCATGGAGAATTTATGCAATGTATATCCGCATTCGCTGCTAAGTTGTTATTTCTCACGTCTATTGCTTTCCCACTAGTAGGTTTCGGTCAGGAAAATCGTGCCCGAACATCGATAACCAGCGAAACTACTTATGCAGCAGGTTCGCGTGAAGCAAAACAGATTGCGCAGTGGCTATCAGCAGCACCGGGGGCGGGGACGTCGTTTGATTCAAATGTTACGTTTTCCGGAAACATCACAGTACGCCTTTCAAGCACCGATAGCGGCGCAATTCGCCCACTTCAAGAGGCTCCACCTGTCCCACTTCCGGCAGGCGGTTCTAATGGTCAAACATTCGGAGTGTCGAGCTGCGGGGGCGGTATTGCTAGAACGTGGACATATACGTGGCAGTCGGGTCCTAATGGCAGCGGTGGCGGCTGGGTACTGACCTCCTACACGTACAATCGAACAAGAAGTTGTGGCGTAGGTGGAGCTTGAGGTCGACGGTTGACTGGTAACGTTTAAAAATAATCCACCGAAGGTGGATTATTTTTGGCTTGAAGCGATGCAAAGAAGTTGATTTCTGTTTTTCAGATTTTCTGTCGCCGTTCCGATTTTCTGTCGCATTTTTCTCGGGTGTACGCTTTATTATTTATTGATCTTCACCACTACCTTGCCCTTGGCACGGCCCTGCGCAAGATACTCGAGCGCTTCCTTGGCTTGCTCGAACGCAAACACCTTGTCGATGACCGGGAGAATGCGTTCGGCTTCGAGCAATTCGCCGATTTTGGCCAGCTGCGTGCCATTGGGGCGTACGAACAGGAACGAGTAGGCGACGTTGTGCTTGTTCGCTAGACGGATGATCTTGCGGCTCATCATGGCGAAGACGAATTGCAGCACGACATTCAACCGGCGTGCGCGGGCAAAGGCTGCATCCAGCGGCCCGACCAGCGACACGATCCTGCCGCCGGGTTTGAGGATGGCGAGCGATTTTTCGATCGTATCGCCCCGCATCGTGCCAAGCGCGATGTCGTAGCCGCGCAGCACGGTCTCGAAGTCCTGTTGCCTGTAGTCGACCACCTCGTCTGCGCCAAGGCTGTTCACCAGCGCGACGTTGCCGGTGCTGGTGGTGGTGCCGACGGTGGCGCCGAGGTGTTTTGCCAGCTGGATTGCGATGGTGCCGATACCGCCGGAACCGGCAGGAATGAACACTTTCTGGCCGGGCTGCAGGTCGGCACGTTCCTTCAGGGCCTGCCAGGACGTGAGCGCGACCATCGGCAGCGATGCCGCCTGCATAAAATCCAGATTGGCCGGCTTCAGCGCTGCGGCGCTTTCCGGTACCGCGACATACTCGGCGATGGTGCCGCGGCCAAGATCGAACACGCTGGCAAAAATCGCATCGCCCCGCTTGAAGCGGGTGACGCGGCTGCCGACATCGATGACGATCCCGGCCACGTCGCTGCCCAGCGTGGCGGGCAGCTCGAACTTCACCACGGGTTTGAAGATGCCGGTGGGAATCATGTTGTCGATCGGGTTCACGCCAGCGGCGTGCACCTCGACCAGCAGTTCGTCGGGCTGCAGCGTCGGGCGGGCGCGCTCGCTGAAGCCGATGTCGGGAGATTTGCCATAGCGTTTGAAGGTGAGTGCTTTCATCTGGTTCGGGTCCACTGCTGTCGTTGTCTGGATGCGTGGCCGGGCGCGATGCGATCCCCGGCCGCCTTCACCTGTGCGCTGGCAACTGCGTGCCTGCCGCCTGATCGCCATGTGGGCGGTTTGCATCGACGCATCCATGCAGCAGCGCGAATGCGCGACACATCAGCGCAGGCCCGCAGCGCTCACCGTGGCAAGCGCTGCGGGCGGTTGCGCCGCCGGGCCGGTCAGGCCGCCGGCTGATAGCGCTCGGCGGCGGTGGCCTGGCGGATGTCAGACAGCAGCCCCTGGCGCGCGCCATCCAGTGCGTCCCAACGTTCGGCCACGTGCAGCGGCGGGATGGTGACCAGTTCGCGGCGATCGAAGCCGACCAGCGCGGCATCGACCAGTTCGCCCACGTCCATCAGATCGCTGAGCGTGTTGACGTCGATACCGGCACGCCCCCAGATCTCGGTGCGCGTACCGGCCGGCAGCACGGCTTGCACATAGACGCCCTTGGGGCCCAGCTCCAGGTGCAGCCCCTGCGACAGGAACAGCACGAAGGCCTTGGTGGCGCCATAGACGCTCATGCCGAATTCGGGAGCGAAGCCCACCACCGAACCAAGATTGACGATCGCGCCGCTGCCGGACTGCGCAAAGCGCGGCGCAACCGCGGCAGACAGACGCGTCAACGCGGTGACATTGAGCGCCAGCAGACGGTCGATTGCCTCGGCGTTCTGCTGCAGGATGCCGCCGGACTGCGCCATGCCGGCGTTGTTGATCAGGATGCCGATCTGCGCGTCGTCGCGCAGGCGGGCTTCCACTGCGGTCAGGTCGGTGGGCTGGGTCAGGTCGGCCTGCAGCACGTCGACGTTGACGCCATGTGCAGCGTGCAGACGCGCCGCCAGCGCATCCAGACGGGCCTTGTCGCGTGCGACCAGCACCAGGTTGTGGCCGCGTTGCGCAAAGCGCTCGGCGTAGATGGCGCCGATACCGGTGGAGGCGCCAGTGATGAGGACAGCGGGAAGTGTGGACATACAGGATTCCTTGATGACAGTGGATGAAAGACGCCAGGCGAGACAGCCTCAGCCGGCGAGGGACGGGTAGTCGATATAACCTTCGGCACCACCGCCGTAGAGCGTGGCCGGGTTCAACGGCGCCAGCGCTGCGCCGGTATGCAGACGTTCGACAAGATCGGGGTTGCTGATGAACGGGCGGCCGAAGGCCACCAGGTCGACGTTGCCTGCGCGCAACTGGGCGTTGGCCAGTTCCAGGTCGTAGCCGTTGTTGGCCAGATAGGTACGGGTGAACTTGCTGCGCAGCGCGGCATAGTCGAACGGGGCCGCATCGCGCGGGCCGCCGGTCGCACCTTCGACCACGTGCAGGTAGACGATGCCCAGCGCATCGAGCTGTTCGGCGATGTAGTCGTATTGCGGCTGCGGATCACTGCCGGAAATACCGCTTGCTGGCGACACCGGCGAGATGCGCACGCCGGTGCGATCGGCGCCGATCTGCTTGCTCACTGCAGCGACCACCTCCAGCAACAGGCGCGCGCGGTTTTCGATCGAGCCGCCGTAGGCATCGGTGCGCTGGTTGGCGCCGTCCTTGATGAACTGCTCCAGCAGGTAGCCGTTGGCGCCGTGGATTTCGACGCCATCGAAGCCGGCGGCAATCGCATTGGCCGCTGCCTGACGGAAGTCGTCGACGATGCCCGGTAGTTCATGCAGCGCAAGCGCGCGTGGTTCGGAGACATCGGCAAAGCCGTTGTTGACGAACACCTTGGTCGCCGCGCGGATCGCCGACGGCGCGACCGGTGCGGCGCCGCCCGGCTGCAGGTCGACATGCGACACCCGGCCCACATGCCACAGCTGCACGAAGATGCGCCCGCCCTTGGCATGCACGGCGTCGGTGACCGCACGCCAGCCGGCGATCTGCTCGGGCGTGTACAGGCCGGGGGTGTCCTGATAGCCCTGGGCCTGCGGCGAGATCTGGGTGGCCTCGGTGATCAGCAGGCCGGCCGAGGCGCGCTGGGCGTAGTAGGTGGCCGCCAGTGCGCTCGGCACCAGGCCAGCGCCCGCACGGTTGCGGGTCAGCGGGGCCATCACGATGCGGTTGGCCAGGGTCAGCGCGCCCAGTGCGTAGGGTTCGAACAGCGAAGGGTGGGTCATTGGCGGTGCTCGGAATCAGTGGTTGACAAAGATTACGATCAAAATCTAAAGTGTCAACACTTTGATGACGGATGACATCAAAGTAAGCTGTCGCTCTCACCAGTCCCGCACAAGCATGGAGTGTCCCAACGATGAAAGTGACCAAGGCACAGGCGCAGGCAAACCGGGCGCACGTCGTCGAGACGGCCTCGGTGCTGTTTCGCGAGCGCGGTTACGAAGGGATCGGCATCGCCGATCTGATGGCCGCTGCAGGGTTCACCCACGGCGGCTTCTACAAGCAGTTCCGCTCCAAGGCGGATCTGATGGCCGAATCGGCGGCCTGCGGGCTGGCCAACATCGCCGCGCAGACCGAGCACGTGGACAAGGCGGATTTCGTGAACTTCTATCTGTCGCGCGGACATCGCGACAGCCTTGCCACCGGCTGCACGATGGCGGCGCTGGGCGCCGATGCCGCGCGCCAGCCGGAGGAAGTGCGCGAGGCGTTCGCCGCCGGGGTCGAAAACCTGTTGGCCTCGCTCGACCGCAGCGGCGCTGCGCCCGGCACTGCCGAGGCAGCAGCGGAGCGCGCCAGCAACCTGGACATGATGGCGCACGCCATCGGCGCCATCGTGCTATCGCGGTCGTGCCCGAACGATTCGCCACTGGCCGACGAAATCATCGCGGTGTGTCGCGACCAGATCCTGTCGTCGTTGCAGGCATCCAACTAACCGACAGGCGTGCATCCGCCACACACGTTGTCGAGCTTTCACCGGTAGGACTGCGTTTTTAGCCAAGCCATCGCTTCCCAGTCGCGGCGTGATCGTCAATCGACTGCCGCCCTGTCACTCACTGCACTCAAGGAAATCCAATGACAAGCAAACCCCCTGTTGCGCTGGTGACCGGCGCCTCCTCCGGCATCGGCGAAGCAACTGCCAACGCGCTGGCTGCCGCCGGTTATACGGTGTACGGCACCAGCCGTCGCGGCGCGCAGTCCGGGCAGCGCGCCTTTACGCTGCTGGCGCTGGATGTGACCAGCGACGAATCGGTCGACGCCGCGATCCAGGAGCTCCTGCGACGGGAAGGGCGCATCGACCTGCTGGTCAATAACGCCGGTTTCGGTGTGTCTCCCGCCGCTGCGGAGGAAAGCTCGATCGAGCAGGCCAAGGCCATCCTCGACACCAACTTCCTCGGTGTCGTGCGCATGACGCGCGCAGTGGTGCCGCACATGCGCCGCCAGAGCAGTGGCCGCATCATCAACATCGGCTCGATCATCGGGCTGGTGCCCACGCCGTATGCGGCGCTGTACGCGGCCAGCAAGCACGCGGTGGAGGGTTACTCCGAAGCGGTGGACCACGAGCTGCGCAGCTACGGAATCCGGGTCACGGTAATCGAGCCGGCCTATACCAGGACCCAGTTCGAAGCGAACACTCTCGCCCCGGATGCGCCACTGGAAAACTACCGTCAGGTGCGTACCCAGGTCGGCCAAGTGGTGGCGCAGGCAATGGCAAGCGCAGACGAGCCCTCTGTCGTCGCCGACGTGGTGGTGAAGGCGGCGCGCGCGCAGCAGCCCAAGGTGCGCTACACCGCGGGCAAGATCGCCGGACAGCTGCAGTTCCTGCGGCGGTTTGCGCCGGCGGGTGTGTTCCAGGCGTTGATTCGCAAGAACCTGCAGCTCGATGCGAAGACGCCACCCGAGACCACGACGCCATCCCACGCCGGATAAGCCCGGCCGACAAACCACTGCAAGTGCCGGCCCTGGCGGTGAGCGCAACAGGTTTCAGCTGCGCCACGCCGGGTTGCACTGCTGCACAAACGAGCCGCAGCGACTGCAGTGTGCATGCCGTTACCGATGCTTCGGTGGTGACGCGGTCGCTCGCGGTCTTGACCCCAACAGGAGAAGGCAATGACCTTCGATGCAGTGCTTGCCGCTCAGACCAGCGAGCCGGTGGTTACCAGGCTGGTCCGGTTCAACGAAGACGCGTTTATGCCGGGCGAGGTGAGGGTTGCTGTCGAGTATTCGACCGGCAACGACCACCACGCGATGATGGTGAGCGGAGGTGGCCCGACCATTCGCCATCTTCCACTGATTGCTGGCGTCGATCTTGCCGGTGTGGTCGAAGCGTCCCGCGATGCCGGCAGTGCGGTTGCAGACCGGGTGCTGACCAGCGGCCGGGGATTGCATCAGCCCCACTTTAGCGGCAACGCGCGGAAGGTGCAGGGGCGCACGGTCGTGGAGGTGAACGCATGAGCGCGCTGACTGCATCGCGCGCATTTCGCTACCTGGCCACGCTGTCGGCGTTGTCGTTCTTCGCGTTGGGCGCTGCCTGGCTGCTGGCGCCTGCGGCCATGCTGGCCAATTGGGGCGTGGCCTTCGACAGCGACGCGCTGGGCGTGCTCGGCCGACGCGCCGCACCGCTGTATGCGGCCATCGGCGTCATGCTGCTGCTGGTGCGAACGGCGCCACCGTCGCCAGGGCGCCGTGCGGTGGTTGCGGGCTTTGTCACCGCGTGCCTGTTGTTGGCAGTGCTGGGCGTGGCGGAGTGGGTGGCCGGGCATGTCAACGCCGGCATCTTCGCGGCAGTCGCGATCGAGATCGGCTTTCCGCTGGCGTTCCTGCTGGTGACGCGTGCCGAGGCCGCGTCGCGGCAAAACGACAAGGCGCGATGATGGCAGGCATGGCGGCACCTGTGGGGTGCTGTCATGCGAGTTGGCGGACATGACACGTTGCAAGACTGGTCAACCAAGCAGTGCGAGCAGTTGGCAACTGGATGAGGATGTCGCATGGAAACCACAGTTGCCGGGGCGGTGCACGCCGATTCCAGTCACGGCTATGTAGCTGTGCCGGCTACGCAGCCTTGCGGTCAGCCGCTCGAAGCCCGGTGCCCGCTCATTTCCTGCCCGGCATCCTTGTCGAAACGCACATGCCACCAGGTGGCGCTGAGCGAAATCAGGCTGACCACGCAGAACGCCAGCGAAAAATCGCGTTGCGCCGGTTGGGTGTGATCGCCGGCCAGCATCGCCAGCTTGAGGATCATCGCGCCGGCGCATACGCCCACCGAGAGCATCAGTTGCTGCAAGGTGGTGTACAGGCTGCTGGCGCGGCTCATGCGCGATGCGGGCACGTTTTCGTAGGCGATGGTGTTGTAGGCGGCGAACTGGAACGACATGAACGCGCCGCAGCACAGCAGCAGGCCGAACATCAGCGCCGGTGGCCAGTCGGGCCGGAACAACGCACATACCATGTAGCCCAGGCTGGCGAGCACGCCGTTGCCGATCAGGCTGTTGCGATAGCCGAAGCGGCGCAGCAACTGCGGGGTGATGCTGCGCATCAGCAGTGCACCGAGCGCGGTGGCCAGGATCAGGCGCCCGCTGTGTGCAGCACTCATGCCGAAGCCGATCTGGAACAGCAGCGGCAGCAGGAATGGATGCGCGCCCTGGGTAATGCGCATCAGCGCACCGCCGATCACCGACAAGCGGAACGAATCGATCCGCAGCAGGCTCAGGTCCAGCAGCGGAGCGGGGTGGTGGCGTGCATGCCACAGATACCCCAGCGCAGCGCTGCCGCCGATGGCCAGCAGCCAGCTCGCGGTACCGATGCCGTCCTGCTGGCTGACCATTTCCAGGCCGAACAACAGGCAGCCCAACGCGGTGCCGCACAGCACGAAACCGCGCAGGTCGAAACGTGCCGGCGCCGATTCGGTGGGAATTTCCGGGATGAAACGGCGCACCAGCAAAAAGCCGGCAATGCCGATCGGCACGTTGATGTAGAAGATCCAGCGCCAGTCCAGATACGAGACGAAAAATCCGCCCAGCGGCGGGCCCAGCATCGGGCCGATGAAGGCCGGCACCAGCGTCCAGGCCATGGCCGACACCAGGTGACGGCGCTCCACCGTGCGCAGCAGGATCAGCCGGCCGAGCGGGGCCATCATCGCGCCGCCGGCGCCTTGCAGCACGCGCGCGGCGACCATGGTGGGCAGGCTGTCGGCCAGCGAACACAGGATCGAGCCGCCGACGAACACCCAGATCGATGCGCCGAACACGCGGCGCAGGCCGAAGCGGTCAGCGATTGCGCCGCTGGCCGGAATCAGCACCGCCAGCGCCAGCAGATAGCTGGTCATGGCGATGCTCATCGCCGGCGCGGCAACGCCGAAATCGCGCGCCAGGGTCGGCAGCGCGGTCGCCAGCACGGTGGCGTCCATCTGCTCCATGAAGATGGCGCAGGCCAGGATCAGCGAGATGATGCGGTAATCGGGATAACGCGGCGGCGTGACGCCGGCCTCGGACACGCTGGAGGACATCGGACTCTCGGTTGCGGGGCCGCATCGGTGGCGCGCAGATGGCGATCGGACCGGCCCGCGTCGCACGGTGTTGTGCGGCGCAACATGGCTATTGTCCGCCCGTGCGAAGCGGTGTTCAAGCACGCGCCAGGCAACACTGCGTACGCATCACAGGGCCGATAACACCACCAGCCCACCTGAGAGAGCCGTACGACCCGCAAGACGGGCGCGAATGCCTTGTGCCAACTCACCCGATCGGCCCAGAAACTGATCAGCCCGTCCCGCGCTCCCCGCTCTTCGATTCCCGATTCCCGATTCCCCAATCCCCAATCCCAATTCCCGATTCCCGATTCCCGGCTCTTCAGGTCCCCGGCGCCGCGCTATCCCAGGCATCCATGATCTGCAGGACCTGCGGCAACGCCTCGCGAAATTGCTGCACCAGGCGCGGTTCCAGTTGCTTGCCTGCCATGCTGTCGAGCTTGCGCATCGCATCGTCCACCGTCCACGGCGCCTTGTAGGCGCGCCGCCCGCACAGCGCGTCGAACACGTCGGCCACCGCCACGATGCGCGCCGATTCGGGAATGGCCTCGCCGGCCAGGCCGTTGGGATAGCCGCTGCCGTCCCAGCATTCGTGGTGATGCAGCGCGATTTCCGCAGCCAGCTGAAACACCGGCCCGCGCCCGTGCCGCAGCAGGTCGTGGCCGACCTGCGGGTGCTGGCGCACCACGGTGCGTTCGTGTTCGTCCAATGCACCGGGCTTGTGCAGGATGTTGCCGGGCACCGCGATCTTGCCGGCGTCGTGTAGGGGCGCGGCATCCTGCAGCAGCTGCGCCCGTTGCGCCGGCCAGCCGACCTGCTCGGCCAGCACCTGCGCATAGGCGGCCATGCGCCAGATATGCGCGCCGGTGTCGGCATCCTGGCCTTGCCCGGCGGTACCGAGCAGATGGATCGCATCGCGATAGTGCTGCGCCAGGCGCGCGCTTTCGGCCAGCTTCAACTGGGTGGCGATGCGCGCCTTGAGCAGGGCGGGCGAGTAGGGCTTGCTGACGTAATCGGCCGCGCCCGCTTCCAGTCCGGTACGTTCGTCGTGCTCGCTGCTGCGCGAGGTCACGAACAGGATCGGGATGGCCGTGCTGGCGGGCTGCTGCTTGAGCGTGCGCGCCACCGCATAGCCGTCCATGTCGGGCAGCTCGACATCCAGCAGGATCAACGCCGGCGTGTGGCGGAGCACCGCCTCCAGCGCTTCGCCGCCGGACTTGGCGAACACCAGCGGAAAATCGTCGCGCAGCAGCTGGCGCAGGGTGGCCAGGTTGCTGGATTCATCGTCGACACACAGCAGGGGACGATGCGGCATGGAGGCTCCTTGCCACCGGCGTGGTGAGCGGTCAGCGCAGGTGAGTGGCTTGCCAGTCGCGCAAGGTGGCCTCGGCGCGACGGAAGTCGAAATCTTCCACCGCACGCTGCAGTGCTTCCTGCAGGTTGCGCGGCAGATGCGGCGCGCAGATCAGCAGCGCGTGGTCGATCCTGTCGGCATCGTCGCTGCCCAGGGCCGCTTCCAGGATCTGCACGCTGTCCGCGTCCAGCGCGGCATCGTCATCGCCTGCTTCGGCGTCGCTGTCGCCGTGTTGCAGGAAGGCATGGATCGCCGCGGCGGTACGCTGCATGGTGTCCTTGAGTGCGAGCAGTGCCGAGGTGATGTCGTGGCCCTGCTCGATGCGGGTTTCCAGGTCGCTGGCGGCACCGGCCAGGGCCGGCAATGCCAGCGACCCGGCCGCGCCGCGCAGCTTGTGCGCCAGCGCACCGATCGCCGGCAGCTCGTTGCGGCGCAGATGTTCGGCTGCGGCCTCGGCCGGGTCGGGGTTGTCGCGCAGCAGTTTGAGCAGATAGCGCTCGTACGGTTCGCGCTCGCGCCACAGGCTGCGTGCACGCGCCGCATCCAGCACCTCCGGGTCGGCGTGTTCCCACTCGGGGCCGCCCTGCACAGCGGCCTCGTGCGGCAGCGACGGGATGCGCCGTATACCCGGCTGCAGGAAGTGGCGGATGGCGGTGACCAGTTCCTCCACATTGAACGGCTTGGCGATGAAACCGTTCATGCCGGCCTCCAGCGCTTTCTCCTGTTGCGGGCGAAAGGCGCCGGCAGTCAGCGCGATCACCGGCAGGCTGGCCAGCGCGGGGATCTGCCGCAGCCGCCGCGTGGCTTCATAGCCATCGACCACCGGCATCTGCACGTCCATCAACACCAGCTGGAACAACTCCGGCGCACGCCGCAGCGTGTTGATGGCCTGTTCGCCGTCGTGGGCGACCGTGACCATGGCGCCTTCGCCTTCGAGAATGCGCTGCGCCACTTCGCAGTTGATTTCGCTGTCGTCCACCAGCAGCAGATGCGCGCCTTCCAGCCGACGCGCCACGAAGGTGGGCGCCACCGGCCGCGCGCCGGGGCGTTCGTGGACCAGTTGCTCCACCAGCCGGTGCAGCGCCGCGCTGGTCACCGGCTTGGTCATCACCGCATCCAGGTCCTGTTGCTCGGGATGCTGCTCCAGCAGCCGGCGCTCGTAGGCGGTGACCATGACGATCACCGGATGCGGGCCGGGCACGGCGCGTGCGCGGATCTGCCGCGCGATCGCCACGCCGTCGATATCGGGCATGCGCCAGTCGAGCAGGAAGATGTCGTAGGGCTCGCTGGCCTGCTCGATCGCCTGCAGGGCGGCCTGGCCGCTGGCGACCGCGTCCACGCGCCAGCCGAGTTCGCTGGCGATGCGCACCAGGTTGTTGAGTGCCGCATCGTGGTCGTCGGCGATCAACACCCGCGGCATCGCTTCCGGCGGCAGCGCCGGCAGGTCGCGCTGCGCCAGCGGCGGGGCGGATTTTTCCAGCGTCACCACGAAGTAGAACTCGCTGCCGCGGCCGGGCACGCTTTCCACTTCCAGCTCGCCGCCCATCAATTCGATCAGGCGCCGGCTGATGGTCAGGCCCAGGCCGCTGCCGCCGTAGCGCCGGCTGGTGGAGGTGTCGGCCTGCAGGAACGGCGAGAAGATCAGGCTCTGCTTTTCCTTGGAAATGCCGATGCCGGTGTCGCGCACCGAGAACAGCAGCTTGAGCTTGTTCGGATCGCCGCTGGGGAAACGCCGTACCGACAGCACCACTTCGCCCTGCTCGGTGAACTTGATCGCGTTGCCAACCAGGTTGACCAGTACCTGGTTGATGCGCAGCGCATCGCCGAGCAACCAGCGGCAGTCGCGCGGCAGTGGCTCGACGATCATCTCCACCGGTTTGGTGCTGAGCGAGGAACGCATCAGGTCGGCGATGTTGTCGAACAGTTGATTGAGGTCGAACGGTGCGCGTTCCAGATCGATGCGCCCGGCCTCGATCTTGGAGAAGTCCAGGATGTCGTTGATGATCTCCAGCAGCGAGCGCGCGGAGCGGTCGATCTTGGTCACCATGTCCTGCGCCGCACCGGGCAGTTCGCTGCGCTGGAGCAGGTACAGCATGCCCAGGATCGCGTTCATCGGCGTGCGGATCTCGTGACTCATGTTGGCCAGGAAATCGGACTTGGACTGGTTGGCGCTCTTGGCCGCATCCATCGCCAGGCGCAGTTGTTTCTCGTGCAGTTTCTGCTCGGTCAGGTCCACCGCCATGCCCAGGTAACCGATCACCTGGTCGTTATCGTCGCGCAGGGTGCTCAGGGTCAGCAGCACCGGCAGGCGGCGGCCTTCGTGGCTGACGTAGGTCCATTCGCTGGTGTCGCTGCGGCCCAGGCTGGTCAGCGCGGCGATTGCCTCCAGCGTATGCGCCACCGGCGCGCCGGTCTGCTCGGAGAGCAGGTGCGCGCGCTGCTGCAGTTCTTCCTGCTCGATGAACTGGCCGGCCTTGCGGCGGCCGATCACCTCGTCGGCGTTGTAGCCCAGCAGTTTTTCCGCGGCGCGATTGAACAGCGTGACAAAGCCGCCGGAGTCGGTGGCGATGATGGCAAAGCCGGCGTGTGCCAGGATCGCCCGGTGCAGCGCGGAGAACTTCATCAATTCGCTGGTGCGTTCGGCGACCTGGTGTTCGAGCGATGCATTCAGGTCGACGATGCGCTGATGCGAACGCACCCGTTCGGAGATGTCGCGGAAGAAATGCGAGTGCCCGCTCAGGGTGGCATCGCGTTCGATGATCGGGGCCTTGCTGGCCAGCACATGGACCAGATGCCCATCGCGATGGCGCATGCTCAGCGCCGCCGAGGTATCGACCGAATGGTGCTCGTCGGCGTGCTCGATGTCGGGGATCGCATATGGCTGCGGCGACAGCAGCATCGTCAGGTTCTGGCCGATCGCCTCGTCCGCGCTGTAGCCGAACATCGCTTCGGCAGCGGGATTCCAGTGGGTGATGTGTCCGTCCGGGGTTTCGGCAACGATGGCCTCGCTGGAATGGCTGACCAGTGCCGCCAGCTCCATCTGTTTGCGCAGCACTTCCTCGCGCCGCAGGCCGTTGCTGAAATACAGCACCAGCAATGCCGCCAGCAGCACCGACACGCCCAGCACCAGGCCGCCGGTCAGCCATGGCGAGGTCTGGTTGAGCGAGGCCAGGAAGCTGGCGGTGGGGTGGGCGGTGATGATCCAGGTGCGGCCGTAGATCTGCAGCTGCTGGATCACCGGCGGGCGACGCGCGCTGTCGCTGGACGGCGTGCCGCTGCGAAAGAAGTTGTGGGTGGGCTCGTTGCGGTCGGACAGATCCAGCGCCACGTCGTCACGCTCGCCCAGGGTGCTTTCCACCATCTGTTCGACGCTGAAGGGCGCGTAGACCCAGCCGCTGGTCGCGGACATGCGCTGTTGCGGCGTCTGCAGCGGCATGCCCTCGCGATAGACCGCCAGCAGCACCAGGAACCCGCTCTCGCTGGGAATGCGATAACCGGACAGCGAGATCGGCGAGGTCATGATCGGCACGCCGCTGCGTGCGGCCTGCAGTGCCGCCGCGCGTCGACGCGGATCGGAGGCGATGTCCAGACCGATCGGACGGTTGCCCGAGGACTCCGGTTCGAAATACAGCACGATGTAACGCTCGCCGTCCCAGGGCGCCAGCGGCCGGCGCTTGATGTCCGGTGCACCGTCCGCGCGCGCGGCCTGCAGGAAGGCCTCTTCGTCGGCGGGCGCAACGCGATGGATGTAGCCGTAACCCAGTACGCCGGGGAACTCGCGCGTGTAATCGCGCGAGCGGCTGTACAAGGTGAAGCGGTCGCGACTGATGACATCCTTGCCGGCGCCGATCAAGGCACCGCGTGCGCCGCGCAACCCGTGTTCGAAGGTATACATGCGCTCGCTGATGTTGCGCGTCAGCGTGCGCACGACATAGTTGAAACGCTGCTCGCGCTCGAGCTCGTTATGTCGCTGTAGCGACAGGCCGGCGAGAATGGCGGCAATCAGACCTGTGGCGAGAATCAGCAGGGCACCGATCGATGCGCGGCGCCCGTATTTTCTGCGCAGATCCCAGCGGCCATTCGGCATTTCTGTTCCTTTGCCTTGCCTGTTGCGTGCCCGGTGTGCTGGCCGACGGCGAGGTCGGTCTCGTGGTGGCGCCTGACGATCATCAGAACCCGTGCAAACTCCCCGGCGTCCGCACGTGCTTCCGGTGGGCGATCAACGTCATTGCCAATGCATCAGAACGCCAGCCAGATCGATAATGCGTGAAGGGCAAGCCCGATCAGTCCGCCCACCAACGTTCCATTGAACCGAATGTATTGCAGATCGCGTCCGACACCCAATTCCAATTGTTCGACGAGGTGACGTTCGTCCCAACTTTTCATCGTCGACGCGATATGGTCGGTCACCGATGCGCGCAGACGCGTGGTGAGTTTGTCGGCGGCCTGCAACATGTGCTGGTTGAGCGCTTCGCGCAGCGAGGGATCCTGCGACAAGGCCTGGCCGAGCGATTGCATGGAGCGCTCCATGTGCGCGGCCATCGACGATTCTTCACGCGCCAGGTCGTTGCGCAGTGCATCGCGGATCTCGCCCCACAGGCCTTGCACGTAGTCCTGCAAGGCCGGATGTTCGATCACGCGTTGCTTGAGCTCCTCCACGCGCTCGGCCATTGCCGGCTCGTCGCGCAGGCGCGCGATGTAGCGTTGCAGCCACGCTTCGTAGTCGAGCCTGATCGGGTGCTCGGGGGTCTTCAGGATGTCCTGCAACTCCTCGATCGCCGCCCGCGCCATGCGGTCGGCCAGACTGTCGCCGATCTCCTCGATCGGCTTGACCCAGTTCACCGTGCCGACCAGCTTGGGCCACTCGCGCCGCGCGTAGCGCACGATCAAGGCCGAGGCGCGCGTCTTGACCTGCTCCTGATCCAGCCACTCGCCCAGGCGCAGCAGCACCTCGTCCAGCAATTTCTGATGCCGGCCGTCGGTGGTGAGCAGTGCCATCACATCGCCGACGGTGGCGGCGGCATTCCATTTGCGCAGACGGTCGACCACGAAGCGCTGGATCGCGCGGCGCACCGCGGCCTCGTCCAGCAGTTCCAGCGCCTGCAGCATCCAGCTGCGCGCCATCTGCGCGAGCATGCGCGCCTGTTCGGGTTTGGCCAGCCATTCGCCGAGGCGGCTGGCCGGGTCGAACACGCGCAGTTTGTCCATCAACGCCTCGGGGGCGAGGAACTGGTCGCGCACGAATACCGCCAGGCCGTCGGCCAGACGGTCCTTGCCGCGCGGCAGGATGGCGGTGTGCGGAATCGGCAGGCCCATCGGCCGCCGGAACAAGGCCACTACCGCGAACCAGTCGGCCAGTGCGCCGACCGTGGCCGCTTCGCAGAAGGCCGAGACCCAGGCCCAGACGCCTTGTTCGCCCATCAGGTGGCTGACGACGAAGCCGGCGAACATGGCCAGCAGCAGGGCCACCGCCAACAGCTTCATGCGCTGCAGCTGGGCACGACGGGGATCGACGGGGCGGGGAGTGCTAACGCTTGGTTCCATCTGCGCAGTGTACCCAGTCGCCGGAGCACGGCATGTCCACAGCCGGGCGTGACGGCGCGGTAGGAGCGCGCCTGAGCGCGACGGCGTTACCGGGAACGCCATGTCGCGCCCGGGTGCGCTCCTACGGGTGTTTGCGGCGATCGCGGTAGCAGCTGACCGGTTCTGTAGGAGCGCGCCTGAGCGCGATGGGGTTACCGGGAAGGCCATGTCGCGCCCGGGTGCGCTCCTACGGGTGGTTGTAGCGATCGCGGTAGTAGCCGATCGGTCCTGTAGGAGCGCGCCTGAGCGCGACGGCGTTACCGGGAACGCCATGTCGCGCCCGGGTGCGCTCCTACGGGTGGTTGTAGCGATCGCGGTAGTAGCCGATCGGTTTGTAGGAGCGCGCCTGAGCGCGATGGGGTTACCGGGAAGGCCAGGTCGCACCCGGGTGCGCTCCTACGGTGATGCACCGTCCGGCACTTAGCCGCGCAGGCGCTCCAGCTGCGATTGCAGCGCGGTCACCTTGGCCTGCAGCGCGGCGTTTTCGTTTTCCAGTTCGCTGACGCGGCGTTGCAGGGCTTTCATGTCGCGGCGTTCGGCTTCGCCGCCTTCAGCCTCGTCGGGCTTGGGTTTGCGCTTGGCGTCGCGTACGCGCTTGGCAGCCTGTTTGAGCTCGGCCTTGCCGGCCTGCGCGGCGGCGCGCTGTTCGTCCTCGGACAAGGTGGCCACGGCAGCGGCGGCGCTGATCGAAATCTCGCCGGCCTTGACCGCCTGCACCACTTCCGGGGCGGCCTGCTTGTGGATGCGCTCGATCATCACCACCTGGTTGTTGCTCAGGCGGGCCTCGCGCGCCAGCTCGGCGCGGCTGACCGGAGTGGAGGTCTCTTCCCACGGCGGGCTGTCGCTGTCCGCGGCCACCGGCGTGGCGTCGTGGTCGATGCCGGTGGCCGGCTGCTCAATGTCGGCAACCGCCGGCGCTTCGGCAGCGGCGTCGGCGTCGCGCTGGCTGCGCTGGCGCGCGGCCAGGATCTCGCGCTTGCGCAGTGCCAGCACGCCGCGCTGGAAGTCCGATACGCTGCGCCGGCCCAGGTGCTGCTCGATCATCCACAGCTGCACGTCCTGCATCGACTGGAAGCGCGGGTTCTGCACGGTCTGGAACGGCAGGTCGTGCTTCTGGCAGATGCCGTAGCGGTTGTGGCCATCCACCAGCACGTCGCCCCACAGCACCAGCGCATCGCGGCAGCCCTCGGCCAGCAGGCTGCGTTCCAGCGCCTCGTGCTCGTCGGGCGTCAGCGGGTCGATGTAGGCCTTGAGTTCTTCTTTGACAACGATGTTCATGCGGCAACTGCGGGGAAGTGCGGGCCCGGCATTGTAGTGAGCCTGCCCCGGCTTTGCGCGCTTGACCGCGCTGCGTGCGGGCGTTACGCGCGGGCGCCTGTGCCCTGGTCGTCAGGCAGTGCTGAGCAGGATATTCCCCAGCGTTTCGACCATCTGCCCGATCTGTTCGGGGGTGACGATCAGCGGTGGTGACAGCGCGATGACATCGCCGGTGACGCGCACCAGCAGGCCGCCGTCGTGGAAGCAACGCTCGAACACCTCGTAGCCGCGTGCGCCCGGCGCGCCGTCACGTGGCGCCAGCTCGATCGCGCCGATCAGGCCGATGTTGCGGATGTCGATGACGTGCGGCAGCCCGCGCAGGCTGTGCAGTGCGTCTTCCCATTGCGGGCCCAGCGTGATCGCGCGGTCGAACAGGTGTTCTTCGGCGTAGGTGTCCAGCGTGGCGATCGCCGCGGCGCAGGCCAGCGGATGGCCGGAATAGGTGTAGCCGTGGAAGAGCTCGATCGCGTTCTGCGGCCCCTGCATGAAGGCCGCATGGATCGCATCGGCCACCAGGACCGCGCCCATCGGCACGCTGCCGCTGGTCAGCCCCTTGGCGGCGGTGATCAGGTCGGGCGTGACGCCGAAGCGTTGCGCCGCGAACGCCTCGCCGACCCGGCCGAAGCCGGTGATGACCTCGTCGAACACCAGCACGATGCCGTGGCGGTCGCAGATGGCGCGCAGCCGCTGCAGATAGCCTTCCGGCGGCAGGATCACCCCGGCCGAGCCGGATACCGGCTCGACGAAGACCGCCGCAATGGTCGAGGCGTCGTGCAGGGTGATCAGGCGTTCCAGATCGTCGGCCAGCTCGGCGCCGTGCGCCGGCAGCCCGCGCGCGTAGGCATTGCGTTGCAGATCCAGCGTATGCCGCAGATGGTCGGTGCCGGCCAGCAGGGGGCCGAACCATTTGCGGTTGTTGGGCAGCCCGCCGATCGACATGCCGCCGAAGCCGACCCCGTGATAGGCCTTCTCGCGCCCGATGAAGCGGGTGCGCTGGCCCTCGCCGCGCAGGCGGTGGTAGGCCAGCACGATCTTCATCGCGCTATCGACTGCCTCCGAGCCGGAGTTGGTGAAGAACACATGGCCCAGGCCGGGCGGTGCGATCGCGGCCAGCCGCTGCGCCAGCACGAACGGCAGCGGTGAACCCATCTGGAAGGTCGGCGCGAAATCCAGCGTGCCGGCCTGCTCACGGATCGCCGCCACGATGCGCTCGCGGGCGTGGCCGGCATTGCAGCACCAAAGCCCGGCGGTGCCGTCCAGGATCTGGCGGCCGTCGACATCGCGGTAGTACATGCCGGCAGCGGAGGCCAGCAAGCGCGGGCGCGCCTTGAACTGGCGGTTGGCGGTGAACGGCATCCAGAACGCGTCCAGGTGCGCCGGTGCCTGCAGCGCGTGCGCGCCATCGCGCGGAGGGTGGTCGTGCATGGCGGACTCCGTCGCTGGGAAGCGTCCGACTGTACGGCCACCGCGCGTCGGCCGTCACCCCGGCCGAGCGCGACGGCGAGCACGATTTGCGGACCCGCATGCGCCGATCCGCATGGACTAGTCAATTAGTCGCAACGTCGGCCGCTAAGCTGTGGGAACGCCTTGTGGCGCAGGCCATGACGGGTTTTTGACTGGCTGCGGGGCGTGCCAAAGCATTGCAAAGATTCAACGATCGCCGATGATGCGCCAGACGAGTGCCAGTTGGGCCTGGTAGTCGCCGCTGCCCTTATCGCAACACGTCAATCGATCGCAGCCATCAATCGTTTTCGGAACCACTGACACCGCCTGCATGCAGCCATCCTGTCGGGCGCTCCGGACACACTTCATCGCACTTTTTTAGGGGAACGGGAATGACACAAGGGTCCACCGTGGCGAGCGCCAACGGCGCAGACGCCGGCCTGCTGTCCAAGGAGCGCATCGTTGCGCGTCCGGGCTTCAATCGTTGGTTGGTACCGCCGGCGGCATTGGCGATCCACCTGTGTATCGGCATGGCCTATGGCTTCAGCGTGTTCTGGTTGCCGCTGTCCAAGGCGCTGGGCATCACCGAGGCGATCGCGTGCCCAGCCGACATGGGCCTGTTCGCGCGCATGGTCGCCACCACCTGCGACTGGAAGATCAGCGAGCTGCAGTGGATGTACACGCTGTTCTTTGTGCTGCTGGGCTGCTCGGCGGCGATCTGGGGCGGCTGGCTGGAACGTGCCGGCCCGCGCAAGGCCGGTGTGGTCTCGGCGCTGTGCTGGTGCGGTGGCCTGGTGATTTCGGCAGCCGGCATCCACTTCCATCAGATCTGGATGCTGTGGCTGGGCTCGGGCGTGATCGGCGGCATTGGTCTGGGCCTGGGCTACATCTCGCCGGTGTCGACGCTGATCAAGTGGTTCCCAGACCGTCGCGGCATGGCGACCGGCATGGCGATCATGGGCTTCGGTGGCGGCGCGATGATCGGCAGCCCGCTGGCCGATGCGCTGATGCGTCACTTCGCCACGCCGACCTCGGTGGGCGTACTGGAAACCTTCCTGGTAATGGCGGCGCTGTACTTCGTCTTCATGATGGCCGGCGCGTTCGGCTACCGCGTGCCGCCGAGCGGCTGGACCCCCGCCGGCTGGACCGCGCCGGTGGCCAGCAACAACGCCATGATCACTGCCAACCACGTGCACGTGAGCAAGGTCTGGGGCATCCCGCAGTTCTGGCTGCTGTGGGGCGTGCTGTGCCTGAACGTGTCGGCCGGCATCGGCGTGATCGGCATGTCCTCGCCGATGCTGCAGGAAGTGTTCGGCGGCCGGTTGATCGGGGTGGATGTCGGCTTCGGCAGCCTGGATACGGCGCAGCTGGCCAGCATCGCGGCCATCGCGGCCGGCTTCACCGGCCTGCTCAGCCTGTTCAACATCGGCGGGCGCTTCTTCTGGGCCAGCATGTCCGACAAGCTCGGCCGCAAGAACACCTACACGCTGTTCTTCGTGCTGGGCATCTGCCTGTACGCGGCTGCGCCGTCGGCCGGCGGTGTGGGCGGCATTGCGCTGTTTGCGGGCATCTTCTGCATCATCCTGTCGATGTACGGCGGCGGCTTTGCCACCATCCCGGCATACCTGGCCGACCTGTTCGGCACCCAGATGGTCGGCGCCATCCACGGCCGCCTGCTGACCGCCTGGGCCACCGCCGGCATCCTCGGTCCGGTGGTGGTCGGCTACATGCGCGAGTACCAGCTGGCCCACGGCAGCCCGCCGTCACAGGTCTACAACACCACCATGTACATCCTCGCCGGCATGTTGGTGCTCGGTCTGATCTGCAACCTGTTGGTGCGCCCGGTGGCCGCGCGTCATTTCATGACGCCGGAAGAACTGGCGCGCGAGAAGCAGCTGGCGCACGAGAAGGTGGACCGCAGCGGCAAGGCGGTGCTGCCGCCGGAGCAGATGGCGCGCATCGGGCATGGCGGCAACCCCGCCCTGGTCGCGCTGGCCTGGCTGGCGGTGGGCGTGCCGATGTCCTGGGGCATCTGGGTCACGCTGCAGAAAGCCTTCGTGCTGTTTCATTGAGATGAGATGACACTTCCGTCTTCCCGTTCCGTGCGCGCCGGCAGTGTGGTGCGCACGGTTGTCCGCCATCGCGGCGGCCGCAACGCCACGGTGCAGGACATGGTGGCGGCCGAAATGCCGGTCGCCTTCCACTACAACGGCGTGCCGTTCGCGGTGATGATGGCCACGCCGGAAGACCTGGAGGATTTCGCATTCGGGTTCTCGCTGAGCGAGGGCATCGTCGACCAGCCGCAGGATCTGCGGGTGGTGGCGGTGGAGACGTTTCTGGAAGGCGCTTCGCTGCAGATCGAGATCCCGCCCGAACGTGCCGCTGCGCTGGACCGGCGACGGCGCAATCTGGATGGCCGCAGCGGTTGCGGGGTGTGCGGCAACGAATCGATCGAGACGGTGCTGCGTGTGCCGCCGCTGCTGCAATCGGCGTTGCAGATCGATGCGCAGGCCTTGGCGCGTGCGCTGGAAGCGCTGCACGCGCAGCAGCCGATCGCCGCACAGACCGGCGCGGTGCATGCCGCCGGTTGGGCCGATGTGCACGGTGTGGTGCGCTACGTGCGCGAAGACGTCGGCCGGCATAACGCGCTCGACAAGTTGATCGGTGCGCTGGCGCGGGAGCGCGTCGATGCATCGCAAGGGTTTGCGGTGGTCACCAGCCGCGCCAGTTACGAAATGGCCATGAAAGCCGCGCAGGCCCGGATCCCGCTGCTCGCAGCGATTTCGGCACCGACCGCGCTGGCGATCAGCCTGGCCGACAGTGCGGGACTGACCCTGATCGGGTTTGCCCGCGATCACGATTGTGTCGTTTACAGCCATCCGCAGCGCCTGAATCTGGGCGTTGGCGTGGGAGAGCCCGCATGAGCAAGAAGACCATCCAGCAATACGACAATCCCGCCGGCGGCTGGGGCGCATTGCGCTCGGTTGCCAAGCACCTGATGGAACAGGACATCGCGGTGCAGGGCGCCAAGACGCTGCTGCACGCCAACCAGCCGGACGGTTTCGACTGCCCCGGCTGCGCCTGGCCCGACCGCGATCACACCTCCACCTTCGAGTTCTGCGAGAACGGCGCCAAGGCCGTCGCGGCAGAGTCCACGGCGCGCCGCGCCGGGCCGGAGCTGTTCGCCTCGCACAGCGTCAGCCTGCTGTCGCAGTACAGCGACTACTGGCTGGAAGGGCAGGGCCGGCTGACCCAGCCGATGCGTTACGACGCGGTCACCGATCATTACGTGCCGGTGAGCTGGGACGAGGCGTTTGCGCAGATCGCCGGGCACCTCAACGGGCTGGCATCGCCGGACGAGGCGATCTTCTACACCTCCGGGCGCACCAGCAACGAAGCGGCCTTCCTGTATCAGTTGTTCGTGCGCGAGTTCGGCACCAACAATTTCCCCGACTGCTCCAACATGTGCCACGAGCCGTCCGGCACCGCGCTGCGTTCGCAGATCGGCGTGGGCAAGGGCACGGTGTCGCTGCACGATTTCGAACTGGCCGATGCGATCTTCATCTTCGGGCAGAATCCGGGCACCAATCACCCGCGCATGCTCGGCGAGTTGCGTCAGGCCTCCAAGCGCGGCGCGGCGATTGCGGCATTCAATCCGTTGCGCGAGCGCGGGCTGGAGAAGTTCGCCGACCCGCAGGACAAGCTGGAGATGCTGCACAACGGCTCCACCCGCATCGCCTCGGATTATTTCCAGCTCAAGATCGGCGGCGATCTGGCCGCGGTCAAGGGCATCATCAAGCACGTGCTCGAGCGCGACGCACAAGCCCAGCGCGACGGCACGCCAAGGCTGCTGGATCTGGAATTCATCGACGCCCACACCGCCAACTTCGACGCTTTCGCTGCCGAGGTGCATGGCGAATCCTGGGACACCATTGTCGAAGAGTCCGGGCTGGACGAAGCGGCGCTGCGCAAGGCCGGCGAACTCTATCTCAATGCCGAGCGCGTGATCGCCTGCTGGGGCATGGGCATCACCCAGCACAAGCATTCGGTGGCCACCATCCACATGATCACCAACCTGCTGTTGCTGCGCGGCCATCTGGGCCGGCCGGGCGCGGGCGTGTGCCCGGTGCGCGGACACAGCAACGTGCAGGGCGACCGCACGATGATGATCTACGAAAAACCGCCGGCCGCGTTTCTGGACAAGTTGCAGACGCTGTTCGGGTTCGCGCCACCGCGCGAAGACGGCTTCGACACCGTCGGTGCGATCGAGGCGATGCTGGACGGGCGCGGCAAGGTGTTCTTCGCGATGGGCGGCAACTTTGCCGCTGCCACGCCGGATACCGACGCCACGCATCGCGCGCTGCGCAATTGCGAATTGACCGTGCATGTCACCACCAAGCTCAATCGCAGCCACCTGGTGCATGGGCGCGATGCGCTGATCCTGCCATGCCTGGGCCGTACCGAAATCGACATCCAGGACGCCGGCTCGCAAGGCGTGACGGTGGAAGATTCGATGAGCATGGTGCACCTGTCGGCCGGCATCAATCCGCCGGCCTCGCCGGAGCTGTTGTCCGAGCCGGCGATCGTGGCGCGGCTGGCCGAGGCGACGCTGGGTGCGCGCAGCGCGATCCGCTGGCGTTGGCTGGTGGGCGACTACGACCGCATTCGCGACCTGATTGCCCAGGTGTTCCCCGATTTTGCCGATTTCAACCAGCGCGTGCGGGTGCCGGGCGGCTTCCGCCTGTCCAACACCGCGCGCGATCGCCAGTGGGTGACGCCCGAGAAGCGCGCGGTGTTCAAGCCGCACGCGGTGCCGACCGACAACCCGATTCATCGCGCACGCCGCAGCCACACCGAGCAGATGGTGTTTACGCTGGCCACCACGCGCTCGCACGATCAATACAACACCACCATCTACGGGCTGGACGATCGCTACCGCGGCGTGTTCGGCGAGCGTCGCGTGCTCTTCATCAATGGCGCGGATATCGCCGCGTTGAACATGAAGGCCGGCGACTGGGTGGACCTGGAGAGCCTGTGCGAGGACGGTGTGCACCGCGAGGCGCGCCGCTTCCTGCTGGTGGACTACAACATTCCGCGCGGCTGCCTGGCGGCGTATTACCCGGAAACCAACGCGCTGGTGCCGCTGTCCAGCTTTGCCGACGAAGCGCGCACGCCCACCTCCAAGTCGATTCCGGTGATCGTGCTGCCGCACCGCGCCGAAACCGCCGATGCGGCGCCGCGCGACATCGGAGCGGTGCTTGTCCGCTGATCCGCAGCTCACCGCGCTGCTGCTTGCCGCATTGGCCGACACGCCCGAGGGCGTGTCGCTGGCGCGCCTGTGCAAGCAACTGGGCGTGCGCATGAGCGTGCTGCTGCGCACCCTGGCGTGGTTGGGTAACGCCAGTCTGGATGGTCAACCCGGTCCGGGCTGGATCCAGCTGGAAGACCGCGGCGAGCGCCAATTCGCGGTGCTGACGGATCTCGGTTTGGCAGCGCATGCGCAACGTGCAATGACGCAAACGCAGCAGGGCGACTGAGCAACTTGCTGGTACCTCCCGGCTGAGGAAAGCGGGTGACTGAAGCATCTTCACTTGCACGGGAAGCTTGATCAGATGCAACCTGATCCGAACAACGCAGTCCATGCTTTGCTTGCAACCAAACACACCGACCATCTTGACTGGTCCTTGTCCGCTCACCGTCGCGGGACCTTACGCGGCATGGATGCCGCGTAAGAGCCTACAGGGACGTACTTGCGGCGTGTCTTGCGATGGTGGGCGGGCAAGGGCGCTGCAGCAAAGTCGCAGACCCGACGCTCTGCAAGCGATCTATCAGCACTATCCGACCACTCCAAGACCCACCGAGCTCTTCAATCGTAGCGCCGTTGTGGATGCAGTCGAAGATTTGGGTCAAAAGCCCGGTTGATCGAGCGCGCGGTGCCCTCACCGCTTGCGGGACACGCCGTGAATCCATCCGTGGAGGCTCCTCGGCGGCATCCATGCCGCCGAGGGTCCCGCAACCGGCAAGGACACCGCACCAGAGAGTTGGTCGGCTGCTTTCCTCAAAGCTTATTTCTCGGCTTGCGGTGGGAAGATGAGACGTTTGTAAGTCGCGTGTTGAAAGCCTGCCGGTTGCTCGGCCTGCATCGGGAGCTGATCGGGTGCAAGGTGATACGAACAACGCGCATCAAACACTGCTCTTACCGCGCACACCGACCATCTTGACTGGTCGTTGTCCGCTCACCGTCGCGGGACCTTACGCGGCATGGATGCCGCGTAAGAGCCTACATGGACGTACTTGCGGCGTGTCCTGCGATGGTGGGCGGGCAAGGACCCTGCAACCAAGCCGCAGATCATCCGCTCTAAAAAACATCTATCAACACTGTCCGAAGGCTCCAAAGCAACCGAGATTCCGAAAGACATGAGGCTGCCACTACCCGCAAAGGCAGGCAGTCACGGCTGTAACTTTTTGCAAGCAGGTTGGTCTGCGCAAACCGTTGCTGCAATCTGCCAGAATCGGCTGACTTGTCTTGTCTGGATGCCGATCAACGATGACTGCTGCTGCGCCGCTTGCTGCTCCCATCAATTCGCCCGCGCGCGTGCTGTTCGCCAGTCTGATCGGCACCACCATCGAGTTTTTCGATTTCTATATCTACGCCACCGCTGCGGTGCTGGTGTTCCCGACGCTGTTCTTTCCGGCGGGCGATGGCAGTGCGGCGATGCTGCAGTCGCTGGCGACGTTTGCGGTGGCCTTTATCGCACGGCCGGTGGGCTCGGCAGTGTTCGGCCATTTCGGCGACCGGATCGGGCGCAAGGCCACGTTGGTGGCGGCGCTGCTGACGATGGGCCTGTCCACCGTGGCGATCGGCTTGCTGCCCAGCTACGCGCAGGTCGGCGTGTTCGCACCTGCGTTGCTGGCGCTGTGCCGCTTTGGCCAGGGCCTGGGGCTGGGCGGCGAGTGGGGCGGGGCCGTGCTGCTTGCCACCGAAAATGCGCCGCCCGGCAAGCGCGTGTGGTACGGCATGTTTCCGCAGCTGGGTGCGCCGCTCGGCTTTCTGCTGTCCACCGGCACCTTTCTCGGCATGGGCGCGGTGCTCGACGATGCGCAGTTCATGCAATGGGGCTGGCGGGTGCCGTTTCTGGCCAGCGCATTGCTGGTGCTGACCGGCCTGTGGGTGCGCCTGAGCATCACCGAGACGCCGGACTTCCAGAAGACCCTGGAGCACAAGACGCGCGTGCGCCTGCCCTTGGGTACGGTGATCTCGCAGCACTGGCCGGCGCTGATCATCGGCACGCTGGGCGCATTCGCCACCTTCGTGCTGTTCTATCTGATGACGGTGTTTGCGCTGGGCTACGGGACCAAGACCCTGGGCTACGACAAGGAGCAATTCCTGCTGTTGCAGATGGCCGGGATCGTGTTTTTCGCGATCGGCATCCCGCTGTCGGCCAGGTTCGGCGACCGGCATGGCGCGCCGCTGGCGATGATGCTGGCCAGTGTGGCGATCATCGCGTTCGGGTTGGCGTTCGCGCCACTGTTCCAGGCCAATCACCCGTTGCAGGTACTCGCGTTCCTTGCACTGGGCTTCTTCTTCATGGGCCTGACCTACGGCCCCTGCGGCACGCTGCTGGCCGAGCTGTATCCCACCGAGGTGCGCTACACCGGAGCCTCGCTGTCGTTCAACCTGGCCAGCATCCTGGGGGCGGCACCGGCGCCGTACGTGGCCACGCAACTGGCCGCACGCTATGGCGTGCAGGCGGTCGGGCAGTATCTGGGCGCCGCGGCGGTGCTGAGCCTGCTGGCGTTGATCGTGGCCCGCAGATCGCGTCGCCCGGTTGGCGTTTGAAGACGTACGCGGGGCGGCGTCATCGGTGAGGCGGATTGCGCCCAGGTGCAGAGTGGTCGCTAGCGGAACAGGCGCTTGAGTGTGCGTCCAAGCCAGCTGCCGTGCTGGTGGCTGCGCGCGAACTGGTCCAGATGTGCGATCACCTGCGGCGCATAGGCCTGGTCGTCGCCGCGGATATGGTTGAACAACCAGCGCGAGAGCATGCTGCGGAGTTCGTCGCAGACGTCTTCGCCGGCCTGGAACCGCAGCCGGTACTCGCCGACACGTTTGCCGAAGACCTCGTGCACGCGCTTGTGCGCCAGGCTGAAGGGGTAGCCGGCTTCCTCCATCAGTTCTTCCTCGAAGGCAAAATGCGACAGCGTGTAGTCGATCAATTCGTCGATCACCTCGGCCACTGCCAGGCGTTGCAGGCTGGCGTGCGCGGCATGCAGCTGATTGATCATTTCCACGATACGCCGGTGTTGGTGATCGATGACCTCGATCCCGGTGTTGAGGTCGTCCTGCCAGACCAGCAAAGCCATCGTTCGCCCTTGTTCCATACGATGAGGGCACGATAGGCGCGCGTGATCGCCAACGCCTTGATCTGGATCAAATAAGGTCACGGCGCGCGGGCGGCGTGCGTGCTGCGGGGCGATTCTATGTTGCCGGCGATACCGCCGGATCGGGCGCGCCGCCGGCCGTGCAGCGCACGAACCTGCGCCGCTCAGCTGGCCAGGCGCACCTGGTTGCGGCCGCCGGCCTTGGCCAGATAGAGGTACTTGTCCGCTTCGCCCAGCAGATGGTGCAGCGACTGGCCGTCTTCGGTAGCGATGCAGACACCGATGCTCACCGTCATGCTGAGGGTTTCGTCGCCGATCCGCACGCGCAGTGCGCTGATGCGTTCGCGCAGGGTTTCGAAGTAGCTGGTGGCGTTGGCGGCATCCAGCCCCGGTACCAGCAGGCAGAATTCTTCGCCGCCGAAACGCGCTACCAGATCCTGCGGCCGCGCATGACTGGAGACCGACGCGGCCACCGCGCGTAGCGCCTGGTCGCCGGCTTCGTGGCCCCAGGTGTCGTTGATGTGCTTGAAGTGGTCGATGTCCAGCATCGCCGCGGTGACCGTCTGCTCCTGCGACAGCAGGGTGGGGATTACCCGCTGGCTTTGTTCCAGGAAATAGCGCCGGTTGGGCAGGCCGGTGAGGAAGTCGCGGGTGGCCAGGTCCTGCAGCGTGCCGATCAGTTCCAGCTGGTCCACGTTCTGCGACACGCGGCAGAAGAACTCTTCGCGCGAGAACGGCTTGCGCAGGAAATCGTTGGCACCGTTCTTCAGGAAACGCGGGATCAGCGACGAGTCGTTATTGCCGGAGATGCCGATCACCGCGACCTTGTCGCGCGAACGGATCGCACGCAGCCGGCGGGTGAATTCCACCCCTTCCATGCCGGGCATTTCCTGGTCGACGATGGTCAGGCGGATGCCGGGGTCGCGCTCGATCGCCTGCAGGCCGGCCGCACCGTCGGCTGCCAGCACCACGCGGTAGCCGTACATCGACAGCAACGCGGCCGCATAGGTCCGTGCGGACAGGGAATCGTCCACCACCAGCGCGGCGATGCGGCGATTGCGCTCCAGGCGTTGCACCAGCCAGGCCAGATATTCGATGCTGCCGGGCGCGTTCTTGAGTACGTAATCGATGATCTGCTGCTGCAGCACGCGCTGGCGCAGATCCTCGTCATAGACGCCGCTGACCACCACCGTGGGCAGCTTGCGCGAGAGGAAGAATTCCACGACCTTGTCGCGGTCGCCATCCACCAATACCAGGCCGGTCAGGACCAGAAACCAGCCGTCTTCTTCGTCCAGTACACGGGCAGCTTCCGCCAGCGTCGACACGACCGTGACCGGCAGCTCCACACGTTGCTCGATGGCTTCGCGCAGCATGCTAGTGAAAGTGCGCGAGTTCTCCACCAGCAACACGCGTTGCGGCAGGACTGCGCTTTCACTATTGCGATGTAGGGTACCTGGGGACATCGGCTGGCCGTGCGGATCGAACCGTCATACCAGCTAACGGCCCTGCTCGCCAAAACTTGAGCGCCGCGTCTCAAAGTGCCCAAGACGGTGCCCTGTTCACCACAACGCATCGCGCAGCCGGTACCAACTCATCGCCGCCACCAGCAGCGGCGTGCGCAGCAGGCGCCCCCCGGGGAAGGGCCGATGCGGAATGCGTGCGAACACGTCCAGCCGTCGGCTCTGGCCGGCGATGGCCTCGGCGATGACCTGGCCGGCCAGGCCGGTGGCGGCGACGCCATGCCCGGAGAATCCCTGCGCGAAATACACGTTGGGCCCCAGCCGGCCCCAGTGCGGGGCGCGGTTGCGCGAGATGTCCACGTAGCCGCCCCACAGCGTTTGCAGCGGCACGTCGCGCAGTTGCGGGAAGACCGTGTGCATGCGCCGGGTCATCAACCGATCCAGGCCGTGCGGCGGGCGCGAGGAGTAGCTGGCGCGTCCGCCGAACAGCAGCCGGTGGTCGGCGCTGAGCCGGTAGTAGTCCAGCGCCCAGTTGGTGTCGGCGACCGCCATGTCGTTGGCGATCAGCGCGCGTGCACGGGCCTGGCCCAGCGGCGGCGTCGCACCGACATAGGTGCCGACCGGCATGATGCGGCGCTCCAGCGCCGTGGAAATGCCCTGCAGCAGGGCATTGCCGGCGATCACGCCGAACTCGGCGCTGACGCTGCCCTGGTCGGTCTGCATGGTCACGCGCGTGCCGTGCTCTAGCCGCAAGACGGGCGAGGCCTCGTGGATGCGCACGCCGGCCGCCAGCGCTGCGCGCGCCAGGCCCAGCGCATAGGCCAGCGGATGCAGATGGCCGCTGGCCGGATCGAACATCGCGCCCAGGTAGAGCGGGCTGTCCAGCACCTGCCGCGTACGCGCGCGGTCCCACCATTCCAGCGGGTAGTCGTAGCGCTCGGCCATGCGCACGATGCCGTGCTGCAAGGCCTGCACCTGGCGCGGCTTCAGCGGCACATGGGCGTGGCCGTCGCGCCAGTCGCAGGCGATGGCGTGGCGGTCGATGCGCGCGCGCAGCAGGCGCATGCCGTCGCGCGAGAAATCGAACAGCAGCCGCGCGTCGGCATCGCCGACCAGCGCTTCCAGGGTTTCCTGCTCGCAGCCGTAGCCGACGATGGCCTGGCCGCCGTTGCGCCCGGAGGCGCCCCAGCCGATGCGCCTGGCTTCCAGCACGATGACCTTGTAGCCGGCCTCGGCCAGGGCGAGCGCGGCGGTGAGGCCGGTGTAGCCGGCGCCGAGGATGCAGACATCGGCACGTTGCACGCCCTGCAGGCATGGCTGCTCCGGCAAGACCGGCGCGCTGCGGGCGTACCAGCTGTCGGGATAGCCGTTACCCGGCGGATCGGCAGGCGGCAGCGTTGTGGCCGGGCCGTCCATCAGACGATCCGGAGGTACCGGGCGTAATCCAGATCCGGCACCTGCGCCTGGTAGTCGAGCAGCTCGCGCTGTTTCTGCTGGCCGAATACGTGCTGGAACTGGCTGCCGAACTGCGCGCCGACAAAGTCGCTGGCGCCGAATGCATCCACCGCGGCTTGCCAGGTGCGCGGCCGAAAGACCGCTTGCGCATAGGCATTGCCGGTGACTGGCGCGCTGGGCTCGCCGGGATGTTGCAGGCCGTCCAGCATGGCCGCCAGCACGGCGGCGGCAGCCAGGTACGGGTTGGCATCGGCGCCGGCGATGCGATGCTCGATGCGGGTGTTGCGTGCATCGCTATGCGGGATGCGCAGCGCCACGGTGCGGTTGTTGAAGCCCCAGCTCGCATCCAGCGGCACGAAGGCATTGCTGACGAACCTGCGGTAACTGTTGGCGTGCGGCGCGAACATCAGCAGCGAGGCATCGGCGTGCCGCTGCAGGCCGGCGATGGCATGGCGCAGGCAGTCGGCGGGTACATCGACGTTGCCGGCAAACACGTTGTGCCCGTCGACGTCGAGCAGGCTCACGTGCAGGTGCAGGCCGCTGCCGGCCTGGCCGGGAAACGGCTTGGCCATGAAGCTGGCGAGCTTGCCCTGCTGTTGCGCAATCGCCTTGATGGTGCGCTTGAGCAGGATCGCCTCGTCGCAGGCGGCTACCGCATCGGCGCGATGCTGCAGGTTGATTTCGAACTGGCCGGGTGCGTACTCGGCCACGGCGGTGTCGGCCGGGATGCCTTGCTGGCGACAGGCGTCAGCCACCGCGTCGGTGAAGCTGCGCTGGTCGTCCAGGTCCTGCAAGGAATACACCTGGGTGCTGTCGCTGCGCACACCGGTCTGCGGGTCGCGCGGCGTCTGCGGGCGTCCTTGCGCATCGGGCACCGCATCGAACAGATAGAACTCCAGTTCCACCGCAATGACCGGGGTCAGGCCGAGCGCAGCAAAACCGTGCAGCACGCGCTGCAAGACCGCGCGCGGTGCGACCTCGAACACGCTGCCGTCCGGCTGATGCATTGCCAGCAGCAGCTGCGCCATCGGCCGCGGTGCCCACGGCACCGGGCGCAGCGAGCCGGCGATGGGCCGGCAGATGCGATCGGCATCGCCGATGGCGTAGCCCAGCCCGGTTTCCTCGACGGTATTGCCGGTGATGTCGGTAGCGATCAGCGACATCGGCAGGCACACGCCATCGCGATAGACCTTGCTAAGGACCTCGGCTGTCACACGCTTGCCACGCAGCACGCCATTGGTATCGGGCAATAGCAGATCGACCGCTTCGCAGCCATCGATCCGCGCCAGCGTGGCGGCATCGGTGGCGGGCAAGTACGCGACGGAGTTCTCGGAAACCATGGGCACCACCTGCGAGGTCGCCGCTCAGACTAGCAAAGCGCATGTGATCGTTCGCAACTGTGCGCGTGTGGAACCCTGGCAATGCAGGTGGCCGCACGGTAAGTTCGCAGGCATCGGCAACGCAGCCCATCAACCCGTGGCGACCACGCGCTGACAAGTCGTCGCAGTCGGAGCGATGCAGGTGATGCGCAAGCCGCCAGCTGCGCGCCACATGTGCCCTGTACAGTGCCAGCGCCTGCCTGGTGGCGAGCGCCGACGTGATGCAGCCGCGTTCAACCGGGAGATCCGCATGGCTGTCGTTCCACTGGTCGGGTTGCCGACCGATCGCATCCAGCAAGGGCCGCATCCGTTTCTGGCCACCGGCGAGAAGTACATCCGCGCGGTGGTGGACGCAGCCGGAGCCATGCCGGTGCTGTTGCCGAGCCTGCAGCCCACGCTGGATGCGCGCGCGTGGCTGGATCGCCTGGATGGCCTGTTGCTGACCGGTGCGGTCAGCAATGTCGAACCGCATCACTACAGCGACGAGCCGAGCTGGGAGGGCAATCCGCACGACCCGGCGCGCGATGCCACCAGCCTGGGGCTGATCCCGCAGGCACTGGCGCGCGGCCTGCCGGTGCTGGCGATCTGCCGCGGGCTGCAGGAGGTCAACGTGGCGCTGGGCGGGCGCCTGCATCAACGCGTGCATGACGTGCCCGGCCTGCTTGATCACCGCGAAGACCGCGCCATGCCGCTGGACACGCAGTACGGCCCGGCGCATCCGGTGCAGCTGCATCCCGGCGGCCTGCTGGCCGGCATGAGCGGCAGCGCGCAGGTCGCGGTGAACTCGCTGCACGGGCAGGGCATTGCACGCCTGGCCGACGGCCTGCTGATCGAGGCGACCGCGCCGGATGGCCTGATCGAAGCCTTTCGCGGCCCCGGGCCGGGCTTTCTGCTCGCAGTGCAGTGGCATCCGGAGTGGCGTGTCACACAGCATCCGTTCTACCGTGCCATCTTCCAGGCCTTCGGCGAGGCCTGTCGCCAATACGCCGCTCGACGCGGCCAGTGAGGTTGCATGTCGATCCGCACCCGTTCGCGCACATCCACGCCCAAGCAGCCCGAGAGCGCGCTGCGCCGCTGGCTCAAGGACCGCCACATCACCGAGGTCGAGTGCCTGGTGCCGGACATCACCGGCAACGCACGTGGCAAGATCATTCCGGCGGACAAGTTTTCGCACGACTACGGCACCCGGCTGCCGGAAGGCATCTTCGCGACCACCGTCACCGGCGATTTCCCGGACGATTACTACGAGCTGACCTCGCCATCGGATTCGGACATGCATCTGCGCCCGGATGCATCCACCGTGCGCATGGTGCCGTGGGCGGCCGATCCCACCGCGCAGGTCATCCACGATTGCTACACCAAGGACGGCCAGCCGCATGAGCTTGCCCCGCGCAATGTGCTGCGGCGCGTGCTGGACGCCTATGCCGAAGCCAAGCTGCAACCGGTGGTGGCGCCGGAGCTGGAATTCTTCCTGGTGCAGAAGAACACCGACCCGGACTTTCCGTTGTTGCCGCCGGCCGGGCGCTCGGGTCGGCCGGAGACCGCGCGGCAGTCGTATTCGATCGATGCGGTCAACGAGTTCGACCCCATCCTGGACCTGATGTACGACTATTGCGATGCGATGGAACTGGACGTGGATACGCTGATCCACGAATCCGGCGCCGCGCAGCTGGAGGTCAACTTCACCCACGCCGATGCACTCTCGCGCGCCGATCAGGTGTTCCTGTTCAAGCGCACCATGCGCGAGGCCGCGTTGCGGCATGGCGTGTATGCGACGTTTCTGGCCAAGCCGATGGAGACCGAGCCGGGCAGTGCGATGCATATCCATCAGAGCCTGCTGCATGCCGGCACCGGCAAGAACGTGTTCAGCGGCAAACGCGACGGCGGCTTCAGCGACACCTTCGCGCACTATCTTGGTGGCCTGCAGAAATACATTCCGATGGCGATGGGGCTGCTGGCGCCCAACGTCAATTCCTACCGGCGGCTGATGTTCGGCGAGGTGTCGCCGAGCAATGTGCTGTGGGGCTTCGACAATCGCACCTGCGGGCTGCGGGTGCCGATCGATGTGCCGCAGAACATGCGGGTGGAAAGCCGCTTTGCCGGCTCCGACGCCAATCCGTACTTGGCGATGGCGGCGACCCTGGCCTGCGGGTTGCTCGGCATCCGCGAAAAGCTCGAACCGACCGCGCCGATCAGCAGCAACGGCAAAGAGCAGGGCTACGATCTGCCGCGCTCGCTGGGCGAGGCGCTGGACGGTCTGGAGGGCTGCGAGGCCTTGCAGGAGATGCTGGGGCGGCGCTTTGTGCGCGCCTACATCTCGGTCAAGCGCAAGGAGTACGAGACGTTCTTCCGCGTGATCAGTTCGTGGGAGCGGGAGTTCCTGTTGTTGAATGTGTGAAGCGTCTGCGCTCGGCGCAGCGTGCCGCGCCGCTCCCGTCTCCCCTCGGGAGAAGGTGCCCGAAGGGCGGATGAGGGCAGGTCGTCTGGCCATGGTCCAGGCCCACGTGCACAGCAGGCGTCCGATGCGTTTTGCCCCAGCTGCCTTTCGTAACGCCACTGCATTCGCGCCACTGGCGTGAGCCACCTTCCGGAGCAAGCCGTGCACCCCACTGTGTTGGAAACCTTGCAGCAACTCGATGCCGCCCATCACCTGCATCCGTTCAACGACAACGCGGCACTGGCCGAAAAGGGTACGCGCATCCTGACCCGCGGCGAGGGCGTGTATGTCTGGGACGCGCAGGGCAACAAGTTGCTGGATGCGTTCGGCGGCTTGTGGTGCGTGAATGTCGGCTACGGGCGCAAGGAGCTGGCACAGGCGGCGGCGCGGCAGATGGAACAGCTGGCGTACTACAACAGCTTTTTCCAGTGCACCACCGAGCCCACCATCCATCTGGCCGCCAAGCTGGCGGAGCTGACGCCGGGCGATCTGAACCATGCGTTCTTCGCCAATTCCGGGTCGGAGGCCAACGACACCATCCTGCGGCTGGTGCGGCATTTCTGGGCGGTGCAGGGGCAGCCGGAAAAACGCATCTTCATCGGCCGTCATGACGGCTATCACGGCACCACCATGGCCGGCGCCAGCCTGGGCGGCATGCGCGGCATGCACAGGCAGGGTGGCCTGCCGATTCCGGATATCCACCACATCGCGCCGCCGTATCACTTCGGCGACGGCGGGGAGATGGATCCAGAGGAGTATGGCTTGCTGGCGGCCAAGCGCCTGGAAGACAAGATTCTGCAACTCGGCCCAGAGAACGTGGCGGCCTTCATCGGTGAACCGATCATGGGTGCGATCGGGGTGTACATCCCGCCGCGCAGCTACTGGCCGGAAATCGAGCGCATCTGCAAGCGCTACGACGTGTTGCTGGTGGCCGACGAGGTGATCTGCGGGTTCGGGCGTACCGGTGCCTGGTTCGGTGCGGATTATTTCGGCTTCCAGCCCGACGTGATGACGCTGGCCAAGGGCATCACCTCCGGCTATATCCCGTTGGCGGCGGCGATGTTCAACGATCGCGTGGCCGGCGTGCTCAAGGCGCAGGGCGGCGAGCTCGCGCACGGCGGCACCTATGCGGGGCATCCGGTCTGCGCGGCGGTGGCGCTGGAGAACCTGCGCCTGCTGCAGGACGAAGGCATCGTGGACACTGCGCGTACCCGGATCGCGCCGTATCTGGCACAACGCTGGGCCGAGCTGGGCGAGCACCGGCTGGTCGGCGAGGCGCGTATCGCCGGCCTGGTCGGGGCACTGGAACTGGTGCCGGACAAACGCCGGCGCGGGGTCTATTTCCCCGAACGCGGTCGGGTCGGTGCGCTGTGCCGCGATTTCGCGCTGCGGCGCGGGCTGATCCTGCGTGCCACCTACGATGCGATGCTGCTGTCGCCGCCGTTGATCATCACCTGCGAACAGGTCGATGCGCTGTTCGACAAGGCCTGGGCGGCGCTGGACGATACTGCGCAGGCGCTGGGCATCGGTGCCGCCTAAGCCGGCCGGCGCACGTCAAGCTTTGCCGGTCGCGCACACCCGCCAGGGCGGCCGGCAGAGGCGCTTGCGGCACCGGCCGCGCCGGCCAGCGGGTGCGTACGGTTGGTTTCCGCCACGCCGCGCTGTGCAAACACAACCACCGTGGGTAGGCTGGTCCTTCGACCGGCCGCATCTTGGCCTGCCCTGATCGTGCTGCCCTGGAGACCCGCATGACGCTGCGACTGCTCGCCCTGACGCTGTCCACCACCTTGCTGGCCGCCTGCGGTGGCAGCAATGCACCCGGCGGTGCCGAGGCGCGTGCCAAGGTGCTCAACGTCTACAACTACTCGGACTACATCGCCGAAGACACCATTCCCGCGTTCGAGAAGAGCACCGGCATCAAGGTCACCTACGACGTGTTCGACAGCGACGAGATGGTGGAAACCAAGCTGCTCGCCGGTGGCAGCGATTACGACGTGGTGGTGCCCACGCTGAACTTCTTCGGCCGGCAGATCCAGGCCGGCGTGTTCCTGCCGCTGGACAAGGCCAAGATCCCCAATCTGGCCAATCTGGACCCGGACATCATGCGGCGCATTGCCGCGCAGGACCCGGGCAACGCCTATGGCGTGCCGTACATGATCGGCACCACCGGCATCGGCTACAACGTGGACAAGCTCAAGGCGATCTTCGGCAACACCGAGGTCGCCAACAGCTGGGACCTGGTGTTCAAGCCGGAAAACCTGTCCAGGTTGAAGGACTGCGGCGTGACCCTGCTGGACACGCCCTCGGACCTGATTCCGATCGCGCTCAATTACCTGGGCCTGGATCCGCACAGCAGCGTGCCGGCCGAGATCGAGCAGGCTGCCGCGCTGATCAAGACGATCCGCCCGTACGTGCAGAACTTTCATTCCAGCCAGTACGTGAGCTCGCTGGCCAATGGCAACACCTGCCTGGCGGTGGGCTGGTCGGGCGACATCATCCAGGCGCGCGACCGCGCGGTGGAAGCCGGCAACGGCATCAAGGTGGCCTATGCGATCCCTAAGGAAGGCGCGCCGCAGTGGTTCGACATGCTGGCCATTCCCAAGGACGCCAAGCACCCCGACAATGCCTACGCCTTCATCAATTATCTGTTGAAACCGGATGTGGCCGCGGCCAACAGCAACTTCATCCACTACGCCAACCCGGTGCGCACCGCCACGCCGCTGGTGGACGCGGCGATCCGCAACGACCCCACCATCTACCCGCCGCCAGAGGTGACCGCCAAGATGTTCACCTATGCGATCAATCCGCCGGAGGTGGACCGGCTGTATACGCGGCTGTGGACCGAGATCAAGACCGGTCGCTGACCGCCGCAGTCGCTCCTCCAGTTTTGTAAGAGCGCTTGCCAGGCGTGCGCCTGCAAGTCCGAGCGCGCGCTGACTGCGGTCGTCACGCAATCTGTACCGGGCGGTTCAAATAATTGTATGGTTGCGCCGCCTTCGCCGGACCGCTGATGCGGTACGTCGTCGCGCGCGCCTCGCCCACGACACAGGACGCCTCACCTTGAGCAACCACGACCAGCAGTCCAACGACGGCCAGCCTTCGGGCACGGATGCGCAAGGCACCGGCGCGCACAACGAGCAGGAGCCGCCCAAGCCCTCGCCGTTGAAGAATCCTAAGGTCAAATGGACGCTGATCGTGGTCGGGGTGCTGGTGGTGGTGCTGCTGGTGATCTGGCTGGCCTATTACCTGATCAAGGGCCGCTACATGCAGGACACCAACAATGCCTACCTGCAGGCCGACTCGGTGGCCGTGGCGCCGCGGGTCAGCGGCTACGTGACCAAAGTGATGGTGGACGACAACCAGATCGTGGAAGCCGGCCAGCCGCTGCTGCAGATCGACGACCGCACCTACCAGGCGACCCTGCAGCAGGCCGAAGCCGCGATCGCCGCGCGCCAGGCCGATATCGCCGCAGCCACCGCCAATGTGTCCGGGCAGGAGTCGGCGCTGGTGCAGGCGCGTAGCCAGGTCACCTCGGCAGCGGCAAGCCTGAGCTTCGCCCAAGCCGAAGTGAAGCGCTTCGCCCCGTTGGCCGCCTCCGGCGCCGACACCCACGAGCACCAGGAAAGCCTGCAGCACGAGCTGCAACGTGCACGCGCCCAGTACCAGGCCGCGCAGGCGCAGGCCAAGGGCGCGCAGAGCCAGATCCTGGCCAGCAACGCGCAGCTGGAGCAGGCCCAGGCCGGTCTCAAGCAGGCCAGCGCCGATGCCGACCAGGCCCGCGTGGCGGTGGAAGACACCTTGCTGACCAGCCGCATCCACGGCCGCGTCGGCGACAAGACCGTGCAGGTCGGCCAGTTCCTCGGGGCCGGCACCCGCACCATGACCATCGTGCCGCAGGAATCGCTGTACCTGATCGCCAATTTCAAGGAAACCCAGGTCGGCCTGATGCGTCCCGGCCAGCCGGCCGAGATCGAGGTCGATGCCTTGTCGGGCGTCAAGCTGCACGGCAAGGTCGAGAGCCTGTCGCCGGGCACCGGCTCGCAGTTCGCGTTGCTGCCGCCGGAAAATGCCACCGGCAACTTCACCAAGGTGGTGCAGCGCGTGCCGGTGCGCATCCGCGTGCTGGCCGGCGACGAGGCGCGCAAGGTGCTGGTGCCGGGCATGTCGGTCGAGGTCACTGTGGACACGCGCTCGGCCAAGGACGCCAAGCAACGGGCCGAGGAGGAATCCGATCGCGTGCAGGCGCAGGAGCGCGCGCGATGAATGCAACGGCAGCCACCGGCCCGCGTGCCGGCGGCAGCGCGCAACGCGAGAAGGCCGAGCCGGGCGCCTGGCTGGCGGTGCTGGCCGGCACCATCGGCTCGTTCATGGCGACGCTGGACATCTCCATCGTCAACGCGGCGCTGCCCACCATCCAGGGCGAGGTCGGCGCCAGCGGCACCGAAGGCACCTGGATCTCCACCGCGTACCTGGTTGCCGAGATCATCATGATCCCGCTGACCGGCTGGTTCGTGCGCACGCTGGGCCTGCGCAACTTCCTGCTGATCTGCGCACTGATGTTCACCGCGTTTTCGGTGGTGTGCGGGTTGTCGACCTCGTTGACGATGATGATCATCGGCCGCGTGGGGCAGGGCCTGGCCGGCGGTGCGCTGATTCCGACCGCGCTGACCATCGTTGCGACCCGGCTGCCGCCGAGCCAACAAACGATGGGCACCGCGCTGTTCGGCATGACCGTGATCATGGGCCCGGTGATCGGCCCGCTGCTCGGCGGCTGGCTCACCGAGAACGTCAGCTGGCACTACGCCTTCTTCATCAACGTGCCGATCTGCGTCGGCCTGGTGGCCTTGCTGCTGCTTGGCCTCAAGCATGAAAAAGGCGACTGGGCCGGCCTGCTCAATGCCGACTGGCTGGGCATCTACGGCCTGACCGCCGGCCTGGGCGGGCTCACCGTGGTGCTGGAAGAGGGCCAGCGCGAGCGCTGGTTCGAATCCAGCGAGATCAACGCGCTGAGCGTGATCGCGCTCAGCGGATTCGCTGCACTGGTCGTGGGCCAGTTCCGCAAGCGGCCGCCGGTGATCCACCTGTCGCTGCTGCTGCACCGCAGTTTCGGCGCGGTGTTCGTCATGATCATGGCGGTGGGCATGATCCTGTTCGGCGTCATGTACATGATTCCGCAGTTCCTGGCGGTGATCTCCGGCTACAACACCGAGCAGGCCGGCTACGTGCTGCTGCTGTCGGGCCTGCCGACCGTGCTGTTGATGCCGATGATGCCCAAGCTGCTGGAGGTGGTGGACGTGCGCATCCTGGTGATCGCCGGGCTGATCTGCTTTGCCGCGGCCTGCTTCGCCAATCTGTCGCTGACCGCCGACACCGTGGGCATGCATTTTGTCGCTGGCCAGTTGTTGCAGGGCTGCGGCCTGGCGCTGGCGATGATGTCGTTGAACCAGGCGGCCATTTCGTCTGTGCCGCCCGAACTGGCCGGCGATGCGTCCGGCCTGTTCAACGCCGGCCGCAACCTGGGCGGCTCGGTGGGGCTTGCGCTGATCTCCACCTTCCAGGAGCGCCGCATGACCTTCCATACCGAAACCATCGGCAGCGCGATCACCGCCAATTCCTCGCGCGCGCAGGACTTTCTTTCCGGGCTGACTGCGCAGATGCAGGGCAGCGCCGGCGGCGAGGCGGCCATTCGCTCGGTCGCGCAGCTGGCGCGCCTGGTGCAGCAGCAGGCCCTGGTGATGACCTATAGCGATCTGTTCTGGATCTTCGGCGTGATCGTGGTCTGCACGATTCCGCTGGCCTTTTTGCTCAAGCCGTTACCCAAGGGGGCGCACCTTGCAATGCACTGATTCCATGCGCCTGATCCGCATGCCCCTGGCTGCGGCGTTGAGCGTGGTTTTGCTCGGCGGCTGCATGCTTGGCCCCAACTACACCAAGCCCCCGGCAGTGGCCGACACGGCGGTGCAGGCGCCGGCCCTGCATCGCGCCGCTGGCGCCGACGTGGTCGCTGCCGCGCCGTTGAATCATTGGTGGGAGCAGCTGCAGGACCCGACCCTCACCCAACTGGTCACCCAGGCCCTGGCCGACAGTCCCAACCTGCGTGCGGCGCAGGCGCGGCTGCGTGCCAACCGTGCACTGGCCAGCCAGCGCCGTGCCGAACGTCTGCCCAAGCTCAACGCCAGCGCGGTGTATGCGTATGCCGAGCCGCCGCAGACCATCGTCGATACGCTGGGCGGCTTGCAGAGCGGCCAGAACGGCCAGCCACCGGCACAGGGTAGCGAGGCGCTGGATCTGGAAAAGACCCAGATCTACAGCGCCGGTTTCGACGCCAGCTGGGAGCTGGATTTCTTCGGCCGCCGCCGTCGCGCCGCCGAAGGCGCGCTGGCGCAGGCGCAGGCCTCGGAAGCCGAGCTGGCCGATGCGCAGGTGCAGCTGGCAGCCGAAGTGGGGCAGGTGTACCTGAACTACCGCGGCTTGCAGGCGCGGCTGGCGATCGCCGATGCGAACCTGGACAAGATCGGGCAGACCCTGCGCTTGACCCAGCAGCGCCGCGAGCGCGGCGCGGCCTCGGACCTGCAGGTCGAACAGATCGCCACGCAAGTGCAGCAGCAACAGGCGCAGCGCCTGCCGTTGGAGATGCAATCGCAGGAAGCGCTGGACCAGCTGGCGCTGATGGTGGGGCGCGAGCCCGGCGCGCTGGACGCGCAGTTGAGCGCGCCGCAGCCATTGCCGATGCTGCCCACCCAGGTGCGCGTGGACGATGCCGGCGCCCTGATCCGTCGCCGCCCCGATGTGCGCAAGGCCGAGCGCGAACTGGCTGCCTCCAGCGCGCAGATCGGCGAGGCGTTGAACGGGTATTTTCCGCAGGTGAGCCTGCTGGGCGGCCTGAGCTGGGTCGCCGGCTCGCCCAGCGATTTCAATTCCGATGCCTTGACCACGCTGGCGGTGCCGATGCTGCGCTGGTCGATCTTCGACTTCGGCCGCACCAAGGCACAGGTGGAGCAGGCGCGTGCCGGCAACGCCGGGCGCGAGGCGGCGTACGAGGGCGCGGTGCTGGCTGCGTTGCAGGATGCCAATTCGGCATTGGCGCGCTTCGGCTCGGCGCGCAAGCAGCTGGTGGTGGCGCGGCAGGCCGAAGCCTCGGCCACGCGTTCGGCCGGCTTGATGCAGCAACGGCGCGATGCCGGTGCCACCTCGTCGATCGATCTGCTCGACGTGCAGCGCCAGCAGCTGTCCGCGCAGGACGCCGCCGCACAGGCACAGGTACAGTTGCTGGTGAACTACGTCGCGCTGCAGAAGAGCCTGGGTCTGGGCTGGAGCGCGCCGGTGCCGGAGCCACGCTGATCGATAGCCGTCGCGGCGGGCGTCGGCGCTCCGGTCGCGCCAGGGTGTCGCTCTGTCGTCGCAGACACTGTGCTGCTTCAGCGCCCGCGCCGGCAGGCGGTCACCCGATGTAGCAGGTCGTCGTCGGCTCGCTGCAGGCGAGACGCCTGGACGCAAATGGACGAGTGCTGATGTCGCACCAAGCACTGGCGGCGCCGGCGTCCTGAGGTGCACAGTCGGTGCCGGGCCACGCTTTGCAATCGAGAGGATCCATGGCAGTTACCGAGGCCGCAGTGGCGCCGCTTTCCCCTGGCGACAACGCCTATCTGAGCATCAGCGAGGTCCGCAAGGAATTCGATGGCGTCGTCGCGGTCGACGAGGTCAGCCTGCAGATCCGCAAGGGCGAGATCTTCGCGCTGCTGGGCGGCTCAGGCAGCGGCAAGTCCACCCTGCTACGCTGTCTGGCCGGCTTCGAGCGGCCGACCAAAGGCCGCATCGTGCTCGATGGCCAGCCGATCGACGGGTTGCCGCCGTACGAGCGCCCGATCAACATGATGTTCCAGTCGTATGCGCTGTTTCCGCACATGAGCGTGGAACAGAACATCGCCTTTGGGCTGAAGCAGGAGGCGCTTTCCAAGCCGGCGATCGCGGCGCGCGTGGGCGAAATGCTGGAGCTTGTGCAGCTTGGCAACCTGGCCAGGCGCAAGCCGCATCAATTGTCCGGCGGGCAGCAGCAACGCGTGGCGTTGGCGCGCTCGCTGGCCAAGCGGCCCAAGCTGCTGCTGCTGGACGAACCGATGGGCGCGCTGGACAAGAAGCTGCGCGCGCAGATGCAGCTGGAACTGGTCAACATCATCGAGACCTCCGGCGTCACCTGCGTCATGGTCACCCATGATCAGGAAGAAGCCATGAGCATGGCCACCCGCATCGCGTTGATGGACCAGGGCTGGATCCAGCAGGTCGGCACCCCGGACGAAATCTACGAACAACCGGCCAACCGGTTCGCTGCCGACTTCATCGGCTCGGTCAATCTGATCGACGCGGTGATCGTCGAGGACAAACCCGACTACGTCGGCCTGAAGGCGCCGGCCTTCGACGCCAATATCCGGATCGGCCACGGCATCACCGGTTTCGAAGGGCAGGCGGTGGCGTTCGCGCTGCGCCCGGAAAAACTCCTCATCGGCAAGGACGAACCGGCCCAGGCCTGCAACAAGGCGCAGGGCGTGATCGAGGACATCGCCTATTTCGGCAGCCATTCGGTCTATCACGTGCGCCTGCCTGGCGGTTTCAAGCTGATGGCCAACTTCGCCAACCGTCAGCGTTGGGCCAGCGAAGCGCTGACCTGGGGCGACACCGTCTGGCTGAACTGGGGCGAGGACGACGGCGTGGTACTCACCGCATGAGGCGCCTGATTCGCGCATTGCCGGGCGCGCGCTGGGGTGTGATCGCCGCACCGTATCTGTGGCTGCTGGTGTTCTTTGCGATCCCGTTCCTGATCGTGCTGAAGATCTCCTTCGCCGAGCGCGCCACCGCGATGCCGCCGTACACGCCGCTGTTCGCCGTTGCGGCCGATGGGGCGGTGAGCCTCAAGCTGCATCTGGGCAATTATCTGGTCATGCTGCGCGACAGCCAATACGTGGCGGCGTATGCGAGTTCGATCAGGATCGCCGCGCTGTCGACCGTGTTTGCGCTGTTGATCGGCTACCCGATGGCCTATGTCATTGCGCGTCTGCCGCTGGCCACGCGCAATGTGGCGATGATGCTGGTGGTGCTGCCGTCATGGACCTCGTTCCTGATCCGCGTCTACGCCTGGATCGGCATCCTCGACGGCAACGGCTTGCTCAATCAGGCGCTGCTGGCGCTTGGAGTGATCCGCCAGCCCCTGCAGTTGCTGTACACACCGCTGGCCGCCTACATCGGCATCGTGTACTGCTATCTGCCGTTCATGGTGCTGCCGTTGTACGCCAATCTGGTCAAGCACGACCAGCGATTGCTCGAAGCCGCCTACGACCTGGGCGCACGGCCGTGGCAGGCCTTCGTGCGCATCACCTTGCCGCTGTCGCGCAACGGGATCGTTGCCGGCTGCATGCTGGTGATGATCCCGGCGGTGGGCGAATTCGTGATTCCGGAAATGCTGGGCGGGCCGGACACCTTGATGATCGGCCGCGTGCTGTGGGGCGAGTTCTTCAATAATCGCGACTGGCCGGTGGCCGCGGCGGTGGCTACGGTGATGTTGCTGCTGTTGCTGGTGCCGATCGTGCTGTTCCACCGTTATCAGCAGCGCGAGCTGGAAGGGCGGCTGACATGATGCGCGCCTCTCCCGGCACGCGCCTGCTGGGCGCTGGCGTGCTCGCGCTGGGCTTCGGCTTTCTGTATCTGCCGATCCTGTTGCTGATGGTCTACTCGTTCAACGCCTCGCGTCTGGCGATGGTGTGGGGCGGCTTTTCCACACGTTGGTACGGCGAATTGCTGCGCGATCGCCAGTTGCTGGAGGCGGCCTGGGTCAGCCTGCAAGTCGCGTTCTGGACCGCCTGTGCATCGACGGTGCTGGGGACGATGGCGGCGCTGGCGATGGTGCGCATGCGGCGTTTTCCCGGCAAGACCCTGTTCGGTGCATTGATCACCGCACCGCTGGTGATGCCGGAAGTGATCATCGGCCTGTCGATCCTGTTGTTGCTGGTTTCGATGGGCGGTGTCCTCGGGATCGCACCGCGTGGCGCGGTGGCGATCTGGGCGGCGCATGTCACCTTCACCGTCTCGTTCGTCACGGTGGTGATTTCCTCGCGCCTGCAGGAACTGGATCGCTCGCTGGAAGAGGCGGCGATGGATCTGGGCGCGACACCGCTGAAGGTGTTCTTCCTGATCACCTTGCCGATCATCGCTCCGGCATTGGTATCGGGCTGGCTGCTCGCGTTCACGCTGTCGCTGGACGACGTGGTGATCGCCAGCTTTCTGGCCGGGCCCAGTTCGACCACCTTGCCGATCAAGGTGTTTGCGTCGGTGCGGCTGGGCATCAGCCCCAAGATCAACGCGTTGGCCACGCTGATGGTGCTGGCGGTGTCGATCGCCGCAGTGATCGGCTGGTGGCTGCTGGCACGCGGCGAAAAACGGCGTCAGCGCGATGCGCAACTGGCGCTGCAAGCTGCTTCCTGAGCAGGCACCAACATGGGGGTGGCGAATGCATCGCCACCAGCGGCGGCCAGACGGCTGCGAACCCCGACGCCACCGACATCCACGATGGTTGCACGCCGATTGCGGACGCCTGATGCGGCCACCGGACGCCGGGCACGGCAGTTGGTTGGGCCGCTGTTACCTGGCCGGAGGCGTGTACCCGCTGTCCCAGGGCTGCGGCTTGGTTAGGTAGCACTGATACTCGGCGCTGATGTCGTAGCCCTGTTGCTCGACCTTGGGTTGTTCGTCGGCGCGATCCTTGTCCTTGTTCTTTCCGTCGTCCTTGGATTTCTGCTTGCTCGGATAGATCGTGACCATGTTCGGCGACGAGTGCGCGGTGACGAATTGGCGGATGGCAGTCGCCGAGCAGGCCCGCAGTGCCTGTTCCTCGCAGGGTTGGCTGGGATTGGGCAGCGTGTTGGTGCAGCTCACGGTGACAAATCCGTTCGGACCCGGACGCGGCCCGTGCAGCATGTCCTGCAGGACGGCGCATCCCGGCAGGCAGGCGCCGATGCCAAGTACAACTAGAACAATCAGATCCCGGCGCATCGTGGTGGTCTTCCGTGAATGGATGAAGCTGCCAAGTGCCGAATGCTAGAGCATTTTTGTGCGGTGGGACGGTCGGGACAGGGCAGGGACGCTTTCGTTAGCCTGGCTGGGTGCGTTGTTCCGGTTGCCAGTGATCCGCGAGCGGTGCGATCGAGGTGCGGCATTGCGTCGCGGCGTGGGTAAACACAGCGTTACAGCGATTTGCCGCGGTTGTGACGCGGCTGCAACTTGCCGGCGACTAGCATGGCGGGCCTGTAACAGGAGACCGTCATGTCCTACGACACCGTCAACCCGGCCAATGGCCAGGTCGAACATACCCAGCACACCCTGGACGCCGCCGCCATCGAGGCGCGTCTGGCTGCTTCCGCCAAGGCATTTCCGCAGTGGGCGGCGCTGCCGCTGGCCGAGCGCGGCGCGCTGCTGCGCCGGGTCGGCGAAGAGCTGACCCGGCGGCGCGACGACCTGCAGTGCATCATGACCGCCGAGATGGGCAAGCTGCGCCACGAGGCGCTGGCCGAGGTGGACAAGTGCGCGCAGGGCTGCGCCTATTACGCCGAACATGCAGCCGACTACCTGGCACCGCGCGATATCCCGACCGAGGCGCAGTCCAGCTATGTGCGCTACGAGCCACTGGGCTGCGTGTTTGCGGTGATGCCATGGAATTTTCCGTTGTGGCAGGCGTTCCGTTTCCTCGCCCCGGGTCTGATGGCCGGCAATGTGGCGCTGCTCAAGCACGCCAGCAATGTGCCGCGCTGCGCCGATGCGATGAAGGAGGTGCTGGATGCCGCCGGTATTCCGCCCGGCGTGTTCGATGTGCTGCATATCGACAATGACCAGGCTGCAGACGTGTTGCGTGACGATCGCATTGCCGCAGTGACGCTGACCGGCAGCGAGCGCGCCGGACGTTCGCTGGCTGCAAATGCGGGCGATCAGTTGAAGAAGTGCGTGATGGAACTCGGCGGCAGCGATGCGTTCGTGGTGCTGGAAGACGCCGACCTGGAGCACACCGTCGCCTCCGCCGTGCAGTCGCGGTTCGACAACAGCGGGCAGACCTGCATCGCCGCCAAGCGCTTCATCGTGGTGGACGCCATCGCCGATCGCTTCATCGAACGCTTCGTTGCCGCTGCCTCCCAGCGCGTGCTCGGCGACCCGCAACAGGAGGACACCACGCTGGCGCCCATGGCCCGCGCGGATCTGCGCGACGAGCTGCACAAGCAGGTGCAACACAGCGTGGAAAAGGGTGCCAAGGTGCTGCTGGGCGGCGAACCGGTACCCGGTTCGCATGCAGGCTATCCGGCCACCATCCTCGATCATGTCGCCCCGGGCATGCCGGCCTACGAGGAGGAGTTTTTCGGCCCGGTTGCATCGGTCATTCGCGTGCGGGATGAAGCAGAAGCAGTACGCGTGGCCAACGACACCAGCTTTGGCCTGGGCGGCAGCGTGTGGACCTCCGATGCCAAGCGCGGCGAGCGCGTTGCGCAGCAATTGCAGTGCGGCGCGGCGTTCGTCAATTCGGTGGTCAAGAGCGACGTGCGGCTACCGTTCGGCGGCATCAAGCGCTCGGGCTTCGGCCGCGAGCTGGCCGAGCACGGCATCCACGAGTTCATGAACATCAAGACGATCTATGTGGCTTGAGTGCGGGGATTGGGGATTCGGGATTGGGGATTCGTAAAAGCAGGCAGCCTTCCTTCTCCCTCTGGGTGAAGGTGCCCGAAGGGCGGATGAGGGTAAGTGCAGCAAGCGAGCAGAAGTCAGTCGTCCTGCTCCAACCAATCCCCAATCCCCACTCCCAAATCCCAGCCGCAAAGCGGCCTAAAGCCACCGCGCTCGCTTGAACAGGCGATACAGCACCAGGCACGAGGCGACCACGCCGGCTACCAGCAGCGGGTAGGCATAAGGTTTGTCGAGTTCTGGCATGTGGGTGAAATTCATGCCGTACCAGCTGGTGATCAGGGTGGGCGCGGCCAGCAGCGCGGCCCAGGCGCCCAGGCGTTTGACGGTTTCGCCCTGGGCCAGGGTCACCATCGACAAGTTGACGCTCAGCGCGGTGCCCAGCATTTCGCGCAAGGTGTCGATGGCGTCGTTGATGCGCACGGCATGGTCGAGCACGTCGCGCAGGTAGATGCCGACCTCGTCGTGGATCAGCGAGCCGGGGTTGCGCTTGAGGTGCGAGAGCACGTCCTGCAATGGCGCCACCACCAACCGCATCTTGTTGAGTTCGCGCTTGAGCTCGTACAGGCGCACCACGGTTTCGCGCTTGTAGTTGTCGGCGAAGATGTCCTTTTCCAGGCCTTCCAGCGTGTCGCGGAACTCGTCCATGATCGGAAGGTAGTTGTCGACCACGAAGTCGAGCACGCCATACAGGCAGAACGAGGCGCCCATGCGCAGCATCGCCGGTTCGCGTTCGACCCGGTGCCGCACCGGCGTGTACGACAGCGATGCGCCATGGCGCACCGTCAACAGAAAGCGCGCGCCCAGAAACGCGTGCGTCTCGCCGTAGCGGATGCGCTCGTTGACCAGTTGTGCGGTGTTGACCACCACGAACAAGGAATTGCCGTAGCTCTCGGCCTTAGGACGTTGGTGCGCCTTGAGCGCATCCTCGATGGCCAAATCGTGCAGGCCGAACTCATCCTGCAGCTTGTGCAGCACCGACTCCTGCGGCTCGTACAGGCCGACCCAGACAAAGCCATCCGGGCGCTGCAGCACGTCGCTGATCTGCTCCAGGCTGATGTCGTGACGCTCGCCCTGGCCGTCGTAATAGGCGCAGGTGATAACGCAGGAGGGGTTGTCCGGATGGCGGCCGTGGTGGTTCATGGGCGCATCCTGGATCAGCGCGTGCGGACGGACAAGTCACGCCGCCGCAACGCGATGGCGAGCGCGGCATGGATCGGCAACAGCAGCAGCACCCACTGCAGGTTGTCCTGCGCCTGGAACGACAGCCAGTGGATCAGCAGCGCCAGCAGTGCCGCGGCGGCCACCACCCAGCGCAGCACATCGAACCAGCGCCCGGGCCGGCGCCCGCGCAGCACGGCGATGCCGCCGATCAACAGCAGCACGCACAGCGGGTTGACCAGCAACAGGTTGCGATTGGCCCAGGCCGACTGATGCGCGGTGAAGCCCCACAGATACACCAGCAAGCCGCCGCCGATCGCGCACAGCAGCCAGTACGGCATGGCCAGGGCGGCCAGCACGCGTTGCCGGCGACCGAGTGCCAGCACGCCGGCAGCGACGATCAGCCCGGTCAGCAGCCATGGCCACCAGTGGCGCTGCTGTTCCGCCGGCTCCGGTGCGATGCGATGCGGCAGCAGGACCTGGGTGGACTGCACCAACGGGCGGCCGGCGCCGTTGTGCACCTGGGTCAGGCTGTCGGCCAGGCGCATCGGCACGAAGGCTTCTTCCCAGCGCGACAGCGGGCGGTCCGCATACGGCCCCAGGCCCAGGTCGAAGCCCAGCCACATCCACGGGGCAGGGGAGGCCAGGCGCACCGCTTCGCTGCGGAAGGTGTTGCCGCGCGAGCGCCCGGCCAGTTGCGATTTCAACGCGCCACCCATGGCGCGGTCCAGCGTGTCGCGGACCATGGTGGCGCAGTTGGCCACGAAGTAATCGTAGTGGTAGCGCGCGTTCTCGGGCTGGCTGCGGATCGCCAGCCCGTCAGCCAGCGCGCGCGCCTGGTCCGGTGGCAGGTCCAGCCACTGGATGCTGACGCCGCGGCCGACCGCACGGTACTGCTGCAGGTCTTCTTCCAGCGGCAACGCGACCAGGTAATACATCATCTCGCCGCGCGCAAAGCGGGGGACGAAATCCGGCTCGCCGGGGTCGAAGAAGCCAAAGTTGTACGAGGTGGCCTGCCCGGTGACGGGATCGACCACCACGATGGCATCGTGGCCGAAGCGCTCGAAGAACACCTCGCCCGGCTGCATGGTGACCACGCCAACCCGCGGTGCCGGCACATTGGGCTGGGCAGGCGCCTGCCCGGTGGCCTGGGCCATGGCGGCAGGTGCCACCAACCACGCCAGCAACAGCAGCAGACACGCTGCCGCCCAGCGCCGGATGCTGCCGCGGGCTGGCGCTGCAGCAGTGACGCGGTACCAACGGTTCAAGCGTCGTCCTGCGGGTCTGGCGGCAGAATGGTCACGTGGAAGGCATGCACGCGCCGCGCATCGGCCTTGGCCACACGGAAGGCAAAGCGCCCCAGCGTCAGCTCTTCGCCGGTTTCCGGCAGGTGGCCGATCGCGTCGGTGACCAGGCCGCCGACGGTGTCGTACTCGTCGTCGGGGAAGTCGGCACCAAAGCGCTCGTTGAAATCTTCGATCGGCGTCAGCGCATCGACCACATAACGGCCGTCGGCCTGGATGGCGATCAGCGAATTCTCGTCTTCGGCATCGTCGTGCTCGTCGTCGATCTGGCCGACGATCTGCTCCAGCACGTCTTCGATGGTGACCAGCCCGGCGACGCCGCCGTACTCGTCCACCACGATCGCCATGTGGTTGCGCGACAGCCGGAATTCCTTCAGCAGCACGTTGAGCTTCTTGGACTCGGGGATCAGCACCGCCGGGCGCAGCAGTTCGCGCACGTTGCCGGGGCCGTTGTCGGCAACCACGCCGCGCAACAAGTCCTTGGCCAGCAGGATGCCGAGCACTTCGTCCTTGTTCTCGCCGTGCACCGGGAAGCGCGAATGGCCGGATTCCACCACCTGCTTCATCAGGTCGATAAAGCGCGCCTCTACCGGCAGCGAGACCATCTGCGAGCGCGAGATCATCACATCGCCCACGGTGAGCTCGGACACGGAGATTGCGCCTTCCATCATGCGCAAGGTGTCTGCAGCGATGAGACCGTCCTGTTCGGCGGTCCGCAGCAGCGCGACCAGTTCGTCGCGGGTATGGGGTTCGCCAGAGAAGGCAGCGCTCAGGCGCTCGAGCCAGCTACGGCGTTTTTCGGGTGTTTCTTGGGATTGGCTACTGTCGTCTTCGGACATCGTGACGTGGGACGGCACCCGGCAAACCAGGCGATAGCCGTCAGTCTAACAGGAAGCCGCTAAGGCGCTGTGGACGGGGCCGGGGTGGGCGCTGCGCTTCAGGGCAGGTCCAGGCTGTAGCCGCAGCCGACCACGGTCTTGCCCGGATGCGACTTCACGTTGGAGACGCTGAGCACGATCGATTCGATCATCGCCTCGCCGGTCTTGGGGTTGGTGGTGTCTTCGCTGACCAGCTCGCGGCCATACATGACCTTGTCGGCGTTATCCACGCCCAGTTCCAGGTTCAGCTGTTTGGCCAGCGGGCGCGGGTCGGGCAGGTCCAGCAGCGCCATGACGCTGGCGCCGGAGAACGCGATGTGGGTGGTGCTGTGGCCGAACACGCTGATCGGCGTGTTGAGCGTGTACTCGGTCATGAACAGGTTGGCCTGGTCCAGCGGCGTCCAGCCCAGCGCCACCGCCTTGAGCGGGTCGGCCAGCACCGGTGCCAGCGCGTTGAAGTCGCCAATGCGCTGGCGGCATTCGATCAGGGCCGGCAGATCGGGGCGTGCCGGCGCGGCCTGCGCCCAGGCGCTGGAGCAGGCCAGCAACAGCAACGCGGTGGCGAGGCAGGCCCGCATCAGCGCTCTCCCGCGTACGGGTCGTCGATGCCGAGATCGGCCAGGATCTCGCGTTCGAGTTGCTCCATCGCATCGGCTTCCTTGTCGTCTTCGTGGTCCCAGCCGAGCAGATGCAGCGTGCCGTGCACGGTCAGATGGGCGTAATGCGCGGCCAGCGACTTGCCTTGTTCGGCCGCCTCGCGCGCCACCACCGGCGCGCAGATCACCAGATCGCCGAGCAGCGGCATCTTGACGCCCTTGGGCAGGCCTTCGGGTAAATCGGCCGGGAAGCTCAGGACATTGGTGGCGTAATCCTTGCCCCGGTAATGATGGTTGAGCGAGCAGCCTTCCTTCTCGTCGACAATCCGCACCGCCAGGTCGGCCTCGCGGATGCGTCCCTTCAGCGCAGCGGCCACCCACTTGCGAAAACTCACCGCCGACGGCAGACCGGCGCGCGGCAGCGCATAACTGACAGCGACGTCGAGGCGGACAGGTCCACGGGTCATGGCGAGAGTTTCCTGGGCAGAGGGTCAGCGCGTGCAGGTGATCAGCAGTAGCAACGCAGGCCCGTTGGCCACGCGGTAGCTCGAACTGCCGATCGGGCCCCGCCCGCAGCCGCGATTGTAATCCCGCACCCGCAAGCTTGAAACGAATCCTGGCTGGTCATGCAGCCAGACCGCAGCGATACCGCTTTCCATGAGTCCGCCGACCAGCGACTGGCTTGAGCGATGCGCGTGCTGGATCGGTGAGCTTTCGCAGCCGCGTGCATCCGTGACCGTTCCCGGTAAATCGAGCAGCCAGCGCGCGCTGCGACCTTGCTGCCAAGCACTAAGTCGTACGCGATCGTTCCCTGCCGGCATATCGCCGCGCCCCTGTTCCGCCAGCCTCTGCAAGTGCGCGGTTGGGATGCTGATGCTGGTTTGTTCGGCGGCCAGCGACACACAGGGGGGCGCCACCTGTGTCGCCGGGATCACATCGCGATCTGCGATCGGGATTCCCGGAAGCAGCGGCGCTTCGGTAGCCCCGAGCGATGCCGCCGCGACCAATCCGCTTGCCAACGTCAGGCTGGCAAGGAATAGCCTCATTCAGCGTTGTTCTTGATCGCAGCGTCCTGCTGATCGCGCTTTTCATAGGCCGTGACGATGCGCTGCACCAGCGGGTGGCGCACCACGTCGCGTGCTTCGAAGAAGGTGAAGCTGGCGCCGTCCACATCGCGCAGCACCTCGATCGCGTCGCGCAGGCCGGACTTGACGTGCTTGGGCAGGTCGATCTGGGTCAGGTCGCCGGTGACCACCGCGGTGGAGCCAAAGCCCAGCCGGGTCAGGAACATCTTCATCTGCTCGATGGTGGTGTTCTGCGCCTCGTCCAGGATCACGTAGGCATCGTTGAGCGTGCGGCCGCGCATATAGGCCAGCGGCGCGATCTCGATGACGTTCTTTTCCAGCAGCTTGACCACTTTTTCCACGCCCAGCATTTCGTAGAGCGCGTCGTAGAGCGGGCGCAGGTACGGGTCCACCTTCTGGCTGAGATCGCCGGGCAGGAAGCCCAGCTTCTCGCCGGCTTCCACCGCCGGGCGCACCAGGATCAGGCGCTGTACGCGTGACTCGTTCAGCGCCTCGACCGCGCTGGCCACCGCCAGGAAGGTCTTGCCGGTGCCGGCCGGGCCAATGCCGAAATTGATATCGTGCGTGGCGATCGCATGCAGGTACTTGGCCTGGTTGGCGCCACGGCCACGCACGGTGCCGCGTTTGACCTTGATCGCCACGTCCTGGGCCACGTAGGAACGATCGACCACCTGCTCGACGTTGGCATCGTTCAGGCGCAGGTGGATGGCGTGGTTGTCGAAGGTGGTGGAGGCGGCTTCATCGTACAGGGCGGTCAGCAGCGTCTGCGCGGCGGTGATCGCCGGCTCCGGGCCGGTGACGCGGAAGACGTTGCCGCGGTTGGCGATCTCCACGCCGAGCTTGAGTTCGATCTGGCGCAGGTGCGCGTCGAACGGGCCGGCCAGGTTGGCCAGGCGCTCGGTGTCGTCGGGGTCCAGGGTGAAGTCGCGATGTGCAGGTGAGTTCATGGTCGGATCGGACCGCGCACGCATGCGCTGGTCGGTTGGGCGGCAGACGAGGGTAGCGCGCAGCGTGTGATCCCACCAACACGCCCGGCTGCCGCAAGCGCGTGGTCATGGCCGGTCCCCGGTGGTGAGCGCGGGTTTTCCACAATCGCTGTGGAGTCACGCATCACCAACCTGTGGATAAAAATCGTGGCGCCTACTCGCACAAGGTCCGGCAGGGACATGGTGAAAAAATCACCACTGCGGTGGCGGTTGTCCACAAGCGGTGTGGATCGAATCCGGCAAAGCCTGTGGGTAAGTACTCGCACGCCTTATGCCGCAAGGTGTTGCAGACAAGTGGTGAAATTTTGATCACTTGCCTTGCGTGCCGTGTGACCAGGGACGTCGGTGTCGTTGCTGTGCGCGATCACGACCATGCCTGGCGTATGCGAGCAATGCGCGCCGTTGTTGACCTAGACCGACCACGGCTTAGTAGCGCGCAGATGCTGGAGCGCCGATCGGCGAATGCAGTGCGGCAAGCAACCAGCTGCGTGCTTGCCGACGATCGAGGTGCGAGGCACGACGCGCGTGACCTCAACGCAATTGCCAGCGTGTTGCACGCATGTACGCAGGCAGCTACGCAAAGCAACGCAACAACGATCGCAGGCAGCCCAGCGTCGCATGCACGGCCGCAGCACTACGGAAGTAGTGACCAACCAACGTGCACCTTCCAGTCAGCACGACGCGATGCATGCCGTGGCGCCACGCGCCCCGGCACCTATGCGGCATCAGCTTTCGCTGTCGTCCACCTGGATAAGACCACGCAGCGAATTGCTCATCGCCTCGGTGATCAGGACATCGACGAACTGCCCGATCAGGCGCGGGTTACCGGGGAAATTCACCGGGCGCATGTTCTCGCTCTTGCCGGTCAATTCGTTCGGATCGCGCCGCGACGGGCCTTCCACCAGCACCCGTTGCACGCTGCCGACCATGGACTGCGAAATGCGTGTGGCGTGCGCGTTGATCTGCGCCTGCAAACGCGCAAGCCGCGCCTGTTTGACGGCTTCCGGGGTGTCGTCCTGCAGGTCCGAGGCCGGCGTGCCGGGACGCCGCGAATACACGAACGAGAAACTCTGGTCGAAGCCCACGTCCTCGATCAGCTTCATGGTCTTTTCGAAATCCGCTTCGGTCTCGCCGGGGAAACCGACGATGAAGTCCGAGCTGATCGAGATATCCGGACGCACCGCGCGCAGCTTGCGGATCTTGGACTTGAATTCCAGCGCGGTGTAGCCACGCTTCATCGCCGACAGGATGCGGTCGCTGCCGGCCTGCACCGGCAGATGCAGATAATTGGCCAGCTGCGGCACATCGCGGTACGCATCCACCAGCGAGTCGGAAAATTCCAGCGGGTGCGAAGTGGTGAAACGGATGCGGCCGATGCCCTCGATCTGCGCGATGGTGCGGATCAACAGGCCCAGATCGGCGTATTGCGCCGCGTCGCCGGCATCGGCGCCGTACGCACCGCGATACGCGTTGACGTTCTGGCCGAGCAGGTTGATCTCACGCACGCCTTGCGCCGCCAGCTGCGCCACCTCCACCAGCACGTCCTCGAACGGCCGGCTGACTTCTTCGCCACGGGTGTAGGGCACCACGCAGAACGAGCAGTACTTGGAGCAGCCTTCCATGATCGACACGAACGCCGACGGACCCTCGGCGCGCGGCTCGGGCAGGCGATCGAACTTCTCGATTTCCGGAAAGCTGATGTCCACCTGCGACTTGCCCGACTCGCGCCGCGCGCGGATCAGCTCCGGCAGGCGATGCAGGGTCTGCGGGCCGAACACCAGATCCACATAGGGCGCGCGCTTGACGATGGCCTCGCCTTCCTGCGAGGCCACGCAGCCGCCCACGCCGATGATCACCGGCTTGCCGCCGGCCTTCAGCGCCTTCCAGCGGCCCAGCTGGCTGAACACCTTTTCCTGCGCCTTCTCGCGGATGGAGCAGGTGTTGACCAGCACCACGTCGGCGTCTTCGGGGTTGTCGGTCAGTTCCAGGCCTTCGGAGGCGGCGAGCACGTCGGCCATCTTGGCCGAGTCGTACTCGTTCATCTGGCACCCGTGGGTCTTGATGTAGAGCTTGCCGCGCACCACGGCAGGCGCCGACGGGCGGGCCACCGGCAGCGGCAACAGGGCGGGTGCGTCCACGGCGGTGGCCGCGGACAGGTCGGAAACGGATGTCCCGGGCATGGCGCTTATTCCAGGCGGGTAGAAGATAGCCGCACAGTTTACCCGCTTGCGCCGGGCCCGTCCGCTTGGTCAGGCCTTGGCGTTGGTGGCCTCGGCGCGTGCGAACGCCGGCCTGTCGGCCATGCGGGCGATGTAGGCGCGGGTGCTGGCAGGTGGGTCGATCAGGCCGAAATCGACCATCCAGCCCAGCGCGCCGCCCCACAGCACATCGGCCGCGCTGCAGCGCTGGCCCAGGAGATAGTCGCCCTTGGCCAGCTGCGTATCGATCACCTGCAGCACCGTGGCGCAGTCGGCGTAGGGCGAGATCGAGCGCGGCGGCGCATCGCGCTTCATCGCGCGGTCGATGATCGCCGGCTCGAACGCCGAGCCGTAGAAGGCCAGCCAGCGCAGGTAGGCGCCGCGGTCGGCATCGCCCGGCGCCGGCGACAGCCCGGCTTCCGGATACAGCTCGGCCAGATACTGGTAGATCGCGCCCTGTTCGGTGACCACGCTGTCGCCATGCCGGATCGCCGGAATCTTGCCCATGGGGTTGATCGCCAGGTACGCGGGCGCGAGTTGCTCGCCTTTTTCCAGGTTGACGATCTGCAGGTCGTAGCTGGCGCCGAGCTCTTCCAGCAGCACCAGCACGCCGCGCGAACGCGAACGGGGATTGTGGAACAGGGTGATGTGGCGCTGGTCGGACATTGCGGTTTCCTTGGTGGATGCGGAAGGCATAAAGAACGAGGTGCCAGGCAATCCTACGCAGCTATTGCGGACAGTTTCCGTCCGCAATACGGTAATGCGATGGCCTCGACCGCTGCCCGCTTGTTGCGTCTGCTTGCGCTGCTGCAGGGCGGCCGCAGCTGGTCCGGCGTGGCGCTGGCCGAGCGGCTGGAACTGCATCCGCGCAGCGTGCGGCGCGCGATCGAGCGCCTGCGCGAGTTGGGTTACCCGGTGCATGCCGTACCCGGCGCCGGTGGCGGCTACCGGCTGGGGCAGGGTGCGGCCGCCCTGCCGCTGTTGTTCGAAGAAGACGAGGCGTTGACGGTGGCGATCGCGCTGCGCGCAGCGGCCCCGGCGATACGCGGCATGGATGCCGCAGCGGCGCGGGTGCTGCGCAAGCTCGATCCGCTGTTGCCGCGGCGCAGCGGCCAGCGTGCCAGTGCCGCGCACGCGGCCACCGCCAGTTTGCCGGTCACCGGGGAGACGGGTGCCCTGGTGGATGCGGCGCTGCTGGCGCAACTGGCCAGCGCCTGCCGCGACCGGGTCACGCTGCGGCTGGACTATCGCCGCCACTCCGGTGCCCCGATTACGCGTTGCGTTGAGCCGGCCCTGCTGGTGAATTACGGGCGGCGCTGGTATCTGCTGGCCTGGGATTGCGAGCGCCAGGACTGGCGCACCTTGCGCGCCGACCGTATCGACCGGGTCGAGACGACTGGCGCGCAATTCGCCGCTCGCGCACTGCCGGAGGAGCCACTGCAACTCCTGCGCAAGGCGATCGGCGAGTCGCCGTTCCCGTGCCGGGCCCGGGTACGCCTGCACGGCGCGCTGGAGGCACTCGCCGCGCGCATCCCGCCCTGGCTGGGCGCGCTGGAAGCCGACGGGCCGGCGCATTGCTGGCTGGGCCTGGGCGCGCCGAGCATGTCGGCGCTGGCGGCCAATCTGCTGCTGCTCGATCTGCCGTTCGATGCGATCTGCCCGGATGCCGTGCGCGTGCCGCTGGCCGAGGCGCTGAACGCGTTGCGGGCGCGGCTGGAGCCGCTGCCCGGATAACCGCAGCGGCCACTTGGCAAGCCCGGGCCAAGCTGGGACACTCCGCCGCATGAAGGGGATGTCAAGATTGCTGGGGCTGTTACTCGTCACGTTGCCGGCAGCGCCGGTCTGCGCGGGCACCTTGTACAAGTGTGTCAGCGGCGACGGAATCACCAGCTACCTGAGCAAGCGCCAGAGCGGGGCGACCTGCAGCGTCATCAGCAGCTACACCCCGGAGCGATCCGCGCGCCGCGCGCCGCCGTCCATGGCTCGCCCGGCGCAGGGTTTGGTCGCTGGCCCTGCGCGCGCCAGTACCTCGATCGACAGCGGCGCGCCGGCCACCATCATCAGCCAGCCGGTTGGCCAGGCGCCACGCCGCGCTGCCGAGGTCGCCTCGGCGGTGATGCCGCGCGCGCTGCCGGTGGCGGAGACCTCGGTCGTGCAGGCACCCGCCGCCGCGGTCAATCCGCGCCGGGTGGTCAGCGGGCAGGTCTATTCGTATATGAAGGACGGCGTGCGTCACTACACCAGTGCGCGCCCGCGTCAGGTCGCCAGCATCGAAGGTCTGCGCACCATCCATTACAGCTTCATCGAAACCTGTTACGCCTGCGCGGCCAAGCCCGGCGTCAATTTCGGTGCGATCCGGCTCAACACCAATGCCTATCAGCAGGAAATCACCGCAGCCGCGCGCGAGTTCGGGGTCGAGGAAGCGATCGTGCGCGCGATCATCCATGCAGAGTCGGCCTACAACCCGCTGGCACTGAGCCGGGCCGGCGCGCAGGGGCTGATGCAGTTGATGCCCGGCACCGCGCGCCGCTTCGGCGTCAGCGATGCCTATGATGCAACGCAAAATATTCGCGGTGGCGTGCAATATCTTTCGTGGTTGCTGAAGCGCTTCAATGGCGATCTCACGCTCGCCGCTGCCGGCTACAACGCCGGCGAGGGCGCGGTGGATCGCTATGGCGGCGTGCCGCCTTACAGCGAGACCCAGCGCTACGTCCAACGCGTCGGCGTGCTGGCCGGACGCTATCGTGGGCAGACCACGGCGGCCAACTGAGCCGTGTGCTTTGCACGCAGCGCCCGCTGCGGCCTGCTTTGACAGTCGCGCGCCGAAACGGACGTCATGCGGCCACCAGGCCGCGCAGGCCGCCGTTGCACCGGCGCGATAGTGCAGCCAACGCGCAGCATGTCTGCAACTGGCGCGGTCTTTTTTGTCAGCACTGGGTCACAGCTGTACTCCTTGTGCAGGCCTGGCGCGTGACGTGATCGAAGCGTGCCTGCATCCAGTGTTTGCACTGCGCCGGTTCGACTGCGTACATTGCGTTGTCTGTGCATTAAGCGTTCCGCTACACTGCGGTCGATTCATCGCGGCTGGACCCCCCGCCAGCCGTTGGCAGCCTCACGCTACCTAATCAAGATCGGAGAGCCGGATGGCCAACGATGGGGTTAACGCACCTGCTGATATCGGGCGTCGTCGGTTCTTGACCGCGACAACGGCCGTGGTCGGTGCGGTCGGAGCAGGATTTGTCGCAGTTCCGTTCGTGAAGTCGTGGAATCCCAGCGCACGCGCCAAGTTGGCCGGTGCCCCGGTGACCGCCGACATCAGCGCCTTGCAGGAAGGGCAACGGCTGGTTCTGGAATGGCGCGGTCAGCCCATCTGGATCGTCAAGCGCTCCAAGGCGATGCTCGACGCACTGCCATCGCTGGATGACCGGCTCAAGGATCCCAAGTCGGAGAACAAGGACCAGCAGCCGGACTATGTGCTGAAGAACCCCGAGTACCGCTCGATCAAGTCCGACATCTCGGTGCTGGTCGGGCTGTGCACGCATCTGGGCTGCTCGCCGGAAATGGTCGCCGAGATCCGCCCCGAGCCCTACGACCCGCAGTGGAAGGGCGGCTACTTCTGCCCCTGCCACAAGTCGCGCTTCGACATGTCCGGCCGCGTCTTCGACGGCGTGCCGGCACCGATCAATCTGCTGGTGCCCCCACACCACTATGTGGACGACAACACCCTGGTGATCGGCGTCGATCCCGACGGTGCCGGTACGTCGGCCAACAGCACGGGGGCTGCCTGATGAGCAATATCCTGGTCCGTACCGCCAACGGTGTGTTCGATTGGGTCAACGAACGCGCGCCCGGGCTGATGCCCATGTACCGCAAGCACGTCAGCGAGTACTACGCGCCGAAGAACTTCAACCTCTGGTACTACTTCGGCTCGCTGGCCATCGTGGTACTGGTCAACCAGATCGTCACCGGCATCTTCCTGACGATGCACTACAAGACCAGCGCGGCCGATGCGTTCGCCTCGATCGAATACATCATGCGCGACGTGGAGTGGGGCTGGCTGATCCGCTACATGCACAGCACCGGCGCCTCGCTGTTCTTCATCGTGGTGTATCTGCACATGTTCCGCGGGCTGATGTACGGCAGCTACCAGAAGCCGCGCGAGCTGGTGTGGATTCTCGGCATGCTGATCTACCTGGTGCTGATGGCCGAAGCCTTTATGGGCTACGTGCTGCCGTGGGGGCAGATGTCGTTCTGGGGCGCGAAGGTGATCATCTCGCTGTTCGGCGCCATCCCGGTAATCGGCAACGGGCTGACCGAATGGATCATGGGCGATTATCTGCCTGGCGATGCCACGCTCAACCGCTTCTTCGCGCTGCACGTGATCGCACTGCCACTGGTGCTGTTGCTGCTGATCGTGCTGCACATCGGCGCGCTGCACGAGGTGGGCTCCAACAATCCCGATGGCGTGGAGATCAAGAAGGGGCCCAAGGGCAACCGCTGGGACGCGCACAAGCCGGCCGACGGCATCCCGTTCCATCCGTACTACACGGTCAAGGATCTGGTCGGGGTCGGCTTCTTGCTGCTGATTGCGGCCTTCATCATCTTCTTCGCGCCGGCGTTCGGCGGTTTGTTCCTGGAGCACGACAACTTCACCGAGGCCAATCGCCTGGTGACCCCGGAGCACATCAAGCCGGTCTGGTACTACACGCCGTACTACGCGATGTTGCGCGTGGTCCCCAACAAGCTCGGCGGCGTGCTGGTGATGTTCTCGGCGATCGCGATCCTGTTCCTGGTGCCATGGCTGGATCGGGCCAAGGTGCGCTCGATCCGCTACCGCGGCTGGATCTCCAAGGTCGCGCTCGGCGTGCTGGTGGTGTGCTTCGTGTGGCTGGGCGTGATCGGGTCCGGTCCTGGCACCGACGCACACGAAACCTATGTCGGGCGCGTGCTGACCTTCCTGTACTTCGCCTTCTTCATCACCATGCCGGTGTGGACGCGGCTGGACAAGACCAAGCCGGTGCCGGAGCGGGTGACCACCCATGACTAATTCCAACATGAGGTCATGGACGTCGCGCGTGGTCGCCCTGCTGTGCGGGCTGACCCTGGCCGCAGGGGCGCTGGCAGCCGAAGGCGGAAAGGTGCAGCAGGCTGGCAACGACCTGAGCGACCGTGCCTCGCTGCAGCGTGGCGCGCAGTTGTTCATGAACTACTGCTCCGGCTGCCACTCGCTGAAGTACCTGCGCTATTCGCGCATGGCCAGCGATCTGGGACTGAGCGAAGAAGAGGTCATGACCAACCTCAACTTCACCGGCGCCAAGATCGGCGAACACATCGAAGGCACCATGCCGCACGATGCGGCCACCAAGTGGTTCGGCAAGGCGCCGCCGGATCTGACCTTGATCGCCCGCGTGCGTGGCACCGACTGGGTCTATACCTATCTCAAGTCGTTCTACCTGGATCAGACCCGCCCCCTGGGCTGGAACAATCAGCTGTTTCCGAATGCCTCCATGCCCAACCCGCTGTGGGAGCTGCAGGGCCTGCAGCAGGCGCAGTTCGGCCCGCCCGACAAGGCGACCGGCGACAAGCCGGTGCAGGCGCTCAAACTCGGTCAGCCAGGGCGACAAACGCCGGTCGAGTTTGATCAGACCGTGCGCGATATCGCCAACTTCCTCGAATACGCCGGCGAACCGGCGGCCTTGAAGCGGCAGAGCATGGGCGTGTGGGTGATCCTGTTCCTGGCCTTGCTCACCTTCATGGCCTACCTGCTGAAGAAGGAATACTGGAAGGACGTGCACTGACCGGTCTGCAGGCCGGTCATCGGCTACAGAGCGCATCGGCCATGCATGCGCAAGTCATGCAACGGCTGCAGCAAACCGACCGCTGAGCCCCTCTCCCCGCGGGAGAGGGGGGCGGTGAGGGTCGGCAAGCAATCACTGCTTCGGTTGACGACAAATCGCCTCTGCCGCTTCCGATGTCGTGCACTAGCTGCCGCGCCGTCACCGCACGCGCACGTGACCGGAAGCTGCATCTCGGCGCAACAAGCGGCCTGTCCGGGCATTAATCGGCCCTATCACTCTTGGCTTTTGCGTGACGTGATTGCACACTCGAAGGACCGTGGTGACGGTCGGCGTTGGGCCGGCCGCGCCGATGCGGCCGGCGGATTCCGGTCGTCGGAGAGCCTTGAATGGCGACGAGTGTGCGTATGCGGAATACCTTGACTTTGTTTTCGTCCAACGACGACGTGTTGTGCCACCGGGTCCGTCTGGTCCTGGCGGCGAAAGGGGTGACCTACGACCTGGTGCCGGTCGACCCGCAAAATCCCCCGGAAGATCTGATCGATCTCAATCCCTACCATTCGGTCCCGACCCTGGTCGAACGCGACCTGGTGCTGTACGCGGCATCGGTGGTCAGCGAATACCTGGACGAGCGCTACCCGCATCCGCCGTTGATGCCGGTCGATCCGCTCTCGCGCGCACGTCTGCGTCTGGCGATGCTGCGGATCGAGCACGACTGGGTGCCGCAGGTGCAGGCCATCCAGCTCGGCAACAAGACCCAGGCCGAGGCCGGCCGCAAGCGCCTGAAGGAACTGCTCACCGCGTCGGTGCCGCTGTTCAAGGCCAGCAAGTTCTTCCTCAATCCGGAAATGAGTCTGGCCGATTGCGCGATGGCGCCGATCATCTGGCGACTGGACGCGTTGGAGATCGGTCTGCCCAAGGACGGCAAGGCGATCGAAGACTACGGCAACCGGATCTTCCGCAATCCCGGCTTCATCCGCAGCCTGACCGATCAGGAAAAGAAACTGCGCGACCTGCCGGGCTGATGCGACGGCTGTATGCCAACAGACCGACGCCCCATCGTGCAGCCGCCGCTGCGGGCCGTGTGCGGGTAAAATGACGTCATGAGCGAAGATTTCCCCCGCATGACCAGCCATCGCCCGTACCTGCTGCGGGCCTTGGTCGAATGGATCAACGACAACGGCATGACCCCGCACGTCCTGGTGGACGCCGGGCTGCCCGGTGTGCAGGTGCCTGCCAGTGCCGTCAAGGACGGCCGTGTGGTGCTGAACATCGCCGAGCGCGCCGTGGTCGGGCTGCAGGTCGACAACGAAAGCGTGCAGTTCACCGCGCGCTTTGGCGGCGTCAGTTATCCGGTGATGGTGCCGATGGCCGCGGTCCTGGCGGTGTATGCACGCGAGACCGGGCAGGGCATGGCCTTGCCGGACGATATCCCCGGCACCAGTACCGAGCCGCCGGATCCGGGTGCACCGCCGCCAAGCGCGCCCACGCCGGACGAGCCGCCGAGCGCGGGCAAGCGTCCACATCTGCGCGTGGTCAAGTAACTGCACGCACGGACGCGCATCGCGCATCCGTGCATTGTTGCGCCATATACGCGTGTGGCTCGCATCGCACGTGTTTCCACCAAATTACGCCGTTGCATGTGTGCATCGGCGTCGTGGATAGCGGCAGCAACGCTGATCTTCAGTCGCGCGGCACTGCATGCAGGCCAAGTGCCTGCAGACGCATATATCGACCCAATCGCGGTCAGTTCAGGCGCTGATGGTCCGGGCTCAACGGCGTCACCGTGGCCACCTGCGGTCCGGTGAAGGCGATCAATTGATCGCCGCGCAGCACCAGGCGGCCGCTATGACGGTCGATGCCGTCGTAGGAATACTCGAACCGGAACGTCCGCTCGAAGCCCAGCCAGCCATTGGGCTTGCGGCAGATGCGGATGTTGGTGGAATGCACGCTCTGATCCAGCCATTGCACATCGGCGGCGCGGCAGGCATTGCGGCCGAGGATATCGGCACGTTCGGCCGCTGCGCGCGAGGAGTTCCAGAACGCGTACAGCGCGGCGCCGGCAATCATGAAGAGGATAAGGCTGGGCATGGCGTCAATGTGCCATGGCCTGCGCCCGATCGACAATCGTCGCGCCGGGCCGCAGCGTTGCGTTGATGGCTGGTGGCTGGCGACCCGATGCGCCGGCCGGCATCCGCCGCTCGTCCAGGCAGCCCTTCGCTTTGCCACCAACGGCTGTCGTCACGTCCCGCGAGTGCTCGGCATTGCGCCCGTTCGAACTGGAGTTGACGGGAAGGTTGCAGCAGGTCGAAGCGGTGCAGCGGACGCACCGGGCTTGGCCGCTGCGCGGTCAGGCCGACAGCCGCTTTAACCATTCACCGCCATTCCCGCGCTCGGCTTGTGTCGGGCGCAGCGCAACCCCATTCATTGGGCTTCGCCCCGTTGAATCCACACGCCGCTCCTGGCCTGGCATCGCGGCCTGCGGCATCGCCTATGCATCCTGTCCTGCAGCAGTTCCATCCTGTCGTGGCTGCGTGGTTCGCGCAGACCTTCGCTGCGCCCACGCCGGCGCAGATTGCCGCGTGGCCGGCGATCCAGGCCGGACGCCACACGCTGGTGGCCGCGCCGACCGGCTCGGGCAAGACGCTGACCGCGTTCTTCGCGGCCATCGATGCGTTGATCCGCGATGGCCTGGCCAATGGCGGCGCGCTGCCGGACGAAACCCGCGTGGTCTACGTCTCGCCGCTGAAGGCGTTGTCCAACGACATCCACCTCAATCTGGATGCTCCGTTACAGGGCATCCGCACGGCGCTGGTCGCGAGCGGTCTGCCGGATGTGGCGGTGCGCACGGCGGTGCGTACCGGCGACACCCCGCAACGCGAGCGCGCACAGGCGCGCCGCACGCCGCCGCATATCCTGGTGACCACGCCGGAGTCGCTGTATGTGCTGTTGGGCTCGGCCTCCGGGCGCACTGCGTTGCGGCATGTGCGCACCGTCATCGTCGATGAGATCCATGCGGTGGCGGCGGACAAGCGCGGTAGTCACTTGGCGCTGACCCTGGAGCGATTGCAGCGGCTGGCCGAGCGCCCGATCACCCGCGTCGGGCTGTCGGCCACGCAGAAGCCGATCGAGACCGTGGCGCAGTTCCTGGTCGGGGCGGGCGATGCCGGCCGGCCGCCGCAGTGCGAGATCGTCGATATCGGCTACACCCGCAGGCGCGATCTGGCCCTGGCCTTGCCGCCGACGCCGCTGAGCGTGGTGATGTCCAACGATCAGTGGCTGCAGGTGTATGCCGATGTCGCCACGCTCGCGCAGCAGCATCGCACCACGCTGGTGTTCGTCAACACGCGGCGCATGGCCGAGCGCGCTGCGCGCCATCTTGGCGATCTGCTCGGCAAGCAGCGCGTCGCCGCGCACCACGGCAGCCTGTCGCGCGAAACGCGTCTGCTGGCGGAGCAGCGACTCAAGGCCGGCGACCTTACCGTGCTGGTGGCCACTGCATCGCTGGAACTCGGCCTGGATATCGGCGATGTGGACCTGGTCTGCCAGCTCGGTTCGCCGCGCTCGATCGCCACCTTCCTGCAGCGTGCCGGACGCTCCGGGCATGCGGTTGGCGGAACCCCGAAGGCGCGCCTGTTTCCGCAGACCCGCGACGAACTGGTCGAATGTGCTGCATTGCTGGACAGCGTGCGCCGCGGTGAGCTGGACGCCTTGCGCATTCCGCTGGCGCCGATCGATGTGCTTGCACAACAGATCGTGGCCGAGGCCGCGTGCGAGGACTGGGACGAAGATGCGCTGTTCGCCTTGGTGCGCCGCGCCTGGCCGTTCGCGCAGTTGAGCCGCGCGCGCTTCGATGACGTGGTGCGCATGCTGTGCGACGGCTTCAGCACACGGCTCGGGCCGCGTGCAGGCTATCTGCATCGCGATGCGGTGCATCGACGCCTGCATGCGCGCCGCGGCGCACGCATGACTGCGCTGACCTCCGGCGGCACCATCCCAGAAACCGGCGACTACAGCGTGGTGCTGGAACCGCAGGCCGAAAAGATCGGCACGGTGAACGAGGATTTTGCGGTCGAAAGTCTTACCGGCGACGTGTTCCAGCTCGGCAATGCCAGCTACCGCATCCTTCGCGTGGATGCCGGGCGCGTCCGGGTGGAGGACGCCAAGGGCGCGCCACCGAATATCCCGTTCTGGCTGGGCGAGGCGCCCGGCCGCAGCGACGAATTGTCGGCGGCGGTGTCACGTCTGCGTGGCGAGATTGCGCTGCGGCTGGATAGCCCGCCACATCAGGCGGCCTGCGACTGGCTGCACACCGTGCTGGATCTCTCGGTGGAAGCGGCACGCCAGCTGGTCGACTATCTCGCCCATGCCTGCACCGCGCTGGGCGCGATGCCGACCCAGCAGTGCCTGGTGATGGAGCGCTTCTTCGATGCCAGCGGCGGCACCCAGCTGGTGATCCACTCGCCGTACGGCAGCCGCATCAATCGTGCCTGGGGGCTGGCGTTGCGCAAGCGCTTCTGCCGCACCTTTAACTTCGAACTGCAGGCCGCCGCGACCGAGGATGCGATCGTGTTGTCGCTGTCCACCAGCCATAGTTTTGCCCTGGAGGAGGTGGCGCGCTACCTGCATTCGTCATCGGCCGAGCATGTGTTGATCCAGGCCTTGCTGGATGCGCCGCTGTTCGGCGTGCGCTGGCGCTGGAATGCGACCAATGCGATGGCGCTGCCGCGCTTTGCCGGTGGCAACAAGGTCGCGCCGCAACTGCAACGGATGAAGTCGGAAGATCTGCTGGCGACCGTGTTCCCCGATCAGGTCGCCTGCGCGGAGAATCTGGTCGGCGAGCGCGAGGTGCCGGATCATCCGTTGGTGGCGCAGACACTGGAAGACTGCCTGCATCAGTCCATGGACAGCGAGGGCTGGTTGCAGGTGCTGCGCGGGCTGGAGTCGGGGGCGATCACGCTGGTCGCGCGCGATCTGGCGGCACCGTCGCCGCTGGCGGCTGAAGCCTTGAATGCGCGTCCGTACGCATTCCTGGACGATGCACCGCTGGAAGAACGCCGCACCCAGGCCGTGCAAAGCCGTCGCTACACCCCGCAGAGCAGCGACGACCTGGGGCAGCTTGATCCCGAGGCGATCGCCTCGGTGCTCGAACAGGCCTGGCCGCAGCCGCGCGATGGCGAAGAAATGCACGAAGCGTTGGTCGGGCTGGGCGTGCTTCCGGTCGATGAAGCGGGCGATGCGCATTGGCAGGCCTGGTTGGCTGCACTTGCAGGCGATGGGCGTGCCAGCTGCCTTGCGTTCGACGGTGTGCCCGCGCTGTGGATCAGTGCCGAGCGCATCGACTGGTTTGCGCCACTGTATGCGCATGCATCCGCACAGCCGCCGCTACAGGCGCCGGCAGATTGCCGCGTTGCCGACTGGCAGCGCGACTGGGCCGTGCGCGAGCTGCTGCGCGGTCGTCTGTCTGCGGTCGGCCCGGCGCAGGTGCCGGCCCTGGCCGGCGCCTTGCGTTTGCCCGAGTCCGAGATCGTGCTTGCCCTGGCCGCCCTGCAGCGCGAGGGCTATGTCATGGCCGGCCATTTCAACGCGCAGGCGCAGGCGGAAGAATGGTGCGAACGTCATCTGCTGGCGCGCATCCATCGCTATACCCTGGGACGGTTGCGCCGGGAGATCGAGCCGGTGGCACAACGCGATTACGCGCGGTTCCTGTTCGAGTGGCAGCACCTCGACAGTGCCAGCCGGGTGGCGGGGCCGGACGCATTGGCCGGCGTGGTCGGGCAGCTGGAAGGCTTCGAGGCACCTGCAGTGCTGTGGGAGAGCGAACTGCTGCCGGCACGCGTGCGCGACTATCAACCGGCCTGGCTGGACGAGCTGTGCACCGCCGGGCGCACCGTGTGGGCGCGACTGCGGCCCGGTGGTGGCCGCAGCGGTGCCGCGTTGCGCAGCACGCCGATCGTGTTGCTGCCGCGTCGCGAGGCGCAGCGCTGGAGCAGCCTGGCACGCGATGCCGACGACGCGCCGCTGGGCTCGCGCGCGCAACGGGTGGCCGAGGTGCTGCAGCAGCAGGGCGCCTTGTTCTTCGACGAGATCGCCGATGCGGCCCGCCTGATGAGCACCGAGCTGGAAGATGCCCTGAGCGAACTGGTGATGCGCGGGCGTGCACATTGCGACAGCTATGCCGGGCTGCGCGCGCTGCTGGTGCCGGCCTCCAAGCGGCCCTCGGCGCTGTCGCGCCACCGGCGCCGCGCCAGCGCGCTGGGCATTCGCGATGCCGGCCGCTGGGCGCCGGTACGCGCGCTGCCGGAGCTGCCGCTGGCCGAAGCCGGCGAGCGCCACCAGGACATGCTCGAACATGTGGCGCATACCTTGTTGCGGCGCTACGGCGTGGTCTGCTGGCGGCTGCTGGAGCGCGAGGCGGCGTGGCTGCCGCCGTGGCGCGAGTTGCTGCGCATGTATCAGCGGCTGGAAGCGCGTGGCGAGATCCGTGGCGGGCGTTTCATCGCCGGGCTGTCCGGCGAGCAGTTCGCGTTGCCGGATGCGATCGCGGCGCTGCGCCGCGTGCGTGCGCAGGCCTTGCCGCAGCAGTGGGTATGCGTCAGTGCGAGCGACCCGAGCAATCTGTTGGGCAGCGTCCTGCCGGGCGAGCGCGTGGCGCGCGTGCCGGGCAACCGTGTGGCGTATCTCGATGGCCTGCCGATGGCGGTGTGGGTGGCAGATCGCTTCCAGCCGCTGCAGGACCTGAGCGACGAACAGGCCGAGCAGGCCCTGCGCCTGCTGCAGCGTGGGCCGGGTGCCGCCGAGCAGACGCCGATGGAGCAATGGCTGGCTCAGTCGCCCGGCAGCACCGCGCGTGCGCCGGTCGCGCGCGGCAGCGGACGCGACAGATAGGGGTTGTCCGGGACCACCCAGCGCCACGGCGCATCCACCGCCTTGCGGATGCCGATGCGCGGCGTCGCCAGCGCTGCGGAGGGCGGCGGCAGGCCGTCGTCCTCGATCCACAGGCGTGCGCCGGCGTCGGTCAGATCCAGCCCGTTGTCCGTCGCGCTCACCGCGAATGCCTGGGCCAGGCGACCGGGACCGGTGGTCAAGCTCTTGAGTGGAGCGGCGTTGCGCGCGGCCTGCATGGTGGCGATCCCGGCCAGCGGTTCGAGCGCGCGGATCAGCACCGCGTGCCCGGGCGCACCACCGCACACCGCGTTGATCGCCCAGTGCATGCCGTAGATGAAATACACATACAGATGCCCCGGTGCGCCGAACATCACCTGCGTGCGCGGGGTCATGCCGCGAAACGAATGCGCGGCCGGATCTTCGCTGCCGCAATACGCCTCGACCTCGGTGATGCGTCCGCGGCGTCCGTCTGCGCTGACCAATACCTTGTTGAGCAAGCGCGGCGCGACCTGGCGGGCATCGTGCGCATAGAAGCTGCGTGGAAGTGCTTGTAATGACATGCGCCCAGCCTAACCGCGCAGTCGTGATGTCCCAGCGGACTGTTCCGGACACGGCAGGAACCAGGGGTAGGAATTTTCCGAACGCGGACCGTACGAGCGCGTGACCGGTCACAAAAGCGCATATCCGATGGTGTGAATACGCGGTTAAGTGCCGTTTGCGTCTCAAGCGCGTTTTGGCCTCGCCGATAGCCATTAGCGATTGGTTAGACAAGCCGCACACAGTGAGCGGCACCCGCACCAGGCCACCGGGCGACCCTGCGACGCAGGTCGCGCATGCACCACCTTCAAGAGAACTCCCCAATGTTAGGCAACTTCAGAATCGGAACCAGGCTGATCGTGGCGTTCCTGATCGTCTCGGCGATCGGCGCATGCATCGGGTGGGTGGGTTATTCCAACTCCGGTCGGATCAGCGACCTGTCGACCTCGCTTTACGAGCGCGAGCTGCTCGGCTTGTCGAACGTCAAGGAGGCCAATATCAATCTGATCTACGCCGGCCGCGCACGTGCCAATCTGTTGCTGGCCAGCAGCGCCGAAGAGCGCCAGTCGCATGTGCAGAACATCGACAAGTACACCGCCAAGGTGGTCGATTACATGACGCGCGCGCGTTCCAGCTTCCAGACCGAGGAAGGCAGGAACAAGCTGGCGCAGTTCGACCGCGCCTGGCAGAAATACCTGGAAGAGCGCGGCCGCTTCATCGACGCCGCCAACCGCGAAGCCTTGCGTGACGCCAACCCGGAACTGGCCGAACTCTCGCGTGCGGTGCGTGCCAGCTCGGATGAAGTCGATACCTTGATGACCGATCTGAGCGGCCTGCGCGAGCGCAGCGCTGCCTCGGCCAATGCCGAGGCCGGCAGCATCCACGCGCGCAGCTCCAAGCTGCTGATGGCCATCATCTGCGGCGGTGTGCTGCTCGGCGCGGTTCTCGGCGTGGTGATCAGCCGCAGCGTCACCGGCCCGATCCGCCGCGCGGTAACGGTGGCCAACGGGCTGTCCGAAGGCGATCTGACCATGCGCATCGACGTGCATGGCCGCGACGAAACCGCGCAGCTGCTCGAAGCGATGCGCACGATGGTGCAGAAGCTGTCGCAGGTGGTCGGCGAGGTCAACACCAGTGCCGAAACCCTGGCCAGCGCGTCGGAAGAAGTCAGCGCCACCGCGCAGTCGTTGTCGCAGGCCGCCAGCGAACAGGCCGCCGGTGTGGAGGAAACCAGCGCCTCGCTGGAGCAGATGACCGCATCGATCAGCCAGAACACCGAAAACGCCCGCATCACCGATGGCATGGCCACGCAGGCCGCGAAGGAGACCATCGAAGGCGGCGAAGCGGTGGTCGCCACCACCCAGGCGATGAAGCAGATCGCGCAGAAGATCGGCATCATCGACGACATCGCATATCAGACCAATCTGCTCGCGCTCAATGCAGCGATCGAAGCGGCGCGCGCCGGCGAACACGGCAAGGGCTTTGCCGTGGTGGCCGCCGAGGTGCGCAAGCTGGCCGAACGCAGCCAGGTGGCCGCGCAGGAGATCGGCGAGGTGGCCAGTTCCAGCGTCGAACTGGCCGATCGCGCCGGCCGTCTGCTCGACACCATCGTGCCCAGCATCAAGCGCACCTCGGACCTGGTGCAGGAGATTTCCGCGGCTTCCGAAGAGCAATCCTCCGGTGTCAGCCAGATCAATTCGGCGGTGGTGCAGCTGAGCCAGACCACCCAGCAGAACGCCAGCGCATCCGAAGAACTGGCCGCCACTGCCGAGGAAATGAGCGCGCAGGCCGAGCAGTTGCAGCAGAGCATGGCGTTCTTCCGCCTGGGCGGGCAGGGGCCGGCGAGCACGCCGCCCAAGCGCGGCAAGGTGGCCGCCGCACGCCCGGCACGTGCGCCCGGTGCGCGCGGCTGGCGCAGCGCCGCGGCACCGGCCTATGCGATGTCCGAGGGCCCGGACGAAGGCCAGTTCGCCCGCTTCTGAGAGACCGATCGATGACTGCACAGACCCCCGATGTGATGCCTGGCGACGCCGATGCGGCGGCCCAGTACCTGACCTTCCAGCTGGATGGCGAAACCTTCGCCATCAGCATTCTTGGCATTCGCGAAATCATCCAGTACCGCGCACCCACGCCGGTGCCGTCGATGCCGGCCTGCGTGCGCGGGGTGATCAACCTGCGCGGTGCGGTGGTGCCGGTGGTGGATCTGCAGTCGCGGCTGGGGCGTGCCGACAGCGCGATCGGCAAGCGCAGCTGCATCGTGATCCTGGCCACCGAGCAGGCGCAGGGAACGCAGGTGATCGGGGTGCTGGTCGATGCGGTCAACGCGGTGATCGAACTGGCCGATCAGGACATCGAAGCGGCGCCATCGTTCGGCACGCATATCCGCCGCGACCTGCTGCGCGGCATGGGCAAGGTGGGCGAGCGCTTCGTGGTGCTGCTGGAGATGGAGCAGGTGCTGCAGGTGGACGAAATCGCCGGCAACGCCGATGCGCTGGCAGCCTGAGCCTGGCCAAGCGCAGCTGGCGATACGGCTGCCGCCTGGCAGCTGATCGCTACACGCGTTAGCCACGCAAGACAGGCGCGCTGGCGGGTGTGTGTGCACTGCGGTCGTAAGTGGAGAGCCTGCAGCCGTACACAGGCATCGATCTAGCGATTCAAGGTTGCGCAGTCGTGTCGATCAGCGCCCTGCTGGCCTACCTCGCCGAGCCCACGCGCGGTCTGCCGCTCAGGCCTGCAGATGCCAGCCATTGAAGCGCTGCACGCGGTTGCGTCCATTGCCGATCGCGCCCTGCAGGGCGTGCCGCGCGCGCGCCAGCAAGGCATTGCTGTCGAGCGAGGCACCGGCTGCCACCTCGACCAGCCCTGCGCTGATCGTCAGTGCGCCGGCTGGCCAGCTTGCCGTGTCGATCGCCTTGCGCACAGCCTCGATCAGCTCCATTGCCTTGGTTGCCGCTGTTTCCGGCAAGGCAATACAGAGTTGATCCCGGCTCAATCGTGCCACCGTGGCGGCATCCGGCAACTGCGCTTCGATCACCCTGGCAGCCTGGATCAGCGTTGCATCCGCCGCCGCGGCGCCCGCCTGCAATCTCAGCCGTTTGAAGCCATCCAGCTCGATCAGCGCCAGGGCGAGCGATGGCGTGGCGGCAGTGGGCGAGCTCTGTGCGTGTGTCTGCAGCGCATGTTCCAGACCGGCGCGGTTCCACATGCCGGTGAGTTCGTCGCGCAGCGCGTCCAGCTCGACCAGCTTGGCCGCACGGCGCAGCTCGATGGTGTCGACGACCTGCCGTGCCAGCGCCTGCAGTGCGTCGCGCTCGGCTGCCGACAGGCGCCGGGGTGTGCGATCCAGCACGCATAGCGTGCCCAGCGCGATCCCATCGGAGGTCAGCAGCGGGGCGCCGGCATAGAAGCGGATCTGCGGCTCGCCGGTGACCAGCGCATTGCCCACGAAGCGCGCATCCTGGTGGGTGTCGCCAACCTCCATCACCTGATCGGGCTCGAGGATCGCGTGCGCACAGAACGACAGTTCGCGCGGGGTTTCGCGTGGCGCCATGCCCAGTTTCGATTTGAACCACTGGCGCTGCGTGTCGATCAGCGAAATCAGGGCCATCGGCGTCCCGCAGACCTCGGCCGCGCTCGAGGCGAAGGCGTCGTAGACCGGCTCCGGTGCAGTGTCCAGCAGCTGGTAGTCCTGCAATGCGGCCAGACGTTCGTCTTCGTTCGCCGGCAGTCGCGCCGCAACGGCGGCGTTGCGCGGCAGCAGCGTCGCGTGAAAGAGGTGCAACGCGGACGCGTCAGGAATCTGCATGGATAGACCACCGGAACAAGGCGCCGTCAGGCGATGGATGTGCGCATGGCGATACCGTGTCTTGGACCGTCGCACGCGTTGGTTGGCGCAGACCTCATCCGCCCCAGCGGATGACGCCCGTCACCGATCTTGCCACATCGGGCAGGGCGGGGCAGCGACGTTACGCTGGCGCGCTGCAGGGCCGCCTTGCCGGGCGCCTCATTCGCCCTGGCCGTCGTTGCCCTTGGGGCGGCGGGTTTGTTCGTCATGGATCTGCATGTCCTTCTGCCCGGGGCGCTGCTTGGCGGCCTCATCCTGTTTGCGATCCTGCTGGCTCTCCGAAACACCGTGCTGATTGTCGGCGGCCTTGTCGGGCTGGCTCTGCTTGTTGCTCATGGCTTGCGTCCGGGATGGTGATGAAACGGACGTTAGCGCGCGCGATGTGATCCTGGCGACATGGCCGTACCGGGGCCTGGCATGCACCAGGCCGACGCGCTGCCGGTGCAGGGGCCCAGAACGGAAAAGCCCCGGGAACATGACGTTTCCGAGGCCTTTACGATTGAAGCAATGGTGGAGCGGAAGGGGATCGAACCCTCGACCTTCGCGATGCGAACGCGACGCTCTCCCAGCTGAGCTACCGCCCCACGTGCCTGGATTCTAACCACATGTCGCGCGATTCGCCAAGCAGTCTGGCGGCCTGGATCGCCGCCCGGGGGCGCGATCCTGCGGCAATCACTCGCGAACCAGCGGGAACTTGAGGTCCGGGTTCTTGGCCTTCCATTCCTTGTACGACACCGAGCCTTCCCAGGCGGCAAAGGCCTTGGGCGTGCGGCCGCGGCCGGACCAGGTCTCGCCGGTGTGCGGCAGTTCGTACTTCGGCTTGACTTCGCTGCGGCCGCTCTTGACCACTTCCTTGCGTGCAGCGGTGGTGCCCAGGTAAGCGGCAATATCGTTGCGCTGCTTGGTATTGAAGTGGCCGGCAAACTGCTCAAGCAGCGAGACGATGGTGGCATGCGCAGAGGATGCCTCGCTCGCGCGCTCGGTCTTTTCCTGTTCTTCCAGCTTCTGCAGCTCGTCCAGCAGCTTGGCTTTGGCTTGTGCAATGGAATCCAGTTTGGAGGTGGTATTGCTCACAGAGGTATGGCCTCGGAATAAGGGGGTGGAGACGTTGCCCAATGGGCGCGCGTCATTATGGCATGTGGCCCGGGGGCGGCCGTTGCGTGTGCCTGCACCTGCACATGACGCGAGCAGGCTATTCACAGGGTCTGGTCGCGGGTTCGCAGTATCCTGGCGAGGTCGCCGAGCGTGCTTGCGCAGGCGGCGACCCCGGCCGTAACGATACAGCAGCAGGCCAGGCGGGATGACATCTCCGTGCAGCGCCGGCCAGAGATTGACTGCATGATGGCCAACCATGTCCGATGGACTGCGCGAGCTTCGATGGCGCGCTGTGCAAGGGCAGATGCGGCGATCGACGGGGATGCTGCTCGAATGGCTGGTCCGATCCATGGCCGGGCGATGTGCAGGCGCAGCTGGCGAACGTCAGCCTGCGCCTTGCCTGCATCGCCACGACCGCGTGGATGTCTGGCCTGGCGACCACTACATCACCTCACTGCGCTGCAGCGTCTTCCAGCAACGGCGTCAGCTGCGCTTCCAGCGCTTCGCGGCGCCATTGCCCCAGCGGTGCGGGCCAGCTGCGCTGTTCGATCAGGGTTTCCAGATGCCGGCGCGAGGCCAGGATGCCGTCGGGCAATCCCAGCTCGCGGCTGCGCTGGGCCACCGCGTCCTGCAGGCGCTTGAGCACGGCCTTGTTGCCGTCGGTGGCGGCCTGCGCCAGCGGTGCATGGTCCTCGTCGGGCAACGGCGTGTTGAGCGCTTCCCATACTGCGGCGGCGAGCTTGCGCGGCGCCTTGGGAAACTTGTCGAACTGGCGCAGCAAGGCGTCCAAATCGGCGGGCGGAAACCGCGCCAGCTGGCTGGCCAGTTCGTTGTCCAAAATCCAGCTGCGCGGGCGATCGCTCTGGCGCGCCTGCAGGTCGCGCCAGCGCAACAGGCGCAACAGGCGGCGCTGCGCTGCAGGCTCAAGAAACTGCGCGGTGCGCAGGCTCACATGCGGCCAGCGCTCGCCATCGTCATGCTCCACCGTGGCGAGCAGGCGCTCGGCGTCCTCGGCCAGCCAGCCCAGGCGATTCTGCTCGGTCAGGCGGCGGGTGAGTTCGTCGTGGATGGCGAACAGATAACGCACATCGTCGGCGGCGTACTCCAGCTGCGCAGGCGACAGCGGGCGACGCATCCAGTCCGAGCGGGTCTCGCCCTTGGTCAGCAAGGTGCCGGTCACTTCCTGCACCAGTTTCTGGTAGCCCATGCCACCCCCCACACCTGCCAGCGCGGCGGCGATCTGGGTATCGAACAATGGCCGCGGCAATACCCCGCACGCACATTTGAAGGTGACCAGATCCTCGCTGGCGCTATGCATTACCTTGACGATGTCGGTGGCGGTCAACCATTCCCTGAGCGCCTCGTTCATGCCCGGGATCAGCGGGTCGATCAGCAGGATCTCCTCGCCGATGGCCATCTGCACCAGCGCCAGTTGCGGCCAGTAGGTGCGTTCGCGAATGAATTCGGTATCCAGGCCAATGCGGGACGGACGCGATGCCTGCAGGCGTTCGCTCAGCTCGGAGGGGTGGGTGATCCAATGGGGCACGTGATTTCCGTCGACAGCAAGGGTTTGCGCAGAACGCGCAGAATAGCCTAACGTCGCGATCGCCTGTCGTGCGGCAGAGCACTGGAAGGAGCAGGTGGTGGGTGAGTGCGGTAACCGGATCGCAGCGTGGGCATTGGTTGCGCTAAGCGTGTGCGCCTGTTCGCGGACACCGACGCCAGCGCCTGCCGCTGCGCCGCAACCTGCCGCCGTCGCCGCGGTGCCGAGCAAGCCGAATGTGTCCATCGGTGGCGAAGAATCCGCCGAAACCGTGACGCAATGGCAGCCGCCGCCAGTGGACCTGGGCGATGAGCCGCTGGCGCAGGTGCGCAAGCGCGCCGACCAGGCATTGAAGGACGATCGGCTCTATCGCGACGCCGACGATGCGATTCCGCTGTATCTGGCAATCCAGCAACGCGCCGACGGCAAGGACGCGGCCAGCCGGCGCGGGCTGGAGCAGGCGCGGCGCCGGTTGATCGAGCGCGGCCAGGCGCTGATCGCGCAGACCGACCGTCAGGACAGCGCGCTGGAACAGGCGCGTGAGCTGGCCATCGTGGCGCTGGCGCTCGCTCCGCAGGACCCGAAGGTGCGCGCACTGCAGCGCGCAGTGGAAACTGCGCAGCGGGTGCTGAGCTTCAACCGTGCCGGCGAGGAGGATCTGCGTGGCGGCCGCCTGGGCGAAGACGGCAACGGGGCGCTGGTGAACTTTCGCGATGCGGCGCAGCTGGATCCGGACAACCCGCGCACGCGCCAGGGGCTGGCTGCAGTGGAAAGCGGCCTGCTGGCACGCGCCGAGCAGGCGGCCGAGGCGAGCGACTTCATCGGCGCACGCTACTGGTTGCAGATGGCCGGGCAGGTGCGTGAGCGCGCACCGACCATTGCCGATGCACGTGCGCGCATCGAGCGCATGCGTCGTGCCCAGATCGCCGCCCTGCACGACGCCGGCCTGCACGATCTCACCTCGCCCCGCGGCCTCAAGGCGGCTGGCGAAACACTGGCCGAGGTGCTGCGCATCGCCGACCCGGGCGATGCGGTGGCTGGCGATCTGCGCCGGCGGCTGGAACTGGCCACCCATTACGGCAGCTTCCGCCCCGGGCAGGTGTTCACCGACGGGCTCAAGGTCGGCGGGCGCGGTCCGCAGATGATCGTGGTGCCGCATGGCGCGTTCCAGATGGGCGCCGGCGATGCCGAGCCCGGCGCCTCCGACAACGAGCGCCCGGCGCATTACGTGCGTTTCGCGCGCGGCTTTGCGTTGTCGATCACCGAAGTGACGGTTGCCGAGTTCCGCCAGTTCGTCGAGGCGACCGGCGCGCGCCCGCGTGCCACCCGGCGCGGGCACTCGGTGGTGTACGACGAGCGCAGCGGCAACTTCATCCGCCGCAGCGGGGTGGATTGGCAGTCCGACTACAACGGCGCGCAGGCCGCGCCCAACAGCCCGGTGATGCACGTCAGCATCCGCGACGCCGAAGCCTATGCGAGCTGGCTGTCGGAACAGACCGGCCGCCACTACCACGTGCCCAGCGAGGCCGAGTTCGAATACGCGGTGCGCGCCGGCACCAGCGGGCGCTATCCCTGGGGCAATGCCGGCTCGCCGCCGCTGGATGCGGGCAACTTTACCGGCGGCAACGATGTCTCGCGCAGCGGCCGGCACTGGAACAACGGCTTTGTCGGCTACGGCGACGGCTTCTGGGGCCCGGCGCCGGTCGGCAGCTTTCGCGCCAATGCCTGGGGGCTGCACGACATGGGCGGCAACCTGAGCGAATGGGTGGCCGACTGCTGGCATGCCAGCTACCGACGCGCGCCGGCCGACGGTGCCGCCTGGTTCAATCCCGGCTGCCGGCAGCGCATGATCCGCGGCGGCAGCTGGGCCAACTCGCCGCAGCAGACGCGTGCGGCCTGGCGGCAGTCGCAGGACTCGGACAGCACCAGCGCACGGATCGGCTTCCGGGTGGCGCGCGGGATCTAGCAGGTGTAGTCAGTAATTAAGTGCGCATGCGCGTTTTGCGCCGGCACGCAGATCGATCGCCGTGCCGTCCGGGTGTGGCTTGCGCCCCCCGCAGTGCCCGTCGGCCGCAACGCACTAGGCAGGGCCTAGCCTTTACCGCCGCAGGACCAGGACGCGCAGGCTTAACCGCAGCGAACGCTGCCCGCAATCGCCATGGAACCGGCCGCCTCGGCCGCGGTCCAAGCGCCAGCGCTTGCGAGGATTGCGGTGATGGACTGGGGAATCAAGGTGTTTCGTTGGGTCATCGCGGCACTGCTGATCGGCGGCAGTGGCTACGCCGTAGCGCGTCATCTGCAGGACGGAAATACTGCCGGGCATTACCGCTCGGTGGAGGTGCTACGTCCGGAAGGCACGCCGAAGGCCATGGTGGTGCTGTTGCCCGATAGCGGCCATGCGCAGGACGGCCAGCGGCTTGCCGAGATGCTGAGCAACGACGGCGCGCTGGTCGCGGTGGTCGATACCGCCAGCTATCGCGAACGGGTGCGCGCGCATCACGCAGCCTGCAGCTCCCTGGCCGACGATGCCGAGCGATTGGGCAAGAAGTTGCTGCGCGCCGAGCATGTCGACGCGTTCCTGCCGCCGGTGCTGGTGGGGCAGGGCGATGGCGCGGTGCTGGCGCGGCAGGCGCTGGCCTCGGCCGCGCCCGACGTGCTGGGTGGCGCGGTTGTCGCCGATGGCGACGCCAGCGATGGTGGCCTGGCCTGCTCGCGCGACGTGCCCGATGCCAATCAAGGCTTCCTTGACGACCTGGTCGACGCTGCCAGCCCCATGCAGATCGCTGCGGCCACCCGGGGCCATTTCCTGACGGCCCAGGCGCAGGGCGTGGGCGATCTGCCGCTGGTCGAACTGCATGCGCCCGGCAGCGACCGCATGGTGGTCATGCTGTCCGGCGACGGCGGCTGGCGCGAACTCGATAAGGGCATTGCCGCGCAATTGCAGCAGCAGGGCGTGTCGGTGGTGGGCTGGAACAGCCTGCGCTACTTCTGGGCCAGCCGCACGCCGCAGCAGGTCGGGGCGGACCTGGATCGGGTGATTGCGACCTATCAACAGCGTTGGCATATCCACCATGTCGCGCTGGTGGGCTACTCGTTCGGCGCCGATGTGCTGCCGTTTGCCTATCCCGAGCTGTCGCCGCAGCAGCGCGCATCGGTGCAGTTTGTCAGCCTGCTCGGCCTTGCCCATCAAGCCGATTTCAAGGTGCGTGTCGGTGGCTGGCTGGGCTGGCATAACGATGCCGAGCGCGATGTGGAGCCGGCGATCCAGTCGCTGGACGCGCATCGCCTGCAATGCATCTATGGCGATCAGGAAAAGGACACGCTGTGCCCGGAGTTGCGTGCGCGTGGCGTGCAGGTGGTGGCGCGTCCGGGCGGGCATCACTTCGACCACGATCCGGTGGTGCTGGCCGGGCTGCTGCTGCAGGGCTGGCAGCAGGCCGCGCAGACGCCCAGTCATGGTTAGAGAGCCGGTGATGCCCTCTGATCTGCACGCGGAGCGGTCAGCGGCGCGTTGAAGGGTTGATCCAGGCTTGGCCCGCCTGGGCGAATTGGATAGCGCCACCCAGGCGCGCCCTCTGTGCCAATCCACGGCGCTGCTCGGGCGACCGCCCTTCAGCTCATCGTTATCGCGACAAAGCGATGCGTGCGCGCTTGCTGGTCGCCCACGGCAACCAGGCAAGCGTGGTTACCGCCGTCAGTCGTCGTTGCCTGGTTCGACCCGCACCTGGATGCTGCCATCGGCCAGCTGCGCACGCAGGCGCTCGCCGGCGCTGACCTCGGCGGCGCTGCGCACCACGCTGCCATCGGCGGGGCGGGTCACGATGGCATAGCCACGCGCGACGGTGGCGAGCGGGCTGACCGCTTCCAGCGAGCGTGCCAGGCTGCGCAGCCGCAGTTGGTCATGCTGCAGGCGCCGCTGCATCGCTGCCTGCGGATGCAGTGCGCGCAGTCGTTGCTGCAGCCTGGCCAGATCACGTTGCGGGTTGTGCGCGTGCAGGCGCGCCTGCGTCCGTTGCAGGCGTGCCTGCAGACGCTCCAGCACCTGGGTCATGCGCGCGCGCAGCTGGCGGCCGGCGTCCTGCTGCCGGCGTTGCAGCAATTGCAGCCGCGCCTGCGGGCTGTGCGCACGCAGGCGCAGGGCGAGCCGGTCGGCGCGCTGCATTGCATTGCCCAGCGCGTGCTGCTGCAGCTGGGCCATGCGGGCATGCGCACGCCGCACGCGCGCGACCAGCTCGCGCTGATCGGGCACCAGTAGTTCTGCCGCCACCGAGGGCGTGGGCGCGCGCACATCGGCCACGAAATCGCTGAGGCTGAAGTCGGTCTCGTGCCCGACCGCCGACACCACCGGCGTGTGCGCGGCGGCAATCGCGCGGGCCAGGCGTTCGTCGTTGAAGGCCCACAGGTCTTCCAGCGAGCCGCCGCCGCGGGTGATCAGAATGACGTCGTAGCGCCCGGAGGCATCGGCGCGCTGCAGCAGCGAGGTGATCTGCGCCGCGGCGCTGTCGCCCTGCACCAGCGAGGGCAGCAGGTCCACTTCCAGCAATGGAAAGCGGCGCGCCAGGACGCTGAGCACGTCGCGCACCGCCGCACCGCTGGGCGAGGTGATCACTGCCAGCCGCCGCACATGCGCCGGCAACGGCTGCTTGCGCTCGGCGTCGAACAGACCCTCGGCGGCCAGGCGTGCACGCAGTTCGTCGAAGGCCCGGCGCAGGGCGCCTTCGCCGGCCTCTTCCATGTGGTCGAGTACCAGCTGGTAGTCGCCGCGCGCTTCATACAGCGTGAGACGTCCGCGCGCGAGCACGCGCAGCCCTTCGCGCGGCTGGAACTTCAGCCAGGTGCTCTTGGGCTTGAACATCGCGCAACGGATCTGCGCGCGCGCGTCCTTGAGCGTGAAGTACAGATGGCCCGAGGAGGGGCGCGTGACGCTACTCAGCTCTGCCTCCACCCAGACCAGCGGAAAGCTGCCTTCCAGCAGGTCGCGTGCCAGCGTATTGAGCTGGCTGGGGGTGAGGATCTGTTCGTTGCGGTCGGCCATCGCCGCATTATCCCGCAGCGGCGATGCGCATGCGTGAGCGCATCGGGCGGGACCTCACAAGCCGTGTTGCGCCAGCGCCCAACCCACGTGTTCGCGCACCAGCTCCGAGGCGTCGTGGCGGCGCGCTTCCAGCGCCGCCAACACCTCCGGCGTACCGGGCGCATTGCCCAGGCCGACCGCGATGTTGCGCAGCCAGCGTTGATGGCCGCTGCGACGGATCGGGCTGCCTTCGGTGCGGCGCAGGAACTCGTCTTCGTCCCAGGCGAACAGCTGCGGCAGCGTCGCCACATCCAGCTCGTTGCGGGCGCGGAAATCGGCTTCGTCGGTGCGCTGGGCGAACTTGTTCCAGGGGCAGACCAGCTGGCAGTCGTCGCAACCGAAGATGCGGTTGCCGATCGGCTTGCGCATCTGCTCGGGAATCGCGCCGTCGTGTTCGATGGTGAGATAGGCGATGCAGCGGCGCGCATCCAGCCGGTACGGGGCGATGATGGCCTGGGTCGGGCAGACGTCGATGCAGCGCGTGCAGGTGCCGCAATGCGCAGTGGCCGGGGTGTCGATGGGCAAGGGCAGATCGAGGTAGATCTCGCCCAGGAAGAACCATGAGCCGCCATTGCGATCGATCAGGCAGGTGTGTTTGCCGATCCAGCCCAGCCCGGCATTTCGCGCCAGTGCGCGCTCCAGCACCGGTGCCGAATCCACGAAGACCCGATAGCCGAACGCGCCGACTTCGCCCTGGATACGCTCGGCCAGTTTCTGCAGCCGGTTGCGCATCAGCTTGTGGTAATCGCGCCCCAGTGCGTAGCGCGCCACGTAGGCGCGGCGGCCGTCGTGCAAGGTGTTCCAGGCCTCAGTGTCGTCCTTGCGGCCGTAGTCCATGCCGACCGACAGCACGCGCAAGGTGCCCGGCACCAGCTCCTGCGGGCGCGAACGCTTGTCGCCGTGCTGGGCCATCCAGTGCATGGTCCCGTACAGGCCTTCTTCCAGCCAGCTGCGCAGATGCGCCTCGTCTTCGCCGAGCTCGATGCCGGTGATGCCGCAGCGTTGGAAGCCGGCCTCGCGCGCGAGCGCGCGGATGCGCGCGGCAGCGTCGGTGGGGTCGGGGCGGGCAAGGACGGCAGACATGGCGACAAGTATAGAATTCCCGGCATGTACGCACCGCTCGATCTTTACGACACCGCCGCCGCGCGAAGGCTGGACACGCAGGCCACCACGCTGCTCGGCGGCGACGGTTACATCTTGATGCAGCGCGCCGGGCAGGCCGCCTGGCAGCATCTGCTGGAGCGCTGGCCGCGGGCGCGCCGCATCGTGGTGGTCTGCGGCACCGGCAACAATGGTGGCGATGGCTATGTGCTGGCACGCCTGGCGCAGCGGGCCGGGCGCCAGGTGCAGGTGGTGCATCTCCCCGAGCACGGCCCGGCATCGCCGCTGGCGCAACGCGCCTGTACCGACTATCTGGGCGTGGGCGGCGCGATCGAGCTGTTTCCCTCGTCGCTGGCGCAGGCCGATGTGATCGTCGATGCGCTGTTCGGCATCGGCCTCAACCGCGCGCCCGACGCCGAGACCACCGCCTTGATCGACGCCATCAACGCCGCCGGTGTGCCGGTGCTCGCACTGGATGTGCCCAGCGGCATCGATGCCGATCATGGCGTGGCCTTCGGTGCCGCGGTGCGCGCGCAGGCCACCTTGCAGTTCATCGTGCCGCACCTGGGGCTCTATACCGGCGATGCGCTGGAGCATGCCGGCACGCGCGCAACCGCGTCGCTGGACGTGCCGGATGCCGCGTTCGACGGCCTGGCGCCGGCCGCGCACAGCTGGAACATCGACGCCCTGGCCGCGCAGTTGCGCCCGCGGCGACGCAATACGCACAAGGGCGAGTCCGGTCGCGTGCTGTGCGTCGGCGGCAACCTCGGCAGCGGCGGCGCGATCATGCTCACCGCCGAAGCGGCCCTGCGCAGCGGGGCAGGGCTGGTGCAGGTCGCCACCCGCGCCGAGCACGTCGCACCGCTGCTGGCGCGCTGCCCGGAAGCGATGGTGCGTGCGGTGCAGGCCGACGACGACATCGCCGCGTTGGCTGACGCCGCCGACGTGGTCGCGCTGGGTCCGGGCCTGGGGCAGGACGCCTGGGCGCAGCAGTTGTGGCGCGCGGTGCTGGCCTCGGACAGCGCCGTGGTCATCGATGCCGATGGCCTGAATCTGCTGGCTGCCAACCCGGTTCCGGCGCGCGGCCCGCGCGTGTTGACCCCGCATCCCGGCGAGGCTGGACGTCTGCTGGGGATGTCGACCAGGCAGGTTCAGCAGGATCGACTGGCTGCCGCAGACGCATTGGCCAAACGTTTCGATGCAGTGGTGGTGCTCAAGGGCGCCGGCAGCGTGATCGCCGCGCCGCACGCAGTGCCGCGCATCATCGATGCCGGCAATCCGGGCATGGCGGTCGGCGGCATGGGCGACCTGCTGACTGGCGTGATCGCGGCCTTGCTGGCCCAGGGCTGGTCGCCCTTCGATGCCGCCAGCTTGGGCGCCTTGTTGCATGCCTGTGCCGGCGATGCAGCGGCGCGCGCGGGCGAGCGCGGCCTGCTGCCGACCGATCTGCTGCCCGAACTGCGCCGCCTCGCCAATACCGGAGCCATTGCATGAGCCAACTCAGCGCACACCTGGTCGATGCGCAGGCCACCGAAACCCTGGGACAGGCCCTGGCCGCGGTGCGGCCCACCCGCGCGATGGTGCAACTGCATGGCGATCTCGGCGCCGGCAAATCCACATTGGCGCGCGCCCTGCTGCGCGCACTCGGCGTCACCGGGCCGATTCGCAGCCCCACCTACACGCTGGTGGAGCGTTATCCGCTCGGCACTGGCGACGAGGCCTGGCACCTGGATCTGTACCGCATCGGGCAGGCCGGGGAACTGGATTTTCTCGGGCTCGACGAAGGCAGCGCCAGCCTGTGGCTGGTCGAATGGCCGGAACGTGGCGCTGGTGCATTGCCGCCTGTGGATCTGGACGTGGAACTGGCAGTCGACGGCGAGGGGCGCAGCGTGACGTTGCTGGGCCGCAGCGAAACCGGCCGCGACTGGCTGAGGCAGCTGTCGGACTTGCCTCAGTTGCAGTCCCTTTGTGCCAGCTCACAGGAAGAATGAACGCCAGGTTGTGGATTATTAAGGGAAATCACCTTGCAATTCCCACGTTTGGGTGATTGAATCCAGCGCCATGACACCGGGGTTCCGCCAGTTCTGTGTTTCCACCGTGACCGCCAGCCTCAGCCTGGCGGTTTTTGCTGCGTGGGCCGGCGAAATCAAGGGCGTAGGCGTCAGCACCGGTGCCACCGGCACGCGTGCGGAGATCCAGCTCGCCGGTAGCGGCGGATTCAAGACGCTGTCGCTGGCCAACCCCAATCGGCTGGTGGTGGACTTTCCTGATTCCTCGGGTGTGCGTGGCCTGAAGCTGCCGCCGGCTGCCGGCCTGGTGACGTCGGTGCGTACCGGTCAGCCGGTGCCGGGCACCTTTCGGGTGGTATTCGAGCTGGCAACGCCGGTGACGCCGTTGAAGCCGCAGATGCAGACGCTGGGTAGTACATCCACCCTGGTGATCGAGTGGCCGGGCGATCCGCCGGCTGCCGGCACGGTGGCCACCACCGCCGCGCCTGCCGCGCCGCCGCCGCGCCCGGCCAATGCACAATCGGAAGCCGCCCGCGCAACCGCTGCGTTGGCGGCGTCTGCGCAGCGCGCGTCGGTGGTGCCGCCTGCTCCGGCGCCCGCACCGTATGTGCCTGCGTCGGCCATGCCCAGCGTGACTCCGGCACCGGTACCGACCACGGTCGCCACCGGCGTGCCGACACCGCGTCCAGGCACCGCCACGACCGCGGTGACGACCAGCACGGCCACGCCCGCAAGCACCGCCGGCAATCCGAACCGCGTCACCGTCTCCACCGCCGGTGCCGCGCCCGGCTCGGCGCTGCCAGGCAACGCCGCATCGCCAGCTGCGATCTTGAATGGCGGCAACGCGCCGCTGGGTGCTGCATCCGCCAATGCCATGGCTGCCATGCCGAATGCGGCTGCCGGCAGTATGGCCTCGGCGGACAGCGATGACCTGCCGCCGCGTCCGGTGCTGCCCAGCGAGGCCTCGCGGATCAAGATGGCACCGGGCATGCGGCCGCTGATCGTCGCCATCGATCCGGGACACGGCGGCCAGGATCCTGGCGCCATGGGTCCCACTGGCAAGCGCGAAAAAGACGTCACCCTGGCAGTCGGCCGCGAACTGGCGCGCCAGATCAATGCCACGCCCGGCATGAAGGCCTACCTGACGCGCGATACCGACGTGTTCATTCCGCTGCCGATGCGCGCGCAGAAGGCACGCGCCGCCAAGGCCGACATCTTCATCTCCATCCACGCCGACGCTGCCGAAAACCGCAGTGCGACTGGCTCGTCGGTCTATGTACTGTCGACCAAGGGCGCCTCCTCGCAGCGCGCGCGCTGGCTGGCCGACAAGGAAAATGCCGCCGACCTGGTCGGCGGGGTGCGTCTGCAGCAGACCGAAAGCACGCTGGCCAACGTGTTGCTGGACCTGGCGCAGAGTGGCCACATGAAGGCCTCCGAAGATGCGGCAGGGCACGTGCTCGGCGGCCTCAAGCGGATCGGCAACAATCACAAGCCGCAGCTGGAGCGCGCCAACTTTGCGGTGCTGCGCACCTCCGACATGCCGGCGATGCTGGTGGAAACCGCCTTCATTTCCAATCCGGACGAAGAGCGCCGGCTGATCGACCCGGCCTACCAGCGCAAGATCGCCTCGGCCGTGCTGGATGGCATCGATACCTTCTTCACCCGCCAGCCGCCGCCGGGCACCCTGTTTGCCGCGCGCGCACAAGCCGAAGCCGATGCCAGCGCTGGCACCGTGGCCGGCGGCAGCCGCTGAGCCGCTCGGCTATCATTCCGCACTGATTCCTTGATGACGGCGCCTGCGCGCCGCCGGATTGCCGTGCCGACCTCTGTCTTGCCTGTGACACCCCCGATGCGCTCTGCAGTCTGCGTCCAGTGCGAGCGCCTGTGCTGATGGCGATCCGTCAGCTCCCCGAGATCCTGATCAACCAGATTGCTGCCGGCGAAGTCGTCGAGCGGCCTGCGTCGGTGGTCAAGGAACTGGTCGAAAACGCACTCGATGCTGGCGCCACCCGCGTGGATATCGAGCTGGAAGAGGGCGGCGTGCGGCTGATCCGTATCCGCGACAACGGTGGCGGCATTGCCCCCGACGAACTGCCGCTGGCGGTGTCGCGGCATGCCACCAGCAAGATCGCATCGCTGGACGATCTGGAGACCGTGGCCACGCTCGGATTCCGCGGCGAAGCCCTGCCGTCGATCGCCTCGGTCAGCCGTTTCACGCTGATCTCGCGGCGCCACGATGCCGAACATGGCTCCGCACTGGAGATCGATGGCGGGCGCCTGAGCGAGGTGATGCCACGCGCGCATGCGCCCGGCACCACGGTCGAAGTGCGCGAGCTGTTCTTCAACGTGCCGGCGCGGCGCAAGTTCCTGCGTGCCGAGCGCACCGAGCTGGGGCATATCGAAGAATGGCTGCGCTCGTTGGCGTTGGCGCGCCCGGACGTGGAATTGCGGGTCTCGCACAACGGCAAACCGTCGCGTCGCTACAAGCCGGGCGATCTGTATTCGGATGCGCGGCTGGGCGAAACCCTGGGCGAGGATTTCGCGCGGCAGGCCTTGCGCGTCGATCACAGTGGCGCCGGCCTGCGGCTGCATGGCTGGGTCGCGCAGCCGCATTACTCGCGCGCCAGTACCGACCAGCAGTATCTCTACGTCAATGGCCGCTCGGTGCGCGATCGCAGCGTCGCGCACGCGGTCAAGATGGCCTATGGCGATGTGCTGTTCCATGGTCGCCAGCCGGCCTACGTGCTGTTCCTGGAACTGGATCCGACGCGCGTGGACGTCAACGTGCATCCGGCCAAGCACGAGGTGCGTTTCCGTGAGGCGCGGCTGATCCACGACTTCGTCTACCGCACCTTGCAGGACGCGCTGGCGCATACGCGCGCCGGTGCGATGCCCAACAGCCTCGGCATGGAGGGCGCCAGCGACGCGGTTGCGGCGCCGGGCGGCATGCTCGACCGACCAAACTACGGAGGCGGTGGCGGCGGTGCCGGCTACGGTCAGTGGACGCCATCGCAGACTCCGCTGGGCCTGCGCGTGGACGAGGCGCGTGCGGCCTACAGCGCGCTGTATGCGCCGCCGTCCAGTGGCACACAGCAGCAGTCTGCCGCCTTGCCGGAGGGCGCCGGGATGGGCTTGCCGGCGACTGCCGCGGACAGTGGCGTGCCGCCGCTGGGGTATGCCGTCGCGCAGTTGCACGGCATCTACATCCTGGCCGAGAACGCCGAAGGCCTGATCGTGGTGGACATGCATGCCGCGCACGAACGCATCGGCTACGAGCGGCTGAAGAACGCGCACGACAGCATCGGCCTGCACGCACAACCGCTGCTGGTGCCGATGACGCTGGCGGTAGGCGAGCGCGAGGCCGACACCGCCGAGCGCGAAGCCGACACGCTGGCCAGCCTGGGCTTCGAGATCACCCGCGCCGGCCCGCAGTCGCTGCATGTGCGCAGCATTCCCGCGCTGCTTGCCAATGCCGAACCGGAGGCGTTGTTGCGCGATGTGCTCGGCGATCTGCGCGAGCATGGCCAGAGCCGGCGCATTGCCAGTGCGCGCGACGAACTGCTCTCCACGATGGCGTGCCACGGCGCGGTGCGCGCGAACCGGCGCCTGACCGTGCCGGAAATGAACGCACTGCTGCGCGATATGGAAGTCACCGAGCGCTCGGGCCAATGCAACCATGGCCGACCGACCTGGGCACGGTTTACGCTGGGCGAAATCGATCGCTGGTTCCTGAGGGGGCGCTGATGGCTGTATTGCACAAGGGGAACCGCTGGCTGCTCGGCATGCTGGTGTGTGCGGCGCTGGCCGGCTGCGGCAAGGATGCATCGCCACCGGCAGCGCCGGCCGCACTCGACAACGCCTTCCTGGCCGACAACGCGGCCTGGCGCGAAGCGCGCCTGACCGAGTTGCGCGCGCCCGATGGCTGGACCAGCCTGGTCGGCCTGCACTGGCTGTCGCTGAAGGCGCATTACATCGGCAGCAGTGCCGACAGCGGCATCAGGCTGGCGGTCGGGCCACCCAAGATGGGCATGGTCGCGACCGAGGCCGATACGGTCTGGTTCGTGCCCGAGCGCGGCGCAGCATTGACCGTCGACGGCAAGCCGCTGACCGGCAGGATCCGCTTCCAGTCCGATCGCGACCCGCAGCCGACCTTCATCCATTTCGATGACGGCAAGGGCGTGTTGAGCCTGATCCATCGCGGCGACCGCAACGCGCTGCGGGTCAAGCATGCCGACGCGCCATCGCGCAGCCACTTCGCCGGTCTGGACTACTGGCCGGTCGATCCGTCCTGGCGCATCAGTGCGCGCTATGTGCCCAATGATGTCGGCAAGACCATTCCGATCGTGGACATCGTCGGCATCATCAGCGAGCAACCCAACGCCGGGGCAATCACCTTCGAGCGCGATGGCAAGGCGTATCGGCTGGAGACCATTGGCGAACCCGGGCGGCCGATGTTCGTGGTGTTCGCCGACCGCACCAGTGGGCACGGCAGCTATCCGGCCGGGCGCTTTCTCGACCTGGACGTGCCCGACGCCTCCGGGCATGTGGTCGTCGATTTCAACCGTGCCTACAACCCGCCGTGCGCGTTCACCCCCTTTGCGACCTGTCCGCTGCCGCCACCGGAAAACCGCATCGACCTGGCGGTGTCGGCCGGCGAGAAGACCTACAAGGTGCCGCACTGACGTGGAGACCAACGTGGTGAAGGCAAGCATGCGCGCCCGGTTGATAGCCTGGTCCAACAGTGCGGTCATCGCTCTGGCGTTATGGAGCGGAGCGGTCGCGCCGACCTGGGCGCGCGCCGGCAGCGATGCGCCGGTGCCGCTGTTGTGGAAGGTGGATGGCAAGGGCGGCACGCTGTATCTGCTGGGTTCGTTCCATGTGCTCAAGCCCAGCGATTACCCGTTGTCGCCGGATGTGATGCAGGCCTTCGCCAAGGCCGACCGGCTGGTGTTCGAACTGCCGCCCTCCGATGCGCAATCGCCCGAGCTGGCCGGCCGCATGCTGCAGGCGGCGCAGCGCAGCGACGGGCGTCGCCTGCAGGACGTACTGGATCCGAAGACCTGGCAGGCGCTGACCACCTATGCCCGCAAACACGGGATGCCGGTGGACAGCTTGCAGACCCTGGAACCCTGGTTCGTGGCGCTGACGATCAGCCTGGCGGAGATGAGCCGGCAAGGCATGGACCCGAACGCCGGTCTGGACCATTACCTGATGGCGCAGGCACAGGCCGGTGGCAAACCGGCCGATGGGCTGGAGCGTGCCGAAGAGCAGATTGCCTTGCTCGATGGCATGTCGCCCACCGAACAGCATCAGCTGCTGGAGGAATCGCTGGACGATGCCGGCGCCAACGATCAGCTACGTGAGCTGCACGCGGCCTGGCGCAGTGGCGATGTGCGTACCCTGTCCATGCAGATGGCCGAAGAAATGCGGCAGCACTACCCGGCGCTGTACCAGGACATCAATGTCGAGCGCAATGCGCGCTGGGTGCCGCGGCTGGAGCAGCGGCTGGGCAAGGGCAGCGGGACCACGCTGGTGGTGGTCGGTGCGCTGCACCTGCTGGGAAGCGATGGCGTGGTGGAGCGTCTGCGCGCACGGGGCTATCACGTGGAGCGGATCTGCTCGGCCTGCGCGGGGCAGGCAAGCCGCTGATCGGTGGCGCCGCGGAGCGTGTCAGGGCTCCCGGCGCCGCGCGTGGGTTACCCGCGGTTGCGGGCCTTGCCGGCGCTGCCGGCAGTGCCGTGCGTGCCGGTGCCCATCGGGCCGCTGCCCATGCCGCTGGCACCCGGCGGGGTCGGCGGCGTGCCGGGGCCGCCAGGACGGCCGAAGCCGGCGCCGAAGTTGCGCTGGAACTCCTGCCACAACTCCAGGTTGCGCTCGGTCAGCTGGTTCATCATCGCCCACGGGGTCTGCCCGAGCAGGTTGCCCATCTGTTGGCGGAACTGCTGCTGCTGATCCAGGAACACCTGCATGCTGCGCTCCAGGTAGTTGCCCATGAAGCCCTGCAGCGAGTCGCCGTAGAAACGGATGATCTGACTCAGCAACTGGGTCGACAGCATCGGCTCGCCGTCCTGCTCGCGGTCGGCAATGATCTGCAGCAAGACCGCGCGGCTGAGGTCTTCGCCGCTCTTGGCGTCGCGTACCTCGAATTCTTCGCCGTCGATGATGAGCTGACGCACATCCTCGATGGTGATGTAGCTGGAAATTTCCGTGTCGTAGAGACGGCGATTGGGATACTTCTTGATGATGCGAAGTCCGGCCATGGAACGTTCACTCACAACGATAGTGCGCGCAGGATGGCGCACCGCAGCAGCCCTTGCAACCGCCACAAGGCCTTATTTTCTTAAGTAGACACATAAAAAATGTTGCGCAGCATGATTTTCAAGGCTTTTTTATGCTGCATCGCAAAGTTGCAGCAAAGCTCACCAGCCCATGTGGTGGCCGCCGTTGATATCCAGGTTGGAGCCGGTAATCCAGGCGGCCTCTTCCGCAACCAGGAATGCCACCGCATAGGCGATTTCTTCCGGCCGGCCCAGGCGGCCGGTGGGGATGTCGGCAACGATCTTGGCGCGCACCTCTTCCGGGACCGCCATCACCATGTCGGTGGCCACATACCCCGGCGACACGGTATTGACGGTCACTCCGAACGCGGCATTTTCGCGTGCCAGCGAAATGGTGAAGCCATGCATGCCAGCCTTGGCGGCCGCGTAATTGGCCTGCCCGTACTGGCCCTTCAGGCCATTGATCGAACTGATCTGGATCACCCGTCCCCAGCCGCGCTGGCGCATGCCTTCGATCACCGGGCGGGTGACGTTGAACACCGAGTTGAGATTGGTGTTGATGACGTCATGCCATTGCTCGGCAGTCATGCGATGGAAGGTGGTGTCGCGGGTGATGCCGGCGTTGTTGACCAGTATTTCGATCGGCCCCAGCGCTGCCTGGACGTCTTCGACCAGGCTGCGCGCATGTTCGGAGGACGCCACATCGCCGTGGAACAGGGCGATGTCGTAGCCCTGGGTCTGCATGCGCTGCTGCCACGCCTGGGCCTTTTCGGCGTTGCGGAAGTTGCTGGCCACCCGGTGGCCCTGGTCGGCCAGGCGCTTGCAGATGGCGGTGCCGATACCGCCGGTGCCGCCGGTGACCAATACGACGCGAGATGTCATGACGACTCCAATGGACAGGTAAGACTGGGGGCGGGCGGGGCACAGGCGCGCTGCCTGGCCCGACGCCGGTGCCGGGGCGCAATTCTAGTCACGCCGGGGCTGCGATGCGCGTCCGTTCGCGTCCAGATGCAGGTGCCGGGGCAAGCGCTGTGGCGAAAAATGCTGCACCGCATGCTGCAGCAAGGTGTCCAGCGCCGCCCGGCGCGGCAAGGCTGCCGGCTGCTGTCCCAGCACGGCCCAGGCGGCGCGCAGGGTCGGTTGCGGATCGGCATCGTCCAGCGCAGGCGCAGCGTGCGACTTGGACAGCTTGCGGCCGGTGTGATCCAGGATCAGCGGCAGGTGCAGGTAGCGCGGTTGCGGCAGGCCCAGTGCGCGCTGCAGCAACAACTGGCGCGGGGTGGAGTCGAGCAGGTCGGCGCCGCGCACGACATCGGTGATGGCCTGCGCGGCATCGTCGACCACCACCGCCAGCTGGTACGCCCAGTAGCCATCGGCGCGGCGCAGCACCACGTCGCCGACCTCGGCATGCACGTCCTGCACCACGTGGCCCTGCAGCGCGTCGTCGAAGCTGACCGGCGGCTGTGGCGGCACCCGCAGGCGCACCGCACGGCGAGCGCCCAGCGGCGCCACGCAGGCGTGGTGGATGCCGCCCATGCCGGCAAGGTCGGCCCGGCTGCAGCTGCATTCGAACGCCAGTCCCGCCTCCAGCAAGGTGGTGACGGCGGCGTCGTACTGTGCGTGGCGCTCGGATTGATACAGCACCGGCAAGTCCGAGTGCAGGCCGAAGGCGGCCAGCGTGCGCAGTTGGCGTGCGGAGGCGCCGGGTTCGGCACGTGGCGGATCGATGTCTTCGATGCGCACACACCACTGACCGCCGGCATGCCGCGCCAGCAGCCAGCTGCCGAATGCCGCTAGCAGGGAGCCGAAGTGCAGCGGGCCGGTCGGGGAGGGTGCGAAGCGGCCGCGGTAGGGGAGAGCTGGCATGATCGGCTGAATCGTCGGTCAGGTGATCGCTTGATTTCAAGCGCTGACGACCGCAGATCCGCTGCAGTCCATCCTGCTCGCGTGGAGTCGTCGCACCATGTTCAACCGCATTTTCCTGTTCCTGCTGACTAATTTTGCGGTGCTGATGCTGGCCGGCATCGTGATGTCCGTGCTGGGCGTCAATCCCGCGCAGATGAGCGGCCTGCTGGTGATGGCGGCCGTGTTCGGGTTCGGCGGCTCGTTCATCTCGTTGCTGCTGTCCAAGTTCATGGCCAAGCGCAGCACCGGCGCGCAGGTGATCAGCGAGCCGCGCACGCCAACCGAGCGCTGGCTGCTGGCGACGGTGCGGCGCCAGGCCGAGGCGGCCGGCATCGGCATGCCGGAAGTGGCGGTCTACGACGGCCCGGAGATCAATGCCTTCGCCACCGGCGCCAACCGCAACAACGCGCTGGTGGCGGTGTCCACCGGGCTGCTGCAGAACATGAGCCAGGACGAGGCCGAGGCGGTGCTGGGCCATGAAATCGCGCATGTCGCCAATGGCGACATGGTCACCATGGCCTTGCTGCAGGGCGTGCTCAATACCTTCGTGATCGTGCTGGCGCGCGTGGTCGGCGGCGTCATCGACAGCGCCATGTCGGGCAACCGCGACGGTGGCCGCGGCTTTGCCTACTACATCATCGTGTTCGTGCTGGAGATGGTGTTCGGCCTGTTCGCGACGATGATCGCGATGTGGTTCTCGCGGCGCCGCGAATTCCGCGCCGATGCCGGTGGCGCGCAACTGGCGGGCCGCGGCAAGATGATCGCCGCATTGGAGCGCCTGTCGCTCAACCATGGCCAGAATAGCCTGCCTTCGCAGGTGCAGGCGTTCGGCATTTCCGGCGGTGGTGGCGATGGGTTGCGCCGGCTGTTCCTGAGCCACCCGCCGCTGTCCGAGCGTATCGCCGCGCTGCGCGCCGCCAACGGTGCGGCGATGTAAGACGGTAGCGCCAACCGATGCGTGCCGCCCAACAAAAAACCCGCGTCCTGCGGGTTTTTTGTTGGCTGGAGCGCGGCGGCAGTGATGCGCTACGGCTGCAGGTCTCAGCCGAACTCGTAGTTCATCAACGGCCCGGTCGGGGCGACGAAATCGCCTTGCACATAGTCCACCCCGGCGCTGAAGAAAGTGCTCATCGACTGCGCATCGGCCACGAACTCGGCCACGGTGAGGATGCCGGCCGGCTGCGCGCGCGAGGTGATCTCGCGGATCTTCTCCTGGCTTTCGCGCGCCGAGGCCACCTCGCCGGTGATGCCGCGATCGAGCTTGAGGAAGGCCGGCTGGAAATGCGCCAGCAGCTGGAACGAGTCCAGGCCCGAGCCGAACTGTTCCAACCCGACCTTGCAGCCCATCGCCGACACCGCCGCCAGGAACTGCTGGGCATTGCGCAGATGGGTGAACACCTTCGATTCCGGCGTCTGCAGCCACAGCCGTTCGCCCGGCACGCCGTACACGGCCAGCTGCTCGCGGATGATGTCGATCATCTGCGGATCGGAGAACGAGTTGGGCCCGATGCGTACCAGCAGGTGCGTCCTGTGTCCCGCACGTTGCCGCTCGCCGAGCTGGCGGATCGCGCGTGCCACCACCCAGCGGTCGATCTCGGTGATCAGATCGTGTTCTTCGGCGATCGCCATGAAGGCGTTCGGCGACATCATCTCGCCGTTGCGCTCCAGCCGCAGGAAGGCCTGGTACAGCTCCAGCGGCTCGCCCTGCAGGTTGAGCACCGGCTGGTAATGCAGCAGGAAGCCGTCGCCGACCAGCGCCTCGCGCAGTTGCTGCACCCAGCGCTCGATGCGTTCCTCTTCAGCCCGGTCGGCTGCTGCCGGGTCGTAGATGCTGACCGCATTGCCGCCGAGCTCGGCGGTGGTGCGCACCGCCTCGGTGCCGCGGTTGAGCACCTGGCCGATGCTGGCGATCTTCTCGCCGATCTGCACGCCGCCGATGCTCACCGTCACCGTGGCCGAACGCGCGCCGATGCTGAAGACGTGCTGCGCAAAGGCGTCGCGTACCAGCTCCGCCAGTGCATGCGTGCGCGCGTAATTGCCGTCCATCAACAACGCAAAGCTGTGCTCGCCGAAACGTGCGGCGACCACGCTGTCATCGCTCACGCTGGCCACGTGCGCGGCCAGCGCGGCGATCAGCGCATCGGCCGAATCCAGGCCGATCTCGGGCAGCAGGCGCGCGTAGTGGTCGGGCTCGATCAGCAGGAAGCCGGACTGGCCTTCGCTGCGGCCGGCGCGCGCCACCGCCTGTTCCAGCGCCACCATGAAGGTGGGGCGGTTGAGCAGGCCGGTGACCTGGTCGCGCTGGCGCAGGTCCTCGACCTCGCGCGCCAGCTCCGGGTCGAATTCCTCGCGACGGCGGAACACCACCTGGATGCACGGCTCGCCTTCGTAGGTCGCGGTGGCGAACTCCATCGTCGCCGGGAAGGTGTCGCCTTCGAGCCGGCGCGCGTCGACCTTGTACTGCGCCGGCGGCGGCTCACCCTTGGACATGGCCTTGAGCAGCTGCTTGAAATCGTCGACGTACTGGGCGGCAATCATGTCCAGCAGCGACACGCCCTCGACATCGTCGAACGACTCGAAGCCGAACATGTCCAGATACGCCTCGTTGGCGCGGATGTGCATGCCTTCGTGCACGTAGGCGATCGGGTCGCGCGAGGAGGCGATCAGGGCGTCGCAGCGCCGCTCGGTCTCGCGCATCTGTGCCTCGATGCGGCGCAGGCCACGGCGTGCCTGCAGGTCGGCCCATTCCGAGCGCACCAGCGACAGCAGGTGTTCGGGGCGATGACGCAGCGCGATGGCGCGAATGCCATGTGCCGCGGCCTCGACCAGCGCGTTTTCCTCGATCCGCTCGGCCAGCAGGATGATCGGAATATCCTTGCCGCTGCCGGCGATCTGCTGCCGCAACGCGCTCATCGGGATCTGCAGCGCCTGCCCGTGCAGGGCCAGGTCGATCTGTCCCGACAGCATGCTGGCGAGCTCTTCCGGTGTCTGCGGCCGCGACGGACGCACTGCGATGCCGCCGTTGCGCAGCGCGGTCACGATCGCCTCCGCGCTTTCGACACTGTCGTCGACGATCATCAGGCGGAGGGTGAGATCTTTGCCTTTTTGCATGCGCGTTTCCCTAGCGACGGGCTTTAATACACGAAGGAACTCGGCTGCGTCCATGTCTGTGGACACGGCCGCATCCGGGGTGAGACTCAGGCCACGTTTCAATGTGTCCAAGCTGACATCAGGCCACGCTCCCGGCGGCATGGCCGGATGCCCATGCCCACTGAAAGTTGTAGCCGCCCAACCAGCCGGTCACATCAAGCACCTCGCCGACGAAGTACAGGCCGGCCACCAGGCGCGACTCCATGCTCGCACTGGAGACCTGGTTGGTATCGACACCTCCCAGCGTTACTTCAGCGGTGCGATAGCCCTCGGTTCCACTGGCGATCAGCGGGAAGCCGGCCAGCAGGTCGGCTGCGGCCTGCAACTGCGGTGGGTCGAGCTGGCGGACCGGCTTGTCCGGCAACCACACTTCGCACAGGCGCTGGGCGAACCGCCGCGGCAGCACGTCGGCCAGCACGTTGCGCAGTTCGGTGGCGCCACGCTGATTTTTCTGGTCGCGCAGCCACGCCGCGGCATCCTGGCCGGGCAGCAGGTCCAGGCGCAGGTCGTCGCCGGGCTGCCAGTACGAGGAGATCTGCAGGATGGCCGGGCCGCTGACGCCGCGGTGGGTGACCAGCATGAAGTTGCGGAAGCTGACCCCGTTGCACTGCGCCTGGACCGGTAGCGCCAGCCCGGACAGGTCCTGCAGCCGTTCCTGGTGCTTGCCGCTCAGGGTCAGCGGCACCAGCCCGGCACGCGTCGGCAACAGCGTGTGGCCGAACTGCTGGGCCAGCGTGTAGCCGAAGCCGCTGGCGCCCATGCTCGGAATCGACAGCCCGCCGGTTGCCACGATCAGCGACTGCGCCTGCACGCGTCCCTGGCTGGTCTCCACGCTGAAGCCGTCGCTGCCGCGCTGCACCGATTGCACCTTGCAGTCGGTACGCACCTGCACGCCCGCCGCCTCGCACTCGTCCAGCAGCATGCGCACGATCTGCTTGGACGAGATGTCGCAGAACAGCTGGCCCAGCTCTTTCTCGTGATAGGCGATGCCGTGGCGCTCGACCATCTCCACGAAATCCAGCGGGCTGTAGCGGGCGAGGGCGGACTTGCAGAAGTGGCGGTTGGCCGAAAGGAAGTTGCCCGGCGTGGTGCCGGTATTGGTGAAGTTGCAGCGGCCGCCACCGGACATCAGGATCTTCTTGCCGACCTTGTTGGCATGGTCGATCACCAGCACCTGGCGGCCGCGCCGGCCCGCGGTGAAGGCGCTCATCAGGCCGGCCGCGCCGGCACCGATGACCAGCACATCGCAACGCATGCTCATTCGGTGGGGGCTTGCCGCACCATCGGGGTCAGGGTGACGCTGCCGTGGTCGGCCAGCATCTGCACCTCGCCGTCCTGGATGATCACGTCGAAGCGCATGCCGCGCTGGATCAGCGCGCCCAGCGCTTCGGTGGCCTGCGAGTCCAGCTCGATCACGCGCAGGTTGCGCTGGCGGCTAAGCGCGTTGGCCTGCTTCTTCCACCAGGTTTCGGTGGCCTGGCCGCCATAGCCGATCACCACCGCCTCGCGCGACCGATTGCAGGCCTTGCGCACCCGGCTTTCGTCCGGCTGGCCGAGGTCGATCCACAGGTCCGGGTCGCCGGTGTAGTCGCGCCGCCACAGGTCGGGTTCGTCCTCGTTGCTGAGGCCGCGACCGAATTCCAGGCGGTCGTCGGCGAACAGCGCGAACGCCAGCAGCCGCACCATCAGGCGCTCGTCGGTTTCGGAGGGATGCTGGGCCAGGGTCAACGAATGGTTGGCGTAGTAGCCACGGTCCATGTCGCTGATCTGGAGTTCCGCCCTGCGGACGGTGGCGGTAAGGGCCATCAGGATGCCGGTTGCAAAGGGCACTTATGATACGCCCCCGTTGCAATGCCGGCGTGTTGCGGTCAGCGCCGCGCCATCTCGGCCAGCCAACGGTCCAACTGGGCAGCAAATGCCTGGCGGTCGCGCGGGTGCAGGGCCGCGGACCCGCCGGTGACCACGCCGGCGCCGCGCAGTTCCTCCAAAAAGCCGCGGACCGACAGGCGCTCGTTGATGCTGTCGCGGGTAAACGGCTCGCCACGCGGGCTGACGGCGGCCGCTCCCGCCTCCAGTACGCGAGCGGCCAGCGGAATGTCCTGGGTGACGACCAGGTCGCCTGCGGCCACCCCTGCGGCAATGGCATCGTCGGCCGCGTCCGCGCCTCCAGGCACCTGCAGCGCTCGCACGTGGGCCAGGCGAGGGGTGGGCAGGAAATGATTGGCGACCAGCGTTACCGCCGTGCCGGTACGTGCGGCAGCGCGGAAAAGGATGTCGCGGATGACTGCGGGGCAGGCATCGGCATCGACCCAGATATGCGGGCGGGACGGCAGGGGAGGCGTATTCATGTGCTGAAATCGACAGGGAAGGGGCCTGACAGGTGGTCGGATTGGGCCTGACAGTAAAAAATTTGACGCAAGGTGTCGCTTTTTGCTGGGAACGCGAGTACTGTGCACGCACTGTGTTTGCAAGGGTCACCGTGAATCGTGGCCTGATGCAGCCGGATCGTTACAGATCTCGCTTCATCGTTCCGCTTTACCAACGCCTGCAACTCAGTCTCAGCTCCGGCTTTTCGGACGCTGCGATTTATCCATCTATAGTTCAGGAGTTTGTAAATGTCAGATCGTCAGAGCGGTACCGTGAAGTGGTTCAACGATGCCAAGGGCTTCGGCTTCATCACCCCGGAAAGCGGCCCGGACCTGTTCGTGCACTTCCGTGCCATCCAGGGCACCGGCTTCAAGTCGCTGCAGGAAGGCCAGAAGGTGACCTTCGTCGCCGTGCAGGGCCAGAAGGGCATGCAGGCTGACCAGGTGCAGGCGGTCTAATCCGTCTGCAACCGTAAGGTTGCCAAAAACGCCGGTTGCGCAAGCGACCGGCGTTTTTTATTGGGCGCGGTTTGATCAGTGCAATAGAGAGTGCGGGCGGTTCGACCCGCCCAGGTGAGCGCAGCGACGACACGCCAATCGGTAGCATGTGCGTTTTCCGCGTGCAGCCTCTTCCATGATCACTGTCCATCATCTCAACAATTCCCGTTCCCAGCGCGTGCTGTGGCTGCTGGAGGAACTGGCGCTGCCGTACCAGATCGTGCGGCATGAGCGCGATCCCAAGACCATGCTGGCGCCGGCGGCATTGCGTGCCATCCACCCGCTCGGCAAGTCGCCGGTGGTTGTCGACGGCGAGCTGACCGTGGCCGAGTCCGGCGCGATCCTGGAGTTCCTGACCGAACGCTACGACACCGAATGCGCGCTGTCGCCGCCGCCGCGTCCGCTGGAGTCGCCGGAGCGCCTGAAGTTCCGGTACTGGATGCATTACGCCGAAGGCTCGGCAATGCCGCCGCTGCTGATGACATTGATCTTCGGGCGGATTCGCAGTGCGCCGATGCCGTTCTTCGCCAAGCCGATCGCACGTGCGATCGTGGACAAGGCCATGTCCGGCTTCGTCGGTCCGCAGCTCAAGCTGCATCTGGACTGGATGGAGCAGTCGCTGCAGGCAAGCGAATGGTTTGCCGGTGAGCGTTTCACTGCAGCCGACATCCAGATGAGCTTCCCGGTACAGGCCGCCGCTGCACGTGGCGGCGGGCTGGAGAGCTATCCGCGCCTGCGCGCGTTTCTCGCGCGTATCGAAGCGCGCCCGGCGTACCAGGCCGCGCTGAAGAAGGGCGGCCCGTTCGAGCTGATGGGGCGCAAGCCCGCCGAGTGACGTTGCGGTATACGCCCAGGGAAGCTACAGGTCACCGTGCTTCGACGGTGTCCTGCCAGGGTTTGGCGAATCCCCAATCCCGACTCCCCAATCCCGTACCGCCCAATCAAGGCGCCCGACATTGACGCAGGAACTGCAGCGTGTCACGCAGCACGGGCGAGCGCTCAGGCGGTTTGCGCAGCGCTAGCACAATGCCGAGATGGCCCATGCCCGGGTAGACCTTCAACTCAGCCGTGCCGCCCTTGCGTTGCAGGGCGTGCTGCAACGAGGTGCTGTTCTGCAGCTCGACCACGCGATCGGCATCGCCGTGCAGCAGCAGCATCGGCGGTTCGTCGCCGCCGACGTAGCGCACCGGCTGCGATTGCTGTTGCGCGGCCGGTGCCTCGCCGAAGATCTCGATCAGCTCCGGGTCGGTCAGCGGCAGGAAGTCGTAGGGCCCGGCCAGACCCACCACCCCGCACAGTTGCCGGGGTTGCAGGCCTTGCACCTGCAGCCAGCGTGCGTCGGTACCCAGCAGCGCGGCCATATGCGCGCCTGCAGAGTGGCCCATCACCGCCAGGCGCGTCGGGTCGCCACCGTAGTCGTGCGCATGCCGATAGCTCCAGGCGGTGGCGCCGGCAGCGTCGGACATGAAGCCCTGCAGGCCGACCTGCGGATACTTGCGGTAGTCGGCCACCATTGCCACCACGCCCTGGCGCGCGAGCGCGCGTCCGACCCAGCGATAGTTGGCGCGCGTTCCGCGCTTCCAGGTGCCGCCATAGAAGAACACCACCACCGGTGCATCCACCGCGCCGCGCGGCTGGTAGACGTCCAGGGCCAGACCATGCGCCGGATCGAACACCTGGTCGCGGTGCTCGACAATGCCGTCGCGGCTGGAGGCGGCATTGATGCCGCCAAAGAACACGCTGCTGCAGGCGGTCAGTGTCAGCGAGCCGAGCAGCAGCAGGGCGGGGCGAAACCAGCGGGAAGTGCGCGAGGGCATGGGCGATGTCGTTTGAGGGGCGGGGAGGAATAACGCGGCGGCTGTTGCCTGCGTGTGCAGGACGAGCCCGTTTGCCGGCGGCCAGCTGCTCGAAGATACGGTACGTGCGCAACACCGGATGCGTGGTTGCCCATGCGAAGTTCACTGTCGTTGGCCTACGCTGGCACGCATGACGACTCTGCAGTTTGACAACCGCCTGCGCCAGCAGCTGCCCGGTGATTCCGAACAAGGTCCACGCCGCCGCGAGGTACGCGCTGCATGGTCGACGGTGATGCCGACGCCGGTGGCCGCGCCGCGTCTGCTGGCGTATTCGGCCGATGTCGCCCAACGGCTGGGGCTGGATGAGGCCGAGATCAACAGCGCGCACTTTGCCGAGGTATTCGCCGGCAATGCGCTGTACCCGGGCATGCAGCCGTGGGCGGTCAATTATGGCGGGCACCAGTTCGGACATTGGGCCGGCCAGTTGGGTGATGGCCGGGCGATCTCGCTGGGCGAGGCAATCGGGGTCGATGGCGGTCGCTACGAGTTGCAGCTCAAGGGCGCCGGCCCGACACCTTATTCGCGCGGTGCCGATGGCCGGGCGGTACTGCGCTCGTCGATCCGCGAATTCCTGTGCAGCGAAGCGATGCATCATCTGGGCGTGCCGACCACGCGTGCGCTGAGTCTGGTCACCACCGGCGATGCGGTGGTGCGCGACATGTTCTACGACGGCCGGCCGCAGCGCGAGCCGGGCGCGATCGTATGCCGGGTGGCGCCGTCGTTCATCCGCTTCGGCAACTTCGAGCTGCCCGGTGCGCGCGGCGATCTGGCGCTGCTGCGGCAATGGGTGGACTTCACCATCGCGCGCGACTTCCCGCAGCTGGAAGGTGCTGGCGAGGCGCTGTACGCAGCCTGGTTCGCACAGGTCTGCGAGCGCACCGCGGTGATGGTCGCGCACTGGATGCGGGTGGGCTTCGTGCATGGGGTGATGAACACCGACAACATGTCGATCCTGGGCCTGACCATCGACTACGGCCCCTACGGCTGGGTCGACGACTACGACCCGGATTGGACGCCGAACACCACCGATGCGCAGGGCCGTCGCTACCGCTTCGGCACCCAGCCCCAGGTCGCGTATTGGAACCTCGGGCGCCTGGCACAGGCGCTGGCGCCGCTGTTCGCCGACCAGGCGCAGCTGCAGCAGGGACTGGACCGCTTCCGCGATACCTACCTGGCCTGCGACCGCCACGACACCGCCGCCAAGTTGGGTCTGGCTGACTGCCGCGACGAGGATCTGCAACTGATCGATGCGCTGCGCGCGCTGATGCACAACGCGGAAATGGACATGACGCTGACCTTCCGCAGCCTGATCGCATTTGCGCCGGAGCATCCGGATCCTGAACTGTTGCGTGAGGCGTTCTACGACCAGGACAAGCGCCTCGCGCATGCCGCGCAGCTGCAGGAATGGCTGCAGCGCTACGCTGAGCGGCTGCAGCAGGACACGCTGTCGCCGGATGCGCGGCGCGAACGCATGCGCCTGGCCAACCCGCGTTACGTGCTGCGCAATTATCTGGCGCAGCAGGCGATCGACCTGGCCGAGCAGGGCGATCCATCCGGCGTGCAGGAGTTGCTGGAGGTCATGCGTCACCCATACGACGAGCAGCCGGGCCGCGAGGCGTTTGCCGCACGGCGACCGGACTGGGCGCGCGACCGCGCCGGCTGCTCGATGCTGTCCTGCAGTTCCTGACGCGCTCAGATGCAGGTATGTCGTAAACGCGGCGCCGCAAGTCCGCGCAGCCTAGAATAGGGTGGTCCCCACCGGCCTAGACGCCACCACCACCATGACTGACTGCACCCGCTGCGCCGGCACCAATTCTTCCGGACCCAACCAATGGTCCGAGCGAATCCGCGATATCGCCGATTTTCCCAAGCCGGGCATCGTCTTCAAGGACATCACACCGCTGCTGTCCGATGGCCCGGACTTCGCCTCGGCGTTGGACGAGATGGCGCAGCCCTGGCGCACCACACCGCTGGATGCGGTGCTGGGCATCGAGGCGCGCGGTTTCATCCTGGGGTCGGCGCTGGCGCGCGAGCTGCGCACCGGCTTTGTGCCGGTGCGCAAGCCCGGCAAACTGCCCGGGCGTACGCTGGTCCAGGAATATGCGCTGGAATACGGTACCGACCGCATCGAAATGCACGAGGACGCGTTGCCACGTGGCGCGCGCGTGTTGATCGTCGACGACGTGCTTGCCACCGGCGGCACGCTGCGCGCGGCCCTGAGTCTGGCCGCACAGCTGGAGCTGGAAGTGGTCGGCGCGGCGGTGCTGGTCGAGTTGCTGGCGCTGCAGGGCCGTGAGAAGTGGGCCAATGACGTGCCGCTGCTGGCTACCTTGAGCTATTGATCCAGGCGTCTTGCCGATCGAGCAGCTCGCCGATGAGGCTTTCTGAAAACGGGAATGCGCAAGCATGCGCATCCCGTTGGATCGTGCGGCAGGCGCTATCGCCGCCGCCCGAGCGGTTGGTCGGCAGGGTCGCTGCCGCGCGGTGATTACAGCTTGCTGACCCGGAACCGGCGTCCCTTGATCTTGCCCGCATGCAGATGCGCCAGCGCCTTGGCGACCTGCGCGCGGGCGATGGCGACGTAGGAGCGGGTTGGGTAGATCGCGATCTTGCCGATCGCCGCGCCCGACAGTCCGGCTTCGCCGGTCAGCGCGCCGAGGATGTCGCCGGCACGCAGCTTGTCGGTCTTGCCGCCGTCGATGCGCAGCGTGGTCATGGCCGCCTGCGGCAGCTGCGCCGGGCGGGCGGTGGCCAGGGGCGCGCGCGACCACTTCAGCGGCTGGCCCTGTTCGGCTTCCAGCGCCTGCGCGCGGCCGGTCTCGCGCGGGGCCACCAGGCTGAGCGCCAATCCGCGTTTGCCGGCGCGCGCGGTGCGGCCGATGCGGTGGCGGTAGGTTTCGGTATCGGTGGGCAGCTCGTAATTGACCACTGCCGACAGGTCTTCCACGTCCAGCCCGCGTGCAGCCACATCGCTGGCCACCAGCACGTTGCAGCTGCGGTTGACGAAGCGCACCAGCACTTCGTCGCGGTCGCGCTGTTCCATGTCGCCGTGCAGCGCGAGCGCGGAGAAGCCGAACTCCTGCAGCGAGCCGGCCACCTCGTCCACTTCCTTGCGGGTATTGCAGAACACCACGCTGGATTCGGGATTGAAGCGCAGCAGCAGGCCGGCGACGGCCTTCTGCCGGTAGGTCGGGTCGACCTCGAAGAACTGCTGGTCGATTTCCGGCGCGTTGTCGGCGCCTTCGACGGTGATTTCGACCGGGTCCTTGAGGATCTCGCGCGCCAGCGTGCGGATGATGTCCGGGAAGGTGGCCGAGAACAGCAGGCTCTGGCGGTGCTTGTCGCAGCGGCTGGCGATCTCGCGGATGGGTTCTTCGAAGCCCATGTCGAGCATGCGGTCGGCCTCGTCCAGCACCAGCGTGCGCACGCCGCCAAGATGCAGGGCGCGCTTGCGGGCCAGTTCCTGGATGCGGCCGGGCGTGCCGACCACCACTTGCGGGTCGTGCGCTTCCAGCGAGGCCAGCTGCGGGCCGAGCGGCATGCCGCCGGTCAGCACCACCAGCTTCATGTTGGGGATGCCGGTGGCCAGCTTGCGCAACTGCTTGCCGACCTGATCGGCCAGTTCGCGGGTGGGGCACAGCACCAGCGCCTGCGCGCGGGTCAGCGCCGGGTCGAGCTTCTGCAGCAGGCCCAGCCCGAAGGCGGCGGTCTTGCCGCTGCCGGTCGGCGCCTGGGCGATGACGTCCAGCCCCTGCAGGATCGGCGGCAGGCTCTGTGCCTGGATGGGAGTGAGGACGGTGTAGCCAAGGGCGTCGATGCCGGGGGCCAGGGCCGGCGACAGCGGCAGCGCGGAGAATTCGTTCATGGCGCATTTTAGCCGGGATTGGGGAGTAGGGATTCGGGATTCGTCACCGCGACAGCGTGCGCTTGTGCCAATCCCGAATCCCCAATCACCAATCCCGTACAATCACGCCATGCCTTTAATCACTCTGCAAAGCGTCGACTACAGCGTCGGCGGCCCCTTGTTGCTGGAAAAAACCGACCTCACGATCGAGCCGGGCGAGCGTATCGCCCTGATCGGCCGCAACGGCGCCGGCAAATCGACCTTGATGAAACTGATTGCCGGCGAGCTCAAGCCCGACGATGGCGAAGTGCGCGTGCAACAGGGCGTGCGCATCGCGCGGCTGGAGCAGGAAGTGCCGCAGGGCACCGGCGGCAGCGTCTTCGATGTGGTGGCCGACGGCCTGGGCGAGCTGGGTCATTGGCTGGCCGAGTTCCATCAACTCAGCCATGCCGAGGTATTCGATGGCGACGCGTTCGGCAAGGTGCAGGCCAAGATCGACGCGGCCGACGGCTGGGCGCTGGATCAGCGCGTCAGCGAGACGCTGACCAAGCTGGAACTGGACGGCGATGCGGAGTTTGCGCGGTTGTCCGGCGGCATGAAGCGACGCGTGCTGCTGGCGCGCTCGCTGGTGTCCTCGCCGGATGTGCTGCTGCTGGACGAGCCGACCAACCACCTGGACATCGAAGCCATCGACTGGCTGGAGTCGTTCCTGAAGAACTGGAACGGCAGCGTGTTGTTCGTCACCCATGACCGGCGCTTCCTGCGTGCGTTGGCCACCCGCATCGTCGAGATCGATCGCGGGCAGGTCACCAGCTGGCCGGGCGACTGGGCCAATTACGAGCGGCGCCGCGAAGAGCGGCTCAATGCGCAGGCCCAGGAAAACGCGCGTTTCGACAAGATGCTGGCGCAGGAAGAAATCTGGATCCGTCAGGGCATCAAGGCGCGGCGTACCCGCGACGAAGGCCGCGTACGGCGTCTGGAATCGATGCGCAACGAACGCGTACAGCGCCGCGACCTGACCGGCAACGTGCGCATGGAAGTCTCGCAGGGCGAGTCCTCCGGCAAGAAGGTGATCGAGGCCAAGGAAGTCGGTTTCGCATTCGGCGCGCGCACGATGGTCAAGGATTTTTCGACCATCATCCAGCGCGGCGACCGCATCGGGCTGATCGGCCCCAACGGCAGCGGCAAGACCACCTTGCTGAAGTTGCTGCTGGGCGATCTGCAGGCGCAGCAGGGCGAGATCCGCATCGGCACCAATCTGCAGATCGCCTACTTCGATCAGTACCGTTCCACGCTGCGCGAGGACTGGAGCGCGATCGAGAACGTGGCCGAAGGCCGCGACTTCATCGAGATCAACGGCAAGCGCAAGCATGTGCATGCGTATCTGCAGGACTTTTTGTTCACCCCCGAGCGCGCACGTGCGCCGATCACCCGGCTGTCCGGCGGCGAGCGCAATCGGCTGCTGCTGGCCCGCCTGTTCGCGCAGCCGTCCAACCTGCTGGTGATGGACGAACCGACCAACGATCTGGACGTGGAAACGCTGGAGCTGCTGGAAGAGCTGCTGGGCGAGTACACCGGCACCTTGTTGCTGGTCAGCCATGACCGCGACTTCCTCGACAACGTGGTGACCTCCACCCTGGTGATGGAGGGCGAGGGCCTGATCGGCGATTACGTCGGCGGGTACAGCGATTCGCTGCGTCAGCGTCGCACCCCGGCGCCCAATGCGATGGCGGTTGCCAAGGCATCGGCGACGGCGGCGGCAACCACGCCGGTGGCGGCTGCGTTGCCGGCCGATGCTGCGCCCAAGCGCAAGCTCAGCTACAAGGACGCGCGTGAGCTGGAGCAATTGCCGGCCTTGATCGAAACCCTGGAGCAGCAGGTCGCGGCATTGACCGAGGCGATGAACGACCCGGCCTTCTACCAGCGCGACAGTGCGGCGATGGCCGCGCATACGGCCGCATTGGGCGATGCGCAGGCTCGGCTGGATGCGGCGTTCGCGCGCTGGAGCGAACTGGATAGTTGATGGTCGGGCCGGTGCCCGACTGCGTGCCGGCCTTGTGGATGTGTGGAGCGATAACTGGCACCACGCCTCCCACTACAGGGGTGGCAGCCGTGGGGCAGCGCGTTGCGTGAAACACGCGCTGGACACGCACCGGTGATCACCGACCACCACCACGCCGTGTTGATCGTGCTGTGTCCGGCGAGTGCGGGATGCGTCTTGCAGGCAGCGCCTAGTCGCAGGCGCTCGCAGGCGCCACGAATGCCGCAAACGTGAGCCCGCGCGCGGCCCAGGCGGTAGCCGCTTCGTCGAGGATGTCCAGCAAGGTGTCGCGGTCGTTCGGCGCAGTGCGGGCCAGCGCATCGGCGCCGTCGATCAGCAGCGCATAGCCATGAGACGCTGGCAGCCATGCCAGATCGCGCAAGGCATCGGAGAGCGCGTCCCAGTTGCGGCCGAAGCCGGCAGGGAAGTCCAGTTGGGTGGCCAGACGCATCAGCAGCCTGTGCTTGTCGCTGCAGCTGGCCAGGTCCACGCGCAGGATGTGCAGGCCGGCATCGCGGGCAAGCGCTGCCATGGTGTCCAGATCTTCGGTCTCGGCTTGGTAGACGCCCGATTGCTGCGGGTCGGACAGGTCCAGTGCGAAGTCGCCTGCGCTCATGGCGCCTGCTCCGGAGCCGGGCCCTGGAACGATCTGAAACTCTGGTAATGATCGTCGCTGTAGTACCACGCCTGCGGCGGGGTACCGCCGGTGACGATGCGGCGCGCACCGCGATCGGGACTGCCTGGGGTTTCCACGGTGTATTCGTGGTAGTAGCCGCGCGGACGCTCGGGCAGGCGCTGCTCACGATTGCCGAACACGCTGCCGTCCTGCGGATGCGGGAATGGTCCGCCGCGCTGGATCAGCACGATCGTGGCCATGGCCTCGGTCGGCAGAAATCCCGGCAACGCTTGCTGCTGCGGTGAGCGTTCGACCGGTGCTGCTGCGGCGATCGGCGCGCTGAGCTGCGGCGCGAAGTGCGGCTTGGGTGTCTGCATCGCGCGCATGCCCCACAACCCGGCGACGAGCAGCACGATGGCGACGATCAGCAAAGCGGGCTTGCGCATGACGGTTCCGGAAACAGGGTGTTGGGACGGCAGAGCAAGTATGCCGTTGCGCGACTGTGTCGACTTTGAACGCGCCGGGCTGCAGGACGGTTCACGCCCGAGTAACCGGGGCATGGTGCAAGGTATGCAGCGAACACGACGCGGCATGCGATGGGATGAAGTTTCCCTGCCAATACCCTTGGTAAGCGCCGCCGCCGTCCTTACCATCTACCCCGCAACGCCCGGTCTTCGCCGGGCGGCAAGTCCAGGAGACACGCATGGCTTACACCCTCCCGCAGTTGCCCTACGCCTACGACGCGCTGGAACCCAACATCGATGCGCAGACGATGGAAATCCATCACACCAAGCATCACCAGACCTATATCAACAACGTCAACGCGGCGCTGGAAGGGACCGAGTACGCCGACCTGCCGGTGGAAGAGCTGGTGTCCAAGCTGAAGAGCCTGCCGGAAAACCTGCAGGGCCCGGTGCGCAACAACGGTGGTGGCCACGCCAACCATTCGCTGTTCTGGACCGTGCTGTCGCCCAATGGCGGTGGTGAGCCTAAGGGCGAGGTCGCCAAGGCGATCGACAAGGACATCGGTGGTTTCGAGAAGTTCAAGGAAGCCTTCACCAAGGCCGCCGTCAGCCGTTTCGGCTCGGGCTGGGCCTGGCTGAGCGTGACCCCGGACAAGAAGCTGGTGGTGGAAAGCACCGCCAACCAGGACAGCCCGCTGTTCGAAGGCAACACCCCGATCCTGGGTCTGGACGTGTGGGAACACGCGTACTACCTGAAGTACCAGAACCGTCGTCCGGAATACATCGGCGCGTTCTACAACGCGGTGAACTGGGAAGAAGTCGAGCGCCGCTACCACGCTGCGATCGCCTGAAGTCGTGCATCAGCGCTAGGTTCCACGTAGCGCTGCGACAGCGGCACCCAACGCACAAGGCCGGGAGCGATCCCGGCCTTGTGTGTTTTGCTGCGCGCTGTTGTAGGAGCGACCCTGGTCGCGATGGGCTTTGCCGGGAAAGCCCCGTCGCGCTCGGGCGCGCTCCTACGTTGTGCGGGGCTGATGGGCTTTGCATCGCGCTGGAACACACAAGGCCGGGAGCGATCCCGGCCTTGTGCGTTTTGTTGCGCGCTGTCGTAGGAGCGACCCTGGTCGCGAGGGCTTTGCCGGGAAAGCCCCGTCGCGCTCGGGCGCGCTCCTACGTTGTGCGGCGCCGAATGGCTTGGCGTCGCGCTGAAACGCACAAGGCCGGGAGCGATCCCGGCCTTGTGTGTTTTGCTGAGCGCTGTTGTAGGAGCGACCCTGGTCGCGAGGGCTTTGCTGGGAAAGCCCCGTCGCGCTCGGGCGCGCTCCTACGGTGTGCGGGCGTCGGTCAGAACTTGCGCTCGGGCAGCGATCAGAACTTGGCGTCGAACTCGCGGGCGTAGCCGGTGTTGACGATGACCTTCTGCAGCGCGTCGCTGATCTTGATGTTGCCGGCCACGATCTGCTGCGTTTCCGGGCCCATGTTGTCCATGCGCGGCGGGGTGGCGCCCTTGTAGTCGCAGACGCGGCCACCGGCTTCGCGCACCAGCAGCACGCCGGCCGCGATGTCCCACGCTTTGACGCCGGCCTCGAAATACGCATCGGCGCGGCCGCAGGCCACGTAGGCCAGGTCCAGCGCGGCAGAACCGGTACGACGCACATCCTCTGCCTGCACCAGCAACGCATCGACGCACTTCAGCTGCGCACTGGTGCGTGCGCGCTCGCGCGGCGGGAAGCCGGTGTGGACCATCGCGCCTTCCAGGTCCTTGCGTTCGGCGATGCGGATGCGGCGGTCGTTGAGCACCGCGCCGGCGCCGCGGCTGGCGGTGAACAGCTCGTTGCGCAGCGGGTCGAAGATCACCGCGTCGGTGGGCTCGCCGTTTTCCACCAGCGCGATCGACACGCAGTAATGCGGGAAGCCGCGCAGATAGTTGCTGGTGCCGTCCAGCGGGTCGATGACCCAGGTGTAGCGGCCACTCTTGCCACCTTGCACGCCGCCTTCTTCGCCGAACACGGCGTACTCGGGGTAGCCGCGCTTGAGTTCCTTGATGATGACCTTCTCGGCATCGGCATCGACTTCGCTGGCGTAGTCCATGCGGCCTTTCTGCACCACGTTGAGCGCATCGAGCTTGTTGATACCGCGCAACAGCACATTGCCGGCGAGGCGGGCGGCTTTGACCATGACGGTGACGGCGGGTTTCTGCATGGTTAAAGCTCCCGTGAAGGCAGAATCGAAAATGGCGAAGGTAAAAGAGCGGTCCGGCACCAAAGCCGGCCGCGCAGTTTACCATCTACGACCGAATCGCTCCCCAATCTCCGTTCATGTCCGTCAGCCAGCGCATCCGTTTCGTTCTTGTCGGCACCCAGCATCCAGGCAACATCGGCGCCGCCGCGCGCGCGATGAAGACGATGGGCGTGTCGCGCCTGGTGCTGGTGGCGCCGGAGCGTGCGCTCGACGAAGACGCCTATCGGCGTTCGGCCGGTGCCGAGGACGTGCTCGGCGAGGCGCCGATCTTCGCCACCCTGGCCGAGGCGGTGGCCGATTGCACCCTGGTGATCGGCTGCACCGCGCGTGCGCGCCGGGTCGCGCTGGAAGAGCTGCCGCCGGACGAGGGCGCGCGCCGTGCCTGGGCCAAGGCAGGCGAACCGGCCGAGGTGGCGATCGTGTTCGGTCGCGAGCGCACCGGCCTGACCAACGACGAACTGCAGCTCTGCCATGCGGCGCTGCATATCCCCTCCGATCCGGCGTTCAGCTCGCTCAACCTGGCGGCGGCGGTACAGGTCGTGGCGTACGAGGTGCGGCTGGCGCAGCTGGCGGCTGGCGAAGCGGAGGTTGCGCCCGCCGCGGCGGCCGGCGCGCTGCGCGAGGGCCCGGCCAGCCATGCCCAGCTGGAAGGCATGTTCGGCCAGTTGGGCCAGACCCTGGACGAGATCGACTTCCACAAGGGGCGGGCGCCGGAGTCGGCGATGCGCAAGCTGCGGCGGCTGCTGTTGCGCGCGGACATGAGCGAGCAGGAAGTGCGTTTGCTGCGCGGCATTCTGTCCGATGCGCAGCGCATGGCCATGCTGGCAAAGCGCAACGGAAACTGACGTCTGTCACATCTCGAAAGATTCGGCTAGGCTGTCGGCGGCTCTAGGGGAGTGTCCGTTTTGCGCGGTCTACGATGGTGTCTGATTGCCTGCGGGCTGTTGGCCGGGGCAGGCTTTGCCGCGACGGCGACAGCGGCGCCTTCCCCGGTATTGGTGCTTGGACGGATCAGCGACGATCCCGCCACCCATTACGCGCAACTCAAGCCCCTGCTGGATTACGTGGTGCCGCGCATGCGCGAGGTCGGGATCCGCCGTGGCGAAATCCTGATGGCGCCGGATGCGCGGCAGATGTCCAGTTACCTGCGGCGTGGCCGCGTCGACTGGGTCAGCGAAACCACCGGTGCGGCAATGCTGCTGGAACAGCGCGGCAGTGCGCACCCGCTGGTGATGACCGAGCGCGCCGGCCTGCGCGAGTTCCACACGGTGTTCTTCGTCCGCCGCGACAGCCCGATCCAGTCGCTCAAGCAGTTGCGCGGGCACACCCTGGCGTTGCAGAACGCCTCCTCCACCAGCGGCTACCTGCTGCCGATGCTGGAGCTGGTGCGCAACGGCATCGCCTGCGATGTGCTGCTGTCGCCGGACGACAGCCAGGTACCGGGCTCGGTGGGTTACCTGATGGTCGGGTCGAAACTGAATATCTCCGCCTTCGTACATCAGCACCTGATCGATGCGGGCGCCTTCAGCAACGCCGACTGGGATGACGAACGCCACCTGCCGCAGGTGTTCAAGCGTGATTTTCGTATCGTCCATCGCAGTGCGCCGGTGCCGCGCGCGGTGGAGATGGTGCGCACCGGCATGGATCCGGCGGTGGAACGGCGGCTGCGCGTGGTGCTGCTGCAGGCGGCCTCCGACCCCAAGGCCGGGCCGGCCCTGAAGCGCTTCTTCGGCACCACCGCCTTCCACCCGCTGGATGCTGCCAGCCGCCGGCGCCTGGATGCGCTAAGCGCCGGCTTGCACCGTGTCAGGGATCAAGTGGAATGACTCAGGTGCGCTTCGGGTTGCAGGCACGCTTCCTGTTGGTGATGGCGCTGACGCTGCTGCTGGTCGGTGCGATCCTGGCGTCGCTGCTGCAGCGCCAGAGCGCGATGCAACGCGAGGTGCGCGGGCTCAGCGCGCAGATCCTGCACGAGCTGTTCGATCGCAGCCTGCGCACGCGTGGCGAGACCCTGGCCACCGAACTGGCGAACGGCCTGGCCAATCCGCTGTACTACTCCGACCTGGGCACGGTGGGTGCGCTGGTGCGCAACGCCTCGCGGCAGCAGGTGGTGAGCTACGTGCTGGTGTTCGATCGACGCGGCCGGCTGGTGCACGATGGCTCGCCCGATCTGCAGCATTACGGCCAGCCCATGACCGACCCGCTCGCGGCCAGGGCGGTGACCGCGCGCGCCATGCTGTTGCAGTCCTCGCCGGAAGTGCTGGACGTGACGATGCCGATCAAGATCGGCGACCAGCGCATCGGCGGGGTGCGGGTGGGCATGTCGCGCGAGCGGGTGCGCAGGGTCGAATCCGGCGCCAACCTGACCCTGGTGCAGAACCTCAACGCGATCGGCAAGCGCGATCTGGGCTGGCTGCTGGTGCTGCTGGCCGCGCTGGTGGCGCTGGGGGTGCTGTTGGCCATCTACGTGCAGCGCACCCTGGTGGCGCCGGTGCGGCTGCTGGCGGCGGCCGCGCGCCAGATCGAGCGTGGCGACTATGCGGTGCAGCTGCCGCCGCATCCGCGCAACGACGAGATCGGCGAGTTGATTTCCGCCTTCGGCCGCATGAGCGAGAGCATCGCCCGGCACGATCGCGAGGTGCGCCACATGGCCTACACCGACGCGCTGACCGGGCTGACCAACCGGCTGGGGTTCCGCGAGGGCCTGGACCATCTGCTCAACACCGCCCGCAGCACCGACAGCAAGCTGGCGCTGCTGTTCGCCGATATCGACGACTTCAAGCGCGTCAACGACACGCTGGGCCACGAAGCCGGCGACGAAGCGCTGCTGCAGTTCGCCAGCCGCATCAGCCGCGCGGTCGGTGCGTTGGGCGGCGACGACGCGATTCTGGCGCGCTTTGGCGGCGACGAGTTCGTGATCCTGCTGCAGAACGGCGATGTCAGCCTGCTTGCCGCCCAGCTGGCGGACCGGCTGGTGCACGAATTGAGCCGCCCCTTGAACGTGCAGGGCCGGGAGGTGTTCCTGGGCACCTCGATCGGCATCACGCTGTTCCCGGACGATGCCAGCAATGCCACCGCGTTGCTGAAGAACGGCGACATCGCGATGTACCAGGCCAAGGTCGCCGGCAAGAACTGCCATCGCTTCTACAGCCGTGCCGCCGATCATGCGGTGGAGCGGCGCGTGCACATGGAGCACGAGCTGCGCGGGGCCTGGGAGCGCGACGAGCTGCGGCTGGTCTATCAGCCGATCTACCGCACCAGCGACCGGGTGCTGGTGGGGGTGGAAGTGCTGTTGCGCTGGCAGCACCCGGCGCTGGGCACGATTGCGCCGTCCACCTTTATCGACATCGCCGAGCAGAGCGGCCTGATCGAGGTGATCGGCCCCAAGGTGCTGCGCGCGGCCTGCCTGGAAGCGGCGCAATGGCCGGTGGTGGGCGAGGGCTTGTTCATCTCGGTCAACGTTTCCCCGCGTCAGCTGCGCAGTGGCGACCTGATCGACACCGTGGCCGAGTGCCTGGCCGAGTCCGGCCTGCCGGCCGCGCGCTTGCACCTGGAGCTGACCGAAACGGCGGTGATCGGGGATGAAATGATGGCCGCCAGCCTGCTCGATCAATTGCACCGCACCGGCGTGAAGGTGTGGCTGGACGACTTCGGCACCGGTTTCTCCGGCTTGAGCCATCTGCGCCAGGTGCCGGTGGACGGGGTCAAGATCGACAAGAGTTTCATCGCCGACCTGCAGCGCGACCCGGACGATCTGGCGCTGACCACAGCCATCATCGGCATGGCGCATTCGCTGGGCATCACGGTGGTGGCCGAGGGGATCGAGCAGGAAGCGCAGTTCAACCTGCTGCGCGAGCGTGGCTGCGACCTGGGCCAGGGCTATTGGTTCAGCCGCCCGCTGAGCCCGGCCGACATGGTCAAGCTGATCGCCGCGGGCTGATCAGCGTAGGAGCGCACGCGGGCGCGACGGGTGTTACCGGTCATGCTTCGTCGCGCCCGGGTGCGCTCCTACGATCCGGTGTGTTCGAGCTGGTGGTTACAGCGGCCGTTTGCCGGTGTCGCCGGGGATTTCGCGCACCAGGCGCGGCACCAGGTAGCCGGACAGGCGCGTGGCCAGTTCGGTGTGCAGGGCGCGCGCGCGCGCATCGTCCACTTCGAAATGCGCCACGCCGGCCACCCGGTCGAGCTGGTGCAGGTAATACGGCAGCACGCCGGCGGCGAAGCTGCGTTCGCTCAGGGCCGCCAGCGCATCCACGCTGTCGTTGACGCCGCGCAGCAGCACGGCCTGGTTGAGCAACTGCGCGCCGGCCTCGCGCAGGGCGCGCATGGCATCGTCCACGGCGGTATCGAATTCGTTGGCATGGTTGGCATGCACCACGAAGGCCACCGGCCACGGCAGGCCGCGCAGCCAAGCCAGCAGCGGCGCGTCGACACGCGCGGGCAGCACGATCGGCAGCCGGCTGTGGATGCGCAGGCGCTTGACGTGGCCGATGGCAGCCAGCGCATCAGTGAGTTCGGCCAGCTTGCCGGTGGCCAGCGACAGTGGGTCGCCGCCGGACAGCAGCACTTCGTCGATGCCGGGGTCGGCCGCGATCGCGGCGACCGCGTCGCGCCATCCGTCGCGCGCGGCGGTTTCCTCGGCATACGGGAAGTGGCGGCGGAAGCAGTAGCGGCAGTGCACCGCGCAGCTGCCGGTGGCGATCAGCAGCGCGCGGCCGCGGTACTTCTGGATCACCCCGTCGGCGGTCTTGGCGGCGCCATCGCCGACCGCATCCAGGCCGAAGCCGGGCACCGGCCGCATTTCATCGTCCAGCGGCAGCACCTGGCGCAGCAGCGGGTCGTGCAGGTCGCCACGACGCATGCGCGCCACGAATGCCTGCGGCACCCGCAGCGGGAACTGCGCGGCGGCCGCGTCGCTGATCCCGGCCGCCTGCGCCTCCAGGCCCAGCAGCGCCAGCAGCGCGCGCGGGTCGCGCACGGCGTCGCGCCACTGCTGCTGCCAGCGCGGCGGTTGCAGGGTGGGCGGCGGAGATGGCTGCAAGGCGAGGGGGGCTGCGGGTATCATGTGCGGTCACAAAACCAATGCCCGCCGGTTGCGGCGGGCGCCCCATTCTAATCCGACCTGCCACGGCCTGTGGCAGGTCGTGGTCTTATCGAGGAGCTGCACCATGGCCACTGTTGGCATGAACGACGTCAAGAACGGCATGAAGATCCTGGTCAACAACGAGCCGGCGGTCATCACCGAGACCGAATACGTCAAGCCGGGCAAGGGCCAGGCCTTCACCCGCATGAAGTACCGCTTCATCAAGTCCGGCCGCGTGGTCGAAATGACCATGAAGGCGACCGACGACGTGGAAGTGGCCGACGTGGTCGATACCGACATGCGCTACCTGTACAGCGATGGCGAGTACTGGCACTTCATGGACCCGGAAACCTTCGAGCAGGTGCAGACCGACAAAGCCGGCATGGGCGGCGCCGACAAGTGGCTCAAGGGCGAGGAAGACTGCATCGTGACGCTGTGGAACGGCACGCCGATCTGGGTGCAGCCGCCGAACTTCGTCGAGCTGAAGATCACCGAGACCGATCCGGGCGTGCGCGGCGATACCTCCGGCGGCGGCGGCAAGCCGGCGACGCTGGAAACCGGCGCGGTGGTGCGCGTGCCGCTGTTCGTCAACCAGGACGAAATCATCAAGGTCGACACCCGCTCGGGCGAATACTCGGCGCGCGTCAAGTAAGACGATGCGTCCGGGACACTGGCCTGATCGAGCGGGACGCGGTGCCAGTGTCGTGTTGGGGCTGTGGGGCGCGCTGCTCGCGTGCCCGGCGTTTGCGCAATCGGCTGCCGCAACCTGCGATGCCGATGACGTGGCCGCCGTTGCGGCCATTGCAACCTCCGGCGTCGTGGGCGGCGCTGCCGCCGCGGTGCCGGCCGACCGTCTGGTGGCCGACCGTCTGGTGGCCCAGAGCTGCAAGCCGTGGCCGAACGATGCGGCGATCCGGCTGGCGGCAATCGCATTTGCCGGCGATGCGGAAACCGTGCCTGGCGAGCGCGACCTCGAGTTGCGCGTGGCCATGCTCGATGCCGCCAGCGGCAAAGTGCTGGCGTTCTACGCGCAGGCAATGGGCGAGGACGCCGCCTTCGAACTGGCTGCCGACAGCCTGCGCCTGGACACCGCGCGCTACGACCTGGCCAAGGGCGTGCGTGCGATCGGCGTGGTGGTGCGCAGTGCCGCGCGCGGGCCCAGCTGCCCGGATTTTTACAGCAATCAGGCATTGACACTGCTGGTGCGCGAGGGGCGCAGCCTGCGCCCGGTGCTGCAACGCGATCTCTATGCGTGGCAACGTGTGAAAGGCGAGCCGTGCAGTCTCGGCAAGGACGATGTGATCACCGAGGTCGCCAATCTGAGCGTGAGCATGGCGCCGCAGGTACACGCCGGCTACGCGGACATCGTGCTGACAGCCAACGTGGCTACCGTGGAGAGCGCCGCTGGCAGCGACACCGATACCGAACGCACCCATCGCGTGCGCCAGGTGCTGCGCTACAACGGCCAGCGCTATGTGCCTGTGGCCGGTGGCGATCCCAGCTGGCCGTTCGACAATTAACCTTTTATGGATCCGCTCATGACCAATGCCCCTCCCCAAGTCTGCGACCTGTTGATCGAAGCCGGTTACGTCGTGCCGATCGAGCCGCATGCGGTGGTGCTCGACGATCACGCGGTGGCGGTGCACAACGGCGTCATCGTGGCGATCCTGCCGACCGCCGAGGCGCGCCTGCGGTTTGCGCCGACGCAGACCGTCTCGCGCCCGGAGGCGGCCTTGATCCCGGGCCTGGTCAATGCGCATACGCACAACCCGATGACGCTGCTGCGTGGCGTTGCCGACGATCTGCCGCTGATGGTATGGCTGCAGCAGCACATCTGGCCGGTGGAAGCGGCGGTGATCGGGCCGGAATTCGTCGCCGACGGCACCACGCTGGCGATCGCCGAAATGCTGCGTGGCGGTACCACCTGCGTCAACGAGAACTACTTCTTCGCCGATGTGCAGGCGGCCGTGTACAAGCAGCACGGGTTCCGTGCGCTGGTCGGCGCGGTGATCATCGATTTCCCCACCGCCTGGGCATCGTCGGACGACGAATACTTCGCACGGGCCGGCGAACTGCACGACCAGTGGCGCGACGATCCGCTGATTAGCACCGCCTTCGCGCCGCATGCGCCGTACACGGTCAACGACGCCAACTTCGAACGCGTGCGCATGCTGGCCGACCAGCTGGATCTGCCGGTGCATCTGCACACGCACGAAACCGCGCAGGAAGTGGCCGATTCGGTTGCCCAGTACGGGCAGCGCCCGCTGGCGCGGCTGGACCGCCTAGGGCTGGTCAACGACCGCCTGATCGCCGTGCACATGACCCAGCTCACCGAGGCGGAAATCCACCTGTGCGCCGAGCGCGGCGTCAGCGTGGTGCATTGCCCGGAGTCCAATCTCAAGCTCGCTTCGGGCTTTTGCCCGGCCTGCGCGCTGCAACGTGCAGGCGTCAACCTGGCGATCGGCACCGACGGCTGCGCCAGCAACAACGACCTGGACATGTTCAGCGAGAACCGCACGGCGGCGATCCTGGCCAAGGCAGTGGCCAACGATGCCACCGCACTGGACGCGGCCACCACGCTGCGCGCGGCCACGCTGGGCGGCGCGCGCGCGTTGGGCTTCGGCGACAGGATCGGCTCGATCGAAATCGGCAAGCAGGCCGATCTGGTCTGCGTGGATCTGTCCGCACTGGAGACCCAACCGCTGCATCATGTGCTGTCGCAACTGATCTACGCTGCCGGCCGTCATCAGGTCACCGATGTGTGGATCGCCGGCAAGCCCAAACTGGTGCAGCGCGAGCTCATCGACATGGACACCGCTGCCCTGGTTGCCAATGCGCGGCAGTGGCGCGAGCGCATCCGCACCGTCCGCGCCTGAGCGCGCGTCACCCCATCACGGAGCTCCGCATGAATCCGAATCCCCAATCCAATTCCAGCAACTTCCATCAGAGCGAGCTGGACAAGTTCGCGGCGCTGGCCAACCGCTGGTGGGATGCCGACGGCCCGCAGAAGCCGCTGCATGCGCTCAATCCGGTGCGTCTGGACTACGTGTCCGCACGGCTGGGCCTGGCCGGCGCGCGTGTGCTCGATGTCGGCTGCGGCGGCGGTCTGCTCAGCGAGTCGATGGCGCGTCTGGGCGCGCAGGTCACGGCGATCGATCTGGCGCCGGAGCTGGTCAAGGTGGCGCGCCTGCACAGTCTGGAATCGGGCGTGCAGGTGGATTACCGCGTGCAGTCGGTGGAAGACCTGGCCGCCGAACAGCCGGGCAGTTTCGATGCGGTGACCTGCATGGAAATGCTCGAACACGTGCCGGACCCGACCGCGATCATCCGCGCCTGCGCCAGCCTGCTCAAGCCGGGCGGCAAGCTGTTTTTGTCCACGCTCAACCGCACCCCGGCCGCGTTCGCGCTGGCGGTGGTCGGCGCCGAATACATCGCGCGGCTGCTGCCCAGGGGCACGCATCACTACAAGGATTTCATCAAGCCGGCAGAGCTTGCGGCGTGGTTGCGCAGTGCCGAACTGCAGCTGGAAGACGTCAGCGGCATGGTGTACGAGCCGTGGCGCAATCGTGCGCGCCTGTCGTCGCGGACCGAGGTCAATTACCTGGCTTATGCGGTGAAGCCGTGACGGGCGGGGATTGGGCAGTGGAGATTCGGGATTCGCAACAGCACGTGCGTGTTTGATGTCGGCCGAATCGCAATTTACCGATGACCGCGGGCCAGCGCAGAGTAGCGGGGCGGCGATGAAGTTTCCGCGTGCGGTGTTGTTCGATCTGGATGGCACCTTGCTCGATAGCGCGCCGGACATGCTGGCGACCGTCAACGCGATGCTGGATGCGCGCGGGCGTGCGCCAATCGCCTTGGCGCAGTTGCGTCCGGTGGTGTCCAAGGGCGCGCGCGCGATGCTGGCGGTGGCGTTTGCCGACCTCGATGCGCTCGAGCGCGATGCCTTGGTGCCGGAATTCCTGCGTCGCTACGAAGCCTTGATCGGCACGCACTCGCAGCTGTTCGACGGTGTCGAAGAACTGCTGCTGCGGCTGGAGCGCGCCGGTTGCATCTGGGGCGTGGTCACCAACAAGCCCGAATATCTGGCCCGGCTGATCCTGCCGCAACTGGGATGGGAGCAGCGCTGCGCGGTGCTGATCGGCGGCGATACGCTGGCCGAGCGCAAGCCGCATCCGTTGCCCCTGCTGACTGCGGCCGAGCGCATCGGGGTTGCGCCGGCGCACTGCGTCTACGTCGGCGACGACGAGCGCGACATCCTGGCCGCGCGCGCGGCGGCGATGCCGTCGGTGGCGGTGTTGTGGGGCTATCGCCTGCATGACGATGAGCCGTCGCGCTGGCAGGCCGACGTCCTCGTCGCGCAGCCGCAGACGCTGTGGGATGCCGTGGCGTGGCCGCAGACCTGATCTTCTTTCGTTTTCTTCCGGACCCGCCATGAGCCAATCCAGCGCTCTCGACAGTTTTCTCGACAAGTGGCGCACGCGCTGGCCGGAATGGTCGGTTGCCGAGCCCTTCATTCCCGAGCCGCAGCGACGCCTCACGGCGGCCTGGTTTGCGCTGCTGCAGGAATGGGAAGACATCATGAACATCGCCGGCGACCCGTTGCCGGCCGACGCCAAGCTGGCATGGTGGCAGCAGGAGCTGCGCGACTGGTCGCAGCAGCGTTCGCGCCATCCGCTGGGGCGCGTGCTGGAGCCGGTGCCTGCGCCATGGGCGCAGTTGGCCGACACCTTGCCGGCCATGCAGGACGCCCGTGCGCAGCCGCAAGCGTTGCAGCAGGCGTTGGCGAGATTGCGTGCCTTCGCCGAGGCCGTGGTCGGCGTGGAAGCCACGCTGTTTGCGCGCACCCAGCCTGGCGATGCCACCGCAGTGGCGCTGCAATGGCTGGATGCACGCCAGCGTGTGGCCGGCGACAGCGCCGCACCCGGCGACATGACGCTGGCCGCATGGCGCACGCAATTGCTGCGCGCCTGGCCGCGCAAACCGGCGTTGGCGCGCCCGCACCGGGTATGGTCGCGGCTGGCACGCCTGCGCCTGCAGCGCGAGCTTGCCGGCAAGGCCGCCTATCCACCGCCCGTGCAGCAGTTGTGGCATAGCTGGCGTGCTGCCAGCGGCGCGGACTAGGCGCGCGGATCTGGTTCCGTCAGTGCACGACCAACGACGTGGCGAAGGTGCCGCAATCGTAGGAAACGACAACGCCTGTCGGCGTACCGCATCACACGGCTTGCCGACAGGCGGGGGGGGGCAACGTTAACGCCTTGCGAAGTGGTGCTTCAGGGCAACCTGACGTAGCGAGCCATCAATCCGCGCTGCCGGCACCGCTATTGCCGTATTCGTAGAACCGGTTGGCCGAATTGGCGCAGTTGCTGCTGCAGTACGGGCGGCTGACGGTGGAGGCATTCCAGGGTGCGGTCTTGCGGATGTGGCTGCCCAGGCTGGAATTGCGCACCGTGACCTGGCCATTGGGTGAGGTGCCGTTGACATAGGCTGACAGGCTGCTGATGCCTTCGTCCCAGGCGCGCCCCAGGTAGGTCTGGTTGTCGGGTGATCCGGAGCCGGCGACGAAGCGGCTATTGATCGCCAGGAACCCATAGGCACTGCCCGGACGTGTGCTTGGCGCAAAGATGTAGCCGCCACGGCTGCTGCCCAGGCGCGCACCGGCCGAGCGGATGGTGGCGTTGTCGAACACGCCCACACCCGAGCCGAAGATGAAGTCGACATCGCCTTCGATCGTGCTGTTCTTGAAATAGGCGCGGATCACATTGGCGGCATTGGTCGCACTGATCAGCAAGGTGTCCTGATTGCCGGTCACCAGCACGTCTTCGAAGCTGGCCTGGTCGCCACGCACCGCCAGCGCGACTGCCGACTGGTTGTTGTCCTGGTAAGTGCCTTCGACATAGTTGTTGTCCACGCGCAGGTGACGCGCCTGGAAGCCGGCGGCGCGCACGGTCACTGTCGCGCTGTTGGAGGTGCCCACCGTGGTTGCCGCTGCATTGCTGGCACAGGGGTGACTTGCGGTGCCGGCCGGCTTGGGCGTGGGGTTGGCGTTGTTGAAGCGGATGACGGTGTCTGCGGTGTTGGTGCCCAGGCCGAACACGGTCAGCGGTGGCGCGTTGGTCGGCACGCAGACCAGTTCGGTATAGGTGCCGGCCTTGATGCTGATGTAGCGACGGGTGCTGCCGCCGGCAGCGACAGCGGCATCGATCGCCGACTGCACGGTGCGATAGCGCGTGGAGCCATCGGCGGCCACGGCGAAGTCTGCACTGAGCAGCGCCACCCCCGCAGTGGGATTCCAGTTGTCGGTGACCAGGGCGGTGATCGGGCCGGCCTTGGCCAGGGCCTTGGAGATGCTGTACGTGCTCGCCTCGCTACTGGTGAGTTGTGGGCGGCTGGCCGTGCCGGTCAAGGCGGTGGCATCGGCGCTGACAAGGCTCAGCAGGACGGCGGCGATACAGGTCGTGCGCAAGGGCGATGCAGACATGAGTGGCGCTCTCTCGGAAGGGACGCAGGCGATTGATGGATACGCTTCAGCCGCCGCACGTCGCGTGCATGTGCCGCAACCATGGCGCAGCATGCGATCGGCGGATGCCGGTCACCGCGTCCGGGTGTTCCTGGATGGCGGAGCAATCGGCGGGGCGATCTTACTGACGTGGTCGCTACAGCGGTCTGGCGTTCAGATGCAATGTTCAAGAGCTTTAGTGGCATCACGCTCTGCAACGTGACTGCGTCGCAAACAGGCGCCATTGGCTTGCGTGATTTATGCAGGTGCACCATTTCACCGGAGGCGATCGCGTTGCCGCCATGTGCAGGCAGGAGTGCGCATCGTCACATGCCGTGGGCGGGGAGACTTCCAGACTGAGTCACCCGCGTAGACACGCGCATGTGAGACATCGAGATGGCAGACCCCAAAGAGCTGCAGGAAAAATTCTGGAAAGCCCTGAAATCCGATCGCACCGTGATGCTGGGCCTGGATGGCGTGGAAGACGGGCATGCCCGCCCGATGACCGCGCAGATCGAAGGCGATAGCGGTGGTCCGATCTGGTTCTTCACCTCCAAGGACAATGCGTTGATTGCCATGCTGGGACAAGGCCGCCGCGTCATCGGCGCCTTCAGCAGCAAGGGGCATGACCTGTTCGCCAGCATCAGCGGCTCGTTGCGCGAAGACACTGACCCGGCTGTGGTCGAGCGCCTGTGGAACCCGCATGTGGCTGCCTGGTACGAAGGCGGCAAGGACGATCCCAAGCTGGCGCTGCTGCGTCTGGACACCGATCACGCGCAGATCTGGCTCAACGGTTCCAGCCTGTTGGCCGGTATCAAGGTGTTGTTCGGCGTTGACCCGAAAAAGGATTACCAGGACAAGGTGGCGGACGTTCCGATGAGCTGAGGCCTGCTGCACGCCTGCACGATCTTCGCGATGGTGCACGGTTCTAATTTCGGTCCTGTCGCTTGCGCAAGCGCCGATCCAGTCGTGAGGCTGGATCGGCGTTGTCAGCCTGGATTGCAGACAAGAACGTTCATGGCACTGCGCGTTCACGCGCTGCCTGCCAAAGGAGAAACAAGATGCAACAGATCGAAATCGGCCAGATGGTGTTTCTGCGCGACGGCGAAGTCGGCGTCGGTGTCGTCCGCGAGGTGCGCAAGGATGGCGCCGAGCTGGTCATCAATATCGAAAACGGGGGCGACTTCGTGCTGCCTGCGTCGGTGGTGCGTGATGTGCATTCCGGCAAGGTGATGCTGGATGTCGCGCAACTGCCCGAAGAGGTACGTAATGCCTTGCGCCATCCGCACGACAACGAGTTGCCAACCAGCACCTATGCGGCCAGCGATCCGCACGATGGCGCGCTTACCTAAGTAGGTCGCCTAGCCGCACCCAGCTTCAGCGTCTGGTGGCGCGCCATCAGGAAGCAGAAACGTCCGCGGCGCGGCATCGGACGGGCCCGCTGACGGCAGCGCCGGTTGCTCGGCCTCGTCCTTGAGCTGCACGCCGGACAGCTTGCGCCGAAACGATTCGCGCAGCAGGTACGCAAGCTTATGCGTGGCTTCGGCGTAACTCAGTCCTTCGGCGCGGATATTGGAGATGCAATTGCGCGCCGCGTCAGTCAGGCCAACACGTGGGGTATAGGTCAGATACAGGCCCAGGCTGTCGGGCGAGCTCAGCCCCGGCCGCTCGCCGATCAACACGATCACCAGACGCGCCTTGAGCAGTTCGCCGACCTCGTCGCCGATGGCGACGCGGCCTTGCGCGATCAACGCCGCCGGCGCCAACGACCAGCCTTCGTGTGCGGCCAGCGCGTCGATATGCTCCAGCATCTGCGCTGCGTGTCGATGCACCGCCAATGCAGAGAGTCCGTCGGCGACCACCACCGCGATATCGCGCCCGCCGCCGTGGACCGCAGTCAGGCCACGCAGGTGCGCGGCCGCATCCTCGCCCAGGCGCCGGCCCAGATCCGGACGTTGCAGATAGGTGTGCCGGTCCACCGCCGCGCTGTGCAGCAGAATGCTGTCCCGCCCGCGCTGTTGCAGCGCTGCCTGCAGCGGCTGTGGGTCGAATGCCAGATGCACCGCATCGCGCGCCTGCGCATGCGCAAGCTGGAAATCCAGGTGCGCCGCGGTGGGCAGGCTGGTGCCGACGCGCCCCAGCGCAATGCGCGCCGGTGTGAGTTGACGCAGCTGCGCCCAGGCATCGCGCGGAGGAGTGGTGGGGCTGCTCATTGCACGCTGCCGGCGTTCAATTGCTCCAGCGCACGCCGGAACGGTGCGGGAAGCTCGCTACCGAGTTCGAAGCGGCCATCGCGCAGGCGCAGGATGCCTTGCTGTTCCAGCCAGTGTTCGAACTCGGGCGCAGCGCGCAGCCCGAGCGCCTGGCGCGCATACAGCGCATCGTGGAACGAGGTGGTCTGGTAGTTGAGCATCACATCGTCGGAGCCGGGAATGCCCATGATGAAGTTGATGCCGGCGGTGCCGAGCAGGGTTAGCAGCACGTCCATGTCGTCCTGGTCGGCTTCGGCATGATTGGTGTAGCAGATGTCGCAGCCCATCGGCACGCCCAGCAGCTTGCCGCAGAAGTGATCCTCCAGCCCGGCACGGATGATCTGCTTGCCGTCGTAGAGATATTCCGGGCCGATAAAGCCCACCACGGTGTTGACCAGCAGCGGCTTGAACTGCCGCGCCACGGCATAGGCACGTACCTCGCAGGTCTGCTGATCGACGCCATGATGCGCATTGGCCGACAACGCGCTGCCCTGGCCGGTCTCGAAATACATCACGTTGTCGCCGACGCTGCCGCGCCGCAGCGACACCCCGGCGTCATGGCCTTCCTGCAGCAGCGCCAAATTGATGCCGAAGCTGGCATTGGCCGCTTCGGTGCCGGCGATCGACTGGAACACCAGGTCCACCGGTACACCGCGGTTGATCGCGTCGATGGTGGTGGTGATGTGTGCCAGCACGCAGGACTGCGTGGGGATCTGGTAGCCGGTGATCACCGCATCGAGCATGCGCAGCAACGCGGTGGTGGCGGCCAGGCTGTCGCTGGCAGGATTGATGCCGATCACCGCATCGCCATTGCCGTATAGCAGGCCATCGAGCACGCTGGCGGCGATGCCGGTGGCATCGTCGGTAGGGTGGTTGGGCTGCAGGCGCGTGGACAGGCGGCCACGCAAGCCTAGCGTATTGCGAAAGCGCGTGACCACGCGCGTCTTCTGCGCGACCAGGATCAGGTCCTGCACGCGCATCAACTTCGAGACTGCCGCCACCATCTCCGGTGTCAGTCCGGGCGCCAGTGCGGCCAGTGCCGCTTCGTCGGCCTGCGCACTCAACAGCCAATCACGAAAGCCGCCGACGGTAAGATGCGCCACCGCAGCAAATGCGGCCGCATCGTGCTGGTCGACGATCAGGCGGGTGACCTCGTCCGATTCGTACGGCACCACCGCTTCATCGAGGAAGTGACGCAGCGGCAGGTCCGCCAGCGCCATCTGCGCGGCCACCCGCTGCAGCCCGGAGTCGGCGGCGAGCCCGGCCAGTTGGTCGCCCGAGCGCGGCGGCGTGGCCTTGGCCAGCAAGGTCTTGAGATCGGCAAACTGGAAGCGCTCGCCGCCAGCGGTAAACGCGAACCCGCTCATCTGGCACTGGCCGCAGGCGTGGCCTGGCTGCGCAAGCTCAGCACGCAACACAGCGCACCGAACAGCAGCAGGCCCACGAAGATCAGCGCCACGATCGGGTTGAACCAGACCATCGCCACCAGACACACCAGCGCCAGCAGCAGCGCGATTGCCGGTACCACCGGATAGCCCGGCGCGCGAAAGCTGCGCTCCAGCCCGGGTTCGGCGCGGCGCAGCTTGAACAGGCTGAGCATGCTCATCACATACATCACGATCGCGCCGAACACCGACATGGTGATCATCGCCGCGGTCAGCGACATGCCCTGGATCTTGACCACGCTGTCGCTGCAGATCGCTGCGATGCCGATCGCGCCGCCGGCAAGAATCGCGCGATGCGGCGTGCGAAAGCGCGACAGCCTGGCCAGCCCGTGCGGCAGGAACCCGGCACGCGCCAACGCGAAGAACTGCCGCGAATAGCCCAGGATGATGCCGTGGAAGCTGGCCACCAGGCCGAACAGGCCGATCCACACCAGCATATGCAGCCAGGTCGAGCTGTTGCCGACCACGGCCTTCATCGCCTGTGGCAACGGGTCGTTGATGTTGGAGAGCTGACGCCAGTCGCCGACCCCGCCCGCAAACACCATCACGCCCAGCGCTAGCACCACCAGGGTGAGGATACCGGCGATGTAGGCGCGCGGAATCGTGCGCTTGGGATCCTTGGCCTCTTCGGCCGCCATCGCCGCGCCCTCGATCGCCAGAAAGAACCAGATCGCAAACGGAATCGCGGCAAAGATGCCGGAAATGGCAGCCGGGCCGAACACATCGTTACCGGCCCAGCCATTGGCGGCAAAGCGCGCAACGCTGAAGCCCGGCGCCACCACGCCCATGAACACCAGCAGCTCGATCACCGCCAGCAAGGTCACGATCAGCTCGAAGGTGGCGGCGATCGCCACGCCGACGATGTTCAAGCCCATGAAGATCGCATACGCGCCGATCGCGGCGATGCGCGGGTCCAGGGTCGGGAACTGCACGTTGAGATAGGCGCCGATTGCCATCGCGATGGCCGGCGGCGCGAACACGAATTCGATCAGCGTGGCCAGGCCCGCCAGCATGCCGCCGTAGGTCCCGAATGCGCGCAGGCTATAGGCGAACGGCCCGCCCGCATTGGGGATGGCGGTGGTCAGCTCAGTAAAGCTGAAGATGAAGCAGGTGTACATCACCGCGACCAGCAGCGTGGTCACCAGAAAACCCAGCGTGCCGGCGGTGCCCCAGCCGTAGCTCCAGCCGAAATATTCGCCGGAGATCACCAGACCCACGGCGATCCCCCACAGTTGCCAGGTGCCCAGGGTGGGTTTGAGTTGCTCGTTGCGCATGTTGCACATCTCCTGCGGTCGGGGGAGGGGAGATGACGCAGGTCCGGCGGCTAGGCACCGGACCGACGGCCAGTGACCGATCGTCCATCGTTGCCCGGTGACGATCGACGGTCGTCCCGGTTATACCCCAAAGCCCTGCGGCGAACACAAGCGCAACGGGTGGGTCGCAGACACCATGCCGCCGCGCCGGCCCTGCCGGCACACCGCGCGCGCTAGCTATTTGCTGCGCTCAAGCACCAGCAGCGGATCGATGCGTACATCGAACCAGTTCATCCCCCAATGCAGATGCGGCCCGGTCGCGCGCCCGGTGGCACCGACTGCCGCAATCACCTGGCCTTGCTCCACGCGGTCGCCCACCTTCACGTCGATGCGCGACAGGTGCAGAAAATTCGAGCTCACCCCGAAGCCATGGTCCAGCAACACGGTGCCGCCGGTCAGATACAGGTCCGGCGCGGCAAAGGTCACCACGCCGGCAGCCGGTGCCTTGACCGGCGTGCCGGTGGGCACGGCGATGTCCATGCCCGAGTGGCCGGCACCGGGCTGGCCGTTGTAGACGCGCGCATTGCCGAAGCGCCCGCTGATGCGGCCCTGCACGGGCCAGATGAAGGCCTGGGCGAAATCGGTGCGGGCATCGTCGCGGTCGCGCGCGGCGGTGACCTGCGCCTGCTCGCGCTTGATCCGCTCGGCGATCGCCGCAGGCGGATTGACCGTCTTGGGCGGCACGCCGTTGACGCGCTCCACCGGCCAGTCGCGCGGCGTCACCGCAATGCTGGCGGTCTGTTTGCTGCCATCGGGGCGGGTGATCTGCACCTGCAACGGGCCTGTGGCGTCGCGGCCGATGCCGAACACCACGCTGCCATAGCCGCTGACCCGCAAGCTGCGGCCGGCGTACTGCACCTGGCTGCCCGCCGGCACCTTGCCGATCACCAGCGCGCCCTGCGAAGCGCTTTGCGGAAATACCACCTCCGCGGCGTCGGCGGACTGCGCAGCGACGCTGCCGGCAGCGAGCGAGAGCGGCGCCAGCGCAAGCCAGGCGCCAACCATGGCTGCGCGCATCAGCGGTCGAAGGTCAGGCGCTGACCGGCGGCAGCGCCAATCAATTGTTCGCCATCCCACACCTGCTGGCCGTTGACCCAGGTCGCGGCGATACGCGAACGGAACGTGGTGCCTTCGAACGGCGACCAGCCGCACTTGGACAGCACCTGCTCGCGCTTCACGGTGAACGGGGTGTTGTCGATCATCACCAGGTCGGCGAAATAGCCTTCGCGCAGGAAGCCACGCTCTTCCACATCGAACAGCTGCGCCGGCGCATGCGCGAACTTCTGCACGATGCGGGTGATCGGCAGCTTGCCCTCGTGCACCAGCTCCAGCGCGGCGACCAGCGCGTACTGCACCAGCGGCAGGCCGGAGGGCGCCTGTGCGTAGGGCTTCTGCTTTTCTTCCCAGGTATGCGGGGCGTGGTCGGTGGCGAGCACGTCGATGACGTCCTCGGCCAGCGCCTGGATCAACGCCAGGCGGTCGTCGGCGTCCTTGATCGCGGGGTTGCACTTGATCAGGTTGCCCAGCCGCGCGTAATCGCTGCGGTCGAAGCGCAGGAAGTGGATGCAGGTCTCGGCGGTGATGCGCTTGCGCAGCTTGCCGTCGGCATCGACCAGCGGGCCGGCTTCGAACAGCGCCAGCTCGTCGGCGGTGGAGATATGCAGCACGTGCAGGCGGGTGTTGTGCTTGCGCGCCAGCGACACCGCCAGCAGCGAGGACTTCAGGCAAGCCTCGCGTGAGCGGATGTCCGGATGCATCTCCGGGGTCAACGCGTCGCCGTACTTTTCCTTGTACTGGGCCAGCGTCGCATCGATGGTGGGAGTGTCTTCGCAGTGGGTGATGATCGGCGTCGGCGCGTCGCGGAAGATCGCGTCCAGCGTCTCGGGGTTGTCGACCAGCATGTTGCCGGTGGAGGCGCCCATGAATACCTTGATGCCCGGGGCGGTCTTCGGGTCCAGCGTCCGGATCGCGGCCAGATTGTCGTTGCTGGCGCCCATGTAGAAGCCGTAGTTAGCCCAGGCGCGCCCGGCCGCCGCGTCGTACTTGGCCTGCAGTGCGGCCGCGTCCAGGGTCGGCGGATTGGTGTTGGGCATGTCCATGAAGCTGGTCAGGCCACCGGCCACTGCGGCGCCGGATTCGGTCGCGATATCGCCCTTGTGGGTCAGGCCGGGCTCGCGGAAGTGCACCTGGTCGTCGATCATGCCCGGCAGCACCCAGCGTCCGGCCGCGTCCACCACGGTGTCGCCTGCGGCTGGGGCGATCTTGCTGGCGATCTTGGCGATGCGGCCGGCTTCGATCAGCAGATCGGCGTCGAATTCCTTGCCTTCATTGACCAGGCGGGCGTTGACGATGAGGGTTCGGCTCATGGATGAGGTCCTTTGCAACTGCAGGAAGGGGAAGCGGGCGAGGACGCGGGCGCGTCGGGGACGGGATCGAACCCGCCCGGATGAAAGGGATGGCAGCGGCCAAGCCGGCGTGCGGCCAGCCAGCAACCGCGCAGCGGGCCGAAGCGGCCGATCGCGGTCATCGCATATTCCGAGCAACTGGGCGCGAAACGGCAGCGCGGCCCCAGCAGGGGGCTGATGAACCGCTTGTAGAAGCGCAGCAGCGCGATGAGCAGGCGTGAGATCACTTGCCAATGATATGCCACTTGGATTAATACGTGGTTGCCGGGGGTCCGTGGGGTAAGCTATAAAGGCCCGCTTTCCCGGGCCCCGGGGGAACCAAGGATGAGCGTTTCGTGGCTGCTAAAAAACCTGCAAAAAAGGCCGTAGAGGCCGCCAAGAAGTCCGCCAAACCCGTTGCGAAGAAGGCAGCGGCGCCTGCCGCTGCAAAACCGGCCGCCAAGCAGGTCAAGCCAGCTGCCAAGCAAGCGGTTGCCAAGAAGGCAGCTGCGAGCAAGACCGCGGCCAAGCCGGCGCCGGTCGCCAAGACCGCAGCGTCCAAACCCGCGGCCGCCAAACCTGTAAAATCTTCTGTCGCCAAGCGTGCTGCCAAGCCGGCGGCGAACAAGGCAGCTCCGGCTGCCGCCAAACCGGCCGCCAAGCCGGTGGCGCCCAAGTCCGTACCGAAGCCGGCTACCAAGTCGACTCCGGCCAAGTCAGTCCCGGTCAAGGCTGAAAAGCCCGCGCCCGCACCGGCCCCCAAGGCCGCCCCTGCGAAGCCGGCAAAGCCTGCGACCCCGTCACTCAAGAATCCCGTGCCCGTTTCGAAATCTTCAGCAAAAACGCCAACCAAAACCGAAGCCCCCGCCAAGCCCGCCGCGACCCGTCCGGTCGGCAAGGTGGCCGTGGCCGTGACCTCCAAGCCGTCCAGCCCGACCCCCAAGACCAAGTACAAGGTGGTCGAGTACAAGACCGATGAGGCCACCGGTCGTCCGATCCTGCCGCAGGGCTACAAGCCTGCAGCCGATGAGGAGTACATGAGCAAGCTGCAGCAGGAGTACTTCCGTCAGCGTCTGCAGAGCTGGCGCAACGACCTGATCGAAGAGTCCAAGCAGACCATCGAAAACCTGCGCGAAGAAGTGCGCGACATCGGCGACGAAGCCGAGCGTGCAACGCGCGAGACCGAGAACTCGCTGGAGCTGCGCACCCGCGACCGTCACCGCAAGCTGATCGGCAAGATCGACAGCACGCTGAAGCGTCTGGAAGACGGCGACTACGGTTACTGCGTGGACACCGGCGAAGAGATCGGCCTGGACCGGCTGGAAGCGCGCCTGACCGCCGAACGCACCATCGACGCCCAGGAGCGTTGGGAGCACCTGCAGAAGCAGCAGGGCGACTGATCGTTCGACAAGGTCCAGGCCTTGTCCGTCGACTGAAAGACCCCGCCATGCGCGGGGTTTTTTATGCGCATCGTGCAAGCGCAACGGACGTTGCAGTGGTCGACACGCCTGGCGCGTGTCATGCGGCCAGGCAGGCATCGATCAGGTGATATCGATCAGACCTGCGGGCACCGTCGCAGACTTCACTGCCGCAGACCTCACTGCAGGTCGCGCAGATCCAGCTTGCGCAGCTTGGGCGCCTTCCACGCGGTGGTGGCGACCACGACCAGGGTCACGCAGCCGCCGATCACCACGGCCGGCACCAGGCCGACCAGGCGTGCCATCACGCCGTCGTAGAACGCACCCAGCTCGTTGGACGAGCCGATGAAGATGCCGTTGATCGACGACACCCGGCCGCGCATCGCATCGGGCGTGGCCAACTGCAGGATGGTCTGGCGCACCACCACCGACACCCCGTCGCACATGCCGTAGACCAGCAGGATCGCCGCCGACAGCCAGAAATGCCGCGACAGGCCGAACGCGATGGTGCACAGCCCGAAGCCGGCCACCGACAGCATCAGGATGCGCCCGGCATTGCGCTGCAGCGGGTGCCGCGCCAGCCACACGCCGACCACGATCGAGCCCAGTGCCGGGGCGCCGCGCAGGATGCCCAGCCCTTCCGGGCCGTAGTGCAGGATGTCGTGGATGAAGGCCGGCAGCATCGACACCGCGCCGCCCAGCAGCACCGAGAACATGTCCAGCGCCATCGCGCCCAGCATGATCTGGTTGGACAGTACGAACTGCGCGCCTTCGGCGATGCTGCGGAAGATCGGCGCACGCGGGCCTGCATTGACCGGCTCGCTGACACGCAGCAGCGCCAGCGCCAGGATCGCTACCAGCGCCACGCCGGCGGCCACGCCATAGGCCAGGCCCTTGCCGCCCCAGCCGACCAGCACGCCGCCCAGCGCCGGGCCGATCACCATGCCGGCCTGGAAGGTGACGCTACCGATGCTGGCGCCGCGCGCGAACGCCTCGCGCGGCAGCGCACGCGCGAACAGCGCGTTGTAGACCGGCGACAGGAACGAGCGCGCCGCACCGGTCAGCGCAATGGCCGCATAGATCGGCCACACGCCCTGCACCGGCAGCCAGCCATGGGTGATGGCCAACAGCAGCAACGCGGTGGCGACCAGGCCCAGCACCGCGACCATGCCGAGGCGTCGGCGCGGCAGATGATCGACCAGATAGCCGGCAAACGGCGCGATGCAGAAGAACGGCAGGATCTCCGCCAGGCCGATCAGCCCGAGCGAGAGCGGATTGCGGGTGATCTCGTAGATATGCCAGCCGACCGTGACCGCGACGATCTGGTACGACAGCATCGCCGCCACGCGATACAGCAGCACCAGGCCGAAGCCGGGGTGGGCGAGCAGCGTACGCAGCGAAGCGGCAGGCGAGGGCGTCGGCGTGCTCACTGCTGGGCGCGGGCGGTGTCGCGGATGAAAGCCAGCATTGCCGCCACGCCGTTGCTGCGGGTCGGCGACAGGTGCTTGGCCAGCCCGATGCCGGCGATGTAGTCCGGCTCGGTGGCCAGGATCTCCTGCGCGCTACGCCCGGAGTAAACGCGCAAGGCCAGATAGATCAGCCCGGAGACGATCGCCGAGTCGCTGACGGCGTGGAAGTCCAGCCGCTCGGCATTGCCCTCCGGCACGATCCACACCATCGACTGGCAGCCATGCAGGCGGTGTTCTTCGGTCTTCCACTGTTCGGGGAAGCTGGGCAGCTTGCGGCCCAGGTCGATCAGGTACTGGTAACGCTCGGACCAGTCGCCGAAGAAGGAAAATTCCTCGGCAATGGCGGCCTGTGCGTCGGCGGCGGTGGGTTCAAGCGGGAAGGGGGTGGTGGTCATCAAAAAATCCAGATTCGGTCGGTGGTAGCGCTGCCCGGCGACACCGCAATGGCGCCCCTCACGCGCCGGGGCGAGAAGGCGCGGTTTGCGCGCCATGGGCGCGCGTGCCTTGGAGCGCCCGCGCCGCCAGCGCGGGCGGGGCGCGGAGCAGGGGTTGGATGAGGGTACGGGCGAAGCCTCGCTGGAATTCGATGCGGGTGGCTTCGCCCATCTCAAAAAAAGCGATGCATGTGGATTCGCTCGCACCCTCATCCGCCCCTGCGGGGCACCTTCCCCCAAAGGGAGAAGGGAGGAGGGTCATGCGCGCTTCCAGCGCACGCCTTGCGGAGTGTCTTCCAGCACGATGCCTTCGTCGGCCAGCTGCGTGCGGATGGCGTCGGCGCGGGCGAAGTCCCTGGCTTTCTTGGCGGCATTGCGTTCTTCGACCAGCGCCGTGATGCGCGCATCGTCGCCGGCGTCGGTGCCGCGCGAGAACCAGGCGGCCGGGTCCTGCTGCAGCAAGCCCAGCGCCAGGCCTGCGCCGAGCAGCCGCGACTTCAGCCCGGACAGCGCGGCAACACCTGCCGATGCGTCGCTGCCCTGTGCGAGTTGGTTGCGCAGCGCGCGGGCCTCGGAGGCGACGCTGGCGATGACCGACAATGCAAGCGGGGTGTTGAGGTCGTCGTCGAGCGCGGCTTCCACCTCGTCGGGAATCGTGGCCGGCTGCGCGGGGGCGATCCCGGCAGCGTGTTCGGCCGCGGCCAGGTCGCGCAAGGTGCCGTACAGCCGGTCCAGCGTGTTCTTGGCCTGGTCGATCAGGCCATCGGACCAGTCCAGCGGCTGCCGGTAATGCGCGCTCAGCAGCGCGTAGCGCAACGCCTCGGGCGGGTGGCGGGCGATCAGGTCGTGCACGGTCTCGATGTTGCCCAGCGACTTGCTCATCTTGGCGCCGCTGAAATTGAGCATGCCGTTGTGCAGCCAGAACCGCGCAAAGGTCGCCCCGCCATGCGCGCATTCGCTCTGCGCGATCTCGTTCTCGTGATGCGGGAACTGCAGGTCCACGCCGCCGGCATGGATGTCGATGGTCGGGCCCAGGTGCGCGGCAGCCATCGCCGAGCATTCGATATGCCAGCCCGGGCGGCCGCGGCCCCAGGGCGAGTCCCAGCCGGGCAGCTCGTCGCTGGAGGGCTTCCACAGCACGAAGTCGCCGGGGTCGCGCTTGTACGGCGCCACGTCCACGCGCGCGCCGGCCAGCATCTCGTCCGGATCGCGGCGCGAGAGCTTGCCGTAGTGCGCAAAGCTGGCCACCGCGAACAGCACATGGCCTTCGGCGGCATAGGCATGTCCGTTGGCAATCAGCTGCTCGATCATCGCCACGATCTGCGGGATATGCGCGGTCGCTTCCGGTTCGATGTCCGGCGGCTGCACGCCGAGCGCGGCCATGTCCTGGCGGTAGATCGCGGCGAAGCGGTCGGTGATGGTCGAGATCGGCACGCCCTGCGCTTGCGCGGCGGCGTTGATCTTGTCGTCCACGTCGGTGATGTTGCGCGCGTAGCGCAACGCGCCATAGCGCCGGCGCAGCAGGGCGGCCAGCACATCGAACACGACCGGGCCGCGGGCGTTGCCGATATGCGCGTAGTTGTAGACGGTGGGGCCGCACACATACAGGGTGGGGCTGGACGGATCGAGCGGTGCGAACGGCTCGACCCGCCGCGTCAGGTTGTTGTGCAGGCGCAGGCTCATCGGCATCTGAAAAAGGATAACCGGGCGATTCTAGCCGGTCGCGGCGATGTGGCGAACCAACCGCACGCGCGCAGCAGCGCCGGTGACCGGATGGGCTGCGTTCAGCCCAAGGGATCGCAAGCTCCATACACTTACGTATTGCCTGGCTGCGCCCTCCTGGTACTGATGCGACCTTCCCCGTTCTTCCTGCTGCTCTGTGTGTTCGCCTGGCAGGCATCGTCAGCGCACGCGGCGGAAACCGATCCCAAGAACCGGGTGGTGGTGATCGAGAACGTGAAGCTGGATTACGCGCAGGTGCTCAATGTCGAGCCGGTCTATCAGACCCTGCGTGCCACCCGCATGGAGGAACAGTGCGAGGCCGAGCAGGTCGCGCCGGTGGCAGCGGCACCGGTCGAGGACGAAGGCCGTATCAACCGGATGGTGGATTCGGTCAAGGAGATGTTCTCCCGTCGCCCCGAGCCGGCGTCCGTGCCGATGGCGGTGCCGCCGACCAGCACACGGCGCAACTGCCGGGTGGTGGAAGTGCCGCGCGAGTTCCGGCGGCCGATCGCCTTCGATGTGGATTACGTCTACAAGGGCACCAAGTACCGTTCGCGGCTGCCGGAAGACCCGGGCAACCGACTGCGCGTCCGCGTGTCGGTCACCCCCTACATCCCCGACGCCATCGTCGCGCCGCCGCGCTGAGCCGCGCGGCGGTTGCGCCGTGCCCGCATGCATGCGAGGATTCGCGCCCTATGTACGCAAACGCCTTTCAGCACGACACCAGCGCCGCCCGGATGGCCTCCGGCATGACCTCGCGTGCCCGCCGACCGGAATCCCACATTTTCGCTGGGTAACCGGAGCGTTTTGCTGTTCCGCCGTTGAAAACCCAGCCCGCAGGCTGGGTTTTTTCGTTTTGACGTCACAAAAGTTTCAACCGCAAGAAACGCGCATGTCGCGCACCCCGCCGCTCCTGGCGGACCACGCAGCAGAAGCACGCAGCACAAGGATCGATCGATGTCACTGAAGCACTTCTTGAACACCCAGGACTGGAGCCGCGCCGAACTGGACGCGCTGTTGACCCAGGCCGCGTTGTTCAAACGCAACAAGCTGGGAAGCGAGCTGAAGGGCAAGTCGGTCGCGCTGGTGTTCTTCAACCCGTCCATGCGCACCCGCACCAGCTTCGAGCTGGGCGCGTTCCAGCTGGGCGGGCATGCGGTGGTGCTGCAGCCGGGCAAGGACGCCTGGCCGATCGAGTTCAATCTGGGCACGGTGATGGATGGCGACACCGAGGAGCACATCGCCGAAGTGGCGCGGGTGCTGGGCCGTTACGTCGACCTGATCGGCGTGCGCGCGTTCCCGAAGTTCGTCGACTGGTCCAAGGACCGCGAGGACCAGGTGCTCAGGAGCTTTGCCAAGTATTCGCCGGTGCCGGTGATCAACATGGAGACCATCACCCACCCGTGCCAGGAGCTGGCGCACGCGATGGCGTTGCAGGAACACTTCGGCACCCAGGATCTGCGCGGCAAGAAGTACGTGCTGACCTGGACCTATCACCCCAAGCCGTTGAACACCGCGGTGGCCAATTCCGCGCTGACGATCGCCACCCGCATGGGCATGGACGTGACCCTGCTGTGCCCGACGCCTGACTACATCCTGGACCCGCGCTACATGGACTGGGCAGCGCAGAACGTGGCCGAAAGCGGCGGCTCGTTGCAGGTCAGCCACGACATCGACAGTGCCTACGCCGGTGCCGACGTGGTGTATGCCAAGAGCTGGGGCGCGTTGCCGTTCTTCGGCAACTGGGAGCCGGAAAAGCCGATCCGCGACCAGTACCAGCACTTCATCGTCGACGAACGCAAGATGGCGCTGACCAACAACGGCGTGTTCTCGCACTGCCTGCCGCTGCGTCGCAACGTCAAGGCCACCGACGCGGTGATGGATTCGCCCAACTGCATCGCCATCGATGAAGCCGAGAATCGCCTGCATGTGCAGAAGGCGATCATGGCTGCCCTGGTGGGCCAGGGCAGCCGGGATTCGTGATTGGGGATGTGGGATTCGCAACGGCGAACCCGGCTCCCGACCCAACCTAGTCAACTTCTAAAGAGACCCCCATGTCGCAGCAGACCGCTTCCACCAATCCCGAATCCTCACTCTCCAATCCCGGCACAAAGAAGGACATCGTCCTGGCGTTCTCCGGTGGCCTGGATACCAGCTTCTGCATTCCGTATCTGCAGGCGCAGGGCTACGCGGTGCACACCGTGTTTGCCGATACCGGCGGGGTGGATGCCGAGGAGCGTGATTTCATCGAAAAGCGCGCGGCCGAACTCGGTGCCGCCAGCCATGTCACCGTCGATGGCGGTCCTGCCATCTGGCAGGGCTTCGTCAAGCCGTTCGTGTGGGCGGGCGAGGGCTATCAGGGCCAGTATCCGTTGCTGGTGTCCGACCGTTACCTGATCGTCGATGCCGCGCTCAAGCGCGCCGAGGAACTGGGCACGCGCAGCATCGCGCACGGTTGCACCGGCATGGGCAACGACCAGGTACGTTTCGACTTGGCAGTGAAGGCACTGGGCGATTACCAGATCGTGGCGCCGATCCGCGAGATCCAGAAAGAACACACCCAGACCCGCGCCTACGAGCAGAAGTATCTGGAAGAGCGCGGCTTTGGCGTGCGCGCCAAGCAGCAGGCCTACACCATCAACGAGAACCTGCTCGGGCTGACCATGTCCGGCGGCGAGATCGACCGTTGGGAAGCGCCGGGCGAGGGTGCGCGTGGCTGGTGCGCGCCGCGCAGCGAGTGGCCGGCCGAGCCGCTGACCGTCACCCTGAAGTTCGTCGAAGGCGAGGCTGTTGAACTCAATGGCAAGGCGCTGCCTGGCGAGCAGATCCTGGCCCAGCTCAACAAATTGTTCGCGCCCTACGGCGTGGGCCGTGGCGTCTACACCGGCGACACCGTGATCGGGTTGAAGGGCCGCATCGTGTTCGAGGCGCCGGGCCTGATCTCGCTGCTGACCGGGCACCGCGCGCTGGAAGATGCGGTGCTGACCAAGCAGCAGAACCGCTTCAAGCCGGATGTGGCGCGCAAGTGGGTGGAGCTGGTGTACGAAGGCTTCTATCACGATCCGCTCAAGACCGACATCGAGGCGTTCCTGAAGTCGTCGCAGGCCAAGGTCAATGGCGAGGTCACGCTGGAAACCCGCGGCGGCCGCGTCGATGCGGTGGCGGTGCGTTCGCCGCACCTGCTCAACACCAAGGGCGCGACCTATGCGCAGTCGGCCGACTGGGGCGTGGAGGAAGCGGAAGGCTTCATCAAGCTGTTCGGGATGAGCTCGACGCTGTATGCCCAGGTGAATCGCTGAAGTTTCAGGGCACGTATGCAAAGCCCCTCTCCCCCGGGGCGAGAGGCACGGCGTACGCGCCACTGGCGCGCGTGCCTTGGAGCGCCCGCGCCGCAAGCGCGGGCCGGGGCGCGCAGCGGGGTTTGGGTGGGGGTAGGAGCGAAGCCTCGTGCAGTTAAACAGTGCGAGAGCTTCGCCCGCATTCACCCGCTGAGATTTTTGGCTTCACCAGGCTTCGCCCGTACCCTCATCCGTCCCTTCGGGGCACCTTCTTCCGAAGGGAGAAGGGGGAGCTTGGATGTGTTGTTTGCGCAACCTCGCACCACGGTGCAGTTGTGACTTTTGTTAGCCGCCACTTCGGACCATTGATCAAACCGACATGACCGATCTACTTGCCTCCACCCTCGAACACCTGGAACAGCTGGTGTCCTTCGACACCCGCAATCCGCCGCGGGCGATCGCTGCCGAGGGCGGCATCTTCGATTATCTGCGCGCGCAGCTGCCCGGTTTCCAGGTCGAGGTGATCGACCACGGTGCCGGTGCGGTCAGCCTGTATGCGGTGCGCGGCACGCCGAAGTATCTGTTCAACGTGCATCTGGACACGGTGCCGGATTCGCCGCACTGGAGCGCCGATCCGCACGTGATGCGGCGTACCGACGATCGCGTGATCGGCCTGGGCGTCTGCGACATCAAGGGTGCGGCGGCGGCGCTGGTGGCGGCGGCCAATGCCGGGCAGGGCGATGCGGCCTTCCTGTTTTCCTCCGACGAGGAAGCCAACGACCCGCGCTGCATCGCCGCGTTCCTGGCGCGCGGTGTGCCGTATGAGGCGGTGCTGGTTGCCGAGCCGACCATGAGCGAGGCGGTGCTGGCGCATCGCGGCATCAGCTCGGTGCTGATGCGGTTTGCTGGGCGTGCCGGGCATGCCTCGGGCAAGCAGGATCCTTCCGCAAGTGCATTGCATCAGGCGATGCGGTGGGGCGGCAGGGCGCTGGACCATGTCGAGTCGCTGGCGCATGCGCGTTTCGGCGGCCTGACCGGCCTGCGCTTCAACATCGGTCGGGTCGAGGGCGGCATCAAGGCCAACATGATCGCGCCGGCGGCCGAGCTGCGTTTCGGCTTTCGTCCGCTGCCGTCGATGGACGTGGACGGTTTGCTGGCGACGTTTGCCGGATTTGCCGATCCACACGCGGCGCATTTCGAAGAAACCTTCCGCGGCCCCAGCCTGCCGTCCGGCGATATCGCGCGGGCCGAGGAACGCCGCCTTGCCGCACGCGATGTGGCCGATGCGCTGAACCTGCCGATCGGCAATGCAGTGGATTTCTGGACCGAGGCCTCGCTGTTTTCGGCCGGCGGTTACACCGCCCTGGTCTATGGCCCCGGCGATATCGCCCAGGCGCACACCGCCGACGAGTTCGTAACGCTTGCGCAGCTGCAGCGTTACGCCGAGTCGGTACATCGCATCATCAACGGCTCAAACTGAAGCCGCGTTCCGCGCCCAGGCGCGGCCATCCCTCTCTTCGATCACGGCAATGTCCCTCTCCGCACAGCCCCACAAACAGACCCGCCAGACCATCGTGCGCCTGCTTTCGAGCATGGCCAGCGCCAAGGAAATCAGCCAGTATCTCAAGCGTTTCTCGCAGCTGGATGCCAAACGCTTTGCGGTGGTCAAGGTGGGCGGCGCGGTGCTGCGCGACGACCTGGACGCGCTGACCTCGTCGCTGTCGTTCCTGCAGGAAGTGGGGCTGACCCCGATCGTGCTGCATGGCGCCGGCCCGCAGCTGGATGCCGAACTGTCGGCGGCCGGTATCGAGAAGCGCACCGTCAACGGCTTGCGGGTGACCTCGCCGGAAGCGCTGGCGATCGTGCGCAAGGTGTTCCAGGCCTCCAACCTCAAGCTGGTCGAGGCGCTGCAGCAGAACGGCGCGCGTGCGACCTCGATCACCGGCGGCGTATTCGAAGCGCAGTATCTGGACCGCGACACCTACGGCCTGGTCGGTGAGGTCAAGGCGGTCAACCTGGCGCCGATCGAAGCCAGCCTGCAGGCCGGCTCGATTCCGGTGATCACCAGCCTGGGCGAGACGCCGAGCGGGCAGATCCTCAACGTCAACGCGGATTTTGCCGCCAACGAACTGGTGCAAGAGCTGCAGCCGTACAAGATCATCTTCCTCACCGGCACCGGCGGTCTGCTGGATGCCGATGGCAAGGTGATCGACTCGATCAACCTGTCCACCGAGTTCGACCATCTGATGCAGCAGCCCTGGATCAACGGCGGCATGCGGGTGAAGATCGAACAGATCAAGGATCTGCTCGATCGCCTGCCGCTGGAGTCGTCGGTGTCGATCACCCGGCCGGCCGATCTGGCCAAGGAACTGTTCACCCACAAGGGCTCGGGCACGCTGGTGCGGCGCGGCGAGCGCGTGCTGCGCGCGACCTCCTGGGACGAACTGGACCTGCCGCGGCTCAGGACGCTGATCGAATCCAGCTTCGGCCGCACGCTGGTGCCCGATTACTTCAGCAACACCAGGTTGCTGCGCGCCTATGTCAGCGAGAACTACCGCGCCGCGGTGATCCTCACCGACGAAGGCATGCTGGGTGCAAGCGCGCTGATCTACCTGGACAAGTTCGCCGTGCTCGACGACGCCCAGGGCGAAGGCCTGGGTCGTGCAGTGTGGAACGTGATGCGCGAGGAAACCCCGCAACTGTTCTGGCGCTCGCGTCACAACAACCAGGTCAACATCTTCTACTACGCCGAGTCCGACGGCTGCATCAAGCAGGAGAAGTGGAAGGTGTTCTGGTACGGGCTGGAGAACTTCGAGCAGATCCAGCACTGCGTGGCGCATTGCGCGACGCGCCAGCCGACGCTGCTGGGCTGAATACGATGGCGCCCGTCGCATTGCCAGCGCTTTGGCGCGAGCTGCCCACGCTACGCGGGCAACACGCAACACTGGAACCATTGCGGGCTGCGCATGTCGATGGTCTGCGCGCTGCGTTGGGCGATGGGGCCTTGTCGCGGCTGTGGTACACCGGCGTGCCGGCACCGGCGCAGGTGGACGACTACGTGGGCGCGGCCCTGGATGCGCAAGCCGACGGGCGGGTGCTGCCTTACGTGGTATGCGATGCGGCCGGCGATGTCGTCGGCTGCACACGCTATTACGGGCTGGATGCGACAGTGCCCAAGCTGTCGATCGGCTACACCTGGTACGCGCCGCGCGTGCAGCGCAGCGGCGTCAATACCGACACCAAGCGGATGCTGCTGCAGCACGCCTTCGAGACGCTGGGCTGCCTGAGCGTGGTGTTCGAGACCAGTTGGTTCAATCACACCTCGCGCGCGGCGATTGCGCGGCTCGGTGCAAAGCAGGACGGCGTGCTGCGCAATTACACCCGTCACCCTGACGGCACGCCGCGCGACACCGTGGTGTTCTCCATCATCGATACGGAATGGGCCGGGGTCAAACGCCACCTGCAGTTCCGCCTGGAAGCAAACGCATGACTGTTCAAACAACGACCATCGGCATCGTCGGGGCCCGCGGGCATACCGGATCGGAATTGATCAAGCTGGTGGCGGCACACCCGCATCTGCAGCTGCTGTTCGTGTCCTCGCGCGAGCTGGCCGGGCAACCGGTGGCCGAGCACAACGCGGCGTATCGCGGTGAGCTGCGCTACGAGAGCCTGGATGCCGATGCGGTGGCCGCCAAGGCCGCCGACGTGGTGATCCTGGCATTGCCCAACGGCAAGGCCGAGCCCTTCGTCGCGGCGGTCGACTCGGCCAGGCCGCAGACGCTGCTGATCGATCTGTCGGCCGATTACCGCTTCGATCCGGCCTGGTATTACGGGTTGCCGGAGCTGACGCGCGGCAGCTACGCCGGGCAGAAGCGCATCAGCAATCCGGGTTGCTATGCCACCGCGATGCAGCTGACGATCGCGCCCTTGCTCGACCAACTGGCCGGCCCCCCGCAGTGTTTCGGCGTGTCCGGGTATTCCGGCGCGGGCACCACGCCGTCGGACAAGAACAACCCCGAGTTGCTGGCCGATAACCTGATGCCGTATGCGCTGACCAACCATATGCACGAGCGCGAAGTCTCTGCGCAGCTCGGGGTGCCGGTGGAGTTCATGCCGCATGTGGCACCGCACTTCCGTGGCATCACCATGACCGTCAACCTGTGGCTGCAGCAAGCGCTGACGCGCGAGCAGGTCCAGGCGCGCTACACGCAGCGTTACGCCGACGAGCCGTTGATCGAGATCGTCGATGAAGCGCCGTGGGTCAGCCGCATTGCCGGCAGGCATGGCGTGCAGATCGGTGGCGTGACGCTGGCGCCGGGCAACAAGCGGGTGGTGGTGGTGGCAACGCTGGACAACCTGCTCAAGGGCGCGGCGACGCAGGCGATGCAGAATCTCAACCTGGCATTGGGCTGGGACGAATTGACTGCGATTGGCTGATGATGCGAGTTCCTCGCAAGAGCCCGCACTTCCTTGTGCGGGGATTCAAAGATGCGAGTCCCTCGCAGGAGCCCGCACATCCTTGTGCGGGGATTAAAAGGTGCGAGTCCCTCGCGACAGCCCGCACCTCCGTGTGCGGGGATTTAAGCTGACAATTTATTTCGAGACGCTTTCCGATGACCAATCTGTTGTGGCAAAAACCCGGCGTGGCGGTGGACGCCAAGATCCAGAGCTTCCTGGCCGGCGACGACGTCATCCTGGACCGCGAGTTCTTCCTGTACGACATCGCTGCCAGCAAGGCGCATGCGCAGGGACTGCAGCACATTGGCATCCTGTCGCTGCAGGAGCTGGGCGGACTGAGCGAGCAGCTCGACCTGCTGGCGGCCGATTTCCGCAGTGGCGCGTTCGTGCTGGACGAGCGCTACGAGGATTGCCACTCGGCGATCGAGGCACGCCTGACCGAGCGGCTGGGCGATGCCGGCCGCAAGATCCACACCGGGCGCAGCCGTAACGACCAGATCCTGGTCGCCACCCGCCTGTGGTTGAAGGACAAGCTGCAACGCGTGGCCGAGCTTGGCGCGGAGATCGCCAAGGTGGCGCTGGACCGCGCGCAGGCAGAAGCCGCGTTGCCGGTGCCGGGCTATACGCATATCCAGCGTGCGGTGGTGTCCTCGGCCGGCATGTGGTGGGCGGGCTGGGCCGAGGCCTTTATCGACGACGCGGTGCGTGCGGCCGATACCTTGCGCCTGGTGGACAGCAATCCGCTCGGCACCGCCGCCGGTTATGGCGTCAACCTGCCGCTGGACCGTACGCATACCACTGCCGAGCTGGGCTTTGCACGGCTGCAGGTGTCGCCGATCTATGCGCAGCTCTCGCGTGGCAAGTACGAACTGGCTGCGCTCGAGGCGCTTGGCAGCGCAACGCTGGACCTGCGCCGGATCGCCTGGGATCTGTCGTTGTTCACCAGCGGCGAGTTCGCCTTCGTCGCGTTGCCGGCGCAATACACCACCGGCAGTTCGATCATGCCGAACAAGCGTAACCCCGACGTGATCGAACTGATGCGCGCCACCCACGCCAGCGTGGCCGCGGCGCGGACCGAGATCGAACAGCTGCTGTCGCTGCCATCGGGCTATCACCGCGACCTGCAGAGCAGCAAGGGCGCCATCGTGCACGGCTTCGGGCGTGGCCTGGCGGCACTGGAACTGCTGCCGGCCCTGCTGGCCAATCTGGAATGGCGCCCGGACAAGCTGCGTGCGGCGATCGATTCGGGCATGTACGCCACCGACGTGGCGGTGGAAGCGGCGGTTGCCGGCGTGCCGTTCCGCGAGGCCTACAAGGCGGCCGCGGAATCGGCCGACACCGCAGGGCAGGGGCGCACGCCGGAAGGCAGCCTGGCCGCCCGCGTCTCGCCAGGTGCCGCCGCAGACCTGCAGCTGGACGTCCTGCGTGCCCGCTGGCAGGCGCTGCTCTGATGGCCGTGACCAGCACCCACACCGCCGAGCATTACCCCTGGGGCGAAGCCAGTGACGGCTGGCACCTGTTGCGCGACCCCAACCTGAGCGTGCTCGAAGAGCACATGCCGCCCGGCGCGGCCGAGCTGCGTCACCGGCACAGCCGCGCGCGGCATTTCTTCTATGTGCTGGCCGGCGAGGTGATGCTGCAGCTGGATGGTGAGCAGCACGTGCTCGGGGTCGGGCAGGGCCTGCATGTGCCGCCCGGTTCCACCCATCAGATGCACAACCTGTCCGAGATGGAAGCGCGCTTTCTGGTGATTTCCACGCCGTTCGGCCGTAGCGAGGCAACACCCGACAAGGAGGCAGGCTGATGGCGACACGCTATCTGGTGCTGGCGATGCGCAAGCCGGATTTTCCGGCCGATGTGGTGCAGCCGCACCGTGCATTTCTCGACACGCTGCGGGCGGCCGGGCAGCTGGAACTGACCGGCGGCTTCAGCGATGGCAGCGGTGGCGCGTACGTATTGATCAACGTCGCCAGCCTGGAGGACGCGCAGCAGCTCGTCGCGCGCGACCCACTGGTGCTGCGCGATGCCTCCACGCTGACCGTCCATGAGTGGAACACGCACTGAGCAGGTTGTCGCCATGAGCACGCCCATCGCCACTGCTGCGTCATTTACCGAGCAGGCGCTGCCGCCGTGGCGACGCGCAGTGCTCAAGGTCGGCAGCAGCCTGCTCGCCGCCGATGGCGGTGGCCTGTCGCCGCGCTTTGCGCTGGGGCTGGCGCAGTTCGTCTCGGCCAACCTGATGGCCGGGCGCGAGCTGGTGATCGTGTCGTCGGGTGCGGTGGCCGCCGGCCGTGCGATCCTGCCGAAGGCTGCCGAGGCCGGTGCGCCGATCGCCGCGCGCCAGGCGCTGGCTGCGCTGGGGCAGGCGCAGTTGATCGCGCTCTGGCAGCGCTTTTTCGAGCGCCCGGTGGCGCAGGTGTTGCTCACCCACGACGACCTGCGTAACCGCCGCCGCTATCTCAACGCACGCGCCACACTGGGCGAGTTGTTGCGGCTGGGCGCGTTGCCGGTGATCAACGAAAACGACACCGTGTCGGTGGACGAGCTCAAGCTGGGCGACAACGACAACCTGGCCGCGATCGTCGCCGCCCTGGTCGATGCTGATGCCTTGTTCATCGCCACCGATATCGACGGGTTGTACAGCGCCGACCCGCGCAGCAATCCGCTGGCGCGGCCGCTCGACGAGGTGACCGAACTCACCGCCGAGGTGCTGGCGATGGCCGGCGGCAGCGGCAGCAGCGTGGGCACCGGCGGCATGCGCACCAAGCTGGAAGCCGCCGCAAAGGCCGGCGCGGCCGGCATCGAAACCTATCTGTTCAACGGCCGCAATGGCGATGTGGTGCGTGCCCTGGCGCAGGATCGCCTGCACGGCACGCGTATCCACGCCGCACGCACGCGCATCGCCGCCCGCAAGTACTGGCTGCGGCACGCGCCGGTGGAAGCGGGCGCGATCCTGATCGATGCCGGCGCCGCCGCCGCACTGACCGACAAGGGCGCCTCGCTGCTGCCGGGCGGCGTGGCCGGTGCGCAGGGCGACTTCCGGCGTGGCGACATGGTGGAGATCCACCTGCGCGACGACGCCGGCGAGCGCTGCCTGGCACGCGGCGTCAGCCAGTATTCGGCGGTGGATATCCGCCGCATCGCCCGCCGCCACTCGCGCGAGATCGAGCCCGTGCTCGGTTACAGCTACGGTGAGAATGTGGTGCATCGCGATGATTTGGTGCTTTTGTAGCGGGGATTGGGGAGTCGGGATTGGGAATTTGCAAACGCATGTGCACCGCGTTTCCCTACCGTTGCTTCCGTGTCCCGACGACTGATTTCCTGTGGTGATAAAACGGTATTGCCGCTTTTGCCAATCCCCAATCCCGACTCCCCAATCCCGGCCCTCCAATGACCATCAAAACCCTAGCCCTGCAATGCCGTGATGCCGCGCAAGTGCTGTCGCAACTGTCCGCGTCTGCCAAGCAGGCCTTGCTGGAGGCGATGGCGGCCGCGCTGGAACAGGATGCGGCGGTGATCCTGGCGGCGAATGCACGCGATCTGGAGGCGGCGCGTGCGAAGGGCGTGGGGACGGCGATGCTGGATCGTCTGGCGCTGGACGACAGGCGCCTGGCCGGCATCGCCGCCGCGCTGCGCGAGGTGGCGCAACTGCCCGATCCGGTCGGCCAGGTCACGCGCGAGGATGTTCGCCCCAATGGCATCGTCGTGCAGAAGGTGCGCGTGCCGCTGGGGGTGATCGCGATGATCTACGAAGCGCGCCCGAATGTGACCGCCGATGCGGCAGCACTGTGCATCAAGGCCGGCAATGGCGTGATCCTGCGTGGCGGCTCGGAAGCAATCCACTCCAACACCGCGATTGCGCGCGCCCTGCAGCGCGCCCTGCGCGAGGCTGACGTGCCGGAAGCGGCGCTGACCCTGGTCGAGGATCTGCGCCGCGAGACCATGCTGGAGCTGCTGCAACTCAGCGACATCGTCGATCTGGCGATTCCGCGTGGCGGCGAAGGGCTGATCCGCTTCGTGGCCGAGCATGCGCGCGTGCCGGTGATCAAGCATTACAAGGGCGTGTGCCATCTGTTCGTGGATGCATCGGCGGACGTGGACCTGGCGGTGCGTCTATTGGTCGATGGCAAGGCCAGCCGGCCCTCGGCCTGCAATGCGCTGGAGACCTTGCTGGTGCATGCCGACATCGCGGCGCGCTTTCTGCCGCTGGCCGCGCAGGCCCTGCGCGAGCGCAAGGTGGAGCTGCGTGGCGATGCGGCAACGCGCGCACTGTTGCCCGACGTCGCAGCTGCCAGCGACGACGACTACGCCGCCGAATTCCTCGACCTGATCCTGGCGATCCGGGTGGTGCCGGATCTGGACACCGCGCTGGCGCATATCCGCCAGTACGGCTCGGACCACACCGAGGTGATCGCCACCCAGGATGCCGCCAATGCCGAGCGGTTCGTGCAATCGCTGCGCTCGGCGGTGGTGATGGTCAACGCCTCCTCGCGTTTCTCCGATGGCGGCGAGCTTGGCCTGGGCGCGGAGATCGGCATCTCCACCACGCGCCTGCATTCCTACGGCCCAATGGGCCTGGAGGCGCTCACCGTGGAGCGCTTCGTAGTGCGGGGCCAGGGCCAGGTACGGCACTGATCGGCGATACGCAGGCCAGCCACCCGGCCACCACGACCTACCCGGCAACCACGACCTTTGACACTCCCCCGGCAGGCCGCGCTCTGCCTACAGTCGACGACTGCCCCCGCACGTTCCGGAGTCGTCGATGCGCCGTTTTGCCGCCTGCCTGCTCGCCACCGCCATTGCCGCCGCCACCGGCAGCGCGCTGGCGCAAACTTCGCCGATGACGCCGGACATCACCGGCAAGCCGTTCGTGGCAGGTGATGCCGCCAACGACTACATCAAGCGCGAGGTGATGATTCCGATGCGCGACGGGGTCAAGCTGCATACGGTGATCGTGCTGCCCAAGGGCGCGCGCAATGCGCCGATGGTGCTGACGCGCACGCCGTACAACGCCAGCGGCCGCACCGAGCGCATGGCCTCGCCGCATATGAAGGACCTGCTCGCACAGGGCGACGACGTGTTCGTCGAAGGCGGCTATATCCGCGTGATCCAGGACGTGCGCGGCAAGTACGGCTCCGAAGGCGATTACGTGATGACCCGGCCGCTGCGTGGTGCGCTCAATCCCAGCGAGGTCGACCATGCCACCGATGCCTGGGACACCATCGACTGGCTGGTGAAAAACGTCAAGGAATCCAACGGCAAGGTTGGCATGATCGGCTCGTCCTACGAAGGCTTCACCGTGGTGATGGCGTTGACCAACCCGCACCCGGCGCTCAAGGTCGCGGTACCGGAAAGCCCGATGATCGACGGCTGGATGGGCGACGACTGGTTCAACTACGGCGCGTTCCGCCAGGTCAACTTCGACTATTTCACCGGCCAGCTCACCCAGCGCGGCAAGGGCAGCGGCATCGCGCGCCAGGGCCATGACGACTACAGCAACCTGCTGCGCGCCGGCTCGGCCGGCGATTTCGCCAAGGCTGCCGGCCTGGAGCAGCTGCCGTGGTGGCACAAGCTCACCGAACACGCCGCCTACGATACGTTCTGGCAGGAGCAGGCGCTGGACAAGGTGATGGCGCGCACCCCGCTCAAGGTGCCGACCATGTGGTTGCAGGGGCTGTGGGACCAGGAGGACATGTGGGGTGCCATCCATAGCTACGCGGCGATGGAGCCACGCGACCGCAGCAATACGCTCAACTACCTGGTGATGGGGCCGTGGCGGCACAGCCAGGTCAACTACGACGGCAGCGCGTTGGGCGCATTGAATTTCGACGGTGATACCGCGCGCCAGTTCCGCCACGACGTGCTGCGCCCGTTCTTCGATCAATACCTGGTCGATGGCGCGCCCAAGGCGAGCACGCCACCGGTGTTCATCTACAACACCGGAGAGAATCATTGGGACCGTCTGCAGGCTTGGCCGCGCAGCTGCGCCAAGGGCTGTGCGTCGAGCAGCAAACCGCTGTACCTGCAGGCCGGCGGCAAGCTGTCGTTCCAGCAGCCGGCGGCGGGGCAGCCCGGTTTCGAGGAGTACGTGGCCGACCCGGCCAAGCCGGTACCATTCGTGCCGCGCCCGGTGGACTTCGGTGATCGCAGCATGTGGACCACCTGGCTGGTGCAGGACCAGCGCTTCGTGGACGGCCGCCCGGACGTGCTGACCTTCGTCACCGAGCCGCTGACCGAACCCCTGCAGATCGCCGGTGCACCGGAAGTGCATCTGCAGGCCTCCACCAGCGGCAGCGACAGCGACTGGGTGGTGAAACTGATCGACGTGTATCCGGACGAGATGGCGTCCAGTCCCAAGATGGGCGGCTACGAGCTGCCGGTGTCGCTGGCGATCTTCCGCGGCCGCTATCGCGAGAGTTTCAGCACGCCCAAGCCGCTGGCATCCAATCAGCCGCTGGCGTTCCAGTTCGGCCTGCCGACCGCCAACCACACCTTCCAGCCGGGCCACCGGGTGATGGTGCAGGTGCAGTCCAGCCTGTTTCCGCTGTACGACCGCAATCCGCAGACCTACGTGGACAACATCTTCTTCGCCAAGCCCGGCGATTATCGAAAGGCCACCCAGCGCGTCTATGTGAGCCCCCAGCAGCCCAGCTACATCAGTCTGCCGGTACGTTGACCGCGCGGGCGCCGCGTGGCGGCGGCGCCCAGACGTCTTCCAGCAACTGCGGACGGCAGGCCACCCAGGCGGCCGCCAGCTGCACCAGGATGCAGATCACCAGGAAGACGAACGGCGAGGTCCAGCCGCCGTGGTGCGCGTGCAGCCAGCCGAACAGGAACGGCCCCAGGCAGCTCACCGCATAGCCCATGCCCTGCGAGAACCCGGACAGGGCCGCCGAACCGGCTGCGGTGCGGCTGCGCTGATTGACCAGCACCAATGCCAGCGGGAACGTGCTCGGCCCCAGGCCGAGCAGGGTCACCCACAGGATCGGCGCGGCCAGCGGCGCCCACCACAGCCCGGCAAACGCGACCAGATGGCAGGCCGCGCACAGCAGCACGATCGGAAACGGGTTGCGCATGCGCACCGCCAGCGCCGGCATGGTCAAGGCGCCGACCATGCCCAGTGCCGCGAACAGCGCCACCATGGTGCCGCCGAATGCGGGCGAGGCGCCGGCTTCGCGCAGCAGCGTCGGCAACCAGGTGAACATCGAATAGGTGACCAGCGAGGTCATGCCGAAGGTCACCGCCATGCTCCAGCCCAGGGCGGTGCGTGCCACGCGGCCCTCGGCCTCGGGCGTGGGTGTGACCGGTGCCGGCCCGGTCGCGTGAATGCGGCGGTGGCTGGTGTGCACCATGGCCCAGGCCGCCAATGCCAGCAGTGCCGGCAACACCCACACCACCATCGAGCTGCGCCAGCCCAGCGCATCGGCCACCGGTACTGCCAGCAGTGCCGGCAGCAGGGTGCCGACCTGCAATACGGTGATGTAGAGCGTGCTGACGCCGCCGACGCGATCGCCGAAATAGCGCTTCACCAGCGGCGGCAACACCACGTTGCCCATGCCCATGCCGGCCAGTGCCACCAGCGAACCGATCAGCAGTCCGGCAGTGCCCGGCAGCAGCGGGCGCAACACCAGGCCGACAGTGGCCAATGCCATCGACAGCAGCGCGGTGCGTAGCAGGCCGAAGCGGCGCAGCAAGGCCGGCGTGGCCACACCGGTCAGTGCGAATGCAGCCGTCGGCAACATGCCGAGTGCACCCATGGTGGGCGCGCCGAATGCGTACTCGTCGGCAATGCGTTCCAGCAGCGGCGTCAACGACGTCACCGCGGTACGCAAGTTGAAGGCGGACAACAAAATGGCAGCCAGCACCAAGCCGCGACCACGCAACCGGGCGGACGGGGAGGCAGCGGCAATGACAACAGACATGACAGACCATCCGCACTGCGCGCATGCATGCGCCAGCGCCTGAAAACACAAAACCGGCACGAGGCCGGTTTTGTGTTTTGAAACTGGTCGGGGAGACAGGATTCGAACCTGCGACCTCTACGTCCCGAACGTAGCGCTCTACCAGACTGAGCTACACCCCGAAGGAGCCGCGTATGTTACATAGGGAATGCGGAATCGGCAAGCATCTAGCGAAAATAATTTTACTGACGCGGTTGGCCACGCTCCGGCTCGCGTGCTTCGAACCACATGCCGTTGAGCACGGCCGCCAGTGCGGCCAGACCGGTGCCGAGGATCCAGGCGAAGTACCACATTGTCGTTCTCCTTGAGTCGTTGAAGCAGGTGAGAGGTTGAGGCCTGCTGCGAGCGCGATGCAGCTGTGCATCGCAACGCGCAGCGGGCATGCTCAGTAGGCGTTTGGATTGGCCGAGAGTTCGTCGGCGGTGACCTTGCCCTTGAGCACGCGATAGACCCAGCTTGTGTAGGCCAGCACGATCGGCATGAACAGCGTGGTCGCCAGCAGCATGATCCACAGCGTCAGGCGGCTGCTGGAGGCATCCCACAGCGTCAGGCTTGCGCTCGGTGCGGTGGACGAGGGCAACAGGAACGGGAACAACGCAAAGCCGACGGTAAAGACGATGCCGACGATGGCGCAACCCGAGGCGATGAACGCCAGGCCGCCGCGACGCACACGCAACAGCAGCGCATTCATCGCCAGTCCGACCAGGCCGATCAGCGGTGCCATCAATGTGGCCGGCATGCTGCTGTAGTTGTGCAGCCAGCCGCCGGCTGCGGTGAGTGCGGCGGTCTTGCCGAGCGGATTGGTCGGCGCATCGGTGGCCAGGAGCGAAGTCACTGCATAGCCCGGCAGACCCAGCGCCACCCATGCACCGGCGGCGGCAAACAGCGCCACCGCGCAGAGCGCGGCGATGCTGCCGAAACGCGCCGCACGCTCGGCCACCGGTCCGTCGGTCTTGAGTACCAGCATCGCCGCGCCGTGCGCCATCAACATCGCCACGCTGAGCAGGCCGGCGAGCAGCGCGAACGGCGTCAGCAGCCCGAACAGGTTGCCGGTATAGAACGTGCGCATGCTGGCGTCGAAGTGGAACGGCACACCGAGCAGCACATTGCCGACCGCCACGCCCATGATCAGCGCCGGAATGCAGCCGCCGACGAACAACGCCCAGTCCCAGTTGCTGCGCCAGCGCTGGTCGGCCAGCTTGCCGCGGAACTTGAACCCGACCGGGCGCAGGATCAGTGCGAACAGGATCAGGAACATCGCCAGATAGAACCCGGAAAAACTCACCGCATACAACGGCGGGAATGCGGCGAAGATCGCGCCGCCGCCCAGGATCAGCCAGACCTGGCTGCCTTCCCAGACCGGGCCGATGGTGTTGATCACCAGCCGGCGTTCGGCATCGTTGCGGGCCACCAGCGGCAGCAGGGTGCTGACGCCCAGATCGAAGCCGCCCATCACCGCGTAGCCGGACAGCAATACGCCGAGCAACAGCCACCAGATCACGCGCAATGTGGTGTAGTCGAGCAAGATGAAATCCATGGTTGTCTCTCCTGGCTTACGGTGCGCCGCCGGCCAGCGCGCCGGTGCTCAATGGGGCGTCGGGTGAGGACGCGTGGGGCGAGCTGCCGTGCGGCGACGGGATGCGTTGGCTCGGTGGAAATAGCGCATCCGGGCCCTTGCGGATGGTCTTCAGCGACAGCTTGATCGCGATCACCAACAGCGTGGTGTACAGCGCGGTGAAGCCGACCAGGGTCAACACGATTTCGTACAGATCCAGTCCCGAGGCGGCATAGAAGGTCGGCAGCACGCCTTCCACCGCCCACGGCTGGCGGCCGTACTCGGCCACGAACCAGCCGCACTCGATCGCGATCCACGGCAGCGGCAGGCTCCACAGCGCCAGGGTCAGGAACCAGCGTTTTTCCTCGAAGTTGTGCTTGCAGGCGAACCAGAACGCGATGGCGAAGAAGGCGATCAGGTAGATGCCGATGGCGGCCATGATGCGGAAGGTCCAGAACAGCGGCAGCACCCGCGGCACGGTGTCCATCGCAGCCTGGGCGATCTGCTGCGGCGTGGCATTGCCGATATCGTCGCGATAACGCTTGAGCAGCAGGCCATGGCCCAGATCCTGCCAATGCGCCTCGAAGACCTTGCGTGCTTCGGCATCGTCCTTGTTGGCGCGGATGCGTTGCAGCGCGCCGTAGGCGATCTGGCCGCCGCGGATGCGATGCTCGGCACGGCCGACCAGTTCCAGGATGCCGGGGATCGGCTGGTCCAGCGAACGTGTGGCGATCAAGCCCATCAGGTACGGGATCTTGACCGCGTAGTCGTTGCGATGGGTCTGCTGGTTGGGAATGCCGAATGCGGTGAAGTCGGCCGGCGCGGCTTCGGTCTCCCACATCGCCTCGATCGCCGCCAGCTTCATCTTCTGGTGTTCGTTGGCGGCATAGCCGCTTTCGTCGCCGAGTACCACCACCGACAGCGAGGACAACAGGCCGAACGCGGCAGCCACCGCGAACGAACGCCGCGCCATCTCCACATGGGTGCCGCGCAGCAGATAGAACGCGCTGATCGCCATTACGAACACCGCGCCGAGTACGTAGCCGGCGCTGACGGTGTGCACGAACTTGGCCTGTGCCACCGGGTTGAACAGCACCGCCATGAAATCGACCACTTCCATGCGCATGGTGTCCGGGTTGAACACCGCGCCGGTCGGGTTCTGCATCCAGCCGTTGGCGATCAGGATCCACAGTGCCGAGAAGTTGCTGCCCAGCGCCACTAGCCAGGTGGTGGCCAGATGCTGCACCTTGCTCAGCCGGTTCCAGCCGAGAAAGAACAGGCCCAGGAAGGTCGCCTCCAGAAAGAACGCCATCAGGCCTTCGATCGCCAGCGGCGCACCGAAGATGTCGCCGACGTAATGGCTGTAGTACGACCAGTTCATGCCGAACTCGAATTCCATCACGATGCCGGTGCCCACGCCCATGGCGAAGTTGATGCCGAACAGCACGCCCCAGAACATGGTCATGCGCCGCCAGATGTCCTTGCCGGTCATCACATAGACGCTTTCCATGATGCCGAGCAGGAACGACAGGCCCATGGTCAGCGGCGGAAAGATGAAGTGGTACATCGCGGTGACTGCGAACTGCAGCCGCGACAGTTCAACAACTGTCGAGTCGATCATGGCGGGTGGGCCTGGTTGGGTGTCGATGAAGGAATGCAGCCGATCATCTGCGCTTGCCGCGACACGCGCGTTGATCCAGATCAATGCCGAGGCGGGCGGGTGCGGCACAATGCGCAGCCCGTAGCGGGAAGTGGCGACTTACAATCGCTTGCAACACGCTGTCTTCCTTGAGAGCGATGTGAGCCAGCCCAGCGTGCGAGCCAGCGAAACGCCAGCCCAGCGCCGTCAACGCGGCCAATGGCTGGATGCACTGGCGGCCCCGGCCACGCGTGCGCGGCGCCTGGCCGGCGTGGCGGTGGCGGTGGCGGGCGTGCTGCTGCTGGCGCAGGCGGCGGCGATCGCGTGGTTGCTGCAGGCGGTGCTGGTGCAGCATCTGGCGCTGGCGCAATTGCGCGACGTGGGGGCGGGGCTGGTCTGTGCACTGGTAGGACGCGCGCTGCTCAATGCCTGGGCGCAGTCGCTGACCGGCGAGGTGGCCGATGTGGCCAGGCGCGAACTGCGTGCCCGCATCGCGCGCCGCCTGGTGCAGCATGGGCCGGTGTGGCTGCGCCGGCAGCGCAGCGGCGAACTGGGCGAATTGAGCCTGGCGCATACCGATGCGCTGGAGGGCTACTTCGTCGGCTACCAGCTCGCACGCACCGAGATGCTGCTGGTGCCGCCGCTGATCCTGGTCGCGGTGTTTTCGGTCGATTGGGTGGTGGGCCTGGTGCTGCTGCTGACCGCACCGCTGATTCCGTTCTTCATGATGCTGGTGGGCTGGGGCGCCGAAGCCGCCGGGCGCGACCAGCTGAGCGAGCTGGCGCGGATGGGCGGGCACTTTGCCGATCGCCTCAAGGGCCTGGGCCTGTTGCGCGTGTATGGCCGCGGCGAGGCCGAGTTGAGCGGCATTGCCGCGGCGGCCGAAGGCGTGCGCGAGCGTTCGCTCAAGGTGCTGCGCATCGCCTTCCTGTCGTCCACGGTGCTGGAATTCTTCGCCTCGGTGAGCGTGGCGATCGTGGCGCTGTACTTCGGCCTGACCTATCTGGGCATGCTGGATCTGCACGGCTTGCCGACGCTGGGCGCGGGCATGTTCTGCCTGCTGCTGGCGCCGGAATTCTTTGCGCCGTTGCGGCGGCTGGCGGCGCATTACCACGACCGTGCCAATGCGCTGGCGGCGGTGGCCGAAGCCGAGCGCCTGCTGGAAGGTTTCGCGCCGTCATCGGCAGCGCTACCGGTGACGGTGCCTGCCTTGCGCGCACTGGAACCGGCGCAGGCACACGCCCCGCTGCTGCAGGCGCGCGATCTCGCGCTACGGCCGCCGGGCGCACCGCACACGGTGGTCGCGCATTTTTCGCTGACCTTGCAGCCCGGGCAGCGTGTGGCGGTGATCGGTGCCAGCGGCAGCGGCAAGAGCACCTTGCTGGAGGGCCTGGCCGGCTGGCTGGCGCCGGAGGCCGGCAGCGTGGTGCTGCGGCCGGGGACCCGCATCGGCTATGCCACGCAGCGGCCGTATCTGTTTCACGGCAGCATCGCCGACAACCTGCGCCTGGCCGATCCGCAGGCCGGCGCTGCGCGCCTACACGCGGTGGCCGACGCCGCGCAGGTGCTGCGCTTTGCCGCGCAGCTGCCTGCGGGCCTGGACACGCAGATCGGCGAGCGCGGCTTCGGGTTGTCCGGTGGCGAAGCGCGGCGCGTGGCCCTGGCGCGGTTGTTGCTGCGCGAGCCGGACCTGTTGCTGCTGGACGAACCCACTGCCTTCCTCGATCCGGACACCGAAGCGGAGTTGCTGCGCACCCTGGGTGTGTTCGCACGCGGCCGCGCGGTGGTGCTGGCCACGCACAGCGCCGCGGTGATGCGCTGGGCCGACACGGTGATCGACCTGCGCGGCGGCACCGTCACAGCGGAGCTGCCATGAACGACACACAGCCCGACCGTCTGCGCGATGTGTTTCGCCGGCATGCCTGGCGCCTGCTGCTGTCGGCGCTGTTGGTCCTTGTCACCATGCTGGCCGGCGTGGGCTTGCTCGGCGTGTCCGGCAGTTTCCTGACCGCCGCTGCTTTGGCCGGTGTCGCCGGCATGGGCAGCGGCTTCAATTTCTTTTCGCCCTCGGCCGGCATTCGCGCGCTGACCTTCGCGCGTATCGTCTCGCGTTATGGCGAAAAATTGATCGGCCACGACGCCACGCTGCGCATCGCCCGCGATCTGCGCGTGTGGTTCTTCCGCCGCGCGTTGCCGCTGGCGCCGGGCCGCCTGTCGGCCACGCGTACCGGCGATCTGCTGGCGCGGCTGATGTCCGACATCGGCGAGGTCGATGGCGTGAGCGTGCGCGCGTTGGCGCCGTTGAGCGCATTGCTCGGCATCTGGGTGGCCGGCGTGGTGGCAGCGGCGCTGATCTATCCGCCGGCTGGCGTGTTGCTGGTGGTGCTGGGCGTGGTCATCGGCGGTGTGGTGCCGTGGCAGGTGGCGCGCGGCGGTGCGCAGCGCGAACAGCTGCGCGCCCGGCAACGCACCGCCTTGCGCACGCAGGCGTTCGAGGGCCTGGAAGGTGCGGCCGATCTCGCTGCGGTGGATGCGCAAGGTGCCTGGCTGCATCAGGTCGATGCAACGGCGGCGGCGGTGGTCGATGGCGATCGCCTGCAGCGCCGTCGCCTGATCGGCGGCAACCTGCTGCATGCGGTCTGCGGCGGTATCGGTCTGGCCGGCATGTTGTGGCTTGGGTTGAGCGCGGCAGAACGTGGATTGATTGCTGCGGAAATGGCGGCTGGGCTGGTGTTCCTGACCATGGCATTGCTGGAGGTCTGGGCCGGCGCCGGGCTCGCCTTGCAGGCGCTGCAGAGCGCGCGCGTTGCGGCCAGGCGCTTGCAGTCCATCGTCGACCAGGCGCCGTCGGTCGTCGATCCGTCGCAGCCAGTGGATGCGCCACGCAGCGGCACGCTGCGCCTGCAACAGGTCAGTTTTGCGTGGCCGGGCAGTGGACGCCCGCTGCTGCAGGCGCTCGATCTGAGCCTGGCGCCTGGCGAGCGCATCGCCATCAGCGGTGACAGCGGCAGCGGCAAGAGCAGCTTGTCCGCAGTGCTGTTGCGGCTGTGGGACCCGCAGGCCGGGCAGGTGAGCTACGCCGATATCGACCTGCGCCACTTCGCGCAGGCGCAATGGCATCAACGCATCGCCTGGCTGCCGCAGAATGCCCCGGTGTTTGCCGGCACGGTGCGCGACAACCTGCGCATCGGCGATGCCGGCGCAGGCGATGCGGCCATGTGGAACGCGCTGGACCAGGTGCGCCTGCGCGCCTGGGCCACCGCGCAGAACGGTCTGGACACCTGGGTCGGCGAAAACGGCGCCACGCTCTCGGCCGGCCAGGCGCGCCGGCTGGCGCTGGCGCGCGCCTTGCTGCGCGAGGCGCCGATCCTGCTGCTGGACGAACCCACCGACGGCCTGGATGTGGATACCGCACACGCCTTGCTGCTGGATCTAGCTGCCGCGCTGGGCGAGCGCAGCCTTGTGATGATCACCCACGACAGCGTGCCCGATGGCGTGGTGCAGCGACGTTATCGCCTGCGGGCCGGTGCGCTGGAGCCGTTGGCCTGAGGATGCTGTTGCCGGTTCGCACTGACCGGTTGCGCGCATGTATCACGCATGCGCCGCTTACCCCAGCAATGCGTGGAGTGCTGCCAGCAGCGCAGGTTGGCGGCATGCCCAATACAAGGCGGCGACGTTCGCTACGACAGTGATCCAGAACCGCAGCTGGAAGGCCGCCTTGCTGGATTTATGCCGGAACAGCGCCTGCGCCAGCAACGCGCCCGGCCAGCCGCCGAGCAGTGCGATGAGGTGCAGGGTGGCTTCCGGTGTGCGTTGCCGGCCGCGTTGGGCTGCGCTCTTGTCGAGCCGGTAGACCAGCATCGCCAGCAAGCTTGCAGCCGCGTACCACAGCGCCAGCAGCGCCGGCAGGCGGCCTGCAACCACCATGGCAGTCATGCCGATCAGGAACAGCAGGGCGAGCGTCTTGCGCGGCAGGCTCTGCTGCTGGGACGTGCCGCGACGCCGTTGCGCAGGTCTGGAAATCAGCAAGCGTCCAGGAAGTTGCGTACCGCCGGCCCGAAGCGTGCGAAATCGACCAGAAAGGCATCGTGGCCTTGTGGCGAATCCAGCCCGATGAAGTGTGCCTCGGCACCGCCGGCGCGCAGGCCTTCGGCGATCTGTTCCTGTTGCTGCACCGGGAACAGGATGTCGGTGTTGGCACCGATCGCCAGCGCCCGCGCGATGCGGATCTGCGCCAGTCCGGCCAGCACCGTGGCGTCGGTCGAGATGCCTGTATCCGGCCTGGCGGCGACCGCAGCGTTGTCGGCTTGCGTGCCATCGACCCGCGCGTCGATGGACGGGCTGTTGTCGACATACTCGGCCAGATCGAACCAATCCATCGAGCGGCTCAGATACAGATAGCAGTTGGGATCGAAGAAGCGCACGAAGCGGCGCGCATGGCCTTCCAGATAACTTTCGACCTGGAATTCCAGGCCGAACGGATCGTCGGCGGCCTGTTCGGAATCCAGCCGCACGCGGCCGAAGCGGCCGTCCCATTCCAGTGCCGAGCGGTAGGTGATCACGCCGAGTTTGCGCGCCATGCGCATGCCCGATTCCGGGTAATGCGTGTCGTCGTAATGGCCGCCGTTCCAGTGCGGATCCAGGCGGATGGCTTCGCGCTGCAGCGAGCGGATCGCGATCGAGAACGGCAGCGCCTGCGCACTGCCGGAGATATTGATATGGCTGCGCGCGATGCCGGGGTGGCGCAGCAACAACGCCAGTGCGGTCATGCCGCCCATCGAGTTGCCGATCAGGCAGGCCAGTTGTTCGATGCCCAACGCGCGCACCACGTCGGCTGCGGCATCGGCCACATCTTCGATCGACAGTTCCGGGAAACCCAGGCGATACCGCGTGCCGGTGGCAGGGTCGATCGACGCCGGGCCGGTCGAGCCCTTGCAGCTGCCCAACGAATTGACGCAGACCACGAACCAGCGTTCGGTATCGATCGGCTTGCCAGGCCCGAGCATTGCTTCCCACCAGCCCGGCTCGGGATTGGCCGGATTTGCCGCGGCATGCGCATTCGGCGACAGACCGGTGACGATCAACACCGCATTGCTGCGATCGGCTGCCAGCGTGCCCCAGGTTTCGTAGGCGACACGCGCCTGCAGCAGCACACCACCGCGCTTCATCGGAAACGGCGAGGGCAGCGCGTGGAACAGCGTGCCGGGGGGAATGAATTCGGTCATGCGGCAATTCTATCTGCCATGGCAGGTGCCGGGGGCAGGATGGGATTCGGGATTGGGGATTCGGGAATTGGGAATCGGTTTGAGTCGTTGCTCTGTGTGATGCCACTCTGCAGAGCGGCGGATCTGCGGTTTGGTTGCAGGGCCTTTGCCCGCCCACCGTCGCAGGACACGCCGCAAGTACGTCCTTGTAGGCTCTTACGCGGCATCCATGCCGCGTAAGGTCCCGCGACGATGGGCGGGCAAGGACCAGTGGAGATGTTGGGTGTGCATGGTTTTTAACACCGCGGCCGACTCACTCCGATGCGGCGTCATCATTGATTGCGTCGCGTCGACACGTGGCGGGCAATCAGCGACCGATTACCAGCTCCACCGGCGCGGCAGTGGGCAGTTCCACCATCACCGGCACGCTTTCGACGTCATCGGCCTGGCGCATTGCGTTGCCGCTGCGCGATAGCCGTGCCAGCACCTGCACGGTGTCCAGCGACGACAGCCGGCGCGTCGGCATCGGGCTGTCGCCGTCGTCCAGGGTGATGGTCAACGGCAGCTCGCGCAGCGCGTGTTTTTCCACCGCCACCGGCATCGGCGTGTCGGCGGCGCGCGCAATCACGAAGACGCTGGTGTCGCCCGGCAACCCGGCGCGTTTGGCGAACTCGGCATCCAGCGTCACGCGTACCTGGATGCGTTTGCCGCTGGCTGCATCGGCGGCAGGCGTAGCCGGCGTCTGGATCGGCGCCAGCCTGGCTTCCTGGCGCGCGGCGTTGATCTGTTCCAGCAGGCCGGGGCGGGTAGAGGCATCCACCACGCGCAGCAACGGCTCCCAGGTCTCGCTGGCCTTGGCCGGCTGACCGGCCTGGCGCTGCACCACGCCCAGGAACCAGCGTGCGCGTTGATGGTCCGGTTGCACCGCCAGCGCATGTTCCAGCAGGCGCATGGCCTGCGGATCCGGGCGCCCGCTGTCGTCGGCGAGCATGCGCGACTGCGCGGCAGCTACCAGCACATCCGGCTCGTCCGGACGCAGCGCGACCGCGCGCGCAAACGCATCGCGCGCTTCGGCGAATTTCTGTTGGCTGGACAGCGAGCGTCCCAGCAATACCCAGCCTTCGGCCTGATCGGGATTGCGCGCCAATGCGGCGCGCAGTTGCACGATGGCCTCATCCAGCGAGCGTGGCGTGGCCGGCCGCTCGGCCGGCGTCTGAATCGCGCTCGGCGTACCGACCAGCCAGTACAGCGCCGCGCTCGCCGCCAGCAGCAACACCGCGATGCTGGCGGTCAGCCCGCGCGCTTCGCGCCACAGCGGCCGCAGCGCCACGCCGAAGACGAGCAGGGTCAGCACCACCACCGCACTGACGAAGCCGACCATCACCACTCCTGCTCATCGGCGGGCAGGGCGGGCGCAGCCACGCTGCGTCGGCGCACCAGCAGCACAATGGCGCCAGCACCCAGCAGCAACACCAGCAGCGGGCCGAACCACAGCAGCCAGGTGCGCGATTCCACGCGCGGGCGGTACAGCACGAACTCGCCATAGCGCGCGACCAGGAACTGGCGGATCTGCGCATCGCTGCGGCCTGCGTGCATCAGCGCCAGCACTTCGCGGCGCAGGTCCTGGGCGATCTGCGCATTGGAGTCGGCCAGCGACTGGTTCTGGCACTGCACGCAGCGCAGCTCGGCGGTGAGCGCATGGAAGCGCGCTTCTTCTTCGGCCGAGGCATAGCGCAGCGGCGCCGGGTCGCCGACCGGCTGGGCCAGCGCCAGCCAGGGCAACAGCAGCAGCGTCAGCAGCCAGGCGCGCATCATTGCTTGGCGTGCAGGTCCGGAGCGGCACTGGGCGAGCGCTCGATCTTGCTCAGCACCGGAATCAGCTGCGTGTCGATGATGGATTGGGTGAGCATGCCGCTGTACTTCCAGCGCACCACGCCGCGCCCGTCGACCAGAAAGGTCTCCGGTGCCGCAGCGATGCCGAAGTCGATCGCGGTACGGCCGTCTTTGTCGGCGACCACCAGCAGGTAGGGGTTGCCCAGCTGTTCGAGCCAGCGCAGCGCATCGTTGCGCTCGTCCTTCCAGTTGTAGCCGATCACGCGCACGCGCTTGGTCAGCGCAAAGCGGCTCAGCACCGGGTGCTCCTCGCGGCAGGCCGGGCACCAGCTGCCCCACACGTTGATGATGTACGGCGCGCCGCGCAGTTCGCGCGCATGCACCACGATGCTGGGGTCGTGCAGCAGCGGCAGCGCGAACTCCGGCGCCGGCTTGCCGATCAGCGCAGAAGGCAAAGCATCGCGATCGTCCTGACCGGAGCGCACCACCGCATAGACCAGCAGCGCTGCCAGCGCGAGCAGCAGCACGATGGCACCTACCAGAACCGCTGTAGGTAGGCGGGGTGAACGTGACTCAACCATCTTGGATCTCCGGAGAACGACGAAAACGCCGGTCGGCCGCGGTGACCAAGCCGCCAAGCGCCATCAGCAGCGCCCCCAGCCAGATCCAGCGGACGAACGGTTTGAGGTGGACGCGGACCGCCCAGGCCTGATTGCCCAGGGGTTCGCCAAGCGCGACATACAGGTCGCCGAACGGGCCGGGACGGATCGCCGCCTCGGTCAAGGTCTGCCCGCCGCTGGCGTAGCGGCGTTTTTCCGCATGCAGCAGGCCGACCGGCGCATCGTCCTTGAACACCTGCAGATTGGCACGGTCGGAGACGTAATTGGGCCCGCGCAGCTCTTCGACATTATCGAAGTGCAGCGCGTAGCGGCCGATCTGCATCTGCTGCCCGGGCGCCAGTGCGACCTCGCGCTGCAGGCTCAGTGATTCCACCAGCAACGCACCGGCCAGGAACACCGCCACGCCCACGTGCGCCAGCAGCATGCCAAGCATTTCGGCGGTGAGCTTGCGGCCTTTGGCCGCGCGCCGCGTCCACAGGAAGCGCAGCGTGCCCAGCAGCACCCAGGCCGCGCCGGCCACGCCGAGTGCCGCTTTCCACTCGCCCTGCGGCGCGGCGAACCAGGCCAGCACGCCTGCGGCAACCGCCAGACCTGCCCACGGCGCGAGCATCGCCAGCGGGCGCGAGGCCTGCTCGCGCTGCCAGCGGGTCAGCGGGCCGAACGGCAACAGCGCCACCAACGGCGCCATCAGCACCAGGAACAAGGTGCCGAAGTAGGGCGGCCCCACCGACAGCTTGCCCAGGCCCAAGGCGTCGGCCAGCAGCGGATACAGCGTGCCCAGCAACACCATCGCGCAGGCGCAGGCGAGCAGCAGGTTGTTCAATAGCAGCAAGGTTTCGCGCGAGCTGCCGGCGAACGCGCGGCGCGGGTCATCGACCAGCGACAGGCGCGGCGCACGCAGTGCGTACAGCAGCAGCGAACCACCGACCACCGCCAGCAGGAACACCAGGATGAACAGGCCGCGCGACGGGTCGGCCGCAAACGCATGCACGCTGGTCAGCACGCCCGAGCGCACCAGGAAGGTGCCCAGCAACGACAGCGAAAAGGCGGCGATCGCCAGCAGCAAGGTCCAGCTGGCGAAGCTGCCGCGCTTTTCGGTGACCGCCTGCGAATGCAGCAAGGCGGTGCCCACCAGCCACGGCATGAAACTGGCGTTTTCCACCGGGTCCCAGAACCACCAGCCGCCCCAGCCCAGCTCGTAATACGCCCACCAGCTGCCGAGTGCGATGCCGACGGTGAGCATGGCCCAGGCCACATTGGTCCACGGCCGCGTCCAGCGCAGCCAGCGCGCATCCATGCGGCCTTCCAGCAACGCGGCGATGGCGAAGGCGAACGGCACCGCAAAGCCGACATAGCCGCAATACAGCATCGGCGGATGGATGATCAGCCCCGGGTCCTGCAATAGCGGATTCAGATCGGCGCCTTCCAGCGGCACCGGCAACAAGCGCGCGAACGGATTGGAGGTGAACAGCAAAAACGCCAGGAAGCCGATGCTGACCAGCGCCATCACCCCGAGCACGCGCGCCACCACCTGCGCGGGCAACTGCCGCGACCACAGCGCCACCGCCCCGGTCCACAGCGCCAGCACCAGCGTCCACAGCAGCAATGAGCCTTCGTGCGCCCCCCACACCGCCGAGTAGCGATACATCACCGGCAGCAGGCTGTTGGAATTCTCGGCGACATAGCGCACCGAAAAATCCTGCACCAGGAAGGCATGCGTCAGCAGCGCGAAGGCCGCTGCGATCAGGCCCAGCTGCAGCAACGCGGCCGGCCGCGCGACCGCCATCCAGCTGCTGCGCCCACGCTGCGCACCGGCCAGCGGCAGCGCGGCCTGCACCAGGGCCACCAGCAAGGCCAGAATCAGCAGGAAGGTGCCGAGCTCAGGCAGCATCGGGTTGGCGCGTTGGCGGGCAGGCAGTGGTGCGACGCTTGCCGGCGCAATGCAGGGGCGGCCGCCGGGCAGCGTCTGTATGCGCCTGCCCAGGCATCGCGACATCGTCGGCCACGCAGGCAAGCTGCAAGCGATCACAGCGCAGCAAGGCGAACGTTTTGACCCCTGCCATCAACGCAGCGCTCCGGCCTGGTCTGCGGCCGCCGGCACATCGTGCTTGCGGTGCGCGCTGCCCATCTTGTCGGCGACTTCCTTCGGCATGTAGGTCTCGTCGTGCTTGGCCAGCACATCTTCGGCAACGAAGACGCCGTTCTGCATGCGTCCGGTCGCCACCACCGCCTGTCCCTCGCGAAACAGGTCCGGCAGGATGCGGTCGTAGCGCACCGGCAACTGTGCATCGCCATCGGTGACGCGGAACTGCGCTTCCAGCGAACCGGACGCACGTTGGAACGAGCCTTTCTCCACCATGCCGCCGAGCCGGAAGCGCGCATGCTCGCCGGCGTCGCCGCGCAGCACTTCCGACGGTGTGTACAGATAAGCCACATTGCGCTGCAGTGCCATCGCCACCAGCGCGGTCGCCAGGCCACCGGCCAGCACCAGCGCGATCACCAGCCAGATCCGGCGGCGCCGTTGCAGGTTCACCGGATCAGCTCCGCATCGCTGGGCACCGCGCGCTTGCGCTCGCGCAAACGCCGCGCCTGCGCGATCTTCAACGCGCGGCGCAGCTGCCAGCGGCCGGCAATCAGGTCCCACAGCAGCACCAGCACGAATACCGCGTAGGCGGCGATGACGTAGGGCAGGTAGCTCATGCCGCGCGCTCCGGCGCATCGTGCACGATCCAGGCCTTGCCAGCCTCGCGGCGCAGGTTGTCGGCGCGCGCACGCGTCAGCAGCGAACCGGCGAACCAGAACTTGGTGCCGATCACCATCAGCCACAGCGGCAGCAGCATGCTGGCATCGATGCTGGAGGGGCCGAGCAGGCGGATGCTCTGGCCCTGATGCAGCGAATTCCACCACACCACCGAATAGCGGATCACCGGCAGCAGCGCCACGCCGACGATCGCCAGCAAGGCGGCCGCGCGCGCGGCCTGACGGCGATCGTCGATGGCCTGGTACAGACCGATCACGCCCAGATACAGGAACAGCAGGATCAGCTCGGTGGTCAGGCGCGGGTCCCAATCCCACCAGGCGCCCCACATCGGCTTGCCCCAGATGCTGCCGGTCAGCAGGGTGATCACGGTGAACGCCGCGCCGATCGGCGCGCAGGCCATGGCAAGGATTTCGCAGATCTTGATGCGCCAGATCAGCGCGATCGCCGCGTACACCGCCATCAGCCCGAACACGAACAGGCTCATCCACGCGCTCGGCACATGGATATACAGAATGCGGAAGCTATCGCCCTGCTGGTAGTCGGCCGGGACCGCAAACAAGGCCTGCCAGATGCCCACGCCCAGCAACACCGCGGCCAGCGCGTAGCACCACGGCGCCCAGCGCGCAGTGAAACGGTCGAAGATCGGAGGCGAGGCGAGTTGGTGGAACCAGCGGGCGACGACGTTCATGCGATGGCAGCAGCCTTTGGAATGGCATTGGCTCTCGAAACAGCAACAACGCAATGAGTGGAGCGTCTTGTCGACAGCGCATCGACCGCAGGGCTCAACTCAAGGAAATCCGGATTGCGGCAGCCGCAGCCAGCGGTGCCAGCGCCACGCCGATCACCAATCCGGCGCCCAGCAACAACAACGCACCCACCGCATCCTGCCCTTGTCCGCTGGCCGCGACACTGCCGGCACCGAACACCAGCACCGGCACGTACAACGGCAACGCCAGCAACGCCACGAGAATACCAGAGCGTTTCATCGTCACCGTCAGTGCCGCGACCACGGCACCAAGCAGACTCAGAAGCGGTGTGCCCAGCGCCAACGATGCCAGCAGCACCGGTAGTTGGTCATGTGGCAGGTGCAGCAATTCGCCCAGCAGCGGCGTCACCGCGATCAACGGCAGCGCGCTGGTCGCCCAGTGCAGTAGCACGCGCACCGCGATCAGCCACGCCAACGGCACCGGCGCCAGCAGCCATTGCTCCATCGAGCCGTCTTCCACGTCGCTGCGGAACAGCGCATCCAGCGACAGCAGGCCGGCCAGCAGCACCGACAGCCACAGCACCGCCGGTGCGGCCTGCGCCAGCAGGTCCGGGCGACCGCCCAGGCCCAGCGCGAACAACACCACGATCAGCAGGGCGAACAGCGCTGGCTGCAAGGCATCGCTGCGACGGCGCCACAGCAGCTGCAGGTCGCGGCTGAGCAGCGCGCGCGCGGCCTGCCACAGCGAGGGTTGTGGCGAATGCAGGCTCATGCTGCCGCCTCCAGCGTGAGCATGCGCGTGCGTACCGGCGGCGCCGCATAGGCGCCGTGGGTGGTGACCAGCGCCGCGCCACCGCCGCGCAGGTGCGCGGAGATCATCCGGTTGACCAGGGTGATGCCGTCCAGGTCCAGGTTGGCGTAGGGCTCGTCCAGCAGCCACAGCGGGGCCGGCGACAACCACAGCCGCGCCAGCGCCAGGCGCTTGCGCTGGCCGGCCGACAGCTGCCGCACCAACGCATCCTCGTAGCCGGCCAGGCCGACGATGGCCAGCGCACTGCCGGGCATCTGTTTGGCGCGGCGGCCATGCAGGCCGCACAGGAAGTGCAGGTTCTCCAGCGTGCTGAGATCGGCCTTCAGCCCCGGCAAATGGCCCAGATAGGCCATGAAGCGGCTGCGGTCGCCGCGCCGCGCGGTCTTGCCGTCGATCTCGATCTGCCCGCGCTCCACATGCAGCAGCCCGGCCAGCACCCGCAGCAGCGTGGTCTTGCCGGCGCCGTTGTCGCCTTGCACCAGCAGCGCCTCGCCGGCATCGACATGGAAATCCAGCGGGCCGAACACCGGCTCCTCGTTGCGGCTGAAAGCCAGCGCGCGCGCCGCCAGCAGCGGTGGCGCAGTGTGCAGCGGTTCGATCATCGGCGCAGCGGGCTCCCGTCGCAGGACGGCATGGGGTGGGCGAGGCAGGGCGCGCATTGTAGCGACGATGGCGCGCTGCCGGGGGCGCGTTCGGCGGCGTGATGTGTCCGGGAACGCTGTTTTGCATCGCCTCGGCGCAACCGCCTGGCGGCTTTGCGTACACTCGCAGTCCCCCCGTTTGTTGCCCGGACAGGCCCGATGCCCCTCACGACCAAGCTGCCCAAGGTGGGCACCACCATCTTCACCGTTATGTCGCAGCTGGCGGCCGAACACAGTGCGGTGAATCTGGGCCAGGGTTTTCCCGATTTCGCGGTGCCGCAGCGGCTGGTCGATGAACTGGCCAAGGCCATGGCGGCCGGCCACAACCAGTACCCGCCGATGACCGGCGTTGCGGCCTTGCGCCAGGCCATCGCCGGCAAGGCGCAGCGCTGTTACGGCGCGCAGGTCGATGCCGACAGCGAGATCACCGTCACCAGCGGGGCCACCGAGGCGATCTTCAACGCCATCCACGCGGTGGTGCGCGCAGGCGAGGAGGTCATCGTGCTGGACCCAGCCTACGACTGCTACGAGCCGGCGATCGACCTGGCCGGCGCGCGCGCCGTGCACGTGTCGCTGGACCCGCAGACCTTCGCCATCGATTGGCCGGCGCTGCGCGCGGCGATCACGCCGAAGACGCGCCTGCTGATGATCAACTCGCCGCACAATCCCTCCGGCGCGATGCTGTCTGCCGATGACATGCAGCGCTTGACCGAGCTGCTGCGCGGCAGCGACATCTTCCTGCTCTCGGACGAGGTGTACGAACACATCGTGTTCGACGGCCGCCGCCACGAATCGGTGTTGCGCTGGCCGGAACTGCGCGAGCGCGCGTTCGTGATTTCCAGCTTCGGCAAGACCTATCACTGCACCGGCTGGAAGATCGGCTACGCCATCGCGCCGCCGGCACTGAGCGCCGAGTTCCGCAAGGTGCACCAGTACAACACCTTCACCAGCTTCGGTCCGGCCCAGCACGCATTCGCCGCGATGATTCGCGACGAACCCGAACACGACGAACACCTCGGCGCGTTCTACCAGGCCAAGCGCGACCGTTTCCGCGAACAGTTGCTGACCACGCGCCTGAAGCCGTTGCCAGTGCCCGGCGGCTATTTCCAGCTGGTCGACTATTCGGCGATCAGCGACCTGCCCGACACCGAGTTCGTGAAGTGGCTGACGGTGGAAAAGGGCGTGGCCGCGATTCCGCTGTCGCCGTTCTACGAGACCGCGCCACAAGGGCAACGACTGGCGCGGCTGTGCTTCGCCAAGAACGATGCAACCCTGGATGCGGCGATCGCGCGGTTGCAGCAGCTCTGAAGAGCTGGGAATCGGGAATGGGGATTCGGGAATCGTAAAAGCGGTTGGTCGCTTTTCGATCTGAATCTGCACTTGGCCCGATGACATAACGCGCTCACCAAACCGCTGTCCGATTCCCGATTCCCCATTCCCCATTCCCGAGCCTTTAATGCACGACCTGCGCATCTCCCTGATCCAAGGCGACACCCGCTGGCATGACCCGGCCGGCAATCGCGACTATTACGGTGCGTTGCTGGAGCCGTTGGCCGGGCAGACCGATCTGGTGATCCTGCCGGAGACCTTCACCAGCGGGTTCTCCAACGACGCCATCGACAAGGCCGAGGACATGGACGGGCCGACCGTGGCCTGGGTGCGTGCGCAGGCGGCGCGGTTGGGTGCGGCCGTCTCCGGTAGCGTGCAATTGCGCACGCCCGAAGGCGTGTTCAACCGGCTGCTGTGGGCCACGCCGGACGGAGCGCTGCAGTATTACGACAAGCGCCATCTGTTCCGCTTCGGCAACGAGCACCTGCGCTACGCGGCCGGGCGCGATCGCCTGACGGTGGAGTGGAAGGGCTGGCGGATCAATCCGCAGGTCTGCTACGACCTGCGCTTTCCGGTGTTTTGCCGCAATCGCTTCGATGTCGAGCGGCCGGGCCAGCTGGATTTCGATCTGCAACTGTTCGTCGCCAACTGGCCGTCCGCGCGCGCCTATGCCTGGAAGACGTTGCTGCGCGCACGCGCGATCGAGAACCTGTGCTTTGTGGCAGCGGTCAACCGCGTCGGCGTCGACGGTAATCAGCTGCACTACGCCGGCGACAGCGCCGTGATCGATTTCCTCGGCCAGCCGCAGGTGGAAATCCGCGAGCAGCCACAGGTGGTCACCACCACCCTCAGCGCTGCCGCCCTGGCCGAACACCGCGCACGCTTCCCGGCGATGCTGGATGCGGATGAATTTGTGATTAGGGATTAGGGATTAGGGATTAGGGATTGGTGCAAGCAGGCAAGGCACAGCTCTTTGCTTGCCCGCCGTTGCGAATCCCCAATCCCGAATCCCCAATCCCGGCTACTCACCCAACTTGATCTCGTAGATCTTCGGCCACCGCTTGCCGGTGACGAACAGACGATCGTGCTCGGCGTCGTAGGCGATGCCGTTGAGTACATCGTTGCTTGGGTCGCTCAGGGTGTCGGCGTCCGGCACCAGCGCCTTCAAGTCGACCCAGGCGATGACCTTGCCGCTGGCCGGGTCGATGCGTGCGATGCGGGTGGTCAGCCAGACGTTCGCCAACAGCTCGCCGTTGACCCATTCCAGCTCGTTGAGATTGTCCAGCGCCCTGCCGCCGGCAGTGACCTTGATGCTGCCGACCTGCTGCAGCGTCTGCGGATCCAGCCGTCGAATGCGGGCAGTGCCATCGCTCATGTACAGGCTGCTGTCGTCGCGGGTCAGCGCCCAGCCCTCGCCGGAATAACTGAACTGCGTGCGCGGCGTCAGCGTGGCCAGGTCGTAGACAAACCCGCGCTGGTTGCGCCAGGTCAGCTGAATCAGGCGGTCGTGCCAGGCCACGATGCCTTCGCCGAAAAACGGCGCCGGTGTCGAGGCCTGCTGCAGGACGCGGCCGGTCTCCAGCTCGACCTTGCGCACGCTGGACTGGCCCAGTTCGCCGGTGCTCTCGTACAGGTAGCCGTCGAGATAGAACAGGCCTTCGGTAAAGGCGGCGGTGTCGTGCGGATAGGTGCGCACGACGGTATAGCCCTGGGTCGGGATGGTCTCGCCGCAGTGGGCGAGGGTGGGCAGCAGCAGGGCGGCGAAGAGCAGGCTGTAGACGGTGCGTGGCATGCCGCAATCATCCCATGCCGCCATCGCAGACTGTGGCGGCGCAGGCCGCCGGCCGGCGAAATAATGATTCGCTGAACGGTCGCATGCGCGGTGCCGGCATGTTGTCGCGGCTGCCACATCGGCGCTGATAGGCTCGGCGCCACGTTCACCAACCGGAATGCCCGCATGATCAAGTCCCTTTCCCTGTTCGCGCTGCTGGGCGCCGCAACGCTTGCACCGCAGGCGCAGGCCGCCGGTAACATCGACTGCCAGCTGTCGTTCAACCTGTCGGGCTGGTCGGTGTTCTACAAGACCGCCAGCGGCACCGGCACCATCAAGTGCGACAACGGCGCGGTGATCCCGGTCAAGATCTCCAGCAAGGGCGGCGGCCTGACCGTCGGCAAGTCCAAGATTGTCGGCGGCCGCGGCACCTTCTCAGGCGCCTACAGCCTCAATGATCTGTTCGGCACCTACGCGGCGGCCGAAGCGCATGCCGGCGTGGTCAAGTCCAGCACGGCACAGGTGGTCACCAAGGGCGACATTTCGCTGGCCCTGGCCGGCACCGGCGAGGGCGTCGATCTGGGCGTGGCGGTGGGCAACTTCGTCATCGAGCGTCGCAAGTAAGACGCTGTGCATGCAGCGCAGGCGTCGCCAATGGTCGACGCCTGCGTGAACGCGCAGCGCCCCCAGACAGTGGGCTCTGCGCTGTTGCCGTACGAACTCGGTGTCGCTGCTGTTTCCAGCAACTGCGATGCCGGGCGCGAACGGAAACACCAATAAAAAACGGCCCTTTGCAGGGCCGTTTTTTATTGCGCGTGCCGCAGCTTAGCGACCGCGATTACCGCCGCCCGGCGGGCGACCACCCGGTCCACGCGGCGCGCCGCCCGGACCACCGGGACCGCGATTGCCGCCCGGACCACGGTTGCCACCGGGGCCACCCGCACGTGCGCCGGTCGGGCGACCGGCCGCAGGACGTGCCGCGCCATACGGGCTGAAACCCGGGTTGGCGTGATCGGACGGGAAGCTCGGTGCGTTGCCCGGATGGCCGTACGGATGCTTGCGCTGACCCTGGCCCTGCGACTGGCCCTGTCCGCTACCGGCGCCGCCACGTCCCGCGCCGCCCGCGCCAGGGCGTGCATTGCCCGCGCCGCCACCTGGGCGTGCACCGCCCGGACCCTTCTTCGCGTACGGGCGCGCCTGGCCGGTGCCAGGGCCACCGGGGCCGGCATTGCGGTGGCCGCTCGGGCCGGTGCTCACGCCATCGGGCACGTACCAGCTGCGGAACGCGGCCGGGTTGCCGTCCGGAAGGCCGCGGTCGCCCTTGGCGGAGGCGCGTTGCTTGAATGGGCGCTGCTGCGACTGCTTGGCCGCCGCTTCGCCGCTGACGGTGAGGCCGCCGCGGAAACCGCCCGGCTTGCCACGGCCACGGCCGCCGCGATCTTCGCGCGGGTTGTCGAAGCGGCGCAGTTCGCGTCCTTCGTCGGCGCCGGAGGTCTGGCCGTTGACGTAGGCATTGCTTCGGCCATCGCGCGAGACGTGCACGGTGGACTTGGCGGCGCGGCGCTGGCCGATCACCGGCTGCAGCGTCAGCGCCGACGGCGCGCCTTCTTCCAGCTTGAGTTCGGCACGCAGGCTGTCGACCTTGTCCTGCGCCACTTCGATGGACTGCCCACGCAGCAATTCGCGCGGCAGCGAGATCTTGCCGTAGCGGCTGCGCTTGAGGCGACTGACCTGGCAGCCCTGCGACTCCCACAGGCGACGTACTTCGCGGTTGCGGCCTTCCTTGACCACCACGCGGAACCAGTCGTGCGAGTCGGTGCCGCCGATGCGTTCGATCTCGTCGAACTTGGCGCCGCCGTCTTCCAGCAGCACACCGCGCGACAGGCGCTCGATGATGGCGTCGGAGACCTTGTCCTCGCCTTCCGGGGCGCGTACGCGCACCACGTATTCGCGCTCGACCTCGTAGGAGGGATGCATCATCGCGTTGGCCAGCTCACCGTCTGTGGTCAGCAGCAGCAGGCCGGTGGTGTTGATGTCCAGGCGGCCGATGGCGATCCAGCGCGAGCCCTTCAATGCCGGCAGCGACTCGAACACGGTCGGGCGGCCTTCGGGGTCTTCGCGGGTGGTCACTTCGCCTTCGGGCTTGTTGTAGATCAGCACGCGCGAGGGCTCGGTCAGCGCGCTGGCCACGAAACTGCGGCCATCCAGCTCGATCTTGTCGCCGCTGCGCACCGACATGCCGGTCTGCGCGACGGCGCCATTGACCTTGATCAGGCCATCGGCAATGCGCTGTTCCAGCGCGCGGCGCGACCCCAGTCCGGCTTGGGCCAGCACCTTGTGCAGGCGCTCTTCCAGCTTGGGCGCTTCGGGCGCGCTGTCGCGCTTGAGGGAAAGCTTGTTCAACGACAGCTTGCGGGGGGTGTCACTCATGTGTCTGGCTCCGGCCGACGCGTTCTGGGTCGGCCTCTGGGTCGGAATCGGCTTCGTCAACAGCCACGGTCGTCGTCGCGACGGCGTTGTCTTCGTCTTCGTTCACTGCGCCCGCGCGCGTTCCCGGCGCGGTGTCGGGGGCGCCCTCACGGGCGTCATCTGGGTTCAACGGTTTTGGGTCCTGCGCCGAGGCATGCTCGGGGTGTTGCGGTGTGTCGTTACTCGATTCATCGGCGCTGGCCTGGTCATCGACCGCGTCGGCGTGGTGTTCGTGTTCGTCGTCGACTGCAGTGCCTGGGCTGGCGATCTGGTCGCTGTCGTCTACATCAACATCGGTATCGCCATCGCCATCGGCATCAACGGCCAGCTCGGCATCGGCATCGGCGTGCGTTGCGTCGTCGCTGTCGCTGGTTGCGTCGGTGGTGCTGTCCGATGCCGGCAGCACCTCCTCGGCATCGCGCTGTTCCTGCGCGTCGTCGCCCGGGTCGGCATCCACGTCAGCATCTGCATCCGCCGCCGCGTCAGTCCGGGCGGCAATCGCCGCATCGGCGCCGGCGCCGTCTGCATCCGCCCTATCCGGGTCTGGATCCGTATCCGGACCCGCTTCAGCATACTCCGTACCCATCGCCGCCGACGCCGGCACCGCGCCATCAAGTTGGCCGTCGCGGTCCAGCGGCAGCTGCGGTTCCAGCTCGGCAATGTCCTTCAACTCAGACAATGGCGGCAGCTCGTCCAATCGCTTGAGCCCGAAGTAATCCAGAAAGCCCTTGGTGGTACCGAACAGGGCCGGCTTGCCGGGCACGTCGCGGTGGCCGACCACGCGGATCCACTCGCGTTCTTCCAGCGCCTGGATGATGTTGCTGCTGACCGCCACGCCGCGCACCTGCTCGATCTCGCCGCGGGTGATCGGCTGCCGGTAGGCGATCAGCGCCAGGGTTTCCAGCGTTGCGCGGGTGTACTTGGTGCGGCGCTCGGTCCACAGCCGGGAGACCCAGCCATGCACGTCCGCCTTGACCTGGAAGCGGAACCCGGAGGCCACCTCGACCAGCTCCACGCCGCGCTCGGCGCAGCCGTCGCGCAGCAGTTCCAGCGCGCGCTCGACGCTGCCGGGCGGCGCCGGTTCTTCTTCCGGAAACACGCCCTGCAGCTGCGCCAGCGTCAGCGGCTGGCTGCTCGCCAGCAGGGCGGCTTCGATAATGCGGGTGATCAGCGCTTGATCCATTCGGTGATCGGCTTCAGAGGGGTTCGTTGGCGGCATCGCTGTCGTCGAATTCGCTGGAGAATTGCAGCGGCGCATTGGTATTGCCCAAGGCCAGCGACTTCACGTAGATCGGCGCCAGCGGCGCCTCCTGCACGATGTCCAGCAATTGCTCCTTGGCCAGTTCGAGCAGCGCCAGGAAGGTGACCAGCACGCCGAGCTTGCCTTCTTCGGCCGTGAACAGCGATTCGAAACGGTAGAACCTGCCATCGTCCAGGCGGCTCAGCACATCGCCCATGCGCTGGCGCACGCTCAACGCCTCGCGCTTGATCGCATGGCCGGTAAACAGTTCGGCGCGTTTGAGCACGTCGTACAGCGCCATCAGCATTTCTTTCAGTTCCACCGGCGGCGGCAGCTTGACCGCAGCGCGCTCGGGAAGATGCGCCTGCACCGGCGCGCTGTCGCGGCCCATGCGCGGCAGCGTGTCCAGATCCTCGGCAGCCTGCTTGAAGCGTTCGTATTCCTGCAGCCGGCGCACCAGCTCGGCGCGCGGATCGTTTTCTTCGCCTTCCTCGCTGGGCGGGCGCGGCAACAGCATGCGCGACTTGATCTCGGCCAGGATCGCGGCCATCACCAGATATTCCGCCGCCAGTTCGAAGCGCAGCTCCTGCATTACGTTGATGTAATCCACGTACTGCCGGGTGATCTCGGCGACGGGGATATCCAGGATGTCCAGATTCTGCCGGCGGATCAGATACAGCAGCAGGTCCAGCGGACCTTCGAAGGCATCCAGGATGACTTCCAGCGCGTCCGGCGGAATATACAGATCCTGCGGGATCTGCAGCACCGCTTGCCCATGCACCACCGCCAGCCGCATTTCCTGCTGCTGTGGCGGCGCGCTCGTGGCTGGCGGATTCGCGTCGTGCGCGAGTTCGGAATTCATCAGGTCGACATCGGGTCTTACGGTCGCCGGCCACGGTCGGAGCCGCGCCTGCAGGGCTTTGCCTTGAGTTATTGCGATCAATGTCGTGCCCGTGCCGGCACGATCCTACAAATCCACATACAACGTGCGCCGCGTGGCATGCGGCGACGGAACAGCGAGGAGGTCGTCTACGCGGGTCGGCGGTGGGCAGCGAATCGGTCGTCGAGGAGGCGTGGGGCCTGGGCCGACGGGCCGCTGCGTCCGATTGCGTGTGCAGTGGTGGCAAGGGTAATGCGTGCGCGGGGGCGGTGTCCAGCGCCGAGGCGGCTAGAATCCCGGGGCTGTTCTTCACGTCTTGGGCGAGGTGGCCTATGTGGTACGTAATCGAGGGGTATGACCGGGCCGACGCACTGGCGGCCCGGCAGCAGGCGCGACCGGCGCATCTGGCCCGTTTGCAGACGCTGGCGGCGGCAGGGCGCCTGCTGGTGGCCGGGCCATGTCCGGCGATCGATGCCGAGGATCCGGGCCCGGCCGGTTTCAGTGGCAGCGTGGTCATCGCCGAATTCGACGCGCTGAATGACGCCCACGCCTGGGCCGATGCCGATCCGTATGTCGAGGCGGGCGTCTACGTGCGCACCGAGGTGCGTCCGTTCCGCCGGGTGCTGCCATGAGCCGGGTCGAGCGGATCCGCACCGCGCTACAGGCGGCGCTGGCGCCGACCGAGCTGGAGGTGGTGGACGACAGCCATCGCCACGCCGGGCATGCCGGCGCGCGCGACGGCCGTGGACATTTCAATGTGCGCGTGGTCAGCGCCGCCTTCGCCGGCAAGCCGCCGCTGGCGCGGCACCGCGCGGTCTATGCCGCGGTGGGCGAGATGATGCAGACCGATATCCACGCGCTGTCGATCGAGGCGATCGCGCCGGGCGAGGCGGGCTAACAGGCCAATCAAGCCGCCGTCGTAGGAGCGCACCCGGGCGCGACGGATTTATCGGTAAGGCCTGTCGCGCCCGGGTGCGCTCCTACGGGCGGCGATCGTTCCCAGCAGTGCGCCGAACCGCCCCAACCGTGATCGCGGTCGACCTTCATCCGTGGACACATGAGCGGTATTTGTTGCGTCGCAACACATCGCTTCACGTATTCATCACTTGCAGATGCTTGATCTGTAAGCGTTTTCACGGGCGTGAAGACAGGGGTTTACGCCTTCGTATGAAAACGCTTACAGTCCGCGCCAGTTTTGGGAACTCGGTCGCGGAGGGCGACACGAATGGCCAAGGGTGCGGTCACCATCAAAGATGTCGCCAGGGAAGCACAGGTCTCCGTTGCAACGGTGTCGCGTGCGCTCAATGGGCATGACAACGTCGCCGGGCCGGTGCGCCAGCTGGTGCAGGACGTGGCCGCGCGCCTGCGCTACAGCCCGCATGCGGCAGCCCGCAGCCTCAGCAGCCGACGCACCCAGACCCTGGGCGTGGTGCTGCCGGACCTGTATGGCGAATTCTTTTCCGAGCTGATCCGTGGAATCGATGGTGCGGCGCGTGCCGCCGGCCAGCATCTGCTGGTGTCCAGTTACCACGGCGACCCGGAGGCGCAGGGCAGGGCATTGCAGTCCATGCGCGGGCGCGTGGATGGTCTGCTGGTGCTGTCGCCGTATGCCGAGCAGCCCGGGTTCCTCACCGACAACCTGCCGCAGGCGCTGCCCACGGTATTGATCAACGCGCATCTCCCCGGCGACGCCTATCCGGTGCTGAGCATCGACGACCATGCCGGCGCGATGGCGATGACCGAACATCTGTTGTCGGCCGGACATCGGCGCATCGCCTTCATCGGCGGGCCAGCGCTGAATTTCGATGCGCGCGAACGCCTGCGTGGCTTCCGCGATGCGATCGCCGCCCACGGCGATACCGCGCAGGGCATAGAATTCACCGGCGACTTCGACGAGGCCTCAGGCCACCGCGCCGGCCAGGCGATGCTGGCCGGCGGCACGCTGCCCGACGCGGTCTTCGCCGCCAACGACATGACCGCGCTGGGCTGCCTGTACGCGTTTGTCCAGGCCGATGTCTCGGTGCCCGGCGATGTGGCACTGGCCGGTTTCGACGATATTCCGCTGGCCCGTTTCGTCCATCCGGCGCTGACCACGATGCGGGTCAGCATCGCGCGCCTGGGCGAGCAGGCGATGTCCCGGCTGATGCGGCTGGTGGACCAGCCCGGCCGCGACGACGGCATCCGCCAATTGCTCACGCCCGAGCTGGTGATCCGCGCCTCCTGCGGCGCCGGCGAGCCCGGCCCCTGAGGTTTCCTGCCCGCTGACCCTTTTCGCGGACGTTCTGTCCGCTCCCGCTGCCCCCCGCAGCGGTCGTTCCTGCAAGTCGCAACGCCACAACAACAATCTGTACCGATCCCTGGAGGGACCAATGCGCCACCACTACCCCCATTCCGCCAGTCCGGCGCGCAAGCTGCTCAGCTGCGCCCTGGCCAGTTGCCTGTTGCTTGGTGCTGCACCGGCCTTTGCGCAGAGTGCTGCGGCGACCATCCGCGGCCAGGTCACCGTCGACTCGGCGCCTGCCAGCCAGGCCCAGGTCACCGCGACCAATCTCGCCACCGGCCTGACCCGCACCGTGCAGGTCAGCAACGGCGGCTACTCGCTCGGCGGCCTGCCGCCGGGTTCGTACCGCCTGGACGTCACCGCCAACGGCCAGACCACCTCGCAGAACGTCACCGTGCAGGTCGGCCAGACCGCGACCCTGAACCTGGGCGTCGGCGGCGAACCGGCCACGGCTGACGGTGGTAACGCCACCACGCTGGACGCGGTGCAGGTCAAGGCCCCGCCGGTACTGGTGGAAACCCGTACCTCCGAGAACGCCACCTATATCTCCAACGTGCAGATCCAGAACCTGCCGCGTGCCACGCGCAACTTCCTGGAACTGGCCGACACCGTGCCGAACGTGCAGTTCACCCGCGAGGCCAACGGCACCACCAAGGTGCGCTCGGGCGCTACCTCGGCCGAAGGCACCAACGTCTACATCGACGGCGTGAGCCAGAAGAACTACGTGCTGACCGGCGGCGTCAGCGGCCAGGATTCCAGCCGCGGCAATCCGTTCCCGCAGTCGGCGATCGGCGAATACAAGGTCATCACCTCCAACTACAAGGCCGAGTTCGACCAGGTCAGCGGCGCGGCCATCGTGGCCTCGTCCAAGTCCGGTACCAACGATTTCCACGGCAGCTTCTTCTGGGATACCAGCAACGACAGCTGGCGCGAAGAAAGCCCGCTGGAAAAGCGCGCCGGCGTGCGTGACGACTTCGAGGAAACCCAGTACGGCGCCACCTTCAGCGGCCCGATCCTCAAGGACAAGGCGCACTTCTTCGTCGCCTATGAAGCCAAGGAATACACCACCCCGAACGTGGTGATCCCCGGTTCGATCTATTCGGACCGCGTCGATCAGCTGCCCACGCAGTTGCAGCCGCTGGTCGCCACCTACAGCACGCCGTTCAAGGAAGACCTGTACTTCGCCAAGATCGACTGGACCATCGGCGACAACAGCCTGTTCGAGCTGAGCGGCAAGTACCGCAAGGAAGACGAGCTCAACGACGTCGGCGGCACCTCGACCCTCGAGCACGGCAGCATCAACGGCCAGGAAGAAAAGCGCGCCAACCTGCGCTGGCAGTACAGCGGCGCCAACTTCCTCAACGAAGCCAACCTCAGCTACGAGAGCGCGTTCTGGAACCAGGCGCCGATCAACAACGGCAACGGCTACATCCTCAGCTACACGCCCAACCGCGGTAACGAGACCGACGTGCTTGCCGCAGGCGCCGGCAGCAGCTTCCAGCGCAAGGGTCAGAAGGGCTGGACCTTCCAGGACGACCTGACCCTGAACAGCCTGGAATGGCACGGCGCGCACACCGTCAAGATGGGCGTGAAGTTCAAGAGCATCGATCTGGATTCCACCCAGTTCAACCCGGCCAACCCGCAGTACTACTACAACATCCTCAGCGATGTCGAAACGCCGTACCGGGTGCGCTTCGGTGCGCCGCTGGTCGAAGGTGGCGGTTCGGTGGTGTCCAAGAACAAGCAGTACGGCATCTACCTGCAGGACGACTGGGAGGTCAACGAGCACTGGACCCTGAACCTGGGCGTGCGCTACGACTACGAAGAAACCCCGGCGTTCCTGGACTTCGTGACCCCGTCCGACGTCGCCGGTGCGCTGCAGAACTGGACCAACCTGCGCAACGCCAATTACGACATCAACAACTTCATCAGCACCGGCAACAACCGCAAGGCATTCAAGAATGCCTGGCAGCCGCGCCTGGGCGCCTCCTATGACCTGTTCGGCGATCAGGCGCATGTGATCTATGGCGGTGCCGGCCGTGCCTACGACCGCAACATCTTCGATTACCTGGCGCTCGAGCAGCTCAACAACTCATTCAACTCTTACAGCTACTACTTCACCAGCGCCAATAACCCGGCCTGCCTAGGCGACCCGTGTACCGCATGGAATCCGGCCTACAACACCCAGGAAGGCCTGAACACGCTGACAGCCAGCAGCACCGGCGGCGGCGGTCGCGAGGTCTACCTGATCGACAACAACATCAAGACCCCGTACTCGGATCAATTCAGCATCGGCATGCGCAACATGGTGCCGCTGTGGGGCCAGGACTGGTTCACCGACGTGACCCTGAGCCGCATCGAAAGCCATGACGGTTTCGCGTTCGTGCGCGGCAACCGTCTGCCGGATGGGTCGTTCTTCCAGCCGGGCACCACTTCCGGCTCGCCGACCGACGGCCCGGATGGCTACAGCGCCATCGTGCTGGGGACCAACGGCGTGGAAACCCGCAACAACCAGCTCGCCCTGCAGGTCGAGAAGCCGTTCGACGAGGAGTCCGGCTGGGGCCTGACGGTGGCCTACACCTATTCCGATGCCAAGGAGAACCGCCAGTTTGGCGAGCATTACGCCCTGGATCGCGAACGCATCGAGGACTACGGCTGGCGCGAGGCCGGCGGCATTCCGAAGAATCGCCTGGTGGTCACCGGCATCTACGAGCTGCCGTACGAGATCAAGCTGTCCGGCAAGCTGTCGCTGGCCAGCCAGACCGCGCGTTATGGGCAGAACTGCCTGGCCGGCAACGACCAGTGCTACATCGTGCAGTTCAAGCCGGACGGCACGCTGGGCTACAAGGAGTTCAGCATCGCCGCCAATAAAGAGTGGGATACCGGCGCAGGTGTCAAATTCAACGTGCGTGCGGATATCCTCAACGTGTTCAATTGGGTGAACTACGCCAACTTTAACGGCGAGACCGGGACACTCGGAGACTTGAACACGGCTTACGGCACCCCGACCGGTGTGCTGGCGTCGCCGATGCGTACCTTCCGTCTGGCCTTCGGCCTGAACTGGTGAGGTACTCGACCGCCCCGGCAGTTGCCGGGGCGGTCGAACTCGGCGCTTGGATAGGGTAGGTTGGCGTGCGAGATGTAATCGATTACACACGTGGGGGGCGGATGAACAGGGGCAGGACTTCGTATTGGTTGACGATTCCACTATTGCTGGGTGCGCTGGTGCTGGCGTCCTGCAAGCAGGCCGAGGAACCCAAAGTGGCCGAAAAGAAGGCGCCGGTGAAAGTCATCCTGGTGGAAGCGCAGCTGCCACCCAAGCCGGTCAAACCCGCGCTGCCACCGCTGTTCTCGGACATCGAGCGCCGCACCTTCCAGTTTTTCTGGGACACCACCAACGAACTCAATGGGCTGTCGCCGGACCGGTTTCCGTCACGTCCGTTCGCCAGCATCGCCTCGGTGGGGTTCGCGCTGACCGCGTACCCGATCGGCATCGAGAACGGCTGGGTCAGTCGCAATCAGGCGATCGACCGCACCTTGACCACACTCAAATTCTTCCGCGATGCGCCAATGGGGCCGCAGCGGACCGGTAGGGCCGGGTACAAGGGCTTCTACTATCACTTTCTGGACATGCAGCAGGGCAACCGTTACGACAGCTGGGTCGAGCTGTCGAGCGTGGACACCGCGCTGCTGATGATGGGCGTGTTGTTCACCCAGTCGTATTACGACGGCGACGACCCGCGCGAAAAGGAGATCCGGCAGATCGCCGATGCGCTTTACAAGCGCGTGGACTGGCGCTGGCTGCAGCAGCGCGCGCCGCTGATCTCGATGGGCTGGTTCCCCGAGAGCGGCTTCATCGACCACGACTGGATGGGCTACAACGAGGCGATGATGCTGTACATCCTCGCGCTGGGCTCGCCGACCCATGGCGTGGACGTGGATGCCTGGACCAGCTGGACCCGCACCTACAACAATGACTGGGGCGTCTACCAGGGCCAGGAATATCTGTCCTTCGGCCCGCTGTTCGGTCACCAGTACAGCCATGTCTGGATCGATTTCCGCGATATCCAGGACCAGTACATGCGCGAACGCGGTATCGACTATTTCCTCAACAGCCGCCGCGCCACCCTGGCCCAGCGCGACTACGCCATCGACAACCCGATGAAGTGGAAGGACTACGGCGAGAACGTCTGGGGCCTGACCGCCGGCGACGGCCCGCAGAACACCAGCCAGGAATACCGTGGCGAGCAGCGCCAGTTCCGCCACTATTCCTCGCGCGGCGCCGGCCTGCGCGAGAACTTCGACGACGGCACCATCGTGCCGTCGGCGGCGATCTCCTCGATCGTGTTCGCCCCGGAAGTGGTGATCCCGGCCACCGAGGAAATGCACAAGCGCTATGGCGACTTCCTGTATTCCAGCTACGGCTTTCTGGACTCGTTCAATCCCAGCTTCAACTACGACATCCCGCTCAAGACCGGGCGCATGGTGCCGGACCGTGGCTGGGTGGCCAGCGACTACATCGCCATCGACCAGGGCCCGATCCTGGCGATGATCGCCAACTACCAGAACGAATTCGTCTGGACCGTGATGAAGAAGAACCCCTACATCCGGGCCGGTCTGGAACGCGCCGGCTTCACCGGCGGCTGGCTCACCCCCGAAGGCGAGCCGCAGCCGGCGCCACAGAAGGATGAGCAAAAGGCCGCCGCCCGCGCGCTGGGCATGGCCGAGTCGCGTGCCGCCGCCGCCCAGGCCCAGCAAGACCCCTCGCAACGCCAAAAACCCGAGTAATCCGTGCGCCTTTTGAAACTGTTGATGATCTCCGCCGCACTGTGTCTGGGTGTGGCGGGATGCGAACGCTCCGACCCCGGCAAGACCACCGTGCGCTTCTGGGCCATGGGCAAGGAGGCCGAAGTGGTCGCCGAGCTGGTGACCGACTTCGAGAAGCAAAACCCCGACATCCACGTGGATGTGCAGAACATCCCGATGACGGCGGCGCACGAAAAACTGCTGACCGCCTTTGCCGCCGATGGCTTGCCGGACGTGTGCCAGCTCGGCAACACCTGGCTGCCGGAGTTCGCCCTGCTGGACACGCTGGAACCGATGCAGCCGTATGTGGCGCGTTCCAGAATCGTCGACCCGCAGGATTATTTCCCCGGCGTGTGGGACACCAATCTGGTCGACGGCACCCTGTATGGCGTGCCGTGGTATGTGGACACCCGGCTGCTGTTCTATCGCAAGGACCTGCTGCGCGAGGCCGGCTATAGCGAGATGCCCAAGACCTGGGCCGAGATGGAACAGGTGATGGCGGCGATCAAGCGCAAGGTCGGCCCGGACCGCTACGCCATCCTGATGCCGCTCAACGAGTTCGAGCAGCAGCTGTCGTTCGCGCTGCAGCAGGACGACCGCCTGCTGCGCGACCATGACAACTACGGCAACTTCCGCGGCGAGGGCTTCCGCAAGGCGCTGGGCTTCTACGACACCATGTATCAGAAAGGCTGGGCACCGAAGGTCTCCGAGACCCAGGTCTCCAACGTCTGGTACGAGTTCTTCAATGGCTATTACGCGTTCTACCTGTCCGGCCCGTGGAACGTGCGCGAGTTCAAGCTGCGCCAGCCGCCGGGCATGGAAGGCAAGTGGGGCACTGCGCCGCTGCCGGGGCCCAACGGCCTGGGCGCGGGCATTGCCGGCGGTTCCAGCCTGGTGATCTTCAAGTCGTCGCAGCACAAGGACGCCAGCTGGAAGCTGATCGAATACCTGTCGCAGCCGCAGGTGCAGGCGCGCTTCCACGCCATCATCGGCGACCTGCCGCCGCGTCGCAGCACCTGGAAGTTGCCCTCGCTGGCCAACGACGAACTGGCGCATGCCTTCGGCGACCAGCTGGAGCGGGTCAAGGCCACGCCCAAGGTGCTGGAGTGGGAGCGCATCGTGCAGGAAATGCGCCTGGTGACCGAGCGCGTGGTGCGTGGCGGCCAATCACATGAGGCCGCCGTGCAGGAACTGGATAAACGCGTGGACGAGATTCTGGCCAAGCGCCGCTGGATCTTCGAACAGGAGGGCGGGCATGTCGGTCCGGCCGGTGAAACGGCAACGCCTGCGGCGACACCTGCCGCAGCGCCTGCAGCGGGCGAGGGGGCGGCACGATGATGAAGCGTAATTCCGTCGCCGGCTGGGTGTTCGCCGCGCCGTCGATCCTGGTGCTGGGCATGTTCTTCGGCGTGCCGGTGTTCGCCGCGCTGGTGCTCAGCGTCACCGACTTCGATCTGTACGCACTGGCCGACAGCGGCCATTTGCGCTTCGTCGGCCTGGGCAACTACATCGACCTGCTGCAGACGCCCCTGTTCTGGAAGTCGTTGTGGAACACCACGTATTTCGTGCTGCTGGGCGTGCCGATGTCGATCGGGGTGTCGCTGGGCGCCGCATTGCTGCTCAATGCCAAGGCCTCGCGCTTCAAGGCGTTGTTCCGCACCGCCTTGTTCGCCCCGGTGGTGACCACGCTGGTGGCGGTGGCGGTGATCTGGCGCTATCTGTTCCACATCAAGTACGGCTTGGTGAACTTCGGCCTGAGCCATCTGGGCATCGCCCCGATCGACTGGCTGGGCGACCCGCGCTGGGCGATGCCGACCATCATGCTGTTCGCGGTGTGGAAGAACTTCGGCTACAACATGGTGATCTTCCTGGCCGGGCTGCAGGCGATCCCGCAGGACCTGTATGAGGCCGCGCGCATCGATGGCGCCTCGCGCTGGAAGCAGTTCCTGCATATCACCCTGCCGATGCTCGGCCCGGTGCTGATGGTGGTCGGGGTGATCACCATCTCCGGCTATTTCCAGCTGTTCGCCGAGCCCTACGTGATGACCCGCGGTGACCCACTGCAAAGCACCGTGAGCGTGCTGTATTTCATGTTCGAGGAAGGCTTCAAGTGGTGGAACCTCGGCCGCGCGTCGGCGGTGGCGTTCCTGTTGTTCCTGATCATCCTGGCGGTGACCACCGTGATGCTGCGCTTTGGCCGCAAGAGGGATTTGATATGAGTCGTGATGTCGGCCAATCGCGCTGGAACGGCGTGCTGATCAACGGTGGCCTGCTGGTGCTGGCGCTGGTCAGCCTGGCGCCGCTGTTGTGGATGCTGTCGGTGTCGTTCATGCCCACCGGCGAGGCCAGCCGCTTCCCGCCGCCGATGCTGCCCTCGGCGTTCACCACCGCCAACTACCACGAGCTGTTCGCGCGTACCGGCATGGCGCGCAACTTCGCCAACAGCCTGATGGTGTCCGGGCTGATCACGCTCGGCTCGCTGCTGATCAACACCATGGCCGGCTATGCGTTCGCCAAGCTGCAGTTCGTCGGCCGCGAGCGCATCTTCAAGATCCTGATGGCGGCGCTGGTGATCCCGGCGCAGGTGGCGATGCTGCCGCTGTTCCTGTTGATGAAGCAGCTGCATCTGGTCAACAACATCGGCGGGGTGGTGGTGCCGGCGCTGGCGACGGTGTTCGGTATCTTCCTGGTGCGCCAGTACGCGCGCAGCATTCCCGATGAACTGATCGAGGCCGCGCGCATCGACGGCGCCAGCGAAATGCGGATCTTCTTCCAGATCGTGCTGCCGATGCTCAAGCCGGTGCTGGTCACCCTGACCATCTTCACCTTCATGGGCTCGTGGAACGATTTCATGTGGCCGCTGATCGTGCTGACCGACCAGGAGCAGTACACCTTGCCGGTGGCGCTGGCCGCACTGTCGCGCGAGCACATCATGGACGTGGAGCTGATGATGGCCGGCGCAGTGGTGACGGTGATTCCGGTGCTGCTATTGTTCGTCGCGCTGCAGCGCTACTACATCCAAGGTCTTCTGCTGGGGAGTGTGAAGGGGTGAAGCCAATGTTCCTGCGATTGTTTGCCATGACCGCTGTTGCCACCTCTGCGGTCACGGCGCAGGCGCAGGAACGCGTGCTCGACGGCTTCAACGACATCGGCGCCTGGCGCCTGGTGGTGTCCAACCAGGTCAGCGGCTCGCTGCGGCCGGTGGCCACCAGCGCCGGCGGGCATGCGCTGTGCCTGGACTACAACTTCAACGGCGTGTCCGGCTATGTCGGCATCCGTCGCAACCTACCGATCGACTATCCGGACAATTACCGCATCAGCTTTGCGCTGCGCGGCGACTCGCCGTCCAACGACCTGCAGGTCAAGCTGATCGATGCCAGCGGCGACAACGTATGGTGGGTCAACCGGCCCGGCTTCAACTTCCCGAAGAACTGGACCACCGTCGGCTATCGCAAGCGCAACATCGAAAAGGCCTGGGGCCCGGGCCAGGACAAGCAGCTGCGCAGTAGCGCGGATGTCGAGTTCACCATCTACAACAAGGTCGGCGGCAAGGGCACGGTGTGCTTCGACCGCCTGACGCTCACGCCGCTGCCGCCGGAAGACACCTCGCCGTTGAAGGCCGAGGCGATCACCGACACCGCGCCCGCCCTGGAACAACGCCTGGCCGACGGCAAGCCGGAGACCTTCTGGCTCAGCGGCGCGGTCAAGCAACAGACCGTCACGCTGGACCTGGGCAAGGTGCGCGAATTCGGCGGCGCGGTGGTGCAGTGGGTCCCCGGCCTGCAGGCCTCGCAATACGTGGTGCGCGCGTCCAGCGATGGGCGCGGCTGGCGCGACCTGCGCACCGTCACGGCCGGTGCCGGCGGCACCGATTGGCTGGCGCTGCCGGACACCGAGGCGCGTTACCTGCGCTTCGATCTCAAGGACGGCCCCAACTGGCGCTACGGCATCAAGGAAGTGCAGCTGCAGCCGCTGGCGTTTGCGGCGACCCCGAACGACTTCATCAAGTCGCTGGCCGCGCAGATGCCGCGCGGCAGCTATCCGCGCGGTTTCTCCGGCGAGCAGCCGTACTGGACCATCCTGGGTCTGGATGGCGGCACCGAGCAGGGCCTGATCGGCGAGGACGGTGCGGTGGAAGTGGGCAAGGGCGGCTTCAGCATCGAGCCGTTCGTGGTCACCGGCGGCAAGCTGCTGCACTGGTCCGACGTCAGCAGCGAACAGAGCCTGCAGGACGATTACCTGCCGATTCCCAGCGTCGACTGGCACCACGACCTGATGAACCTGCGCGTGACCGCATTCGTGCAGGGCACCCCGGATCAGGCGCAACTGGTCGCACGCTATCAGCTGCACAACACCGGCAAGGAGGCGCGCGACTTCACCCTGGCGTTGGCTGTGCGGCCGTTCCAGGTCAACCCGCCGGCGCAGTTCCTCAATACCCTGGGCGGCGTCAGCCGGATCGAACAACTGGCGGTGGAGGGCGCGCAGGTCAGCGTCAACGGCAAGCCGCGGGTATTTGCCGCACAACGTCCGGATGCCGGCTTTGCCAGCGCCTTCGACAGCGGCATGGATGTCAGCCATCTCACCGCCGCCACGCCGCCGACGATCACCCAGGTCAAGGACGACACCGGCCTGGCCTCGGGCGTGCTGCTGTATCGCTGGAAGCTGGAGCCCGGCCAACAGCGCGAGGTGGCGCTGGTGATTCCGCAGACTGGCACCGCGCAACTACCGGCCGGCTTCGATGCCGACAAGGCGCAGCAGCAGGTGGCCCAGCAGTGGCGCAGCAAGCTCGATCGCGTGCGCATCAGCGTGCCGGCCGAAGGCAAGCCGGTGGTCGACACCCTGCGCACCGCGTTGGCGCATATGTTGATCTCGCGCATCGGCCCGCGCCTGCAGCCGGGCACGCGCTCGTATTCGCGCAGCTGGATCCGCGACGGCGCGATGATTTCCGAAGGCCTGCTGCGGCTCGGCCGCGAAGACGTGGTGCGCGAGTACGTCGACTGGTTCGCCCCGTATCAGTTCGCCGACGGTATGGTGCCGTGCTGCGTGGACGACCGCGGCAGCGACCCGGTGCCCGAGAACGACAGCCATGGCGAGCTGATCTTCAACATCGCCGAGTACTACCGCTACACCGGCGACAAGGCGTTCCTGGAAAAGATGTGGCCGCACGTGACCGGCGCCTACGACTACATGGAAAAGCTGCGCGCCAGCGAACGCACCGAAGACAACTTCATGCGCAATCCGGCCTTCTACGGAATGATGCCGGTGTCGATCAGCCACGAAGGCTATTCGGCCAAGCCGGTGCATTCGTACTGGGACAACTTCTGGGCGCTGCGCGGCTACAAGGATGCGGCGATGCTGGCCGGCGCGCTCGACAAGCCCGACGAGGTCGCCCGCTTCAGCGCCGCACGCGACGAATTCAGTGGCGACCTGGTCGCCTCGCTGGGCGCGGCGGTGCGCCAGCACAGTCTCGATTTCCTGCCCGGCTCGGCCGAGCTGGGCGACTTCGATGCGACCTCGACCACCATCGCGCTGGCCCCGGGCGGCGAGCAGCAACGCCTGCCGCAGGACCTGTTGACCAATACCTTCGAGCGCTACTGGAAGGAGTTTTCCGATCGCCGCGACGGCAAGCGCGCATGGAAGGACTACACACCCTACGAATGGCGCAACGTGGCCGCGTTCGTGCGCCTGGGCTGGCGCGACCGCGCCTGGGACGCCACCGCGTTCTTCTTCAAGGACCGTGCGCCGCAACCCTGGAACCAATGGGCCGAAGTGGTCTCGCGCACGCCGCGTACGCCGTTCTTCGTCGGCGACCTGCCGCATGCCTGGGTTGCCTCTGATTTCGTGCGCTCGGTGCTGGACATGTTCGCCTACGGACGCGAATCCGACGCCAGTCTGGTCATCGCTGCCGGCACGCCGACGCGTTGGTTCGAGGGCAAGGGCATCGGCATTGCCGAGCTGCGCACACCGTACGGGCGCCTCAATTACACCTTGCAGCGCACCGACAAGCAGCTGGTGCTGCAACTGCAGCCGGGCCTGATCCTGCCGCCGGGCGGGGTGGTGCTGCCGTGGCCGTACCAGGGCACGCCGGGCAAGGCCAGCATCAACGGTGAATCTGCCGAATGGCAGAACGGCGAATTGCGGATTCAACAGCTGCCGGCCAACGTGCAGATCGATGTGCCCAGCGCGGTGCGGCGGGCCGAGCGCGCCTCGCAATGAACGACGCGGCTCGACCGACCCGGGCAGCGCCGGCGCGGCGCGGCGGCGGGGGGCCGGTCGTGTGGGTGGCGCTGCTACTGTGCTTTGTCGCTGTACACGCCACGCAGGCCGCGCAACCCGCACAACTCGAGCAGACCGATCAGGCAGCACACGCATCCCCGGCAGTGCAGTCGCCGGGCGCGGCGCAGCGCGAGATGACCCTGGTCACGCTCAACCTGCATCACGACCGCGAAGACTGGCCGGCGCGTCGCGCCTATATCGCCAGACAGCTCAAGCAACTGGCGCCGGACGTGATCGCGCTACAGGAAGTGATCGAGCGCCGCGGCAGCGTGGAGAACCAGGCCGCCTGGTTGGCGCGCAAGCTGGATTACGACTACACCTTCGCCTCGGCAGATCCGGTCGGCGCGCCCAAGCGCTACGGCAACGCGTTGCTGAGCCGGCGCACGGTGCTGGCCCGGCATCAGCGCCTGCTGCAGCCGCTGGACGACTACCGCGTAGCCGCGCATCTGCAGGTCGATGTCGACGGCCAGCCGATCAATGTCTACGTCACCCACCTCAACGAACGTGCCGATGCGCGTGGCACGGCCACACGCACGCGTCAGGTCGCCGACCTGCTGGACTTCATTGCCTCCAACAGCGAGCAGGCCCCGGTCGTGATCGCCGGCGATTTCAACACCGCCGCCGACGCCCTGGATCTGGAAGCGCTACGCAAGGGCTACGGCGACAGCTACGGCAGCGTGCATCGCAACAGCGATGCCACCGTCAGCACCTTGAACCTGCATGTGTTCGACACGCCGGCGCGGATCGACCACGTGTTCTTCCAGCAGAACCGCCTGCTGGCGCGCGAAGCGCGCATCCTGTTCGACACCCCGTATGCCGAAGGGCGCTGGGCATCGGATCACTACGGCGTCTGGGTACGCCTGCAGCTCGCGCCACAGGCGCAGTCCGCGCCGTAGCCGCGCGCAAGCGATCGAATGCCGTAGGAGCGCACCCGGGCGCGATGGGGCATTACCGGTAACGCCCCATCGCGCCCAGGTGCGCTCCTATGAGCAGCAGATTGCAGCGCCGCCACGCTCACCCATGCAGGCGATTGAAGATCTGCACACCGGCCAGCCACACGCCGGCCATGCTGCCGACGTTGGTCAGCAGGAAGGTCAGCACCACGCGCGAGACGCGATTGCGGTACCAGCCGCGCAAGGTCTGCGCATCGTCGCGCAGCGACAGGAAGTCGCCATAGGCCGGCTTGCGCATATGCACTTCGACCAGGGCGGCGAATGCACCGGTCGGCACGCTCAGACGGAATGGCTTGAACGGCGCCACCACCGCCGCGGTGAGGATGCTCAACGGGTGGCTGCCCGCCAGCAGGCAGCCCAGCGCGGCCAGTCCTCCGGTATACATCGCCCACTGCAACAACAGGTCCGCGCCCATGCTCAGGCCGCCGCGCCAGAAGCCGATGCCGATGCCGGTGATGATGATCGCCAGGATGCCCAGCGTGATCCACGGAATGCGCTTGCGCTGCTGCACGAATTCCAGCGATTCGCGCAATGGGCCGGGTGCGGCGGTGTCCTGTTCCAGGTGGCGTGCAAGACCTGCCAGGTGTCCTGCACCGACCACCGCCAGGATCTCGCGCTGATCGGTGGTGGCTTCCTCGCGCAGGCGCGTGGCCATGTACTGGTCGCGCTCGGCAATCACGGTCTCGTACAGCTCCGGGCTTTCGCTGGCAAAGTCGCCGAAGCTCGCCTCCAGCATGTCGCCCTGCTTGAGCTTTTCGATTTCCTCTTCGCCCACCTCGTCAGCCGCGAACAGACCGCCGAGCAGGCCGCCGGCCAGTTTCATCTTGCCGAAGAATCCCAGCCGCCCGGACGCGCGCTTGAAGGTCAGGCCGACCTCGCGATCGATCAGGTGCACCGGCAGGCCTTGCGCGCGCGCCAGGTTCACCGCTTCCTTCAATTCCGCGCCCGGCTCGATACCGAGCTGCTTGGCCAGGCGGCGCTGGTAGGCGGCCAGGGCGAGGTTGGCCGCAAACAAGGCCACCCGGCCCTTGCGAATCACCTGCACCAGGTCCAGGCGGGCGAGGGCATCGGGGTCGCTGAGCGCCTGCAGGCGCTGCGCGTCCAGTTCCACCGCCACCGCATCGTAGCGGCCGCTGCCGATCGCCCGCTGCACCGCAGCCACGCTGGCCAGCGAGACATGCGCGGTGCCGAGCAGGGTATAGCGCACGCCATCGCGTTCAACGATGCGATGCGGCTGGCCGGACAGCGCATCGTCCAGAACGTGGGTGGTTTGCTCAGTCATGGGGTCATTCATCAGAAGGAGGGGCGGTGTCACCGGAGCCGAGCGCGCGTTGCATCTGCACGCCGTCCAGCCAGCGACCATGCTTGCGGCCGATACCGGTGAACACTCCGACCGTGCGAAAACCAAAACGTTCATGCAGCCGTCGCGATGCCAGGTTGTCGGCATCGCCGATCACCGCAATCATCTGTCGATAGCCGCGCTGTTGGCAGCGTGCGATCAGCTCGCCGAGCAAGGCCTTGCCGATGCCGTGGCCCTGCGCGGCGCTGGCGAGATAGATCGAATTCTCGACGGTCCAGCGGTAGCCGGCGCGTGCGCGATAGGCGCCGACGTAGGCATAGCCCACCACCACGCCATCGCGCTCGGCAACAAGATAGGGGTAGCCGGCATCCACGCTCGCGCGCACCCGTGCAGCCATCTCATCGCGCGATGGTGCGCTGTATTCGTAGCTGTTGACCCCGGCAATCTGCTCCGCATAGATCGCGGTGATGGCCGGGATGTCCGCGTCGCGGACTTCGCGCAACTCCACTGGCATGCGGTCAGTCGATGTAGCGCTTGAGCAGGTCGCCATACGCATCGATACGGCGATCGCGCAGGAACGGCCAGATGCGGCGCACGTGTTCGCTACGCTGCAGGTCGACGTCGCAGACCAGCACCGTCGGGTCCTGTCCGGCTTCGGCGATAAATTCGCCCTGCGGCCCCAGCACATGGCTGTTGCCCCAAAACTGGATGCCCGACGCGCCCAACGGCGAGGGCTCATGGCCGACGCGGTTGCACGACAGCACCGGCACCCCGTTGGCGACCGCATGGCCGCGATGGCTGAGCACCCAGGCATCGCGCTGGCGCTCCTGCTCCGGTTGCTGGTCATCCGGATCCCAGCCGATCGCGGTGGGGTAGAGCAGCAGCTCCGCACCGGCCAGCGCCATCAGGCGCGCCGCTTCGGGGTACCACTGGTCCCAGCACACCAGCACGCCGAGGCGGCCGACCGAGGTATCGATCGGCGCAAAGCCCAGATCGCCCGGCGTGAAATAGAACTTTTCATAGAAGCCCGGATCGTCCGGGATATGCATCTTGCGGTACTTGCCGAGCAGGCGGCCGTCCTTTTCGAACACGACCGCGGTGTTGTGATACAGCCCGGCCGCGCGGCGCTCGAACAGCGAGGCCACCAGCACCACGCCGTGCTGCTTGGCCAGCGCGCCCAGCCGCTCGGTGCTGGGGCCGGGGATCGGCTCGGCCAGGTCGAATTCGTCCACCGACTCGTGCTGGCAGAAATACGCACCGTTGTGCAGTTCCTGCAGCAGCACCAGCTTGGCGCCCTGAGCGGCGGCTTCGGCCACGCGCGATTCGATGATGGCCAGATTGGCCGCGGCGTCGCCGTGGTTGCGCTCCTGGATCAGCGCGACGGGAAGGAGATGACGGGTCATGGCGATTCGTCCAGCGAAGTGGCGCACTAAGGTAGCGCGCGATGGTGTAACACCGGCCTGCCGGCCGGAACAGGAGTGACTCAGGCAGCCAGCAGACCGGCGGGCAGCTGCATGGTCAGACAATGCAGGCTGCCGTTCTGCCAGATCAATGGGCGGCACGGCACCGGCACGATGACGTGCTGCGGAAACGCCTCGGCCAGTACCGCCTGCGCGCCCGCATCGGCCTTGTCGCCGTAAGCCGGCATCAGTACCGCACCGTTGACGATCAGGAAATTGGCGTACGAGGCGGCCAGACGCCGGCCCTGGTCCAGGATCGGCTCGGCCCACGGCAACACGAACAGCCGATACGGCTGCCCATCGGCCTTGCGCAACGCAGCCAGTTCGGCGCCCATCGCCTGCAGTTCGGTGTAATGCGAATCGCTGGCCACATCGCAGCCCTGGTAGACGATCGCATCCGGGCCGGCGAAGCGTGCCAGCGTATCGATATGCGCGTCGGTGTCGTCGCCTTCCAGATAGCCGTGATCCAGCCACAGCACGCGGTCCTGCGCCAGCCACGCGGCAAGATCGGCACTCAGCGAATCGCGTGTGCGCTGCGGATGCCGCTCGTGCAGGCACTTCCAGGTGGTCAGCAAGGTGCCCGCACCATCGGTCTCGATCGCGCCGCCTTCCAGCGCGAAGTCCACCGTCTGCACCTGCGAGGGCACAAATACCTGCGCCGCATCTAGCGAGGTGACCAGCTGATCGTCCAGGCTGGCCTCGAACTTGCCGCCCCAGCCGGTGAAGCGGAAATCCATCAGGCGGAAACCGCCGTCCTGGCGCAGTGTGATCGGGCCCGAATCGCGCAGCCAGGTGTCGTTGTAGGCCGCAACCACGAAGCGCACCTGCGCCATGTCCACCCGTGCCGAGCGCAGCCGCGCTTCCGCATAGATCTGCAGGTCGTCATCGGCCACGCACACGATCACCGGCTCGAAGCGGGAAATCGCCGTGACCAGCGCGATATAGGTCTCTTCCACCTCGGCAAGACGCTCGGCCCAATCGGTGCCCGCATGCGGCCACGCAATCAACACGGCGGACTGAGATTCCCACTCTGCAGGAAAGCGAACACTATCGGTCATAACTTGCAACTACCTAATCAATGCCAGGCAACGCCGGGCCGTTAATTCAATCCCCGCACATGGATGTGCGGGCTCTTGCGAGGGACTCGCCTTAAGTTGGCTCTTGCGAGGGACTCGCATCAAGTCGGCTCTTGCGAGGGACTCGCGTTGAATCGGCTCTTGCGAGGAATTCGCGTCGAATCGCCCCTTGCGAAGGACTCGCCTTACCGACTCGCAGCGATCGCTTCCCGCACACCATTGGATCAAATCACTGTTGCAGTCACCCTCCGATGGAACCCGAACAACCCGCGATCACTTGATCGGCGGCTTGGGCCCGATCTCGTTGGCATCGGCCTGGTTGGCCACCACGTCGATCACCCGGCTCTTTTCGAAGTACACGGTGAAGGCCGGATATACCCAGCGATGGATCGTCGGCCACTGGCGCTTCTGGCCACCGCGCGGCGCCAGCTTTTCCTGCGGCGCGCCATAACGGCCTTCGACCTGGCTCATGCTGTCGCCGCGCAAGGGCAGGGCAGCGGCAGGCTTCTGCTGTGCGCGGTCGATCAGCAGCGTATCGGCCGACGCAGCGGCACTGATCCCCATCAGCGCGATCAGCGGCAGGACAAACAAACGGTTGCGCATGTCATCTACTCCCCAGTGGACAAGATTCGGATGGTGATTACAGCAAAACCAGGGCCGGCGTGCTTGCTGATCGGTGGTACCCAACGCCGCGGCGTATGCCTGCCAGCGCAACCGTTACGCGGAGCCGGGCGGGCATCCGCGCAGTCCAGCCTGCATCAGGCAATCGTCGGCGCGAGCATCGGCCAAGAAAAAGCCGCCCGGAGGCGGCTTTCTCGGGTCTTGCACGCGCGGCGAAAGCTTAGCGCTGACGCGCCTTGAAACGCGGGTTCGACTTGCAGATCACGAAGACCTTGCCGCGGCGGCGGACCACCTTGCAGTCGCGGTGACGGGTCTTCGCAGACTTCAGGGAGGACAGGACTTTCATGGCACACCTCGGCGTAAACGGTTGGATTCGATGGAAGAGTGCCCGCAATCGAGGGTGCACCCGGAATTAAGCCGGCAATTCTAACCGGCTTTTCGTCGTGCTTTCAAGTGGTTGCATCGCAATCCCCGCGAGCGGCGCTACACTACCGCCTGATGACCTTCCGGAAACCTGAATGACCGACCTTTCGCCCGTCCTTACCATCGATGGTCCCTCCGGCGCCGGCAAGGGCACCGTGAGCCGGATCGTGGCCGCCCGGCTGGGCTGGCATTACCTCGATTCGGGCGCACTGTATCGCGCGGTGGGCGTGGCAGCGAGCTGGGCCGATCTGGATGTCTCCGATCCGGCTGCGCTGGTGCGCTGCACCTTCGACACCAAGGTGGAGTTCGATGATGCCGGCGAGGCAGGGCTGCGGGTGCTGGTCAATGGCGTGGACGCCACCGGCGAACTGCGCCTGGAGACCACCGGCGCACTTGCCTCGGCGATTGCGGCCATTCCCGAGGTGCGCAGTGCGTTGAAGGAACGCCAACGCGCATTCAGGCAGGCCCCCGGCCTGGTCGCGGACGGGCGCGACATGGGCACGGTGATCTTCCCCGATGCCGCCTTCAAGGTGTTTCTGACCGCCAGTGCCGAAGAACGTGCGGGCCGTCGCCATAAACAGTTGATGGAAAAGGGTGTTTCGGTTATCTTTGACGACCTGCTGCGCGAGATCATGGCTCGAGATGCCCGTGATGCGCAGCGGGTGGTGGCGCCATTGCGGCCGGCCGAAGACGCCGTGCTGATCGATACCAGCGGAATGGGGATCGAGGATGTCGTCCAGCGTGTGGTCGGGTTGTTAGCCGTTCGCACGTCGTCGTAAGCGTTCCGCAAGCGGGCATGTCCCGCCGACCGTAAGGCGTTCCAAGGCTCCGTCGCACATCCCGTGTGGCGGTTCTACTACTACTTAACCGACTCGCTGTCCGGAGTCGACCAACAGGCTGGGCGCTTGGCATCTGTCGCAATCGACGATCAACGCCCGTGTGTTCAACTGAGTAAAATTCAAATGACAGAATCTTTTGCTGAACTGTTCGAAGCCAGTCAAGCCAATCTGGCGAAGCTGAAGCCGGGCTCCATTGTCACCGGTACCGTCGTGGAAGTGCGCGGCGACGTGGTGGTGATCAACGCTGGCCTGAAGTCCGAAGGCATCGTGCCGATCGAGCAGTTCCGTAATGACGCTGGCGAGATCGATGTCGGCGTAGGCGACCAGGTCAAGGTTGCCCTCGATTCCATCGAGAACGGCTTCGGTGAGACCGTGCTGTCGCGCGAGAAGGCCAAGCGCGCAATGGTGTGGGACGAGCTGGAAGAGGCGTTGGAAAAGAACGAAACCATCACCGGCCGCATCAGTGGCAAGGTCAAGGGTGGTTTCACCGTGGACATCAAGGATGTCCGCGCGTTCCTGCCTGGTTCGCTGGTGGATGTGCGCCCGGTGCGCGACCCGGCCTACCTGGAAGGCAAGGAACTCGAGTTCAAGCTGATCAAGTTGGACCGCAAGCGCAACAACGTGGTGGTCTCGCGTCGTGCCGTGGTCGAGAGCGAGCACTCGGAAGAGCGCGAGCAGCTGATGGACAAGCTGCAGGAAGGCGCGATCCTGAAGGGTGTCGTCAAGAACCTGACCGATTACGGCGCGTTCGTGGACCTGGGCGGTATCGACGGCCTGCTGCACATCACCGACATGGCCTGGAAGCGCGTGCGCCATCCGTCCGAAGTCGTCAACGTCGGCGACGAGCTGGACGTGCGCGTGCTGAAGTTCGATCGCGAGCGTAACCGCGTCAGCCTCGGCCTGAAGCAGCTGGGCGAAGATCCGTGGGACAACATCGCACGTCGTTACCCGGCCAACAGCCGCGTGTTCGGCAAGGTCTCCAACGTCACCGACTACGGCGCATTCGTCGAGATCGAGCCGGGCGTCGAAGGTCTGGTGCACGTCTCCGAGATGGATTGGACCAACAAGAACGTCAACCCGTCCAAGGTTGTGCAGGTGGGTGACGAAGTCGAAGTGATGGTGCTGGATGTCGACGAGGAGCGTCGCCGCATCTCGCTGGGCATGAAGCAGGTTGCCGCCAATCCGTGGGAAACCTTCGCTGCCACCCACAAGAAGAACGACAAGGTGTCCGGCCAGATCAAGTCGATCACCGACTTCGGCATCTTCATCGGTCTGGACGGCGGCATCGACGGCCTGGTCCACCTGTCCGACATCAGCTGGAACACCACCGGCGAAGATGTCGTGCGCAACTACAAGAAGGGCGACACGCTGGAAGCCGTTGTGCTGGCAGTCGATCCGGAACGTGAGCGCATCAGCCTGGGCGTCAAGCAGCTGGAGCAGGATCCGTTCGGCCAGTACATGGCGTCCAACCCGAAGGGTTCGAAGGTCGAAGGCGTGGTGCGTGAAGTGGATGCCAAGGGCGCCACGATCGACCTGGCCGACGGCATCGAAGGCTACGTCGCTGCACGCGACATCGCCAACGAGCGTGTGGACGACGCGACCCAGCACCTGAAGGTCGGCGACAAGATCGAAGCCAAGTTTGTGGGCATGGACCGCAAGGGCCGCACCCTGCAGCTGTCGATCAAGGCCAAGGACGATGCCGAAATGCGCGAAACGCTGGAGGAATACCAGTCTTCGGCCGCATCCGGTGGCATGACCCAGCTGGGCGCGCTGCTGCGTGCACAGTTGAACAGCAACAAGTCCGAGTAAGCGCGTAGCGCTCGCAAGAGCGTGATGGATCGGCCCGGGCTTGCCCGGGCCGATTCCGATGTGTCAGTCGAAAAAAGCAAGTCTTCCCATGACCAAGTCCGAATTGATTGAAATCCTGGCGCGACGTCAAGCGCATCTGAAGGCGGACGACGTGGATCTGGCAGTCAAATCGCTGCTGGAAATGATGGGGCAGGCGCTCTCCGATGGTGATCGGATCGAAATCCGCGGGTTTGGCAGCTTCTCGCTGCATTACCGCCCGCCACGTCTTGGCCGTAATCCGAAGACCGGCGAGTCGGTCGCGTTGCCGGGCAAGCATGTTCCGCATTTCAAGCCTGGCAAGGAATTGCGCGAGCGTGTCAGCTCCGTGGTCCCGGTCGATCTGCTGGATGCGGCTGACTGAGGTCATTCTGCCGCTGCGTTTATGTCGGCTCGGTTAAGCTAAGCCTCTTTTGACGGAGTCTGGCCATGAAGGTGTTTCGCTTGCTGGTGATGTTGGCCTTCCTGCTGGTCGGTCTGATCATTGGTGCGGTCAATTCCCAGGACGTCACCCTCGACTTCCTTTTCTCCAGTGTGCACACGACCTCCGGAATCGCGATCATCGTCGCGCTGCTGGTCGGTGTGTTGATCGGCGCCGGCATGGTGCTGGTCAGCGTGGTCATTCCCCTCTATTCCAAACTGCGCCAGGCCAACAAGGCGGTTGCAGTCAGTCGCGCCGACGCCAGGCCCATTGCGCCTGCCGCAGTCGAGCCGCGCCCCTTTGATGGACTGTAAGCGCGTATGGACTTTCTGACCGAGTGGATCTGGTTCTTCCTGTTCGTGCCGTTGGCAGCGCTGGGGGGCTGGGTCGTTGGCCGCCGCGGTGGTCAACGCCACGGCGATACCCAGGTCAGTCGCCTGTCCAGCACCTACTTTCGTGGCCTGAACTATCTGCTCAACGAGCAGCCGGACAAGGCGATCGAGCTGTTTCTGCACATCGCCGAACTGGACAAGGAGACCTTCGAGACCCAGGTTGCGTTGGGGCATTTGTTCCGTCGCCGCGGTGAGGTCGACCGCGCGATCCGGCTGCATCAGGGCCTGGTGCAACGCGCCGACCTGACCGATCAGCAGCGCGTGCAGGCCTTGCTGGCGCTGGGCGAGGACTACATGAAGTCCGGCCTGCTGGATCGCGCCGAGACCGTGTTCACCGAACTGGCGCAACTGGATCAGCGTGCGCCGCAGGCGCTGCGTCACCTGATCGGCATCTATCAGGCCGAGCGCGACTGGGAAAAGGCGATCGACAACGCCACCCGTTACGAAGAAGTCACCGGCGAGCCGATGGGCAAGCTGATTTCGCAATTCGAGTGCGAGCTGGCCGACCGCTATCGTGGCCTGAGCAAGCCCGACGAAGCATTGCAGGCGATCGCGCGCGCCTACCAGGCCGATGGCACCTCGGTGCGCGCCGGCATTCTGGAGGGACGCATCGAAGCCGAGCGCGGACACGACGAAGCGGCAGTGCGCGCGTTCGAGCGCGCTGCGCGGCACGATCCGGAATACCTGCCGGAGATCATTCCCGCATTGATGGCGGCCTATCGCCGGGTCGGCGATATCGCCGGCGCACGTAATTTCCTGTCCGAGATGACCGAGCACTATCGCGGCATCGCCCCGGTGCTGGCATTGACCCAGTTGATGGAAGCCCAGGACGGTGTGGCACCTGCGTTGGCCTACCTGGGCCGCCAGCTCAAGGACCGGCCCTCGGTCCGCGGCGAATCGGCGTTGATCGACCTGACCCTGGCCGAAGGCAGCGACCCGGTCGGCACCTTGCAGGACCTCAAGCACATCACCGACCAGTTGCTGGTGCGCAACCCGAGTTACCGCTGCACCCGCTGCGGCTTCGGCGCCAAGACCCATCACTGGCAATGCCCGAGTTGCAAGGAATGGGGCACGGTCAAGCCGCTGTTGAACTACGCGGTGGTCTGATGCCGCAGGCCTGGCTGTGGTGGTGTCTGTTGCACCTGACGGTCGCGGCACTGGGAACCTGGTTGTTGCGACGTTACGCGCTGCATCGGCGGCTGCTCGATCATCCGGGTGAACGCCGCAGCCATGTGGTCGCGACCCCACGTGGCGGTGGCATGGCAATCGTGGCGGCGCTGCTGTCCGGGTGCGTGGCAGCCGGCGTGATCTGGCCGGCTGCAGGCCCGATTCTTGGTTGGTTCGCGGCGGGGCTGGTGCTGGTGGCCGGCGTGGGTTGGTGGGACGACCATCGTCCGCTCTCGGCCAGGCTGCGTTTTGCGATCCACCTATTGGCGTCGGTCATGCTGGGCTGGCTGGTCAGCCATTACACCGGCACGCTCTGGGATGGCGTGCTCACCGCCATGGCGTCGGTAGTGTTGATCAACGTCTGGAACTTCATGGACGGCATCAACGGCCTGGCCAGCAGCCAGGCGGCCCTGGCCGCGCTGGCCTTTGCTGCGGTCTTGCCTGGTGCCTGGGCGTGGGCCGGTCTTGCGGTCGCCGCGTCCTGCCTGGGATTTTTGCCGTTCAACTTTCCGCGTGCGCGCATCTTTCTGGGTGATGGCGGCAGTGGTGCGTTGGGATATGTGCTGGCTGCGCTGCTGGCGCTGACGGTGGCCAGCGGCCAGGTGAGCTGGTGGATCAGTTGGTTGCCACTGACAGCATTTCTTGTAGACGCCGGCTTCACGCTGCTGTCTCGCATGCTCGCCGGGCAACGGTGGTGGGAGCCACACGCCCAACATCTCTATCAGCGTCTGGCACGCAGGCTTGAGACGCACGTTCCGGTAACCGGTATTTATTTCGCTTTCAGCGTCGCCGTCGTCTGCTTGTATGTGTTACTTCGTCATGATGCAACTTGGCTGCAGGTATCCGGAGCCCTGGTATGGGGACTGGGTGCCACCGCAATCTGGCACTTCCTGCGCGATGGATTGCGCAATTCCTGAGTAACGGACTTTTATGATTTCCTGGCGTGACCGTTTGACCAAGGCCCTGCCGCAAGCAGCGGTGGTGCTGCATGACCTGTTGATGGTGTGGGTGTGCTGGCAGTTGCTGCATGCAGGCCGCTACTCCATGCTGCGCGAGGCTCCCGATCTGCCGTTATGGGATTGGCGCACCGCGGTGGTCCTGGTCGCGCAAGGCCTGGTGTTCTGGAAGATGGGCCTGTATCGCGGGCTGTGGCGGTTCGCCTCGGTGCCGGACTTGTGGAACATCTTCAAGTCGAGTTTTCTCGGCTTGGTCGCGATCGTGCTGGCGCTGTCCTATGACCGCCTGGACGGGGTGCCGTTGTCAGTGCTGGTGGTTTATCCCTTTGCCCTGTCGGCGCTGCTGGGCACGCCGCGGCTGCTGTATCGCGCCTGGAAGGATTACCAGATCGCGCACTCCGGCGATGCTGCGCAACGCGTCTTGATCCTTGGCGCAGGCCGTGCCGCCGAGGGTCTGGTCCGTGATCTGCGCCGCACCGGCGCATTCGTGCCGGTCGGCTATCTGGACGATGCCAACAATCTGCATGGCGCCAAGATCCAGGGCCTGAATGTGCTGGGCAACCTGGACCAGGCTGCAGCCATCGCCAAGGAGACGGCGGCCAAACTGCTGGTCATCGCGATCCCGTCGCTGGATGCCTCGGGCATGCAGCGCGTGGTGGCCATCTGCGAAAGTACCGGGCTGCCGTTCCGCATGGTGCCCAAGCTGATCAACGTGCTGGAAGGGCGCTCGTTGCCCGGCGAGTTGAAGGAGGTCGCGATCGAGGACCTGCTCAACCGCAAGCCGGTTACCCCGGATTGGCGCCTGATTCGCGACTGGTTGACCAACAAGACGGTGATGGTGACCGGCGCGGGTGGTTCGATCGGGTCGGAAGTCTGCCGCCAGTGCGCCCGGCACGGTGCGCGCCGCATCGTGCTGCTGGAAATCGATGAGCTGGCGCTGCTGACCGTCGATTCGGACCTGCGTCGGTTGTTCCCCGATATCGAGGTGGTGCGCGTGCTTGGCGATTGTGGCGACCCGGCGGTGGTCGCGCATGCCTTGAACACCGCGCTGCCGGATGCCGTCTTTCATGCCGCCGCCTACAAGCAGGTGCCGCTGCTGGAAGAGCAGTTGCGCGAGGCGGTACGCAACAACGTGCTGGCCACCGAAAACGTGGCGCGCGCATGCCAGCGCGCACGCATCGAGACCTTCGTCTTCATCTCCACCGACAAGGCAGTCGAGCCGGTCAACGTGCTGGGCGCGAGCAAGCGCTATGCGGAGATGATCTGCCAGAGCCTGGACGCGCGCGATGCGCCAACGCGCTTCATCACCGTGCGTTTCGGCAACGTGCTGGATTCGGCCGGCAGTGTGGTGCCGTTGTTCCGTGAGCAGATCCGCCAGGGCGGCCCGGTCACGGTGACCCATCCGGATGTGACGCGTTACTTCATGACCATTCCGGAAGCCTGCCAGCTGGTGGTGCAGGCCGCGGCCTCTGCCTCGCATGGCGCGATCTATACGCTGGACATGGGCGAGCCGGTGCCGATCCGCCTGCTCGCCGAGCAGATGATCCGTCTTGCCGGCAAGCAGCCCGGCAAGGATGTGGCGATCCTCTATACCGGCCTGCGTCCGGGCGAAAAGCTGCACGAAACCCTGTTCTATTCCGACGAAGACTATCGCCCAACCGCGCATCCCAAGATTCTGGAAGCCGGTGTGCGCGAGTTCTCGCACGAGCAGGTGTTGCAGCTGGTGACGCGCTTGCGTGAGGCGGTTAACCGTTACGACATCAAGGCGATGGAGACTGTGCTGGGCAGTCTGATGCCGGATTTTGCGGCTGCTCGACGGAAAGTCGACGCGCGATCTGATACGGTCGTTCCATTCCCCGCACGTGAGGTCAGAAGACTTTAATGAGCAAGCGTATTCGCAAGGCCGTATTCCCCGTCGCAGGTCTTGGGACCCGCTTTCTTCCGGCAACCAAGACGGTGCCGAAGGAAATGCTGCCAATCATCGACAAACCTTTGATCCAGTACGCCGTCGACGAGGCCATCCAGGCCGGTTGCGACACGCTGATCTTCGTGACCAATCGCTACAAGCACTCGATCGCCGACTACTTCGACAAGGCCTACGAACTGGAGCAAAAGCTCGAGCGCGCCGGCAAGCTTGAACAGCTGGAGCTGGTGCGGCATGCCTTGCCGGAAGGCGTGCGCGCCATTTTCGTGACGCAGGCCGAAGCGCTCGGCCTGGGGCACGCCGTGCTGTGTGCCAAGGCCGTGGTCGGTGACGAGCCGTTTGCGGTGTTGCTGCCGGACGACCTGATCTGGAACCGGGGTGCCGGTGCGCTGACCCAGATGGCCGATGTGGCCGAAGCCTCGGGCGGCAGCGTCATCGCCGTGGAGGATGTGCCGCACGACAAGACCGCCAGCTACGGCATCGTGGCCACGGATGCGTTCGATGGTCGCAAGGGGCGCATCAACGCCATCGTCGAAAAGCCCAAGCCGGAAGTGGCGCCGAGCAATCTGGCCGTGGTCGGCCGGTATGTGCTCAACCCGAAGATCTTCGAACTGCTCGAAGAGACCGGCGCCGGTGCCGGTGGCGAAATCCAGCTGACCGATGCGATTGCCGGACTGCTGCAGCAGGAAACCGTCGACGCCTACCGCTTCGAGGGCCGTCGTTTCGATTGCGGCGCGCATATCGGTCTGATCGAGGCCACCGTGCATTTCGCGCTCGAGCACGAAAAGCATGGCGGGCCGGCCAAGGAAATCCTGCGCACCGCATTGGCCGAGGCCGACGCGCGCGGCTGATTGCCTGGCCATCGCCTGCATCCACGAACGACGCCATCCGGCGTCGTTCGTCGTTTGGGGCCTCGCCGGGCGAGAACGCCGTGCCGCTGGCTGATCGACACGTCAGGCGGCTTTGCCAGCGTGGCACGCTGGTGCAAGTCCGTGGTACGTGCCTGCGGCTAGAATCCTCGGCATGAGCCAGCCTGCCGAATCCAGCGAACTGATCAACGTGGTGGCCTTGCTGGGCGCTGCCGTGGTCGCCATCCCGGTGTTTCGACGTCTGGGCCTGGGTTCGGTACTGGGTTATCTGGCCGCGGGTCTGGCGATCGGTCCGTTTGGCCTGGGCCTGTTCGATGACCCGCAGGCGATCCTGCACGTGGCCGAGTTGGGCGTGGTGATGTTTCTGTTCGTCATCGGGCTGGAAATGCGGCCGTCCCACCTGTGGAGCCTGCGCAAGGAGATCTTCGGCCTGGGGACGCTGCAGATCGCAGTGTGCGCGCTGGTGCTGACCGGCATCGGCCTGTTGCTCGGCTTCACGCCGCCGGTGGCATTCGTGGCCGCATCCGGCTTCGTGCTGACCTCCACGGCGGTGGTGATGCAGTTGCTGGCAGAGCGGGGCGATGTCGCCTTGCCGCCGGGCCAGAAGATCGTGGCGATCCTGTTGTTCGAGGACCTGTTGATCGTGCCGCTGCTGGCGATCGTGGCCTGGATGGGCGCCAGCGGCGACCCGCAGGTGGCCACGCAACGCTGGCAGGACATCGGCATCGGTCTGGCCTGCATCGTCGGCCTGGTGGTGGCGGGGCGCTGGCTGCTCAATCCCTTGTTCCGCATCCTGGCCGCGTCCAAGGCGCGCGAGGTGATGACGGCGGCGGCCTTGCTGGTGGTGCTGGGCGCGGCGCTGTTGATGCAGGTCGGCGGGCTGTCGATGGCGATGGGCGCGTTTCTGGCCGGTGTGCTGCTGTCGGAATCCACCTTCCGGCATCAGATCGAGGCGGATATCGAGCCGTTCCGCGGCATCCTGCTGGGGCTGTTCTTCCTGGGCGTCGGCATGAGCCTGGACCTGCATGTGGTTGCGGCGGACTGGCGGCTGATCGTGGCCGGTGTGCTGGCGCTCATGCTCGGCAAGGGCGTGTGCATCTACGTGGTGGCGCGGCTGATGCGCAGCGACCATCGCCAGGCGCTGGATCGGGGCGTGCTGATGGCGCAGGGCGGCGAGTTCGCCTTCGTGCTGTTCGCGGCAGCATCGGCGTCTGGCGTCATCGACGCGCAGGTCAACGCCAGCCTGACGGCAATCGTGGTGTTGTCGATGGCGCTGACGCCGCTGTTCGTGCTGTTGCAGCGACGGCTGACGCCGGCCGCCCAGCCGTCGCTGGAAGGCGTGGACGCCGTCAGTGGGCAGACCGGCAGCGTGCTGATCATCGGGTTCGGGCGCTTCGGGCAGGTTGCCAGCCAGTCGCTGCTGGCGCGCGATGTGGATGTGACCATCATCGATAACGACATCGAGATGATCCAGAGCGCGGAACAGTTCGGTTTCAAGATCTACTATGGCGACGGCACCCGGCTCGATGTGCTGCACGCCTCCGGGGCGCATAGCGCACGCGCGATCGCGATATGCATCGACAACCGCGGGGCGGCCAATCGCATCGTCGAGCTGGCAAGGCACGAGTTCCCGCACGCCAGGTTGCTGGTGCGCTCGTTCGACCGTGAGCATTCATTGCAGTTGGTCGCTGCCGGGGTGGACTATCAGATTCGCGAGACCTTCGAGTCGGCAGTGGCGTTCGGGCAGGCGGCCCTGGTCGAGCTGGGCGTGGACGAGGACGAGGCGGTCACCATCGCGCGCGAGATCCGGCGGCGCGATGCCGAGCGGTTCGAACTGGAGATTGCGGCCGGCAACACGCGTGCCGGCGCCGTGGCAGGGCTGATGTACGGCAATCTCACGCCGACCGTGCCCAAGCCCACGCCGTTCACCCCGCCGCGGCGGGAGAGCCGCACGCTCAATCCCGATGCGGTGCCGCAGGCCACTCAGCCCGAAGCCGTGACCCGCGACTGAGTCGTATGCGGCTGGCGGGCACCGAAGCGGGTTCGGCGCTGGGATTGCCTCGGCTGGTCGAGAAAAAACCTGGGGTGATAGAGCGGCCGGCACCAAGCTGCCGGCCGGAGCTGACAAGTCGACCGGCTCAGCCGTGCCGGCGTTGAGCGGCCGCGAAGGCTTCCAGTTGCTCGGGCGTGGCGTCTTTCTGGTGCTGCCGTTTCCAGTCGGCAAACGGCATGCCGTACACCGCTTCGCGTGCCTGCTCCTTGCTCATCGGCTGGCCGTGCGCTTCGGCGGCTTCGCGGTACCAGTCGCCCAGGCAGTTGCGGCAGAAGCCGGCCAGGATCATCAGATCGATGTTCTGCACATCCGGGCGCTGCTGGTTGAGATGCTGCAACAGACGGCGAAATGCGGCCGCTTCGATGGACGTGGTGATGGAATCGGGTGTCGAGGTGGTGTCGGTCATGACGGAATCGGGGACAATAGACGGCCTTCGACTCTACACCTGACGCCCCATGACCGTTTCCGCGCCAGCTGCCTCTGCTCCGGCCCGCCTTCTCGATGGTCGCCGCATCGCCGAGGAACTGCTCGACGGGCTGAAGCTGCGCGTGGATGCGCGCCTGGCCGCCGGCAAGACACGCCCCGGGCTGGCGGTGGTGCTGGTCGGCGGGGATCCGGCTTCGTCGGTGTATGTGCGCAACAAGCGGCGTGCCGCGGAAAAGGTTGGCATCGAGGCCTTCGATTACGATTTGCCGCAGGGCACCAGCGAGGCCGAACTGGCGCGGCTGATCGATCAGCTCAATGCCGACCCCAAGATCCACGGCATCCTGATCCAGCTGCCGCTGCCGGGCATCCCCGATGCCAATCGCCTGATCCAACGCATCGATCCGCGCAAGGACGTCGACGGCTTCCATCCGCAGAATGTCGGGCACCTGGCGCTGCGCGAGTTCGGCCTGCGTCCGTGCACGCCGCGCGGCATCGTGACCTTGCTGGGGCACACCGATCAGCCGGTGCGCGGCCGCAACGCGACCATCGTGGGCGTGAGCAATCACGTCGGCCGGCCGATGGGCCTGGAGCTGCTGATCGCCGGTTGCACGGTCACCAGCTGCCACAAGTTCACCCCGCCCGAGGTGCTGGAAGCCAGCGTGCGCAATGCCGACATCCTGGTGGTGGCAGTCGGTCGCCCGGGCCTGATTCCGGGCGAATGGGTCAAGCCGGGCGCAGTGGTGATCGATGTCGGCATCAATCGGCTGGACGACGGCCGCCTGGTTGGCGATGTCGGTTTCGACGCAGCGGTGCAACGTGCGGCCTGGATCACGCCGGTGCCGGGTGGAGTCGGGCCGATGACGGTCGCCACGCTGATGCAGAACACGCTGGAAGCGGCCGACGCGGCTGGCTGAGGCGCGTGTAACGCTGCATTGCAGTCGCGTTGTGTCTTCGTGAAGGCTTTCAGGGTAAAATGCCGCGCTTCCCCAAACTCGGGTCCGCCGATGCTACGCATCCAGGCTGAAGCTCTCACCTACGACGACGTTTCCCTCGTCCCCGCTCATTCGATCGTCCTGCCCAAGGACGTCAGCCTGGAAACCCGGCTGACCCGCGATCTGCGCCTGAAACTGCCGATTCTTTCGGCCGCGATGGACACAGTGACCGAGCACCGGCTGGCGGTGGCCATGGCCCAGCTGGGCGGCATCGGCATCATCCACAAGAATCTGACCCCTGCGCAGCAAGCGGGCGAAGTTGCCCGGGTCAAGAAATTCGAATCCGGCGTGATCACCGAGCCGTTCACGGTGAGCCCGGACACGACCATCGGCGAGGTGCTCAAGCTGACCCGCGCGCGCAACATCTCCGGCGTGCCGGTGGTGGATGGCAGCGAACTGGTCGGCATCGTCACCAGCCGCGACATGCGCTTCGAGAAGAAGCTCGACGATCCGGTCCGCCACATCATGACCAAGAAGGATCGCCTGATCACCGTGCGCGAAGGCGCCAGTGACGAGGAAGTGCTGGAGCTGCTGCACCGCAACCGCATCGAAAAGATCCTGGTGGTCAACGACAGCTTCGAGCTGCGCGGCCTGATCACGGTCAAGGACATCCAGAAGAAGACCGACAACCCCAACGCGGCCAAGGACGGGTCCACGCGCCTGCTGGTCGGCGCGGCGGTCGGCGTGGGCGGCGACACCGAGCAGCGCATCGAACTGCTGGCCGCGGCCGGCGTGGACGTGGTCATCGTCGATACCGCGCACGGCCATTCGCAGGGCGTGATCGATCGCGTGGCCTGGGTCAAGAAGGCGTATCCGCAGCTGCAGGTGATCGGCGGCAACATCGTCACCGGCGATGCCGCGCTGGCACTGATGGACGCCGGTGCCGATGCGGTCAAGGTCGGCGTGGGCCCCGGGTCGATCTGCACCACGCGCGTGGTCGCCGGTGTCGGCGTGCCGCAGATCACCGCGGTGGACATGGTCGCCGAGGCGCTGCAGGACCGTATTCCGCTGATCGCCGATGGCGGCATCCGCTACTCCGGCGACATCGGCAAGGCGCTGGTCGCCGGCGCCTCCACGGTGATGGTCGGCGGCCTGTTCGCCGGCACCGAGGAAGCACCGGGCGAGGTCGAGTTGTTCCAGGGCCGCAGCTACAAGAGCTACCGCGGCATGGGCAGCCTGGGCGCGATGGAGAAGGGGTCCAAGGACCGCTATTTCCAGGATTCTAGCGATGCCGACAAGCTGGTGCCGGAAGGCATCGAAGGGCGCGTGCCGTATCGCGGCCCGGTCGGTGGCATCGTCCATCAGCTGATCGGCGGCCTGCGCGCCACGATGGGCTACGTGGGCTGCGCGACCATCGAGGAAATGCGCACCAAGCCGAAGTTCGTCACCATCACCGGTGCCGGCCAGCGCGAAAGCCATGTTCACGACGTGCAGATCACCAAGGAACCGCCGAATTACCGCATGGGCTGATGCCCGTGCGCGGGATTGGGGATTCGGGATTAGGGACGCGTAGCAGCCCGCCGCATCTCCTTCGGCAGGGCGCATCGCCGCCATCCCGCTGTTGCCAATCTCCAATCCCGAATTCCCAATCCCGGCGCCAATGACCAACATCCACAGCGACAAGATCCTCATCCTCGATTTCGGCGCGCAGTACACCCAGCTGATTGCGCGGCGCATCCGCGAGATCGGGGTGTATTGCGAGATCTGGGCCTGGGATCATGACCCGGCCGAGATCGCCGGTTTCGGCGCCAAGGGCATCATCCTGTCCGGTGGTCCCGAGTCGACCACCTTGCCGGGTGCGCCGGTCGCGCCGCAGGAAGTGTTCGACAGCGGCTTGCCGGTGTTCGGCATCTGCTACGGCATGCAGACGCTGGCAGCGCAGCTGGGTGGTGCGACCGAGGCGGCGGACCAGCGCGAATTCGGTCATGCCGAAGTCGATGTGGTGGCCGCCGATGCCTTGTTCGCAGGGCTGACCGATCATGCCGGCGCGTCGCGTCTCAATGTGTGGATGAGCCACGGCGACCACGTGTCGCAGGTGCCGCCGGGCTTTACCGTCACCGCGGTGACCGACCGCATCCCGGTGGCGGCGATGTCCAACGAGGACAAGCGCTGGTACGGCGTGCAGTTCCATCCCGAGGTCACCCACACGCTGCAGGGCCAGACCTTGCTGCGCCGCTTCGTGGTCGATGTCTGCGGCTGCCAGACGCTGTGGACGGCGGCCAACATCATCGACGACCAGATCGCGCGCGTGCGCGAGCAGGTGGGCGATGACGAAGTGATCCTGGGCCTGTCCGGTGGCGTCGATTCGTCGGTGGTCGCCGCGCTGCTGCACAAGGCGATTGGCGACAAGCTGACCTGCGTGTTCGTCGATACCGGCCTGCTGCGCTGGCAGGAAGGCGACCAGGTGATGGCGATGTTCGCCGAGCACATGGGCGTGAAGGTGATCCGCGTCAACGCGGCCGATCGTTACTTTGCCAAGCTCGAAGGCGTCAGCGACCCGGAAGCCAAGCGCAAGATCATCGGCAACCTGTTCGTGGATATCTTCGACGAGGAATCCAACAAGCTGGCCAACGCCAAGTGGCTGGCGCAGGGCACGATCTATCCGGACGTGATCGAGTCGGCCGGCAGCAAGACCGGCAAGGCGCACGTGATCAAGAGCCACCACAACGTCGGCGGCCTGCCCGAGCACATGAAGCTGGGCCTGGTCGAGCCGTTGCGCGAATTGTTCAAGGACGAAGTACGCCGCCTCGGTGTCGAACTCGGCCTGCCGCGCACGATGGTGTACCGCCATCCGTTCCCGGGCCCGGGCCTGGGCGTGCGCATCCTGGGCGAAGTGAAGCGCGAATACGCCGAATTGCTGGCCAAGGCCGATGCGATCTTCATCGACGAACTGCGCAAGGCCGATCTGTATGACAAGACCAGCCAGGCGTTTGCGGTGTTCCTGCCGGTCAAGTCGGTCGGTGTGGTCGGCGATGCACGCGCCTACGAATGGGTGATCGCACTGCGCGCGGTGGAGACCATCGACTTCATGACCGCGCACTGGGCGCACCTGCCGTACGATTTCCTAGGCACGGTGAGCAACCGCATCATCAACGAACTGCGCGGCGTCTCGCGCGTGGTCTACGACATCTCCGGCAAGCCGCCGGCGACGATCGAGTGGGAGTGACATCAGGTTTTCGGTGACTGTCGCCGGTCGTCGAAAAGATGACGCAAGTATCGATGATGGTGAAATAGTCCGGGTGCGCATGCGCCCGGACCCCGCCGTTGGCGGGGGAGGGTGAGGCGTGCTGCACTCAGCTACGTTCGACCTTCGCGGATGATGGGATGCTGGCCTGCGCTCGTGCCGTTGCTGGATGCCAGGATCACCCTCTAAAGCGCGGGCTGCATTACGCCTTTGCGTCAAACAAGACCGCAGCGGGATACCCTGCGCTCGACGAAGCGTTTCGACCAGAGCCGCAGTCATGCCTGCACGATCAGCACGGCTTCGGCACGCAGGATCGCCATGCACCGCACGCGTCTTGCCCAATGCCTAAACCGCAGCGACACCACCGTCGACGAAAAGCTCATGGCCGGCGACAAAGCTGCTCTCGCTGGAGGCCAGGAAGAGGACTGCCCGTGCTACCTCGTTCGGCTCGGCCAGCCGCCCGAGTGGAACACTCTTGCTCAGCGCCTCTTCAAGTTCGGGCTGCGAATCGAGTTAGCTGCGTATCAGGCGCGTTTGCGTGCCACCAGGCGAGACGACGTTCACGCGGATGCCTCGCTCCTTGAGGTCAGTGGTCCAGCTTCGGGCAAACGAGCGCACCGCGGCCTTGCTGGCGTTGTAAAGAGACTGGCCTGGCAGACCCTTGCTGCCAGCGATGGAGCCGTTGAGGACGATAGCGCTGCCCGCAGTCATCAGCGGTAGCGCTTTTTGCACGGTGAACACCATGCCTTTCACATTGACGTCGAAGGTCGTGTCGAAATGCGTCGCGTCGATCGCGTCGAGGGGGACGACCTCGTAGATGCCCGCATTGGCGAACACGACATCGACCTTGTGGTGATCGCGTTGGATGCGTTCGTAAAGCCGCGCGACGTCGTCGGAATTGGTGACATCGCCTTGCACACCGACTGCTCCGTGGCCGATCTCCTTGACGGCCTCGGTAAGTGCGTCCTGCCGACGCCCGGTGATGTACACGTGCGCGCCTTCCATGGCGAACAGCTTCGCCGTTGCCAGGCCGATGCCGTCGCTGCCCCCGGTGATCACCACCACTTTGTCCTCGAAACGGTTCGTCATTTGCCAGCGCCTTTTTCAAATATGGAGGATTGCTCCACTTATGATATGGAGGTAACCTCCACTTGACAAGAGAGGGAGGAAAACGTGTGAGTGATGAACCTGCCCTTCGGGCTGACGCGCAGAAAAATCGGGAACTCATCCTTTCTGCAGCTGAAGCGCTCTTTCTGGAAAAAGGAGCTGGTGTCCCGCTCGAGGAAGTTGCCAGGCGCGCAGGTGTCGGCATCGGTACGCTGTATCGTCGCTTTCCCACGCGCGAGGCACTGTTAGCCGCGACCAGCAACGAGCGTTTCCTGTCGCTGGCGCAAGCCAGCCGTGCGCGCGACCGAGACCTTGCTCCAGGCGAGGCGGTACGCGCGTACCTGGAAGAACTTGCCAGGAACACGAGCATTTATCAGAGCCTTGCTGCTTCGATCGGGGCTGTTATCCAATGTGGGACGCCCGGCTGTCATGCGATCACCGCGGAAGGGCGACGGCTGCTTCAGCGCGGGCAGGACGCGGGTGCGATCCGTGGCGACGTCACGTATGAGGACTTCATTTGCGTGGTGACTGCCATCTCCCTTGCAGTCGAAAATGACCAATCATCGAAATCGCGTATCGGGCATTTCGTCGACTTGTTCTTGAATGGCATAAGCGTGAAAAGTCTGGATTAGCCAGCGATAATTCAGCTATCTCCGCACGCGTGGGCGCAAAAAAAAACCGCGCAATGCGCGGTTTGATCCTGGATCCACTGCAGTTGCCTGTCAGCGCAGCTTGGCCAGCGCCACGCGCGCATCGGCCATGAACTTCTGTGTTTCCTGCGGCGTGGAGAGGTTGGCGCCCAGCTGATTGAGCACTTGTTCGATGTCGCTCGATGCGTCCCAGGCTTCGTCGCAGAGCATACCCGCGATCGGGCCGAGATAATTCAGCGCGACTTTTTCCAGTGCATCGCGGACGCGCTCGTCGGGTGGGGAGCCAGCGCCTGCAGGTGCTGCGTTCGGTGCGGCGAGCGGCGTTGCTGCGGCCTGTGCCTGGGCCGCTGCAACCGCCGCACCACCCAGATCCTGTTCGAAGCCGCCCATCAACCACTGGCGCGAGTCGTCGCTCAGCAGCGAGGGCTTGCCCATGCCGGCGCCGGGATCGGCCTGGAAGCGGGCCTTGGCCGCATTGACCATGGTGAGGCGTTGCACCGCCTCGTCGTTGCGCAGCATGCGGAACACCACTTCCTCGATCTGCCCGGCGTTGAGGCGGATGATGCAGGAGTGGTTCTCCTCGGTGACGATGAACAGAAAGCCGGACGCCTTCTTCAGTGCCAGCGCCTTGAGCTCGCGCAGGACCTCGATCAGCGGACGGAATTCAGTGGACATGGCGTCTTCCTTGCATCATCTGGTACGGAGTGGGTGCGCGCAGCTCAGCGTTTGCTGAGCCGCTCCATGGCCAGCCGGACACTGTTGGACAGGCGGGAGATGGCGCGCGCCAGGGTACCAATTTCATCCTTGAGGTTGACCTCGTCGATGGTGTGGTTCCACTTGCCCAGGCTCAGCTCTTCGGCCACGGTGGTCAGGTGCTGGATCGGGCGCAACACGCGGCTCCAGATCAACGCCCACTGCAGCCCGAGCAACAGCGCACACACCAGCAGGCCGATGCCGGCGATCCACAGCGACTGGCGCACGATCACGCCATTGACGTCGCTCTTGGGATAAGCCGAAACCAGGGTGAAGCCCCAATCGGGTACTTCCTGCTTGGTGACGACCCAGTCGTTGGGCGTTTCCTTGACGATCCGCTCGATGGTGGCGGTGTCGGTGGTGGCACCGGTGGTGGACTGGAAACGCAGCTTGTTCTTGCTGTCGAACACGGCGATGAAGCCGGAGTCGAGCACGCGACGGCTGCTGACCACGTTTTCCAGCGCCTGGGTGTCGGCTTTGTAGCCCACGTACCAGGCGCCGATCACGCGCTTGTCGTTGCCGGCGAAGATCGGCTCGTAGCCGGTGACGTACGGGTTGCCGAGGATGTCGACCACGCCGTAGAAGCTCTCGCCGTTGCGCAGCTTGGCGGCGGCCTGGCCGTTGGGATCGAGCACGGTGCCGATGGCGCGGCTGCCGTCGTCCTTCTTGACGTTGGTGGAGATGCGCACGAAGTCATCGCCGGTACGCGAGAACAGCGTGGCGGTGCCTTCGTGGATGGCGGTGACCTCGTCGAGCATGTCGAAGACGTTGGCCTGCGCCTTCTGGCCCAGCAGCAGGTCGTTGGCGCTGCGCTCGCCCACGCGCACTTCGTTGCCGACGCTGGCGGCGCCGTGTGCGTTGGCTTCCTTGCGCAGCTGGCGCATGGAGGAATTGACGCGATCGAGCATCATCGCGCGGGTGACCGAGAACAGGGTCTGCAAGGACACCGACTGGCGCTCGATCGCGTCGCCGGTCTCGAACTTGACCCGATTCGCTTCGGTAATGGCCAGAATGACCGTCAGTGCCACCACCACGACCAGCACCAAGGCCAGCACCGGCAACAGCAGGCGCACCCGCAAAGAGTGACGAAGCATCGCAATTCCCCTGAACGCGTTTAGTGATTGGATCGAACGCCGTCGCAGCCCCCCGGCAGCGGTCGGACCTAGCCGTTATCGGCTGTTGCGCATGATGCTGAAGCGGCCCCCACGCCGCTGGCGGTGCATACGATAGCTCAAGCCGATCGATTTGACAGTGCGCGTCGATCGCATCGTGCGCCTTGTGTTCAAGAATGGTGGACCGGGTTACAGAGTTCGGGCTGGCGGGCGCGGTGGGCGGCAAGATCGGCTAGCCCTCCAGGGGCGATCCATCGCGGCGCCGTCGGTGAGCCGGCCGATGCGCGCGGTGGCGTCTTTGTGTCACGCCTGCCGTTGCCGCGCTACCGCGATGACCGGATACAGCGGTGTTTGAAGAGCGCCTTACGCTTGCGATCTGCCTGGTCGCAGGCGGCTCAGGTTTCCAGCGACAGGATTCCCCGGCGCAGGGCAACGGTGACCGCATGGGTGCGATCGCGCACGCCGAGCTTGGCCAGGATGTTCTTCATATGCGCCTTGACCGTCTCTTCGGAGATGCTCAAGGCATTGCCGATCTGCTTGTTGGAGCATCCGGTGGCCACCAGGCTCAGTACCTCCGTCTCGCGGGCGGATAGCGCGTCGTCGAGCACGTGGGCGGCGATGTTTTCGGCCACCGACGCCGGAACATGCCGCCGCTGGCCGCGGCGCACGTCGCGAATGGTGTCGACCAGCTCGCGGCGCAGCGCGCTCTTGAGCAGATAGCCGCAGGCGCCGGCCTGCAGTGCGCGCACCGCACGCACATCGCCCGTATAGGTGGTCAACACGATGACCTTGGCGGCGGGGTCGACACGGCGGATGCGCTGGATGGCTTCGACGCCATCCACGCGCGGCATCTGCAGATCCATCAGCACCACGTCCGGGCGCAGGCTGGCGTAGCAGGCCACGGCCTGTTCGCCGTCTTCGGCTTCGCCGACCACACGCATGTCGTGTTCGGCGGCGAGCATGGCACTGAGACCGTCGCGCAGCAGCGGATGATCGTCTACCACCAGCACGTCGGTCGGTTTGACCATCTCAGCCATTGGAGCTCTCCGTGGATCGTGCAGGTCGAAATCGCCACCACCAGCGCGGTGGCGTCGCATAGGCGGTGCGGGCCGGAAGCGTGATCTGAATTGCGGTGCCGCTGCCTGGACGCGACCACAACTGCATCTTGGCGCCGATGCGTTTGGCGCGTTCCTGCATGCCGGTCAGCCCCCAGTGGCCGGTCCGTGCATGCCCATGTAGCACGTCCGGATCCAGGCCGCAGCCATCGTCGCGGATGCGCAACACGAAGTCACGTGAACCGTAACGCAGTTCCAGCGCGATGCGCGCGGCGCCTGCATGGCGATCGGCATTGGCCAATGCTTCGCGGCCAAGCTGGAACACTTCGTCGGCCACCATCGGACGCAGCGCCACCGGGCGTCCTTCGACCGACACCTGCAGTTCGGCAGACGGCGGTGGCATGGTGGCCTCGCGTGCGCGCTGCAGTGCGGCGGCCAGATCCTGGCGCAGCGAATAACTGTCGCGCAGGCCGTTGACGCGGTCGCGGCCTTCGACCAGCGCATTCTCGGCCAGGTCGACCGCCTGTTCGAGCTCCAGCCGCCGCGGGTCGTCCTGCGGCAACGAGCGGCTGGCGGCATGCAGCCGCAGGATCAGGCCTTGCGTGCCCTGCAACAAGGTGTCGTGCAACTCGCGCGCGATGCGTTCGCGTTCGCGGTAGCGCTCTTCCAGGCGTGCACGCAGGCGTCCGGCAATACGCCGGGTGCGCATGCGCCACAGCATTGCAAGCGTCAGCAGCAGGGCGAGCGCAACGCACACCTTGAATTGCCAGGTTTGCACGAAGGCCGCTTCGATGACGAAATTCAGCGTGTCGCCGCGCGCGTTCCACACGCCATCGTTGTTGGCGGCGGCAATGCGGAAGCGGTAACGGCCGGGCGCGAGGTTGGTATAGAACGCCTCGTTACGGTTGCCGGCGTCCTGCCATTGCGCGTCCACGCCCTCCAGCCGGTAGCGGAAGCGCACGCGTTCGGGCCGGGTCAGGCTCACAGCGTCGTAGCCGATGCGCAGGCGGTGCGTCCACTTGGGCAGGCGCAGCCCGGCGGTGCGCGGGTAGGGACGGTCGTCGGCGACCACGTCGGTGATGAAGACCTCCGGCGCGGTGGGGTTGCGGTAGGTCTGTTCCGGGTCCAGCCAGGCCAGGCCCTGGTTGGTGGTGAACCACAACAGGCCGTCGTCGGCGGCGATGGCCGTGGGGACCGGTGTGGCCTGCTGGGCGACACCGGGCAACCCGTCCATGATGTCGTACAGGCGCAGCGCCGGGCTGACCAAGCCCGATTGCACGCTCTGTAGCAGCGCAAGTTGAGCGATCTGCACCACACCGCGGTTGCCGTTCAACCACAGCGTGCCGTGCCGGTCCTGCACGATGCCGGTGATGCCCTGCAGGAGCGGATTGGTCTGATCGGCCACTTGCCGGAACCGGCCGTCGGCGCCCAGCGCTGCCAGCCCGGTTTCGCCGGCGACCAGCGTGAGCGACGGGCCTTGCCAGATGGCGGTGATCGGCCCCACCGACAGGCCATTTTCTGCGCTGTAACGCGTCACCTGCCGGCCCTGCAGCAGGCGCGCATCGCCCTTGATGGTACCCACCCACAGGCCGCCATCGCGCGTATTGGCGAGCACCGTGCACGGGCTATCCTGCAGATCGGGCAGCGGCTGCCAGGCGTTGCCGTCGAAAGCGTAGGGGCCGCCGGCATCCGGGCAGATCCGGGGATGGTTGCGGTTGTCCACGACGAAGGCGCGGATGGCGCCGGTCGCCAGGCCGAGCGGCAGCGCCACCGGTTGCACGCGGCCGACCTGCAGACGTAGCAAGGCGTGCTCGCCAAGTACCCAGCCATTGGCGGTCGCCGGCACATCCAGGATGTGGTGGGACGCACCACGCTGCAAACCTTCCACGCGATCGCGGCTCAAGGCCAGCAGCCGGCCATCGCGCAGGCTGGCCAGGAGCGGGCGTGCGGCGGTGCCCGGGGCGGGATTGAAGGTCGCCACGGCCATCGCCTGGCCCGGCAGCAAGGACGCCAACGGCAGCAACGCGCGATGTCGGAACCGGTTGAGGCCCAGATTGGTGCCGGCCCACAGATTGCCTTCGCGGTCCTCGAGCAAGGGGCCGGCAGTGGCCGAGGTCAGGCCTTGTACGGTTCCGAAGCGTTCCAGCACCGGCGTGGGCGCTGTGGGCAAGGCGATCCGGAACAGGCCATGCGCCGCGTAGTCGCTGCCCCATAGCGCGCCATCGCGCATGAACCGGATGCGCCGCGCGAACAGCCCGGGAAATTGCAGCCGGGCACGGGCCGTGGCGGGCAGCACGTGGCCCTGCGCATCGGTCAACGCAAACACGCCGCGGTACGGGTCTGCGACCCAGATCGCTCCGCCCGGACTTTCGGCCATGGTGACGTAGAGACCCACCTGCTGGCCGCTGGGTTCGAAGCGTTTGGCGCCAGGCCGCAACGACAGAATCTGGGTACCGTCGCTGACCCAGAGCGTGCCGCGCACATCGCGCAGCAGCCAATGCGCGCGCTCGGCGGTGTAGCCCCAGTCGGCGCCTGCACGCTGCCAGCGTTGCCCATCGAACCAGCACAAACCGCCATCGATGGCGGCCCACCAGCGCCCACTGCCATCGTGCTCAATGCGGAACACCATGCCGGCGGGCACGTCCTTGCCCGGGCTGAAGTGCGTCAGGTGACCGTCGGCAACGCGATCGATGCCGGCATTGAAGTAGCCGATCCAGGCGGTATCGTCCGGCGCCAGCGCAAGCGTGGTCATGTTGTGCGATGCATAGGCCTCGCCATCCGGCGCCGCCTGCCGCGCGAAACGGTCGCCATCGAACTGAAACAGGCCAAATCCGGTCGCCAGCCACAATGGCCCGGCCTCGGCTTGCTGGATATCCCAGATATCGGCCGGTGCGCCGCGCTCGGTGCTCCAGGCGGTGTGGTGGAATTGCAGCAGCCCCGCACGCGTTGCGGCGATGCCTTGGGCGTACACGGGATTGCACGGCCACCCGCAACTACACATCACAACGATCACCGCCACGCACAGGCGCCAGAGCAGGTGGGATCGGTTGGGGGGCTCGCGCGGCATTGCAGCATTGTCGGGCGAGATCGGGGCCAAGCACCACCACCTCTTTCGGGGGAGGCAGGTCGGGCAGGAAATCGGCTACGCATGGACCGGCATGTTGCGTGGGGTGCGTGCGTGTCGCTGCGATGCAGTGTGCCCCGAGCTGGATGCCATCGGTTGGCTGCAGCAGTGATGACGCCGCCTCGTAGCGTGGCATTCGTGCGCTGGCGTCCGCTTGGTTTGCGTGTGGTGCGGGTGTCGGCTTGGACACTGCAAAGCGCGACAGAAACAACGGCGCGGTATCGCCGCTGCATCGGCGTGCATGCGCGGTGCATGCCATGGCGATGCACCCATGCGATCCCATGCGTGCTTGTGGCAGCACGCGTGTCGCTCACCCGAAAGAGTGAGCGATCGGCCTCACCATCAGGGGTGGGGCGATCGGCAGGTTCGCCCCACCATGGCGCCATTCCCCGCCGGAGACGCCACATGGCACGTCTGACTGCCGCCGGTTGCCCCGATCTGCATGCAGGCAACACCAACGCACTGTACGCCCCGCGCGCACGTGCCGTGGCCAGAGCGCTGCAGTACATCGACACGCATCTGTATGAGCCCATCGGCGTGACGCAACTGGCCGGCGCCGCCTGCATGAGCCGCTTCCATTTTGCGCGCGTGTTTCGCGATGCGCTGGGCGCCAGCCCGATGGAGTATCTGCGTCGTCGTCGCCTCGAACGCGCCCAGGCCATGCTGCGCGAGGGCGGCCACACCATCAGCCAGATCGCCACCGATCTGTGCTTCTTCGATCAAAGCCATTTCGTCCGCAGCTTCCGCAACGCCACCGGCTGCACGCCGGCGCGCTTTGCCGCGCAAGTGGCGAACGATCCCTGCGCCGCGCGTGCCCAGCCGCGTGCGCATCGGCACAGCGCCGGTTCTTTTTCATCCTCCCTGGAGCATCACGCATGACCACCGCCACCGCCGTCCCCGGTAAGTCCCTGTTGTCGCCCGGTGATCACGCGCTGATACTGATCGACCATCAATCGCAGATGGCGTTCGCCACGCATACCATCGACATCTCGGCGCTGCGCAACAACGTGTCGCTGATTGCCAAGGGCGCCAAAGGCTTCAAGGTGCCGGTGATCTTGACCACCGTTGCAGAGAAGTCGTTCTCCGGCCCGCTGTTTCCCGAGCTGCCGGAGATCTTTGCCGGCGAATCGGTGCTTGATCGCACCAGCATGAATGCCTGGGAAGACCAGGGTGTGATCGATCGCGTCAACGCCATCGGCAAGCAGCGTCTGGTGATTGCCGGGCTGTGGACCAGCGTCTGCATCGTCGGCCCGACGCTGTCGGCGGTCGAGCAGGGGTTCGAGGTCTACGTCATCACCGATGCCTGCGGCGATGTCAGCGACGAAGCGCACGAGCGCGCGGTGACGCGGATGGTGCAGGCCGGCGCCGCGCCCATCACCAGCGTGCAGTACCTGCTGGAACTGCAGCGCGACTGGGCACGCAGCGACACCTACGACCTCACCACCGGCATCGCGCGTGCGCATGCGGGCGGCTACGGCATCGGCATTCAGTACGCCAAAACCATGTTCGGCGCGCAGGAAGGCGGGCATTGAACGCATCGGCACCACGTGGCAACGCCGGCCTTGCAGCGGCATTGCTGATGCTGCGCATTGCCGGCGGCGGTTTCCTGTTGCCGCATGGCCTGGGCAAGTTGCTGGGATGGTTTGGTGGGCCGGGGCTGGCTGGATTTGCCGCTGAATTACAGCAATTCGGCTTTCCGTCTGCGCAACCGTTGCCGTTGCTGCTGGCTTTGGTGCAGACGCTCTCGGGGCTGGCGGTGTTACTGGGTCTGTGGACGCGCGTCAGTGCTGCACTGGCGGCGGTGTTCATCGCCACCACCGTCGTGGTGGCCGTGCCCAAGGGCTGGTTCTGGATGCACGGCGGGATGGAATACCCGCTGATGTGGCTGCTGGTATTGCTGGGGCTGGTTGCCGCTGGCGGTGGCGCATGGTCGCTGGATGGGCTGCGCAGGCATGGTGCGGCATGAGCGGCGTACGGAATGATCACGATGCCGGGCGGCGCTTGTGGATGCAGGCCGCCGCCGCCGGTCTTGCGTTGGGCGCCTTGCCCGGCGCTTGGTCTGCTTCAAGGAAGTCTCCGATGGTCGATCTGGTCGTTCGCAACGCACGCATCACTACCCTCGATCCACGTCAGCCCAGCGCCACCGCCATTGCAGTGACCGATGGACGCATCGTTGCGGTGGGCGACGATGCGCAGATCATGGCGCTGGCAGCTGGCGCCCGCAGCATCGATGCGCAAGGCCGACGCCTGTTGCCCGGCCTCAATGACAGCCACACCCATCTGATTCGCGGCGGGCTCAACTACAACCTGGAGCTGCGCTGGGATGGCGTGCGCTCGCTTGCCGATGCGATGGCGATGTTGAAGGCGCAGGTCGACCGCACCCCGGCGCCGCAATGGGTGCGTGTGGTCGGCGGATTCACCGCGCATCAGTTCGTCGAAAAACGCTTGCCGACCCTGGACGAGATCAATGCCATCGCACCGGATACACCGGTATTTTTGCTTCATCTGTACGACCGCGCCCTGCTGAACCGCGCGGCCTTGCGCGCCTGTGGCTACGACAAGGCCACTGCCGATCCGCCCGGCGGGCGCATCGAACGCGACAAGCTGGGTAATCCCACAGGCTTGCTGCTGGCCAAGCCCAATGCCCTGATTCTCTACACCAGCCTGGCCAAGGGCCCGCGACTGCCGTTGGAGTATCAGGCCAATTCCACACGCCATTTCATGCGCGAACTCAACCGGCTGGGGATCACCTCGGTGATCGATGCCGGCGGCGGTTTCCAGAATTATCCGGAGGACTACCAAGTCATCGAACAGTTGCACGCGGCCGACCAGTTGAGCGTGCGCATCGCCTACAACCTGTTCACCCAGAACAAGGGCAAGGAAGTCGACGACTTCCGCGGCTGGACCGAGATGCTGCCGGTGCGCAAGGGCGACGATCTGCTGCGGCACAACGGCGCCGGCGAAATGCTGGTGTTTTCGGCGGCGGATTTCGAACAGTTCAGCGAGCCGCGCCCGGAGCTGCCGCCGGAACTGGAGCCCGAGCTGGAGCAGGTGGTGCGGTTGCTGGTCGAAAAGCGTTGGCCATTCCGTATCCATGCCACCTACGACGAAAGCATCGGACGCATTCTCGATGTGTACGAAAAGGTCAATGCCGACATTCCGTTCGATGGCCTGCATTGGTTCGTCGATCACGCCGAAACCATCACGCCACGCAATATCGACCGCATTCGCGCCTTGAGCGGCGGCATCGCCGTGCAGCACCGCATGGCGTATCAGGGCGAAGCGTTTGTCGAGCGCTACGGCGTACAGGCTGCGCGGCACACGCCACCGGTGCGTCGCATGTTAGCCGCCGGCGTGCCGGTGGGCGCCGGCACCGATGCGACGCGCGTGGCCAGTTACAACCCGTGGGTGGCGCTGTCGTGGCTGGTCACCGGACGCACGGTGGGCGGTCTGGCGTTGTACGGCGAAGAGAACCTGCTCGACCGTGAGCAGGCGTTGCGGCTGTGGACGCAGGGCAGCGCGTGGTTCTCCGGCGATGAGGGCCACAAGGGCACGCTGGCGGCGGGGCAACTGGCCGATTTCATAGTGTTGTCCGACGATTACTTCCGCGTCGACGATGCCGCCATTGCCGACATCACCAGCGTGCTGACCGTGCTGGGTGGGCGCGTCGTCCATGGCGACGGCGACTTCGCCGCACTGGCGCCCACCTTGCCGCCGGCGATGCCGGACTGGTCGCCGGTCAACCGGTTCGGCGGCTATCACGTGGGCGGTACGGTCAGCGGGCTTGCCAGTGCCACGCACACGCATGGCCATGGCTGTCGCGCGCACGGGCCGCATGGTCATGCAGCGCAGCATGCTGCGCCCAGCGATGATCTGCGCGGCTTCTGGGGCGCATTGGGTTGCGCGTGTTTCGCGTTCTGAGATCGGCACCACAGCGATGCGCCTGCCGGCGCATCCAGGCCCGTCACCTTGTTTGTTTCACCCCGTCCACTGGAGCCTTGCCGCGATGACTTCTTCTGCCGCACCCGCCGATAGCGGTGCTTGGGCGCCGCTGCGCGAGCCGATCTTTCGTGCCTTATGGCTGGCCATCTTAGGCAGCAACATCGGCACCTGGATCAACGATGTCGCCGCGTCCTGGGTGATGGCCGAACAGACGGGCTCGCCATTGATGGTCGCGGCGGTGCAGTCGGCCACCACCTTGCCGGTGGTGTTGTTCGCACTGGTGGCCGGTACGCTGGCCGACATCGTCGACCGCCGCCGCTACCTGATGCTTACCCAGGGCTGGATGTTGCTGGTGGCCGCAGCCTTGGCCTTGCTATCGCATCTGCAGTTGCTAACCCCGTGGGTACTGGTGGCATTGACCTTTGCAATGGGCATGGGCGCGGCAATGGCGATGCCTGCGCAGGCGGCAATCGTGTCGGAGCTGGTGCCGCGGCCGATGCTGGCCTCGGCGGTAGCGCTCAATTCGATCGGCATGAACATCGCCCGCTCGATCGGCCCAGCGGTTGGCGGTTTGATCGTGGCGCAATTCGGGCCGCCGTGGGCATTTTTGCTCAATGGCGTGACCTTCGGGCTGATGCTGCTGGTGTTGTGGCGTTGGCGTCGCGATGCGCATGTCTCTGCATTGCCGCCGGAGAGCTTCGGCGCGGGCCTGCGTGCCGGTCTGCGCTACGCCGCACGCGCCGGGCGCTTGCAGGCGGTGCTGATCAAGGCCGCCGGGTTCTTCCTGTTCGCCAGCGCGTTGACCGCATTGCTGCCGTTGGTGGTCCGTCGCGACATGCAGTTGGGTGCCGGCAGTTATGGCGTGTTGTTGGGCTGCATCGGCATCGGTGCGATCAGTGGCGCGCTGCTGTTGCCACGCCTGCGTGCGCGCTACGACCGCGACCTACTGGTGTTCGTGGCCACCATCGTGTGCGCAGCCTCATTGCTGGGGCTGGCATTGTCGCGTCAGATCGGAGTGCTGTGCGCGGTGATGGTGGTCAACGGCCTGGCCTGGATCACCGTGCTGTCGTCCTTGCAGATCGCCGCGCAAACGGCGGTGCCTGCCTGGGTGCGCGCACGCGCATTGTCGCTGTACATCGTGGTGTTTTCTGCGGGTATGGCGGCCGGCTCGCTGGTCTGGGGCGCGTTGGCGCAGCGCACCTCGATCGCGACAGCCCTGCAGATTGCCGCCGTTGGCGCGGTGATCGCGGCGCTGCTGGTCAAGCGCGCGCGCATTGCCGGCACCGAACAGCTGGACCTCGCCCCTGGCGGACATTGGCCTGTGCCGGCGCAATCGGATGCGGTCGAACACGATCGCGGCCCGGTGCTGGTGACGGTCGAATACCGCATCGCTGCCCATGCGCGCGTAACTTTCCTGCAGCTGATGACGCAACTGGGCAACGCGCGGCGTCGTGATGGTGCGGTGGTCTGGGGTATCGCCGAAGACGCGGCAACACCCGGCGTGCAACTGGAATACTTCATCGTCGCTTCGTGGCTGGAACATCTGCGTCAGCACGAGCGCGTCACCGGCGACGACCGCCAGCTGCAGGAGCAGATCCGCGCCCTGCATCAAGGCGAGCGCGCGCCGGTGGTCCGCCACTTCGTCGGTGGCGGCGGTGTGGCGGTGCCGCCGCACGCCCATGCCGATATCTGAGAACTTCATCAGCACGACGCTCCCTATCGGCCCGGCGCTGAAATCGATGTCGCTTTCTACTGCCAGGTCGGCCGCGCCTGCCGTGCGTGAGGCCGGTTGCCGGCGCTGGTAACCGGCCTACGCAGACCCAGGGCTGGAGCGCCTTTTGGCCAAGCGGAGCGGGCGCAACCTGCCTGCTGGCTGCGCCCGATCGGCCATACGGTCAGCCAGGGCAGCGCACGTGTCCTTCAGCGGTCGGCGTATCGCTTGCGCTACCGATCGACATTGGCTGCGACTGCCTGACCTGCCATTGCTGGCACCGCCATGGCTGAGCATCGCGTTGCTGGTGGTCGTGCTGCGTGGCGGTTTCTTGCGGGCCCTGGTTGCTGTGCTCACCTGTGGCTGGCCGGTCCATGCCTGAAGCTGGTCCGTTGCGCGGTGTTGCGACCACGCTGCGAAGGCGCACCGTCGCCATCCCGCTTGCTGTTTCGGCATCTTTGCGCGCACGTCGTGGGTCCGCAAGCTCGCCTGCAGTGGGCGCATTGGGGCGCCACTGGCAACAGGCCTATCGACGCTGAGGCCGCCAGCCTGATCACAACGGACCTGCGCGCAGCAAAGCAACGCGCACCAAAAAAAGACCGGCTCTCACGAGCCGGCCTTTGTCTTACGCAGTGAAGCAAGAATCAGCGCTTGGCGAAGGCCAGCAGATCCTTGTTGAACTGATCGGCATGGGTAATGGTCAACCCGTGCGGCGCGCCGGGGTAGATCTTCAGTTCGGCGTTGCTGATGATCTTGGCCGACAACTTGCCCGATGCATCGATCGGCACGATCTGGTCGTCGTCGCCATGCACCACCAGCGCCGGCACGTCGATCTTCTTCAGGTCGGCGGTGTAATCGACCTCGGAGAATTCCTTGATGCAGTCGTACTGACCCTTGTGACCGCCCAGCATGCCCTGCAGCCAGAACGCATCGCGCATGCCCTGGGTGACCTTGTTGCCGTCACGGTTGGCACCGAAGAACGGCGTGGTCAGGTCCTGATAGAACTGCGAACGGTCCTTGGCAACGCCATCGCGGATGCCGTCGAACACGCTCATCGGCAGGCCGCCCGGATTGGTTGGGCTCTTGACCATCTGCGGCGGCACCGCGCCGACCAGTACCACCTTGGCCACACGCTTGCTGCCATGGCGGCCAACGTAATGCGCCACTTCGCCACCGCCGGTGGAATGGCCGACCAGGATCGCGTCCTTCAGGTCCAGCGCGTCGATCACTGCAGCCAGATCGTCCGCATAGGTGTCCATGTCGTTACCGTCCCAGGTCTGCGACGAGCGGCCATGGCTGCGGCGATCGTGTGCGATCACGCGGTAGCCGTGCTGGCCCATGAACAGCATTTGCGGGTCCCAGGCATCGCCGCTGAGCGGCCAACCATGTGCGAAGACGACCGGCTGGCCCTTGCCCCAATCCTTGTAGAAGATATTGGCGCCGTCGGGGCGTTTGACGAAATTGGACATCGGGTTGACTCCGTGAGTGGACGAGTGGGGTGGGGTGGTGGCGCGGGCGCGTGCGGGAGGTGCGGCAGTGGCGAACGCGGGCAGCGACAACGCTGCTACGGCGACCGTGCCGGTGATGAGAAAGCTGCGGCGTCCGGCGTCGGCCGGATGCGCCTCGAACGGATCCATAAACACTCCTGGGGCGAGGGGCATGCAGCCCGGCGATGGCACGATGCGATACGCATCGTGCTTGCATGGGCCCGCGCCACGCGGTGCGACGCAGGCCACGGGCGTGCCGGTGCATGCGAGCAGTAGACCGCCTGCGTCGCAGCGCAGATTGCATCTGCGTGCGCTCTACAGCGGTTATCCCCAGCGTTGCGGATCAGCTCGTTCGCTGCAGTCGATGCGCCGTAATGGATCATCCGGGTATCCAGCTCGCACGAACGCAATGCAGCGCCGATCAACGCTCCTCCGTGCATCCTGCCTGGCTCTGCAGCGCACGCAGCTGCCGCATCGCATCGACCACGCCGGTTGTGCTCGCCACTCACTGCAGCGCGGTGTCCCACAGCAGCTTCAGGTTCAAGCCGACGATCACCGCCGCAATGACCCAGGCGATGCGCACCAGCCACGGCGGTGCCACCAGCGCGCCCATCAACTCACGATCCGACACGAAGCGCACCAGCGGGATCACCGCAAACGGCAGCTGCATCGACAGCACCACCTGGCTGAGCACCAGGAGCCGCGCGGTACCGGCCTCGCCATACAACCAGGTCACGATCACCACCGGCACGATGGCGATGCCACGTGTCAGCAGGCGGCGCAGCCACGGCGGCAAGCGCAGTTGCAGGAAGCCTTCCATCACGATCTGCCCGGCCAGCGTGGCGGTGACGGTGGAATTGACGCCGGAGGCCAGCAACGCCACTGCGAACAGCGTCGAGGCCAGACCCACGCCCAGCATCGGCGCGAGCAGGGCGTGAGCCTGTTCGATTTCCTGCACATCGGTGCGGCCCTGCGTATGGAACACCGCCGCCGCCAGGATCAGGATCGAGGCGTTGATGAACAGCGCGAACATCAACGCCACGGTGCTGTCGGTCACCGCCCAGCGCAGCGCCGACTTGCGGCCCGCATCGGTGCGCGGATACGCACGTGTCTGCACGATCGACGAATGCAGGTACAGGTTGTGCGGCATCACCGTCGCACCGATGATGCCGATCGCCAGATACAGCGCGCGCGGGTCGGTGACCACCTGCGCACGCGGAATGAAGCCGCCCAGCACGGCGGCGATCGGTGGTGCCGCCAGCGCGATCTGGACGCCGAAGCAGACGAAGATGATCAACAGCAGCGCGATCACGAACGCTTCCAGCGCACGGAAACCGCGGTTCATCAGCAACAGCACCAGCACCACGTCCACCGCGGTGATGATGGCGCCCACGGTCAGCGGAATGCCGAACAACAGCTTCAACGCGATGGCGGTGCCGATTACCTCGGCCAGATCGCAGGCGATGATCGCCAGTTCGCAGATGCCCCACAGCGCCAGGTTCACTCCGCGCGGGTAACGCGCCCGGCAGGCCTGCGCCAGGTCCAGCCCGGTCGCGATGCCCAGCCGCGCCGACAGGCTCTGCAGCACGATCGCCATCAGGTTGGACAGCAGGATCACCGACAGCAGCAGATAGCCGAACTGCGAGCCGCCGGCCAGGTCGGTGGCCCAGTTGCCCGGGTCCATGTACCCGACCGACACCATGTAGCCCGGGCCCAGGAACGCCAGCAGCCGGAACCACCAGTGGCCGCCCTTGGGTACGGCGATGCTGGCGTGGTGATCGCCCAACCCGCCATTGGCCGCGGCAGGCAGGGGGAGGGGCGAGGCTGGTTGAGGACGGAGATCGACGGACATGCGGGGCAGGCTGGCTAGGAGTCGTGCCGATGATATAGCAGGGGCTATGCTGTTGAGCATTGGCAATTTAAATCGTAATGATCGGCTGCGTGCTTCAAACTACGCATCCCGGCACTGGCGCCGGACGTGATGACGGGGATGAGGGTGGGCAAGAGCGAAAAGCTGGAAGCAGCCGCGCCGGCGCTGATCGACGCACAGGTGCATATGGAGAGCTTCCGTCAGGTGCGCGAAGCGCGCCGCGCCGAGCTGGTCGAGGACTATGTGGAGCTGATCTCCGACCTGTTGGTCGACGGCGGCGAGGCGCGTCAGGTCGATATCGCCGCGCGCCTGGGCGTGGCGCAGCCGACCGTGGCCAAGATGCTCAAGCGGTTGGTGCGCGACGGCTGGGTGGTGCAGCGCCCGTATCGCGGTGTTTTCCTGACTCCGGCCGGCGAGGCGCTGGCGGCGTCCAGCCGGCAGCGCCATCAGATCGTCGAACGTTTCCTGCTCGCCCTGGGCATCGACGAGGCCACCGCGCGCCGCGACGCCGAAGGCATCGAGCACCATGTCAGCGAAGCCACCGTGGCCGCGTTTGCCGCCTTCCTGGATCGCCAGGGCGGCAGCGCCGCGTGAGCATGCCGGTGGAAACGTCGGTAGACGCGGCGCAGACGCTGATCGACCAACAGTGGATGCAACGCGCCCTGCAACTGGCCGAGCGTGCCGAACGCGACTTTGACGAGATCCCGGTCGGCGCGCTGCTGATCGATGCCGGGGGCACCGTGCTGGGCGAGGGCTGGAACTTCAATATCGCCAGCCACGATCCCAGCGCGCATGCCGAGATCATGGCCCTGCGCGAAGGCGGCCGCCGCCTGGCCAACCACCGGCTGATCGGCTGCACGCTGTATGTCACGTTGGAGCCGTGCGCGATGTGCGCGATGGCGATGATCCACGCGCGCATCGCGCGGGTGGTATTCGCCGCCAGCGACCCCAAGACCGGCGCCTGCGGCAGCGTGTTCGATCTGCCCGCCGACCCGCGCCATAACCACCGCGTGCAGGTCAGCGGTGGCGTGCTGGCCGCCGAGGCCGGCCTGCGCCTGACCAATTACTTCAGGGCCAAGCGCGGCAAGCCGCCCCTCGCGCCCTGAGCGGCGCGGCCGCGGTATGATGCGCGCCCTTCAGCATCCGGCCGGCGACGGCCCTCCACAGGACGGCGATATGGCAGACACCCTTGCAGGCAACGACCGACTGATCTGGATCGATCTGGAAATGACCGGCCTGGATACCGATCGCGATTCCATCATCGAGATCGCCACCATCGTGACCGATGCGCAGTTGAACGTGCTTGCCGAAGGGCCGGAGCTGGCCATCGCCCACCCGCTGGCGACGCTGGAAGCCATGGACGAGTGGAACCGCAATCAGCACCGCCGTTCGGGGCTGTGGCAGCGCGTGCTCGACAGCCAGGTCACCCATGCCCAGGCCGAGGCGCAGACAGTGGCCTTCCTGAGTGAATGGATCCGCGCCGGCGCCTCGCCGATGTGCGGCAATTCGATCTGCCAGGACCGCCGCTTCCTGCACCGCCAGATGTCGCGCCTGGAGCGCTACTTCCACTACCGCAACCTGGACGTGTCCACCATCAAGGAGCTGGCACGGCGTTGGGCGCCGACGGTGGCCAATGGTTTTGCCAAGAGCTCGGCCCACACCGCGTTGAGCGATGTGCGTGATTCGATCGACGAGCTGCGCCACTACCGCCAGTTCATGGGCGCGCTGGGCGGCGATTCCCAGGCCGACGTGCCGGCCTGAGCGCTGGCCACGGCGGCGTTGCGCGCTGTTGGGGTGTTGATTGATGGCGCCTAGTTGCGGACTACGCGCAGGCGTACGTCCGGCAACGTTTGCTGCCGGTCAGGCAGGCAAAAAGCCACATAGTTGCAACGCATCCAACAAAAAAGGCCGCATCGTTCGATGCGGCCTTTCTGCTTTTCCATCACGCCACTGAATGCATCAACGCGCCAGCGGCGGACCCTTGCTCAGGTCGCCGTCGTCGGCGATGCCTTTCAGCAGCAGGTCGGAGATCGGCTTGCCGTCGGCATCGTGGTGATACACGTGCAGGTCGCGCTGCGGATACGGGATGTTGAGCCCGTTTTCCAGCAACTGGTTGCGGATCTGTTCCAGCGTGGTGCTCTTGGCCGCGCCGAAATTGCCGTTGGTCGCATACGCGAACAACATCAGATCCACCGTGCTTTCGCCCAGATTGGTGACCTGCACGAACGGTGCCGGCGACTCCAGGAGGTTCGGATTGTCCTTGGCAATCTGCAGCAACAGCTGCTGGGCTTTCTTCAGATCGTCGCCGTAGCCCACGCCCACGGTCACTTCCAGGCGCCGGTTGGGCAGGGTGCTGTAGTTGACGATCGGCGAGGTGGTGATGGTGCTGTTGGGCAGGGTGATGATGCGCTCGTCGAACGAGCGGATCCGGGTCTGGAAGATCCGGATCTCGTCGACGATGCCTTCCTGGCCGGCAATCACCACATGGTCGCCATCGCGCATCGGCCGCAGCACGATCAGCATCACGCCTGCAGCGATATTGGACAGCGAGTCCTTCAACGCCAGACCGACCGCCAGGCCGGCCGCACCCAGCACCGCGATTAGCGAGGTCGGCGGTACGCCAATCTTGCTCAGTGCACTGACGAAGACCAGCACCAGCAGCAACGCGTACAGCACGTTGCGCAGGAAGTTGGTCAGCGTGATCTCGATGCGCGCGCGGGTCAGCGCACGGTGCAGCCACTGGCTGAGCTGCTTGGCCAGCCACATGCCGACCACCACGATCAGCAGGGCCAGCCCCCAGTTGAGCGCGTATTGCGCCCACGGGATATTGGCCCAGTTGAACGCCGGCTCCGCCGTCTTGGCCGCCACCGGCCTTGCGGCGACTGCTCCCGCAGCCGCCGCCAACACCGCACCCAACATACCCATCAGCTCTCGCTCTTCAACTTGGCCAGACGCAGCCAGGTGTCGACCACGGTGTCAGGATTCAGCGATACCGACTCGATCCCTTCCTGCATCAGCCACTCCGCCAGTTCCGGGTGATCGGACGGCCCCTGGCCGCAGATGCCCACATACTTGCCCTTGGCGCGCGCCGACTTGATCGCCATCGACAGCAGCTTCTTGACCGCCGGGTTCCGCTCGTCGAACAGATGCGCCACGATCGACGAGTCGCGGTCCAGGCCCAGGGTCAGCTGGGTCAGGTCGTTGGAGCCGATCGAGAAACCATCGAAGATCTCCAGGAATTCATCGGCCAGCAGCGCATTGGACGGCAGCTCGCACATCATGATGATCTTCAGGCCGTTCTCGCCCTGCTTGAGCCCGTTCTGCTCCAGCACCTCGATCACCTTGCGGCCTTCTTCCAGCGTGCGCACGAACGGGATCATCACCCAGAGGTTGTCCAGGCCCATCTCGTTGCGCACCTTCAGCACCGCCTTGCACTCCAGCGAGAAGGCCTTGGTGAAGGACGGATCGACATAGCGGCTGGCGCCACGGAAGCCGATCATCGGGTTCTCTTCATGGGGTTCGTAACGCGAGCCGCCGATCAGGTTGGCGTACTCATTGGACTTGAAGTCCGACAGGCGCACGATCACCGTGTTCGGTGCCACCGAGGCGGTCAGCGTTGCGATGCCCTCGGCCAGGCGATTGACGTAGAAGCTCACCGGGTCGCCGTAGCCGGCGGTCTTGGCGTCGATCTTCTTGCGGACGTCAGCGTCCTGCTTGTCGTATTCCAGCAGCGCGTTGGGATGGATGCCGATGTGCGCGGCAATGATCATTTCCAGACGCGCCAGGCCGATGCCGGCATTGGGCAACTGGCCGAAGTCGAACGCGCGCTCCGGGTTGGCCACGTTCATCATGATCTTGAGCGGGGCAGGCGGCATGTTGCCCAGGTCGGTGGTGGTGCGCTCGAACGGCAGCAGGCCGTCGTAGATGAAGCCGGTATCGCCTTCGGCGCAGCTCACCGTCACTTCCTGACCGTCGCTGATCACATCGGTGGCGTTGCCCGAGCCGACCACGGCCGGCACGCCGAGTTCGCGCGCGATGATCGCCGCGTGGCAGGTGCGGCCGCCGCGGTTGGTGACGATGGCCGAGGCTCGCTTCATCACCGGCTCCCAATCGGGATCGGTCATGTCGGCGATCAAGACGTCGCCGGCCTGCACGCGATTCATGTCGTCCAGCGAGCGCACCACGCGTGCCACGCCGCTGCCGATCTTGGCGCCCACCGCACGGCCTTCGACCAGGATCTTGGCGTCCTTGGCTTCCAGCGAGAAACGCTCGATCTGGGTGGCATGGCTGCGCGACTTCACGGTTTCCGGACGCGCCTGCACGATGAACAGCTTGCCGCTGACACCGTCCTTGGCCCACTCGATATCCATCGGGCGGCCGTAATGCTTTTCGATCACCAGCGCCTGCTTGGAAAGCTCCTGCACGTCTTCATCGCTGATCGAGAAGGTGCTGCGCAGTTCCACCGGCGTGTCTTCGGTGCGCACGCGTTCGCCGGGCACATCCGAGTAGACCATGCGGATCGCCTTGCTGCCGAGCGAGCGGCGCAGGATCGCCGGCTTGCCTGCGGTCAGCGTGGGCTTGTAGACGTAGAACTCGTCCGGGTTGACCGCACCTTGCACGACCATCTCGCCCAGACCGAAACTGGAGGTGACGAACACCACGTCGCGGAAGCCCGATTCGGTGTCCAGCGTGAACAGCACGCCGGCCGCACCGACGCCCGAGCGCACCATCAACTGCACGCCGGCCGACAGGAACACGTCTTCGTGCTTGAAGCCATGATGCACGCGGTAAGCGATTGCGCGATCGTTATAGAGGCTGGCGAACACTTCCTTGACCTTGTGTACGACATCGTCGGCACCGGTCACGTTGAGGAAGGTCTCCTGCTGGCCGGCGAACGAGGCATCGGGCAGATCTTCGGCAGTGGCCGACGAACGCACCGCCACGGCCACTTCGCCACCGCCGTTTTCCGCACACAGCTGTGCGTATGCGGTGCGGATATCGCGGTCCAGTTCCGGCTGCAGCGGAGCATCGATCACCCAGCCGCGGATTTCCTTGCCGGCAACGGTGAGGGCGCCAACGTCCTCGACATCCAGCGTCGCCAGCTTGTCGAAGATGCGCTTGGACAGATCGTTATGCGCGATGAAGTCCTTGAAAGCCTCGGCAGTGGTCGCATATCCACCGGGAACCGAAACGCCAAGCCCGGCCAGGTTGCCGATCATCTCGCCGAGCGAGGAATTCTTACCACCTACGCGGGCCAGATCGGCCAGGCGTAGCTCATGCAACCACAGGATATTCTCGTTCAAGCGCGATGCTCCGTATGGCCATCGCCCGAGCGGGCTGGATGGCCGCGTCCGTAGGAAGAAGCCGCTATGATGCAGTGCACAGCGGAATCTGCACAAGCATGAACCCGTAAGTTTTGGACACCAGTTCAAAGAGGTGGTCTTGATGTCAACAATTCGACCGGTGTTCTACGTCTCCGATGGAACCGGTATCACCGCTGAAACGATTGGGCATAGCCTGCTCACGCAGTTCAGTGGATTCAACTTCGTCACCGACCGCATGTCGTTCATTGATGATGCAGAAAAAGCGCGCGATGCGGCGCTGCGGGTGCGCGCGGCAGGTGAGCGGTACCAGGTGCGCCCGGTGGTGGTCAATTCCTGCGTCGATCCCCAGCTGAGCATGATCCTGGCCGAAAGCGGCGCCTTGATGCTGGACGTGTTCGCGCCCTTCATCGAGCCGCTGGAACGCGAACTCAATGCGCCGCGGCATTCGCGCGTGGGCCGTGCGCACGGCATGGTGGACTTCGAGACCTATCACCGCCGCATCAACGCGATGAACTTCGCGCTGAGCCACGATGACGGTATCGCACTCAATTACGACGAGGCCGACGTGATCCTGGTGGCGGTGTCGCGCGCCGGCAAGACGCCGACCTGCATCTACCTGGCATTGCATTACGGCATCCGTGCCGCTAACTACCCGTTGACCGAGGAAGATCTGGAAAACGAGCGCCTGCCTCCGCGCCTGCGCAATTACCGCAGCAAGTTGTTCGGTCTGACCATCGACCCGGAGCGGTTGCAGCAGATCCGCCAGGAGCGGCGCGCCAATTCACGCTACAGCGCGGCAGAGACCTGCCGGCGCGAGGTGGCCACCGCCGAGCGCATGTTCCAGATGGAGCGCATTCCGACCTTGAGCACCACCAATACCTCGATCGAGGAAATTTCCAGCAAGGTGTTGTCCACGCTGGGGCTGCAGCGCGAGATGTTTTGAGGCGGGAATTGGTTGGCGGGATTGGGGATTGGGCCGCGCGTAGCGTATTCACTATCCAGGGCTGCCGTGACGTATCGCGGCCGCTTAGCAAGCGTCAAGGAAATCAAGCGGGCGGAGCAGGGCTCCGCCAAGGTAGGCCTGCCGGTGGCCGGTCGTCAATGCTGCCCGTGCGGCAGCGCAGCGTGTAGGATCGGTTCATGGCGCAAGCACTGAGTAAACTCGAACGCATCCCCAAGTTGAGCCGGTTCGGCTGGCTGATGGGCTTGTACGCAGAAAACTTTCAGCATCTGACCCGGCTGTTCGCACCGGCCGATCTCGCTCCCGGCTCCTATGTCTCGTCGATCGGCGATGGCCTGGACCTGCGTCTGGACGTGATCGAGTGCCACCGCTACACGGTCGAGTTGCGGCTGACCTACGACCTGTGCGATCCCGTCACCGGCGAGCCTGACCCGTCGGCCTACGTGCGCCTGTACCGCGATGCGCGCCAGGCCGAGACCACCCATTGCTATGTCGGCCGTCGCTGGCAGGACGTGATGGGCATGTTCCCGCCGCCAGCCGAGCTGATCAGCCACCGCATGCGCATGAACACGTTCCTGGGCAAGTGGCTGGACTATCTGGCCGAGCGCGGCCATGGCGTGGCTACCTTGCGTCTGGATACCGACTACGTCGCGCCTGCGCGCCCGAGCTCGCAGGCTGCGGTCGGCTGAGGCTGCGCCACGCCGCTTGCACAGCATCGGTCATACTGATGCGCTCGATTCCAGCGCGCCCGCCATGCCCTATACCCCCATCGTCGCCACGCTCGGCTACCTGTTGTCGCCCGACGGCACACAGGTGTTGATGATCCATCGCAATGCCCGCCCCGGCGATCAGCACCTGGGCAAATACAACGGGCTCGGCGGCAAGGTGGAGCCGGACGAGGACGTACTGGCCGGCATGCGCCGCGAGATCCGCGAAGAGGCCGGCGTGGAATGCGGCGACATGCAGCTGCGCGGCACCATCAGCTGGCCGGGCTTCGGCAAGCAGGGCGAGGACTGGCTGGGCTTCGTGTTCCTGATCCGCAGCTTCCAAGGCGAGCCGCAGGCTTCCAACCCGGAAGGCACGCTGGAATGGGTGGCGATCGACCGCATGGACCAGGTACCGATGTGGGAAGGCGACCGCAATTTCCTGCCACTGGTCTTCGATGGCGACCCGCGTCCGTTTCATGGCGTGATGCCGTATCGCGACGGGCGCATGCAGTCGTGGACGTATTCGCGCATCTGAGCGGGATTGAGGAAGTGCGCCGCCGCCCAGGCGAGCGCGGCTGTTACTGCTGGCTGGCGCGGTCAACGCAGTGCCGAAGTTAAGCCTCCGCCGTCCTTAATGGACTTCGATCTGCTGGCGCCAATGCGCATGCGATCGACCTGGCGAGCGCAACCGCAAGCCGGCGCTGCACGCTGTGGCGACCTGCAGCCTGCATTCCGCCTCCACGCACTTCTCCACACCGGTTGTGGATGAATCCTGCGCAAGTCTGTGGACAACTGCGCGCGCGCCTTGCGGCGTAAGGCGGCCACGGAAGCTGGTGAAAATTTCGCCAGCCGTGCTCACTGCGCGGTCCAGCCGCCGTCGATGGCGATCGCCTGCCCGGTGATGTTGCGCGCGGCATGCGACATCAGGAACGCGACCGTGCCGGCGAGTTCGTCGTAGTCGATGAAGGCGCCCTTGGGCATCGGCTTGAGCATCACATCGCGAATCACCGCCTCTTCGGCGATGCCGCGCGTGCGCGCCTGGTCGGCGATCTGGCGCTCCACCAGCGGGGTGCGCACATAGCTCGGGCACAGCGTGTTGACGGTGATGTCGCAGTCGGCGGTTTCCAGGGCGATGACCTTGGCCAGGCCGACCAGGCCGTGCTTGGCGGCGACATACGCGCTCTTGTACGGGCTGGCGACCAGCGAGTGGATGCTGCCGATGTTGACGACGCGCCCGTAGCCGGCCGCGCGCATGCCGGGCAGGAGCGCGCGGCTGAGCCGTGCGGCGCCGGTCAGCATCACATCCACCAGCAAGGCCCAGCGCTGCATCGGAAAGTCTTCCAGCGCGGCAACCTGCTGCAGGCCGGCATTGTTGACCAGCACCTGCGGCGCGCGCGTCACGCGCGCCAAGGCCTGCGCGATGCCGTGGTCATCGGTCACGTCCAGCGCCAGTGCTTCGGCCGAGCCGCCGGTGTCGCGCAGGCGCTGCGCGGTGCGTTCGGCTGCCGCCAGGTCCATATCGCTGACGATCAGATGGTGGCCGCCGGCGGCCAGCTCGGTGGCGATGCCGGCGCCGATGCCGCTGCCTGCGCCGGTGATCAGGATGCTGCGCTTCATGCTGTCCTCGGTGTCGATCGTGCCCGGCCGGAGCGGCCACGCTGATCGCCAGCCTAGCCGATAGCGCGAAACGGTCGCCTGCATGGCGTGCGCGCGTTACCCTTTGCGCCTTGCTCTTCTCAGGTTCCGCATGAAACGCCATTTCTCGATGCTGCGCGATTTCCAACTCGCGGACTGGTTCACCCTGGCCAACGCCTTCTGCGGCACCGGCGCGGTGTTCGCGTCGATGCGCTTCCTGCAGGAAGGCCATCACGGCGACCTGCTGCTGGGCATGGCGCTGATCCCGCTGGCGTTCGTGTTCGATGCGCTGGACGGGCATGTGGCGCGCTGGCGCAAGGCGTCCTCGACCCTGGGCCGCGAGCTGGATTCGCTGGCCGACGTGATCTCGTTCGGGGTGGCGCCGGCGGCGCTGGGCTATGCCTGCGGCATGCGCGGCGGCTGGGATTGGCTGGTGCTGAGCTATTTCGTCTGCTGCGGCGTGAGCCGGCTGGCGCGCTACAACGTGACTGCCGAAGAGATCGCCGGCGAGGCCGACAAGGTGCCGTACTTCGAGGGCACCCCGATCCCCACCAGCCTGCTGCTGGTGATCCTGCTGGCGGTGGCCGCCAGCAGCGGCCATATCGGCCAGACCTTGTGGTGGGGCCAGTGGCAGCTCGGGCCGTGGCAGTTGCACCCGTTGGTGCTGCTGTTTGCGGTGTCCGGCTCGCTGATGATCAGCAAGACGCTGCGCATCCCCAAGCCCTGACCGGTACGGCCGGGCACACGCGGTAGGATGGCTGGTGGACAGTCACGGGAAGGGATCATGGCAACCAGCGGTTCGGACAACGGCAACTTCGAGGACAACGCGCGCCAGTACTGGAGCGCCTGGGGAGATGCCATGCGCCACGGCCAGTCCGGCGCCGCTGCCCAGCCCGGCGCCGTTCCCGGGGCGGGGCCGGGCAGCGACGCACCGCAGGATTGGCGCAAGGCGATGGACTGGTGGTCGCAACTGCTGCCCACCCAGGCCGCACCGCAGGCGCAGGAGGCCATCGACCGCTTCCGTCATCAGGCCGGCGACTGGTTCGGCACCATGCAGCAGGTGGCCGCGCAGTTTGCCGGGCGCGACACCTCGGCCAACGAAGTCTCCGAAGCCTGGCGACGCGCCGTGCAGGGGCAGGGCGAGCAGCTGATGCAGTGGACGCTGGGCTCGCTGCGTGGCGGCAGCCCCGGCGGCTTCGACCCGTGGCTGCAGGACGCTGCGCAGGCGCTGGCGAAGTGGCGGGAAGAAAACGCGCCCTGGCTGGACATGCCGGCATTCGGCGTGAGCCGCAATCACCAGGCACGCCTGCAGACGCTGGCCCGTGCGCAGCAGGAGTACCAAGCGCAATCGCAGGCCTACGGCGAACAACTCAAGTCGGCCATCGAGCAGGCGTTCGGCCTGTTCGCCTCCAAGTTGGGGGAGCACGAAAGCAGCGGCAGTCAGCTGACCAGTGCGCGTGCCTTGTTCGATCTGTGGATCGAGGCCGCCGAAGAGTCGTATGCCGACGTCGCCTTGTCCGACCAGTTTCGCGAGGTGTATGGCGGCTTTGCCAATGCGCATATGCGCCTGCGCGCCGCGTTGCAGGAAGAAGTGGAGCAGTTGAGCGAGCGTTTCGGGATGCCGACGCGTTCGGAGATGGACGCCGCGCACCGCCGCATCGCCGAGCTGGAACGTGCGGTGCGGCGCATGCTGCGCACCGCGGCCAGCCCGGCCAGCCCGGCCGGCAAGCCGGCTGCAGCGGCGGCTGACCCGGTTGCGCCGGCCACGGCCAGGCGCGCGCCGGCATCCAGGGCGGACACTGCGCCCAAGCCGGCAGCGGCGACCAGCCCGGCCAAGAAACCACCAGCGAAAACCGCCCCAGCCAAGAACACGAAGGCGGCCAAAAGCGCCGCCAGGCCATCGGCCGGCACAGCTTCCGGTAAGCCGGCCGCACGCAAGCCACGTGGAGCGTAGACATGAAAGGCCCGTTGGGATTCAGCGCCGAAGACCTGATGCAGGAAACCCTGTCGATGCAGCGCAAGCTGCGCGAGGGGCTCAAGCTGCTGCCCGGCGTGGAAGACGTGGATTACGGCGTGACCGAGCGCGAGGAAATCTGGCGCGATGGCAAGGTGGTGCTGTACCGCTTTGTCGGCGAGCAGGCGCCGGTGGCCAGGACGCCGCTGCTGATCGTCTACGCGCTGGTCAACCGCCCCTACATGGTCGATCTGCAGGCCGACCGCTCGCTGGTCAAGGGCCTACTGGGCCACGGCCAGGACGTCTACGTGCTGGATTGGGGCTACCCGGACCGCTCCGAGCGTTACCTGACGCTGGAGGACTATCTGCTGCGCTATATCGATGGCGCGGTGGATCACCTGCGCGCGCAGTCGGGGCTGGAGGCAGTCGATGTGCTCGGCATCTGCCAGGGCGGCACGTTTGCGCTGTGCTATGCGGCGCTGCAGCGGCCGAAGGTGCGCAACCTGATCACCATGGTCACGCCGGTGGATTTCCACACCCCCGACAACATGCTCTCCAACTGGGCGCGCATGGTCGATGTGGATCTGTTCGTGGACACCATGGGCAACGTGCCGGCGGATCTGATGAACGCCAGTTACCTGATGCTCAAACCGTTCCGGCTGAATCTGCAGAAATACGTCGGCTTGCTCGACATCCTCGACGACAAGCAGGCGCTGGAAGATTTCCTGCGCATGGAAAAGTGGATCTTCGATTCGCCCGATCTGGCCGGCGAGGCGTTCCGCGAGTTCGTCACCCAGTTCTATCAGCGCAATGGGCTGGTGACCGGGCAGGTGCGCATCGGCGGGGAGGCGGTCGACCTGCAGGCGGTGGACATGCCGGTGCTCAACATCTACGCCGAACACGATCATCTGGTGCCGCCCGACGCCTCGCGTGCATTGCGCGGCCTGGTCGGCAGCGACGACTACACCGAGCTGAGTTTCCGCGGCGGGCATATCGGCATCTACGTCTCCGGACGTGCGCAGCGCGAGGTGCCGGTGGCGATCCACCGCTGGTTGCAGGAGCGTGGCGGCAACGCGTGATCCGGCTTCGGGTTGCGCTGTGCCTGCAGCGAGCAGCCGCAGCCGTCACAAGGCGCAGTCGCTGCGCTTTTTAGACTGGGCGACACGTTCGAAGGAGCCTTCCATGGTCACGACCACCACATTGTCCCGTTCCCTCAACGACCGCATGATCGCCGGCGTGGTCGGCGGCATCGCCCGCCGCTTCGGCTGGAGCTCCACGCTGTTGCGGGTGCTGTTCGTAATCGTGTCGATCGCCTCGGCCGCGTTCCCCGGCATCCTGGTCTATCTGATCCTGTGGCTGCTGATCCCCAATCAGGCCGACTGACGCCCGCCCGGCGCCGGTGGTCGTCCGTGCAGGTGCTGGGCGCGTTGTGGACGCTGCCCAATACCTTGCTTGGCCTTGCCATCGGTGCCGCCGGCAGCTGTTTCGGCGCGCGTCCGCGCTGGTCCGGGCAGGAAGTGGCCGTGGTGTTCCATGCCTGGCCATGGGGACCGGGCGGGGCGATGACGCTGGGCAATGTGATCCTGCTCAAGGGCGCCTCACTGGATCTGCAGTGCAGCACGTATGCGCATGCGGCAGGGCGTTGTCAGCACCCGCCGGTGCGCCTGGGCGACCACGAACGTGCGCATGTCTACCAGTACATGCTGCTCGGCCCGCTGTTTTTGCCGGTGTATCTGCTGTGCGGCGGCATCCACGTGCGCAATCCACTTGAACGGGCCGCCGACACGTATGCGCTGCACGGCCACGGCTGGTGGCCGTGGGGATCTCAGCGCAACCGCGAGAAACCGAACAGGTCCGATAACGGGTGAGGCCTGCCTTCCAGTTGCGCGCGCAATAAGCCTGCACCGATCGCGCTGTAGGTGATACCGTTGCCGCCGTACGCCATCGCGAACGACACCCGCGGCCCATGTTGCGGATGCGGGCCGAAGAATGGCAGTCCATCGGCGGTTTCGGCGAAGGTGCCGCCCCAGGCGAACACCGGGCGCAGGCTGATGTCCGGCATCGTCTGGTGGATCTTCTTCAGCAGCGTCTTCAGCTTGCGCATGACACGTGCGTCGCGACGTGCGGGCAGATCGATATTGTCGTCTTCGCCGCCGGCCACCACGCGTCCATCCGGCGTGCTGCGCAGGTAGAGATAGGGACGCGCGGTTTCCCACATCATGGTGTGCTTGAGCGCGCCCATCTCGCCATCGTGCAGCGGATCGGTCACGAATGCGTAGCTGCTGCGGTTGCGTGCCACGCGCTGCGACAGCCACTGCTGGTTTGCGTAGCCTGCGGCCATGATGACGTGCCGGGCGCGCAGCGTGACCCCGTCGCGGGTGCGCAACGCGACATGCCGGTCGTGGGGTGTGAGGGTGGCGATCGCGGTGCGGTCGTAGATGCGCGCGCCGTAATGCTCGCCTTCTGCAAACAGGCGGTAGCACAGCCGATACGGATCGACGCTGGCAGCCAGGCGGCTGAGGATCGCACCCTCGGAGCGTACGCCGTAGTTGTGCCACAACGGCGCGCGCTCGATCCATTCGACCGGAAGAGTGTGGGTTTTTCGCACCTGCAGTTCGCTGCGTAGGTCGTCGAGATCCCGCGACCGGCTGGCGTAGTACAGGCTGTCCTGACGGCTGAAGTCGCAGCCGCCCAGCGTATTGCAGAGGCCTTGCAGGTCGATGATGGCTTGCGCGCACGCAGCGTATGCAAGCGCTGCCGCCGGCATGCCGTAATGCCTGGCCAACTCGATCATCGGTGTGTCGATTTCGTACTGCAGCAAGGCGGTACTGGCCGAGGTACTGCCCCAGCCGATCTCGCGCTGCTCGAGCACCACCACCTCGTGCCCGTGCTTGAGCAGTTCGTGCGCGATCAGCGCGGCGGTGACCCCGCCGCCGATGATGGCCACCTCGCAATCGGTGTCCCGCTCCAGACGCGGATAGGCGCGCATCAACCCATTGCGGATCGACCAGAACGGGTAGCCACTCTTGAGGTCCATGCGGTGTCGTACGTGCGGGTGGAGCGCAATTGGACCGGCAGGCCGGGTGAAGCGGTTGTGCAGACAGGCGAGGGGATCCCGCCGTCACCAAACCGCAAACAGCCGGCGTTAACGTGCGTGGAAAGCTCCTCACGGCACGGTCGTTATGCTCGCGCCACTAACGTAGTCACAGTTGTTAATGAGGGTGTGGGCATGTCGATCGTTCTGTATGTCGGTGGCAGCAAAGATGGCGACAAGGGAGTTGTGCCTTACGGGTTCAGCAAGTCGCGCGCGATGACCGACGCTGGCCCGGAGATCTATGTCGAGCGCATGGTGCCGTTGAAGGACGTCGGCAAGATCCGCGTGATGGCACTGGAATCGCTGCACGAAAGCATCCTGGTTGAGCGCGCGGCCACGCATTACGCAGGTCGCGCCAGCTAAGCGCGGCCGACCGGACGAGTGCGCCCACCGTCAGTGGGCGCCAAGTGCCCACTGCTGCAGGTATCGCAACGGTACTTCAGCGCTTCCGCACCATCGGTAACCACCTGACGATCGCCCGCTAGCGCTTGTCAGCCATCGACGGGCGCGCCGGCATAGGGTTATGGCGATCCTGTCAACGGGTTCCCGCGGCGGGCCAGCACTGCGAAAATGCTTTTTTCAGTGAAGCGGCTCCGGCCGCGCCGCCATGCACGACAGCCAGCTTGCCCAGCAGATCGCTCGCACCATCGCCGACGAGATCGGTGCCCAACCCGCCCAGGCGCGCGCCGCCATTGCCCTTCTCGATGAAGGCGCCAGCGTTCCGTTCATCGCGCGCTACCGCAAGGAAGTCACCGGCGGGCTGGACGATACCCAGCTGCGCAATCTGGAAACGCGCCTGACCTATCTGCGCGAGCTGGAAGAGCGCCGCGCGGCGATCCTGTCCAGCATCGGCGAGCAGGGCAAACTCAGCGACGAATTGCGCGCCGAGATCGTGGCGGCCGACAGCAAGTCGCGGCTGGAAGACCTGTACCTGCCTTACAAGCCCAAGCGCCGCACGCGTGCGCAGATTGCGCGCGAAGCCGGTCTGGAGCCGCTGGCCGATGGCCTGCTGGCCGACCCGAACCAGGCGCCGGAAGTCGCTGCTGCGGCGTACATTGACGCAGAAAAGGGCGTGGCCGATATCAAGGCAGCGCTGGAAGGCGCACGCGCCATCCTGATGGAGCGCTGGGGCGAAGATGCCGCCCTGGTGGGTGAGCTGCGCAGCTGGTTGAACGACAACGGCGTGATTCGCGCGCGCGTTGCCGAGGGCAAGGAAGAGGCCGGTGCCAAGTACCGCGATTACTTCGATCATGCCGAATCGCTGTCCAAGATTCCCTCGCACCGCTTGCTGGCGCTGTTTCGTGCGCGCCGCGAGGAGTTCCTGTACCTGGATCTGGAGCCGGGCAACGATGCCGAGGCCGGCCATCAGTACGCCGAAGGCCGTGTGGCGCGCAATGCCGGCATCTCCAACCAGAACCGTCCGGCCGATCGCTGGTTGCTGGATGCCTGCCGGCTGACCTGGCGCGCCAAGCTGCACATGCATCTGCTGCTGGACCTGTTCAACCAGGCGCGGGAGAAGGCCGAGGCCGAGGCGATCGCCGTGTTCGGCGACAACCTCAAGGACCTGATGCTGGCCGCGCCGGCCGGCCCGCGCGTGGTGCTGGGGCTGGACCCGGGTATCCGTACCGGTTGCAAGATCGCCGTGGTCGATGCCACTGGCAAGCTGGTGGCCACCGAGACGATCTACCCGCACGAGCCCAAGCGGCAATGGGAGCAGTCGCTGCAGACGATCAAGAAGCTGTGCATGCAGCACAACGTGGAGCTGATTGCGATCGGCAATGGCACCGCCAGCCGCGAGACCGACAAGCTCGCTGGTGAGGCGATCGCGCTGTGCGGGGCGAGCAAGCTGCAGAAGATCGTGGTCAGCGAAGCCGGTGCGTCGGTGTATTCGGCGTCCGAGTTTGCTGCCAAGGAGTTTCCCAATCTGGACGTGTCGCTGCGCGGTGCGGTGTCGATTGCGCGGCGCCTGCAGGATCCGCTGGCCGAGCTGGTCAAGATCGAGCCCAAGGCGATCGGCGTGGGCCAGTACCAGCACGACGTGGATCAATATCGTCTGGCCAAGGCGCTGGAGGCGCGCGTGGAAGACTGCGTCAATGCGGTCGGCGTATACGTCAATACCGCGTCGGCGGCGCTGCTGTCGCGCGTATCCGGGCTGTCGAGCACGGTGGCGGAAAACATCGTGCGCCATCGCGACGACAACGGTCCGTTCAAGCGCCGCAAGGACCTGCTCAAGGTGCCGCGTCTGGGCGACAAGACCTTCGAACAATGCGCCGGTTTCCTGCGCATCGCCGATGGCGACGAGCCGCTGGACGTGTCGGCGGTGCATCCGGAAGCCTATCCGGTGGTCGAGCGCATCGTCGGCAGCACCGGCAAGCCGATCAAGGCCCTGCTGGGCGACGGCAGCTTCCTGCGTGGACTCAAGCCGGAGCTGTTCACCGACGAGCAGTTCGGTGTACCGACCGTGCGCGACATCCTCAAGGAGCTGGAAAAACCCGGCCGCGATCCGCGCCCCGAGTTCAAGGCGGCACAGTTCGCCGAAGGCATCGAGGACATCAAGCACCTCAAGCCGGGCATGGTGCTCGAAGGCGTGGTCAGCAACGTCGCCGCTTTCGGTGCGTTCGTCGACATCGGCGTGCATCAGGATGGCCTGGTGCACATCTCCGCGTTGTCGGACACCTTCGTCAAGGATCCGCGCGATGTGGTCAAGGCCGGCGACATCGTCAAGGTCAAGGTGCTGGAAGTGGACGTGGCGCGCAAACGCATCGCGCTGACCTGCCGTCTGTCCGATACGCCACCGCCGGCCGATGCTGCAGCCCAATCGCGCGATCAGCGCGGCAACGGCGGCGCGGGGCAGGGCCGGCGCGAGGGTGGCGGTGGGCGTGGCCCGGCGCAGGGCAACAGCAAGCCGCGCACCACTGCGCCGCCGGCCGACAACGCGCTGGCCGCGGCATTCGCGCGCGCCAAGCGCGGCTGAGCCAGCGTGCCCGGCGGCTGTCCTGGCGTGGCTGGGCCGTGTAGATAGACCCGCTCGCAAGGCGGCGGGTCCGGCTGCGATTGGATCGCGCTTGGGCAGGCTGATCTGCAACTTGGCTGCGGGTCCGTGCACTCCGACCACCGCGGTGCGCCTATGCAGATACGATCAGTCATAAGGCGGCTGACCTGCGGTCTGGCTGCGGGGCCCTTGCCCGCCCACCATCGCAGGACACGCAGCAACTAGGTCCATGTAGGCTCTTACGCGGCATCCATGCCGCGTAAGGTCCCGCGACGGTAGGCGGGCAAGGACCTGTTGGGATGGTCGGTGTGTGTGTGCTGCAAGCAGCACTTGGTTGACGACGCTGTTTTATTGCGTTTCCAGGCGATCTCACGCCTCGCTGCGTACCGCGCGCGTCGGCAAGATCAGGCGTTCGATCAGGTCGACCAGGCCGGGTGGTTCCACCGGCTTGCCCATATGCGCATCGAATCCGGCGACCACAGCGCGGTCGCGGTCTTCTTCGCGCACATAGGCGGTGAGGGCGATCGCAGGGATGTGCCGCGGCAGGTCGGCGCGGCCGGAGCGCACGGTGCGGATCAAGTCGTAGCCGTCGCGCACCGGCATGGCGATATCGCTGACCAGCACGTCGAAGGGCGTCTCTGCCAGGCATTGTTCGGCCGCTTCCACCGAGCCGGCCGCCTGCACCTGCGCGCCGGCAAGCATCAGGAACTGCACTACCGCCTCGCGCGAATCCTGGTCGTCGTCGACCAGCAGCAGGCGCACGCCATCCAGGCGCCCGAGACAATCACTCGGCAGCGGACCGACCTGCAGCGACCCGGCCGACGCGGGACGCAGATCGCTGACCCCGTGCTGGAACGGCAGCACGATGGTGAAGGTCGACCCCTTGCCTTCGCCCGCACTGGAGGCACCCAGGCTGCCGCCGTGCAGATCGACCAACTGGCGCGAGATCGACAAGCCCAGCCCCAGCCCGCCCACGCGCCGCGTGGTGCCGGCATCGGCCTGCCGAAAGCGGTCGAACACATGCGGCAGGAACTCGGCCGCAATCCCGATGCCGGTGTCCTGCACGCACAGTCGCAGCCGTTCGTCCTCGATGTCCAGCGCCACCCGCACCGTTCCGCCGGGTGAGGTGAACTTGAGCGCATTGCTGAGCAGGTTGGACAGCACCTGCTGCAGCCGCCCGGCATCGCCGAAGAACCAAAGCTCGCCCTCGCCGGGTGCATCCAGTTCCAGCGCGATGTCGCGCGCAAGTGCAGACGGCTGCATCAACTCCACCGTACTGCGCATCAGTCCTGCGATATCGAAGTGCTCTGCCTGCAGGCGGATCTTGCCGGACAGGATCGCACTCATGTCGAGCAGGTCGTCGATGATCTGCGTCTGCGCACGCGCACTGCGTTCGATGATGACCAGCCCCTTGCCCAGATTGGCCGGCTCGAACACCTCCGACTGCATCAACCGCGACCAGCCCAGGATGGCATTGAGCGGCGTGCGCAATTCGTGGCTGAGCGTGGCCAGGAACTCGTCCTTGACCCGGTTGGCATGCTCGGCCTGGCTGCGTGCGACAGTCTCGGCCTGCAGCGATTGCTTGAGCTTGGCATCCACGCGCGTACGCTCGATGACGATGCCGGCCAGATGCGATGCAGAGCGCGCCATCGCCTGTTCGCGCAGCGAGGGCAGGTGGACGCGGTCGTAGTAGATGTTGAGCGTGCCCAGCACCTGGCCGTTGCTGTCCAGGATGGGCGTCACGCAGCAGGCGACGATGCCCAGCGCCGCCGAAATCGCGTGGTGGTCGCTGAAGCTGGGGTCGGCCTGGATGTCCTCGCAGATCACCTGCTGACCGAGATAGGCCGAGCGCGCGCACGGCGGTCCGTTCGGCCCGATCGGCGAGGCTTCGAAATGCCCGCGGTACTCGACCGGAAAATGCGGCGCCGAGCCGAAGCTCAGCATCTTGCGTACGTCATCCAGCACCATCACCGCGCAATACAGCGCAATCTCGCCACGCGCTTCCACGCTCGCTGCGATGGCGTCCAGCACTACCGGCAGCGGCGCGCCGGTGGTGATCAGGCTCAGGATGGCGCGATCGGAGGCGGTTTCATCCTCGATCAGCTTGCGTTCGGAGATATCGGTCAGCGAACCGATATGGCCGAGGAAGCGTCCGTCGCTGGCGAAATGCGGCGACGCGGTATCGATGCACCAACGGTATTGCCCGTCGTGACGACGTACGCGGTACTCGGCCAGGAACTCGCCTCGCTGCTCCAAGGCCTGGCCGAATGCGTGGCGCACGCGTTCGGCGTCGTCCGGATGCATCACATCCCACCAGCCCTGGTCCATTGCCTGGTCTTCGGCCTGCCCGGTGAAGTGGTACCAGCGCGGATTCCAGTACACGCAGTCGCCCTGCGCATCGGCCATCCAGATCATTGCCGGCACCGTCTCGCACAAGGCGCGGAAGCGCACTTCGCTTTCGCGCAGCTGTTGCTCGAACGCACGGCGGTCATGGATATCGGTGTAGGTGCCGATCCACTCGCTGATGCTGCCGTCGTCGCCGCGCACGGGCAGGGCACGCGCCAGATGCCAGCGCCGCTGGCCATCGTGGCGTTGCAGCTCGCACTCCATTTCGTAGGCGCGTTCGCCCTCGATGGCCAACGCCCAGGCCTGCGCAGACAGCTGCAGGCCATCGGCGGTGTGTGCCTGATGCCACGCGGCGGTCTGGTGGTCGGCAGGATCCAGTCCGGTGTATTCGTACCAGCGCCGGTTGAAGTAATGCGGCTCACCCTCCGGGTCGGCAATGAAGATGATCTGTGGCAGCGTATCGGCCAGTCGGCGTAGCCGCGCCTCGTTGGCGGCCAGTTGCTGCTGCGCCTTGGCGCGTTGCATGGATTCCCAGCAGCGCGCCGCAACCAGGCGGACCAGCTCGATCTCGGCGGACAGCCAGCGCCGCGGTGCGCGCTGATGCACGCCGATGGCCGCGACCAGGCGGCCGTGTTTGTGCAGCGGAATCGCCAGCGACGCGCGCAGGCCGGAGCGGCGGTACTGCTGCGCCACGTAGTCCGGTGCGCCGGGCGCCATCGCATCGGTGGTGAACCAGGGGCGATTCTCCAGCAGGGCGTCGCGCAGGCCCTGTGCCACTTCCAGCGGAAAATCGCCCTGCAGGCTAGGCATGTCCTGCACATGGTCGCTGATCACGTGCATGGTTCTGCCGTCGGCCGCCGCCAGGCCGAACGCGCAGCGATTGACCTGCAGATGCTCGCCCAGCAAGCGCACGCTGGTATCGATGATCTGACGCGGATCGGAAACGTTTTGCAGCGCGTCTTCGAGCATCAGCAGGAAACTGTCGCGACTTGCCATGCTGCGTTGCTGGGTGACATCGAATCCGTGCACCAGGATCGCGTCAATGCGGCCGTCGCGCTCGCGCATCGGCTGATACAGGAAATCCACGAAGGTCTGATCGAGCGCATTGCCGGGCGTGCGCTGCAGATAGGCGGACATCGACTCGCCGATGAAGGGGCGGCCGCTGCGCCGCACCTCATCGAGCAGCTCAAGATAGCCCTGGTCTGCGACTTCCGGCATCGCCTCGAGCAACGGACGGCCGAGCAATGGTCGCTGGCCGACCAGCTCGTGGAAGCGTTGGTTCGCGCTTTCGATGATGTAGCCGGGTCCCCGCAGCACCGCCATGAAGGCCGGCGACTGGTCGAGCGAAGGCGACACCGCTGCGGGCGCGGACTCGCGACGGGGCGGCCCTGCAGCAGGGGCGGGCGTGCCGGCGACATACAGCATGCCCAGAGGTTTGCCGGCCTGCAGCACCGGGCTGCAGGACCACGTCGACAGCGTCAATGCTGCACGCGCATCGGCATCGCTGTGGTTGGCTTCAGCGCCGTCTGCAAGTTCCGCCAAGGGTTGGCCGAATGCTGCCGGGTGGCGTTCACCCAACAGCGCGGCGCAGGCATCGTTGTAGATGCAGCGCGACTGCTCGCCCCAGACCAGCAACATTGGCGCCTGTGCATGCAGGCACAGCGAAAGCGTCGTGCGCAGCGCTGGGCTGTCGCGTAGCAGCGGGTCGGCGGCGCATGCGGACGATGCCAGCAACAGCCCGGCTGTCTCGCACGTCTCCGGCAACAGACCGGCAAACGGCGACACGGCGATATCCATTGGTGACCTGCCCATCATGCCTGGATGCACGATTCTAGTGGCAAGCGAGCCGTGATCGAGGGGTGTGGCAGCCGGCGCGACCGCGCGATGAGCCTACGTTAAGCGCAGCAGGCGGGCGGTCTGGGTGTGGCTGGCGATGCATGAGGGCATCGGCCGGGCCCGCATGCTGGCGACCCAGGGGCTGGTTGGAGCTTTCAGCTGGCGGCGCCGCTCAGTTGCCGTGCCCTGGCCAAAGCGCTGATCAGTTCGTCTGACAAATAGGGCTTGGTCAGGATCACGCCGCGCTCGAAGCCGCTGGGGATGGTGCCACTGGCAACACCGGTCGCCAGCACGAACGGAATCCCGAGCTCCGACAGCAACCGGGCGACCGGCTCGCTGGTCTCGCCATTGCCGAGGCGGTAGTCGAGCACTGCGATCTCCGGCGCATCGGCCTGAATCAGGGTCAGCGCTTGCGCAACTTCCCCGACCGGACCCAACACGACCGCGCCAGCCTGGACGAGCTGCAGATCGAGCAGCATGGCATTCATCTGGTCGTTTTCGACCACCAGCACCCGAACTCCACGCAACACCGACATTGCTTACTCCTTCACCTAAGTCGGCCAGTATATCGACACTGCTCCACCGCAGCGCTGACGCCATTGCTTGCAGCTGAATTCGTCAGGCGCGTTCTGACACTGTTCGTTTCATGCGCAAGTCGCTATACTGCGCGGCCACGCCGAAGTGGCGGAATCGGTAGACGCAGCGGATTCAAAATCCGCCGCCCTTAAAAGCGTGTGGGTTCGAGTCCCACCTTCGGCACCAGGATGTAGCGGTACAAGCAAAGCCCTTCTGGCGACGGTCAGAGGGGCTTTTCTTTTATGCGCTCAAGAATCGCCGGAACCGGTAAATGTCTGCCGGCTGTTGACCCGTCGCGCTCAGCAGCATTGCGGTCAGAAACGGAGCGATTTGTGGTCGACGTGGTGCAGCAGCTGGTGCAGCGACGTCACGTTCTTCGTTGTATGGCGGCGTGTTCCATTGCCGCGCATCGATGATGCGTGGTCGCTGAAAATTCCGGCGAGATGAGCGTGGGTTGCTGGTACACGCCTGTAGGCACGCAGCCATCACGCGCGATGCGTACCTTGGAAAGCTCTTTTCAAGCAGGTGGCTTCCCATGGATTTCGATTCTTCGCAGCAACTGCGCATCTTGCGCGACATCCATGACACCAGGCCGGTCGCCGACGAAGAGGCCAACTGGGCAGTGCGTGCCGGCTATGCGACCCAGGCCGAAGACGGCGACATCGATCTCACCCACGAAGGCCGCAAGGCGCTGGATGTCGGCCAGACCTGATCCGTCGTTGTGCGGATTCGTTAGACGCGCAACCAAGCTGTGCGCGTTCCACAATCGATGCGCGCGTGTGTGTGGATGGACTGACAGGATGCGCGCGTATCGTGTCGCCACGCCTGCATGCGGTGGAACAGGGTACCGCTGAATTTCAGGCAAAAAAAAGCCCCGGCAGTGCCGAGGCTTTCGGATGATTGGCGTCCCCACGGGGATTCGAACCCCGGTGTCCACCGTGAAAGGGTGGTGTCCTAGGCCTCTAGACGATGGGGACGCGTATCAAAACCTGGTTGTAGATTCCAGACGGCCTATGTCGGGAATTTGGTGGAGCCAGGCGGGATCGAACCGCCGACCTCCTGCATGCCATGCAGGCGCTCTCCCAGCTGAGCTATGGCCCCACGATGCTGCGAGCCGGCGATCATAGCGACATCGATGGCGCTTGGGAAGTGGTGTGTGCAAAAAAGTTTGCACGACCGATTCGCCAGTAGCGGGAGCAGCGTGGCGCATGCCTTCGCGAGCAGTTGATGGGTGCGCGCGTCGCAGGTCGACCGGATGCGATGTCGTCTGTATGGACGATTGTCTGGTCGCGCAGTAAATGAAGGCGTCGTGGTGGTGGCTTCTTTCGTACGTCGGCAAGCTGCAACAGTCTGCGCGGACGACCAATCGACATTGCAAGCGTGTGCGTTCTCCACCATCGACATGTGTGCGGCTGTGCCGGCAACGGCAGGTTGGGGTCGGGCCGCATTGCAATGATGCGAAGCCGCTGCGTAATCGTCTCAGAAGATCGAGATGCCACCACGAGCACCGCATGCAGATGACCGCGCATGCAATCGATGCTGAAAAACACACAAAAAAAAGCCCCGGCAGTGCCGGGGCTTTCAGATGATTGGCGTCCCCACGGGGATTCGAACCCCGGTGTCCACCGTGAAAGGGTGGTGTCCTAGGCCTCTAGACGATGGGGACGCGTATCAAAACCTGAGTTGTCACCCTGACGGCCTAAGTCAGGAGTGGTGGAGCCAGGCGGGATCGAACCGCCGACCTCCTGCATGCCATGCAGGCGCTCTCCCAGCTGAGCTATGGCCCCACGAAACTGAGAACGAAATGATAGCGGCCTGTTAATGTTCGCGCAAGTGCTTTTTCATTTCGCATGAGACGCAGCGTGCGCGGGGCACGCTGCGCATCGGCAACTCAGTTGACGCCGTGCAGGTCGCGCAGCTGCGTCTGTCGAGCACCGAAGTAGGCGGCCAAGTTGGCGATGTCCTGATCGCTCAGTGCAGTGGCCTGCGCCGTCATCAACGGGTGCTGGCGATCGCCGCTGCGGTAGGCCTGCAAGGCGTGCGCAAGATAATCGCCGTACTGGCCGCCGAGCTTGGGATAGCTGGGGTCGATGGGGGCGTTGCCGTCGGCGCCGTGGCAATCGATGCAGCTCTGGCCGGTGGCCTTGCCTTTCGCGTGCGCCAGCTTGTCGCCGGCGTCGGCGCGCCCGGTCGGCAGGCCGGCAGACGAGCCGGAGCCATGTTCACCGCTGGCGTGGCCGGCATCGCCAGCGGAATGGTCGGTGGACTCGACCTGGGATTGGGAGCAGGCCGCCAACATCAGGGCAGCGACCAGGGCGATGGCTAGACGCGGAGCGTGCAGGGCGTTCGGCATGTGGGCGCTTATTTGAGGGTGGACAGGTAGGCGGAGATATCGGCGATGTCCTGCTCGGAAAAGCTCTGCGCCTGCGCTTGCATGGTGGGATGCTTGCGTTTGCCCTGGCGGTACTCGGTCAGCGCCTGGGTCAGATACTGGATGGACTGGCCGCCGATCTTGGGCACGCGATAACTGGGATAGGCGTTCTTGTAGCCGGTGACGCCATGGCAGCCCTGGCAGGTATAGGCCAGCAAGCGGCCGTTGGACGGATTGCCGGTGGGCGCTGCGGGTGTAGCCACTGCCGCGGCGGGCGAAGGGGTGGCGGGTGCGGCTGGCGTGACTGACGGTGTCGCTGATGCGCCCCCAAACGGCAGGAAGACGACCAGAGCGAGACAAGCGGCGAGCGGCTGCGGGCGCATGGTTTCGTATCCGGAAGACTGATTGAACGTCCGCACGTGGGGGCGTGGCGGAACCGGTCCGAGTATGCCTGCGATTTGGCGTGGCGCAAACGGGGTGAATACGCGAACTTGAACAGACCATGACCTTTGGCGCATTGGCGACATGATCGTTCTGGTGGTCTACTTGCCTACAACACCTGTTCACGCATCCACTAGGACACGACGATGTCGCCACTCTCCTTCCTGCCCGGCCGCAGCGGAACCTGCGCCGCTGCATTGTTGATCACCACGAGCCTGTTGCTGGGCGGCTGCAAGGCGGGAGATGGCGAGGCCAAGGCCGCCGAGGAGAAGAAAACCGTCGATGCGGTGCCGGTGGAAATTGCCAAGGCCGCACGCCGTGCGGTGGCGGCCAGCTATACCGGCACCGCCGCCCTGGAGCCGCGTGCCGAAGCGCAGGTGGTGGCCAAGACCTCCGGCGTGGCATTGGCGGTGATGGTGGAAGAGGGCCAGAAGGTGTCCGCGGGTCAGGCCCTGGTTCGCCTGGATCCGGACCGTGCGCATCTGGCGGTGGCGCAAAGCGAAGCGCAGCTGCGCAAACTGGAGAACAGTTACCGCCGTGCCACCCAGTTGGTGGGGCAACAGCTGGTCAGTGCCGCCGATGTCGACCAGCTCAAGTTCGATGTCGAAAACAGCCGCGCGCAGCATCGCCTGGCATCGCTGGAGCTGTCCTACACCACGGTGCAGGCGCCGATTTCCGGGGTGATCGCCTCGCGCTCGATCAAGACCGGCAACTTCGTGCAGATCAATACGCCGATCTTCCGCATCGTCGACGATTCGCAGCTGGAGGCCACGCTCAACGTGCCCGAGCGCGAGCTGGCCACGCTCAAGTCCGGCCAGCCGGTGACCTTGCTGGCCGATGCCTTGCCCGGTCAGCAGTTCATCGGCAAGGTCGACCGCATTGCGCCGGTGGTGGATTCGGGCAGCGGCACTTTCCGGGTGATCTGTGCGTTCGGCCAGGGCGCCGAAGCGCTGCAGCCGGGCATGTTCGGGCGCATCCGCATCGACTACGACCAGCGCAAGGACGCGTTGGTGATCCCGCGCCTGGCGCTGCTGGACGATGGCGAGCCGGCGGTGTTCGTGGTGCGTAAGGGCAAGGCCAGCCGGGTGCCGGTGAAACTCGGTTATGCCGAAGGCCCGTGGCTGGAAGTGCGGCAAGGGCTGAAGGAAGGCGACCAGGTGGTGACCGCCGGCAAGGTGGCACTGCGTGATGGCACTGCGGTGCAGGTCATCGGCCAGCCCGACCGCAAGCCGGTTGCCGCTGCGGCACCGGCAGCCGGCAGCGACGGGAAACGCTCATGAGCGATCACGGCAACCCGCACGCACCCGTGCACGACCCGCATGCCCCCTTGCCCGGCGGCGGCGGTCTGGTGGCCTTCGCCACGCGGCGGCGGGTGACCATCGCGATGATCACCGTGACCATGCTGCTGTTCGGGCTGATCGCGTTGCGCAGTCTCAAGGTCAACCTGTTGCCGGACCTGAGCTACCCCACGCTGACCGTGCGCACCGAATACACCGGCGCGGCGCCGGCGGAAATCGAAACGCTGGTGACCGAGCCGGTGGAAGAAGCGGTCGGCGTGGTCAAGAACCTGCGCAAGCTCAAGTCGATCTCGCGCACCGGGCAGAGCGATGTGGTGCTGGAGTTCGCCTGGGGCACCAACATGGACCAGGCCAGCCTGGAGGTGCGCGACAAGATGGAAGCCCTGTCGCTGCCGCTGGAAACCAAGCCGCCGGTGCTGCTGCGCTTCAATCCATCCACCGAGCCGATCATGCGGCTGGCGCTGTCGCCCAAACAGGCGCCGGCCTCCGACAACGATGCGATCCGCCAGCTCACCGGGCTGCGTCGCTACGCCGATGAAGATCTGAAAAAGAAACTTGAACCGGTGGCCGGCGTGGCCGCGGTCAAGGTCGGCGGCGGGCTGGAAGACGAGATCCAGGTCGATATCGATCAGCAGAAATTGGCGCAGCTCAACCTGCCGATCGACAACGTGATCACCCGGCTCAAGGAGGAGAACGTCAATATCTCCGGCGGCCGGCTGGAGGAAGGCTCGCAGCGGTATCTGGTGCGCACGGTCAACCAGTTCGTGGATCTGGACGAGATCCGCAACATGCTGGTGACCACGCAAAGCAGCAGCGGCAGCGCCGCGGAAGCGGCGATGCAGCAGATGTATGCGATCGCCGCATCCACCGGGTCGCAGGCGGCGCTGGCCGCGGCGGCCGAAGTGCAGAGCACCTCGTCGGCGTCCAGCAGCAGCATCGCCGGCGGCATGCCGGTGCGATTGAAGGATGTGGCCGAGGTCCGCCAGGGCTACAAGGAACGCGAGGCGATCATCCGCCTGGGCGGCAAGGAAGCGGTGGAGCTGGCGATCTACAAGGAAGGCGATGCCAATACCGTGTCCACCGCCGCAGCGCTGCGCAAGCGGCTGGAGCAGTTGAAGGCGACCGTGCCCGGCGATGTGAAAATCACCACCATCGAGGACCAGTCGCACTTCATCGAGCACGCGATCAGCGACGTCAAGAAGGATGCGGTGATCGGCGGCGTGCTGGCGATCCTGATCATCTTCCTGTTCCTGCGCGATGGCTGGAGCACCTTCGTGATCAGCCTGTCGTTGCCGGTGTCGATCATCACCACGTTCTTCTTCATGGGCCAGTTGGGCCTGAGCCTCAACGTGATGTCGCTGGGCGGGCTGGCACTGGCCACCGGGCTGGTGGTGGACGATTCGATCGTGGTGCTGGAAAGCATCGCCAAGGCGCGCGAACGTGGCCTGAGCGTGCTGGATGCGGCAATCGCCGGCACCCGTGAAGTCAGCATGGCGGTGATGGCGTCCACATTGACCACGATCGCGGTGTTCCTGCCGCTGGTGTTCGTCGAGGGCATCGCCGGGCAGCTGTTCCGCGACCAGGCGCTGACCGTGGCGATCGCGATCGCGATCTCGCTGGTGGTGTCGATGACGCTGATTCCGATGCTGAGTTCGCTCAAGGGCACGCCGCCGATGGCGTTCCCGGACGAGCCGAGCCACCCGCAGTGGCAGCCGCAGCAGCGCTGGCTCAAGCCGGTGGCTGCCGGCCGGCGCGGGGCCGGCGCGAGCGTGCGCTACGCGTTCTTCGCGGTGGCGTGGGCGGTGGTCAAGCTGTGGCGCGGCATCGCACGGGTGGTATCGCCGGTGATGCGCAAGGCCAGCGACCTGGCGATGGCGCCGTATGGCCGCGCCGAGCGTGGTTATCTGGCGATGCTGCCGGCGGCATTGCGGCGGCCCGGCCTGGTGCTGGGACTGGCGGCCGCTGCGTTCATCGGCACCGTGTTGCTGGTGCCGATGCTGGGTGCGGATTTGATTCCGCAGCTGGCGCAGGACCGCTTTGAAATGACGGTGAAGCTGCCTTCCGGCACGCCGCTGGCGCAGACCGACGCCCTGGTGCGCGAGTTGCAGCTGGCGCACGACAAGGACCCGGGCATCGCCTCGTTGTATGGGGTGAGCGGCAGCGGTACGCGGCTGGACGCCAACCCCACCGAGAGCGGCGAGAACATCGGCAAGCTCACCGTGGTGATGGCCGGCGGCGGCAGCCCGGAAGTGGAAGCGGCGGCCACCAGGCGGCTGCGCAGCAGCATGGTCGGGCATCCCGGAGCGCAGGTGGATTTTGCGCGGCCGGCATTGTTCAGTTTTTCCACGCCGCTGGAAGTGGAGCTGCGCGGGCAGGATCTGGGCGAGCTGGAACGTGCCGGGCAGAAACTGGCGGCGATGCTGCGGGCCAATGGCCATTACGCCGACGTCAAGTCGACGGTGGAAGAGGGCTTCCCGGAAATCCAGATCCGTTTCGATCAGGAACGCGCCGCTGCGTTGGGGCTGACCACCCGCCAGATCGCCGATGTGATCGTCAAGAAGGTGCGCGGCGATGTGGCCACGCGCTACAGCTTTCGCGATCGCAAGATCGATGTGCTGGTGCGTGCGCAACACAGCGACCGCGCCAGTGTGGATGCGATCCGGCAGTTGATCGTCAACCCGGGCAGCAGCCGGCCGGTGCGTCTGGCGGCGGTGGCCGAGGTGGTGGCGACGACCGGGCCGAGCGAGATCCATCGCGCCGATCAGACCCGCGTGGCGATCGTCTCGGCCAGCCTGCATGACATGGATCTGGGCGGCGCGGTGCGCGAGGTCGAGTCGATGGTGCGCAACGATCCGCTGGCCGCCGGCGTGGGCATGCATATCGGCGGGCAGGGCGAGGAACTGGCGCAATCGGTGAAGTCGCTGTTGTTCGCCTTTGGTCTGGCGATCTTTCTGGTCTATCTGGTGATGGCCTCGCAGTTCGAATCGCTGCTGCATCCGTTCGTCATCCTGTTCACCATTCCGCTGGCAATGGTCGGCGCGGTGCTGGCCTTGCTGATGACCGGCAAGCCGGTGTCGGTGGTGGTGTTCATCGGCTTGATCCTGCTGGTGGGGCTGGTGACCAAGAACGCGATCATCCTGATCGACAAGGTCAACCAGCTGCGCGAGGAAGGCGTGCCCAAGCGCGAGGCCTTGATCGAAGGCGCGCGTTCGCGCTTGCGGCCGATCGTGATGACCACGCTGTGCACCTTGTTCGGCTTCCTGCCGTTGGCGGTGGCGATGGGCGAGGGCGCCGAGGTGCGCGCGCCGATGGCGATCACCGTGATCGGTGGGTTGCTGGTGTCCACGCTGCTGACCCTGCTGGTGATCCCGGTGGTGTACGACCTGCTGGACCGTCGCGCCGATGCGTACTACCTGGAGCGTGGCCGGCGCACGGCCGGCCAACGTGCGCAGGCGACCGGTAACTCCGACGGGCTGGAGGCGCTATGAGCGTTGCCGCCTTCAGCATCCGTCGGCCGGTCACCACCATCATGTGCTTCGTCTCGCTGGTGGTGGTGGGGCTGATTGCCGCGTTCCGGCTGCCGCTGGAGGCGCTGCCGGACATTTCCGCACCGTTCCTGTTCGTGCAACTGCCGTACACCGGGTCCACCCCGGACGAGGTGGAACGCAACCTGGTGCGGCCGGCCGAAGAGGCGCTGGCGACGATGACTGGCATCAAGCGCATGCGCTCGACCGCCACCGCCGACGGCGCCAACATCTTCATCGAGTTCTCCGACTGGGACCGCGACATCGCCATCGCCGCATCGGATGCGCGCGAGCGGCTGGATGCCATCCGCGACGATTTTCCGGAAGATCTGCAGCGCTTCCACATCTACAAATGGTCCAGCAGCGACGAGCCGGTGCTGAAAGTGCGCCTGGCCAGCCAGACCGATCTGACCGGCGCGTACGACATGCTCGACCGCGAGTTCAAGCGGCGCATCGAACGGATTCCCGGCGTGGCCAAGGTGGAGATCTCCGGCGCACCGCCGAACGAAGTGGAGATCGCCATCGCGCCGGACCGGCTCACCGCGCACGACCTCAGCCTCAATGACTTGAGCGAGCGCCTGGGCAAGCTCAATTTTTCGGTGTCGGCAGGGCAGATCGACGACAACGGCCAGCGCATTCGGGTACAGCCAATCGGCGAATTGCGCGACCTGCAGGAACTGCGCGACCTGGTGCTCAATGCCAAGGGGCTAAGGCTCGCCGATATCGCGCAGGTGCGGCTGAAGCCGACGCGGATGAATTACGGCCGCCGCCTGGATGGGCGCCCGGCGATCGGGCTGGATATCTACAAGGAGCGCAGCGCCAACCTGGTGGATGTGTCCAAGGCGGCGTTGAAGGAGGTCGAGGACATCCGCGCCGAACCTGCGATGCGCGATGTGCAGATCAAGGTGATCGACAACCAGGGCAAGGCGGTGACCTCGTCGCTGGCGGAACTGGCCGAAGCCGGCGCGGTGGGCCTGTTGTTGTCGATCACGGTGCTGTTCTTCTTCCTGCGCCACTGGCCATCGACGCTGATGGTGACGCTGGCGATTCCGATCTGCTTTGCGATCACGCTGGGCTTCATGTATTTCGTCGGCGTCACGCTCAACATCCTGACCATGATGGGCCTGCTGCTGGCGGTCGGCATGCTGGTCGACAACGCGGTGGTGGTGGTGGAAAGCATCTACCAGGAACGCGAGCGCATGCCCGGTCAACCGCAGCTGGCGGCCCTGCTCGGCACGCGCAGCGTGGCGATCGCGCTCAGCGCCGGCACCTTGTGCCATTGCATCGTGTTCGTGCCGAACCTGTTCGGCGAGACCAACAACATCAGCATCTTCATGGCGCAGATCGCGATCACCATTTCGGTCTCGCTGCTGGCCTCGTGGCTGGTGGCGATCAGCCTGATTCCGATGTTGTCGGCGCGCATGAAGACACCACCGATGGTGAGCTCCGAGCGCGGCGTGATTGCGCGGCTGCAGCGCCGTTATGCAAAGGTGCTGGCATGGACGCTGGCCCATCGCGGCTGGAGCGTGGCCGGCATCGTGTTGGTCAGTGCGATCAGCCTGGTGCCGATGAAGTTGACCAAGGTCGACATGTTCGGCGGCGATGGCGGCAACGAGGCTTTCATCCAGTATCAGTGGAAAGGCTCGTACACGCATGAGCAGATGGGTGAGGAAGTGGGGCGGGTCGAGCGTTACCTGCAAGCCAATCGCGACAAGTACCACATCACCCAGATCTATTCGTGGTTCAGCGAAGCGGAAGGCGGCAGCACCACCGTGACTTTCGACGCGGGCAAGGTCAAGGAGCTGCCGGCGTTGCTGGAACAGATCCGCAAGGCCTTGCCGCGCTCGGCACGTGCGGACTACAGCATCGGCAATCAGGGCGATGGCGGCAGCGGCAATCAAGGCGTGCAGGTGCAGTTGGTCGGCGATTCGACCCAGGCCTTGCAGGCCCTGGCCGACGATGTGATGCCGCTGCTGGCGCAGCGCAAGGAATTGCGCGATGTGCATGTGGACACCGGCGACCGCACCAGCGAGTTGGCGATCCGGGTCGACCGCGAGCGTGCGGCAGCCTTCGGGTTCAGTGCCGAGCAGGTGGCAAGTTTCGTCGGTCTGGCGTTGCGTGGCACGCCGTTGCGCGAGTTTCGCCGCGGCGACAACGAGGTACCGGTGTGGGTGCGCTTTGCCGGCGCCGAACAGAGCAAGCCGGAAGACCTGGCCAGCTTCACGGTGCGTACCAAGGATGGCCGCAGCGTGCCGTTGCTCAGTCTGGTCGATGTGCAGATTCGCCCGGCCGCCACCCAGATCGGCCGCACCAATCGCCAGACCACGCTGACCATCAAGGCCAATCTGGCCAGCAAGGTCACCGTGCCGGAAGCACGCGCGGCAATGGAAAAGCCGCTCAAGGCGATGAGTTTTCCCGCCGGCTACAGCTATACCTTCGACGGCGGCGATTACCAGGACGACGGCGAAGCGATGGGCCAGATGGTGTTCAACCTGGTGATCGCGCTGGTGATGATCTATGTGGTGATGGCGGCGGTATTCGAATCGCTGCTGTTTCCTGCGGCGATCATGAGCGGCGTGGTGTTTTCGATCTTCGGGGTGTTCTGGCTGTTCTGGATCACCGGCACCTCGTTCGGGATCATGTCCTTCATCGGCATCCTGGTGTTGATGGGCGTGGTGGTGAACAACGGCATCGTGATGATCGAGCACATCAACAACCTGCGCCGCCGCGGCATGGGCCGCACGCAGGCCTTGATCGAAGGCTCACGCGAGCGCTTGCGGCCGATCATGATGACGATGGGCACCGCCATCCTGGCGATGGTGCCGATCTCGCTGACCAGCACCACGATGTTCAGCGATGGCCCGCCGTACTTCCCGATGGCCCGCGCGATCGCCGGCGGACTGGCGTTCTCGACGGTGGTGAGCCTGCTGTTCCTGCCGACGATCTACGCAATTCTCGATGACATGAGCAACGGCGCAGCCGCGCTGGTACGACGTGCGCGCGGCGTGCCGAAGACGCCGCCGACAAGCGTTGCGCTGGAATCGTGAGCCGCCAACCCTGCTGAAGTTTTCCCGGCGTAAGGCATTCACCAGCGCACTGAGGCCCTGAGTGGCAAGGCGCAAAGGCCCTCTCCCGGTGGGGCGAGGCGGCACGGCTTGCGCGCCATGGGCGCGCGTTGGAGCGCCCGCGCCGCAAGCGTGGGCCGGGCGCGGGGCGCGGGGCGCGGGGTTGGGGTGAGAGGGTACGGGTTGTCTGGGTACTGCTCAGTACACGGCTGCCATTCGCTGGCTTCGGTGAGGGCGACAGCGCATCCGTGGACTGGCTCCTCGGCTCGGTCAGACATCCTGTCTGACTCGCCGCCGCGGCACATCCCTGTGCCGCTCTCCGCCAATCCCCGGCCACGCTGCCGCCTCGGCGAGTCGTTGCCATGACCTAGTCAAGCAAGCCGATTCGTCATTTTGTTTTCCAGCGACCTGCACGATTCTCGATGACACCAGCAGAGCCGGGATCTGTTGACGTGTCATGGTGTGGTGCGCCGAAGACGCCATCGCCACGTAGCGCTCGAGTTTTGAATTTTATTAGCCGCCTGAAGCCTCTCTCCCGCCGGGGCGAGGCGGCACGGCTTGCGCGCCATGGGCGCGCGTGCCTTGGAGCGCCCGCGCCGCAAGCGTGGGCCGGGCGCGGGGCGCGGGGTTGGGGTGAGAGGGTACGGGTTGTCTGGGTACTGCTCAGTACACGGCTGCCATTCGCTGGCTTCGGTGAGGGCGACAGCGCGTCCGCGGACTGGCTCCTCGGCTCGGTCAGACATCCTGTCTGACTCGCCGCCGCGGCACATCCCTGTGCCGCTCTCCGCCAATCCCCGGCCACGCTGCCGCTTCGGCGAGTCGTTTCCGCGACGTTGAGCGACGAAAAACGACAGCCGATTCAGTGGTCGATTTTGGTGCAAATCATCCGCCAAGGTCGCCGCACGTCTTCTGGACCTTCGACTTCGTAGCTCTCAGACACACCGCCCAGATGCCAACTACTCAGAAGTGCACGGTTTCCATCGCTCTCAATCCGCTGCCTTCAAGAAGGAGGCGAAGAGGCCTCTGCCCCAATAGCCGAGGCAACGATCGAAACCTAGGTCGAGCATGCCCTGCGGCAATTGTTGCTCTCCGTTCCGCCAACACAGGAACATTCGAGAGTGGTCCGCGGGCGCCGGGGCGGGACCTTACACGACAAGGCGCGTGTAAGAGCCCCCCATGGATAGGTTCACGGCGTGTCCTGCCCCGGCGCCCGCGGGCCGCTCGCACGCATGAAACACGTCGCCTGCCAGCAGCCTTTCCTCAACCAAAATCAAAGCGCCAGCAAATCGGGCTTTCCTCATTCAAAACCAAAGCGCCAACTGATCAGCTGTCCTCAGCTATCCAGCGTTCCCGCCAACCTGGGTTCCAAGCCGCTGGATACGCCTGCCAGAGAATCAGGCCGCACGCACCTGCCGCACGATCGCCGCCGCCTTGGCCGAGCTCTCCTTGACCTTGTCCCACTGGCCCTGCGCCAGCCAGTCCTTGGGCACCATCCACGAGCCGCCGATGCACAGCACGTTCGGCTGCGACAGGAACTCGGCCGCGTTGGCCTCGCTGATGCCGCCGGTGGGGCAGAGCTTGAGTTCGGACAGCGGGCCGGCCAGGCCCTTGAGCATCTGCAAGCCGCCCACGGCGGTGGCCGGGAACAGCTTGCACACGCGGAAGCCCAGGCCCATCAGGGTCAGCAGCTCGGTCGGCGTGGCCGCGCCGGGCACGGCGGGGATCGGCGCATCGGCGAGCAAGCGCGCCAGCGGCGCCGGCGTGCCGGGAGTGACTAGGAAGTCGGCACCGGCATCCACCGACTGACGCAGTTGCAGCTCGCTCAGCACGGTGCCGGCGCCGATCACGATGTTGGGCAGCTCGCGCTTGAGCATGGCCAGCGCTTCGATCGCGACCGGGGTGCGCAGGGTCAGTTCGATCGCGGGCAGGCCGCCTTCGAGCAGCGCATCGGCGACGCGGCGCGCCTGATCCAGCGTGTCCACGGTGACCACCGGCAGGATGCCGGCGTCGCGCAGCAGCTGTTCGGCGGTGTTCTGGGTCTGGGCAATCGTCATTGCAACTCCGTTAGACGGCGACCGCGAGGCGGTCGCGCAGAGGGAAGGGGAATCAGGCGTCCTTGGACTCGTGCGGTGCGGCGGCGGCCGCTGCATCGGCACCGAGTTCGTACTCGGCGTCGTAGCTCCACAGCGCGCCGTCCGGACGGGTCGGGCCGCAGGAAATCGAGATGGCGCCCTGGTCGGCCGGGCCAACCACCTGGCGGTTGATGGCGAACAGGTTGCGCCCCAGGTCGTTGCCCGCCACCGAGGTGTTGGGTGCGACCTCGCGCGATGCCCACTCTTCGGCCGAGACCAGCACTTCCAGCGTGCCGGCTTCACCGTCCAGGCGCACGATGTCGCCTTCGCGCACGCGCCCGATCGGACCGCCGCGTGCGGCTTCGGGCGTCATATGGATCGCCGCCGGGAACTTGCCCGACGCACCGGACAGACGGCCGTCGGTGACCAAGGCCACGCGCCGACCCTGGTTCTGCAGCAAACCCAGCAACGGCGCCATCGAATGCAGTTCCGGCATGCCGTTGGCACGCGGGCCCTGGTAACGCAGCACCACCACGAAATCGTGCGGCAGCACGCCGGCGGCATGCAGCTTGTTGAGCACCTGCGGCGTGTCGATCACCACTGCCGGCGCTTCGATCGTGCGGTGCTGCGGCTTGACTGCCGACAACTTGATCAGCGAGCGGCCCAGGTTGCCGCGCAGCAGGCGCAGGCCGCCCTGCGATTCGAATGCGGCGCTGACCGGCCGCGCCACGCTGTCGTCGGCGGTGGTCGCAGTGCCGGGCACGTAGACGACCTTTCCGTCCTGCAGGCGCGGCTCGTTTGCATAGGCGCGCATGCCGCCTTCGACCACGGTGGGCAGGTCGTCGTGCATCAGCCCGGCGTCCATCAGCTCGCGGAACACGAAGGCAGTGCCGCCCGCGGCCTGGAAGCGGTTCACGTCGGCTTCGCCGTTGGGGTAGATGCGGGTCAGCAGCGGCACGGTCTGCGAGATCAGATCCATGTCGTCCCAGGTCAGCACGATGCCGGCCGCACGCGCCACCGCAATCCAGTGGATGGTGTGATTGGTCGAACCACCGGTGGCCATCAGCGCGACCACGGCATTGACGATGGCACGCTCGTCGATCAGGCGACCGAACGGACGGAAGTCCTGGCCCAGCGCAGAAATTGCCAGCGCACGCGCGGTGCCCTCACGGGTCAGCGCATCGCGCAACTGCAGCTCCGGGTTGACGAACGAGGCACCGGGCAGCTGCACGCCCATCGCCTCGAGCAACACCTGGTTGGAGTTGGCGGTGCCGTAGAAGGTGCAGGTGCCGGGCGAGTGATACGAGGACGACTCGGCTTCCAGCAGTTCGGCGCGGGTGGCTTCGCCGGCGGCGTAGCGCTCGCGCACTTCGGCCTTCTGCTTGTTCGGAATGCCGGGCGTCATCGGGCCGGCCGGCATGAACAGCGCCGGCAGATGCCCGAACGCCAGCGCGCCGATCAGCAGGCCCGGCACGATCTTGTCGCACACGCCCAGGTACACCACGCTGTCGAACATGTCGTGGCTGAGGCCGATCGCCGCGGCCTGGGCGATGTTGTCGCGCGAGAACAGCGACAGCTCCATGCCGGCGCGGCCCTGGGTCACGCCGTCGCACATCGCCGGCACGCCGCCGGCCACCTGCGCGGTGGCACCGAGCGTACGCGCGGTGTCGCGGATCAGCTGCGGGTAATGCTCGAACGGCTGATGTGCCGACAGCATGTCGTTGTAGGCGGTGATGATGCCCAGGTTGGGCGTGGCCGCACCGCGCAGGCGCGACTTGTCGGTCGGCTCGGACGCGGCGAAACCATGCGCCAGGTTGCCGCAGCTCAAACGGCTACGGAACGGACCCTCGCGCAGGGCGGCATCAAGACCGGCCAGATACGCCGCGCGCGACGGCGCGCTGCGCTTGCGGATACGGTCGGTGACAGCTTGAATGTTCGGATGCAGGCTCATTGGCTACCGGCTATGAGAAACGGGGAAGGTAATCACGCTGTTCTTTTCGTAGATACCCGCACAAGGATGTGCGGGCTCTCGCGAAGGACTCGCACAAAATCGGTTGTTGCGAGGGACTCGCACGTTTGAATCCCCGCACAAGGATGTGCGGGCTGTTGCGAGGGACTCGCACCTAGGCACACCAATGAACCCGCAATTTCGGGCCCGGCGGCTGCAGCGCCACGCGGATCGGATACTCGCTGACATCGTCACCGGCCAATGCAGCCTGCAGCACGTCCAGCTTCTGCTTGCCGCGCAACAGCAGCAGGCGGGTCGGGATGGCGGCCAACCCGGCCGGTGTCAGCGTGATCCGCAGCGGCCACTGATTCGAGCCGGGGCAGCCGGTGGCATCCAGCGACGCATACGGTTGCGGGCTGGACAGCGCCTTGCTCAGGTCGGTCGAGCCCGGAAACAGCGAGGCGGTGTGTCCGTCGCCGCCCATGCCCAGCACCGCCAGGCACGCAGGCTCGGCGTGCCTGGCCTGCAGGTTCGCGGTGTGCACGCACTCGGGTAACTGCTTGCCCGGGCGCACCAGCGGGATGAAGGTCGCCGCCGGTGCATGAGTCAGAAAGCTGTGATTGACCAGCCAGGCGTTGCTGTCCTGATCCTGCGGCGAGAGCCAACGCTCATCGACCAGACCCACTTCCACCCGCGACCAGTCCAGCGGACGGTGAGCGAGCGATTCGTACACGGGCGCCGGGGTGGTGCCGCCGGACAGCAGCATGCGCGCCTGGCCGCGGCGCGAAATCTCCTGTTCCAGCAGGTCGGCCATCTCGCTGGCCACCGCCTCGGTCCATTCGGCGGGGTCTTCGTAGCGCACCAGTGTGATGCGCGGATTGTCCTGCAGGTTCATCGCTGCTCCCCTGGATGCTGACGCTGCGCATCCACCGCATAGGCGGCGGCGCCGAGCAGGCCGGCATGCGGATGCATGACCGCCAGCGACGGCACCCGCGACATGATCGCGGAGAAGCGTCCCTTGTGTTCGAAGCGCTGGCGGAAGCCGGAATGCTGCAGCGAATCCAGCACCTTGGGCACCAGCCCGCCGGTGAGGAACACGCCGTCCCAGGCGCCCTGCATCAACACCATATCGCCGGCGATCGCACCGAAGATGGCGCAGAACAGATCGATGGTGCGCGACGAGCGCGGGTCGCCCGCCGCCGCACGCGCAGTGATGTCCTTGGGCTGCAGCGGGCCCGGGTCGACCCCGGCGATCTCGCTGAGCGCGCGATGGATGTTGACCAGGCCCGGGCCGCAGATCAGGCGCTCGTTGGAGACCCGGCCGAACTGCTCGGAAAGGATCTCCAGGATGCGGATCTCCTCCGGCGTGCCGGGCGGAAAGCTGACGTGGCCACCTTCGGTTTCCAGCGGAAAGCAGCGCCCGTTGCGGATGATCAGCCCACCCACGCCCAGCCCGGTGCCCGGGCCGATCACGCCGTAGTTGCGCGGTTGATCGATCGGCGCCGGCCGCCAGCTGGCGCCGCCGACCTGCACCACGTCCTGCGGGCGCAGCAGGCTGATCGCCATGGCCTGCGCGGCGAAGTCGTTGATCAGGTGCAGGGTGCTGAAGCCCAGCATCGCCGCGGTACGCGAGCGCGAGATCACCCACGGATGGTTGGTGATGCGCGCCTCGTCGCCGTCCACGCGGCCGGCCACGGCGAACACGCCCTGGGTGGCCTGCACGCCGATCTGGTCGAGGTAATAGCGCGCGGCTTCGCCGAGCGAGCCGAAATCGACCACCGCAAATTCGCGCGAGGTGTCATCCAGCAGCGGCACCGAGGCGTCGACGTCGGCCAGCGCGAAGCGCGCATTGGTTCCGCCGATATCGGCAACCAGCACCGGCTTGGAAGGAGCGGTCATGCGGTGTGTCCCTGTGCGTCGGTGGCCGGGGGCAGGAAGGGCGCCGCGGCATCGGGGCCCCAGCTGCCGGCCGGGTAGGAATGCAGCGGCAGCTGCGCGTCTTTCCACGCATCGCTGACGCTGTCGATCCACGACCAGGCGGCCTTGACCTCGTCGTCGCGCACGAACAGCGCCGGGTTGCCGTTGAAGGCATCCACGAACAGGCGCTCGTAGGCGATGCGGCGGTGCAGGCCGGTCGGTACCGACAGTTCCAGTTCCAGCGGCTGCAGTTCGATCGCGCCCCATTCCGGGCCGGCCAGGCTACTCATCAGGCCGAGCTCGATGTTTTCCTGCGGCTGCAGTTGGAAGGTCAGGCGGTTGGGCACCGCGTTCTGCCGGTCCGGGCGCTCGAACAGCCAATGCGTCACCGGCTTGAGCGTGACCACGATGCGGGTGGAACGCTCGGCCAGGCGCTTGCCGGTGCACAGGTGGAACGGCACCCCGGCCCAGCGCCAGTTGTCGATATGCGCGGTCACCGCGACGAAGGTTTCCACGTCGCTGCCTTCCGGCGGGTGATAGGCCTGCGCCGGCTGGCCGTTGATGCTGCCGGCGGTGTAGCGGCCACGCACGCTGTCATGGGCGGCATACTCGGCGGTCATCGGGCGCAGGGCGCGCAGCACCTTGACCTTCTCATCGCGGATGCGATCGGCTTCCAGCGAGGCCGGCGGCTCCATCGCCACCAGGCACAACAACTGCAGGATGTGACTCTGCACCATGTCGCGCAGCGCGCCGGAGCGTGCGTAGTAGGCATCGCGCCCATCCACGCCTTCGCTCTCGGCCACCAGGATCTGCACCGATTCGATGTAGGTGCGGTTCCACACCGCTTCCAGCAACGTATTGCCGAAGCGCAGCGCAATCAGGTTCTGCACCGCCGCCTTGCCCAGGTAATGGTCCAGGCGGAACACGCGGTCTTCGTCGATCAGCGCGCCGATCGACTGCAGGATCTCGCGGGCGCTTTCCGAGTCGTGGCCGATCGGCTTTTCCAGCATCAGCCGGTGCGGCGCGGCCAGCGCACCGCCCAGGGCCAGGCCCTGGCAGGTGCTGATGTACAGGCCCGGCGGAATCGCCAGGTAGCTCACGCACTGGCGGCTGGCCAGCTCGCGTACGGCATTGGCCACCGACTCGGCATCGCGCAGATCCACCGAGCGATAGTCGACCCGCTGCAGCAGCGTTTCGATCTGCTCGGGCGTGGCGATCGGCAGCGCGGCGGCCAGGCGCGGGCGCAGGACCTCGCGGAATGCCTCGGTGTCGTGCGGCGACAATGCCAGCGCACGGATACGGAAGTCCTCCGGCAGCAGGCCATCGACGAACAATCGCAGCAGGGACGGGAAGAGATAGCGCTGGGCGAGATCGCCGGTGGCGCCGAACAGGATCAGGGTGTTGTGCATGGACCGAATTTCAGATTCTGGAGACATCGTGATCAGCAGCTGGTCGGAAAGGCGCCGGACAGCCGGCGGTCGGTATGTCTGTTCCTGAGCGACACTGGCGTGCGCGCAGCGGGGATGGACGCGTGCGCCCAATCCCCGATTGTTGCAGCAAGTGGCCGTCAGCGGTTAGCGCCGCGGCGGTAGACCTGCACATGCGTGGCCGAATGGCGGGCCTTGCACGGTAGGCTGCACCGCTTGAGGCAGCGGCTTGGGTCGGTGGCGGCATGGTCCCTCCCGAGATCGATGTTGCCATGTGAAAACGATTACATGTCAGAATAAACCAATGCATTCGTTTGCAGGAAATTTCCTTGCAGGCGCATGCGGCGTCACCGCCGTCGGGAGGGCCGAGGGCAGGGCGCACAACTTACGTTGAGGCCGAAGATGGCGAAAGTGCAGTTGGAAGGTGTCCGCAAGGTCTACGAGAACGGTCAGGTCGCGGTGCAGGGTGCGAGCTTCGAGGTCGCCGATGGCGAATTGATGGTGCTGGTCGGTCCGTCCGGCTGCGGCAAGTCGACCCTGTTGCGCATGATCGCCGGGCTCGAGGACATCAGCGCCGGCACGTTGAAGATCGGCGAGCGCGTGGTCAACGACGTGGCCCCCAAGGACCGCGACATCGCCATGGTGTTCCAGAGCTATGCGCTCTACCCGCACATGACCGTGGCCGAGAACCTGGCCTTCGGGCTCAAGCTGCGCGGCCACCCCAAGCAGGTCATCGCCGAGCGGGTCAACAACGCCGCCGAGCTGCTGGGGCTGACCCCGATGCTCGACAAGCTGCCCAAGGCGATGTCCGGCGGCCAGCGTCAGCGCGTGGCGCTGGGGCGGGCGATGGTGCGCGAGTCGTCGGTGTTCCTGCTCGACGAGCCGCTGTCCAATCTGGATGCCAAGCTGCGCCACAGCGTGCGCACCGAGATCGCGCAGCTGCACCGCAAGCTCGGCACCACGATGATCTACGTCACCCACGATCAGGTCGAGGCGATGACGCTGGGCCAGCGCATCGTGGTGCTCAAGGATGGGGTGATCCAGCAGATCGACAGCCCGATGGCGCTGTACGACCGCCCGGCCAATCTGTTCGTGGCCGGATTCCTCGGCAGCCCGGCGATGAACGTGCTGCAGGGGCGCCTGGATGAGCAGGACGGCCTGCATCTGGTCATGGCCGATGGCTGGCGCGTGCCGCTGGGTGCGGCGCGGGTCGAGCGCAGCTGGTTCGGTCGCGAGGTCATCGTCGGCGTGCGTCCGGAGCATCTGCAGCCGTCAAACGATGCCGCGCTGGGCTTTGACGCGCGTATCGATGTGATCGAGCCGGTCGGCAATGAGATCTTCCTCAACCTCGACCGTGGCGGCCAACCGCTGGTGATCCGGGTCGCGCCGCAGGTCCTGCCGGCGGTGGGGGAGCAGCTGCGGCTGGCGCTGCGCAGCGAGGCGCTGCACTTCTTCGACCCGGCCAGCGGCGAGCGTCTGGCGCTGGCCTAGCGCGCCAGCCCCTGCACGAACGCAAGCGGGCGGGCGGCATGTGCGCCCGCCTGCAGTACGGCGTCTGCCTCCAGGGTCAGCTCCAGCGGCAGCACCGCCAGCGCAAGATCGCCCGCCACGCTGACCAGCGTGCCGACGGTGGCATCGCCCAGCAGCACGGCCTGGCCCGCCTCGACCAGTGCATCGTTGCCAACGGCATCGACCTGCAACAGCTGCAGCGCACGCTTGGCCTTGCCCAGAAAATGCGTCCGCGCCACTATCTCCTGGCCCGGATAGCAGCCCTTTTTGACGCTGAAGGCCTGCAGGCGATCCAGCGCCAGCTGCTGCGGCGTCCACTGCTCACGTTGCACATCGGGCAGGCGCGCCAGCCCCAGTTGCAGGTCCGTACGGCGCCACTCGGCGTCCATGCGCGGTACTTCGATAGGCGTGGCCAATGCCTCATCGTTCGCCAGCAACATCAGCGTGCGCGGCAGGTCAGGGCTACCCAGGTCCAATTCAATACGCTGCGTTCCGATATCGGCCTGCGCGCCCTGGGCACGGGCGGGCGCGGCAAGGCTGCCAAACGCCAAAAGCGCCGCCACGCCGATCTTGAGCTTGCGTCGGAACACAAAACGGCCGAGTTGCGTTGCGATCTCGGCCGCATTGCCATCGGGCAACAGCATCAGCAGGTGGGTGTCGTCCTCACGCAGGAGTGCGAAGATGGCGATCACGCGCCCCTTTGCCGTCAACCACGCATTCCACTGCCACTGCCCGATCGCCAGCGCCTGTACGTCGTTGGCAAATTGCGCATGCGCGAACGCCACTGCATCCGTCCCGATCAAGCGGACGTATTGCATGTCGTGCAGGGAGCCAAAACCCTGTGGAATAAGATTCAGGTTGTCAGCCATGGAAGGGGAGGACTAAAATCGCAATGTTGTGAGACCACTATGATAGGCCATCCAACCCCCACCCCAGCGCAGGATTCCGAGACGCAGCCTTCTCCTCAGGAGCATCTTCCCGAGAAGCAGCCACTGCCCAAGGAGATTGGTGGACGCGACGGCCCCGAGCCAACGCGCTACGGCGACTGGGAAAAAAATGGACGCTGCATCGATTTTTGAGCAGCTTTTAGCCACAGCGGTCTAGTGCCGCCCAGCCGAGAAAACGAGCCCAGCGAATGGCGATCCGCGAACGTCCTCTTTCCCCGCATCTCCAGGTGTACCGCTGGCAGATACAGATGGTGACCTCGATTCTCAATCGAGCCACTGGCATCGTACTGTCCATCGGCGCCCTGGCGATTGCCGCCGCCTTGCTGACATTGATGCTCGGCCCCGACCACTGGAATTGTTTCCGCGAGCACGCAGGCGCCTGGTACGGCCAGGTTTTCCTGTTCGGCTGGACCTGGTGCTTCGCGTTCCACCTGTTCGGTGGACTGCGCCACATCATGCAGGACTTCGGACAGGGCTATGCAGTGCGCTCGTTCGTCAGTCTTGGCTGGTTGTCGCTAATCCTGAGCTTCGTGCTCACCGCTGCGATCTGGGCCTATGTACTGCTGGCCGGAGGTGCCGTATGAACCGCTACCGTACCCCGCTGAAGAACGTGCGTGGCCTGGGTGCCGCCAAGACCGGCACCGAGCACTTCGTGGTGCAGCGCCTGACCGCCACCGCCCTGGTGCCGCTGTCGATCTGGTTCCTGATCTTCGTGCTGAGCCTGATCGGTGCCGATCACGCTGCGGCCAGCGCTGCCGTGGCCAAGCCCTGGAACGCGATCCTGTTGGTCGGCTTCCTGATCGCCTCGTTCTGGCATGCGCAGCTGGGCATGCAGGTGGTGCTGGAAGATTACGTGCACAACTCGCTGCTCGCGCTTGCTGCGCAGACCATCGTGCGCTTCGTCGCCGTGCTGGGCGCCATCGTCAGCGTGTTTGCCGTGGCGCGTATTGCGCTGGGCATCAGCTGAGTCGTCCGCGACCAAACAGGAATCCATAATTCGATGTCCGCTTACAAGATCACAGAACACAAGTACGACATGGTCGTGGTGGGCGCCGGCGGCGCCGGCCTGCGCGCCACGTTCGGCCTGGCCCAGAAGGGCCTGCAGACGGTCTGCCTGACCAAGGTCTTCCCGACCCGCTCGCATACCGTTGCGGCGCAGGGCGGCATTTCCGCCGCGCTGGGCAACATGGGCGAAGACGACTGGCGCTACCACTTCTACGACACCATCAAGGGCTCGGACTGGCTGGGCGACCAGGACGCGATCGAGTACATGTGCCGCGAGGCGATTCCGGCCATTATCGAGCTCGAGCACTACGGCGTGCCGTTCTCGCGGACCGAAGAGGGCAAGATCTACCAGCGCCCGTTCGGCGGCATGACCACCAAGTACGGCGAAGGCCCGTCCGCGCAGCGCACCTGCGCGGCGGCCGACCGTACCGGTCACGCGATGTTGCACACGCTGTATCAGCAATCGCTGGCGCATAACGCGCGCTTCATGATCGAGTACTTCGCACTCGACCTGATCTTCGACGAGGAAGGCGTCTGCCGCGGCGTACTGGCGCTGGACATGGCCGATGGCAGCTTGCATCTGTTCCGCGCCCACGGCGTGGTGCTGGCCACCGGCGGCTATGGCCGTGCCTACTTCAGCGCCACCTCCGCCCACACCTGTACCGGTGACGGCGGCGGCCTGGTGATGCGTGCCGGTCTGCCGGTGCAGGACATGGAGTTCGTGCAGTTCCATCCCACCGGTATCTACGGTGCGGGCTGCCTGATCACCGAGGGCGTGCGTGGCGAAGGCGGCATCCTGCGCAACAGCAATGGCGAGCGCTTCATGGAGCGCTATGCACCGCATTACAAGGATCTGGCATCGCGCGACGTGGTATCGCGTTCGATGACCGTGGAGATCCGCGAAGGCCGTGGCGTGGGCGAGCACAAGGATCACATCCTGCTCGACCTGACCCACCTCGGCCCGGAAGTCATCAACGAAAAGCTGCCCGGCATCGCCGAGAGCGCGCACATCTTTGCCGGTGTGGACGTGACCAAGCAGCCGATTCCGGTGTTGCCGACCGTGCACTACAACATGGGCGGCATTCCGACCAACTTCTATGGCGAAGTCGTGCGCAAGCAGGGCGACAATCCGGATGCGGTCGTGCCGGGCCTGTACGCGATCGGTGAAGCTGCCTGCGTGTCGGTGCACGGTGCCAACCGCCTGGGTTCCAATTCGCTGCTGGATCTGGTGGTGTTCGGCCGTGCGGTGGCAAACCGCTGCGCCGAGACGGTCAAGCCCAACCAGCCGCACAAGACGCTGCCGTCCGATGCCTGCGACAAGGCGCTGGGCCTGCTGGACAAGCTGCGCTACGCCAACGGCTCCACGCCGACTTCGGTGATCCGCGACAACATGCAGCGCACCATGCAGTCGGACGCAGCCGTGTTCCGTACCAGCAAGACCCTGAAAGAGGGTGTCGACAAGATGGCCGAGATCTTCGCCAGCTTCGAGGACGTCAAGGTCTCGGACCGCTCGCTGGTGTGGAATTCGGACCTGATCGAAACCTACGAGTTGAACAACCTGCTGCTCAATGCAGTGGCGACGATCAACTCGGCCGAGCAGCGGCATGAAAGCCGCGGCGCGCATTCGCATGAAGACTTCCCGGACCGCGACGACGTCAACTGGCAGAAGCACACGCTGGTCACCGTCGACGACAAGGGCAAGTGCGAGTTCGAATATCGCCCGGTGCACATGTACACGCTGAGCAAGGACGTGGACGTGGTCCCGCCGAAGCCGCGCGTTTACTGATCGATGCGCATGGATCGATCTGCTTTCGCCCTGCATCTGCTGGCCGGCCTGTCCGGGTACCGCAGCCGTGCACCGCGCCAGCCGGATCGCGTCATGACGCAGGGGCAACGCCGGCATGCCGCCGGCGATTGCGCCACCGCCTCGGCGGTGGCATCCGTCATCTTTACCTTCATGCGCACGGTGCGGTTGTCGTTCGCACCGCGCATCGCCTGAGCCAACGAGAGCAGCTATGGCAGAGTTCACCCTCCCCAAGAATTCAAAGATCGGCAAGGGCAAGCATTACCCTGCACAGGGCGCCAAGAACACGCGCACCTTCAAGGTCTACCGCTGGGATCCGGATGGCGAAGCCAACCCGCGTACCGACAGCTATGAGATCGATCTCGACAAGTGCGGCCCAATGGTGTTGGACGCGCTGATCAAGATCAAGAACGAGATCGACCCGACACTGGCGTTCCGCCGCTCCTGCCGCGAGGGCATCTGCGGCTCGTGCGCGATGAACATCGACGGCACCAACACGCTGGCCTGCACCAAGGCGATTGCCGCCTGCGGCAAGGCCGAGGTGCCGATCTATCCGCTGCCGCACATGAGCGTGATCAAGGACCTGGTGCCGGATCTGACGCACTTCTACGCGCAGTACGCGTCGATCAAGCCGTGGATCCGTACCCAGACCCCGCCGCCGCCGGATCGCGAGCGCCTGCAGTCGCCGGAAGACCGCCGCAAGCTTGATGGCCTGTACGAGTGCATCCTGTGCGCCTGCTGCTCGACCAGCTGCCCGAGCTATTGGTGGAATGGCGAGCGCTATCTGGGCCCGGCGATCCTGCTGCAGGCGTATCGCTGGATCATCGATTCGCGCGACGAGGACACCGGTGCGCGCCTGGACGACCTGGAAGACCCGTTCAAGCTGTATCGCTGCCACACCATCATGAACTGCGCGCGGACCTGCCCCAAGGGCCTGAACCCGGCGCTGGCGATTGCCGAGATCAAGAAGCTGATGATGGCGCGTCGCGCCTGATCGCAGCGCAATGCGGCCCCGCGTTGGCGGGGAGATGGTTCACAGCGGCACCGGCCCTTGGTCTGGTGCCGCTGTAGTTTTCGGCGCCGGCAAGGCGAGCTGGAGAGTGAGATGGATGAAGAAACCCTGTTGAAGAAACTGCGCTGGCGTTGCCGGCGCGGCATGCGCGAGCTTGATCAATTGTTCGGGCGCTATCTGGATCAACGCTGGGCGCAGGCTTCCGAATCCGAGCGCGCGGTTTTCCTACAGCTGCTGGATTGCGAAGACGATAAGTTGTGGCGCTGGTTCATGGGATACGAGGCCTGCCCCGATGCCGTCAACGCCGCACTCATCGCCGATATTCGCGCCATGCCGGCTTGAATGGCGGCCCTCGCGAGGGCTTGCTTGCGCGCTGGGCGTGCTGAGCGCGCTCGCGTTGGGGGCGCTCTGGCGGAGCGGGGCACCGCCATGGCTGGCGATGCTGTTGTCCGTCTATACGGTGTTGACCGGTGGACGATCGCTGCGCCTGCTGTTGCGCTCGTCAGCACGGGAAGTGATCGTGCCCTGGAGCGAAACGCCTGCCAGCGTTGACGGTGTGCAGGTGCAGGGCCTGCAGGTGGCGTGGCGCGGGCCGATCGCGGTGGTGGCGTGGACCGGCCTGGATGCACGTCGCCAACGCCTGCTTTTCTGGCCGGATACCTTGCCCGCAGCGCAGCGACGTGAACTGCGTCTGGCCGCTCAGGCACACGCCATTTCGTCCCGGCGGCCGCAAGTGGCACCATAGCGTCCCTTTCCTGGTTGAACCGCATGTTCAAACCTATCCCGGTTGCCATCGGCTTGCGCTACCTGCGTGCCAAGCGGCGCAATGGCTTCATCTCGTTTATCTCGATGGCATCGATCCTGGGCATTGCCCTGGGCGTGACCGTGCTGATCACCACGCTGGCGGTGATGAGCGGTTTCCAGAAGGAAATCCGCGACCGCCTGCTGCAGATGGCCGCGCATGCCACGGTCAGTGCGGATGGCGCGCCGATGCACGACTGGCAACATGCAGTCGAGGTCGCCATGGCCGATCCGCGCATCGCCGGTGCCGCGCCCTACATCGAAACCGAATCGCTGCTGCAGGGCCCGCGCAAGCAGCCGGCGATCGTGCGCGGCATCGTTCCTGCCGAAGAGGGCAAGGTATCGGTACTGGCCAAGAAGATGCAGCAGGGGTCGGTCGACAGCCTGACCCCGGGCTCCTACAACATCGTCATCGGCAAGGAGCTGGCGCTGTGGCTGGGCGTGGACATGGGCGACAGCATCGTGGTGCTGCTCAGCGATACCCAGGCCACGCCGCTGGGCGCGATGCCGCGGCTCAAGCGCTTCACCGTCAGCGGAATCTTCGAGGCGGGCTACAACGAGATCGACCGCGGCCTGGCCGTGGTCAACATGCAGGACCTGGCGCGCGTGTTGCGCATGGACGGCGTCACCGGCGTGCGGCTGCGCCTGCACGACATGGATCAGGCCTGGCCGGTGGCGCGCGATCTGGCGGTGAAGTTGCATGGCCCGTACCGGGTCAGCGACTGGACCCAGGAGAACGCCAATCTCTACCACTCGTTGAAGATGGAAAAGACCGTGATGGGCATCCTGCTGTCGCTGATCGTGGCGATGGGCGCGTTCAACCTGGTGTCCTCGCAGGTCATGCTGGTCACCGACAAGCAGGCCGATATCGCCATCCTGCGCACCCTGGGCCTGTCGCCTGCGGGGGTGATGCAGGTGTTCATGGTGCAGGGTTCGTTGATCGGCTTCATGGGCACGATCATGGGTGTGATCGGCGGCATCGTGCTGACGCTCAACCTGGAACGCATCCTGGGTGTGATCGAGACCATCTTCAGCGTCAAGCTGCTGCCCGAGGACGTGTATTACATCACCGGCTTGCCGACCGACATGCAGACCCAGGACGTGGTGGTGATCACCGTCGTCGCGCTGGTGATGAGTTTCCTGGCGACCTTGTATCCGGCATGGCGCGCCTCGCGCACGCAGCCGGCGGAGGCGCTGCGTTATGAATGAGATCAGGGAATCGGCCGTGCAAACGCCAAACCATGCAGAGGCGGTGATCCGCGCCGAGGGTCTGGGCAAGACCTACGCCGAAGGCAAAATGCGCACGCCGGTGTTCGACGGTCTGGATTTGACCGTGGCGACCGGCGAAACCGTGGCCATTGTCGGCGCCTCAGGGGCGGGCAAGAGCACGCTGCTGCATCTGCTCGGCGGCTTGGACATTCCGACCTCCGGCGAGGTGTACGTGGCCGGCCGGCGCATGTCGGCGTTGTCCGATGGCGAGCGCGGCAAGCTGCGCAATCAGGCCCTGGGTTTCGTCTACCAGTTCCATCATCTGCTGCCGGAATTCACCGCGCTGGAAAACGTGATGATGCCGGTGCTGTTGTCCGGGAAAGAGGTGTCGGTGGCGCGGGCGCAGGCCTTGCAGTTGCTGGAATCGGTCGGGCTCGGACATCGTATCGAGCACAAGCCCAGCGAGTTGTCCGGCGGCGAGCGTCAGCGTGCGGCGGTGGCGCGTGCGCTGGTGAACAAGCCAGGCTGCGTGCTGGGCGATGAGCCCACCGGCAACCTGGACGACAAGACCGCCGAGACCGTGTTCGAGCTGATGCTGGAGCTCAATCGTGCGCAGCGCACCAGTCTGGTCCTGGTAACGCACGATCGCAGTCTGGCGCGACGCCTGGACCGCGTGCTCGAGCTGCATCAGGGCAAGCTGCGCGAACTGGCGCCATCTGCGGTGTGAGAAGCACTGCCTGGCCGCCGGAGTTCCTGGCGGCTGGGTGGTGTTGAACCCGCGATCTCAGATTGAAGATCCTGGGGCTGGTGGCGGGTGCATTCGCATGATGCATCGACCGACGGTGGCCACAACATGCGCGTTCAGCACGCAGTGCCCGCGCGCAGCATCGCGTCGATGCTCGCGTCGACAGGACTTGCGTTGACAGGAAGAACGGTCGCCGCCACGGGCGTGGCGACGACCCAGCGCATCAGGGAATGATGCGCAGCGCGCGCAGGCGCGTGAACAGTTCCAGGAACGAGGCGCGGCTGTCGTAGAAATCCGTAAAGCCCAGTTCGCGGCTCTTGGTCATGTCGTTGACGCACTCGATCTCGCGGCCCAGGTCGGCATCGGTGTGCCACCAGGATGCCAATCGATTGACGTCGGCCTCCACCAGGCCATGCTGGCTGGCGATCTCGCTCCATATTGCCGGCGCGGTCTCGCTCAGGCGTGCCTCCAGCGGTTGCGGGGTCTCGGGGCAGGGCGCAGCGTCGAGCCCGAAGAAGTCGGCAATCTGGCTCCACATCCAGCGCCAGCGGAACACATCGCCGTTGACGGTGTTGAAGGCCTGATTGCGTGCGGCCGGGCTCAGGCCGGCCCAGGCCAGTTGCTTGCCGAGCAGGCCGGCGTCGGTCAGGTCGGTGAGGCTGTTCCACTGCGCCTGCGAGCCGGGAAACACGAACGGCTGGCCGGTGTGCTTGCACAGCGACGCATACACCGCCAGCGTCACGCCCATGTTCATCGCGTTGCTGCCATTGGCCATGCCGATCATGGTGTGCGAGCGATGCACGCTCCAGCCGAAGCCGTGTTGCTCGGCATGTGCGAACAACAGGTCTTCCAGCGTGTAGTAGAAGTTCTCGCCGGGCTGGCGCGGCTCGCTTTCGCGGAACGGCGTTTCCGCCTTGCCGCTGCCGTAGTTCTCGAAGGCGCCGAGGTAATGCTTGGTACCGGTGACCAGCGCCATGTGCTGCAGCGGCGCATCGCTCAACGCTTCGCACAGATGCCGCATCATCGCGCCGTTGGCTTCGACGTTCTCGCGCTCGGTGTCGCGCCGTGTCCAGGTGCAGAAGAACACGTGGGTGATCGGCAGGCCACGCAGCGCGGTGCTGGTGCTGTCGGCATCCAGCAGATCGGCCGCAAGCGGGATCACGCCGTCCTGAGGCAGCGGGCGCCGTGCCAGGCCATAGACGGTCCAGCCATCGGCCACCAGGACATTGGCGAGGTTGTAACCGGAAATGCCGGTCACGCCGACAATCAGTGCAGTGCCTTTACGCATGGGGGAAGCTCCTCAGAAACAGTGGCGAACATAACGCGGCAGTCATGAAATCGAGGCGAATGCAGGCTGATACGGTTGCTGTGCGGCCAGCACACGCTGTCCTGCCTGGCGCATTGCACCTGCGTGGCATCACCTTCCACCGGCCGATGTACCACGGCAGGGTTAGCCTGATTCCTACCCCGCAATGCGCCGCTCGCGGCTGTGCCCGACGCAGGCGCTGGTCTAACTTGAGTCGGTGGATGGACCACGGCCGGGATGGCGACCGACAGCATGGATGCGTCAGCACAGGCACCGCCTACACCGCGGCGGATACCGACGATGACTGTGGCAGCGGCCTTGTTGCTGGGCATCGTGGTGTGCGCGTGGTCGCCTGCGCTGCTGTCGCGTGCGGTCTATGCGGCATGCCTTGCTGCAGCGGTGCTGGGCATCGGCCTCGGCACATGGCTGCGTCCGCGGCGGATCGTGTTGGTAGGGACACTGGCCAGCGCGCTGTTCGGTTTCGGCCTGATGGGCTGGCAGGTCGCCGGCGTCCTGCAGGCACAACTGCACCCGCAGGATGAAGCGCGGGAACTGACGGTGCGCGGGCAGATTGTCGAATTGCCGGTCGCCGAGCCACGACGCACGCGCTTTCAGCTGCGCGTGGATGACGATCCCGCACAGCCTGCCGCACTGCGCGGCAAGCTGCTGCAGCTGGCCTGGTATGACGACTTCGGTGCCGAGCGCATCGGGCCGCGTGCCGCGCTGCGCGCGGGCGCCGCCTGGCAGCTGCGGCTCAAGCTGCGTGCGCCGCGCGGCTTGCGCAACCCTGGTGGCTTCGATGCCGAGCGGCAGGCACTGGCGCAGCGCATGGCCGCCAGCGGCTATGTGCGGGTGCCGATTGCGGCGCGGCAGACCGCTGCACCGCGCGGCGTGGATGCCTGGCGCGAAGCGATGTCGCAGCGCATTGCCGACCGCGTGCCCGGATCATCGGCGCCTTACCTACGCGCGCTCGCCCTGGGCGACACGCGCGGGCTGGACGACGCAGCCTGGGCCACGCTGCGTGCGACCGGGCTCAGCCATCTGATTGCGATCTCGGGATTTCATGTGGGGCTGGTGGCTGCATTCGTCGCCATGCTGGTCGCCGGACTCTGGCGAGCCTGGCCGGTGCTTGGAACGCGGATTCCGCGGTCCCATGCAGCGGCGGTCGCTGCCTTGTTCGGTGCCGCAGGATATGCGGCGCTGGCGGGCCTGGCGCTGCCGACGGTGCGCACCGTGCTGATGATTGCCGTGGTCGCGTTGGCGCGGGTACTACGGCGGCGTGCCAGCACCGTGCAGATCCTCGCGCTGGCCTTGTTGGCAGTACTGCTGTGGGACCCGCTGAGCGTGCTGGTGACGGGCTTTTGGCTCAGCTTTGCCGGGGTGGCCTGGCTGGTGTGGTGCCTGCCAGCGGACGATCGCGCGATCGTGCGCGGCTTCCTGTCCGCCCAGACCGTCGCCACTGTCGGCCTGCTGCCGTTGACCGTCAGCCTGTTCGGACAGGCATCGCTGGTGGGGCCACTGGCCAATCTGGTCGCCATTCCCTGGTGGACTTTTGTAGTAGTGCCGCTCGCCTTGCTGGGCACCGGGCTGGAAGCAGTACATCCGGGAGCGGGCGTGTGGGCATGGCGATTGGCCGGTTGGTGCTTCGAGCTCACCTGGCCAGGCCTGGTCTGGCTTGGACAGACCTCGGTGGCGTTGTGGTGGGTGCCCGAGTCCGATGCGCTCGCATTGGTCGCGGCCTTGTTCGGCGCGTTCTGGTTGCTGCTGCCGCGCGGCGCGCCCGGCAAATCCATGGCGCTGTTGTTGTGGTTGCCGCTGCTGTGGCCGGACCGCGAGCTGCCCGCGGCCGGCGAAGCCGACGTGCAGGTGCTGGACGTGGGGCAGGGTCTGGCCGTGCTGGTACGCACGCAACGGCATGCATTGCTGTTCGACACCGGCCCGGCGGTGCGCGATGGCTTCGATGCGGGCGAGCGGGTAGTGCTGCCGGCCTTGCGCGCGCTCGGGGTGCGGCGCCTGGATGCCATCGTGCTCAGTCACGCCGACGCCGACCATGCCGGCGGCTATGCAGCGGTGCGTGCTGGATTGCCCGTGGCGATGACGGCGGCACCGCCACAGGCGCCGCTGGACGTCAGCACCCGCTGCCGTGCCGGCCAGCAATGGGCATGGGATGGGGTGCGCTTTGGCTTCCTGCACCCCAGCGCCGGCTTTCCGTATCTGCGCAATCAGTCCAGTTGCGTGCTGCGCATCGAAACACGGTATGGCAGCGCCTTGTTGCCGGGCGATATCGGCGAGCTCGTCGAGCGCCGCCTGCTGCGGGAACATGCTCCGGAGTTACGGGCCGATCTGGTGGTGGTCCCGCACCACGGCAGCGCCGACGGCTCGCATGCCGATTTCATCGCCGCCACCGGCGCGCGGCTGGCGCTGGTGTCCTCCGGGCACGGCAATCGCTTCGGTCACCCGCGTGCCGAGGTGGTACAGCGCTGGCAGGGCAGTGGCGCCGAGTTGCTCGACACGGCCCAGGCCGGGGCAATCCGGGTCTGGCTGGGCGCTGACGGCCTGCAGGTACGCGAGCGGCGGCGCTGGCAGCCACGGCTCTGGGATGCTGCGGAACGGCGGCGGTCGGCTGCTATCCTATCGACCAGCGAATAGGCGGCCGCGTTGCCGGAGGAATCGAATCGTGTTGGAGCTGGTCAAGGCAGGCGGTTGGCCGATGGTGCCGTTGCTGTTGCTGGGCGTGATCGCGCTGGCGATCGTGCTGGAGCGTCTGTGGAGCCTGCGCCGTAACGAGGTGACCCCGCCAGGTCTGGGCGAGGAGGTCCGCAACTGGGCCGCGCGCGGCAAACTGGATCCCAGTCACATCGAGTCGCTGCGGCGCAATTCGCCGCTGGGCGCCTTGCTGGCCGCAGCGCTGGACGTGCGCGGTCGTCCGCGTGAATTGATTCGCGAGCGTATCGAGGACACCGGCCGGCATGTGGTGCACCGCATGGAGCGCTATCTGAATGCCTTGGGCACGATCGCTTCGGCCGGGCCGCTGCTGGGACTGCTGGGCACGGTGGTGGGCATGATCCAGATGTTCCTGGGCATCCTCGATCACGGCGTGGGCGATGTGAACCAGCTGGCCGGCGGCATCGGCAAGGCGCTGGTGTGCACGGCCACCGGCATGATCATCGCGGTACCGGCATTGATGGCGCATCGCTTCTTCAAGGGCCGCATCGCCGGTTACATCATCGAGATGGAGCAGGAAGCCACCTTGTTGCTGGACACGATGGACGGCCGCGTGGTGCCAGGCACCGCGGCGCCGGTCGCGGCAGCTGGCAAGCCCGTCATGGCAAAGGGCTGACGGATGCGCATCGGCAGTGACCGAAGCCAGGACGAGCCGCATATCGATCTGGTGCCATTGATTGACGTCATCCTTGTCCTCATCATCTTTTTCGTGGTGACCACGACTTTCGACGCACGCTCCACGCTGCAATTGCAGCTGCCGACCGCCAGCGACCAACACAGCAGCACACCGCCACGTTCGCTGAGCGTGCTGGTCAATGCCGATGGGCGTTATTTCATCAACGATCAGGAAGTGCTGCGTTCGGACGTGGACTCGCTCAAGCAGACCATCGCCCAGCTCGCCGGCGACGACCGCGAGCAGACGGTGTTGCTGCGTGCCGATGCACGCACGCCGTATCAAGCGGTGGTGACCGCGCAGGATGCGTTGGGGCAACTCGGCTTCCGCCGCATCGCGATCGCCACAGCGCCTCAAGCCGGGGCGACATCCACGACCGGCCAGACCCGCACTAACGGAACCCGCCAGTGACCACCTCCAACGACCGCCCGGCGCCAGTTTCGTCCTGGCGCACGTACCGTCGCCTGCTGGCCTTCGCCAAGCCGTATCGCCTGTTGCTGGTTGCCGCGCTGATTGCCGCGCTGATCGAGGCGGCCGGCACGACCGGCTTCCTGGCGTTGATGAAGCCGATCACCGACGAGACCTTCATCTACAAGAATGCCGAAGTCAGTCGCTGGCTGCCGGTGCAGATCATCCTGTTGTTCGTGGTGCGCGGGGTTGCCGGCTACATCACCGATATGGCGATGGGCAAATCCGCACGCAGCATCGCGCGCGACCTGCGCGTCAAGGTGATGTCCAAATATCTGCGCCTGCCGGGATCGCGCTTCGATTCCGAACCGGTGCCGTCGATGCTGATCCGCCTGGGCTCGGACTCGGACCAGGTCGCGCAGGCGGCGGTGGATGCGGTCAAGGTGATGATCCAGCAGTCACTGCAGGTGATCGGTGCGCTGGCGCTGATGCTGTGGCATAGCTGGCAGGTCACGCTGACCATCCTGGTGCTGGCGCCGGTGCTGGCCTGGGTGATGGACAAGGTGGCGCGGCGCTATCGGCGCATCAGTCACAGCATCCAGGAAAGCGGCGCGCATCTGCTGCAGGCGGCCGACCAGACCTTGTCCAGCCATCAGGAGGTCAAGATCTACGGTGCCCAGCAGACCGAAATGGAGCGCTATGGCGCGCTGGCCGACCGCAATCTGCGTCTGGCGATGAAGGTCGAATCCACGCGTGGCATTTCCACCGCCACGGTGCAGATGATCGGTGCGATCGGCCTGTCGGCGCTGCTGTTCGTCGCCGGTGCCCAGGCACTGGCCGGGCGGCTGACCGCCGGCGACTTCGTGGTGCTGATGACCTCGATGCTGACGATCATCCCGGGCCTCAAGCAGCTCACCAATGTGCAGAACATGGTGCAGCGCGGCCTGGCCTCGGCCGAGCGCCTGTTCTCGGTGCTCGACAGTCCCGACGAGCCGGACCAGGGCGCGGTGCCGCTGACGCGCGCCAAGGGCCTGATCGAATTCCGCAATGTCACTGCACGCTATCCGGGCCAGGTGAACCCGGCCTTGGCCGAGGTCAGTTTCGTGGCACAACCGGGCACGGTGACGGCGATCGTCGGACGCTCCGGCAGCGGCAAGTCCAGCCTGATCAAGTTGATCCCGCGCTTCTACGAAGCAGAGTCCGGGCAGATCCTGCTCGACGGGCACCCTGTGCAGGCGTATGCGCTGGCCGATCTGCGGCGGCAGATCGCGCTGGTCGGCCAGCAGGTCATGTTGTTCGACGGCAGCATCGCCGACAACGTCGCCTATGGCGAAATGCGCAGTGCCGACGCCGGCCAGCTGGAACGCGCCATCCTGGGTGCCAACGCGATGGAGTTCGTCGCGCAACTGCCCGAAGGCCTGCAGTCGCATGTGGGCACCAAGGGCGGGCGCCTGTCCGGCGGCCAGCGCCAGCGTCTGGCGATCGCGCGCGCAATGCTCAAGGACGCGCCGATCCTGATTCTGGACGAAGCCACCGCGGCGCTGGACAACGAATCCGAACGCCTGGTGCAGGACGCCTTGCACAAGCTGATGCCGGACCGCACCACGCTGGTGATCGCGCACCGCCTGTCTACCATCGAGCATGCCGACCAGGTGCTGGTGATGGACCAGGGCCGTATCGTCGAGCGCGGCACCCATCACCAATTGCTGGAGCAGGGCGGCTTGTACTCGCACCTGCACGGCATGCAGTTCCGCGAACGTCAGGCATGAGCAAGCGCGGCACCCGCACGCCGGGTTACTGGTACGACAATGCGCCGATCCCGCTGTCGGCGCGCCTGCTGGCGCCGGTCTACGGCGCTGCCATCGCGCTGCGACGCGCCCTGTATCGCCGCGGCTGGCGCAAGCGCCACGGCGTGCCGGTGCCGGTGATCGTGGTGGGCAACGTTACTGCCGGCGGCACCGGCAAGACGCCGTTGACGATTGCCCTGGTCGCCAAGTTGCAGGAGGCCGGCTGGACGCCCGGCGTGGCCAGCCGCGGGTATGGCCGTGACGAATCGGGCACGGCGCGCTGGGTCGAGGCGGACACGCCGGTCGCGCTCGGCGGCGACGAGCCGGTCCTGATCGCCTGGAAGACCGGCGCCCGCGTACGCGTGGACAGCGATCGCCTGGCTGCGGCGCGCGCCCTGGTCGAAGCGGGCTGCGACATCGTCGTCTGCGATGACGGACTGCAGCACTACCGGCTGGCCCGCGATGTCGAGATCGAAGTGGTCGATGGCCAGCGCCGCTACGGCAACGGGCGCCTGTTGCCGGCCGGGCCGCTGCGCGAGCCGGCTGCACGTGCACGCGACTGCGATTTCCGCGTGGTCAATCTGGGCCAGGCCAGCGCAGCAGCGACCACACCCGCGCCCGATGACGCCGGATTCGGCGAATGGCAGATGCGCCTGAGCATCGACAGCGTGCAGCCGATGGATGGCAAGCGCGCTCAGCCATTGAGCAGGCTGGCCGGCCAGCGCGTGCATGCCGTGGCCGGGATCGCGCACCCGGAACGCTTCTTCGCGATGCTGCGCGCGCGCGGCATCGGCGTGGTACCGCATGCCTTCCCTGATCATCACGTGTATCGCGCGGCGGATTTCAGTTTCGGCAGCCGTTTACCGGTGCTGATGACCGAGAAGGATGCAGTGAAATGCAGGCCATTTGCCGACGAATGGCTGTACAGCGTGCCGCTCAAGGCGGAGTTGCCGGCGGCGTTCTGGGTGAGCCTGCTGGATCGCCTGGACAAGTTGGCCAGCCGGCAGGGCGTGTGAACGCTGCGCCGGTAGGGCGATCTGCGGCTTGGTTGCAGGGTCCTTGCCGACCCACCGTCGCGGGACACGCCGCAAGAACATCAAGGTCCCGCGACGGTGGGCGGGCAAGGACCAATCAAGATGGTCGGTGTGCCTGTGCGGGCAGTACGGGCAGCGGCGCGTAGTGCCGATGTCGGGCATCGGCGCCCAACTGACCACCGTGACTTCGCTCACACCACGACATCATGCGATTCGGTTATCTCGTTTCTTCCACTCTTCCTGTTTTCCAGAGCGCGCACGCATGACTAACTCAACGCCTGCAGATTTCGTCGTCGCCATTCCCGCACGCTACGCTTCCACACGCTTGCCGGGCAAGCCGCTGCAGTTGATCGGCGATCGCCCGATGATCCAGCATGTGGCCGAGCGGGCGCTGCTGGCCGGCGCGCGCGAGGTCTGGGTGGCCACCGACGATGCACGCATTGCCGAGGTGGTCGAAGGCCTGTCCGGCGTGCATGTGGCGATGACCGGCGACGCGCACGCATCGGGTACCGACCGGCTTGCCGAATGCGCGCGGATCGCCGGCTGGGAAGCCGAGACCTGCGTGGTGAACCTGCAGGGCGACGAGCCGTTCGCGCCTGCCGCCGGCATCCGTGCGGTGGCCGAGCTGCTGCTGCACTCAGGCGCCGAAATGGCCACGCTGGCCGCGCAGGTCGACAGCGCGCACGAAGTGTTCGATCCGAACGTGGTCAAGCTGGTGCGTAGCGCAGGTGGCGACGCCTTGTACTTCAGCCGCGCGCCGATTCCCTGGCATCGCGACAGCTTCGCCAGTCAGCGCGACAGCTTGCCCGGTGACGGGCAATGGCTGCGCCATATCGGGATCTACGCCTACCGCGCAGGATTTCTGCAGCGCTTCGCGGCAATGCCGCCCGGCATGCTGGAGCGCATCGAGTCGCTGGAACAATTGCGCGTGATGGAGGCCGGCTACCGTATCGCAGTGGCGTTGACGCCGGAGCAGTTTCCGCCGGGCATCGATACCCCGGACGATCTGGCGCGCGCGCAAACCCGCGTGGCAACAGCATGAGGGTGCTGATCGTGTGTCTGGGCAATATCTGCCGCTCGCCGATGGGCGAGGGCGCCCTGCGTGCGCGGCTGGACGAGGCGCGGCTGTCGCGGCGGATCGAGGTCGATTCCGCCGGCACCGGCGACTGGCATGCCGGCGATCCGCCGGACCCACGCGCGATTCGCTGCGCACGCGGCCATGACGTGGACATCTCCGGGTTGCGCGCGCGCCAGGTGCGCGGCGCCGACTTCGAACACTTCGACTGGTTGCTGTGCGCCGATGGCAGCAATCTGCGCGATCTGCAACGCCTCGCCCCGGCGCCGCTGCGCGACAAGGTCGCGCTCTGGCTGCCCTGGGCCGGTGTGGAAGAGCGTGACGATATCCCCGACCCCTACACCGGTGACATGGACGATTTCGAGCGTGCCTGGCAACTGGTCGATACCGCTGCGCGCCAGACCGTGGCCAGACTCACCCGCAGCTAATCGGGCTTGGGCATAATTACGGTATGACTGCCCAGCTTACCCAGGAATTGCCGGAATTTCCTACCTGGCTCAATGCCAGGCCATCCACCCTGCAGGAGCATCGCGGGCGGGCGCTGGTGCTGGCATTCGTCAATGCCAGCTCGGTGTGGTGCGCCGAGCGCCTGGCCGAGCTGGCGCAGTTCCAGGCGCGCAGCCCCGGTCGGCTGCAGGTGATCGTGGTGCAGGTGCCGCGCTTCGACAGCGAGCGCGAGCCGCAACGCGCGCTCAAGCAGCTGCGCGGCCATGGTGTCAGTGCGCCCATCTTGCTCGACAGGGACTGGGAGACCTGGCGCCGTTTCGGCATCGACTCCTGGCCGACGCTGGTGCTGCTCGATGCCTACGGCCGCGAGCGTCAGCGCCTGGTCGGCGTGACCGGCGATCTCGACAAGGCGCTGGTCGCCCTGTGCGAAGGCCAGCAGCCGCCATCGGATGCCGACCTGCATGGGGTGGCCGAGCGCGATCCCGAGCCGCGCCTGGAGCTGCGGTTTCCAACCGGTCTGGCCGCCACCGAGGACCGCCTGTACATCGCCGACACCGGCCATCACCGCGTGCTCGAATGCACGCACGGCGGCCGCGTGCTGCGCCAGTTCGGCCACGGCAACGCGGACTTCATCGATGGAGGCGTCGGTGAGGCGGCGTTCCGGCGCCCGCAAGGCCTGGCGCTGGAGCGCGACCAGCTGTATGTCGCCGACACCGGCAATCACGCCCTGCGTCGCATCAACCTGCGCAGCGGGCAGGTCGACACCTTGTGCGGCACCGGGCGCTCCGGCGAGCCGGTCGAGGGGCCGCTGGCGTTCGCCGGTGCCTCGGCGCTGAACTACCCGCAAGGCCTGGCCGTTGCCGACAATCAGGTGTTGATCGCCATGGCGGGCGACAACCGTATCTGGAGCTATGACCTGGGCCGTGCCGCACTGAGCGCACGCGCCGGTACCGGTGCGCTCGAGATTCGCGATGGCAGCGGGCACCTGGCCGCGTTCGCACAGCCGGCCGGCCTGGCCGCGGTGCAGCAGGTGGCCTACATCTGCGATGGCCTGGGCTCGTCGATCCGCACCATGCAATTGCGCGGCGATCTGGTGCAGACCCTGGTCGGCGGGCAGGGCACCTGGCAGTTCGGCGACGAGGACGGCCCGCGCGGCACTGCGCGGCTGCAGTTTCCGCAAGCCATCGCGCTGGCGGCCGATTCGCCGATGCTGTGGATCGCCGACACCGGCAACGGCCGCCTGCGCTGCCTGCGTCTGGGTGGCGGCGAACTGACCACGGTCGCGCTGCCACGCCGCCTGCATGGCCCGGCCGGGCTGGCGGCCGCCGCCGGCGCGGTGTGGATTGCCGAGACCGATGCCCATGCCGTGTTGCGCTACGACCTGGCGAGCGGCGAACTGCGCGATGTTTCGATAGAAGAATGAACGCAAGGCCCCAATCCGATTTCGATGGAAAGGCGTTTGCTGCGCAATTGAGCACCGCGCCCGGCGTCTACCGCATGTACGCGGGCGACGACACCTTGCTGTATGTCGGCAAGGCCGGTGCATTGCGCAAGCGCGTGGGTAGCTATTTCAACGGCACGCCGAAAAATGCGCGGCTGACCTCGATGCTGTCGCAGGTCGCGCGGATGGACGTCACCGTGACCCGCAGCGAAGCCGAAGCGCTGCTGCTGGAAAACCAGCTGATCAAGTCGCTGTCGCCGCGCTACAACGTGTCGCTGCGCGACGACAAGAGTTATCCCTACGTGCTGCTGACCCGCGAGCAGTGGCCGCGCATCGCCCTGCATCGTGGCCCGCGTGCCGTGCAGGGGCGTTACTTCGGTCCGTACACCGGCGTTACCGGCGTGCGCGAAACGCTGAGCCTGATGCACAAGCTGTTCAAGCTGCGCAGTTGCGAAGACAGCGTGTTCCGCAACCGCTCGCGGCCGTGCCTGCAATACCAGATCGGTCGCTGCAGCGCGCCCTGCGTGGAGCTGGTCGCCGCGCCCGATTACGCCGAATCGGTACGCCGCGCCACCATGTTTCTGGAGGGCAAGAGCGACCAGCTCGGCGAAGAGATCATGCAGTCGATGCAGCAGGCCAGCGAGGCGCTGGAGTTCGAGCGCGCCGCACGCCTGCGCGATCTGCTGTCCTCGCTGCGCAGCATGCAGAACCGCCAGTACGTGGACGGCCGCGCGGCGGATCTGGACGTGCTGGCCTGCGCCACGCAAGCCAGCCAGGCTTGTGTGCTGCTGCTGAGTTTTCGCGACGGCCGCAACCTGGGCACGCGCTCGTTCTTTCCCAAGACCAACGGCGAAGACAGCGCGGACGAAATCCTGGCTGCGTTCGTGTCGCAGTACTACGCCGAACATTCGCCGCCACGCGAGATCCTGCTCGATCGAGAAATTCCCGATGCCGAGCTGATCGAGGCCGCACTCAGCGCCGCCGCCGAATACAAGGTGACGTTGAAGTGGAACGTGCGCGGCGAGCGTGCCGGCTATCTGCTGCTGGCGACACGCAACGCACAGCTGACCCTGGTCACCGAACTCACCAGCCAGAGCGCGCAGCATGCACGCAGCGAGGCATTACGCGAGATGCTGGGGCTGGCCGAGCAGGTCAGGCGGGTGGAGTGCTTCGACATCAGTCACACCATGGGTGAGGCGACGGTGGCCTCGTGCGTGGTGTTCGATGCCAGCGGCCCGGTGCGCGGCCAATACCGGCGCTTCAATATCTCCGGAATCACGCCAGGCGACGACTATGCGGCGATGCGTCAGGCCATCGAACGGCGTTTTCGACGCGCGGTGGAAGAAAACGGCGTGCTGCCGGATGTGCTGCTGATCGACGGTGGCGCCGGTCAGCTCGCACAGGCGAAGGGCGCGCTGGCCGATCTGGGCATCGAGAATGTGCTGCTGGTCGGCGTGGCCAAGGGCGAGGAGCGCAGGGCAGGGCACGAGGCGCTGATCATGGCCGACGGCCGCGAGCTGCGGCCGGGTGCGGCATCGCCGGCACTGCAGTTCATCCAGCAGGTGCGCGACGAGGCGCACCGCTTTGCGATCACCGGTCACCGCGGCCGCCGCCAGAAGGCGCGCATGACCAGCAAGCTCGAGGATATCCCCGGCATCGGTCCGCGCCGACGCGCGAGCCTGCTCAAGCATTTCGGTGGCCTGGTCGGGCTCAAGGCCGCCGGCGAAGCCGAGATTGCACGGGTGGAGGGCGTCAATGCCGCACTTGCCGCGCGAATCTACGCTAACCTGCACGGGCTGGCGCTTCCCGATGCGGCAGGCGAGTCGAGTCCGTAATGAAGTTGACCATCCCCACGTGGCTGACACTGCTGAGGATCGTGATGATCCCGGTGTTGGTCGTGGTGTTCTACCTGCCGTACACCTGGACCAATTTCGCCTCCGCCGGCGTATTCGCGCTGGCCGCCATCACCGACTGGCTGGATGGCTGGGTGGCGCGGCGTTATCACCAGTATTCGGCCTTCGGCGCATTCCTGGACCCGGTGGCCGACAAGTTGATGGTCGCAGTGGCATTGTTCCTGATCGTGCAGGGCCACCCCACACCATGGATGGCGTTCTGGGCGGCGGTCATCGTCGGCCGCGAAATCGCAGTCTCCGCCCTGCGGGAATGGATGGCCGAAATCGGCCAGCGCGCCAAGGTACGTGTGGCGGTGATCGGCAAGGTCAAGACCACCGCACAGATGGTCGCGCTGCTGTGTCTGCTGTATTCGGTGACGCCGGGGCAGATGCCCACGCACGGAATCTGGTTCGGCAACCTGATTTTCCGCGCCGGATACTGGACGCTGGCGATCGCCGCATTGCTGACGCTGTGGTCCGGATTCCAGTACCTGCAGGCCGCCTGGCCGAGCCTGCGCGCCGACGAAAAAGCCGCGATCACCAGCAAACCGAAAAAAGTCGAAAGCAATAGTTGACAGCGATGCTGTTCGCTGTAGAATTTCGCCTCCCAAGCGGGAATAGCTCAGTTGGTAGAGCGCAACCTTGCCAAGGTTGAGGTCGCGAGTTCGAGTCTCGTTTCCCGCTCCAGATAGTGATCTACAGACTTCTACTGACGTCTGTAAGTCGTTGAAAAGAGGGGCTTTGGCCCCTTTTTTCATTCCAGCGAGCGCCACGGAAATCCACCCACAGCTACCGTTTTTGAGTGACCAATTGAGGCACAAGAATACGGTTGGGACGGCTACCGGATAGTTGCTGGGGCTGAGCGGGAACCATGACGAGCATTAGGCCTAAGTCATAACTTAGGAGCCTCGAAATGGCACTCTCTGATCTGACAGTCCGGCAGGCAAGAACCACCGGCAAGCGCTACACCCTCTCCGATAACGACTGCCTGGGCCTGATGGTCTCTGCCGCAGGCGGCAAGTCGTGGATCTTCCGATACTACTGGCTGGGCAAGCAAAAGCGCATGTCCCTGGGTGGCTATCCCGCCCTCAGTCTGCGCGAGGCCCGCGCCGAGCGGGACAAGGCTCAGGTTCTGCTCGCCAAGGGCATTGATCCCCAAATCGAACGCGACCAGCGCCGGCACGCGGCCAAGCTGGCGGGCGAATACACCTTCAAGAACGTCTTCGATGCTTGGGTCGAGCATCGCCGCAAGGAACTCAAGGAAGGCCGTCAGAGCACGCTTTCGCAGATCCTGCGCATCTTCAACAAGGACGTGCTGCCTACCCTGGGGAAGATGTCGATCTACGACATTCGACGGCCCCAGCTCGTGGGCGTCGTGGCGGCGATCGAGAAACGCAAGGCGTTCACCACCGCCGAGAAGGTCCGCACCTGGTTCAACCAGATGTTCCGCTATGCCCTGGTCATCGCCGAAGGGCTGGAAGTCAATCCGGCCGCGGACCTGGACGTGGTGGCCGAGCCCAAGCCCCCGGTGGCCCACAACCCCTATCTGCACCTGCCCGAGCTGCCCGAGTTCCTTCAGAAGCTCCGGCGCTACAACCCCCGGGGCTGGCAGACCCAGCTTGGCGTCCGGCTGCTGTTCCTGACGGGGGTGCGCACGGGCGAGTTGCGCCTGGCCGAGCCTGAGCAATTCGACCTCGACCGCGGCTTGTGGATCATCCCGCCGCAGGTCGTCAAGCAACTCCAGGACGAAATGCGCAAGGCCGGCAAGCGGCCGCAGGACGTGCCGCCCTACATCGTGCCCCTGTCCCTGCAGGCCATCGAGATCGTGCGCTATCTCCTGGGCGTGATGCGTCCAGCGCAGAAGTACCTGCTGTCGCATCGCAGCGAACTCAAGAAGCGCATCAGCGAGAACACCCTCAACAAGGCCGTGCAGCTCATGGGCTACGAGGGGCGCCTGACCGGCCACGGCATCCGCGGCACCATCTCGACCGCGCTCAACGAGATCGGATACCCGAAGATTTGGGTGGACGCTCAGCTTTCGCACTCCGACCCCAACAAGGTGAGTTCGGCCTACAACCACGCCAAGTACGTGGAGCCTCGGCGTCGCATGATGCAGGACTGGGCAGACCGTCTTGACCTGCTCGAACAGGGTGAAGTCGAAGCCGCGAGCGCGCATCTGACCATCCGTATCGACGGGGTGCCGGCAATGGCGGAAGTGGAGGAAGTGGTGGGCGCGGTCTCCACGACTGCTGAGCCTGTTGTCCCCGGCGTGCCGCCCGTGGTGGCCACGCCTATCGTCGTGACCCCCAACAGCGGCGGAATCATGTTCCAGCGGCTGTCGCAGGTGCCGCCGCCTCCGGTGCATGCCCCGGAGCCGGAAGTCTCCGCGATCCAGCGCGAGCGCGAGGAAATGCTGGCCATCTACGAGTCGCCGAACAATCTGCCGGTCCCGCTGTTCGGCAAGCTGGCCGGGAAGTCCAAGGACCAGATCAACCGCGAGCTGAAGGCGGGCAAGCTGCTGTCGATCAGCCTGGGCAACCGGGGGCAGCGGGTTCCCGACTGGCAACTGGTGCCGCTCAAGCACAAGCTGGCCCAAGTGCTCATGAACCAATGCCCGCACGCCGATTCGTGGGACCTGTACCGCATGCTGACCCAGCCTCACCCCGACCTGGGTGATCGTGCGGCCATTGATGCGGTCACGCCAACGAACGTGCCCGCAATCATCCGGGTTCTCATGGGCGACTACCAGCACCATGCGGATGTGCCCGAGGCCGTTGCCCCGCGGCCCATCCCCGAGGACGTGCGGCAGAGCGTCCGCCGACTGGTGGACAGCGCAGCGGTGCTTGAAGGGGTCTAGTCCGGTCTAGTCCCATGCTGCAACCTATGGCCGGGATGAGACGGCTCCGGCCTATAGGAGTGCCTGCTACAGGGCGCCTGCCTCGGCGATCTGCAGCGCCCTGCGCTCGAAACGCTTGGCAGCAGAATCTGCTTGCGCGTGGGGCCGTTGGAGGTACGTCACGATCTCATAGGGGCCATCGGCGAGCGGTCGCATGCTTACCCCCCATTGATGGGCACGCTCGATGCGCGATTGCGCGCATACGCCGATGCCGTAGCCGGCTGAAACCCACAGCGCCATCATCTCGAATGAAGTTGCAGGCAGGATGTTCTCTTGGTCCACTGGCATCAGGGAGGCCAACCTCTCGTCCAGCAAGGGACAAGCCTCCGCCTGCCAGCGATAGATTGGATAGTCCTGAAGATCGGAGATGGTGAGCTTCGCCTGATCAACCAAACGGAACCGCGGTGGTATCGCGACGGCCATGCTTTCGCACCACAGCCTCCGGCTACTCGTCAGGTGATCCCCCGCACTGCTAAGAGATAGCCCCGCGTCGTAGCGGCCCTCATGCAGGCCCGTTACCAGCTCTTGATCCGAAACTTCACGCACGGCGATCGCGACACCCGGCTCGTGCGCTCGCTGCAGTGCAAGCAGCGCCGACAGCCGTGAAGACGGCACACCTGGCGCTATGGCGAGTGTGAAATTCGGGGACGGTCTGATGGCGTTGTGCATGGATGCCCCCAAGAGGCAACGGGATCGAAAAGAGCAGCCGACATCATACTCAAGAGATATCTTTAACGTGGTTAAAGATCAGTGATTCCATGACGCTTCTGCGAATGCAGAAGCGCACTATTCGGCCTGGACGGCCCGCCGGAGTAACCACCTATGAGTCCGCACCGGCGTTGGCGTTCGGGCAAGCGGTGCGAGCCGCTCGCCTGGCTCAGGGGATTGCTCAGGATGAGTTCGCGGGCTTGGCGGGGATCGCGCGCTCGCACATGGGCAAGATTGAGCGCGGCGAGCACATGCCGACACTCGCTCTCATTCTAAAAATTTCCCTGGCTCTCAAGATCAGCTCGGCCGAACTGATGACGGCCACGGAGCGCAACCTCTACCTTCAGGGCGATGCGTGACGCCGGATGTGGCGCAGGCGTCGTAGCTAATCGCTCTTTGGCGAACGCAAACGCTCGATGAAGCGCTCTACGGGTGCGGATAGTCCGCTACCGCCTTCGGGCCGAAGCAGGTAGGTGATGATGACGGCCGAATCGAGCGCCAACGGCCGGATCACCACGTCGGGACGTTGACACGCCGCGATTCGGGTCGCCGTTGCGAAGCCGATGCCGTAACCAGCTCCGACCAATGTGAGCATCATGTCCAGCGACGAGACATGCTCAACGATGGTGGACTCGCGCTCCAGGGGATGTAGCAGCCGGGTCAATTCGCGGCAGTAGCCCTCGCAAAGCTGCGGATCGCACATCACCAGCGGGTAACTCACGAGTTCACGTAGCGACACTTCCTTGTGGGCCAGCAACGGGTGCCGGATCGGCACGGTCACCACCAGCGGGTCCTGCCAGATGGGCTCCGTCACCAGTCCGTCGCCGACGTCCGCGGTGTGTGCGAAACCGATCGCGAAGTCGCCGGATCGCAGTCCCCGCAACTGTTCCGCCAGGGTGACCTCGGAGAGCCGTATTTCGATCTCCGGCTCCTCCTGGCGGCACAGGGCAAGAAGTGCAGACAGCCGCGGGTCGATGGCGCCATCGGAGATGGCGATGCGCACGCTGCCTCTTAGGCCTGCGGCGATCGCCCTGACGTTTTCTCGTGCCTGCTCCAGGTTGGTGAACAGCCTGCGAATGTCCTGAAGGAAGGTGGTGCCCGCTGGCGTCAACCGCGTTCCCCGCCGATCGCGGTCAAAGAGCAGCACCCCCAGTTCGTCTTCCAATTCCTTGATCGTGCGGGACAGCGGCGGCTGCTCGATGTGCAAGCGCTCCGCAGCACGGGTGAAATGCAGCTCTTCGGCGAGAGCCACGAAGCAGCGCAAATGACGAAGTTCCATGGGCACGTCCTTCAGCAATCCTGGTCATTGGGTTGGCCACGGCGCATTGCTGCCGAAGTGCGCTTAGAGGGGGCGACGTAGTGCTGGGTCCCTCTTCAGGGCGAGGAAAAAGGCCATCGGTGTATCTGAATAAGAATACATATGTTCATGTATTAACTCAAGTCAAGGGCGGTAGCAACTGTTTCGGAACGTGACGCCGAAGCCAACCCGCTCAATGCTTGAGCGGCTAAGGCAGTACTGACGCCAAAGTAGCGCGAGCCCACAGAGGGGCTCGCGAGATGTAGGACTGAAGGCGCTCTGCCTTCATGGAAAGGCCCAAATCAGGCCGGGTTGATTTCCAACGAGCCACGGTTGATCTGGTCGCGTTCCATCGACTCGAACAAGGCACCGAAGTTTCCTTCGCCGAAGCCCTCGCGGTAGTTGCCCTTGCGCTCGATGAACTCGAAGAACACCGGGCCAAGCAGCGGCTCGGAGAATATCTGCAGCAGCAGGCGGGGCTGGCCGCCTTCGGTCGTGCCGTCGAGCAGAATGCCGCGCGCCTGCAACTCGGGTACGGGCTGGCCATGGCCGGGCAGGCGCTTTTCCAAGTTTGCGTAATAGATGTCGTTGGGGGCGGTCAGCAGCGGGATACCGGCCATCTGCACGCGGTCGAGCGCATCGAGTAGGTTGTCGCACAGCAGGGCGATGTGCTGGATGCCCTCGCCGCTGAACTGCATCAAGAATTCCTCAATCTGGCCGCCGCCCTGGCGTGCTTCCTCGTTCAGCGGGATGCGGATCAGGCCGTCCGGCGCGCTCATCGCCTTGGAGGCTAGGCCGGTGTACTCGCCGTTGATGTCGAAGTAGCGGATCTCTTGGAAGTTGAAGAACTTCGTGTAGAAGTCGGCCCAGTACTCCGACTCGCACAAGCGCAATCCCATGGACGTGTTCCGCGCGTCTGTCCAGAACTGGCCAGAGGTTGTGGAGTGCCATGCGCTGACCGGCGACATGGACTATCTGCTGCGGGTGGTCGTCATGGACATGGCTCACTACTCCCGCTTCGTGCTCGACACGCTGCTCAAGCACCCCAGCGTGCAGGACTGCAAGACCAGCTTCGTGCTGGATCGCGTAAAGAGCACCACGGCCTTGCCCCTATGAGCATTCGGCCGGTTGGTGTGGCGGGGATGCAAATAGCGATTGACCTTCCAACGGTGGCAAGGAGCACACTTCAAACACCCCAACCCGAAAGGAGTTTTCCATGCAATTCCATCTCGAAGACATGACCTGCGGCGGCTGCGCCCGCACTGTGACGAAAACGATCCAAATGATCGACCCCAACGCCAAGATCGTCACGGACCCGCCGACCCGCCGTGTCGAGGTCCAGACCTCGGCCTCGCAAGAGCAGATCGCCGCGGCCCTGAGCGAAGCTGGCTTCCCGCCGCGCGCGCAGTAACACCGCATCGTGGCCGGCATGCACACAGGACGGCCGATGCGAGCACGTGCGCTGCGCCGTACCTGGCGCGGCGCTCAGTGCATCCCAAGGTAGGCCGACCTTGGCCACAGGGCCATCGCCACCATCATCAGGTTCTCGGTCAGGGACACGAAGCCCAGCGGCACGTTGCTGTCCCCGCCCACGCAGGCGCACTTGAGTTCCCGGCGATCGACATAGACCGCCTTGAAAACCGACACGGCCCCGACGGTCCCGATGAACAGCGCCAACGGAATCGACACCCACATCCCCACGCCCGCGACCATCTGGACGCCTGCGATGGCCTCCGCGAACGGGTAGAAATAGGCATACCGAACCCAGCGCTTGGCCAGCAGGTCGTCGCGAAGCCGTCCACGTCCTTGAGCTTCTGCAGCGCCAGGAGGCACATGGCAAAGGCCACGAACCACTCTGCCGCCTGAATGCTCTAGACTTGGCCGAAGGCCGCCCAGCTCGCCGCCAGCGCCATTGCGGCCGCCGTGGCGAACAGCGCGATCACAGGGGTCTAGGTCACGGCGTTCTTGTCCTTCACGGACATGCCGAAGAATTTGCGTAGGTCGTCGTAGCCGCCCACGCGCCGCCCGTTTATGAAGACCTGGGGCGTGGTCTCGATGCCATGCTCCTTCTTGAACGCATCCGTCTGCTCGCGGCTTGCCAAGTGTTTGTCCTCGACCTCGTAGCCCTTGCGGTTGAGCAGATCGAGCGACTTCAGCCCGTAGGGGCAGGTATGGCCGGGCATGACCATTCGGTAGAGCGTGGCTAGCTTGGGCGCAGACATGCAGGACTTCTCCTGTGGGACTTTCCATGGGCCGGCCGTCACGGATTTAAGGACGTTGATGACCTTTCCAGCCTAACCGACGACCGTGCAAAGGGAGTGTAGACACCTGGCTCGCGGGTTGGTCTGGCCCACGGGTTGGTTATCTGGCGGCAATGCCGTCAGTCCTCCATCTGCCAGAGCAACCCTGCCGCAGGCCGGTGCGCCTGAGGCAGCACGCAGGCTCCTAGTGGTTCTCCTTGGCATGGTTGATCGTGTACTTGGGGATCTCGACGGTCAGGTCTTCGGTCGCAACGATGGCCTGGCAGCTCAGCCGCGACTGCGCCTCCAGTCCCCAGGCCCGGTCGAGCAGATCGTCCTCGCATTCCTCGACTTCGTTTAGAGAATCGAACCCCTTGCGCACGATGCAGTGACAGGTCGTGCAGGCACAGCTCATGTCGCAGGCATGCTCGATCTCGATGCCGTTGTCCAGCAGGGCCTCGCAGATCGAAGTGCCTGCTGGCACGTTCAGTTCGGCTCCCTCAGGCGCCAGTTCAGGATGGGGCAAGACGGTGATTTTGGGCATATCTCTCCTGGCTGCTCAGTGCGCACACGGCTTTTTTCCTGCTGCGTTGGCTCGCGCGCGGCGCGGCACTGCGCCAGTGCGCGCTTCGGGCTTGTTGTCACTGATATCGGGCTGCTCCAGCGTGTGCAGGATCGGGCAGTCGGGCCGTTCGTCGCCGGCGCAACACCGGATCAGCGCCTTGAGCGTCGCGGCCATCTCCAGCATGCTCTCGATGCGCCGGTCCAACTCGTCGATGTGTTGCTGGGCCAGACGCTTTACATCAGCACTCTGGCGCGACTTGTCATTCCACAGTCCCAGCAAGTCCGTGATCTCGGCCACCGAGAAGCCGAGGTCGCGCGAACGCCGGATGAAATGCAACCGGTGAACGTCGTCCTGGGTATAGGCGCGGTAGCCCGAATCGGTGCGGTCAGCCGGAGGGATCAGACCGATTTGCTCGTAGTAGCGGATCATTTTGGCCGAGACCTTCGAGGCCTTGGATGCTTCACCGATGTTCATGGTGTTCCTCCTTTCTCAATGAGCGGTATCCGCCGCCAGCGGCGGCTGGAAGCGGCGCAGGCGCAGCGCGTTGCCGAGCACGAACACGCTGGACAGCGCCATCGCGCCAGCCGCGAAGATCGGCGACAACAGCACACCGTATGCGGGGTACAGGACGCCAGCGGCCACCGGGATCAGGGCCGTGTTGTAGCCAAACGCCCAGAACAGGTTCTGGCGGATGTTGCCGATGGTCGCCTTGGACAGCGCGATGGCGTTGGGCACGCCCTGCAGGTTGCCCGACATCAGCACTACGTCGGCCGACTCCACCGCCACGTCGGTGCCGGTGCCGATGGCCAGGCCCACGTCGGCCTCGGCCAGCGCCGGGGCGTCGTTGATGCCGTCGCCCACGTAGGCGATCTGGCCGTGGCTGGCTTTCAGCCGGCGCACGGCTTCGACCTTGCCCTCGGGCAGCACTTCGGCCACCACCTCGTCGATGCCCAGTTGCTTGGCGATGGCCTGCGCGGTACGCGCGTTGTCGCCGGTGATCATCGCCACCTTCAGGCCGAGCTGGTGCAACGCGGCAATGGCCGCGGGCGTGCTGGACTTGATCGGATCGGCCACCGCGATGATGGCGGCCAGCCGGCCGTCGATCGCGGCGTACAGCGGTGACTTGCCCTCGTTGCCCAGGCGCTCGGCCGTGCGAGCGAAGCTGCCCACGTCCAACCCCAGCTCACGCATGAAGCGATCGGCACCGACCTCGACACGCGCGCCGTCCACGGTGGCGCGCACGCCCATGCCCGTGACCGAATCGAAGTCTGTCATCGTCGGCAGCGCGATGCCACCTTCCACGGCCGACTCGACGATGGCGCGTGCGATCGGATGCTCCGAGCGCGATTCGACAGCGGCGACCTTCGCCAGCACCTGGTTGCGGTCAAAGCCGTCGGCAATCTCCAGGTCGGTCAGGACCGGGCGGCCCTCGGTCAGCGTGCCGGTCTTGTCCACGGCCACCACCTTGGCGTCCTTGAGCAGTTGCAGGGCTTCACCCTTGCGGAACAGCACGCCCATCTCGGCGCCCCGGCCCGTGCCGACCATGATGGAGGTCGGCGTCGCCAAACCCATGGCGCAAGGGCAGGCAATGATCAGCACCGCCACGGCATTGACCAGCGCGAAGGACAGCGCGGGCGACGGGCCGAACACCAGCCAGACCAGGAAGGTCAGCACCGCGGCCAGCATGACGGCGGGCACGAACCACAGCGTCACCTTGTCCACCACGGCCTGGATCGGCAGCTTGGAACCTTGCGCCTGCTCGACCATGCGGATGATCTGCGCCAGCATGGTCTGACCGCCCACGGCGGTGGCACGCAGCGTCAGCGCACCCTTCTGGTTGACGGTGCCGCCGACCACGGTGCTGCCTTCCGCCTTTTCGACGGGAATCGGCTCGCCGGTGATCATCGACTCGTCCACGAAGCTGCGGCCCTCGGTCACTTCACCATCGACCGGCACGCGCTCGCCGGGGCGCACTTCCACGATGTCGCCCTGCGCCACGTCGTTGATCGGGATGTCCACGATGCGGCCGTCGCGCAGCACGTGCGCCTCCTTGGCCTGCAGGCCGATCAGGCGCTTGATGGCCTCGGAGGTGCGGCCCTTGGCCCGTGCCTCAAGAAAGCGGCCCAGCAGGATCAGCGCCACGATGACGGCTGCCGCCTCGTAGTACACGTTCACCGTGCCGGCCGGCAGCAGACTGGGCGCGAACGTGGCGACCATCGAATAACCGAAGGCCGCGGCCGTGCCGACCGCGACCAGCGAGTTCATGTCGGGACCCAGGCGGAACAGCGCCGGGAAGCCCTTCTCATAGAAGCGCCAGCCCGGAATGGCGAGCACCAGCAGGGTCAGCACGAACTGCAGATACCAGCTCTGCTGGATGCCAATGGTGGAAGCCACCCACTCGTGCATGCCGGGAATCATGTGCGAGCCCATTTCGAGCACGAACACAGGCAGCGCCAGCACGGCGGCCAGGGTCAGGTCGCGCTTGAGTTCGGCGCGCTCGGCGTCCTTTTTCTCGGCAGCTTCCTCGTCGGCCTGCATGCCTGTATCGACCGGGCTGGCCTCGTAGCCGACCTTATCGACAGCAGCAATCAGATCCTGCACGGATGCTACGCCACGCACGGTAGCGCGCTCGGTCGCCAGATTGACCACAGCCTCAGTGACGCCCGGCACCGCCTTGAGCGCCTTCTCGACGCGGCCCACGCACGAAGCGCAGGTCATGCCTCCGATCGCCAGCTCGATGGTGCCCTGAGGCACGTCGTACCCTACCTTCTCGATCGCCTGGATCAGCGCCATGCGATCGACAGGACGGTTCAGGCGAATGTCCGCTCGCTCGGTGGCGAGATTGACAGACACGCTTGCCACGCCCTCGACCTTGGCAAGGGCGGCCTCGACTCGGCCGACACAGCTTGCGCAGGTCATGCCCTCGATGGGCAGGCTGATTGCCGCTGCTTGGGCGCCAGCACTACTCGTTGTTGCCATGCTCATGGTGTGCTTCCCATAGTTGAAATTCGACATGGAGGGAGCTTAGGGTTTACCATCGTGGGAAGGTCAAGCGCTTTTTCGGATGCTGTCAGGTTTCAGAAATGACCCGGTGCACGGGGAACGGAGGCCTTGCCTGCCAGGCTCGCACTGGTTCTTTGCTGCGCGCGCCTAAGCGGCCGCTGCCTTGTTAATTCTGAAGGGCGAAAACAGCCATTCGAGGTTAGGAAATATTTTAAAAATGAATACAAGTAAGCCATTCAGTACCCCACCGAAGGGTCCCAGCGCCGATTTGGAATCGCTGTCACAGAATGACGTGACCATCTTGGCTGAGACATTCCGCCTCCTGGGTGACCCGTCCCGGCTGAGAATCATGCTGTGCTGCATGAAAGGCTCTTCCTCGGTCGGGGACATCGCTGAAACCCTCGAACTCTCGCAGTCGCTGGTGAGCCACCACCTGCGGCTGCTGCGCGGTGCTCGCCTGGTCAAGGGCGTGCGCCAAGCCAAACAGATCTTCTATGAGGTGGCGGACAAGCACGTGAACCAGGTGCTGCTGGATATGGCCACCCACATCGCGGAAGACCACAACGACGAGTAACTGTTGGGCATAGCATGCCGTTGCGGCGTGGCCTACGTTCCATGGCGATATGCGCCCCACCGCCCGCAGCTGCGTTCGGTGAGGTGGTTTGGATGCCGCTTCCGATCAATCAGAAGTTGAGCGCGCGCTTGTCCACGGCCAGCGAGGCCTCTTTGAACGTCTCGGAGAGGGTCGGATGGGCAAAGCAGATGCGGGCGATGTCTTCGCTGCTGGCCTTGAACGCCATGGCGATCACGGCCTCGGCCACCAGTTCACTGGCCTGCGGGCCGACCACATGCACGCCGAGTATCTCATCAGTGGCAGGATCGGCGATCACCTTGACGAGGCCCGGCGTGTCGCCCAGCGCACGCGCGCGGCCATTGGCCATGAACGGGAAGGAACCGATTCGATAGGCGGTGCCCTGCTCTTTGAGCTGCTGCTCGGTGCGGCCTACCCAGGCAATCTCTGGGCTGGTGTAGATGACGTTGGGGATCGTATTGAAATCGACGTGACCGTGCTGGCCGGCAATGCGCTCGGCCACTGCGACACCTTCCTCTTCCGCCTTGTGCGCCAACATCGGGCCACGCACCACGTCACCGATGGCCCAGATGCCGGGCACACTGGTGCGGCATTCATCGTCCACCAGCACGGCGCCGCGCTCATCCAGTTGGAGTCCCACGGCGGCCGGATTCAGGCCTTCGGTGTTGGGCACACGGCCGATAGCCACGATCACTTTGTCTGCCTGCAAGGACTGCGTCTGGCCCTGGCTGTCGGTGTAGTGAATAGTCACGCCAGCCTCGGTTGCATTGACTTCGCGAACCTTCGCACCTAGTTCGATCTTCAGGCCTTGCTTGTCGAACGCCTTCTTCGCCTCCTTGGCGATGGCTTGGTCGACGATTGGCAGGAAGCTGGGCAAGCCTTCGAGGATCGTGACATCCGCCCCCAGGCGGCGCCAAACGGAGCCCAGCTCCAGGCCGATCACGCCGGCACCGATGACGGCCAACCGATCGGGCACGGCCGCGATGTCCAGCGCGCCGTCGTTGGAGAGCACGACCCGCTCATCGAACGGTAGGTTGGGGAGTGGCCGCACGTTGGAGCCTGTGGCAACGATGATCTGCTTGCCCACCAAGGTAACAGCCTCATCGGCGGCGACGCTCACCTCGAAGCCACCATCGACAGTCCTGGTGAAAGACGCCAGGCCGTTGAAAAACTGGACCTTGTTTTTGCGGAACAGATAAAGGATGCCTTCGTTGCTGGACTTCACGACCTGATTCTTACGTTCCAACATCGTGGTCACATCCATGCGCAGATCACCCGTGGAGATGCCGTGCGTGCCAAAGTGGTGCTTGGCTTGTTCAAAGTTCTCTGACGACTGCAGTAGCGCTTTCGAAGGGATACAACCGATGTTGTTGCAGGTGCCGCCAGGTGCTGGCTTTCCGTCCTTGTTCTTCCAGGCATCTACACAAGCGACCTTCATGCCTAATTGGGCAGCGCGAATGGCCGCGATGTATCCGCCTGGGCCGGCACCGATAACAATGACGTCGAAATGCATTTCCATGATTTACATCTCCAAAGTTTTTGAGGAAATAGTGAGCGCCTATGTCGCGCCTTTTGTCAGGTGGTCGCCAGATTACAGCTCGTTCCCTGACGATCACGTTGAACACTACGGCAGAACGAACCGGGCGCTCGCGGTATTGCCCCCACGTTCGACTTGGACGACGGCCTTCGTGCCCTTGGCTGCGGCGAAGGTCCCGCTGCCTTCGAGGCGGCTTCCGTCCGCGGCAGGCGTGAGTTGCACCTCCTGCTTTTGTGAGCCGGTCAACAGTGTGAGCTTGGCTTTGGTGTTGCTTACATTGACCTGCTTGCCGTGGTCGCGCAGGTAGAGTTGCGCTGCTGCGGGCTGAACGACCAACTCGTAGTCCACGTCCCGGACTTCGGTCACGACGCCACCATGCAGCGGCTTGTGGTCATGCGCGTGGTCATGGTCGCCTGCGGCGAAGGCGGTGACGGATGCCAGGGCGAGGGCGGTGCCGGCCGTGAGGGAACGAAATCGAACAGACATGAAAGCTCCTATAGGGTTACGGTGGTTGAAATCGGGTGACAGAAGGCGTTGCATCAGAATGCCTCCGCGTCGCGGTCGTCCAGCAGGCGTTCGGCAGGCTTGCGGCCGAACAGCCAGAACATGGCGGGTGTAAGGAAGGTGTCTAGCAGCGTGGAGCTGACCAGCCCCGAGAAGATCACCACCGCGACGGGGTGCAGGATCTCAGTACCGGGTCGGGACGCCTCGAACAGCAGCGGGGCCAGCGCGAAGGCCGTGACCAGCGCGGTCATCAGAACCGGGGAAAGCCGTTCGAGCGAGCCACGCACGATCATCTTCTGGTCGAAGTCCTCGCCCTCCATGCGCATGAGGTTGAGGTAGTGGCTCACCTTCAGGATGCCGTTGCGCACAGAAATACCCGCGAGCGTGATGAAGCCGACCAGGGCGGCCACGGACAACGGCTGGCCAGACAGCCACAGCCCCAACACGGCGCCGACCAGGGCCAATGGAATGTTCACCATGATGAGCGCTGATAGGACGACCGACTTGTAGCGCGTGTACAACACCACGAACATGAGCGTCAGGGAGACGATGGACAGCAGGCCCACCAGTCGCGAGGCTTCCTCTTGTGCCTGGAACTGGCCGCCCAGCGTGATGAAGTAGCCTTCGGGCAAGCGCACTTCTTGGACGACGCTGCGTATGTCGGCCACTACTTCGGACAGCGGCCGTCCCTGAGCGTTGGCCGACAAAACTATGCGTCGACGGCCATCGTCGCGGCTGACCTGGTTGGGGCCGTCGCTGTCTTCGATGGTGGCAAGGCGCGACAACGGGACCCGACCCATGGGCGTGTCGATGAGGATGCGGCTCAAGCCCTCAATCGACCGCGCCTGCTCGGGCAGGCGAACCACCAGCGCGAAGCGGCGGTTGCCCTCGATGACCTCGGTGATCTTTTCGCCTTCGACCAGGCTTTGCAGCGTGGACAGAATTTGCGGTGCGGCCACGCCGTAGCGTCCCGCCGCCGCATAATCCACGCGGATTTTGATCTGCGGCGCTAGGACCTGCTTTTCGATCTCCAGGTCAGCAAGCCCCGGAATTCCGGCCAGCTTGGCGCGCAGCAGATCCGCCTGCCCGCGCAGGACGTCCAGGTCCTCGCCGAACACCTTGATGGCGATCTGCGAGCGCACCCCCGACAACATGTGGTCGATGCGGTGCGAGATCGGCTGGCCAATGCCGATGGAGCCGGGCAAGTGAGCCAGACGCGAACGGATGTCGGCGGTGATCTCCTCCATGGAGCGCTTTAGCTCCGAGGCGGGCAGCAGGCCCACGTCCAGCTCGCTGACATGCACGCCTTCGGCATGCTCGTCCAGCTCGGCCCGTCCGCTGCGCCGGCCCACGTGCTGCACCTCTGGCACCTGCGCGACCAGCAGCTCGGCTTGCTGGGCAAGCGCCGAAGATTCGGCCAGCGTCACACCGGGATTCAGGCGCAGGCCCACCAGCAACGTTCCTTCATTGAACGGGGGCAGGAACGTGGTCGGGAAGAATGGCACCGCGGCGACAGCCAGTGTGACAGCCACAGCGGCCATGCCAAGGGCGGCACGCGGCCGCTGCAAGACCCGCTGCAGGCCGCCCTGATAGCGCGTCTTCAACCAGGCTAGAAGCCGAGTGTCGCCATGGTCCAGCGTCCTCATCTTGGGCAGCAGGTAGTACGAAAGCACCGGAGTGACCGTCACAGAGACCAGCAGCGAGGCCAGCGTGGAGACGATGAAGGCGATGCCCAGCGGCACGAACAAGCGCCCCTCCATCCCCGGCAGCGCGAACAGGGGCAGGAACACCAGCACAATGATCATCGTGGCGTAGAGAATCGCCGAGCGAACCTCCATCGAGGCCCTGGCAACGATGACCAGGGGCGTCAGCCGGTTCTCAGGGTGGCGGGTGCGGTCCTCCTTGAGCCGCCGCATGATGTTCTCCACATCGACCACAGCATCGTCCACGAGACCGCCGATGGCGATCGCCAGCCCACCGAGCGTCATGGTGTTGATTGATAGGCCGAAATAGTGGAACACCAGCCCGGTCACGAAGATCGAGGCAGGAATCGCGGTCAACGCGATCACCAGGGGGCGCAAAGTGCCCAGGAAGAAGAACAGGATCACCGCCACGAAGACCGATGCGCCGATGAGCTTGCCTTGCAGCGTGCTGATGGACGCCTCGATGAAGTTGGCTTGTCGGAAGGTCACCTGTGGCTCGGCCATGCCAGCCGGCAGTGAGCCCTTCATGTCCGCCAACGCTGACTCGATCGAGCGGGTCAGTGCAATCGTATCGGCCGTGGGCTGCTTTTGGATGCCCAGGATCACGGCTGGCAGGCCCTCGAAGCCCGCATCGCCGCGCTTGATGGCTGGCGCAAACTGAACATCGGCGACCTGGTGGAGCAGGATGGGTTGGCCCGCACGCACCGCGAGAGGCAGGTTACGCAGGTCGTCGAGTCGGGACGTGCGGCCCAGGTTGCGGATCAGGTACTCGCGGCCATTGATCTCCAGGAAGCCGCCGGAAGTGTTCGCGGAGAAGCCCTTGAGAGCCGCATCCAGATCGGACGCAGTCACGCCCAGCTCTGACATTCGCGTGGTGTTGGGCTGGACCTGGAACTGACGGACCTCGCCTCCGATCGGGATGACTTGGGCAACACCAGGTATGGCCATCAGCCGGGGGCGTAGCACCCAGTCCGCGTACTCGCGAGTGTCCATGGCCGACAGCGGCGGGGCTGCGTTCTTCTGCCCTGAGGGCTTGGCACCGATGGGGATTGCAATCTGCATGATCTCGCCCATCACTGAGCTGATTGGCCCCATAGTGGGCGTCACGCCCGGGGCTAGCCCTTCCTCCATGGACGTCAGGCGTTCGGAGACCATCTGGCGCGCCCGGAAGATGTCGGTCTTCCAGTCAAATGTCACGTAGATGAAGGAAAGCCCGGCGCTGGAGACCGAGCGCACGCTTTCGACGCTGGGCAGGCCGTTCATGGCCGTTTCGAGCGGGAACGTGATGAGTTGCTCGACTTCTTCGGCAGCCATGCCGCCAGCCTCCGTCATGAGAGTGACGGTCGGCTTGTTGAGATCGGGAAAGACATCTACCGGCGTGCGCGTCAGGGTGAACGCGCCATACGCCATCAGCACCAGCGCCCCGATGATGACCAGGAGCCGGTTTCGTAAGCTATTTTCGAGAAGCCACTTGAACATGGAATGGTGCCCCTCAACGAACTTGATTGATCAGGGACGCGCCCTCGACAACCACGCGGTCGCCGTCCGCCAGGCCCGAAGTGACAGCGATGGATGCACCATCCAAAGGAGTGATGTTCACGACACGCGGCTCGAAGCGCTCGGCCTGGTCTTTGACCCAGACGATGTTCTGGTTGGCAGGGTTCTTCATCAGCGCACCGGAAGGCACGCGGTAGCCAGGTACCGTCGTCGCCTCTTGCACGAAGACCACCACCGGCATACCGACCGCCAAGCGCGAGAGGCTTTCGCTGGTGCCCTTGAACAGCATGGGCAGGGCCTGCTCGCGCAGGCTGCTGGCGGCACCGACGAAGCTCAGCGGCACCTTCTGACCGCCTACTGCGAGTGCAGCACCGGCCAGGTTCTGTGCCATTGCCGGATCGTAGGCAAGCGCCTCGATGCGCAGTTGGGTCGGATCGACCACCTCAAACACCAGTTCGCGCGCATCCACGACCTGCCCGGCAACTGCGGGGCTGGATGCGATGACGCCGCTGACTGGGGCCTTCAGTACGTCCCTGCCGGCGAGGCCCCCGCTCAAGGCGCGGGCGCGTTCGGTCAGGCTGTTCACTTCGCTTTCGGCTGCTTCGATCTCCTTGCGGGGCACGGTCTCCGACAGCTCGCGCAGCCGGGCCAAGCGCTTCTGCGCGAGCGCTTGGCCCGCACGCAGCTCGGCAACCTGGGCCATCTGGCCTGAGCGCTCCAGCACACCGCTGGCCGGTTCGATGTAAGCCAGCACCTGGCCCTTGCGCACGGATTGGCCGATCTGCGGCAGACCATCCGGCCCGGGCACCAGCCGGCCCATTACCATTGCCTGGACCTTGCCGCCTGTCGTCGGGTCCATGATTACTTTGCCAGCCAGTTCATGGCTGCGGGCCAAGGGCTCCTGCTTGATCAGCTGGGTGCGTACACCGATCTGACGTTGCGACGGTTTCGGAAGAAACACGCTGCCATCAGGCTGGCGCTGGGGGCCATTGGAAGACGCAGCCGGCGCTTCGTCGCCGTGGTCATGGCCGTCGTGAGCGAACGCGGGAGCAGCCAGAGCCAATGCAGCCGCCATGGCCGTCGTCATTAGGAAACGGAAGTTGCGCTTCATGCTGCACCTCGCAGTGCACCGTTGGTGCGTGTACGTCTGCGCAGCGCCCACGCTAGGACACCGACGCCGAGGACTGCGGCACCGCCACCTAGTACGACCACACGGCCGGATGCGACGGCATGCTCGTGTTCGGCGTCTTCGCTATGAACATCGAGAACGCCCGTCAACAGGTCCGATTGGCCCTGCGCAGTAATAGTGGCCATGATTGAGGTCTCGCCATCGGATAGCGGCTCAGTCAGATCGGCCTCGAACTCTCCAACCCCGTGTGAGCTGACCTTTACCTGTTGACCACCCAGCTCGAGGGTCAGCTCGCCATCGGTCACCGGCCGGTTGTCGGCAGCATGGTCGAGGTAGAGTGTGAGACGCTGGCCGTTCAGCACACCCACCAGTTCGAAGTCATCGGAAACTGCGGCAAAGCGCGGAAGCGCGGCCGCTGCGGGGGCAGGAGCGGCTTCGCCATGGTCATGGCCGTCGCCGGCCCACGTTGCGCTACTGCCAAGCAGGAGGCTGGACAAGGCAGCTGCACGCCAGAAAGAGGATTGCGACATTTCTAAGGTTCCAGGATGGTTGAGCGCGCGCCGATCAGCGCGTGCCGGAGATGTCAGTGAAAGTCTCGGTCGGCTGCGGCAGCGTGCCTTGTGCCTGCAACAGGGACGAGATGGCCGCGGCATGCTCCACCTTGGCGAGCAGCGCCGCGCGCTCGGCCTCGGTGGCCTCCTGCTCGATGCGAAGGCGTGTCGGCATGTCCGTCTCGCCCATCGCGAACGACTTTTGGTAGAAGGTGCGCGTTTGTTGGGCTAGTCGCTGGCGCTCCGAAGCGGCCTGCATCTGGGTGCTGGTTGCCAGTTCGCGCGATTGGGCAGTTCGAATTTCCGAGAGTAGCCGGGTGCGCTGGGCCGCGAGTGCCGACTCAGCCTCCAGTGCCTGCGCATTGGCGCTGGACAATTGCTCGGTATGACGGCTACCCGTACCGAAGGGAATGCGCACACCCACCGTGATCGTCTGGTTGTAGCGTTCGCCGTAGCCGCCCCGATCCCGCGTGGTCGCCAGGGTCAGTTCGGGGTTGGCGTACTTCTGATGGGACACCAGTTCCGCAGAGCGGCGGGCCGCCAGCGCCTTGTGCTGCAGTTCCAGCAGCGCAGGGTGGTTACCCAACAACGCGCCGGACGGCTGTGCCGATGCCGGTTGAACTCGGACACCTGACTGCTCCGGCTGCGCGGAATCGGCCTGCGACGGGATACTCTCGATGCCGGTCAGTGCCAACAACGCCTCGCGCTGCGTGATTTCTTCGGCCTGAGCAATGGCCAGGGCACTACGAGCCGACGCCAAGGCGCCATCGGCCTGGTTTCTGTCGGCTTGCGCCAGGTCGCCCGCGCGAACCCGGCGAGCCACATCTTGCGCCAACTCGTCCGCGCTGCGGGTGCGATCCTGCGCCGCCACCAATTCGGCCTGGGCACGCTGCCATGCCCACCATGCCTGGCGAACCTGTCCGGCCGTGCGTAGCTTGGCGGCCAGCATCCGGCTGGATAGCGCGAGGCTTTCCGCGTCCGCCCAGCGTGCCGACGAGGCGCGCTCACCAGGCATCCAAAGGGGAATAGCCACCCCGACTTCATATTCGCGCTGTCCGTTGCGGTTGTTGAACCGATCAGTTTTGGTGGAGGCTTCCAGCGCCATCGGACCTGCCACCCAACTGCCGGCCGTCTCTTGGCGTGCTTGGGCGGCCTGCTGCCAGGCGCCTTCTCCAGCGGCTTCTGGCTGCCGCTGCCAAGCTGACTCCCACAATTGGGCGACCATGTGGCTGTCTGGTCTGGATGGGACGTGAGGGGCGGCTACTGGCTGGGCTAGCACGGTGCCGGCCCAAAGCGTGGATACCGCCCATATCCATCCCTTGCGTATGTCTTTGCGAAGCATTCAATTCTCCATCGGTGTTGCATCAGTACTTACCCCCGGCTGGGTGTTCTCTTTCCGAGCAAGTGCTTGTCGTTGAAAAGCCACTGTTCACTGGCTTGGATATGAACAATTGTATATCTATTCATATGAATGGGAAAGAAAACCTTACATCCTTTGAGCACCAATCGCCTTAGAGAGGGCGTCGGGCGCAAGACATCGAGAGGCGAGGTGGGGCTAATCCACTGCGCAAACAGCTATGCAGACTCCTTGAGCATATCCCCCGGGGGGGGATATGATTGCTGCATGAAAGAGATGCACAAGCACACCAGCCACCCAGATCTCGTGAAACGGCTCAAGCGCGCCGAGGGTCATCTGCGACACGTCATCGGGATGATCGAAGGAGAAGAAACCTGCCTGGACATCGCTCGCCAGCTCGCTGCGGTGGAGAGCGCCGTCACAGCGGCCAAGCGCGTCCTGATCCATGACCACATCGACCACTGCCTATCTCATGATGAGGACTCCGTTCTAGCCGAAATGAAGGCGCTAACCAGACTGCTCTGAGGTCTCTCGATGCTCTCCGTCCTAAAGAACCGCACCTACCGCCACCTGTTCACCGCGCAGGTGATCGCACTCGTCGGCACAGGCCTGATGACGGTAGCGCTCGGCCTACTTGCCTACGAGCTGGCCGGGGCCGATGCAGGTGCGGTGCTCGGGTCGGCGCTGGCTATCAAGATGCTGGCCTATGTGGGAGTCGCTCCAGTCGCACAGGCCTTCGCCGACCAGTTCCCGCGACGGTCATTGCTCGTAGCGCTGGACCTGGTACGAGCGGTTGTCGCGATCTGTTTGCCCTTTGTCACCGAGGTCTGGCAGATCTATCTGCTGATCTTTGTCCTGCAAGCGGCATCCGCCGGCTTCACGCCGACTTTCCAAGCCACTATCCCGGACATCCTTCCCGATGAAGAGGACTACACGAAGGCGCTGTCGCTGTCCCGGCTGGCCTATGACCTGGAAAGCCTGATTTCCCCGATGCTGGCTGCTGCGCTGCTGACCGTCATCAGCTTTCACAACCTGTTCGCGGGAACAGTGCTCGGTTTCCTCGTTTCAGCCGCGCTCGTGGTCAGCGTGCGGTTGCCCACAACTATTCCCGGACCGCGCCGCGGCATTTGGGATCGCACGACCCGCGGCACACGCATCTATCTCGCTACGCCACGCCTGCGGGGCCTGCTGGCGATCAGCTTGGCCGTCTCGGCGGCGGGCGCCATGGTGATCGTGAACACGGTGGTTCTCGTGAAGGCGCGCTTTGGCCTAGGCGAGGTCGAAGTGGCGTCGGCACTGGCGGCATTCGGAGGCGGTTCGATGGTGGCAGCCTTCGTTCTGCCATCCTTACTGGAAAAGGTGGCCGACCGAACCGCGATGCTCACCGGCGCTACCGTACTGGTCGTGGGCACGGGGATCGGCGCACTGCTGCCGAGCTATGCATTGTTGCTGCCGCTGTGGTTGATCATCGGCTTTGGCTACAGCGTGGCGCAAACGCCATCCGGCCGTCTTCTGCGCCGCTCGGCCCATGCCGAGGACCGTCCTGCGATCTTCGCGGCACACTTCGCGCTGTCGCACGCCTGTTGGCTCATCTGCTACCCACTTGCCGGCCGCTTCGGCGCGGTCATGGGCTTGCCATCGACCTTCATTGTCATGTCCCTGGTCGGCTTGGCCGGCGTGGCGCTGACGCTCTGGCTGTGGCCGGCCAGCGACCCTTCTGACGTGGCGCATGACCACCCCAGCTTGCCGCCGGATCACCCTCATTTACGCACACACGCAGACCAAGGCAGGCACCATCACCAGCTGATTCTGGATGACCTGCACCGTATCTGGCCGAAAGGATAGGCACATTTTCTCGTTGCGGCATCACAACGCATGGCTTCGGAGGCTGAGAAGGGTGAGCGAAAATATATCACATGAACACATATTCATGTGTTATATTTCGCCATAGTCAAACACTCAACCAGCAGAGGCGCCCATGTCCCAATCCAATGCACATGACCATGGTCACGACCATGATCACGACCACACCCCCACAGTGACGAGCGCCAACGAGCGCAAGGTTCTGGTTTCCTTCTTCCTGATCTTCGGCTTCATGCTCGTGGAAGCTGTCGGCGGCGTGCTGTCGGGCTCGCTAGCCCTACTTGCCGATGCTGGCCACATGCTGACCGACGCCGTGGCACTTGCCCTGGCTTACGCTGCCTTCCGATTCGGTCGCCGCGCAGCCGACAGCAAACGCACATTCGGTTACCTGCGCTTCGAGGTCATCGCCGGCTTCCTGAACGCCGTGACCCTGTTCGCGATCGTCGCATGGATCGCCTACGAGGCGTGGGAGCGGCTGCAGGCGCCGCCCGTCATCCTCGCCGGCCCGATGATGATCGTCGCCGTGCTCGGCTTACTGATCAACGTCCTCGTGCTGTGGATCATGACCCGCGGCGAAACCGATCACGTCAATGTGAAAGGTGCCATCCTCCACGTGATGGGTGACCTGCTCGGCTCTGTCGGCGCCATCGTTGCAGCGATCGTCATCTACTTCACCGGCTGGACTCCGATCGACCCCATCCTGTCGGTTCTAGTAGCGGCGTTGATTCTGCGCAGCGCCTGGAAGCTCCTGGCCAAGTCGATCCATATCCTGTTGGAGGGTGCGCCAGAGGACGCTTCGCCGGAAAAGGTGGAACAAGGCCTGATGAGCACTGTGCCCGGCCTGGCGGCTGTCAGCCATGTTCACGTGTGGCAACTCACTTCCGGTCGCACGATGGCCACGCTACACGTTCGACCCAACGTGGACGAGGAGGCGCGAGCTGTGGTCAAGCGCGTCGAGGCGGTGCTGCGAGAGCAGTTCAGCATCGAACACGCCACAGTCGGAATCGACTGGAACTCGGAGGCTGACGAGAACATCTGCAGCCTGCAACCCACGACAGGCCGTCAGGACCACAGCGGCCACGACCACAGTGAGCACAATCATGACCATGACCACTCCGCTCCCGGTCACAAGCATTGAGGCCGTGCTAGACGGTTCGCAGTTCACTTGAGGGTTTGAATCCATGACATCCCGCAAAACCACCAGCGCCGCTATTGTGCAATGTTCGACCTCTAA